>CAWDDG010000007.1:0-468181 GCA_963801065.1 uncultured Actinomycetota bacterium | reverse complement strand
GGTCGCAGTCACGTTTCTTTCTGTCGAAGTCGATCCGCGCGCCGCTTATGCCCTCCTTAGTGGGCGCGCCGGCACGTTCAGTGACCTCCTGAGGGCGCTGGGTCCGGACCGTGACCTCGCCGATGAGGCCGAACCACTACACAACTCATGGGCGGGCCGGCACCGATGAATGAGCTCCAGACTCTGCCGAGTGTCGGTCCCACGATCGCCAGCAAGCTCCTTGCTCGGAAGCGTCCACGCCTCCGTCCGATCTACGACTCGGTCGTAGCTGGTGTCACCGATACCCGTGCGCGACTCTGGGAGCCACTGCGGGTGGCACTCCGTGCCGACGATTTCGACCTGTATCAACGACTCCTACGCCTTCACGCAGCGGCTGGCTTGCCCGCCGAGGTGAGCGCTCTACGCGTCCTCGATGTCATCGCCTGGCTAGAAGGCAAGGATCAGGCCCTCCCATGACCTCGGCGCAGCGTCCGTATGGCGCTGGCTCGCCTCGCCCCTCAAGGAGCATCTGACGGTGCTTCTTGACAGTCGCCAAGATCTTGCGCGCCGCCGTGACGGCACACTGGACTCCACGCGGCAAGGACCGCACCATGTCGAGTAGCCCTCGTCTGCTGTTTGAGCTTGCGTCCCTTGTCGGCCCGCTGCTGAGGCTTTGCGAAAATGGGACGCTGTCATGCCTCGGCGTCTGCGCATCTCCGTCGGACGCGGCGCTGGTCGCGATGATGCCCGGCAACACGGGAGTGTGAAGCAGCGGCCACGCACCCAGGTGAGTGGCAGGCTTCCCGGTCATGAACGACTTCGCTGAGGGGATCTACGAGAAGGTCCGGACGCTCGCCTCGATCGGACAATCGAACACATGGAACCGCGCTCGCAGCAAAGTTCTCCGACGTCGACCCCGCGGAAGCACCAGATGTCCTGGCGCGGCACGTCTCCGACGCGGTTCGCCGACTATTACGGACGAGAGCGACGCCGATGAGCAGGTCGTGATCGTCAACGAGGTTCTGCGCCTTGTACAGGCGCCTGACGAACAGCTACCCGGCACAATCGAGCAGTTAGTCGCACTCGACAACCCGCTGACTCCGCGCCAACGTGCCGTCACCCGACCGGTGACGCCGCTGTCACAGGCCGCGCTGCTGACCAACGCCGTCGGACGAGCCGACGCTCGCGCCGAGCTGCGCGCCGAGCTGGCCACCGCCGACCGCGTCGACCTGCTCTGCGCCTTCGTCAAGTGGCACGGCCTGCGCCTGCTCGAAGACCAGCTCGACGACGCTGCAGCGAGCGCGGCGTGCCGCTTCGGGTCATCACCACGACCTACATGGGCGCCACCGAGCGTCGCGCCCTCGACGAGCTGGTCCAGCGACTTCGGCGCCGAGGTGCAAGATCAGCTACGAGACGCAGTCGACGCGGCTGCACGCCAAGGCCTGGCTGTTCCGCCGCGACACCGGCTTCGACACCGCCTACGTCGGCAGCTCCAACCTCTCGCGAGGCCGCGCTGCTCGACGGCCTGGAGTGGAACGTCCGGCTGTCCGTCGTCGCCACGCCCGACCTGCTCCGCAAGTTCGAGGCGACCTTCGACACCTACTGGGACGACCCGGCCTTCGTGCCGCTACGACCCGGACCGCGACGCGCGAACGGCTCGACGACGCGCTGCGCGGCCCGGGACCGGCGACGGCACGACCACGCATCAGCCTGGCCGGCCTCGAGGTCCGGCCGCTACCCGCACCAGGACGAGATCCTCGAAGCGCTCGACGCCGAGCGGACGTGCACGACCGGCACCGCAACCTCGTGGTCGCGGCGACCGGCACCGGCAAGACCGTCATCGCGGCGCTGGACTACCGGCTGCGCGAGACGCACGGCCGCGACTTCGACTGCTCTTCGTCGCGCACCGCCAGGAGATCCTCGAGCAGTCCCTGCGCACCTACCGGGAGGTGCTGGCCGACGGCACCTTCGGCGAGCTGTACGTCGGCGGGGCGCGACCCGAGCGCTGGAGGCACGTCTTCGCCAGCGTCCAGTCGCTGCCGTCGTACGGCATCGAGCGATCTGCCGGCGGACCACTTCGACGTCGTCGTCGATCGACGAGTTCCATCACGCCGAGGCGCGCCACGTACCGGCGGCTGCTCGACCACCTGCGAGCCGCAGGAGCTGCTCGGGCTGACCGCGACACCCGAGCGCGCCGACGGCGTCGACGTCCGCGAGTTCTTCGACGGCCGCACCGCCTCCGAGCTGCGGCTCTGGGACGCGCTCGAGCGCGACCTGCTGTGCCCGTTCCACTACTTCGGCGTCGCCGACGACGTCGACCTGCGGCGCGTCGAGTGGAAGCGCGGCGCGCTACGACACCGAGGCGCTCGACGGCCTCTACACCGGCAACGACGCTCGCGCCGCGAAGGTGCTCCGCGAGCTGCGCGACAAGGTCACCGACGTCGGAGCGATGCGGGCCCTCGGCTTCTGCGTCTCGGTCGCGCACGCGCGAGTACATGGCCGAGTCGTTCAGCGACGCCGGCATCCCGTCGCGCGCTGTGTCGGGCGACACGTCGGCCGAGCGACGGCCGAGGCGCGCTGGCAGGCCTGCGCGCGCGGCGAGGTCAACGTGCCTCTTCGCCGTCGACCTCTTCAACGAAGGCCTCGACGTCCCCGAGGTCGACACCTCCTGCTCCTGCGGCCGACCCAGAGCGCCACCGTCTTCCTGCAGCAGCTCGGCCGCGGGCTGCGCCGCGCACCCGGCAAGGCGGTGCTGACCGTGCTGGACTTCATCGGCCAGCACCGCCGGGAGTTCCGCTTCGACCTGCGCTACCGGGCGCTGACCGGCATCGAGCCGGCGGGCGCTCGAGCGCGACATCGAGGACGGCTTCCCGTTCCTGCCGTCGGGCTCGCAGATCGTGCTCGACCGCGTGGCGCAGCGAGATCGTGCTGGACAACGTGCGCAGCGCAGCTGCGATGCCGAGGCGCAGCTGGTCGCACGACGTCCGCTCGCACGGCGACGTCGCCTCGCGCGACTATCTGGACGAGTCCGGGCAGCGAGCTGGCCGACGTCTACCGCACCAACGGATCGTGGACCGGCGCTGCGGCGGGAGGCCGGCCTCGCCGACGCCGCGCCGCGGGCACCGGACGAGGACGCACTGCTGCGGCGCGGCTCGCGCTTCGCGCACGTCGACGACCCCGAACGGGCCGCGGCCTACGCGCTGCTTGCCGATCCGTCACGGTCCGGCCTACGACGAGCTGAGCGACCGGCGAGCAGCGGCTCGCGCGCATGCTGTTCTTCACGCTCTGGCCGAACCGCGGCGGCTTCGCGGCGTACGAGCCGGGCTGACCACCTGCGGCGGCACCCGGCTGTCTGCGACGGAGATCGCGGCAGCTGGTCGACGCTCGGCGCTGGACCGGGCCCGCCACTGCCGCGGTCGCTCGGCGACGGGCCTGCAGCACGTCCCGCTCGCGAGTCCACGCCCACTACCGGCGCGAGGAGATCCTCGCGGCGCTGGACTGGGCGTCGACTGGACGCGCAAGCCGCGCGGGCACGCGTCACCGGCGTCGCGTGGGCCCGGAGACGCAGACGCGACGCGCTGATGGTCAACCTGCACAAGAACGAGAAGGACTTCTCGCCGACCGACGATGTACCGCGACTACGCCATCAGCCCGGAGCTGTTCCACTGGGAGTCGCAGAACGCGACGTCGACCGCGTCGCCCGCCGGGCAGCGGTACCTGCACCACCGCGAGCGCGGCACCCACGTGGTGCTCTTCGTCCGGGACGACGCCGCGCGACGAACTGGGCGCGGCGCCGTTCCTGTGCCTCGGGCCGGCGTCCTACGTCGAGCACAGGGCGAGAGCCCATCGCGATCACGTGGCGGCTCGACCGGCCGATGCCTGCCGACACCTTCGCTACAGCATCCGTGGTTGCGCGCTGAAGATTCGAGCGGTCTAGGCGCCCTGCCACCAGCCGAGATACGAGGCACCCGCTTCGTTCGGGTGCTATTCGAGCACGGCCGCCTGGGCGTGACGTGGGCTGCCAGGCGCACGTCCATCTCGGCCACCCACAACGGCAGCACGTCCGGCTCCTCGAACCGCCACTTTGCCCTGCGCCGCCGCCTCAGCTCGTCCAGGGTCAGTCGAACACCACGGGTCGACGTTAGGCGGTCGGTCTCGACACCAAGCCGCCGGTCAGCGCGTCGCCGGGAGTTCGTTGAGCAGGTCGGCCAGGTGGTCGGTCCGACACCAAGCCGCCGGTCAGCGCGTCGCCGGGAGTTCGTTGAGCAGGTCGGCCAGGTGGTCCCGGGTTCGGAGAACATCGGCCAATGCCCGGTCGGCAGTTCCAGGAGTGACCACTGCGGGCCGGCCATCTCGGCCGAACCAGGGATGCCCGTCGGCGATCATCTGCCGCACCTGGGCGAGGGTTAATCTGCATGTGATCAGCAGCTTGGAGAGTTGTTCGCGGGCCGGGTTCTTGAGCGACAGGGGCTGGGTCCAGGTTCGTAGTGGCTGGGCGACGGCCCGGGCACGCATGCGGCTGCGCTCATCCGCGGCCGAGCCCGTCCAGGCTCGCGCCCATGACGCCCTCCAGTTCCTCCCAGGACGGCATGGGGATCTGCCACCCATCGCCGGCTTCCTCGACCAGCCGCTCGATCAGCTGCCTGGCCGGCGGCGGCTGATGGTCCAGGAAGGCATCCCCCGCCGGGACCGGTCCTGGTCGGGCCGAACGCGGTCCGACTCGGCGAGGTCACCTTCACGCTGTTGCGGCGGGGCGGCCTGGACGGCGACCGAGCCGTCGAAGCCTTCCGCGTCCTCCTGATTTACTCCCTCGGGTTCGCAGCCTTCCAGGCGCCGCGCCAGCAAACCGACTCCCCAGCGTGGACGCGAACAGGTGCAGGAAAACTCCGCCAGCCTGGCCGAGGACACGTAACCCGGAGATGCGCCGGCTAGCCAGGCCACCTGGCCGCCCCTACCACCGACCGCCACTTCCACGCGGGCCTGCGCTGGCTGCTCGAGGGCATCGAATCCCGGCGACGGACGACTAGCGGCAGGTCTTCCTTGTTGGTGGCGCTGGCCACGTTGTTGATCTTGTCGGGAGGGTCGGCGCTCAGAATTTCAAGTTCGCACCCATATTCAGCGACGATTAGGTCGTCCGGCCCGCCAGGGAGCTACTGCCGTAATGGTGCAGCGCTTCCGCTATGAGAGGCGTTGAAGTCATACCAGGCCAGCTGCTCGTCTTGCCGCAGTCCACGCAGCGGAAGGTCGATTGCAGCCTTGACACTCAAATAGAGAGCGTCGACCTACGCCGATCCCGCGTGTACCTCGACAGTGCGATCAGCCAGACCTCCGACCGCTTCCTCAAGCCTGACGGCGGACCCACGCACCCTAACGCTGCGCGGTGCAAAAGTCGGCCGCCCGCGAGCGCACGGTCGTGCGGCTCGGGTTGCGCGATCGCGGTCGTCGCGAGAAGGTCTTCGCCTAAGAGCGACAGTCAGGATCGCTGGGGAATGATGACGACCAACCACGTGCCTTCTAATGCTGCTCCGGGGGAGCCCACCGCTTGGCGCGGCTCTTCTGGCAATTGTGATCATCTGAACCTGGCGGTCAATGTGATCGGCGAACTACAGCGGAACCGTACCGGCTTTAGGTCCACTGTGGTCACGGTCCAGGCTGACGGCGACTGGACCATCGCCAGCACCTGACCTCGAATAAACCACACAACCTGGGGGAATCAATGAACAACACTCACACGATCGCGTTCGCGGTCGCTGGCATCCTAGCCGTCGCGACTCTAGGGGCATGCGCAACCGACTCCAGTTCTCCCGACCGGCTCGCTACCGAACAGAGCGATGACACCCCTGAACAGACAGAACAACCGACCGACGGCGCGGTAACGCCTCCGGCGGCAGAGATTACGCCAGACCCCCCCGATGAGCCAACGGCGGCGCCAGTGGTGATGCCAAACCTTGTCGGCATGAACCTCCAACTGGCTCAAGACACGCTCCAGACACTCGGAAGTTACCTCCTCGACCAGAGGACGCCTCTGGACTCGATCGGATGCAGGTAGTCGACTCCAACTGGCAGGTCTGCACCCAGGCACCCGCACCAGGCAGCACGATGGTGCCGGAGACACTGGTCACCTTGTCCTCGGTCAAGCTAGGAGAGTCCTGTCCCTAGCCCTGGCTCTTCGAGCGCGGTACTTGCCTTTCTACAAGTGTTCACTCAACTGATCACGCGTTAAGACGTCTCGTACGCGACGAGTGTGCTGTGGTTGCCTCGGTATCTGTTCGGTCGGCCATCTGCGCCCGCAGGGTGTTCACGCCGCGCACCTCGCTCACGCGTCATCACCTCGGCGCCAAATATGGCGTGGGCTCCGTACAAGTCCTTCGCGGCCTCAGCAATCCTGTGACCGGCCGGACATCGATTGACCGATGTTGGCGGGGGCGTGACGGCCGGAGATTTACGGACGCCCCGGACACAATCACGGATCCGCCGCCATTTGAGTGGAGTCTCGCAGGCCGCGAGTTCTCACTCGTCGGCGGCGCGTTCCTTGAGTCGGTCGATCGCTCTTCTAAAGTTCCGGGATGTCATGCTCGACGGTCGCTTGGAGGACCGCGGGCGAAGTGTCGAAGTAGCGGTGTGCTAGTCGATCGCGCATGGCGGCGACCTGAGCCCACGGAATCGTGTCCGCATTGGAGAGGAATGCGGGAGGGAGGCTCTTCACGGCCTCATCGATTTCGATGAGTCCCACCCGTGCGGCGTCGAAGACCAGTCCGTCGGTGAGATCCCGCGCGTCAGATGGCTACGAATGGCCTCGATTGCAGCACTGACGTCATCGAGTCGTCGCTGCTCGTGACGGGTCACAACGCGACTGTCTCGGAGTGGACGGTGCCCTCCACCGCCGGCTTGAGGCCATCGTCCGGAATGAGATCGACTCGTGCGCTCAAGATCCGCTCCAGTTCGCGCAGCAGCCTTGCCAGGGTGAACAGGCTCACCCCTGGCGAGAGATCGACCAGCAGGTCAACATCACTGTCCAGTCGGTCCTCCCCGCGCGCCACGCTGCCGAAGACGCGCACATTGGACATGCCGTGCCGTTCCGCTACTCGTTTGATCTCGCGACGGTGCTGCCGTACCCGCCGACCCACCGGGCCGGTCAGTCGTCGGAGCTTGGAACGCGCAGGACGAACCTGGACGTCGAGTTCGCCGCCGGTCGCGTCGACCAGCCGGGCCAGCGTCGGCAACGAGGGCTCCCGGTTCCCTGACTCGTAGGCGCTGATGACGCTCTGGGTCACGCCCGCCCGGCGGGCCACCTCGGCCTGGGTCAGGCCGGCCTCCGTCCGGGCCTGTCGAAGGAGAGCCCCAGAAGAGCCGGTTCGCTTCTGCATGAGTACGACTATAGCGGATCGTCGATATCTGGCCGGCCGAGCGACGTGCCCAGGGCATGCAGGACATGAGGACTGAGGTGCGGTAGAAGTTGCCGCAGTAAGGGTTGTTGGTGATGGCTGGTGAAGTCCACAGCAGGAAGAGCGAGCGGTACAAGGCAGCCGAGGCGGTCGCCGCCGCAGTCGCCTCTGATCCTCATGACCGCCACCTCGCACTCTGGGCGGGATTACGGCCTGTGGGCGCTGGTCCGGCTGCTCGACCTCGACGCCTGGCGCGACCGCTGGCCCCGCAAGCTGGAGGTTCACCCACAGCAGTTCCGCAAGGTCTCCAGGGAGATCATGCGCGACATGTCCGGTACCAAGCGGTTCAAGGACCGACATCCTCAGCGGGTCGAGTACGGCCCTTATCGCGGTCCACCACCGGGGACTCCACACGCCGGATAGGCCGCAACACCAGGACGTCGGACCAGGCGTGCTGCGACTGGCATGCCGAGATGCAGCGCGGAGTGCATAGAAGTACCCACGTCCGACGGCTGGTGGACATGGTTGTTTCTCCGGAAGCGCCGGTGCTGCCGGCTGCCTAGCGTCGTATCGAGGGATCGCGCAAGGCAGCTTGGAGGAGCAGACATGAACACTCGTGATCGCCTGTTGGCAGGACTACCGGTGAATGACAGTCGGCTGGGGCTGGCCGGTATCTCGACCGCGGTGCTCGAGGGCGGTGCCGGTCCCCCGATTGTCCTCTTGCATGGTCCTGGAGAGTTCTCCGCCGTGTGGGGGCGGGCGATTCCGGAACTGGCCATGAGCCATCGAGTGATCGTTCCGGATCTACCCGGTCACGGTGCCTCGGGACTGCCAGACGGTCGCCTGGACGTCGAGCGTGTCCTCACCTGGCTGAGCGAGCTGATCGACCAGACCTGCGATCGTCCACCCACAATCGTCGGACATCTGGTGGGTGGCGCCATCGCGATCCGGTTCGCGGCCAACCGTCCGGATCGGGTCCGCAGCCTGGTGCTCGTCGACACTTTCGGTCTGAGCTGGAACCGGCCAAAGCTACGGTTCGCCCTGCCGCTGGCGGCCTACATCGTCCGGCCGACCGAGCAGACACGAGACCGGTTCCTCGACAAGTGCTTCGTCGACTTCGACGGTCTGCGCGAACAGGTCGGGGATCAGTGGGATGCCTTTGGCGCCCAGGCCCTCGAGTGGGCGCAAACCAAGACGTCCAAGGCAACCCTGCGAAGCCTGATGTCGGGGTTCGGCCTGCGCCCGATAGCCGCCGCAGACCTCGCGCAGATCACCGCGCCGACGTCGCTCATCTGGGGACGGCACGACCTGCAAACCCCGCTCCGGGTCGCGGAGGCCGCCAACGCCAGATACGGCTGGCCGTTGCACGTCATCGACGGAGCGCGCGACGACCCCTTCTTCGAACAGCCAGCAGCCGCGCTACGCGCGCTACGTGCCGAACTACCCGCCGACGCCGAACAAGAGGCTGAGCACTAGTTTCGGTGACGCCCACATCGACTCGATGTGCGAGCGTGGTCCGGCTTCTCTCAGCACCCGGCCGCGACGGGCCATACGAGGCAGCGGGCCGCCCGACACTGAGATGACCCAGGATCAGCCTTGGGCCGATGTACGCCGCGTCGAACGGGTCTCGGCGCGCTTGGGTCGCCCGAGTTCCTCTCCCAGGCCGACCTCTGCCGAACGGGAAGCCTGACGTGACGTGCAGTCATGGTGCAATTGATCAGCCTGTGGATACCCGACATCAGTGTCGGCGGCGTCCACGTAGAGTCGAACACATGTTCCAAGACGCAGTGGAGATCCGGGACCGGTTGGCCGCTCTGGTCGACCGGTTGGATCCGGACGCTGTGTCCGGGTCGGCGGCCCGCGAGTTGTGGGGCGTGTTGGATGCATCGGAGCGACTGTGCGCGGCCGGTAAGACGCTGCTGGCCCGCCGACTCGCCCAGACCCATCGGCCGGAGAAGGCTGGGGCCAAGACCGCGGCGGAGGAAATGGCCAGGAAGTCCGGTACGTCGACCGGGGCGGCGAAGGATTCGCTGGACACCTCGGCGCGGCTGCCCGGCCAGCCCGGTGTCGAGGGCGCGCTGCGACGCGGTGAGCTGTCTCCGGCGCAGGCCGCTGTCGTCTCGGCTGCGGTGGCGGCGAACCCGGCTGAGGAACGCAGGCTGGTTGAGCTGGCCCGGCGGGTGTCGGTTCCGGAGCTGCGGGAGGAGTGCGCGCGGGTGCGCGCGGCGGCCGACCCGGATCCGGCGGCCACAAACCGGCGGCTGCACACCCAGCGGCGGTTGCGCCGATGGATCGATGGTGAGGGGTTCTGGAACCTGCACGCCAAGGGAACCCCGCAGGCCGGCGCCGCGTTCAGCGCCGCCCTGGACGCGCTCACCGACCAGGTGTTCAGATCCGCCCGCCGGGCCGGCCGCACGGAGCCGGTTGAGGCATACGCCTTCGACGCGCTGATGGCACTTGCCGACCAGGCTGTCGATTCGGCCGCCGACCGGCCGGCCACCAGTGGCCCCGTCGCACCGGCGACGGGCCCCGAAGCCGGCCATGGCTCCGCCGGGCCAGTTCCTGGAGGTGAGACCGCAACGATCCACGGCGACTCCGAATCAAGCGTGGCAGCCAACGGCCAGAGTGCCTCGGCGGTCTCGCTTGAAGCGAACGCCGACCGCGGTGAGCTTGATCGGCTTGACGGCCAGCCAGGCGCTGATCTGCCCGCGCCACGGCTGCCGGGGCGGCTGAACCCGCGGTATCTGGCGTTGCTACGGGTCGATGTGGAAGCCCTGCGCCGCGGCCGGGTGGCCGGCGGCGAACTGTGCGAGATCCGCGGAGTCGGCCCGGTGCCGGTGCCGGTGGCCGAGGCGCTGCTCGGGCAGGCCGTGCTCCATCTGGTCATCACCCGCGGGACCGACGTGCTCAACGTGACTCACCTGGGCCGCGGACCCACCGCCGCTCAGAAGATCGCCCTGGCCTGGGCCAGTCCCGGCTGCACCGTGGAAGGCTGCTGGCGGACCCGCACCGAATACGACCACCGCGAACCCTGGGCGCGAACCCGGCATACCCGGCTGGACGAGCTCGACCCGTTGTGTGACTACCACCACGACCTGAAAACCCGCTGCGGCTGGGCGCTGGTCGACGGCGCCGGCAAACGCCGGATGGTCCCACCCGACGACCCACAGCATCCGAGACGTCCAGCCAATCCGCGGACCGGTCCGGTCAGCCCGGCAGACAACGCGGCCGGAATCGCCGACGCCGGCGTCGCCATTGTCCAGCCGAGCCTGGCCAGGCCGGGGCAGCGCGTCTCGGACCTGCCGGCGCGGCGCATCTCGGAACGGCCGGCGCAAACGACCTTGCCCGATCCACCCGGCGATCCACCACAAGCCGCCTAGAGCCACCAAGCACGGCGACCTCGAAAGCTGGATGATCGACCGCCCTGCATATCGCCCGGCTCCGCAGCATTGCTGGCCGGACCCCTGCGCGTCGCCGACGTTCGAAAGTGGTCAGCCACGGGACCGGGTCTCGACCTCATAGCCGCGGCATGTGCCCACGGCGCCCGCCAGCTCCGACGGCGACGATGACACTGACCCTTACTTGCGGAGCCGATCCAGGACGAGCGCGCAGGTCTGCGCGGCGTGACCGCGGGATCACCTCCAGCAGGCCGGCCCAGTCCGGCCCACTCGTGCAGGAGTCCGGGGGGCGGTTCCCGCCTGTGGCGGCGCCTCACCCGGTTAGGGAGCTGGCCCGGAGGCAAGTATGTGTTTGGGAGAGCGATATGAAGGCACATCTGGTCGCGTTCGGATCGATCGAGATAGACGGACGCCGTCACGAACACGACGTCGTCATCGATCGGGGCGCCGTGCGCAAGCGGATCAAGAAGCCCTCGAAACCGCACCGCGCTCGCTATGGCCATACTCCGCTGTCGGCCGACGAGGACATCCCGTGGAGCGGGAGCCAGCTGATCATCGGCACAGGGGCATACGGTTCGCTTCCGATCACGCCTGGGCTCAGGCAAGAGGCTGATCGCCGGGGCGTGAAACTCGTCGCCACACCCACCGCGGATGCCTGCCGCCTCATTGCGAGTCTGGACCGGCGAGACGTCAACGCCATTCTGCACGTCACATGCTGACCGCAGGCGTAGGTGCACTGGGGTTGAGCTCTGGCGTCGCCCGCTTCAGCTGCCGTTGTCCGATCCGGTGACCAGGGTGACCGGCTCCGTGTCTCCGGCCGGGGTGAATCCGAAGACCTGACCGTAGAAGGACAGCTCGGCGGTCAGGCAGCGCAGCTGGTTCTCCGCCCTGCACCGTCGGCCAGGACAGGCCGTGGGATCGGGCCACCTCCTCCACGCACCGGTTCGCCGCCACCGCACGGGCCACCGCCCGCCGCAGCCGGCCCGTCGTCCGCATCCCGGATGGAATCTCCGGCACCTGCTCGGTGAACGTCGCACGTGGACACTCCCGCTCCCGACACCGCCACCGCCGCTTGTGCCACCGCAGCCGCACCGGTCTCTCCCCGTACGGCAGGTCCTTCGGCCGCGTCGTCACAGTCGCCTTCACCGACGTGGAGACCACCCCACACCCCGGGCACGCCGCCGCCGTCTCATCGACGGTGACCACATGCACCACCCGCGCTCCGTCCGATCCCATCTCGACACGCCGCACCGCCACCCCCAGACAGCCCCAACAGGGCTGTCGTACCGTGCTCCAAGGCCCGTGGCCCCCTCTCCCGCTGCCGTGAACACAGCGAGAATCAGGTGGTCACGGGGCCCCCTCAACGCAGGCGCGCCGAGCAGACCTGCCCGATCAAAGTTGTAGAGCCCCTTTGCCTGGCCGCACCAGATCGAGGAATCACAGCGCCTTGACGACCTCTCTCACCGAGAGGGCGTCATCCGTGGGTGGCGCGGGCGGCAGGCGAGTCCAGCGCTGCTGACGACCCGCCACGCGACCGCTCACCCTCGCGCCACATCGCATCCGATCATCCGCTCGCTCGAGCCCGGCGAGGACTGGAGCTGGTGCTACCTCGACGAGGTCGCATTCGTCCTCGAGAACCTTCGCGGCACGACGCGCATACCGCCCTCGCCGCTCCTGAACTGAGCCCGAAGACGATTTACGCCATCCGGCGTGCAAGCTGCGTGCGGGACTTCACTCCGAGCTTGCGGAAGACCTTGCGCAGGTGGTACTCGACCGTGCTCGGGCTGATGAACAGTTGAGCGGCGATCTCTCGGTTCGTGTTGCCCTGCGCCACCAGGCGCGAGATCTGTGCCTCCTGCGGCGTCAGTTGACCAAGGGTGTCGACGGTGCGTCTGCGAGCATGCTCGCCGGTCGCTTCCAACTCGACGCGTGCGCGCTCGGCGAACGCCTCCATCCCGAAGTCGGAGAAGAGGTCGTGCGCCGTCCGCAATTGCCTGCGTGCATCAAGGCGCCGGCGTTCACGTCTCAGCCATTCGCCGTAGAGGAGGTGAGCGCGCGCCAGATCCGCCCTGATTCGTGTTCTACCGAGCCGCTCGATCGCGTACACATAAAGTTCCTCGGCTCGCTGATCTTCCACCAAGAGCGCCTCCGAGCGCGCCGCGAGGCCGAGGGCCCAGTCCGTCCCGCTCACCCTGGTCATGTCCACAAGGCGTCGATGCGTGTGCGCCGCCAGCTCGGGTGTTCCAGCACGGACGGCGGCCTCGATCACCTCCGGCATCACCCACGTCGATGGGTTGAGGTCCGGGTGGTCGACGACCCGCAGCGCCGCGGAGCGGGCGTCCTCGTAGCGGGCGAGGCCGTTGTACAGCACCGCCTCGGCCCAATCGACGACCGAGACTCCGATTCCTTCGCCGCGCCGCGTTACCTCGGCACGAGTGCGGCCGATGAGGTCGACGGCCTCAACCTCGCGGCCGCGCAGCGCAGCAAGTCCCACCTTGCCGTAGGGGGCTAGGGTGCTACCGATTGCGTCGGTTGCCGCTTCGATCTCGTCGACGAGCGACGCCGCTGCCGTCAATTCGCCCGCAAGGAGATGCATGTACACCCGCTGGGTGAGGGCTAGCGGGAGGTCGCTAAGCGCTCCTGTCCGACGGGCGAGCCGAACGTGCCGCTCCGACAGCGTCTCCCATCCAGTGTCGTCCCACAGCTGGACTGACGCGATGGTCGCCAGCCATATCCAACGCAGCTGTTCGATCGCGGACTCGTCCGTACTGAATGCGGCCTGCGCCCGCCGCAGGATCGGCACCGCAGACTCGTATGTGTCGCTGAACAACGTGGCCAGAGCGTCGAGCAGAAGGTCGGACCCGCGCGGCGCGCGCGGCGGTGGCGCCGCGCTCGCGGCTTGGGCTACCTCCAGCGAGCTTCCGCCTGGTCCAGCGAATCGCCCCGCGAACATCGCCGCAGACAGTGCGTCCAGATAGGTCTCGCGGGCAAGAGTCGGATCGAGCGTCGCCAGCCGTCGAGCCGCCTCGAGCAGCAGCGGTGGCGCATTGCTTCCGCGCGTGGCGACGAATGCTGTCTGCGCGCGCAGCAACGCGACACGTGCACGCTCCAGGTCGCTGAGGGCGCCTGTCTCTGCCATGGCGAGAAGGCTGAGCGCGTCATCGAGCGCACCTGCTTGGAATTTCGTCTGCGCTGCGGCAAGGGCGCGTCGCGCGCGTCGCGACGGTTCGCGGGTCAGCTTCACGGCGCCCTCAAGGAAAGCCGCGGCAGCGGCGAGCCCGCCCCGCGCCTGCGCCCGCCCCGCGGAGCGCTCGAGCTCGCTGGCCACCTCTTCGTCGGGCGCCGTCGCCGCCTGCGCACGGTGCCACGCGCGGCGATCCGGGTCGATCTGCGGATCGGTTGCTTCCGCCAGCGCGCGGTGCGTCTCGCGCCGCTCGTTCGGCTCGGCCGCGCCGTACACCGCCGAGCGCACCAGCGGATGCCGGAACGCCACCGCACCGTCGAGCATCAGCAGGCCCTCCGACTCCACGGTGTGCGCGGCGGTGTCGGGGATCCCAAGCTGCTGCGCGGCGCGCCACAGAAGCGCAGGGTCGCCGACCGGGTCTGCCGCCGCCAGCAGCAGCAGCCGCCGCGCGTCGCGCGGAAGCCGCGCCAGCCGCCGCGCTGAAGCTCTGCTCGATCCCGGTGGACAGAGGCAGCGCCGCAGGCAGCCCGAAACCGCCGGCGAGCTGGGCGGGCGTCAGCCCGCGCGGCAGCTCCAGCAGCGCAAGCGGATTCCCGCCCGTCTCGGCGACGATCCGCTCGAGCACGGACTCGTCCAGCCGCGCCGGCAGGACGGACTCCAACAACGCCCGGGCATCCCGGCGTCCCAGCGGCTCGACCCGAAGCTGCGGGAAGCGGGCCAGTCCACTGCCCACCTCACGCGCCGCGAACGCGAGCGCGATCCTCTCCGCCAGCAGGCGGCGAGCCACGAACGCGAGCGCCCGGGCCGATCCGCCGTCGAGCCACTGCGCGTCGTCGACCACGCACAGCAGCGGCCGCCGCTCGGCGGCTTCGGAGAGGAGGCCGAGAACCGCGAGCCCGACAAGAAACGGGCCGGGCGGCGGTCCGTCGCTGAGCCCGAAGGCGACGCCGAGCGCGTCACGCTGAAGATCCGGAAGACGCTCGCCGAACTCGAGGATCGGCGAACAGAGCTGCTGCAGCGCCGCGTAGTCGAGCTCCATCTCCCCCTCGACGCCCGCAGCCCGGACGACGCGAAAATCCTCGCCCGCCTCGACCGCCCACTCCAGCAGCGCCGTCTTGCCGACACCGGGATCTCCGTGCACCACGAGGACGGCGCCGTGACCGTCCCGCGCGGTCTCCAGCAGCCGCTCCAGCACCGCCCGCTCGCGTCGCCTGCCCAGCAACCCCCCCGCCTGCGCACTGACGACCATCCCGGCAGCATGCCACCGGGGTCACGGACTACGGGTTTCCGGGATGCGATCGCCCGGCCGGGGAGGCGACGATGCCCTCGAGACCACAGCTTGAAAGGAGTCATGATGACCACCGCGATCATCGGAGTTGGCAACATCGGGAGCACGTTGGCTCGGCATTTCACAGGCGGCGAGGAGTCCGTCGTGCTGGCCGCGAAGGACGAGTCACGGGCGGAAGCGCTCGCGAACGAGCTCGGACCGCTCGCACGCGCCGCCTCGGTCGAGGACGCGATCGCCAGTGCCGACGTCGTCGTGTTCGCCCTCTGGCTCGACACGACCAAGGAACTGGTCCCTCAGTACGCGCGACTGCTCGAGAACAAGGTCGTCGTCGATCCCTCGAACCCGCTCGGGTTCGACGAGACCGGGAAGACTTGGCGGACGCTTCCCGACGACCAGTCGGCCGCTTCGGTGGTCGCCGCGCTGCTTCCTGCGAGTGCGCACTACGTGAAGGCATTCGGCACGCTCGGCTGGCCCGCGCTCGCGGGCGGCGCGAACCGCGAACCGCGGGGCGTGCTGTTCTACGCCACCGACGACGGCGTCGCCGCGACGGCGATCGAGCGGCTGATCCGTGCTGCCGGTTTCGAGCCGTTGAAGGCGGGCGGCGTCGCCGACGCCGGACGGATCGAGGGGCCCGGCGGCGACCTCGGCGAGTTCGGCCTCAGGGGCGAGCTCCTCGACCTCGACCAGGCGCGCGCGGCCATCGCGGCGGGAGAGGTGCGGGCGTGAGCGCGACCGATACATCGGCTCTGCCGGACTACGCGCCGGTTCCGCGGTCGGCGCTCGGTCCGGCGCTGAACGAGCAGGGCTACTACGTCGGCCGGGTGGAGCGGAACCTGTACTGGGTCACCGACGGCACCTACCAGTCGGCGTTCCTGACCACCTCGGACGGCGTCGTCCTGCTCGACGCGCCGCCGACGATCGGCCACAACATCCAGCGGGCCGTCGACGAGATCGCGTCGGCAAACGGCGTCAGCAACAAGGTCACCCACCTCATCTACTCGCACCACCACGCCGACCACGCCGGCGCGTCGTCGCTGTTCGACAAGAACGTCACGCGCATCGGGCACGAGGAGACCCGGCGCCTGCTGCTGCGCGACGACGACCCGGCCAGGCCACCGAACGAGGAGACCTTCGGGGACCGCCGCACGCTGGAGATCGGCGGCGAGCGGATCGACCTGGCCTGGCACGGCGCCAACCACTCGCCCGACAACATCCTCATCCACCTGCCCGACCACGACACGCTGATGCTGATCGACATCGTCAACCCGGGCTGGGCGCCGGTCTACGTCTCCAACCTGACCGAGGACATCCCCGGCTACCTCGAGGCGTCGGCCAACGCGCTCGCATACGCGTGGAAGCACTTCATCGGCGGCCACCTCGGCCGGCTCGGCACCCGCGACGACGTGACGCTTGCACCAGCAGTACATGGCCGACATCTCCGAAAGCTCGAGGAAGGCGATCGACACCGTCGACCCGACGCGGTACTTCGTGAAGTACGGCGAGAACACCTGGGCGGCGGTGAAGGGCTACCTCGACGAGGTCACCGCGGTCGCCGCCGCACCCGTCATCGAGAAGTACACCGGCGTGCTCGCGGCCGCAGACGTCTACACCGAGAGCACCACGTTCTGGGTGATGGAATCGATCCGCCTCGACCTCGGCTACGGCTCCCAGGTGCACCCCTGATGGCCAGCGCTACCGATCACGCGATCCGATCGGCGACCACCTGCTCACGCCGCAGAACGCGGCGCTCGTGGTGATCGACTACCAGCCGTCGCAGTTCGCAGCGGTCCGCTCGATGGATCGGGACCTGCTGCTCGAGAACATCGTCTCGACCGTGAAGACGGCGAAGGCGTTCGGCGTCCCCATCGTCCATTCGACGGTCAACGTCGCATCGGGACGCGGACAGCCCACCGTGCCGGAGCTCGCCGAGCTGCTCGAGGACAACCCGCCGATCGACCGGACGACCCTCAACGCGTGGGAGGACGCCGACTTCCTCGCCGCGGTGCGGCACCGGGCGGCGCAAGCTGATCGTGCGCGCTCTGGACGAGATCTGCATGGCCTTCCTGCCCTCGACGCCCTGAGGGAGGGCTACGACGTCTATCCCGTCGTCGACGCGATCGGGGGCACCTCCGAGGAGGCCCATCGCGCCGGCCTCGAGCGGGTCGTCCAAGCGGGAGGCCGTCCGATCACCTGGGTCGCGCTCGCCTGCGAGCTCCAGCGCGACTGGGCACGCGAAGAGACAGTGGCCGACGTTGTCGAGATCGTGCTCACGAACGGCTCCTGAGCAGTGACCGCCGCGATTGCCGATCCCGAGGCGCGCGAGTTCCTCCGGAACGCGTATCCGATCCTCGAGCGGGTGATCGATGCGCATCCGGACTTCCGTCCGCGGGCCTGGATCGACGAGCTTCCCGGACTCGATGCGGCGTCGAGCCAGCCAGAAGACGCTTCTCTCGGGCGTGCTACTCGGTGGCGGGGAGGTGTTCCTCGGCCCAGCGGGTGATCTGTTCGAGCGCGGGTAGCAGCGCCCGGCCTGCGTCGGTGAGCTCGTAGGCGACGGAGATGGGTGGTCCGTCGTCGACCGTGCGGGTGGCGAGCCCGACGTTGCAGAGCTCGGTGAGTCGGTTGGAGAGCACCGAGTCGCTGATGCCGTCGACTGCGCGCGAGATGGCACGGAAGCCTGCTGGGCCGCCGCTCAGGGTGCCCAGCAGGACCCCGGTCCAGCGCCTGCCGAGGAGGTCGAACGCGCGCACCAGCGCGGCGTCGGCGCGAACGCAGGCTTCGGCGTCGACGGGCGGCTGGCGTTCAGGCGCAGCTTCCACGGAATACCACTAGCACCATCGTCGTTACTCCATT
Source organism: uncultured Actinomycetota bacterium (assembly GCA_963801065.1). Taxonomy (GTDB): domain Bacteria; phylum Actinomycetota; class Actinomycetes; order Jiangellales; family Jiangellaceae; genus CAWDDG01. The sequence goes on along the minus strand of CAWDDG010000007.1, from coordinate 450,094 downwards.
CATCTTAGTCGCTACGTTCTTACTAGTTTCAAGGAGATCACGACCATCGAAGCTCCACCGCCATCGCTGAAAGAGAGTCTGGACTACAACGACGACGGCCTCGACGCCCGCCGCGCCGGCGGCGCCGACGCGCTCGAGTCGCTCGCAGGACACGTGCTCGCGCACCTCGAGCACGAGGAGCGAAGTATCGCGGCCACGGCTCGGCGGCTGCCCGACGTCCAGCCCTCCAAGGTCGCCGACGGCGACCTTCCCACTGAGGAGGATCAACAGTGAGTACGACCCATGCACTCGACCGCTTCACCGCGCTGCCTGATGAGCAGACGCTCGCGACGACCGTCGTTGCGCTCGAAGAGCACGGATTCAGCGTCGACGTCGTCGATGGCCTCGACGCCGCGCGCGAGGCCGTCCTCGCCCGCATCCCCGAAGGCTCCTCGGTGATGACCAACACCTCGGTGACGCTGCAGGAGACCGGTATCGCGGACGCGATCAACGACGGCGGACCGTACGAGTCGGCGCGCAACAAGATGTTCGCGCTCGACTTCGCGACCCAAGTGCAGGAGATGAAGGCGATCGGCGGCCAGCCCGATTACGCCCTCGGCAGCGTCCATGCGGTCACCCGCGACGGAACCCTCGTCATCGCCTCGGCCTCCGGCAGCCAACTCGCCTCCTACGCCTGGGGCGCCGCCAACGTCATCTTCGTCGTGGGCGCGCAGAAACTCGTCCCCACCCTGGAAGCGGCACATGAGCGGATCTACCAGCACAGCCTGAAGCTCGAGGACGCTCGCGCGTATGCCGCCTACGGGCAGAACAGCCGCGTCGGCAAGATCCTCGAAATCCACCAGGAAGACCCCGGCCGCATCCACGTCGTCCTCATCCGGCAGCAGGTCGGGTTCTGAGGCGGAGAAGCGATGCCGGAGAGACGCCAGCCAACGATGGAGCCGCTCGAGGAGGAGGTCGATCACGTGCGCGGCCCCTTGGCCGCTCGTGTCCTCGTCGAGTACGGCGACTACGAATGCCCCTACTCGCGGCAGGCGTTTCGCGCGGTCGAACGGGTCGAGCGCCAACTCAACGGTGGCGTTCGCTTTGCCTTCCGGCACTTCCCGCTGACAGACATCCACCCACACGCGCTGGCGGCGGCGGCCGCCGCCGAGGCAGCCGCGCTCCAAGACCGCTTCTGGGAGATGCACAAACTGCTCTTTCATCGCCAGAGAGCGCTCGAAGACGACGACCTGCGGCGCTATGCCGCCGAGCTCGACCTCGACGTCCAGCAGTTCGCCCAAGACAGGGCCGACGCGGGCGTCGCGCGGCGGATCCAGCGGGACGTCGAGAGCGGACTGGCATCCGGCGAGGTGCGCGGCACACCGACGCTGTTCATCGACGGCGTCGTGCACCGCGGCGGCTACGACGCGGCGACCCTGCTGGAAGCATTGGCCCGATGAGCGCCGCCTGCACGCATCTCGACAGCATCGAGGTGACATCGCTTCCCGACGAGATCGCGGGCTGCGAGGATTGCTTGGCGCTCGGCGACAGCTGGGTTCACCTGCGCATGTGCATGACGTGCGGGAAGATCGGCTGCTGCGACTCCTCGCCGAATCGCCACGCTACCCGTCACGCCAGCGCGTCCGGCCATCCCATCATCCGCTCCGCTGAGCCCGGCGAGGACTGGAGCTGGTGCTACGTCGACGAAGTCGCCTTCGTGTTGGAGCCGCCATGACCCTCCCCGAGCTCCACCTCGCAGACTGGCGGCCGACGAAGGACACGCTCCACCTCTACTGCCAGATTCTCGGGAAGGTTCGGCTCGCGACGACCACGCCGCGCAACCACTGGTGGAACGTGCCGCTCTACGTCGACGTCCGCGGCCTGACGACGCGTCGCCTCCACCACGGGGAAACCGAGTTCGAGATCGCGCTCGACTTCATCGACGACGCTCTCGTCGTGCAGACTGGGGACGGTCGGATCGAATCCTTCTCGCTCGCAGGCGGCTTGCCGGTCGCCGGCTTCGACGCCTGCCTGCACGACGCGCTTCGCAACCTCGGCGTCGACGTCGCGATTCAGGAGAAGCCGTTCGGCCTCCCCATGAAGACACCGTTCCGCGAGGACACGGAGCATGGTTCGTGGGATCACGAGGCCGTCGCCCGCTTCGCTCGCATCCTCGACTGGTCGGACTCCGTCCTCGAGGAATTCAGCGGCTGGTTCAATGGCAAGACGAGCCCGGTGCACTTCTTCTGGCACGGGTTCGACCTCGCCGTCACCCGCTTCTCTGGGCGGCCGAGTAGAAATTCGAGCGCCGATCCCGTCACCCGGGAGGCGTACTCGCACGAGGTCATTTCCTTCGGCTTCTGGCCCGGGGACGACAACGTCCCGGACGCCGCCTACTACTCCTACACCGCGCCAGAGCCCGAGGGTTTGCGCGAGCAACCGCTTGCCGTCGGCTCGTGGATGCCTACGGGCACAGCGTCATCACTCGCAATCCTCCCCTACGACGAGGTGCGGACTTCTGACGATCCCCGTCGGATGCTGCTCGCCTTCTGCGAGAGTGCCTACGAGGCAGGCGCGCGCGTCGCCGGCTGGGACACGACCGCATTCACCTCGAGCGCATGCCCCTCACCTGATGAGCTGCGCGAACTTCAGGCAACGGCCGCCGGACAATTCGGCCGCGCGGTCGCCAGTTAGTCAGAGCTGACTAGTGTCGCGTGTTTTGAGTCTTACGGGGTGTGGCCTTGGCCAGGATCTGATCGGCGGCCTTGGTCCAGTTGAAGGGGTGGGCGCGTTCGTTCCAGCCGTCGATGTAGGTCTGGATCGCGGCGATCAGGTCGGTGACCGAGGTGAAGGTGCCGCAGCAGATCGCTTGGCGGGTGATGATCCCGAAGAAGACCAGGTTCAGCCACGATCCAGAGGTCGGGGTGAAGTGCAGCGTGATCCTGCGGTTGCCAGCCCCCAATCAGCCGCGTGCACGACCTCTGTGGGCAGGACATCGAGCTAGCCGAAGGTGAAGACGTAGGCCTCCAGGCCGGGAGCGCGGAAGTCGATCTCGAGCGTGCGATCGGCGATGCGATCATGCTGGCGGACGAGCTGATAGAGCCGCGGTTGGATCACGGTTCCGTGGCCTTGCTCGTCGATGTCGAGGCCGTGCGCGTCGCCGGGCGGCTCTCCGTCGACGAGAACGCGGAACGGCACCCGCGCGCCCGGCTCGCGCGCCCGCAGGACGAGGTGGGCGTCGCGAGCGTGGAAGCGAAACGTGATCCCGCCCTCGGTACCGGTGAGCACGCTCGCCCCACTCTCGATCGTCCAGTCACCGGAGAGCGCCCACTGGTTGAGCCCGAGCGACTCCGGGGCGGAGTAGCGGTGCGGCTCGTCGAGCGCGACACCGCCCGGCGATGCAAAGTTCCGGCCTTGCTCGAAGCCGAGGTACGTCTCCGGCGAGCCCAGGTTCGTCCAGTCGGCCTGCGCCTCGAAACCGTCGGGATCGACCGAGACGAGATCGTCGCCGATGCCTTCGACGCCCGCCTCGCGCAGCAACATCTGAATCGCCCACTCGCACTCGTCGTAGGCGCCCTCGCCGAAGTGATGCTGCCGGATCCGGCCCTCCGCGTCGGCGATGTAGACGGCGGGCCAGTACCGGTTGCCGAACGCCCGCCACACCCCGTAGTCGCTGTCGAGCGCGATCGGGTACTCGACACGCAGTGCGCTCGCGGCTTCGCGGACGTTCTCGACTTCGCGCTCGAACGGGAACTCGGGCGTGTGAACGCCGACGACGATCAATCCCCGGTCGCGGTACTTCTCGCCCCACGCGCGGACATATGCGAGCGTTCGGAGCCAGTTGATGCAGGTGTACGTCCAGAAGTCGACGAGCACGACCTTGCCGCCCAGCTCCTCCGCAGTGAGCGGCGGCGAGTTGAGCCAGCCGGTCGCGCCGTCGAAACCGGGCAGGCGGCCTTCGGAGGGCAACGGCGTCGCCGCCGGATGACGCCGAGCGCCAAACCATCTCATGTCGCACCCACGCTAATGCTCCATGTCGGCAACTGCGCGTCGATCGCCCAGGCGCCGTTTCGCGTTCCACATTCGAGGTCGACGAACTTCGACGGCAGACCGGCGCCAGAGTGATCCGCGGACGACAAGGGTGGACGAGGCTCTATTCTGTTCGCGCTGCGCCCGCCAAGGCAAGCGGCGTAGCTCCTGAGCAAGCGCCTCGGCGCCGGACCCTCCATGCGTCGAACAGGGTCAACGACACGTTCTGGTCCATCCTCGCCGCACCCGCGCGACCATGCACGCACTCTCGTCCCGACCAGCCCGCGGATGCCCCGCGCCGTCTGTCCCAAAACGGCAATTGAGTGCGCAGCTACAACCGCGTACACCCTGGCCCGCGCCTCAGGATTGGTTAGGCGCGGACGCTGGTCGATTGGCCGACCTCGATGAGGTGGCCGTCGGGGTCTCGCATGTAACAGCGGATCTCGGCGCCTCGATCCTGCGGTTCGGTGAGGAACTCCGCGCCCGCTGCCCGCCACTGCTGATAAACGGATGCGATGTCCGCGACGCGGATGTTGAGGAATGCGCTGGTCCGCCGCGGGTCGGGCGGGGTCTCCAGCATCACGTCGGGCTTGTCCTCGGTCGGGCCACCGCCGACATTGAGGATGATCCACGAGTTGGCGATCTTCATGATCACCGGGTCGCGCTCGAGTACCGTCGTGGCGCCGAGGACCTGCTCATACCATCGCCGCGAGCGATCCTGATCGGCGACCACGAGAAAGTGGGTGAGAACGAAGCCCTCGGTGGGGGCAGGGAAGTCCATATCCGCCATCCTCCACACCTCCACGGTGCTCGAGTCGGGCCGCGGCCCCACGCGCGGCTTCGACACTACGCCCGCCGAGGCAGGCATCCGAGCTCGCTCCACCCGGCTCGGCTCGCGGCTAGATCCGGTAAGTCGATCAAGCCGAGCGTGAGCCCGGCGAAGGGTGTTGACCATGCGCCGGGGTACCGCGCGCACTTGGCGGCGGCCAAGCGGGAAAGGTTGATCGAGGCTGTGATCAGGGGCGGCTGGTTGGAGACTCGCCCCTCTCCGCCCAGATCAACCGGAGGATCTCTGCGCTCTCGGCGAGGTACGCCTGCTCGGCGGTCAGCGACCTTGCGCGAGGCTGGTCGAGTTCGGTGACACCGATCTCGAGAAGCAGGGCAAGCGCTCCGGGTCGTCGATAGCGCCGTGCTCGGCGTAGTTGGCGATCACCAGTTCGTTGCTGGAGCCAGCTGATAGGGCCTGGCTGCGTAGCCGGCCAGTATGTCCGCCAGCTCCTCCGGCCGGCTGATCGCGGCGCAGTGACCGGCGGCGATCTCGTCCGGGGCGATGTGCAGCGCTCGGCCACTCCCTGCATGAACCGCGGAGGAAGAAGCGGTCCTCCGTGCACAGCGCGAATCTGGTGGGCACGTCCGGCCATGTGGCGAGCGGCCACGGCGCCCGCATCGACGCCGCCGACGATGCACGCGATCGAGGGCGGCTGTTGGACGCCGGTGATCAGGGTCAGCCGGGTGTGCCCGGTTTCGGCCGAGATCGGCGCCGCGCTCGGTGTCGCCATCGTCACGACGGTTGCCGTCAACAGCTCCGTGAACTGCCTGGCGGCCAACGACGGGGCGAACCCGCTCGTCCTCCTGAACGAAGGCTTCCAGTCCGCCTTCTGGGCTTGCGTCGTCCTGGCCGGGATCGGCCTCGCGCTGGCGCCTCTGCTGCTCGGCCGCCCGCCGCGGCGTCCCCCAGGAGCAGGTCGAACTCGAGCCTTCCCAGCGCCCGCGGGCGACTGAGCGAAGCGGCACTGCCCGGGCGTCCGCGCGCGGTTGATGCCCCTACCCCGCGCATCGGACGCTCGGGAATCGAAGCCGAGGCCCGCAGGGAGCCGATCGTCGTGGGCTGCGATGGATTCCGCCTCGCGCCGGGATCTGTACCCGTGTAAGGACGAATCGAATGACCGAGGCGGGCAGCATGTTGGGCGCGGAGCACGTCCGGCGCTACCGGGAGACCAATGGCGAAGTCGGGCACATCTGGGACGGAGCGACAGATCTCCTACTCACCACCAAGGGTGGGAGCTCCGGTGGGCCGCGCACCACACCGGTCGCCTATGACCGGGTTGGGGACGACTTCCTCGTCCTCGCCTCGAATGGCGGGGCGCGCGCTCATCCAGGCTGGTACCGAAACCTCGCCAGAGCAGGTCGACGTGCAAGTCGGGCGCAACGTCTTCCACGCGCATGCTCGGACCGCGGCGGGCCCCGAGCGGCAGCGCCCGTGGGTGCTCGGTGCTGGACAACACCCCGACTGGGCGATGTGCCAGGCGATGACGGATCGAGAGATCCCGGTTGTTGTGCTCGAGCGAAAACGCGCTGCCGGACACGAAAAGACGATTCGAGGAGGCACACAATGAGGACACTTGCAGCACGAGACGTCGTCGCTCTCGCCGAGCAGGCGGATACGTTGCGCCGTCTCCACACGGGTCCACGGCCGTTGGTCCTGCCCAACGCGTGGGACGCGGCGAGCGCCCGGTTGGTGGTGAAGGCCGGATTCCCTGTCGTTGCCACCTCGAGTGGCGCGATCGCCGCGACCCTCGGATACGAGGACGACGATTCGATGCCGGTGGACGAGGCGTTCGGCGTCATCGCGCGGATCACGCGGAGCGTGTCGGTCCCGGTGACCGCCGACGTCGAGGCCGGCTATCGGCTCTCGCCCAAAGACTTGGTCGAACGACTCATGGACGCGCGTGCCGTCGGCTGCAACCTCGAGGACACCGATCATCACCGCGGTGCCGGCCTTGTCGACGCCGGCGAGAACGCCGAACGCCTACGCGCCGTCCGTCAGGCGGCGAGCGAGGCCGGCGTCGACATCGTCCTGAACGCGCGAGTTGACGTCCTGCGCCTGGAGGGGGATCGCCGTGAGCTGTTCGAGGAGGCGGTGCGACGCGCGCGCCTCTACCTTCGGGCGGGCGCCGATTGCGTGTTCCCGATACGGCTCGCGGACGATGAGCTGATTGGTGAGTTCGTCCGGCGCGTCGAGGGCCCTGTCAACGTCGTGGGGGCGGGCGCTCCCCAGCTCGCGCGTCTGGCCGAGCTCGCTGTCGCCAGGGTCAGTTTCGCCGGGTTCCTCATGAACCAGCTCTACGCCGCTCATGAGGCGAAGCTGTTCGAGATCGCGGCGGAGGCTGCCGCGATCGCATGACCGCACGCGCTGTTCGACGGCGAGCGATGGATTGCGCCGTCTTCTTGGATCTCAACAAGAAACGAGAAGGAGACCCAGCCATGAGTAGCAGTACGACAGTCGCCAAGATTGGAAGTCGCGAAGAGTGGCTTGTCGCACGCGAGCAGCTCCTCCTCCAGGAGAAGGAGCACACGAGACTCGGCGACGAACTGGCCCAGCAGCGACGCGAGCTGCCCTGGGTCCCGGTCGAGAAGGAGTACCGCTTCGACACGGACGACGGGGAAAAGGCGCTCGGCGAGCTGTTCGACGGGCGCTCCCAGCTGCTCGTCTACCACTTCATGTTCGGCCCGAGCTACGAGGCCGGATGTCCGGTCAACTCGTCGATCGCCGACACGATCGACGGCGTGCTCCCGCACCTGCACGCCCGCGACGTGACGTTCCTGCTCGTCTCACAAGCACCGCTGCAGAAACTGCAACCCTACAAGCGCCGCATGGGCTGGAGCCTTCCCTGGGTCTCGACCGCGCGCACCGACTTCAACTTCGACCTCGGCTTCTCGCACACCGAGGAACAAGGCCGCGAGGTGGTGGCGCAGATGACGGGGAGCGGGCTACCGCCGATCGTCGGGCATAACGCCAAAGCGACGGGCACCGACGTCGCGGGCTATCTGACCGAGAGCCCCGGCTTCAGCACCTTCGCACAAGACAACGGCACCGTCTACCACACATACTCGACCACGTGGCGGGGACTGGAGTTCCTCATGGGCTACTACCCGATCCTCGACCACGCACCGAAAGGCCGCGCCGAGGGCGAAGACTGGCAGCTCTGGATCCGCCGGCACGACGAGTACGAGAGCGAGTGACGGCTGCGCCGGAGCGACTGTCATGAGCCCGAACCAGCTACTGCCTCAACGGATCGTCCACCTCGAACTCCACACGCTCGATCAGGTGCGGGCGAGCGCCTTCTACGCCGAGCTCTTGCATTGGCGCCCCGAGGTCGTTCGAGCCGCGGCGGGTTCCTACCTGGCGCTCGATACCGGTCCGCATCTCGGCGGCGGTGTCGTCGAATGCGGAACGCCACGGCCGTTATGGCTGCCCTATGTCGAGGTCGACCGGATCCAGCGGTCGACCGAGCGCGCACATGAACTCGGGGCGGTGGTGCTGCTCGAGCCGCGGGAAGGGCCATCGGGCTGGCGCAGTATCGTCTCGAGTCCGGAAGCAGGGGAGGTCGCGCTCTGGGAGCCGAAGCGATGAGCGACGAGCGCCCGCTGCTCGAAGCCGCACGGGCAGGCGACGAGGAGGCGTTTGCCGGCCTCGTCGCGCCCTATCAGCCCCAGCTTCGCGCGCACTGCTACCGGATGCTCGGCTCCCTGGACGACGCCGAGGACGCGCTGCAGGAGACACTGCTCCGCGCCTGGAGCGGACTCGAACGCTTCGAGAGTCGAAGCTCGCTCCGTCCCTGGCTCTATCGGATCGCCACCAACGCCAGCCTCCGCATGATCGAGAAGCGGCCCAAGCGTGTTCTTCCGATCGACTACGGGCCGGCCGCCGACCCCCACGCCGCTCTTGGCGAGCCGCTCACCGAGTCGGTCTGGCTCGAGCCGTACCCCGACGCCGAGCTCGGACACGAAGCCGCGCTGCTCGGCCCGGATGCACGCTACGAGCAGCGGGAGAGCATCGAGCTCGCCTTCGCAGCCGCGTTCCAGCACCTGCCCGCCCGGCAGCGGGCCGTCCTGATCCTCCGCGACGTGCTGGGCTTCTCAGCCAAGGAGACCGCCGAGGCGCTCGAGACCACCTCGATCTCAGTCGACAGCGCCCTCCAGCGAGCCCACAAGGCGATCGAAGAGCGCGTCCCCGCCGAGACACAGCAGGCGACGCTGCGCGCGCTCGGAGACCGCGAGCTCCGCGAGATCGTCATGCGCTTCGCAGATGCGTGGGAACGCAAGGACGTCGACGCCGTCGTCGCGATGCTCGCCCACGACGCGCGCCTGGCCATGCCACCGTGGCCGAAGTGGTACCGCGGCCGTGACGCCGTCGCGAACTTCCTCCGCGGCTGGCCGCTCTCCGTGCGCAAGCGCTGGCGGCTCCTCCCGACCGGCGCCAACGGCCAACCCGCCATCGCCGGCTACCTGTGGGACAAGCACGCGGGCGCTTTCGCACCCGAGACGATCATCGTGCTCACCCTCCGCGCCGCCAGCATCGAGGAGATCACTGCCTTCCGCTCCCCCGAGCTCTTCCCACGCTTCGGCCTGCCCGAGCAACTACCAGCACGAGCGACCTGAACCTCGTGGTGGGCGCCATCAGCGCGATCGCGACCTAGGGAGCACCTCGCCAGGCGTCGCACGTGGGCGAGTTCAGTCGCGCGATCGGCGGCAGAAGTGTCCTGTCGAGACCGAAGACTTGATCACGGGTCTTGGCGGACTCTTGATCGTCCTGCCAGGTGACCTGTAGCTGTTCTCCCAACCAGTTGAACATTCCGCCTGGCCACCCTTCTAACTCATCGGTCAGATCATCGACCGGGTTGACCCAGTCAGTAAACGAGCCGTCGGCCAAAACCATGAAGCCGTGCACCGCCTCATGCGGACTCGACCAGCGGCGCCACCACAGGTGACCGCTGGTCTGCTGCCACCAGACCTCTCCTCGCAGGTACATCGTTGCCACGAGTGAGCCGTCGCGGGTCAGCACGGCACCACGCTCACGGTAGGCGTCGATTCGCGGGTCACGGAACGAGTGATCTTCGGAGGGCGGGCGACGAGGCACCCACCAATCCTGGCATCCGACTAGACGCCTTCAGCGGCATGAGCGTGAACTCCGGGAACGTGCCTTTACCACTAGTAGGCAGGGTCAAGTCCGGCGCGCGAGGCCGCGTCAACGGCAGCCGAAAACTGACTCCTGGCCACGATCACAAACCATCAACAGTCGCTCATGTTGCGACGATGACTGGAATTCGCCCATGACCTACCGCAACGTCGCCGGCGAAGACCGCGCCCGGCCCTATGTCGAAGGCGAACCGGCTCCTACAGAACCGGGTACACGAAGTACGTGAACACGATGATCGCGGCGGCCACGTAGCCCAGGTGCACGACCACCCTCACCCCGGGGAGTGCGGCAAGCACCAGGAGGATCGCCGCGGCGAGGTACAGGAAGTGCTCGAACTCCATGATTCCTCCTAGCCCCGCCTGCGCCGGCGGGTGCCGCGAGTGGCGATCTTGCCGCCGTAGCGTCGCTTCACCGCCTTGGCGACCGTCGAATAGGAACAGTACGTGTCCCGCCGCGCCGAGTAGCGCAGCGCCGCACGAGCACGCTTCGGCGTGTCGATCGGATACTTCCGCACCCGCGGGTTGGCGAACTTCGACGACGGGATGCGGTCACGTTGCCGCTTACTGAGCGCCACAACCAGTCACCCCCCTCGCGCTAGAAGCCGGGCCAGGCCCGCCCGATCTCGGCATGACCGCGCGGACAGCGGCATTATGTGGGTGATCCGTGTCAAGTGGATCATGATGCCTGGCTCGCGTTCACGGTGTTGAGCAGTCGTTGGAACAGGTCGGCCCGCTGGGTTTGGCCGTGGGCAGCGGCGTGGTCGTGCTGGGCTTGCAGGGTGGGCCGGAACTCGATGCTGGTCTGGAAGAAGGCGCAGTTCTCGCAGATCGACTCGAAAGCGCAGTCCAGTGCGGCTGGCCTTGTGCAGTAGCCGTTGCCGAGTAGGCGGTGGTGTTCGCGGCGCAGCCGGGCCACATATGACGGAACCGCAAGATCCTGCAGGACGTTGTCGAAGAAGTCGCCTGCCTGATCCGGAGACAACCTGCGTCCTTTAATCCGCGGGTTGTGGGTTCGAGCCTCACGGGCCCACCCACCCGTCAAGCATCAACCGAGGCCACACAGGGGGCGGCGGCTCGTCGCTAGCACTGGGCATTGGACAAGACCTCCGGGATCGACCCGCGGGCCACGCCTGACCGCGCGCACGACAGACCGACAACCGCGGCGTCCTGAGCCAGCTCAGCGCCGACGATCGCTGCTTCTAACTCGCAACCCGTTCGCGAGCTGCGTGCGCGACTTCACGCCGAGCTTGCGGAAGACCTTGCGCAGGTGGTACTCGACCGTGCTCGGGCTGATGAACAGTTGAGCGGCGATCTCTCGGTTCGTGTTGCCCTGCGCCACGAGGCGCGAGATCTGCGCCTCCTGCGGCGTGAGTTGACCAAGGGTATCGACGGTGCGTCTGCGAGCATGCTCGCCGGTCGCTTCCAATTCGACGCGTGCGCGCTCGGCGAACGCCTCCATCCCGAAGTCGGAGAAGAGGTCGTGCGCCGTCCGCAATTGGCTGCGTGCATCAAGGCGTCGGCGTTGACGTCTCAGCCACTCGCCGTAGAGGAGGTGAGCACGAGCGAGATCGACCGCCATCCGCGTTCGACCGAGTCGATCGACCGCCTCGACATAGAGCTCCTCGGCTCGCTGATCTTCCACCAAGAGCGCCTCCGAGCGCGCCGCGACCCCGAGGGCCCAGTCCGTCCCGCTCGCCCTGGCCATCTCCGCGAGACGCGAGCGAGCATCCGCGGCCAGCTCGGGTGTTCCGGCTCGGACCGCGGCCTCGATCAACTCGACCATCCCCCAGTTCGAGGTGCTGCCGAGGTCGTGCGGATACTCGACCACCCGAAGCGCCGCCACGCGAGCCTCGTCGTAGCGGCCGAGGCCGTTGTACAGCACCGCCTGAGCCCAGTCGAGCACCGAGAGCCCGATTCCCTCACCTCGCTGCGTCACGTCCTCACGGCTCTCGTCGATCAGAGAGATCGCCTCGGGCTCGCGGCCGCGGAGCGCGGCGAGCCCCACCGCACCGTACGGCGCCAGGTTGCTGCCTGTCGCCTCGGTCGCCGCCCGGATCTCATCGACGAGCGACGCCGCCGTCGTCAGCTCGCCCGCGAAGAGATGCGCGTAGACACGCTGGCTCAACGCGAGCGGAAGCTCGCCGAGCGCGCCGGTCTCCCGGGCGATCTGCACGTGCCGTTCGGAGATCGCCTCCCAGCGCGCGTCGTCCCAGAGGTGGACGGACGAGACGGCCGCGAGCCACTTCCAACGCAGTTGCTCGCTCACGGGCATGTCGCCGACGTCGGACGCGTTCTCCGCCCGGCGCAGGATCGGGACGGCAGCCTCGTAGCTGTCGCTGAAGAAGGTCGCGAGTCCGTCGAGCAACAACTCGAGACCGCCGAGGACGGGTGGCCTCGGTGCGGCCTTCGCGGCCAGCGCCACGTCGAGCGCGCTTGCGCCCGGCGCCGCCAGACGTCCCGCGAACATCGCCGCCGACAGAGCCTCGAGATACGTCTCACACGCGAGTGTCCGGAGAGAGCGGCGTGAGCCGGCGGGCGGCCCGGAGCAGCATCGTGGGCGCATCGCTGCCGTGCGTGGAGACGAATGCGATCTGCGCGCGCAGCAATTCGACTCGGGCGCGATCGAGCTCGTCGAGCGCGCCGACCTCCGTCGACGAGAGCAGACCGAGCGCGTCGTCGAGTGCGCCTGCCCGGAACTTCGTCTGAGCCGCGACCAGCGCGCGCTGCGCACGGCGTACGGGAGCGGGTGTCAGCGCGGCAGCGCGTTCGAGGAAGGCGGCAGCAGCGGCGAAGCCGCCGCGCGCCTGCGCCCGCGCCGCGGAGCGCTCGAGCTCGCCGGCCACCTCTTCGTCGGGCACGGACGCCGCCTGCGCACGGTGCCACGCGCGGCGATCCGGGTCGATCTGCGGATCGGTTGCGTCCGCCAGCGCGCGGTGAGCCTCGCGCCGCTCGTTCGGCTCGGCCGCGCCGTACACCGCCGAGCGCACGAGCGGATGCCGGAACACCACCGCACCGTCCAGCGTCAGCAAGCCTTCCGACTCCACGGCGTGCGCGGCCGTCTCCGGGATCCCGAGCTGCTGCGCGGCGCGCCACAGAAGCGCAGGGTCGCCGACCGGTTCCGCCGCCGCCAGGAGCAGCAACCGCCGCGCGTCGCGCGGGAGCCGCGCCAGCCGCCGCGTGAAGCTCTGCTCGATCCCGGTGGACAGAGGCAGCGCCGCAGGCAGCCCGAAACCGCCGGCGAGCTGGGCGGGCGTCAGCCCGCGCGGGAGCTCCAGGAGCGCGAGCGGATTCCCGCCGGTCTCGGCGATGATCCGCTCGAGCACGGACTCGTCCAGCCGCGCCGCGAGGACGGACTCCAACAGCGCCCGGGCATCCCGGCGGCCCAACGGCTCCACGCGGAGCTGCGGGAAGCGGGCCAATCCACTGCCCACGCTCACGCGTCGCGAACGCGAGCGCGATCCTCTCCGCCAGCAGGCGGCGAGCCACGAACGCGAGCGCTCGGGCCGATGCGCCGTCGAGCCACTGCGCGTCGTCGACCACGCACAGCAGCGGCTGCTGCTCGGCAGCTTCGGAGAGGAGGCCGAGAACCGCGAGCCCGACAAGAAACGGGCTCGGCGCCTGTCCGGCGCTGAGCCCGAAGGCGACGCCGAGCGCGTCACGCTGAGGATCAGGGAGACGCTCGCTGAACTCGAGGATCGGCGAACAGAGCTGTTGCAGCGCCGCGTAGTCGAGCTCCATCTCCCCCTCGACGCCCGCAGTCCGAACGACGCGAAAATCCTCGCCCGCCTCGACCGCGTACTCGAGCAGCGCGGTCTTGCCGACGCCGGGCTCTCCGTGCACCACGAGGACGGCGCCGTGACCGTCCCGCGCGGTATCCAGCAGCCGCTCGAGCACCGCGCGCTCGCGTTGCCTGCCGAGCAACCGCCCCGCCTGCGCCCTGACGACCATCCCGGCAGCATGCCACCAGGGTCACGGACTACGGATTTCCGGGATTCGATCGCCCGTCCGCGGCGGCCACGATCCGGTCATGAGCGAAACAGCCACAGACAACCTCCCCGATTACGCGCCGGTTCCGCAGTCGGCGCTCGGCCCGGCCCTGAACGAGCAGGGCTACTACGTCGGCCGCGTCGAGCGGAACCTGTACTGGGTCACCGACGGCACCTACCAGTCGGCGTTCCTGACGACCTCGGACGGCGTCGTCCTGCTCGACGCGCCGCCGACGATCGGCCACAACATCCAGCGGGCCGTCGACGAGATCGCGTCGGCAAACGGCGTCAGCAACAAGGTCACCCACCTCATCTACTCGCACCACCACGCCGACCACGCCGGCGCGTCGTCCCTGTTCGACAAGAACGTCACCCGCATCGGGCACGAGGAGACCCGGCGCCTGCTGCTGCGCGACGACGACCCGGCCAGGCCCCCGAACGAAGAGACGTTCCAGGACCGCCGCACGCTCGAGATCGGCGGCGAGCGGATCGACCTGGCCTGGCACGGCGCCAACCACTCGCCCGACAACATCCTCATCCACCTGCCCGACCACGACACGCTGATGCTGATCGACATCGTCAATCCGGGCTGGGCGCCGGTCTACGTCTCCAACCTGACCGAGGACATCCCCGGCTACATCGAGGCGCCGGCGAACGCGCTCGCCTACTCGTGGAAGCACTTCATCGGCGGCCACCTCGGCCGGCTCGGCACCCGCGACGACGTGACCTTGCACCAGCAGTACATGGCCGACATCTCCGAGAGCTCGAGGAAGGCGATCGACACCGTCGACCCGACGCGGTACTTCGTGAAGTACGGCGAGAACACCTGGGCGGCGGTGAAGGGCTACCTCGACGAGGTCACGGCGGTCGCCGCCGCACCCGTGATCGAGAAGTACACCGGCGTGCTCGCGGCCGCGGACGTGTTCACCGAGAGCACGACGTTCTGGGTGATGGAGTCGATCCGGCTCGACCTCGGCTACGGCTCCCAGGTGCACCCCTGATACCGAAGGGAGATCCTCCGTGAGCACCGAGCAGCGAGAGAACCTCGACGCAATCCTGCGACAGTCAGCCTTCCCCGCCGGCAGCGATGTCAACGAGCAACGGCGACTGCTCCGAGAGTTGCTATCGGCGCAGCCGCTGCCCGCCGACGTGACCGCGACCGCAGCCGCACTGGGCGGCGTCCCAACCGCCGAGATCACAGTCGACGGAATCGAACCGCGCCACGTTGTTCTCTACTTCCACGGCGGCGTGTACGTGATGGGGGATGCCTTCCTCGCCGCTGACCTGGCCTCGCAGGTCGGCCGGCGGACCCGCGCCAAGGTCATCTCCGTCGACTACCGGCTCGCCCCCGAGCACCCGTATCCGGCAGCGGTTGACGACGCTCTCGCCGCCTACGAAGCCCTCCTGCACAACGGCGTCGCCCCTTCGGACATCGCCTTCGCGGGAGAGTCCGCCGGCGGCGGGCTCGCCGTCGCCACCCTCGTCAACGCCCGCGATCACGGGCTGCCCCTGCCCGCCGCGGCCTTCGTCATGTCACCGTATGCCGACCTCACCCTGGCCGGGACGACCATGGAAACCAAGCGCGAGGTCGACCCGCTGATGAGCCGAGAAGCACTCCAACCCCGAGTCACCGACTATACGGCGGGACAAGACGCCGCTCTCGGCCTCATCAGCCCCGATATTCGCCGACCTGTCCGGCCTGCCGCCCCTGATCATCCAGGCCGGAACCCACGAGGTTCTCCTCGACGACGCCGTCCGCCTCGCGCGGCAAGCCGCCACCGCCGACGTCGAGGTCACCCTCGACATCACCCCTGGGGTGCCCCACGTCTTCCAGGCCTACTACCCGATCCTCGACGAAGCGGCCGCGGCGCTGGACAGAGCCGGACAGCTCCTGTCGGCGCATCTCGCCGCTGCAGAACGCGTCACCTCCCAGGTGCATCCCTGATGGCCGGCGCACCGATCCGCGATCCGCTGGCCGACCACCTGCTCACGCCGGAAACGCGGCGCTCGTCGTGATCGACTACCAGCCGTCGCAGTTCGCAGCGGTCCGCTCGATCGATCGGGACCTGCTGCTCGAGAACATCGTCTCGACCGTGAAAACCGCGAAGGCGTTCGGCCTCCCCATCGTCCATTCGACGGTCAACGTCGCATCGGGACGCGGACAGCCCACCGTGCCGGAGCTCGCCGAGCTGCTCGAGGACTACCCGCCGATCGACCGGACGACCCTCAACTCGTGGGAGGACGCCGACTTCCTCGCCGCGGTGCGTGCCACCGGGCGGCGCAAGCTGATCCTGTGCGCGCTCTGGACCGAGATCTGCATGGCGTTTCCCGCCCTCGACGCCCTGCGGGAGGGCTACGACGTCTATCCCGTCGTCGACGCGATCGGCGGCACCTCCGAGGAGGCGCATCGCGCCGGGCTCGAGCGGGTCGTCCAAGCGGGAGGCCGTCCGATCAGCTGGGTCGCGCTCGCGTGCGAACTCCAGCGCGACTGGGCACGCGAACAGACAGTGGCCGACGTTATCGAGATCGTGCTCAACGAACGACTGCTTAAGCAATGACGGCAACGGCAGTCGCCGATCCCAAGGCGCGCGAGTTCCTCCGGAACGCGGACCCGGTGCTCGCGCGGGTGATCGATGCGCATCCGGACTTCCGTCCGCGTGCGTGGATCGACGAGCTTCCGCGGACTCGATGCCTTCGGGACGCTCATCTTCCAGGTCGCCGGCCAGCAGCTCTCCGTCAGGGCGACACGAACGATTCTGTCCCGCACTCGAGCAGCAATTCGGCGGACACCTGCCGTCGCCAGCCGAGCTGCTCGCGGCCGATCCGCAGGTGCCGCGTCAAGCCGGTCTCTCCGCCCGCAAGGGCGCGACATTGCGGGCGCTCGCGGAACGGTTCGTTGACGGACGCCTGAGCGACGAGGCGCTGGCACAGTATGACAGATGACGAGATCGAGGCCGCTCTTACCGAGGTGTCCGGCATCGGTCCTTGGACGGCGCACGGGTTCCTGATCTTCGCGCTCGATCGGCCCGACGTTCTCCTCTCCGGCGATCTCGCGTTGCGGCACGCCGTCCAGCGACTCTACGGGCTCGACCAACTCCCCACAGAAGTTGAGATAGAAGAGGTCGCGGAGCGTTGGCGGCCGTACCGCAGCCTCGCGGTGAGCTACCTGTTCGCCTCGGAGTTCGAGGAGCGACGGTAGATGGACGTCGGAATCATCGGCGCCGGCCGGCTCGGACAGGCGATGGCGCGCACCGCGCTGCGCGCCGGCCGGTCCGTCGTGATCGCCAACAGCCGTGGCCCGGAATCGCTGACGTCAGTCGTGTCGGCCCTCGGCGACGAAGTCTCGGCAGGCACGCCGGGCGAGGCAGCTTCTGCCGGCATCGTCGTCGTCGCCGTCCCGTGGGACCGCGTTCCCGAGGCGGTCGGTGGACTCGAGTGGAACGGTCAGATCGTCATCGACGCGACCAACGACTGGGCTGCCGACGACCTCGACGGGAGGACGTCGAGCGAAATCGTCGCCGGCCTCGTCGCCGGCGCGCGCGTCGTCAAGGGCGCGAACACCCTCGGGCCGCGCTGCTCGGCTCCGATCCGCACGCAGGCCGGCGGCCAACGCGTGATCTTCATCTCCGGCGACGACGCCGACACGAAAGCGGAGGTCGTCGCGCTGTTCCAGGACGCAGGCTTCGCTCCCATCGACCTCGGCGACCTCGCAACAGGCGGCGCGATGCAACAGGTGGGCGGTCCGCTTGCCGGCCTCAACCTCATCCGACTCTGCGGAGCTTCAACCGACGGCTGTGCACAACGAATTGACGCCGGCTGAAGCCGCGGACCGTCTCGCCTTGCGCGAGCTCTTCGACGCATTCGCCCACTGTGCAGACCGCCGCGACGCCGAAGGGCAAAAAGCGCTCCCCAGGCCTATGTCGACATGATCCGATCCGTGGCCGTCTGGCACATCGGCCCCACCCAGGTTGTGCTGGAACACTTCCTCGGCCGGCCGGTCTCCCTGGAGGACACCGAGCGCTTCCACCGCCACTTCGCCGCCGTCGTCGCCACCGTCGTGCCCTATCCCGGGGTTGTGGGGATGCTCGACGCACTCGACCGGGGTGGCTACCGGCTCGGCGTCTTCACCACGGCCACGTGCCGGGTCGCGACCGCCATGCGCGCGGCGGCCGGTCTCGCTAGATGCTTTCCCGTCGTCGTCGGAAGGGACGACGTGAGCAGACCCAAGCCAGCCCCGGACGGGCTCGAACTGAGTTGCCTGCGACTCGGTGCCGGCGTGACCGACGCCGTCTAGGTCGGAGACGCCGCGGTGGACCTCCAATGCGCCGACGCCGCGAAGGCAGCCGGTATCCATGCAGCCTGGGGTTCGGTGGACGGCACCGGCTCTGTGCCGGGGCGCATCTCTCGGCGACCACACGACGTCGTCGACCTTGTCATGCAGCTGCAGACCCAGTGATCACGTCCAGTCAGGCGGGTCGAACCATGGAGCAGGACATAGTCATCCGATCCGCGCAGCCCACGGACATGCCCGCTGTGGCCACCGCGTACGCATAGCTGTTCGTACCACCCGGCCAGCGACCACCACACTGGGACGAGGCGAAAGCCGTCGGCGCACTGCACCAGGTCTCATCCTCAGACCGCTCCGACGTGCTCATCGCAGACGTCGACGGCGACCCTGTGGGCCTCATCGTCCACAGATCTGGTTTGACACTTTGCGGACTCAACCGGCTGTTGCAGCAAGCGTGGTCAGGAGCGCTTGGGTTGGAGTCTGCCACGCCAGCGTGCGTCGTGGCCGGGTGTTGAGCCTGTGGGCGATGTGGTCGCAGTCGGCTTGGGTGAGGTGGCGTAGGTCGGCGCCTTTGGGCCAGTACTGGCGCAGCAGGCCGTTGGTGTTCTCGTTGGTGCCGCGTTGCCAGGGGCTGTGCGGGTCGCAGAAGTAGACGATGACGCCGGTGGCGATGCTGAACTCGGCGTGGTAGGCCATTTCGCTGCCGCGGTCGTAGGTCAGCGATTGGCGCAGGGTGGCGGGCAGGGTGCCGATCAGGCGGATGAGTTGGTCGCGGGCCAGGTCGGCGGTGTGCCGATCCGGCAGCGGGGCGAGCAGCACGTATCGGGAGCACCGTTCGACCAGGGTGAGGACGGCGCCCTGGCCGGTGCGGCCGAGGAGCAGGTCGCCTTCCCAGTGACCGGGCACGGCCCGGTCGTTGATGCTGGCCGGCCGGGCCGAGATCGGGATGGGCGCCAGGATCGGCCCATGCCGGCGTCCGGTGCCGCCGCGGGGTTTGCGCCTGCTGCGCCCGGTGCGCAGGTGCGCGGTCAGCTCCGGGCGCAGCTTACCGCGGGTCTGCACGAACAGGGTGTGGTAGATCGTCTCGTGGCTGGCCCGCATGCCCGGCTGGTCGGGATACATCCTTGGCAGCATCGCCGCGATCTGCTGCGGGGACCAGTCCCGGCGCAGCAGATCGGTCACCACCTGCCACAGCCGCGGATCGGACAGCCGGCGCTTCTTCGGTCGCCGGGCCCGTGCGGTGGCCTTCCGCTGCGCAGTATCGGCTCGGTAGCAGTACCGGTAGGCCGCCAGCTGCCGCCGCCGCGGGGTGTGCCGCAGCGGGAGCTCGGCCCGTGCCACCAGTTGTGGTTCCGCGTCAGCTCCCGGCAGATCGTCGACGGCGACCGGCCCAACGCGGCCGCGATCTGCCGCTGCGTCATGCCAGCCACCAAGAAGTTCTCGATCACCCGGCGCTCGCCCACGCCAAGCCGCTTCCCCGGCATTGCGAACCTCCCAACCTCGAGATCACCACCCCTTCCCAGCCCCTTGATCAATTGCAACCACCGGTGGAAACCGCCGTCGGTCTGGTGTCGCGGCGTGTCAGAACGTTCCGATAGGGTCGAACGCATGTTCGAATCTGCCGTTCGGATCCGGGACCAGCTCAGCGAGCTGATCTCCGCGTTGGATCCCGACGCAGTCAGCGGGCCTACCGCACAACAGCTGTGGGGCGAGTTGGACCGGATCGAACGGCTCGGTTCCGCGGGCAAGACGCTTCTGGCCCGACGAATCGCCGCCACCCACGACCGTGACCATGCCGGCACTCGCACCGCCGCGGAATCACTGGCGCGACCGGCCGGCACCTCCACGACCGCCGCCAAAGAAGCGCTGGACACCTCGAACCGGCTCACCGAGCTTCGCAGCGTGGCCAGCGCGCTGCGCAATGCCGAGCTGTCCCCTGCACAGGCAGCGGCCATCACCAGTGCGGCCGAAGCCGACCGGTCGGCGCAGAACCGGCTGCTCGAGCTCGCGGCGCGAGCATCGCTGGCCGAGCTGCGGGAGGAATGCGCCCGGGTCCAGGCCGCTGCTGACCCGGACCCCGACGCCACCAACCGGCGCATCCATCAGCAACAGCGGCTTCGCCACTACTCCGACGCCGAAGGTGGCTGGAACTTGTCCGCCCGCGGCACTGCCCAAGACGTCGCCGCCTTCACCACCGTGCTGAACGCCATCACCGACGACGTCTTCAACGCCGCTCGCCGCGACAGCCGACACGAGCCACCCGAGGCCTACGCCTTCGACGCTCTCATGGCCTTCGCCCAGCACGCCGCTGGGCCCGACCAGCCAGCCGCACCGACGAATGGCGGGGCCGAGCCGGCCGCCGACGTTCCAGCGGCAGTGACCAGCAGTTCGATCACGCCGGCTCGCAGGCTGGTGGTTATCAGCCGCTGGACGCGGACCGCAGCGCCACCGGGACCGCCTGCGGCGACCCCGGGATCTTCCGCCACACCGGGAGCCGGCCGGTGGGCCCGGTCCGCGGAGCCGCTTCTCCAACCCGCGCTATCTGGCCTTGCTTCGCGTCGACGCGCAGCGCTGCGCCGCGGCCGGGTCGACGGCGGCGAACTGTGCGAGATCGCCGGAGTGGGACCCGTTCCGGTCTCGGTGGCCCGCGACCTGCTCCGCGAGGCGATCGTCAAGCTGGTGATCACCAACGGTGTGGACGTGGCCAACGTCACCCACCTCGGCCGCGGCCCGACCGCCGCGCAGAAGATCGCGCTCATGTGGACCAATCCCACCTGTGCGGTCGAAGGCTGCCACCGCAGGCGAATCGAATACGACCACCGCAAACCCTGGGCGCAGACCCGACACACGCGGCTAGACGAACTCGATCCGTTGTGCGACTACCACCACGACCTGAAGACCCGACTCGGCTGGGCTCTCGTACCGGGCAGTGGAAAACGCGCCTTCGTGCCGGCCGACGACCCCGGACACCCCCGCCACCACTCCATGCGAGCAGGACAACCGGCTCCAGACAACAGAATGTCCTCCGCTTCGACACACGCCCAGGCACCAACAGGGCGATCACGCGCACACCGGCAACCACCGCTGCCGACACTCATGCCCGACGATCCGTGACCGACGTCAGAACAACCGTGAACCGGGTACGGCTTCGCTGCAGCGGTACGTCGAGCACCGCGGCGATGCCCATCGCCATCACGTGACGACCGCGCCGGCCGATGCCTCCGACACTTTCGTGAGCGCATCCGTCGTCGCCCGTTCATCAGCTTCGGAGACACACGCGGCGGCTAGTTGATCTTCACGACGGCCTCGATCTCGACCGCAAAGCCGAGGGGCAGGGAGGCGACTCCGACGGCTGATCGAGCGGGTCGACCTGCGGGCCCGAAGACCATGGCCAGCAGATCGGTGGCGCCGTTGGCGACCAGGTGCTGCTCGGTGAACCCGGGCAGCTTGTAACTGGGTGGCAAAGGTACGTTGCTTGCCAACGATCACGGAGGCTCCGATGAGCAGGTATGCCCAGACCACACCGGCCGCGCTGACCGAGTCGGACCCCGCCGAGCTCGGCCTACTCACGCCCACGGTGGAGCAGCTGCTCCCGGCGGTCGAGGAGTTCTGGCTGTACGCCGACCGTGACGACGCCGCACGTGCCCGGCCTGGCTGGCTGGCGCGGCTCGACGGCGACCTACCCGAGGTGGGCGGCGGGATCTCCGCCGTGGTACACGACCTCACCGACGTGATCATTCCGAACGGCTCGCGGATAAGCGAACCGGGCTGGAGCGGCTTCGTCACGACCGGCGCGACAACGTCCGCGGTGGCAGCCTGGCTCGCTTCGGCGGCCGTTGGCGGGCAGCGCTACATGGTGCACGCCTTCAACCACTTGGAGCGGGTGGCACTGGACTGGATCGCCCAACTCTGCGGCATTCCCGCTACACATCAGGGGGTTCTGTCCAGCGGCGGCTCCACCGCGAACCTGGTGGCGCTTGGAGCTGCCCGGCAGTGGGCGTTCGAGCAACGCGGCGTGGACGTTTCCGAGGACGGGTTGCCCGGTGGAGTGCGCGCCAGGGTCTACGCCTCCGAGCAGGCTCACCACACGATTCAACGCTCGACCGGGGTGCTTGGGTTGGGCCGGGCCGGGACCCGGCACGTTCCCTGCGATGCCTCGGGCCGGATCGACGTCGCGGCGCTGCGGGCGGCGCTGATCGAGGACCGGCGCGATGACGTGGTCCCGGTCGCGGTAGTGGGGATCGCGGGCACCACGGACACCGGAGCCATAGACCCGCTCGACGACCTGGCCGAGGTCGCGCGGGAATTCGGGGCCTGGTTCCATGTCGACGGCGCGTACGGCCTGATCGCCGCTGCATCGGACAGCTTCCGTCCGGCGTTCGCCGCGGTCGCGCACGCCGATTCCGTCATCGTGGACCCGCACAAGTGGCTTGCCACTGGCGTTGGCTGTGCGGCCACCTACGTTCGGGACGCCGCACTGCTGCTCCGGGCGTTCGCGCAAGGCGAGGCCGCCTACCTGGAAGGTGCCTTCTCCTCTGATGAATACGACGCTCACGTCCAGTTCGACGGCATTGGGGTCCCGTACATGGACATGGGCGTCGAGCTCTCGTCGCCGAGCCGCGGAGTGCTGGTGTGGGCGGTACTCCGGGAGCTTGGCCGAGCCGGCGTCGCGGCACGAGTGGAACGGCACGTCGGTTTCGCGCGGCACGTCGCCGAGCGGGTTCGTGCGCACCCCCGGCTGGAGTTGCTGCTGGAGCCGGAGCTGTCGGTGGCCTGCTTCCGCTACGTCGCCGACGACGCGGTCAACGCCGAGATCTTGTTGCGGCTACGTCGCACGACCCGGTCGATACCGACATCGACGACGGTTGGCGGACGCCTCGCGATCCGGCCGTGCTTCATCAACCCCCGCACCCGGCTCGAGGACGTTGACGCGCTTGTCGATGACGTCATTGCGATTGGCGATGAGCTGACCAGCGCATAGGCTCTCCGCTCGAAACGACAGCCTCCGCACTATGACAGTCGGCTGGGGCTGGCCGTTATATCGACCGCGGTGCTCGAGCGCGGTGCCCGTTCCCCCGTTGTCCTCTTGCATGGTCCTGGAGAATTCTCCGCCGTATGGGGCGGGCGATTCCAGAACTGGCCACGAGCCATCGAGTGATCGTTCCGGATCTCCCACGAGCCGGAACATCTGGTGCTGCTCGCGCAAGACTGGACCTGCCCAGGCACACGGGCTGCTCGAGCGCCTGTTCGCATTGGCGATCGCGTGGGCCGGGATGGGCAATCTCATCGAGATCCAGGCGCTACGGGCGCCGGCGCTGGCCGCCGGAGCGGAGCACACCGCTGCCGTGGCCGCCCTGGCCGAAGCGCTCACCCTGGCCCACCCTCAGAGCTACCTCCAGGTCTTCGCCGACGAGGGCGCGCCGGTGACCGTCCTACTCGGCCGGCTCCTGCCGGCGCTGGACTCCACACGCGCCGAGCCGCACCCCGGGAAGGGTGCCGCCGCCGCGATGCCTGGCATGATCGAGCCGCTGACCGCCCGCGAGATGGAGGTGCTGACGCTGCTGGCCGCCGGCCGGTCGAACAGACGGATCGCCGCCGAGCTTCATGTGACGCTGGACACGGTCAACAAGCACGTCGGCCACATCCTGGACAAGCTCGGTGCGGCGAACCGCACCGATGCCGCCGCCCGGGGCCCGGCAACTCGGCCCGATCGGCTAGCACGGCGCTGCAGACTCAATGATCACGTCGAATCAGGCGGGTTGAACCATGGAGCAGGAACCAGTCATCCGAACCGCGCGGCCCGCGGACATGCCCGCAGTGGCAGCCGCATACGAATGGCTCTTCGCGCCGCCCGGCCAGCGACCACCAGACTGGGACGAGGCGAAGGCCGTCCACACACTCCATGCGGTCTCGTCCTCGGACCGCTCTGACGTGCTCATCGCCGACATTGATGGCCACCTCGTGGGGTTCTGCGCCGTGTACCTCGACATCCTGTCGGTGAGATTCGGCCAGCGCAGCTGGATCGAGGACCTCGCCGTGCATCCCGACCACCGCTCTCAGAACATCGGACGTCGCCTGTTGACGGCCGCACAAGATTGGGCACGCCAGCACAGCGCCACCCACCTCGAACTGAACTCCGGCAACGACCGCACACGAGCACACCGCTTCTACGAAAGCCAGCAACCGGTTGGGCGCTCACAGTCCTTCAGCTGGACCCTCTGATCACGTGACGGTCCCGGCCGCCCTGGTGGCTGCGGTGAGCTGGGCGCTGCCCCCGCCGCCTGCCCACCAGCGAGTCCAGCCACGCTAGATACGTCGCTTGCACGTCCTCGGGTCGCCACCTCAGCGCCGGCAGCTGGTCAGCTGAGTCTGGCCGCGACTGCTCGTTGCCGAATGGGTGGAGCTGCTGGGGCGCTCCGAACCCGCCGCGTGGTCCCCCTGCCGACTACGGTGGAGCAGCGGTGAGCGAGCAGGGAGGCGAGTTGCTAGCGACGCTGATCCATGGACCGCGGGACATCCGCGTGGAGGACGTGCCCGACCCCGAGATCCGGCGCCCGACCGACGTGCTGGTCCGCGTCGTCGCGTCATGTGTCTGCGGCTCGGATCTGTGGCCGTACCGCGGCATCACACCGGC
Source organism: uncultured Actinomycetota bacterium (assembly GCA_963801065.1). Taxonomy (GTDB): domain Bacteria; phylum Actinomycetota; class Actinomycetes; order Jiangellales; family Jiangellaceae; genus CAWDDG01. The sequence goes on along the minus strand of CAWDDG010000007.1, from coordinate 425,199 downwards.
GAAGAAGCCGACGCGGATTGGGCACGAGTTCGTCGGCACGGTCGAGGAGGTCGGCTCCGACGTTCGCTCCGTCCGCCGCGGGGACTTCGTCATCGCACCCTTCGCGGTCAGCGACGGGACGTGCGTGCACTGCCGCAACGGTGTGTACACCTCGTGTGAGCATGGCGCCTGGTGGGGCGGCAAGGACGAGTACGGTCTTCCGGTCGACGGAGGCCAAGGCGAGTGGGTTCGGGTACCTATGGCCGACGGCACCCTGGTAGCCACTCCGGAGACACCGGACCACGAGCTCGTGCCCAGCCTGCTCGCACTCTCCGACGTGATGGGGACCGGCCACCACGCAGCCGTTTCGGCCGGGGTCAGGGCCGGCAGCACCGTGGTCGTCGTGGGCGACGGCGCGGTCGGCCTGTGCGCTGTGCTGGCCGCTGCTCGCCTCGGGGCCAAGCGCATCGTCGCAATGTCACGCCATGCCGACCGGCAGGCGATCGCCCGTGAATTCGGCGCCACCGACGTCGTGGCCGAGCGCGGCCAGGCCGGCATCGCCGCAGTTCACGAGCTGCTCTCCGGGATGGGTGCCGACGCGGTGCTCGAGTGTGTGGGCACCAAGGCCTCGATGGAACAGGCGCTCGGCACGACCCGCCCCGGCGGACGGGTGGGCTTCGTCGGCGTGCCGAACGGCGGGCCGGAACTTCCCCTGCAGAAGATGTTCGACGACAACATTTCCGTCGGCGGCGGCGTCGCCCCCGTCCGGGCATATCTCGGCGAGCTACTGGCCGACGTCATCGCCGGGACGATTCGCCCAGGGCGCGTCTTCGACCTCGAGCTTCCCTTGAAGCGGGCGGCCGATGCCTACCGCGCGATGGACGAACGCCGCTCCATCAAGACCCTGCTACGCCCTGACGTCACCCTCTAGCACCGACCGGCGGCTGACGGTCGCGTGCGGATTGTTGGTGGTTTGCGAACCTGCACGAAACGCGCAACGTTTTGCTTGGCACACCCGATGAACGGCCACAGGAGGCACCACCATGCCGAGCAACATCAGCATCCGCCGCCAGACGACCGGCGCCACCGCCACGAAGGCGAGCGTCACCGGCACGATGGCCGTCGGCGCCCGCATCCTCGGGCCGTCGGCGATGGGACCTCTCGCAATCGCGGTCGCTGCGGTCGGTGCGATGGCCATCGGCCGGCTCGCGATCGCAGAAGCGGTGATCCGCAAACTGCGAGCCGAGGAGATCGAGATCGGCTCGCTGAAGGTACGCGACCTCGAGGTGGCGGGCCAGCGCTGGCCCGGCTCCACCATCCCGCAAATGCCGGCGGCCGATCTGCCGTCGTAGCGGTGGGACTGCCCGGCGGGGACGAGGATGCTGCGAGCCGCTCCGCGCTAGCTGCGTGGGGCGACCGGCAGTGGGGGCAGGTCGAAATCTTCGTTGGGGTTGCCCCCGGAGTGAACTTCGACGATGGACTTGTTTGGAATGGTCTGACGGCCCGCCGAAAAGGCTAATTCGAAGGGACTCGGTGAGCCGTAGGAAGTCGCGGGTCTGGCACGGGGCGGACGAGGACACGAACGGCCGCGGGAATCAGCCGTATTCCCTCATCGCTGGCGACGAGTCGGAGGTTCGGGAATGGCAGCAACCAGCCCACAACTGGTGGTGCCGCAAGCGTCGGGTGAACCATGGCAAGGCTGGGCTCGTGTAAGGCCATGAGAGGTGGCCTACCCACGCGACGTGCCGGTTCCGGCTAGTTCGCGACGGGATGGGCCGTCGAAGATCCCATGGCTGGAGGAGTAATGCCGAAGGTTCGCCTCGTGGTTGGCACCGTCGTTGCCGCAGTTGCCTTCGTCCTAATCCCGGTCGCTCCTGCGGCGGCCCACGTGCACGGCGTCACGCCACTACGGTGCACACCCGCGCCAGCAAACGCGGGAGCGAACCAGACCGACGAGACGCCGGCCTCTGCCGCCAGCGGTGGCCCGATCGCCGGTGTCATCCCGATCACCATGGGTGGCAACGTGGAGTTGTTCGGCGGCGGCTTCGACGCCGCGGTCTGCACGCCCTGATATCCCGTGGCGTAGCCCCAAGGCGAGGATCAGCTGCAAGTACCGGGGTCGAGGATCTCCGGATCGGCGGCGAGGTCGATAGCGACGACGTCTGGATGACGGAGCAGCAGATCTCTCAGCCAAGGGCTGAGCGCGGGCGGCCCGCGCCGCTCTTGGTCGTGGGACCCGAGCCCCGCCTGGTCAAACGGCCACACCGCTGGCCCGATCGGCGGTGACTTCGAGCACCTCGCGACTAAAGCGGTCGCGCACGGTGACCGTGGCGAAGTCCCCCGTAACGAATGCCAGTCGGACGACCGACGGTCGAGCTCGACCAGCCCGATCAGCTGCTGCGCTGTTCGCGGCGACGCATACCCCAAAAGTCATCCTGGTGGCGGCCGCAACCTCTGACCCCGAGTGCCATGCACTGGGTCACCACGACAGGATGCGCAGCATGGACACGATCCTTACGCGCTTCGAGTCGCCCGACGAGGTCAGAGAATTCGACAGGGGCCGATTGGAGCTGGTAACCATCGCCGACCAGACCCTTGGCCGAGCGACATATCAACCCGGCTGGAAGTGGTCTGTGCACGTAGGGCCTCGCGTCGGCGCCCGTACGTGCACTGTCGAGCACCTCGGAATCGTGCTCGCCGGCCATGCCACGGCTGCCTTCGACGACGGCCGAGTCGTTGACCTGACGCCAGGAACGATCTTTTACATCCCCCCGGCGGAACACGACAGCTGGGTCGTCGGCGACGTGCCATACGTATCGCTGCATCTGCTCGGCGCCGCAGGATATGCGCGGTAGCACCAATATCGCCCCGGTGGAACACGATCGAGGGTCATGGGGCTTACGGGGGTTCGCGCCATTCACCCGTGAGCGAAAACGCGTCGAGCGCCTTCTCATAAGGCTCTATGTCGAGGCCCTGCTGCGCTAGCCAGGAATCGGAGCCGTAGGTGCCGGCATAGCGCTCGCCGCTGTCACAGATCAGCGTCACGACGGAGCCCTCTTCACCGGTTGCGCGCATCTCCGCAGCCAGCCGCAGGGCGCTCCAGACATTGGTGCCGGTCGAGCCACCCACGTCACGCCCCGTGACTCGGCTCACCCATCGCATCGTGGCGATGCTGGCGGCGTCGGGTACCTTGACCATCCGGTCGATGACAGAGGGTATGAACGAAGGCTCGACCCGTGGTCGCCCGATGCCCTCGATGCGGGAACCCACGCCGGTTGCCGTCCAGTCCTCATGGGTCCAAGCAGGGTAGAAGGCGGACCCTTCCGGATCCACAACCGCCACCCTGGTGTAGTGCCGCTTGTAGCGGACGTAACGGCCGATCGTCGCGCTGGTCCCACCGGTCCCGGCGCCGACTACGATCCAGGCGGGTACCGGGTACCTCTCCTCTCGCAGTTGCTCGAAGATCGACTCGGCGATGTTGTTGTTACCGCGCCAGTCGGTAGCGCGCTCCGCGAACGTGAACTGGTCTATGTAGTGGCCACCACGTTCTCCAGCCAAACGACCCGCCTCGTCGTAGATGGCCGCAGGTTCGTCGACCAGGTGACAGTGGCCGCCGTAGAACTCGATGAGTGCCACCTTCTCGGGGCTCGTCGAGCGCGGCATCACGGCAATGAACGGCACACCGATGAGACGGGCGAAGTAGGCCTCGGAGATCGCGGTCGAGCCCGAGGACGCCTCGATGACCGGCGTGCCTTCGTGGATCCAGCCACTGGTGAGGGCGTAGAGAAAGAGGGAGCGGGCCAGGCGGTGCTTGAGCGAGCCGGTGGGATGCACCGACTCGTCCTTGAGGTAGAAGTCGACGTGCCACGCGGGCGGCATGGGGAAGACGTGGAGGTGAGTGTCCGCGCTCCGGGCGGCATCGGCCTCCACCCGGCGCACCGCCTCGTCGACCCAGGTTCGGTCTTCGGGACGCGACCGGTCCACCTCTTCGGATCGCATTGCCCGAGGCTAACCGCTATGCCACGTTTGCCGCGCCGGGCTCGGAAGTTCGACGTGGTACGGGACGGAACTATGACGAGACGTAGTTATGCAGCCGCCGTGCCCGGCTTCGTGGGATCGGCCTCCTACGTCAGCCAGGGTTCAGCCGGGCTGAGCCGCGATCCTTCGCCGCACTTCCCTGCCGGCACGGCGCCCGATCTTGTCATCCGTGGACACTGAAGGCACCTCGACCTTCGAACCCGTCCCGACGTAAGCACCAACTCGAGGGATTCCACGTATTGGATCGGTGAAGCGGGCCGCCGGCGTCGGCGAGATCGGAATGGCGATCGTCAAGGCCGCTGCTCGCGACCTCGACCAGTTGGCCCGCTTTCACCACTCAACATCCCAGCGCCGTCTTGATGCCGCTGCTGTGGCCTAGGAGCACCCCGGCCTGCGCTGGCGTCAAACCCTTGTTGGTTTGCGCGTTGACCTCGTTGTCGAACGCGCCCAGCTTGTTGCATGCCGGCGTGGTGTGCCCACGCTCGCAGTCACGCTTCGCGTTGCGGAGTTTGGCAGTCAGGCTCTGCTCGAGTCCTTGCTTGAGGTTGAGTGTGGAGATGTAGTCGGCAAGCTGCTCCATCTGTTCGCAAGGGTCGGCCGTCTCCGCCGTGACATCGCGCTGCGCGAGGTTGTTGTCGAAGGGAATGAGCCGCCAATGCGATATCGGGCCGTTTATTGTGTCCGCATTGCTTGCGTCGCCGGTCGCCGATGCGCTCGCCAGCAAAGAAATCGGGCCAGCCGAAGCAGGCAACCAGGAGAAGGGGCCGATAACCGTCTGGCCGCCGGGCGGAATCGTTCCGCTTGCTGCGAGCTGCGCTGTGGCCGCCGGCGTCCACGAGCCCGGCCAGCCGAGGCCGCTCGCCGGGTCGGCCTGGAAGAGCTTCACGGACGGGTCGGTTGCGGATTCGGTACCGCGGTTTCGCACCCGGACGTAGACGAAGCTTGGGAACCCGGCGAGCGGCTCTTCGTGCGCAGTGCCGCCGTCCGGAAAATGCCGGTTCCATATGTCGGCCGTGGCTGTGAAGTTAGGCAGGTACGGCATGTACCCGCCGTTGCGGCCGTCATCGATGTAGACATCGACCGCAGGCGGCGCGCCCGGCTGGGTCACCGGCGTTGGCGCGCCGGGGGGTTGGAACAGGCCCTGCTGCTCGAAGCTCCAGCGGATCACCTTGTGCCAGGCGCCGCCGGGGTGGCCCTCGAAGTTGGGGGTGCTGTTATCGGCGTCCTCCATCGCGGTTTCGAACACCGCCGGGTCGGTCGTGGTTACCGTGAGGGTCCCGATCGCCTGGACGATCAGGTAGGTCAAATAGCGGGCGGCGAAGCGCTGGATGTTGATGTCGGTGTCGTCGCCGCCAGTGGTCCGGTAGACGCGGAACAGCAAGGTGGACAGGATCTGCTCGCTGCTGTACTGGGTGTCGTCCAGCACACCACCCCAGGCCCACCCGAGGGCCACGTCGCGATCGTGCCGGCGCACGATCGCTGGGATCCAGGGAAAGGTCAGGAAACGATCGGGCGCCAACGAACCGGGGTCGCAGTTGATCACCCCCAGCGTGTCACCGGCGCTGTGGCACCAGCCGAAATTGGGCGAGCCGACATGGTCATACAGCAGGGCGTGGCCGAACTCGTGCCAGATGAGCCGCACGTCGGTGGCGATCCCCACCGGACAGCCCGCTTGGGCGAACCCGTTGATGAACTTCATCATCCCGGTGCCGGTCGCGTTGCCGATCGCGAAGGCGTTCACCTGATTGCCAACGCCCTGATGGTCGACAGGGACCGGGAAGTTGGTGCCGTCGAAGTAGTTGGTGATGACGAATCCCATGCCCTGGAGCGTGCGGTAGGCGCCGTCGTAGTGGTGATAGGCGCTGGCGGCGGTGAAGTCGTCGGTCACTGCCGAGTAGCAGAACGAGAACGGCGTCGTCGTCGTCGGGGGCGCGATCGGGAGCGGATCGGTGTCGGTCAGCACGACGAACCCGCCAGCGAGGGCCTGGTTCCCGGCCGCATCCGGCGGGTCCAGCCCCTGCAGGGTGACGGTGGTGCGCAGTGGGTCCAGATCGGCAGCCGGCGAGCATGCGTCCACCGCGTTCCCGGTGGCCGTGATCGGGTCGGTCACGAAGACGCAGGCGGTGGCGCTGGCCACGAACGCCCGCAGGTAAAGCACGGCCCCGGTCGCGGACTCGATGAACGCGCGCCAGTTCAGCTCGCCCCAGTCGGGCAGCGCCAGCGTGAACAGGACCTCACGGACCACGTAGTGGCGGTCCGCTTCGATGCCGTCGGGCACCGGTGGCAGAGGGAGGATGGGCAGGGAGCCTCGCAGCACCTGCCCACCGGGTTGCTGGGCAACGGCCGGGTCGAGGCGCTGGGCCGGGTCGTTCCGGTAAACGAGCAGCCGGGTCCCGTTGATCACCAGGCGCTGCGCGGCCTCATCGTCCACGCCGAGCGCTCCCGCCAGCTCCAGCCTGTCGTCGCCGGTGAAGCGGCGCAAAGCTTCGGGCGGCGGTGGCTCGACCTGCACGTCGAGGTCGAGCGTGCTGGCGGAGCTGACTGCCCGGAGCGGCTCACCGTACATCCGGACCTCAAGTGCGGACTGCCAGACCGGCAGTCCCAGGTGCGTCTGCGGGTAGGACGCCACGATGATGTTCTGGACCGTCTTGAGCTCCGGGCGCCGGAGTTGGGTTCCCTCGGGCGCCGGCTCACCCAGCGCCTCCTGGGCCAGGCCGGCCAGCTGGTTCTCATCGATCCCATAGAGGGGGGCGACCTCGTGGACGTACTGATCAGCTAGCTCCAGCGGCGACGGTTCGGTCAGTCCGGCCCTTTCGGGCGAGAACGGGTCTTGTGGATGACGAAGGATCCGGATACGTCCGTCATCATCGCGGTGAACGTCAACATTCGCAGACAGCTCGAAGGCCATGGCAATTCCTCCCATTAAACCGATCCGACAGGACTCGCGTGTGCGCCGCCGTCCCCTGACCGCCGTGCGCCCGCAAGGGTTTGGCGGCTGAGCCTGCGGACGTACTCGATCGACGCGAGCTGAGACTTGCCGTCGTGCTTGGCATGACCGGCTCGTGCTATCCGCTGTCTGGTTCAATGCTGTCCGACCAGAACAACAGCATCGCGCATCACGCCTGCCATGTATATAGGGCAGGTGTTGTCCATAGTGACCGTTCCGCACCGCTCGCATTGTTGTGAGCCGATCTGCTCCCGCAGCCGGCAGCCGCAACCCGCTGGCCGTCCCGCAACAGCGCCGGATCCTGTCGCAGGATCCCTAACGTCTTCCTCGGTGGCGACCCGAACCTACGACCCCCACCTCGCGTCCAGTATTGCGTTCTTCCACGACTGTGGAGCCGAGTGTCACAGATGGAGAAGGGCTGGAGGCCGGGCAAGGACCCTGGTCAGACCGGTCGACAATCACCGACAGACCACAGCGCTACCCAACGAGGGATGTGCTCTCCAGCCGGGATTTGCCTCATCGAACGGCTCGAACGCCACAATGACCAGCGTTTGTGCTGGTCATCGGCCTGGTGGGGCCCCCGCCGGAATCGAACCGGCGACCCCATCCTTACTATGGAACCACCAGATACGGCTGTGCGGACCATCATTTTCGCAGGTCGCTCCCCACCGTTGGGGGGCCAAAGTTATCGGTTCTCTTCCGGCGAAGTTATGGGTTCAGTTTCGATTGGTCAGAATAGCCCATTCTCGCACGTCTGGTGATTGACCATTCGCGAATGCGGATGGCTCGGCCCGCCAAGTCTCCCAATGTCAGCCGCCCACCTGCGCCGGCCTGTGGGAACCTGCCTGGTCCCCGGATGGTCGTTTGCTCGCGGTGGCAGTGCCATCACCGGCAAGTTCGTCAAGGAGTCGACGGTCAAGGGCAAGCCGAAGACGACCGTCAACGAGTCGACGAAGCCCAGAAGAAGTAGCCGAGCTTCAGTTGGGTCAGCACCGCGGAGCCCCGAGCGCCCCCGTCGCTGCGGGCTTCGCCTTGGCGCCTCTGCGTAAGGCCTCGGTGGGCCACCTCGCCTTCCCACGCGGTACGCCTGCAGCCCTTTCGCTTCACAGGCGGGCCGTCGGACAGGCCCGGAGGGTCACAGCCAGCGCACAAATTGGACCACTCAGGTGTGTGTAGGGTGCGGATTTCAGAGCCCTGGCCACGCCAGCAGGGTCGGCTGCCGAGAGGATCGCGATCATCCCAGGATGTCCTGGGCATCCTTGACCAGATCGGCAAGGTCGCTAAACACCTTGGCGGTCGAATCCATTCTGTCGGCGACCCGGTCCGTCCCCAACACCTCCATGAGCCCCCGGAGGTTAGCCGGGAAGCCGATCGCGTCATTCAACACGTCGAAGGCGACGGTTCTGAGAGTATCGACCTCGCCCTGATCAACGTCGAGGAGACCGGGCGTGCGACTCGGGAGGAACGCCCCGACGAACCAGTAATCGCTGCAGGTACGCACTTTGAGCAGACCGTAGCCGTTCGGCATACCCGCACCTTCGCGAAGCAGGTGGAATGTCTTCGGCCACTGACTCTGGACCAGCAGGGAGACCCTGTCGCCGTATTCACCGTCCTGCATCAGACGGGCCACGGTGTCCAGCGTCCCCCCGAGGCTGTGTCCGACCAGGTAGGTGTCGTCGGCTATCGGAAAGACGTAGCTCACGACGAAACCATGGACCGCACCGCTCTTGTCGACGAGCGCGTCGGCTGACTCCACCGCCCAGTCCCATGCGTTGGTCGCCGCGCCGTGGCTGTCGACCATCGACCGCGGGTGCCCGTTAGGCGGAGGTCCGGTGTCGGTCAACATGAAGTGCAGTGGCTCGTTGGTCACCCTGCTGAGGTCCTGAACCGTCGTATCGCTAAGGAAGTCACCCAGCGCCATTGAAGCCCCCCGATCAAGGGCCCGAGTCTAGTCGCGAGCGCCCGTATGGTCAGGCAATCACACAACTCAGATCTCGCCCCTAGTCTGAGTGGCGTCATCGTGTTGCTCACGGCTCGTGTCTACGAGCAGCGCCGTCGGCGGTCACGGTGCAACGAGATGCTGGCTCGGCCGCGGCATGCCGCACCCGCCTGGGGCCACGACTCGCACCGTCCACCTCGCCATCTTGTACCGGCTTCCGCGCGGCCGCCGAGCCACTCCGGCGTGCTTGAGGATCTGCAGGACGGTCGTCTTGCCGATGCCACAGGAGGCCGCGACCTGACGGCTGGACTGGCCTCGCCCATTCCTCGCCACTACTTGATCTCGTCGTCGATCCGTGACCCGGGACAATTTCCCAACTGGCCGCCCAGCATGATCCGCCTGGCTGGGGGCCGGCAGCCTTCCGCCCGACATGCGGATGCGTCCAGGAGGGGATTCAGCCGCCAGTCGCCCTCCCCGATCACCAACAGGAGATCGAGGTCCGACTCCTCGGTTGCATCCCCCATGGCTAGGACCCGAAGAGAATGATGCTGTTCACGAGTTCGCCGAAGCGGCCGCGCAATTCTGGCGCCCTCCGTTAGAGTGTTGCCTCACGACAGTCGGTATGCCGAGGGGACGTCTGATCGTCGCGGGGGGAACCGTCTCGTGAACACTCCCTCGGGGGGCCAAGAAGGAGTGCCATGCTCACACCTCGTCGTGGTATTCGAATCGCGGCATCCGTCGGGTCGATTGCGCTGGTCGTAGCCGGCACGACGTCGCAAGCTTCGGCGCAGCCGCCGTGGGACGTGGTGGCGTCGGGCCTGGACAGCCCGCGACATCTGACGTTCTCGGCGACCGGCGAGCTGTACGTCGCGGAAGCCGGCCGAGGGGGTTCGGTGAGCTGTGCCGTTCACCCCGGGCTCGGGGAGTTCTGCCTCGGCTTTTCCGGAGCTGTAACGAAGGTCCGAGACGACGGTCCCGATGACCGAGTCCTGACCGGCCTGCCATCGATCTTCAATGAGGGGGCGGGGGAGGCCCTCGGGCCCTCGGACATTGCCTTCACTGGCGGCCAGAAGTTCGTGCTCAGCATCGGGCTCGGAGGCAGCGACGAGTTCCGCGCCGACTTCGGTCCCGAAGGCGCCCAGCTGGGTACGTTGCTCAGCGGCAAGCTCAAGCACGGCGGGACCTCGCTGTTCGCCGACGTTCTGGCCAACGAGGCGGTGGCCAATCCTGACGGCACCGATATCGACAGCAATCCCGTCGGCCTGGTCCGGCAGGGCGAGGGTTACATCCTCGCCGACGCCGGGGGCAATGCCGTCGTGCGGGCGTCGCAAACGGGCACGTTCACGACGATTGCGGTGCTGCCCCCCGGGAGCGCGTTGGCTCCTCCCTTCCTCGGGCTGCCGCCAGGCACCCAGATCCCCACCGATGCCGTGCCGACATCAGTGGTCCAGGGGCCCGACGGGGCGTACTACATCAGCCAGCTGACCGGCTTCCCGTTCGAGAAGGGTGACGCGAACATCTGGCGGGTCGTTCCGGGCCAGGCACCCACGGTGTACGCCTCCGGGCTGACCAACCTCACCGATCTGGCCTTCGCGCCGGATGGATCGCTGTACGCCGTCGAGATCTCCACGAACGGCCTGCTGGTCGGGCCGATCGGCTCGCTGGTGAAGGTCACACCTGGCGCCAGCGTGCACGAGACCGTCGCCGGTGGGCTGTTCGCGCCGTACGGCGTCGCATTCGGAAATGGGGCGGCGTACGTCACTACCTGCGCCGTGTGTACCGGCGATGGTGAGGTCATTCGGATCCCGCTCGATTGACCCACTGACCGCCGCGGGCGGCGGGACTCTTTCTGAGAGGACGGGCACTGGATGACGTACCCGGGGCCTCACGGACGGCGGCGCCCGGCTCATCGGAATCGCGGTCGTGCTCGCCGCCGCCGGGCTGATCGGGCTGCGTCGCCGCGACATCCGGCCACCTGAGGCCGTCAAGCCGTGACGGCCTCACGACTCCTCAGTCGGAGGGATGGCCGCCCGCATCCGTCGTACGGCCTCGTCCAGGATCGCTGGAGAGGTGGCGAAGTTGAGCCGGACGAAGCCGTCGCCACCGGTCCCGAACAGCGGGCCCGGCTCGAACACCCCCCCGCGCTGCTCGAAGACTCCGGCCGGGTCGTCGAGTCCGAGCGGGGAGCAGTCCAGCCACGCCAGATACGTCGCTTGCACGTCCTCGGCAGCCCGCGGGCGATCAGCCGGATCACGTCGAGCTCCCGCGACGTGAGGTCCGCCAGCGGACCCGGGCCTCCCCTCGGCTGGCCGTTCGGGCGAACTGCTCGATCAGCCGCCGGGTGACGGGTCGGAGCGAACATCGAGCCGCCGTCCGCCGCGATGCGAATCGCAGGCGCCGATGATCATCATGACGAAGAGGAGGTCTCCGAACGCGAATTCGTCGACCACCACAACAGCGACCTGAACGGCGACGCCGAGGGTACCAATCGACGCGCGGACACCCTTCGTATGCGCGGCCACAGTGATGCGATACAGCGCGGGGATGAAGAGGCGGCCGTTCCTCTTCTTCTGCGAGTCGAACGACCTGAAGCGTCCGGGCTAGCCGACCGAGCTCAGAACAGCCGGCGATCCCCGTGACTCACACGGCACCGTTGGCTGGCATCCGAGGCAACGCGCCTTCACGTGGCACGCACGTACTCCCCCGCTCGAGCGGCGCCGACGAGGTTACCTTTCCGCTCGTAGAGGCCGATCGCCTCGGCGATCGCGCACGTCGCTCCGGTCGCGTCGCCGCTTGCCTGGAGAATCTCGGCCAGCCCCACCAAGAGGTCCGCGCGGAGGTTCGGCATCTCGGTCGGCACGAGGCGAACGGCTTCCGTCGCGAGATCGGCCGCTCCACGGCGTGTGCGGCTCGCCGTCGCCCGCGCCGTTGCGGCTCGCGCAAGCGCCTGAGCGGCAATGCTCTCAGCGGGCGCGTTGTCGCGACTCAGCGCCGCGAGCGCCTCCGCCCGTGCCGGGTCACGCTGCAAGACGACGAGCGACAGGCGGGCGGCCGTTCGAGCGATGGTGTCGCGGAGGCGCCCAGCTCGGGCAAGCTCCAGCGCAACCTCCAGCTCCCGCTCCGCGGCAACGACGTCGCCTGCCGCAAGCTCCACGCTCGCGCGGTCGAGCGCAAGAACCATCATCGGAGACCGCCCACGCGTCACCGCCCGCGAAAGCCGCGGGCCAGGCCAAGGGCTGCCGCGATCCGACGATGCGCCGCCCAGATCTCATCGGGCAGGCCGTCGAGCTGGGTCAGGTGCTGCTCCCGGTGCGCCATCTCGCGGCGCCACCGTTCGGCGTCGATGGACAGGATCTTGTCCAGATCCCCGGGTGTGATGTCGACGCCGTCGAGGTTCAGCTCCTCCTTCGTCGGAAGGATGCCCACAGGCGTCTGGCGGCCGGTGACCTCGCCGCTCTTGAGCTGCATGAGCCATAGAAGCGGCCGCAGGTTGTCGCGGTACCCGGGCCAGAGGTAGTGGCCATCCTCGTGGTCTCGCTGGAACCAGTTGACGTGCGCGAAGATCGGCGTCTCGCGCGCCTGGCCGATGATCTTCAGCCAGTGAGCGGCGTAGGCGCCTTCCGGGTAGGACATGAAGGGGCGCATCGACATCGGGTCGTAGCGCAGCAGCCCCTCGACACCTTCGGCGGCGAAGGTCGCCTCCGCACCGAGGGTGAGGCCGTCATACACACCCTCGGCCACATCCGTGATAGCGCGAATGAGCGGCTCCCGATCAGGGGTGCGGCCACCGAAGATGATGCCGTCGATCCGGACGCCGCGTGGGTCCTCGACGTCAGCGGCGATGTTGGGCACGTTGGCCAGCGTCGTAGTGAACCGGCTGTTCGGGTGCGACCACGGTTCGTCGCTGCCCTCCGGCCGCTCGGAGATCAGGTTGCCCTTCCAGTCACGCCACCCAGTGACGTCGGCAGGAGGAGCCGGGGTCTTGCCCTCCCACCACACCTCGTGGGTGATCTCGTTGTAGGCGACGTTGGTGAACAGCGCCCCGGTGCCCGCAGCCACCGAATGCAGCGCCGTCGGGTTGGTGGCCTCGTTGGTGTCCTTGGCAACCCCGAACACGCCGTACTCGGGGTTCATCCCGTAGAGCCTGCCGTCCTCGGGGTCGACCCAGAGCCAGGCGATGTCGTCGCCGTAGAAGGAGACCTGGTAACGCTCCCCCAGCGCGTCGGGCGGGAGCATCATCGCAAGGTTCGTCTTGCCCGACGCACTCGGGAAACCGCCACAGATGTGGTACTTCCGGCCGGTCTCCTTGTCGGTGATGCCGATGAGCATGAACTGCTCGGCGAGGAACTTCCCCGACGCCCAGCCGTCGTACGCCGCCTGCCGGAGCCCGTGGGCGATCTTGCCGAGCAGGGCGTTGCCGCCGTATGCCGACCCGAAGTGCAAGATGGTGCGCTCGTCGGCAACCGTGACAAAGTAACGCTGGTCCTCGGCCGTGCCCTGCCCGAGGTTCTCCAAGTCGCCGGTGACGTGCACGCGCACGCACGAAACTGTTCGGATCGGCGAGGTTCTCGACGAACTCGACGCCCACGCGGGCCATCCTGATCATGTGCAGCACCACAGTGCGGTGGTCTGTGAGCTCGACACCGGCGGCGTACTCTTCCAGCGGCGAACCGGGCGGCGCCATCAGGTAGGGCACCACGTACATCGTCTTGCCCGCCGACGCACCCCGCATCCGCTCCTCCAGCAACTCGTGCATCTCCGAGGCCGGCCGCCAGTTGTTGTAGACGCCGGCGTCGGCGGTGTTGTGCGTGGCGACGATGGTCCGCTCCTCGGAGCGGGCAGTGTCCATGTGGTAGCTGCGTGAGTAGTACAGGCCCTCACCGGCAGGGACGATCTCGCCGGCTTGGAGAGACTCCCGGATCAGCCGCGCGTCGTCGGACGCACTGACGACCTCGATGCGTTCGGCGCCGGTCAGCTCGGCCCAGTACCGCACGTACTCGCGAACCTTGGGGTTTCTCAGCCCCGCCCCGTCCAGCACAGGCTCGATTTCGGCCATCGCTTCCTCGCATCCTCGATCGTGGGGTGCCGGCGTGCGCCCGCGAGCTCAAAGTCAAGCTGATTCACGACATCCCAGGTTGCTCAAGGGCCCAACGTCCTGCCGTAGCTGAACCGTCATCGGTCACACGATCACCGTCAAGCTCCCCAAACCTGGGCTTGAGGATGGTCAGGTCGAGCGCGGTATCTCGAGCACGGCCCCAAATCGGGCACCGTCGCGGTTCGAAACACGCCTTGGCGCCGAACACTGTCTTCAACTGGGGCACGTCCGGCCGGGACCGGGTCCGGTCCAGCAGTGCTGAGCTCCGTGGAACGGCCACCGGCCTCGATAGGGCTGGCGAGCGTCGCGTTTGTGACGGCCTCACGGCTCCTCGGTCGACGGGATGGCCGCCCGCATCCGTCGGATGGCCTCGTCCAGGATCGTTGGTGAGGTGGCGAAGTTGAGCCGGACGAAGCCGTCGCCACCGGTGCCGAACAGCGGGCCCGGCTCGAACGCCACCCGCCCGCGCTGCTCGAAGACGCCGGCCGGGTCGTCGAGTCCGAGCGGGGAGCAGTCCAGCCACGCCAGATACGTCGCCTGCACGTCCTCGAGTCGCCAGCTCACCGCCGGCACGTGTTCGGCGAGCAACGCGCCAAGGCGGCCGCGGTTGGCGCGCAGCGCCACCAGCAGCTCGTCCAGCCACGGCTCGCCCTGGTCGAAGGCCACCGTGTTGGCGACGGCACCGAGCAGTCCCGCGCCGTAGGCGACTTCCTCACCCATCCCCGCCAGCAGCGCCGCGCCGCGGGCGGACCCGGCCACGGCAAGCGCACACTTGAGACCCGCGAGGTTCCACGCCTTGGAGGCGGACACGAAGCTGATCGCCTCCCGCGCCGCCGGCGCGTCCAGCGTCGCGAACGGGACGTGCCGATGCGGCTGGTAGACCAGCGGTCCGTGGATCTCGTCCACCAGAACCAGCACGCCGTACCTCTCGGCGACCGCCGCCACCGCCTCCAGCTCGGCCCGCGTCCACACCCGGCCGACCGGGTTGTGCGGGCTGCACAGCAGGTACGCCCGCGCGCCGCCCGCGAACGCCCGCTCCAGGCCGGCGAGGTCCAGCTCGTACACCCCGTCCGCGTCGCGCACCAGCGGAACCTCGACCAGCCGGCGCCGCGCATGCGTGACCGTCTCGAAGAACGGCGCATAGACCGGCGGGTTGACCACGACCTGATCCCCCGGCTCGGTCGCGACCAGCAGGACCTCGAAGATGCCCCGCATGACGTCGGGGACGATGAACATCCGGCCCGGGTCGAGCTCCTGCCGCCAACGCCGGGCGGCGAAGGCCGCGTACGCCTCGGGCAGCCCATCCCACGTCACGTACCCCGTGTCGCTCCGCTCGACGAGCTCCGCCAGCGCGTGACGGACAGGCTCCGCCAGGCGCACGTCCATCTCGGCCACCCACAACGGCAGCACGTCCGGCTCCTTGAACCGCCACTTGACGCTGCGCCGCCGCCTCAGATCGTCCAGGGTCAGGTCGAACGCCATTGGTCGAGGCTAGGCGGTCGGGTCCGACACCAAGCCGCACGCGGCGACTCGTCGAGCAGGGCCCCTCCAGCGCGCAGGAATCGATCAACGGCCTCGCGTCCGCGTCGCCGTCCGAAGTCGAACAAGCCCCGGCCAACGCAACGATCAGCAAGTCGGCCAACATGGCCACGGTTCATCGGAGTTCCCCGCGGCGGAGCGCCCAGTGGGCACGACCCTGCACGCAACGCGACTTCGACACGGCCACCCGGCGCGTAGACCAGCACGACTCACGTCATGCCCACGACGTGTGAACGACGAGCAGTACGGTCGGCGCACAGTGCTCGGGCGAGTCCACGGCAACATACGACGCGGTCATCCACCTGACTGACCAGGCCCAGATCGAATGCCAGATGTCGATCGCGGCGTCGCCGATATTGCGTCCGTTCCGGCGTGGTTCACCGTGGGTGAACGCGTCGCGTCGGAGGTGGCCTGTGGACAAGGCATCGAGTGTCGGCAGGGCCGGCTAGACTCGAACGCATGTTCGAAGTCTCGGATGCTGGGTCCGGCCGCCGTGGTGACACGGCGGGCGGGCCGGATCTGGGTGGGCTGGAGCGGATGCCGCCGGGGCCGGAGCTGGCGGGGTTGCTGGAGCGGGTGGACCCGGCCGCGGTGTCCGACGCGTACGACCTGGTGGAGCTGGTGGCGGCCTGCCGGCGGATCAAGGCCTGGGCCGACGGCATCGAGATCGAGACCGCGGCCGCGCTGGCCGCCGGCACCCGGTCTGCGACGACCCGCAGGCGGCCCGGCACGGGTTCACGCCGATCCGGGCCGCCGGCCAGCTGATCGCCGCCCGGCTGGGTCTCGCCCTCGACCGGCGCGGACCGGGTGGCCACCGCCACCCAACTGGTCGACGAGTTGCCCGACACGGTCGCGGCGATGCGCGCCGGACAGATCGACTACCCGAAGGCGGCCGCGCTCGCGGTCGGGGTCCGGGCGTTGGATCCGCCGGACCGGATGGCCGACCGGATCACCGGGGAGATGGTCACCCCGGACGGGATCCGCCGCGGGCTGGTCGCGCAGGTCGAATCCGCGGTGCTGCCCAGGGCGGGTGGCCGGTCGCTGCGGCAGCACCGCGACGCCATCGCCCACGCGGTGGCCGCGGTGGCGCCCCGAACCGCCGAGCAACGCCACCAGGAGGCCCGCCAGGACCGGCACGTCGCGTACTCGCCGGCGCCGGATGCGATGGCCTGGCTGAACACCTACGGGCCGGCCGAGGACGTCACCGCCATCAAGCTGATGCTGGACGCGGCCGCCGACGCCGCGAAGACCGCCGACCCGGGCGAGCAGCGCAGCACCGACCAACCGCGACATCGACGTGCTGGCCGCGCTGGCCTGGGCCTCCCTCGACTCCGGGCACCTGGGCGGCTGCGAGCACACCCCCCGGCTCGGTGCGCGGCACGGCCGGGCCGCAGCCGTCGCGGTGACGGTGCCGCTGTCCACCCTGATCGGCCTCGACGACACCCCGGCCGAGCTCGCCGGGTACGGCCCGATCACCGCCGAGGTGGCCCGGCGGATCGCCGCCGCCGGCACCTGGCGGCGGCTGCTCACCGACCCCGCCACCGGCGCCCTCCTCGACCACGGCCAGACCCGCTACACCCCGCCGCAAGACCTGATCGACCACCTCCTCGCCCGGGACCGGACCTGCAGGTTCCCCACCTGCCCGCAGCCGGCGCGACGCTGCCAGATCGACCACACCATCCCGGCCGGCGCACCCGGCTGGACCACCTCAGCCGGCAACACCGGGCCGCTGTCCGGCGGCCGCCACAACGGCAAAACCCACGCCGGCCGGCACCTCGAACAACCCGCAGCCGGGCCACTTCCGATGGCGGGCACCCACCGGCCACACCTACCACGTCGAACCCGAACCAGTCGGCCCCATCGTGCAACATCCCGAGCCGCCCCGCGACCCACCCGACCCCGACCCGCCGCCCTTCTAACGGCATTCCCGTGCTCGGTCGGCAAGTCGTCTGCGAGGGCGACGTGCGTCCTCGCCGTGTGCTCACGACGAACTCGGCAGCGATCTCGTGCCTCGACAGACCGCGGGCGATGAGCCGGATCACCCCAGCTCACGCGGGTGAGGTCCGCGAGTCTCCTGCGGAGGCTGCATCGGTCCGGCGTCCCGGCGAACACCCGCGATCAGCCGTCGGGCTCTGCGGCGTCCGCCGGGCGCGCCCATTGCAGGCACAGCCCGTAGGGTCTCAGATGACGACGACACCGCCGCGTGGACAAGGGACGACATCGCAATGGAGATCATCAAACTGGCCTGGGTGGGTACACGAACAGAGAATGCGGAGCGGACAGTGCAATTCTTCCGCGACGTCTTGGGCCTACGACTTGGGTCGGAGCACGAGGGCTTCTGGATGTTGAGGTTGCCCGACGGCAGCAAGGTCGAGGTGTTCGATGCGGAGAGCCCCGTCAATCGGCACTTCACCACGGGTCCCGTGGCAGGCTTCCTGGTGGACGACGTCTTCAGTGCGGCAGCTGAGCTCCGGGCGGCTGGGGTTGAGATCTTGCTCGACCCAGACGTCGACGACAGCGGGATTGGCTGGGTGCATTTCCGTGCACCGGACGGGAACGTCTACGAGTTCACCCATGATGCTGGAGTCTCCCGCCCGCACTGACGTGAGCCACCGAGCGACACCGGCTACGCCGCAGCCCAGCACGCCGGAAGGCACGAGTCCCGGCGCACCATGAGCTGGCTGCGGGCTGACGACCGAGAGGATCATCGCGACGATTCCCTACAGCGCCATCGTCGCCTTCCTGGCTTAGCCGCGCCGGGCGGCCGTAACCGACGAAACCCAGGACCAGTGCAATGACTTGCGAGGATCCCGGCGACCCAGAAGAGCGCAGGGATGAGACCGGTGAGCACGCCGATAATCCCGAGGATCGACGGGCCCCGGACAATCCGAGAGGTTGCGAAGTGGCTCGGCAAGAAAATGAAGATCAGGTAGAACACGAGCCAACAACATCGCCACCCGCCGACTGGGCAAGCCAGTCGGCCGTCGAGTGCTCAGGTACGTACGGTGAGCCCGTGTGCCGGGTCGCTGGCTCGATGAATGGTCCAGTGGCACACGAGGATGCCGCCACGGGATCTAAGGTCACGTGCTGTTGACAGAATCAGTTCCGGCTCCTTGGACCAAATATGCCGGAGATCGGAGGGTGTATGGACTTCCGGAGCTCTGGGGCCGGGCTATCCGGCCGCGGGGAGCAGACTGGTCTGCTGGTCGCGGCAGCGATCGCGCCGGGGACGTTCGAGCCGTCGCTGGTGCCGCGAAGCCTGCTGGACCAGGGCGTGGTGACGGGACTGGCAACGACACTGTCGTACGTCCTGACTGTCGCGACGCAGGACACGATCGAAGCGGCCGCGTCCACGTTTGCGCCGAGGATGCCTGGGGTGTCGGCCGAGTCGCGGCAGCGGGCGGCGGCGGTGTTGCTCGATCTTGCGGTGATCCCGGCCGGTCTGGCAGCGCAACGGGCACTGTCGCGGCGTCCCGGTGAACCGGTCCTGCGAGGGCTGGCGCGTCAAGCCGCTTGGCGTACGGCGGCCACCGGCATTGGCGGGACGGTGTTTGCGCTCGTTCAGGCGAGCTCCCGGCGGATCGACGACGCCCTCGGAACGGGCGGCCGACTCGCACGGTTCCCGATCGCGGTGCCGGCTGGACTGACGCTCGGGTGGGCCATAGAGGCTCGACTCCGGCGCCGGCTGCCTGACGATCAGCAGGCCACGGTCAGCGCTGCGGTTGATCCGGTGCGCGCCGCCGCCGCCGGCGTTGGCGTCGCCGGGGGCCTGTCCGCGGTGGCGTACGGCGAGAAACTGCTCGCCGACGCCACCGGATCACTCCTGTCGGCATGGCTGCCTGGCCCACCCCGGCTGTGGCTGCCGGCGGGGCACGCACTGTGTCTGGGTGGGCTGGTACTCGGTGGCAGCGCCTTCTGGCGACGGGCGATGCAACGGATCGAGGCGGGGCAGACGGTCATCGAGCCGGTGCTCGACGACGAAACCGGGCACCGCTGGGTCGGGCCCACCGTCAGCGGTGGACGCGACAGCCTCGTGCCGTGGAACACGCTGGGCCGGCATGGCCGGCGGCACGCGTTCGCCTACGTACGGCCCCAGCCTGTCCTCGACGGTCCTGAAGGGTTGCCCGACCTGTCGATCGAGACGGTGATGGGTGAGCCGGCAAAGGCCACCCCCATCCAGGTCTATGTGGGACTCGAGAGCGCGCCCACGCCGCGGGAGCGGGTCGAGCTGGCGCTGGCCGAGATGGACCGCACCGGGGCGTGGGACCGCTCGGTGCTCATGCTGGTCTCGCCGACCGGCACCGGTTATGTGAACTACTGCGCTACCGCTGCCGCCGAGTACCTGACCCGCGGCGACATCGCCACCGTGACGTTGCAGTACTCCAAGCGGCCGTCGCCGCTGTCACTGTTCAAGGTCAAGGACGCACGGGAGCAGAACCGCCTGCTCTGGCTGCGCATCAGCAGCCGGCTTCGCGATCGGAACGGATCCCGACCGCTGGTCGTGCTGTTCGGCGAGAGCCTGGGTGCGCATACCAGCCAGGACGTCTTGATGCACTGGGGCACGCTCGGTCCGCAAGCACTCGGCATCGATCGGGCCCTGTGGATCGGCACACCTTACGGCAGCGGCTGGATGCACCAGGTCACCGGTCCATCGCGGCCGGACGTCGACCCGGAGATGGTGGCCACGGTCAACGACATCGGCCAGATCGAGGCAATGCCACCGGATCGGCGTGCACGGCTGCGGTACGTGATGATCAGCCACGACAACGACGGTGTGACGAAGTTCGGTGCCGACCTGGTCGCGTCTCGCCCGGCCTGGCTGTCTGCGCAGCGGGCACCGGTCGAGCTGGTCCCAGGTGCAAGCCCACGCGGCATACCCGCGCGGCTTCGGTGGCGGCCGATCACCACGTTCCTCCAGACCCTGGTGGACGTGAAGAACGCCCAGATCCCCGGCGCCTACCGGGCTTGGGCCCATGACTATCGCCCTGACCTGACCCGGTTCATCGCCGAGGTCTACAACCTTCCGGCGTCCGAGGAACAAGTGCGCCGCGTCGAGGCAGCGCTCGAGGAACGGGAGAGCGTCAGGGCACGACTCTTCTCCGCTGAGAGCCTGGACGCCATGCAGGAACCCGCTCGGGCGTGACCAAGGGCGACAACTCCAGGTCCCCCGAATAGCAGTCCAGTCGGACCGGGCGGTCCATGAGGCGTGGCTCGACTCCGGTCCCCGCTCGACCTCCAAGCCTCGATGGGTCGCCGCCGACGCCGGGATCGCCCTACCGCACCGTCGGGCCTTGCTCGGCCGTTGGTATGTCTCGAGGCTGATTCGCCGCGACCGACCAGGCACGACAACGCCGCTCACCATCGACGCCCCGATGCCAGCCGCCGTGCCGGTGGTCGAGCATGCCCCGCTGGAGGGAAGCCTCCTCGGCGAGGTGGGCTGGCGCTGCGTCGCACTGAGCGTCGTTGCCGTATTGGTGTGGTCGCTGTCCTGACCGCCGGATCGGGCCGTCAGGTGCGGGCGTCCAGCCGGATCTTTGCCAGGCTGCCGGCGTGGTCGCTCGGCCAGAAGCCGTCGGGCTCGGTGCGGTCGCCGGGCTCCTCGCCGATGGTCTCGGCCTGCAGCGCGCTGAACTCCTCGCTGACGAAGACCACGTCGATCCGGTGGTCCAGCGTGCTGGGCTCCAGCAGGCTGTCGTCCTGCCCGCTGGTCCAACCGGCCGGTCCGCACGGGTTCTTCTGGTAGACGAGCGGCCACACCTCACGCAGCCCGGCATCCTCCAGCAGGCCGTAGGCCACGACGTTCTGATCCTGAGGCTGCGGCGGCTGGCGGAATTCCTGGCACAGCGTCGGACGGGAGTTGATGTCGCCCACGACCACGACCGGGTGCGGCGAGGTCTCGATATCGGCGACCAGCTCGGCGGCCTGAAGGTTGCGCCATTCGTCCCGCAGCGGCGTGCTGCCGAAGGCCTCGAAATGCGTGTTGGCGAACCGGACGGTACGGCCGCCCTGGGTGAGGTCGACAGTGGACCACCCCCGCTTCACGAGAACCTGCAGCCCCAACAGGTTCAACGAGAAGGACGACTCGTCGGTGTAGTTGAAGGATCGAGCGTTCGACACGGCCATGTGCTTCAGCGCGTCGTCACGCACCAGGATCAGGTCGTGGTCGGTGAACCGGGCCGCGAGCGTCGGCGAGATCGGGATGGCGATCGGGATGGTGGCGCTGGTGAAGTTCGTGTTCGTGGCGACCACCGTGTACGGCTCGCCCTCGGCCGCGAGCGCGTCCAGCAGGATCTGCTCGAAGTCGAACGTCGTCGTGTATGGGCCGGTCACGACCGGTAGCGGCCCGGCGGGAGTTTGCACCAGCGTCCATGGCGCCGTCTCCCACAGGGCGACCTCGTTGAGCCCCAGGACGTCGGGCGCGTCCTCGGCGACGAGCTCGGCGATCATCTCCGCGCGCTGGGGGAAGTCGGTCCGCTCCATCTCTGCGTAGATGCCGCTGGCCCGGCTGATCAGGTCTGGAAGGCTGGTCGCTCCGAACAGCGGCGTCAGGTCGGCGCCGAGGTAGACGTTGTACGCACCCACGTCGACGGTCACGGCGGACACCGGCCTCGGCGCTCCGCTCGCGACCCCCGGAGCCACCCCGAGCCCGGCCACCAGGGCGGCGGCCGCCACGCCACCGAGGACAACGCGCCAACGCTGCGTCCGGGACCCGTTCATTGACCCTCACCTTCGCCGAGTGGTCCGACCCTGCCCGCCGTCGCGGTCCACCGCAAGAGGGCATACCGCTCGAGGTCCGCGCAATGCGACACGAGCATGCGTCTCGTCGCGTGTGTCCGGGGCAGGGGGCATGATCGGGTCCGGAGTGAAGGGGGAAGCACGTGTACGTCACGGACGGGCGCTTGGTGCTGAGCCCGACCGACCTGGTCGAGCACCTCGCCTGCCCGCACCTGACGACGCTGGAGCGCGACATCGCCCTCGGCGCGCGCGGACGACCGGCCGGCGACGACCCGAGCGCCGACGTCGTCCGCCGGCTCGGCGACGCCCACGAGCAGGCGGTGCTCGACGAGATGCGCAGCACGCTCGGCGTCACCGAGATCCCCCGGATGGACGACCTCGTCGCGGCCGAGCAGCTGACGCTCGACGCCATGAGGACCGGCGCCGACCGCATCTACCAGGCCACGTTCTTCGACGGCCGGTGGCGCGGCCATGCCGACTTCCTCGTCCGCAACGACCACCGCCCGAGCGCGCTAGGCGGCTGGTCGTACAACATCGCCGACACCAAGCTCGCCCGCCACCTCAAGGTCGGCGCGCTCATCCAGATGGGCGTCTACGCACAGCGGCTGGAGCAGCTCCAGGGCGTGCCGCCCGAGACGCTCACCGTCATCCTCGGCACGAAAGAGCAGGTCAGCGTCCCCTACGCCGACGTCGCCGCCTACGCCCGGCGCGCGGTCGCCGACTTCGAGCGCTGGCTCGACGAGAGGCCGACGACCTACCCGGTGCGCGTACACCACTGCGCCATCTGTCCCTGGGCACAGCACTGCCAGCAGCAGTGGCACGCGGATGACGACCTCGTGCTCGTCCCCCACCTGCGCCGCGACCAACGGGTGAGGTTCCGCGACGCCGGCATCGAATCCGTCGCCAGCCTCGCCGCGACGACGCAGGCAGAGCTCGGCGCCGTCGACTCCATCGGCAGCGCCACCAAGCGACGGCTCGCCGCCCAGGCCCGTCTGCAGGTCGCGGCACGCAGCCTCGACGTGCCGCCGCACGAGCCGATCCTGCCCGTCGAAGCCCGCCGCGGACTCGCGCTGCTGCCGGAGCCCGACGCCGGCGACCTGTTCCTCGACCTCGAGGGCGACCCGTTCTACGCCGACCAGGGCATCGAGTACCTGTGGGGCGTCTCCGACACCGCCGACGAGTTCACCGCACGGTGGGCCCACGATCCGATTGCCGAACGTCGGGCGTTCGAGCAGACCGTCGACCACCTGATGGCCGCCTGGCACCGCCACCCGGGCATGCACGTCTACCACTACGCGGCGTACGAGCCGAGCCGGCTGAAAGGTCTCTCGCAGCGGTACGACACCAGGATCGACGAGGTCGACGAGCTGCTCCGCGGCGAACGGCTCGTCGACCTGTACGGCGTCGTCTCGCAGGGCCTGCGGGTCGGCACCGAGTCGTACTCGATCAAGGCGCTCGAGGCGCTCTACGACCCAGCGGGCCGCGAGGGTGCGCAGGTCAAGGACGCCGGGTCGAGCATCGTCGAGTACGAACGCTGGCGGCAGACCGGCGACCAGACGATCCTCGACGCGATCGGGGCGTACAACCGCGACGACTGCGTCAGCACCCGCCGACTGCGCGACTGGCTCGAGGACCGCAGGCGAGAGCTGATCGGCGAAGGTCACGACGTCCCCCGACCCGACGGCTCGGTCGCCGTGCCGGCCGACCACCGCCGCGAGCCCGACCCCGAGTTCGTCGCCGTCGAGGCGGCGCTCACCGACGGCGTCCCGACGGATCCGGAGGAACGGACGGACGACCAGCAGGCCCGCGCACTCCTGGCGAACCTGCTCGAATGGCACCGGCGCGAGAACCGCGCGGAGTGGTGGGAGTTCTTCCGGGTGCGCAGGCTCACCCACGAGGAGCTCGAGGAGGAGCCGTCGACACTCGGTGGCCTGTGCGACCCGGTGCTCGTCCGGCAGGAGAAGCGCTCGGGCGTCTGGCGCTACGCGTTCCCGCCGCAGGAGTGCAAGCTGCGCCGGGGAGACCGGGTCGACCACGCAGGCCCGGACGGCGGCAGCAGCACGGTCGAAGCGCTCGACCTGGACCACGGCCGGGTCGAGCTCAGGCGCGTGCTCACGAACGAGCTGCCACATCCGGTCGGCCTTCTGCCGCCGTCGCCGGTCGACGCGAAGGCGCTCGCTGCATCATTGCTCCGCGTCGGGCGGTGGGTGGCCGACTACGGCCTCGACGCCAGCGGCCCGTGCCGCGGCGTCCGCGACCTCGTTCTGGGCCGTCCGCCGCGGCTCGCCGCCGGCGTTCCGCTGCGCCGCGATGGGGAGGACGGCGCCGAGGCCCTCGCCCGCGTCGCGCCCGCCCTCGACGGCGTCCTTCCTGTTCAGGGCCCGCCCGGCTCGGGCAAGACGTACGCCGGCTCGCACGCCATCGTCGAGATGGTTCGCGCCGGCAAGACGGTCGGAATCACCGCGCTCAGCCACCGGGTCATCACGAACCTGCTCGACGCCGTCATGGCGGTCGACGACGCCGGCGGCCGGATCGTGCGAGCTGTCCAGAAGCCCGGGTACGGCGACGGGTCCACCCACGGCCGCGTGACGGCCTCGTCGAGCAACAGTGATGTCGAGAACGCGATCGCGGCAGGGCAGGTCAACGTCGTTGCCGGCACCGCGTGGCTCTTCGCCCGCCCGGACGTCCACGTCGACGTGCTCGTGGTCGACGAAGCCGGCCAGCTCTCGCTCGCCAACGCCGTCGCGGCCGGCGCCGCGGCCGGCTCGGTCATCCTGCTCGGCGACCCGCAACAGCTGGCCCAGCCCGCCCAGGGCGTGCACCCCGAGGGCGCCGACGCCTCCGCGCTGGAGCACGTCCTCGGTGGGCACGACACCGTGCCGCCCGACCGCGGGCTCTTCCTCGATACGACCCGGCGCATGCACCCGGCCGTGTGCACGCCGGTCTCGGAGCTCTCGTACGAGAGTCGGCTGCAGCCACACCCTGGGCTGGAGAACCAGCTCGTCGGCGGCGACGACGGCCTCGCGGGCGCCGGGCTGCGCTGGCTACCCGTCCACCACGTCGGGCGGTCGGTCGAGTCGCCCGAGGAGGTCGACGTCGTCGCCGCGCTCGTCGCCCGTCTCACCGGGCGGCCCTGGACGGACGCCAAGGGCGCCGAGCACGTCATCGGCCGCGACGAGATCCTCATCGTCGCCCCCTACAACGCCCAGGTAGCCCGGCTCCTTGCTCGTCTCGAGGGACGGGCCCGGGTGGGCACGGTCGACAAATTCCAGGGCCAGCAGGCGCCCGTCGTCATCGTGTCGCTGACGACGTCGTCGGCGACGGACGCTCCGCGCGGCGTCCACTTCGTCGCCAACCGCAACCGACTCAACGTCGCCGTGTCACGGGCCCGCTCGCTGGCGATCCTGGTCGGCAATCCTGCGCTGATGTCGTCGCCCGTGGTCAATGTCGAGCAGCTCCGGGGCGTGAACACACTCTGCCGCCTCGTCGAGGCGGCGAGCTGACTCCATCGGCTCTACCGCTGGCGTCCGCGTGGCCTGAGCGGCGGTCGCGGTTGGGCAGCGTCCTCGTGACCACCATGCCCCTGGTGCCGAGGACCACCTCACGTCCGAACAACAGCTCGGTCACCGGCTCGGCGGCGACGTCAGCGCGACCGCCGCAGACCGTCTCCTCCGGAGCCAACTCCAGGTTGCTCACACCGTGACTGTATGCGGAGGCGCACGACGTTCTGTCCGGGTGGCTCCGGACCGCCACCCGGTACCGCGGGGTGGTGCCTACAGTTTGGTGACCTTCGCGTTCGGATAGACGACCCGACGCACCTCGGAGCCGAAGTCGACGAGCACCATCTCGTCGCTTTCGAATCCGATCACCCGGCCGAGGCCGTGGCGGTCGTGGGTCAGCCGGTCGTCGACGGCAAGGCGCTCCACTGGTGGCGCCACCGGTGCGACGTTGAACGGGCTCGCCGGGAGTACCGGCCGCCGGATGGGACGATGACTCATGAGGCCATAGTGCCCCTCCCGGGCCGCTATCGTCACCGGTTGTGGGCATCGTTCCGGATACAAAGGACTGGACCTGGGTCCTGAACCGGCCGTGTCCCGAGTGCGGCCTCGACACTCGCGACCTCGTGCCGACGGACATCCCGGACCTGATCCGCGACAACGCCACCACGTGGGTCGAGCTGCTATCGGGCCCGAATACCGTCTCGGAACGCCCGTCGCCCGAGGTCTGGTCGACGCTGGAGTACGGCTGCCACGTGCGCGACGTCTATCGGGTCTTCGACCAGCGGCTCCAGCTGATGCTCACGCGGGACGCTCCGCTGTTCCCGAACTGGGACCAGGACGCGACGGCCGTCGCCGACCGATACGGCGAGCAGGATCCGGCCGTCGTCGCCGTCGAACTCGACGAGGCCGCGCACGTCATCGCCGACCGGTTCGAGCAGGTGGGCGGCGTCGACTGGACGCGCACCGGCATTCGCAGCGACGGCGCGCAGTTCACGGTCGAGTCGTTCGCGCGCTATCTCGCGCATGATCCGATCCACCATCTGTACGACGTCACCAGGCGCCGATAGAGCGCCTGCCGGTGTACGTCGATGGCCGGGCCGGACTTCGATAGCGGTAAGTGCGCTATCGACCCGATCCGCCAGGTTTGGCGGGGGTTTCGCTATCGAGGTCCGGTGCGGCCATCGAGGTCAGGAAGCGCGCGCCGGCTGCCCGGGCGCCTGCACGCGGATCCGCCGCGGCACTCAGCGGTTGCCCGGACTGTTCTTTCCCGGGTTGATCTTGTAATGGCGACGTAGCTCCATGTGCCGCTGCTTCCACACGGAGACCTCCTGCGCCCGGAGCCGTGCGTCGGCGCGGCGCGCCTGGAAGGCCGCCTCCCGGCCGAGCTTCCGCCAGCTGGCGACGCGACGCTCGTCGAGCTCGCCGTCGTCGACGGCGGCCAGCACCGCGCAGCCGGGCTCGGTCTCGTGCGCGCAGTCCCGGAACCGGCAGTGGGCCGCCAGCTCCTCGATCTCCGGGAAGGCACTGGCCACGGCGTCCTCGTCGGCGACCAGGCCGACCGACCGCAGTCCCGGCGTGTCGAGCACGACACCGGTGCCGGGCAGCACCACGAGCTCTCGGTGGGTGGTGATGTGCCGGCCTTTGCCGTCGACGCTCCGCGTGGCGCCGGTGGCCATGACCTCACCGCCCGCCAGCACGTTCGTCAGGGTCGACTTGCCTGCGCCGGACGGCCCCAGCAGCACGAGCGTCCGCCCCGGCGCCAGGTGCGTGCGCACGGCGTCGATCCCCTCGCCGGTCGTCGCGCTCGCCGCGATCACCTCGACGCCGGGTGCTGCGGCGGCGACCTCGTCGCGCATGTCACCGGCGTCGGGCACCAGGTCGGACTTGGTGAGCAGGACCAGCGGTCGTGCACCGCTTCCCCAGGCCAGGACGAGCAGGCGCTCGATCCGGCCGATCTCGGGCTCCGGGTCGAGATGCTCCACGACCACGACGAGGTCGACGTTCGCCGCGAGCACCTGGGCGTTGGAGGTCGTGTTGACGCTGTCGCGGACAACGGAAGTTCGTCGAGGCAGGAGTGCCTCGATCGTGGTCCGGTCGTCCGGCCAGCGGCGGACAGCCGCCCAGTCGCCGACGGCGGGCGCCGCCGTGCGCTCGGTCGCGAGCGAGGCGAGCACCTCGCGGCCTAGGGACGCGCGCAGCGGACCGTCGGCGCCGAGCAGGTCGGCGCCGCCTCGGTCGACCCGGCTGACCCGGGCGCTCACGTGGTCGTCGGCGAACGGCGCGAACGCCGACGCGAAGGATGAGTCCCAGCCGAGGTCGGCGAGGGACAGGTGGTCGAGTTGGGACACGGTCGGGACCTTCCGGATGGCCCGGGCCCCTACCGCCGAAAACCGGCGGAGCGTCAGTCGAAGGACCCGGAGACGGGCTGGCACACGGCGCTGTACAACACGGTCATGGCGGCCCACCTCCTCGTCGACGCGACGGACGCCGGGAATCGACGTCGGCCTCAAGGCTAACGGCAGTGGAGCCGCTCTCGCGAACGGGTTTCCCGCGCGCGTACGGTATGGCAGTGGCAGCGACACAAAAGGTGAGCAACCAGCCGCCACCTCTGGTCGACCGCGACCTGTTCGCCGACGACCACGCGCTGGTCGAAGCGGCGCGCCGTCACGGTGCCCATGCGGCGGTTCCCCGTCTGCACGAATTGGGCGCGCATGCCGGCTCGGCGCAGGTCCAACACTGGGCCCTCGACGCCGACACCCACACCCCGGAACTGAAGACCCACGATCGCTACGGCCGCCGGCTCGACGAGGTCTCGTTCCATCCCGCCTGGCACCTGTTGATGAACACCGCTGTCGAGTTCGGCCTGCACGCCGCGCCCTGGTCGGCGGCCGAGGCCTCCCCGCACGCAGCCAGAGCGGCCGGTTTCCTGGTGTGGAGCCAGGTGGAGTCGGCCCACATGTGCCCGATCTCCATGACCTACGCCGCCGTACCGGCGCTTCGCACCGACGCCGGCATCGCCGCCGTCTGGGAGCCGCGGCTCACCTCCACGACTTACGACCCGGGCCTGCGTCGCCCAGCCGACAAGGACGGCTCCCTCGCGGGCATGGCGATGACCGAGAAGCAGGGCGGCTCGGACGTCCGGGCCAACACGACGTGGGCCGAGCACACGGGCGACGACGGCTGGTATGCGCTGACCGGGCACAAGTGGTTCTGCTCGGCGCCGATGAACGACGTGTTCCTCGTGCTCGCGCAGGCGGTGGGCGGCCTGACCTGCTTCGCCGTCCCCCGCGTCCTCGACGACGGTTCACGCAACCCGTTCCACCTGCAGCGGCTCAAGGACAAGCTGGGCAACCGGGCCAACGCCTCGGCCGAGGTCGAGCTCGACCAGACCCTCGGGATGCGTCTCGGCGAGGAGGGCCGCGGCATCGCGACGATCATCGAGATGGTCGCGGCCACGCGGCTGGACTGCGTCCTCGGCTCGGCGGCCCTCATGCGCCGGGCCGTCGCGGAGGCGACCTGGCACGCCGCGCACCGGTCGGCGTTCGGTGGACTGCTCGCCGACGCCCCGCTGATGCAGGCCGTTCTCGCCGACCTCGCCGTCGAGTCCGAGGCCGCTACCGTGCTCGCGATGCGCCTCGCCGCCTCGGTCGACGACAGCGACGACCCGGTGGAACGGGCGCTGCGGCGGATCGGGCTGCCGGTGGCGAAGTACCTGGTCTGCAAGCGGACACCGGCACTGGTCGGCGAGGCGCTCGAGTGCCTGGGCGGCAACGGCTACGTCGAGGAGAGCGGCATGCCCCGCCTCTACCGGGAGGCGCCGTTGAACTCGATCTGGGAGGGCGCGGGGAACATCCAGGCGCTCGACGTGCTGCGCGTGCTCGTCCGCGAGCCCGACGCGGTCGCGGCGTGGCATGCGGAGGTCGAGGCGGCGAAGGGAGCCGACCGCCGTCTCGACGCCTGCCTCCACGAGACCGACGCCCTGCTGCGCGACGTTGCCGCAGATCCTGCCGGCACGACACACCTGGCCAGACGGCTGGCGACCCGGATGGCGCTCCTGCTGCAGGCATCTCTGCTGGCCCGGTTTGCACCGACGGCGGTGGCCGACCTGTTCTGCGCGACCCGGCTGGACCGCATGGAGGGCACGTTCGGCGAACTGCCCTCGGGCCTCGACGTGGCTGCCGTCATCGCCCGGGTGACGCCGGAGCCGC
This sequence comes from uncultured Actinomycetota bacterium, assembly GCA_963801065.1. Classification (GTDB taxonomy): domain Bacteria; phylum Actinomycetota; class Actinomycetes; order Jiangellales; family Jiangellaceae; genus CAWDDG01. The sequence goes on along the minus strand of CAWDDG010000007.1, from coordinate 395,219 downwards.
AGTGATCTGCTCCGCGTGCCGCGACCGGCGCCACGACGAATGCCCGGCACTGGTCAAGGGCGCGTCGTGGTGTGACTGCCAGCACCAGACGGCCGACCAGCCCGTCGAGCCCGCCACCGGGTACCCGTCCCCGTGATCAGAGCTCGACGGAGCAGCCGGGGATCTCGGCCAGGTCCACGACCTGGCGGCCGTCGACCTCGACCGTCAGCGATCCCTCGCAGCCGGACGTCGACAGCGTCCCGTCGAAGTCGGCCGTCGCGTCCTGGCCGTCGACGGTGGTCCCCGTGCACTCGGCGGTCCCGGCCAGCGAGGCACCGTCGCGGGAGAGGTCGGTCGAGCAGTCCGGGTCGCCCTCCAGCTCGATTCCGGCCTGGCTGAGCTGATCGCGTACGGCCGTCGTCAGAACCTCTGTGGCGGCATCGTTGGTGGCTTGGTCGATCCGGTCGCCGACCTCCGAGCACCCGGAGACGGCGAGGACGGACACGGCGAGAAGAGCGGCAAGTCTGCGCACGCCGTGGATGGTAGCCCTGGCCCGGCGATCTCGAGACAGCCTGCGTGCCGTCGTCCATCGGTGGTATACGTTCTGCCCAAGCCGCTCAGGTAGGAGCGATGGCGACAAGAACGGTCACCCACATCTTGAAGGATCGCCATGGCGTGATCACGTACCTGTGCGGTCCGGACGAATCCTGGTCTCCCCGGGCGGCCGCCGATGTGATCGCGGACATCGACTCGAGGGCGCATCGGTATGTCGTCGCGTGGCCCGAGCAGGAGACCGACGTCCACGTCGTCGACGACCCGCACGGCAGGTACCTGCGCACAGATCGCGATGCGACACGGCGCAACAACCTCGACGAGCTTCCCAGCGCGCCGAGGGTGGTACTGGATCCGGAGGTTGTCGAAGACCTCGACACATCGCAGATCCTCGAGCCCGACAACACGAGCGCGAACATCGATGAAGCCCAGGAGGCGCGGATCAAGGATCCGCTGTGGTTCCTGGCCAGGCAGTGGCAGACGGGCGAGTTCGAAGCGGAGAATGGCGGGCGGCCGGCTCAGACGCAGGTGGCGTGGACGTCGTTCCCCATGGACCGCCTGGTTCGAGGGAATGCCGAGGAAGCCCTCGACCCGCTGCATCCACTCGACGCGCGAGTCGAGGCCGAGCAGGATCAAGGCACGTCGCCCGCGTGGAACAGCGAGCGGTTGGAATACCTGTTCGATCTGAGAGGCTCGGGTTGGAACCTCCATGCGGAGGAGTACAACGGGCGTGGCCTCGATTGGTATCACTTCGACGCCCCGGCCGCCCCTGCCGGCTCGGCTGGAGGACAGGAGCAGAGCCGGAGGGTCGTTCCCACGAACGTGTCCTTCACGGGTATGCCGCATCCCCGTTGGTGGCGGTTCGAGGAGTCGTCGGCCTTTCTCGAGGACGCCACCGATCCGGAACCGAACCTGCTGTCGATGCTCATCCCCGAGTTCCTCTACATCGACGCCAACAACTGGTTCACCATCCCGTTGGAGGATCAGGTCGGCCACATCCGGCGCATCGACTCGGTGACGATGGTCGACAGCTTCGGTGTGAGCACCACGCTTGAACCCGTCGCCGCCTCCGGGAACTGGCGGCTCTTTTCCCTGACCACGGACGATTCGGACGCGGTCTCCGCCGACCTGTTGTTTCTTCCCAACGTCGGTGGCGGGGTCCTCGAGGGTGAGGTGATCGAGGAGATCGCGGTGGTGAGAGACGAGGACGCCAACATCGCCTGGGCGGTCGAGAAGTACTACTTCGACGAGACCGCCGGGATCCGCCGGAACCGGGGAGACGAGCAGTCCCGGCAGGAAGTGCCCGCACGGGACGGCAGCGGATTGGAGGATGACATACGCGCGCTTCCCGCCTACCGTCTCAAATCAAGCGTGGCGGCGCACTGGATTCCCTACGTGCCACGACTGGTCCAGGGTCAAGGCCCGAACCCGACGCAGGTGTACCTCAGGCGCGCACGCTCGCTGGAGTCGGCCAGCGCGGCAAACCCCCAGTATCGCGGCCGGCTGATCGCCGAATCCTGGCGCCTCAACGAGGAGGAGGCGCCCAGGACCGGGCTGCGGGTCCAGCGCCTCTGGCGCTTCGCACGGGGCAGCGACGGCACCGCACACGTCTGGCTCGGTCGGAGAAAGGACCATGCCATACGCGAACCGTCATCGGGCCTGGAGTTCGATTACCTTGAGCCGTAGGAATTGCACCTGTCCCCGTAAGGTCGGTTGATGGCGAATCCACCTCCTGTGACGCTTGGCGGCTACTGGATCAACGATTACAAAAGGCCGCCTGCCTGCAATTGTGGACCCCACGCACTATTGCGACGATCTGGTTGATGGATTCGTCGGAGCCATGCGTTCGCGCGGTCATCGGTCGGTGGTCATCCGCGCCGAGGGCGCCGCGAGTCCTCGTCAATGGCGGCGCGCGACGGACAGCGATCCCAATGGCGTCGACACAGTCGAGTTCGGCTTCCTGGCCACGCACGGCACAACCCGCGGCAAGGAGCGGAGTGGCGGCGGGTGGGTGCACTGGGTCTCCGCAACGTTCAACAGCCCCGACGGATGCCGGGTGACGACACTCGAGTTGGGACCGAATGGGCAACCGGTCGATCTGAACAATCCGACGGCTGCAATGCGCCTGGGGGACGGAAACCTGCGATGGGTGGTCCTGGACCTGTGTCGCAGCGTGCAGATCGGGCACGAGAACGAAAAGAAGCTGGGCCAGTTTCCCGATCTCGCGATGCAGCTCCGTGACGCCAACCCGGGCAGCACGTGGACCCGGTGCTTTGCGGGTGTCCACATCATCTTCGGGTTCACCGGGCTGTCCTCCGACGCCTCATGGACGTCGGACCGAGGAGCGAGGTTCGGCCGCCGAGCCGGGGCCGGCGAGGACTTGGCCGAGAGCTGGCTCGACGAGGCCTACTCATACTGGTGCGACGACGCCCCGGCCGCGGTGGCGTGGGGTCGATCGGCGGACGATGCGCGCCGGCGCCTGAAGGCGGAGAGCCTGGCACAGCCGGAACCGACCCTCACGCCGGCCGACGTCGCAGCGGCCCACACCATGTGGCGGAGCTGAGGCGCGATGGTCTCGTTGGTCCTGGACGAGACGCCCGAGCTACCCGTCGCTCGGGCCGCGGTCCACGAGTTGGGCGTGCGCCGGGTGACCAGGACCACGGTTATCTCGATGGTCGCACGTCTGGAGCTGACCGCGCGTTTGTCGAGCCTCAGCTGGGACCGTAGCCCGGGCTGGCTGACCGCCGGCGACGACCAGGTTCGCGTCGCCATGAACACCAGGTCGGGGGGGCTCAGGTACAGCCTTCGCCCGCTGGCGGAGCAGCAGGGGAATGTGACGGCCTCGGACTCGCGGCTCGAAGAGATCGCCCGGGCGTTCCTTACCGGATTCGGCGGTCCGGCGGAGCCGCTCGGCCTGGAGCGCATCACGCACCTGCACGCGCAAACCACCAGCACGCTGACAGGCGAGGTATCGGAGGTCACCACGCTGGATGCCGGCCTCGTCTTCAGGCGCACCGTCGACGACCTTCCGGTGATCGGCCCGGGCGGGCTCGTGATGATCAGGATCGGGTCGGACGAGCAGGTAGTCGGAGGTCGCGAGGTGTGCAGGCCCATCACCGCGACAGGACCCCCGCTCGATCTGCGCAGTCCCGACGACGCCATCGAACTGCTTCGCCAACGCCTCGAATCTCTGGGCTTCGAGGGTGAAGCCGTGGTGCGCAGGGCGTTCTTCGGTTATGAGGAGCGTGGAATCGAGGAGCTGCAACGCCGGTTGGAGCCGGCGTACGCGTTCCTGGTCGAGTTTGCCGGTGATGACGTCGACTCCAAGACGGCCGTAGTCGTCCCTGCCCTGCAGCCGGCCGTGGCATGACCTCCACCGTTGACCGGCTCATCGGGGAGCTCATCGAGTTCCTCACCCCCGTGTACCTGGCGCTCGAGTCGCCTGCCGGCTTCCGGACCTTCATACGGCGCTTGGGTCACGACCCGGCGGCGGCCAGTGTGGAGGCGGCGGTCAGCTCACTCGCCGCCACCGCGGAGGTGCTCTCGGAGTTCGTCGAACTGCTCGGTGAGAAGGCCTGGGACGGCCAGCCGCTCGACGACGCCGACCTCCGGCGGATCGCCGCCGAGGTGCCCGACGTGGTCCAGGCGTTGCGCGAGTTGCCGGACGTTCTGGAGGGTGTCGACCTCGGCCCGAGCTTCTTCTCCGAGGTGCTCGATCTCCTGGTTGTGGAGTATCTGCAGTTCCGGACTCCGGCGGTGCTGCGGGCGCTCGTGCTGCTCGGCGTCATCGAAAGCGACCTGGTCGAGCCCGGCGAGGCCGAAGGCCGGGCGGTGGCGTTCGAGCGGTACCACATACGGTGGGAGCGTCTCGAGCGGTTCATCGGGTCCCCGTTCGACCTGATGGAGGAGGTCTACGGGGTCGGCGGAGCCGACTTCGACGCCAACCGGCTGCTGTCGAACGTCGCGCTCCTGATCGACGAGCTCGGCGTGACCGCGATTCCCATGGAGCTGCCCGAGCCGCTCGCCGACATGGTCGACGACCACGCCGGGGATGGCGCGACGCTCGTTGGTCTCGACGTGCCCCTGCACCGAATGCTGCTTGGTGACACCGACGTCGACGTCGGTCTCATCGCGTTCCCCATGAAGGGACGGGCGGCACCGGTCGAGGAGGACGGCGGCATCGGCGTCATGCCCTACGTCGGGGGTGAACTCACCGGACAGCGGCCAATCACCGACGACGGGACCTGGCTGTTCCAGGTCGAGGCCGGAGCCGAGCTCGCCGGCGGGATCGTCTTCGGTCTGCATCCCTCGGGTCTGCGCGTCGACGCGGGGGTGCTGGACAACACGGTGCCTGCGGGGTCGTTCCGGATGGAGGTCGAGAAGGCGAAGGCGGGCGACCAACAGGCGATCCTCGTCCTGGGCGACCCTGACGGCACCCGGCTCGAGGCGGAAGGGTTCACGCTCGGCGTCGGGGGCGAGGACGGCGACTTCTACGTGGCGTTCGGTGTCAGAGCGCTCCGGCTGGTCGTCGACGTGTCCGACGATGCCCTGCTGTCGCAGATCGTCTCAGCGCCGATCGTGGCCGACGCAGGTGACCTGGTCGGCGGGTGGCGGCTGGGACGGGGCATCTACCTCGAGCAGGGCTCCGGGCTGCGCCTGCGCATCCCGGTGAGCGTCGACCTGGCCGGCGTCCTGCGGCTGCGCCAGCTCGGGCTCGAGCTGGCGTTCCGGCCCGAGGTCGCCCTGACCACCACGGTGAGCGGAGATCTGTCCCTCGGCCCGCTGTCGTTGTCCATGGAGGAGCTGGGCTTTCGCACCGCGATCGCCGGGAATCCGAACGGCACGTTCGGCACATTCGATCTGGATGTCGGCGTCCGATTCCCGACGGGATACGCCGCCGGTCTGGACGCCGGGCCGATCAGCGGAGGCGGGGCGCTCCGCAGGGGCGACCACGAGTATCGCGGTGCGCTGACGCTCAGATTCGAGTCGTTCGGGCTGTCAGCGTTTGCCGTGCTGACGACGAGGATGCCGTCGGGGGAGGCCGGCTGGTCGTTCCTGGCCGCGATCTTCGGCGACCTCGACGTCCAGCTGGGCTACGGGTTCAGGCTCACCGGCGTGGGCGGGATCATCGGCATCGACCGCGGCGTGGACGTCGAGGAGCTTCGGACCGTGCTGGCACAGGGGCGCCTCGATTCGGTCCTGTTCCCGAGGTCCCCGATCCAGGACGCCGCCGTCATCCTCGAGGACATGGCGACCGTCTTCCCTCCGCGTCGGGGCCAGTACCTGATCGGTCCGATGGCGAAGGTGGCGTGGCCCACGCCGACCCTGATCGAAGGCAAGCTCGGCATCGTCCTCGAGTTGGGAGCACAGACGCGTGCGGTGATCCTGGGTTCGCTCGCGGCGGTGCTTCCCAACAAGTCGGCGGCCATCGTCGTGTTGCAGATCGACTTCATCGGCACGGTCGACTTCGCCACCGGCGCCATCGGCTTCGACGCCAGACTGACCAACTCGCGCATCCTGTCGTGGCCGGTGAGCGGCGAGGCGGCACTGCGGACCGGGTGGGGCTCCCGTGCAGGTCTGGTCGCCTCGGTCGGAGGGTTCCACCCAGAGTTCTCGCCGCCTCCGGGGTTCCCGACGCTGCAACGGATGACGATCGACTTCGCGACGAACAATCCGAGCCTCACGCTCACCGCGTACCTGGCCGTGACCCTCAACTCGGTGCAGGCGGGCGCCAACGCCAGCCTCTACGTCAAGGGTCCGAAGATCATCTTCGTCGGCCGCTTCGCGGTGGAGGGCTCCGTCGGGTTCGACGCGCTCATTACCTTCGATCCGTTCGCGTTCGACGCCAAACTGTGGCTCGGCCTCAACCTGCTGCTCGACGGGGACGTGATCTGCGGCATCAGCGGAGACCTGCGGGTTCGCGGTCCCAACCGGTACGAGATCAACGGATCGGTCCGTGCCTCCGTCCTGGGCGTATCCGTCAAGGTCGAGGTCAACAAGACATGGGGCGATCCCATCATCGAGACGGCTCAGGTGGTCGACGGTGTGCACCTGCTCCGTACCGCCGTGCAGGCCGCCGAGGGCTTCGAGCCGATCGCCGTGTCGACGCGGGTGAGCGGAGTGGGCTTCGCCGGTCAGGGTCGACCGGAGCACGCGCTCGTCGATCCGAGCGGCGGCGTGCGCTTTCTTCAGCGGGCCCTCCCGCTCGCGGTGCCGATCGACCGCATCGGCACGTCCCGCCTGGTCGAGGAGCGCACCTTCGACCTCGCCTTCACCGACGATGGTTCGGCGATCGGCGGCAAGGACGCCACGTCGGAGTTCGTCCGCGGCGCCTTCTTCGACCTCACCGAGTCGGAGCGGCTGCGTGGCCGCGCTACCGAGCCGTACAAGAGCGGGATCGAGCTGCGCGGCCCTGATGACGTGATCATCGACGAGAGCGCCGCCCAGACCTTCGACTTCGCATACGAGACGGTCTTTCTCGGAGACGACGAGGAAGACACCCGGCCGCTGAGCGATCACACGGTCGATCCGGTGGTGATCGACCGGTTCATCCGGATGACGGCCGAACGAACATCGGCACCCCTCAATGGCAACTATGTCGCCGAGGTTCTGCGACGCCGGCGCATCGCCGTGCAGCCCGTCACGTACGTCGCCGTCGGCGAGGCGGCGGTCGACCGGGGTCCAAGACCCATCCGTGCCGCGGACGGCAGCGTCGTGACCGGGCCGTTGTCGGCCATGATGAAGCAGCTGGGGCGCGACGAACGGGTGATCGCCCGCTACTTCGCTGCTCCCGTGGGATAGGACGGGTCGTGGCCAACGACTACATGCTGCTCCCCGATCTGCGCACGGCGGTTGCCGGCCGAGCGGTCGCGCCACCGGCGGGCCATGTCCGCCGGGAGCTGCGCATCGGGGTGCAGGTGCTGGCCGACGGCGTGGCCCAGGGTGCCCCCCACGACGTCGCGGCCGAGCTCCTCGGTGCCGGAGACATCGTGTCGCTCGACCCATCGGCGATGGCGAGGGTGGAGCCCAGCGCCACATCGAGAGCCGTCGAGCCGAACTACTTCCCCTACGTGGAGTTCGTCGACGCCGACTTTCCTTGGCGCTACTCGCTCGACGTGGGCACACCGGGTCGCGTGCGGCCATGGCTCCTGCTGGTGGCGCTCGAAGCGTCCGAGTTCCGTCATCTGGGGGGTGGCGGTCCGCTCGCGCGTATCGAGGTGTTCAACCCCATGACGAGCCTGCCCAACGCAGACCAGTCGTGGGCCTTCGCGCATGTGCAGGTCGACCGGGGCAATGGGGGTGCGAGCCTGCCGCAGACGCTCGGCGCGGCCCCCGAGGCCAGTCGCGCGCGATTGCTCTGCCCCCGCCGCCTCCGCGACAACACGACCGTACACCCTCGTGCTCGTCCCCACGTTCGAAGCCGGCCGGCTTGCGGGGCTCTCCGCCACCACGCCAGCGCAACCCTGGAATGCGTTCGCCTGGGACGTCGCGACCAGCACCCCGGTGGAGCTGCCCGTGCTACCGGCAGTGGGTGGTGCGGACCAGCACGCTCGAGGACTTCGAGTCGTTGGTCCGGCGCCTGCGGCCGGTCTCGACCGGGGCAGGACGTGCCGGTCGGTGGGACACGCCCGGTGTTCTCCGGCAGGCCGGGCTACTACGACGACGTCGACGATCCCACGTTGACGTTCCAGGCGGAGGGCGCACTCCAGCAGGTCGACTTCCAACGCGTGGAACCGCTGATCGAGGTGACCGCCGCTCACCCCGCGTCTCGAGCAGACGCTGACCGCCGTGATCGACAGCGACCTCCCCGACGACGCCGACGGGCCCGAGCGGGAGGACCCGTTGGTGGCGCTGCCCGTCTACGGGCGCCATGTTGCCCGCCCCGAGGCCATCGAGGCCTCGAGCACCGTCACGCCGTGGGTGCACGAGGTCAACCTCGATCTGCGCCTGCGACTCGCCGCCGGCGTCGGCACGCGCATCGTGAAGCGTCACCAAGAGGCGTTCATGGCGAAGTGCTGGCAGCAGGTCGGCGAGATCCAACTGGCCAACCGTCTGCGGGCCAGACTGCAGCTGCTCACCCGGATCAACGAGGTCGTCGCCGGCAAGCACCTCGTCGCGCTCTCGCCGAGCGTCGCCGGCCGGATCGCCGCGCCATTGATGCACACGATCAAGACGCCTTTCGGCGGCAACCGCACCATGCGGGCCGACCTGCGCGTCCGCGGCGTCCCCGACGGCGAGGCCTCGTCCCTCGTACGGCGCCTCGCCGCCAAACGACCGGACGTGACCGTGCTGCGACGCACGACCGCCGCGGGCCGAGCCGGGTCCGCTGCGCCCGCCCCAGGCCTGGCGAGCACGTTCGCCGCGGCAGCGCCATCCCAGGCCGATCTGCGGCGGGCTACAAGACGAGTGGAGGCGAACCGGGCCGCCGTGGCGGACTCATCGGATCTGGCACAGCTCATCCCGGTGCCACTGGCCACTCCCACCATCTCGTTCGACCGTCCGTCGTTCGAGATGGGCCCCATCGACAGCGCCACGATCGTGGAAGCGGTGATCGACCGGATCAGAGAGCTTCCCGTCCGTAAGGCCACCGGGCTGGTCACCGGTACGGCGTCCGCCGAGGAGACCACGCTGGAGCCGATCATGAGGAGTCCACGCCTCCCGCTCCCGTTGTCGGCCTACGTCGCGGAAGAGGACGTCGACCATCTGCTCCCGAACGCCGGACAGCTCCCGGACGACAGCGTCACGCTCCTGGTCGAGAACCGTGCCCACATCGAGGCGCTCATGGCGGGAGCCAACCACGAGATGAACCGTGAGCTGCGCTGGAGGGAGTTCCCCACCGACATGCGCGGCTCCGCCCTCACGCGGTTCTGGAGCACGGGCCACACCGCCGATGACGTCACCGGCGACGACCTGCGACCCCTCCACCTGTGGAACGGGCACGTCGGGACCCACTTCCGCGACGGAGGCGACCCGAACGTGACCCTGGTGATCCACGGCGACCTCGTCCGGAGGTATCCGGACCTGCTCGTGGCTGCGAACCGCCAGGTCATTCCGCAGGGAGGCACGTGGAACGCCACGCGCGGGTCCACGACCCACCCTCTGTTCACCGGGGTGGTCGGGGACAGCACGGGGTTCTACGGGTTCGACCTCACCGTCGACGAGATCCGGGCCGATCTCGACGACTACTACTTCGTGATCTACGAGCCGGCCAACCGCTTCCGCTTCGGACTCGACATCGCCACGTACGGCAAACGCAGGACCAGGCGCGACCTGCGGCGAGCGGCGATGCCGTTCCCGTTCGCCACGATGGACGCGTCGCTCCGCGCCGTGCGGATCCGAAGCGTGCAGGCGTTCTGGAACGCCACGCCGCAGCCGACCGGTCCGGTACCGCAAGACCCGGACGACCTGTCCTGGGAACACGTCACGCTCGACGCGGCCCGCTATATCGACTTCAGCCGCGAGATCTCCTTCGCCGACGGCTCCGCCCTGTGGGGACCCGCGCGCACGTCGGCAAGCATCGCGCGGGCCACCATGCAACGGCCGATCTCGGCCGTCGTGCCCGCCAAGAGGATGCTGCGTCATGCCTGACGAGGCCGACCCCCTCCTGCTCCTGCCGCTGCGCCTGGAGTACCGCGTCATCGAGCCCGGCGAGCTGGTGACCCTGGGATCGATCCCCGAAGGCGCTCGCCGGGACGCGTCCCGCCGTCCGAGCTCATCGGGGCCGGTCACGGTGTCCGCCCTCGGTACGAAGTCTCCACTGCGGCTCGGGACCGAGACCACCGAACGACGCGAGATCTGGTTCCGCTGGTTGCCCGACGAACCGTTCAGTCACGAAGGCGTTGCGCCCGCCAGCGCCGAGGAGCAGGCGGCCCTGGCCGCGTTCCTCGGCGCCGTCGAGACGGGCACAAATTGGTTCGACGTCAGCGATCCAGGCGTCGTGACCGCCTGGCAGACCTTTGCCGGAACGGTCGGCGTGTACCGCGGCGTCCATCTGGTGCGCACCGGCGGTGCGTTCGCCGACGAGGACCTCGCCACGGCGTCGGGTCGGATCATCGGCCTGCCACGACACATCTCGCTCTTCGGTCTCACGGGGACGTCGGCGACCCTGCTCGGCGAGGGCGGGCCGATCAGCGATGACCTGCGCTACTCGCCCGCGGCGCTTGCCGCCGGGGACTGGCTCACGGACTTCCCGGCCGCGATCGGCGCCGGGATGGGCGTGAAGGTCACCGACCCGAGCCGGGTTGCCGCCGCACTCGACGCCCGCTGGGTGATCGCGGTCGGCATCAGGGACGGCGATGCCACCGAGGTCGTCGAGTCCTATCTGCGCGACGCGATCGCCAACGGCAACGTCGAGCTCCTGGAGCAGGACAGCCCGACGAACAACAGCGAGAACGCCCGCACACCCTACGACGTCGTCGCGCGAGATCCCGTCGCGGCATTGGCCAAGGCGACGTACGCCGAGCGGCGGACCGCGTCGGACCCGTCCACGGACGCGCACGTCCTGGCGACCGCACTGGGCGTGGACGCCGCAACGGTGCTGCGGGCTGTGGGCGCGGGCCACGACGGCGTGCGCGAGGCCCGATCCATGGCGACGGCTCTCCTGCCCGGGCTGGTGGACGTCCTGTTCTCGTGGCTGTCCGACGTCCGGTTGGCACGCGACGACCTTGTCGACTTCCTGGTCGACCACGCCGCCGCACGGGGCCCGCTGCCGGCCGTCCGCCTCGACATGCATCCATTCGGTGTCCTCCCGATCGTGCAAGCGGGCCATGTGGATGCGCCTGACGACATGAGCGACGCGCAACGGCGCGCCTTCGGGTTCGTCCACCGGCTGGGCTCGAGCCTGGTGAGCGCCCTGCAGGAGGAGGCCGCCCGGCAGCCGGTGATCGAACCGGGCGCCGCCGACAACTCCGAGAGACTCGAGCGGATCCTCCGGCTGAACGCGGTGGGCAAGCACATCGATGTCTTGGACGCCGGCGCCCAGGACCCGAAGCGGCGGGGGATGCGGTGCCCGCTGGTGGAGGGCCCACAGCATGGTCCGCGTGACTACATCGGTCACATCCAGACGACGCCGCTGGCGGATCTGCCCGACCCCGATCAGACCGACGTGTCCACCCCGCTGTTGTTCCGGTTGCTCAGACTCACCGTGGAACGTACCGCTGCGCGCCTCCCACGGTCGCTCCGCGACCTGCCGCTGGCCCGCATGGCGGAGGAGGCGCCGCCTGCCACCAAGCCCCGGCTCAGCGCGCTGCTCGCGGCGCTCGACCAGCTCAAGCAGCTGTCCAGGGACGACCTGGAGGTCCTCATGCTGGAGGTCCTCGATCTGCTGCACCAGCGCAACGACGCCTGGTTGACGGCGATCGCAACGGCACGTCTGGCCGCGCACCGCGCCGAGAAACCCGCCGGCCTCCAGCTCGGCTACTACGGGATCCTCGGCACGCTGCGTCCAGCGTCCGTGACCGGGATGAGCGACGGCTACATCCAGACCCCGAACGTGGAGAAGGCACTCACGGCTGGTCTCTTGCGATCCGCCGGGCGGAGATACGGCGAGACGAGCGCGTTCAATCTCGACCTGTCGTCACGACGGGTGCGACGCGCACTGGCGATGATCGACCTGTTGCGGGAGGGGCTCGGACCCCGCGAGGTGCTCGGATACCGGGCGGAACGCTGGTTGCACGACCACGGCCATGACGTGCTGATCCACGAGCTTCGAGCCAGATATCCGCTCCCGCACGGGGAGGGAAGCACCGCCCACCAGGAGCGGCTCCTGGACGGCCTGGCGCTCGCCGAGGGCGCCGACGCCGACCTCGCCGGGCTCACGGCGAGTCAGATCGCAACAGCCGGGCGCCTTCGCGCACAGCTCGCCGACGACCTCGACGCCATGTCGGACCTGACCGTCGCGGAAGCCGTGCACCAGATGGCCATGGGAAACAACGGTGCCGCCAACGCATGGATCAATGTCCTCTCCGGTGATCCGGTGCCTTCGAGCACGGCCTTCGTCTCCACCCATCGCGACGGCCACGGCTCCACCCATCGGTACGCGCTGGTGCTCGATCCGAGAGCGCTGGGGGGTGGCAACCCCCGGGAGCTGGTGGAGCCGGCTGTGGGCCGGCTCGCGGCTCGGCTGATCGATGACTTCGCGTCCTGCGCCGTCCGCGTCAACGTGCCGGTGCCGGATGGCGCCGGCCACCCGTTCACGCGGGATCTGCGCGTCGGGGCCGACCTCGGGATGACACCAGTCGACCTCGTGGTCGGCGGACGCAACGAGATCATGTTGCGGGCCCGCCATCGCTTCGTCCGCCTGTGGCAGACGCGCGCCAACATCCAGACGGCCCTGGGGGTGGTGCCGGCAACCGACCTCGTCACCCACATCAACCAGGTGCAGCCGATCTCGGTCGACCTCGCCCACGGGACACCCTCGGCTGATGACCTGCTGGCGATCGCCCAGGGGATCGGCCGGATGATCCGGGAAGGCCGGGCGCTCGAAGCAACCGATGTCAACGCCGCCGCGCCACCGGGGGATCGGCTCACCGATGCCGAGATCGTCGAGGTGATCGCATGGACCATCGGTGCGCTGGCGACACGGGCTGAGACGATCTCGAACGGACTGGCCGCGCTGGTCGCCGAGTTCGACGAAGCGCTCGACGAGGTTCGCCTGGCAGCTGCCGAGCTTGAACGGCTCCGCGATGCCGCGGCGCCGCCGGCACAGGTCGAGGCGATGCGACAGCGCCTGTCGGATGCCAGGGAGGCGCTCGAGGACCCACTCCTGCGAAGTTCCCGATTCGGCCTGCCGGAGGCGCTCATGCCCTTCGCCACCGAACAGCTCGAGACGGGCGGCGCAGCCAACGAGCACGTCCGTCGCTTCGAATCCATTTCGACCGAGCTCGCCAACAAGCACGCCGGACTCGGCAGCGCGATGGCGTTCGCAGCCACCGCTCCCACCACACGACGCGAGGCGGAGCAGCGCAGGTCCAAGCTGGTGTCGGCCATTCAGGCGGTGTGCGACGGGGAGGGGCTCCCAGTGCTTCCCCCGTTCAGGAAGCAGCCCCAGACGGCGCCCCCGCTGGAGGAGGTGCTCGACATCGGGGCCGAGGTGCAACCACACGAACCGATCCGCGGGAAGCTGCGCGCACTCCGCTGGCTCGTCGACCACGACCCTGACCAGCGGGCATGGCGCTCCACGGAGGCGGCCACCGCCGACATCGAGGACGACGACCCACAGGACAGTGTCCGCAGCGAGATGGAGCGGCCGCGCAGCCACCACTTCGGCATCTACCTGAGCCTGCCCGACGGGATACTCGGGACGGGATCCGACACGCGGTACTGCGGTCTCGTGATCGATGAGTGGTCCGAGTTCCGGCCCAGCATGGTGCAGAACACCGGCATGGCGATTAACTACGACGCCCCGCAGAGCGAGCCTCCTCACGCACTTCTGCTCGGTGTCGCGCCACATTCGGGTCACGGCGAATGGACCAGTGAATCCGCCGCGGCCCTCGTCCAGGAGGCCATTCGGTTGATGCAGACGCGGGCGCTGCCGTCGGCGTCGGCCGCGCGCCGGGAGTACATCGGCGCTCTGTTCAACGTGGTGCCGCCATCGAGCTCCAGGAGGCGCCGGATCCCCACCGTGAACTACCGGCTGATTGCCGCACTCGACGATCTGGCGAACCGCGTCGACCTGATCGACGCCGTCCCGAGCAGCAGCCGCACGGTGCACGCGGTGGTCGAACGCCGGCCCGGCGACCAGGGCACTGATCGGCCGTAGCCCGCCTCTCACGACCGGGGAGCGCAGTGCCAGACCTTCGGGACGTCGATGTCGGCATAGGCGACCCCCGCAGTTGTCGCATGCTGAGACTGTTGTCCGGATCGTGGACGGCGGCTGCGGGCATGCCTGGTCGACGTGGCACCATTCCCCGCATGTCGTCTGCCATCCCGCTGTTCCTCGTGGCGCGCCGCCACGTGGACTACGGGCGGGTGCGCAGCATGATGTGTCGGCCGGCCTGACCGCGCCCACCGACCCACGTCAGCCGGGCGCGCGGAAGCGCCGGCTCGCGTCGCTCCGAACCTGACGTTCCGTCGCCTCTGCGTGCCCTCGAGCTCTTCGAGGAGATCCATGCCGGCCACCACCGCCCCAGCGTCGCGACGCCGCGGCGAGGGCCAGTGGGCTCTGGGCCACCTCGAGCCGCTCAACCCCAACGAGCGGACGAAGAAGGACGACGACGGCCTCAACGTCCGGCGCGCGGATCGAGACCATCTACGCCCGGCGTGGCTTCGCCAGCATCGACCCTGCCGACCTGCGCGGGCGTTTCCGCTGGTGGGGCCTCTACACCCAGCGCGCGCCCCGGCATCCCCGGCGGCCGAACCGCCATCCTCGAGCCGCACGAGCTCGACGACGAGTACTTCATGATGCGGATCCGCATCGACGGCGGCCAGCTCAGCACCGAGCAGCTGCGGGTCGTCGCCGACGTCTCGCACGACGTATGCGCGTGACACGGCCGACGTGACCGACCGCCAGAACGTCCAGCTGCACTGGATCCGGGTCGAGGACGTCCCCGACATCTGGCAGCGGCTGGAGGCCGTCGGGCTGTCCACGACCGAGGCGTGCGGCGACGTCCCGCGCGTCGTCCTCGGCTCCCCCGTCGCCGGCATCGCCGCCGACGAGGTCCTCGACCGCACCTGGGCGATCGAGGAGATCCAGCGCCGCTACATCGGCTCGCCCGAGTTCTCCAACCTGCCGCGCAAGTTCAAGACGGCGATCAGCGGGCTTCCCGACGTCGTCGCACGAGGTCAACGACGTCGCCTTCGTCGGCGTCGTGCACCCTCGAGCACGGCCCCGGTCTCGACCTGTGGGTCGGCGGCGGGCTGTCCACCAACCCCAAGCTCGCCCAGCGGCTCGGAGCCTGGATACCGCTGGACGAGGTACCGGACGTCTGGGCGGGCGTCGTCGGGATCTTCCGCGACTACGGCTACCGGCGGCTGCGGACCCGGGCGCGGCTGAAGTTCCTGGTCGACGACTGGGGCGTCGAGCGCTTCCGCGAGGTGCTCGAGAGCGAGTACCTGGGCCGGCGCCTCGTCGACGGCCCCGCTCCCCCGGTGCCCGCGCAGCCGTACGACCACGTCGGCGCCGCACCCGCAGAAGGACGGTCGCTACTACGTCGGCGTCGCGCCGCTGGTGGGACGTGTCTCGGGCACGCTCCTCGGCAAGCTGGCCGACGCCGTCGAGGCCCACGGCTCGAGCCGGGTCCGTACGACTCCGCACCAGAAGCTCGTCGTCCTCGACGTCGAACCCGACCAGGTCGAGCCGCTCGTCGAGACCCTGGACGGGCTCGGCCTGCAGGCCAGGCCGAGCGCGTTCCGGCGCAACACGATGGCCTGCACCGGGCTCGAGTTCTGCAAGCTCGCGATCGTCGAGACCAAGGGCCTCGCGGCCTCCACCGTGGCCGCGCTCGAGTCGTGTCTGGCCGACGTCGCCGACCAGCTCGACGTGCCGATCACGCTCAACGTCAACGGCTGCCCGAACTCCTGCGCCCGGATCCAGGTCGCCGACATCGGCCTGAAGGGTCAGATCGTCAAGGGCGAGGACGGCTTCCAGGTCCACCTCGGCGGTGGGCTCGGACTCGATGCCGGGTTCGGACGCAAGCTGCGCGGCCTCAAGGTCACGACGGCCGAGCTGCCCGACTACGTCGAACGGCTCGTCCGGCGCTTTCTCGCCGGCCGCGAGCCACACGAGCGGTTCGCCCAGTGGGCCGCCCGAGCGCCCGAGGAGGCACTGCAGTGAGCGAGACCAGGGCCGCCGTGCAGTACTGCCCCTTCTGCTCCGACGAGGACCTCCACCCCGTCGAGCAGCACGGCGGCTGGGAGTGCCGGTCCTGCCTGCGCGTCTTCAGCGTGAAGGTGCTCGGCCTGTCGCCGCGAGCGGCGGCACTCGCCGGCCCGGTGGAGCAGGGAGGTCGCTCGTGACGCTCACCCTCACCGACAGCCTGGAGGAGCTCGCGCTCGACGCTGCCCGCGACCTCGAGGACGCGAGCGCGCACGAGATCGTCCGCTGGGCAGTCGACACGTTCGGCGACCGGTTCGCGGTCACGGCGTCGATGGCCGACGGCGTCCTCTCCCACGTCGCCGGTGAGGCGGTACCGGGCATCACCGTGCTCTTCCTCGACACCGGCTACCACTTCGCGGAGACGATCGGGACCCGCGACGCGATCGCCGCCACCTACCCGGTGAACGTCGAGACGATCACGCACCCGCTCCGCCGCATCGAGCACGAGGCCGAGTACGGGCGCCTGTACGAGACCGACCCCGACCTGTGCTGCGCGATCCGCAAGGTCTGGCCGCTCGACCGTGCGCTCGCCCGTACGACGCGTGGGCCGGCGGCGTGCGCCGGGCCGAGATGCCCAGCCGGGCGGACACCCCGGTCGTCGCCTGGGACGCCAAGCGCCGCAAGGTCAAGGTCAACCCGCTCGCGACCTGGACCAACGAGCAGGTCGAGGCCTACGTCGCCGAGCACGGGATCCTGGTCAACCCGCTGCGTGAGATCGGTTACGCCTCCATCGGCTGCGAGCCGTGCACCCGGCCGGTGACCGACGGCGCGGATCCGCGGTCCGGCCGCTGGGCGGGTCTGGCCAAGACCGAGTGCGGCATCCACTGATGAATATGGCAGCCGAAGCGTCCCCGGCCGCGACGGGAGGGTTTTCCACCCCACCTCGTGCGCGGAGAGGTGGGAAACCCTCCAGTGGCCGGGCCGGGAGCCGGTCGCGCAGGTACCGGAGGGTCCGATGAGCGCCCCGTCGTATCCGCTGGTGCTCGACGTGGCCGGGCGCCGGGTGGTCGTCGTCGGCGGCGGGCCGGTGGCGGCCCGGCGGGCCCGGTCGCTGGCCGACGCCGGAGCAGACCTGGCCGTCGTCTCGCCGTTCCTGTGTGAGCCGCTCGCCGACCTGGTGGCCGACGGTCGGGCGACCTGGCGTCCGCATGACTACGTGGCGGGCGACCTGGACGGTGCCTGGCTCGTGCATACGGCGACCGGCGACAGCTCCGTCGACGCGGCCGTCGCGGTCGCTGCCGAAGCCGCCCGAATCTGGTGCGTCCGGGCCGACGACGGCGACCACTCGAGCGCCTGGACACCCGCTGTGGCCCGTATCGGCGACGTGCTGGTCGCGGTCAGTGGAGGGGCCGACCCACGCCGGGCGACCCGCCTGCGCGACGCCGTCCAGACTGCCTTGGAGACCGGCGGCCTGCCCATCCGGCGGCACCGCCCGGGTGCCGGGTCGGTCGCGCTCGTCGGCGGCGGTCCCGGCGCGCCCGGACTCATCACGACCCGGGGGCGGCAGCTGCTGGCCCAGGCGGACGTCGTCGTCGTCGACCGGCTCGCGCCACGGGCGCTGCTCGACGAGCTCGACCCGGAGGTCGAGGTCGTCGACGTCGGGAAGACCCCGGGTCACCACCCGGTCAGCCAGGACGAGATCAACCGGCTCCTCGTCGACTACGCCACAACAGGGCGCAGGGTGGTGCGCCTCAAGGGCGGCGACCCGTTCGTTCTCGGCCGTGGCGGCGAGGAGCTGGCGGCCTGCCGGGAGGCCGGCGTTCCCGTCGAGGTCGTGCCCGGAGTGACGAGCGCGGTTTCGGTGCCGGCAGCCGCCGGCATCCCGGTGACGCACCGCGGGCTGGCCAAGCAGTTCACCGTCGTCTCCGGTCACGAAGGTCTGGACTGGCCCTCGCTGGCCGCCGTCGAGGGAACGCTCGTGCTGCTCATGGGGGTGAGCCTGCTTCGCGAAACCGCTGATCGCCTGGTCGAGCACGGCCGCAGCCCGGCGACGCCCACCGCCGTCGTCGAGGACGGGTTCGGCTCCCGTCAGCGGCTCACCGTGGGCACCCTGGCGACGATCGCCGAACTCGCCGCCGAACGTGGCGTGCGGCCGCCCGCCGTCATCGTGGTCGGCGACGTGGTCACCCTCGCCCCCTCCCCCCGTTGATCATGCAACTTCTGCGCGACACGCCGTCATCTGCCCTGCTACAGCGGCCGGCGTGTCGCGCAGAAGTTGCATGATCAACGGGGTCAGGTCGCGTCGAGGCGTTCGCGCTCGGCCTCGACGTCGAGGTCCGTCACCGGCCAGTCCAAGCCCAGCCCGTCCAGGTGGTCGGTCAGCAGGCGGGTGACGGCCCAGTTGCGGTACCACTTGCGGTCGGCGGACACGATGTGCCACGGAGCCGCCTCCGTGTTGCACCGCTCCAGGGCGATCTCGTACGCCCGCTGGTAGTCGTCCCAGAGCTGACGCTCGTCGACGTCGGCCGGGTTGTATTTCCATTGCTTCGTGGGGTCGTCGAGTCGGGCCTGCAGCCGCGCCTTCTGTTCGTCCTTAGAGATGTGCAGCATCACCTTGACGACGTCGCATCCGGACGTCGTGAGCTTGGCCTCGAAGTCGTTGATGGCGTCGTACCGGCGCTCGATGGTGGCGGCCGTCGCGAGCGAACGCACCCGCGCGATGAGCACGTCCTCGTAGTGGCTGCGGTCGAACACGCCGAGCTCGCCCGGCTGCGGCAGCGCCTGCCGGATCCGCCACAGGAAGCCGCGCCGCTTCTCCTCGGGGGTGGGCGCCTTGAACGCCTTGATCCTGACGCCCTGCGGGTCGACCAGGCCGACCGCGTGGCGCATGGTGCCGCCCTTGCCCGAGGTGTCCATGCCCTGCAGGACGAGGAGCAGCCGCCGATCACCTCCCGTTCGCCCGTGGGCGTACAGCCGCTCCTGCAGTTCGGAGATCGTCGGCGCCAAGGCGGCCAGCTGTTCCTTCCCGGCCACCTTGTCGCCGGTGAAGCCGGGCGTGGACCGCGTGTCGTAGGAGCCGAGGTCGACCGGTCCCGGCGGCACACGCAGCAGGTCCGAGACATGGGGTGCCGCCGGCTTGTCGTTGCGCTTCTGCTTGCTCTTCGCCTTGCCCACGACGCCCCTTCCGACGGCTGATTGATCACGTTAAGTGGGCTTCTATGGCCGTTACCAGGTGCCGAGACCTGGTAACGGACCCACAGGCATACTTAACGTGATCATTTGACTAGGGCAGGCTAGCCGGGATCGCCGGCTGGCAGGACGTGGACGGCTCTGGTGGGATCGCACCGTGCGGCGCATCTACCCCGACCTCGCGGACCTCGACCAGGACGCGCTGCTAGCTGCGTATGCCTATCCACCGACGGTGAACTCCGCGCCGTATGTGCGCGCCAACATGGTGATCAGCCTCGACGGCGCGGCACAGGGCGCCGACGGCCGCTCCGGGACGCTGTCATCCCCCGCGGATAAGAGGGTCTTCGCGATGCTCCGCGGCATGACGGACGTGATCCTCGTCGGTGCCCGCACCGCCAGCGTCGAGAAGTACGGCCCGGCCGAGCCGGAAGCCGACTACGCGGCCCACCGGGCCGCCCTGGGGCAACGCCCGGCTCCTCCCGTCGCCGTGGTCAGCCGCACCTTGACGCTCGATCCGGGCGGGCCGCTGTTCTCGGGCTCGGGCGAGCAGACGATCGTGCTGACCACGGAGCGGTCGCCGGCGGACCGCCGGAGGGCGCTCGCCGCCGTGGCAGACGTCCGCCTCGTCGGCGAGACGAACGTCGACCTCGACGCAGCGTTGGGCGAGCTCGCCGCCCTCGGCCTGACGCGGGTGCTCTGTGAAGGTGGACCGCACCTGCTCGCCGACATCGTCGTCGCGGGTCTGCTCGACGACCTGTGCCTCACCGTCAGCCCGTTGCTGCGGGGCGGCGACGCCATGCGGGCCCTGGCCGGCGCGCCCGTGCCGGCAGGCGGTATGCGGCTCGTGCACATCCTCGAGGAGGACGGAACGCTGCTCACCCGCTGGACGCCTCAGCGGGAGAGCAGCACGTCGGACAGGTTGTAGCCCACCGGCTCCTCGAGCTGCTCGTACGTGCACGACGACGGGTCGCGGTCGGGCCGCCAGCGGCGGAACTGGGCCGTGTGCCGGAACCGGTCACCCTGCATGTGGTCGTAGGCGACCTCGACCACGAGCTCCGGGCGCAGCGGCTCCCAGGACAGGTCCTTCTTCGCGTTCCAGCGGGACACGGCGCCCGGCAGCCGGTCACGCTCGTGAGCCTCGGCGGCCGCCCATTCCGCCCACGGGTGATTCTCTCCGGAGGTGCGGTACGGCTCGAGTTCGGCGACGAGCTCGGCCCGCCGCTTCATCGGGAACGACGCACTCACGCCGACGTGCTGCAGCGCGCCGGACTCGTTGTAGAGCCCGAGCAGCAGCGAGCCGACGACACCGCCCGTCTTGTGCCAGCGGAAGCCCGCCACCACGCAGTCGGCGGTCCGGTCGTGCTTGATCTTGTACATGGCCCGTTCGCCGGGCTGGTAGACGCCGTCGAGCGGCTTCGCGACGATCCCGTCCAGACCGGCTCCCTCGAAGTGCTCGAACCACTGTGTCGCCAGGTCCAGGTCTGTCGTGGCCGGCGCGAGGTGGACGGGTGCGGCAGCTTCCGAGAGCGCACCCTGCAGGGACTCGCGCCGGCGCGTGAGCGGCTGCTCCATCAACGACTCGTCACCCAGGGCCAGCAGGTCGAACGCGATGAAGCTCGCCGGTGTCTCGACAGCCAACAGCCGTACCCTCGAGTCGGCGGGATGGATGCGGTTCTGCAGCGCCTCGAAGTCCAGCCGATCCCCCGTGACGATCACGACCTCGCCGTCGATCACGCACCGCTCCGGCAGCTCCGCACGGGCGGCCTCGACCAGCTCCGGGAAGTATCGGGTGAATGGACGCTCGTTACGGCTGCCGATCTCGACCTCGTCGCCGTCCCGGAACACGATGGCGCGGAACCCGTCCCACTTGCCCTCGTAGTGCAGACCGGGTGGGATCGACTTCACCGACTTGGCGAGCATCGGCGCGACAGGGGGCATCACCGGCAGGTCCATGCGTCCAATCGTGCCCGACCTGTTGCCCTCGGTGCCGCCGGCCCGCAAAGATCCGGGGAACTCGCCCACCCTGGCGTCATCGTTACCAGGATGGGACATCGACATCGGAGGTGTGCCGTGTACGACATCGTCGTGCTCGTCGAGCAGCCGGTCACCCACTGGGACGCACACCAGATCACCGCCCTCCACCACGATTCGCCCGAGGCGGTCCACCACCACGTGCTCATCCCGGTCGAGGACGCAGCGTCGCGCGTCGAGGCCACCATCGGATCGCTCGCGGCCAGCGAGGTCATGGGAACCGCCGCCCTGTATCTCGACGATGCCGACCTCGAGCGCGTGCATCGAGAGATCCGCGAGGCCAGCGAGCGCACGCTGGCCGAGTCGGTCCAGGCCTTCCGTGAGGCCGGCGCCTCGGCCGACGGCGAAGTGACGGCGAGCGATCCCCTCGACCGGCTCGCAACCCTGGTTCGGGAGCGAGACAGCGCCGAGGTCGTCATCCTGACCCGGCACCATGTCGTCGCCGAGTTCCTTCATGTCGACTGGACCAACCGGGCGAGGCGCAACCTCAAGGTGCCGGTCCTCCACCTGCTCGCCCAGGAAGAGCCCGATTGGGAGGCGGAGGCCGAGCAGGAGGATCAAGACGACCGGGAGCCCTGAGTCTCGTCGCCACGACGAACCCTAGGCGTCGCCAACCCCCCGCCGGCGACGCCGTCGAGCAGGTAGTGGTTCACGGTCAGCGCAGGTCCCGGTCCTTGCTGGGCTGCACCCGCTTGGGCTCACCGGGCATCTTGGGGTAGTTGGGCGGGTACGGCAGGTCTCCGAGGCCGCCTGCCTCGTCCTGAGCGGCCATCTCCAACAGCGGCTCGAGCGAGTGATGGACGTCGTCGATCGCGGCGTGCGGGTCGCCGAGCTCCGCAAATCGTCCGGCGACGCTCCGCACGGTGAAATCGTCCGGCGAGACGTCGGGAAGTTCGTCCCACGTCACCGGCGTCGACACGGTGGCGACGGGCGTGCGCCGAACCGACCAGGCCGACGCGATCGTCCGGTCGCGCGCATTCTGGTTGTAGTCGACGAACACAGCCTCGCCGCGCTGCTCCTTCCACCACGCCGTGGTGACCAGGCCGGACGATCGCCGCTCGACCTCGCGGGCGAACGCGATCGCGGCGCGCCGTACCTCGGTGAACGTCCACAACGGCTGGACCCGTACGTAGACGTGGACGCCGCGACCGCCGCTCGTCTTCGGGAAGCCGACATAGCCGAGCTCGTCGAGCAGGGGGCGCACGGCCTCGACGGCGACCCGCCGCGCATCCTCGAAGGATGTGCCCGGCTGTGGATCCAGGTCGATACGCAGCTCGTCGGGATGGTCCACGTCCGCGGCGCGGGCGTGCCACGGGTGGAACGTGATGGTCCCGAGGTTGGCCGCCCAGGCGACGTCCGCCGCCGAGGTCACGCACAGCGCGTCGGCCGAGCGACCGGAGGGGAACGTCACCTGGACCGTCCGTACCCACTCCGGGGCATACCGGGGGAAGCGCTTCTGGTAGATCTGCTCGCCCTCGATGCCCTCCGGGAATCGCTGCAGGTAGGTCGGCCGCTCGCGCAGGGCGCGCACGATCGGTTCCCCCACCGCGACGTAGTGCTCGACGACCTCGCGCTTCGTCACGCCGACGGCCGGGAAGTACACCTTGTCCGGGTTGGTGACCCGGACCGGGTGCCCGTCGACCTCGATCTCGATGTGCGGCGCTGCCACGGGCGCCACGTTAACGGGTCGGGCGGACGGTCAGACGCCGAACAGCGGGTCGGTGATCGTGAGTCCCATGTCGCCTTCCAGCTCCCACGCGAGGTACAGCAGGATCAGGGATGCGCCACACAGCGCGATATCCTTCAAGAACTGGACCATCTCGGTCTGGCGGGCCATGGGCTCCTTCTCGCGCCAGAAACCGTGCATGAGGACGGCTGCCGAGAACGTGAACAGCGCCAGCAGGATCGCGCCGAGATCGATCCAGATCCCGAGCAGAACGAGCAACCCGCCAACTAGGATCTGCACGCCGCTCAGGAGGACCGCCGGCCGGGCGGGCCTGACCCCCCGGCTCTCGGCGTAGCCCGCCATGGCGTCCGTCTGCGTGAGATGACCGACGGCGCTGTTGAGGAAGAGCAAGGAGAACAGGATCCGACCGACGAGGAACACAACGTCCATGACGCCTCCCGGGTAACCACCCGATGATCTTGCCGAAGGTTGACACGGCAAACATATAGCGATCATGGTGTCGCGTCGATACCCAATCTGGGCCGGTATCCATGCCAATCGCCGTTGTACGGTCGGGTCTGTGACCTATGACGTGCAGAAAACCGACGACGAGTGGCGGGCCGAGCTCTCGCCCGCCGAGTACCACGTGCTGCGGGAGGCCGGCACCGAGCGCCCGGGGTCCAGTCCGCTCGAGGCGCCCGACGACCGGCCTTACGCGTACTCGTGTCGGGCGTGCGGCGCGGAGCTCTTCCGCAGCGAGACGAAGTTCGACTCACACTGCGGCTGGCCGTCGTTCTACGCGCCGCTCGCCGAGGACCGGGTCGAGTACATCGAGGACAGGTCGCTCGGGACGACGCGCACCGAGGTCCGTTGCGCCCGGTGCGGCTCGCACCTCGGCCACGTGTTCTCCGGTGAGGGGTACGGCACACCGACCGACCTGCGCTACTGCATCAACGGCATCGCGTTGCAGCGCACTGACCGGGCTCCGGCCGACGAGGCTCGCGGCGGCATCGGGTCGTAGCCGTCAGCTCCCCGGCGCCGGCGGCTTCAGCTCAGAACGAATAGGGGCCGAAGCGCCCCCAGGCCACGACCGCGGCCAGCACGAACAGGACGCTCGTGATGGCGACACCGGCGGGCTCACGCCGCCGGACGTGCGTGAGGATCGCGCCGAGCATGAGGAGGACGAGCCCGGTGGCAGCGATCGGAGTCAGGATCGGAGCGATGTCGGTGGCGGCGGGTAGGACGACGCCGAGCCCTCCGGCGATCTCCATCGTTCCGATGAACTTCAGCGCTGGTGCCGAGAAGTCCTCGACCCACGGCAGCCTCTCCAGCAGGCGTTCCCTGGACTGGCCGGCGTGCAACAACCCGGCAGCCACGAAGGCTGCGCCGAGCAGCACCTGCAACACCCACAGGAATTCGTTCATCTCTCCTCCGTGGTCCACGCGACGACCAGGCGCCCACCCGGAAGGATCCCGGAGGATGGCTTCAGATTCCGGGCCCGAGACTAGCGCCGGCAAGCTCGCCGAGCGCCCACCCGTTGCCCGAGCCGCCCATGCATCCCGGCGAGGTCTACCGGGCGATGGCCAGGCTCGGCACGACGAATCCTTGCGTCGGC
Source organism: uncultured Actinomycetota bacterium (assembly GCA_963801065.1). GTDB lineage: Bacteria > Actinomycetota > Actinomycetes > Jiangellales > Jiangellaceae > CAWDDG01. The sequence continues at coordinate 370,433 of CAWDDG010000007.1, read as the reverse complement.
TGACCGAAGGCACGACCCGACCGGCGGCCCGCGATGATGGGTGGATGACGAGGACTGTCACGGTTCACGGCGCGACCTTTGCCGAGCTCGACTCACACACCTTGTACGAACTGCTGCGCCTGCGCGTGGACGTCTTCGTTGTCGAGCAGCATTGTGCTTACCCCGAGCTGGACGGGCGCGACGTCGAACCCGGGACAGTCCACCTGTGGACCACCGACGACGCCCACCGACCCGTCGCCTGCCTGCGGATCCTGTCCGAGGACGACGGCGGCGCCCGGATCGGGCGGGTAGCTGTCGCGCGGTCGGCACGAGGTGCGGGTCTCGCACGAGCACTGATGCACACCGCGCTCGAGCGGATCGGCGACCGGTCGTGCGTTCTGGACGCCCAGTCGAACCTGGTCGACTTCTACGCCGGACTCGGCTTCGCAGTGACCGGCCCCGAGTACCTCGAGGACGGCATCCCGCACGTGCCCATGCGCCGGGGCGGCAGCCGCTGAGGGGCGGCATCCCACAGTCCCCTGCTTCGCTGACGAAATCGACGACAAGAGCTCGCTGAGGACGTCCGTCCTCAGCGAGTTCGTCAGCGAAGCTGACTCCTCGCGCTCACGGCAGGGCCGCGACCAGCTCCTCGACCGGCTTGCGGCGGCCGGTGTAGAACGGCACCTCCTCGCGGACGTGCCGGCGAGCCGCCGAGCCCCGCAGGTGGCGCATCAGGTCGACGATGCGATGCAGCTCGTCGGCCTCGAAGGCCAGCATCCACTCGTAGTCGCCCAGCGCGAACGAGGCCACGGTGTTGGCCCGCACGTCGGGATAGTCGCGGGCCATCATCCCGTGCTCGGCGAGCATGGCGCGGCGCTCCTCGTCCGGGAGCAGGTACCACTCGTACGAGCGCACGAACGGGTAGACGCACACGTAGGCGCGGGGCTCCTCCTGGGTCAGGAACGCCGGCACATGGCTCTTGTTGAACTCCGCCGGCCGGTGCAGCGCGGCCTGCGACCACACGGGCTCCAGCCTGCGACCGAGCGCCGTCCGGCGGAATCGGTGGTAGGCCTCCTGCAGGTCGTCGGCTCCGGGCGCGTGCCACCAGACCATGAGGTCGGCGTCGGCACGCAGGCCGGCGAGGTCGTACGTGCCGCGGACGGTGACGTCCTTGCCGCTCAGCTCGGCGAACAGGTCCGTCACCTCGGCCGCCACCGGAGCGCGGTCCGCGTCGCCCAACGCATCGCGCAGCCTGAACACCGACCACATGGTGTAGCGCACCACCTGGTTGAGGTCACGAGCCCTGGCCCGCGGCGCCTCGCTCATGCGCTCGATACTGGCACGACGCCCAGCCCGTCGAGGACCCTGGTCGCCGCTCGGCGTGCGCCGGCGACGCACGCGGCAACGCCGACCCCGTCGTACGCGGCCCCGCAGACGGCCAGTCCAGGCACGGCGTCGACAGCGGCCACGACGCCGGCCATCCGGTCGGCATGGCCGACGGCGTACTGGGGCAGCGCACCACCCCAGCGGCTCACCCGAGAGTCGACCGGCCGCCCGGCGAGGCCCAGCGCGTCTGCGAGGTCGGCCAGCACAATGCGGACGAGCTCGTCGTCGCCGTGCTGGAGCTCGGCCTCGTCGCGGTGGCGGCCGAGCGAGGCCCGGAGCAGCACGAGATCATCCGCCTCAGTCCCAAGCCAGGGCCACTTCACCGACGAGAACGTCACGGCCTTGACGGTCCGGCCGTCGACCGGCGGAACCAGGAAGCCCGTCGACTCGGGAACCGTCGGGAACGCGGCCCTCGGTAGAGCGAGGGTCACGACGGCCACGCTGGCGCACTCGACTCGGCCCAGCTCTGCTGCGGCGGTCGGGAGGACGTCGCGCAAAAGCCTCGCCGCCGCCGGAGCCGGCACGGCGACCACGACGGCGTCGGCCTCGACGATCTCGGCGCGCGGAGCCGGGCCGACCTCGAGCCGCCAACGGGCGGCGTGTCGCGCATCAGTTGCATGATCGACGTGGGGTGTGAGGCGGCGCACGGTCACGCCGGTGCGGACCTGTGCGCCCGAGGCCGCCGCGACCGCGGCGGGAAGCCGTCCGACACCACCGCGGATCCCCGCGAAGAGCGGGGCCCTCGCCGCGTCCGCGCCGCGTGCCGCCGTTGAGGCGGCGGCGAGCAGTGACCGCTGCGACTCGGCCGCCTGGGCGAGTGCCGGCACCGTCGCCCGAAGCGACAGCTCGTCCGCGCGACCTGCGTAGACGCCGCCGAGCAGTGGTTCCACCAGGCGGTCGACCACTGCACGGCCCATCCGGTCGGCGACGAACCGGCCGATCGCGACGTCGCCGTGCAGCGGCATCCCCGGCCTGGTCCGGTCCTCCTCGACGCGGGCGATCTCCGACGCGGTGAGCACACCGGAGAGCGCGGCCGGATCCGCCGGCACGCCCATGACCGTCCCGGCCGGCAGCGGGACGATCTCGCCGCGGCTCCACAACCCGGCCCCGACGTCGGCCGGATGGACGAGGTCGTCGCCGAGACCCACCTCGCGGACCAGGTCGACGGCTTCGGGTCGCCGGTTGAGCAGCGACTCGGCGCCCTCGTCGACCGTGACGCCGGCGACCTCGCTGATCCGTAGGTGGCCGCCAACGACCGCAGCCTTCTCCAGGACGGTGATACGCACGGCCGGGCCAGCAGCCTGCCGCAGCGCGTGCGCGGCCGCGAGACCGCTGATCCCGCCCCCGATCACGACGACGTCGCGTGGCCGCTGGTCAGAGCTCACCGGTCCACTCTGCCAAACGGAGTTCTGCGAGGGCGTCAGATCACGGCTGCGAAGCGCTCGGCGTGGACGGTCTCGACCACACGGGCGAGCACGTCCGGATCGGTCGACGGCAGCACTCCGTGGCCCAGGTTGAACACGTGGGCGGGCGCGGCCCGGCCCTCGGCGAGCACGCGGTGGACCTCCCGCTCGACCACCGGCCAGCCGGCACCGAGGACGGCCGGGTCGAGGTTGCCCTGCAACACCTTGCCCGGGACCCGGCGGGCTGCCTCGTCCAGCGGCAGCCGCCAGTCGACGCCCACGACGTCCGCGCCGGCGTCGCCCATCAACCCGAGACAGCTCGGACGTCCCGACGCCGAAGTGGATCCGCGGCACGTCCAGGTCGGCCACGGACGCCAGGACCGCAGCGCTGTGCGGCAGCACGTAAGTCTCGTAGTCAGCGGCTGACAGCGCGCCCGCCCACGAGTCGAAGAGCTGCACGGCGCGCGCCCCGGCGAGCACCTGAACCCGCAGGAACGCGGCCGAGATCGCCGCGATCCGCGCGAGGAGGTCGTGCCAGAGGCCGGGCTCGCCGTACATCAACGCCTTGGTCCGCTCGTGGGTGCGGGACGGGCCGCCCTCGACCAGATAGGACGCCAGCGTGAACGGGGCGCCGGCGAAACCGATCAGGGGTGTCTCGCCCAACTCGCCCGCCAGCGCACGGACGGCCTCGTCGACGTTCGGCAGGTCGCCCGGTTCGAGCGGACGTAACACGTCGAGGTCGGCCCGCGTGTTGATCGGGTGGTCGACGACAGGCCCCACACCGGGCTTGATGTCGACACCGACCCCGACGGCGCGGAGCGGAACCACGATGTCGGAGAAGAGGATCGCGGCATCGACGCCGTACCGGCGTACAGGTTGCAGCGTGATCTCGACGACCAGATCCGGGCGCGAGCACGCCTCGAGCATCGGCACGCCCTCGCGCACCTTGCGGTACTCCGGCAAGGACCGCCCGGCCTGTCGCATGAACCACACCGGCGGCCTGGCCGGGCGCTCCCCTCGGCAGGCACTCAGGAACGGTGCGTCGTCGATCACCGCCCGATCGTCGCACGGGCGCGCCTGCACCCTCCCCAGCACCCGCGGCCTTACGCTGCCCGGGTGGCACGGAGCAACGGCCCGGACCCCACCGAGTCCGACACCCCCACCGCGTTCGTCCTGGCGGTCGAGACGCTGCGCTCGGCGCGCCTGCGGCCGGAGGTCGTCGTCGAGCAGACACCGGCTCCGAAGCGGCTGGCGCCCTACGCGTTCGCCCTGACCGCCGATGTCGCCGGAGATGCCGCCTCGGGGCGCCTGGTTCTTCTGCACGACCCGGTCGGGCAGGAGGCGTGGCACGGCGAGTTCCGTGTCGTGATCTACGTCCGGGCCGCCCTGGAGCCCGAGATGGCGGCCGACCCGCTGCTCCTCGGCGTCGGCTGGACGTGGCTCACCGACGCGCTGGTCGGCAGAGCGGCGCCGTACGCAGCGGCCAGCGGAACGGTCACCAGGGTGAGCTCGGAGTCGTTCGGCGTGATGGCGCAGGAGCCGGCCACGGCCGAGATCGAGATCCGGGCCTCCTGGACCCCCCTCGACGCCGATCTAGCGCCGCACGCGCTGGCATGGGGCGACGTGCTGACCACGGCGGCCGGGCTGGCGCCGCTGCCGCCCGGTGTCGTGGCGATCCCGCCACCGCGAGGTGGCACGGCGCGGTGACCGAACCGCCAGTCCCCCTCCTCGAGCCGCGAGAGGGCGTCCCTCCGGTCGTCGCGGACGCGGAGGCCCTCGCGAGCACGGTCGAGGCGTTCGCGACCGCGCAGGGCCCGGTTGCGGTCGACGCCGAGCGTGCGTCCGGGTACCGGTACGGGCACCGGGCCTATCTCGTTCAGCTGCGGCGGTCCGGCGCGGGGACCGCGCTGATCGACCCGCTCGGATGCCCGGACCTCTCGTCGCTCGGCGCCGCCCTGACCGGCGTCGAGTGGGTGCTCCATGCGGCCAGCCAGGACCTGCCCTGCCTGGCCGATCTTGGGATGCGGCCCTCCCACCTGTTCGACACCGAGCTCGCCGGACGCCTGCTCGGCCACCCGCGGGTCGGGCTCGCCCCGCTGGTCGAGAGCGTCCTCGGATATGCCCTGGAGAAGGGCCACTCGGCGGCGGACTGGTCGACCCGTCCGCTCCCCGAGCCGTGGCTGCGCTATGCGGCGCTCGACGTCGAGCTGCTGATCGAGCTGCGCGATGCGCTCGAGGCCCAGCTCCGCGACGCGGGCAAGCTCGACTGGGCACACGAGGAGTTCGGCGCGCTGGTTGCGGCCCGTCCGCCCGAGCCCCGCGTCGACCCGTGGCGCCGGACGTCCGGGCTGCACCGGATCCGGGACCGGCGTCGGCTCGCCGCCGTGCGCGAGCTGTGGCAGGAGCGCGACACGCTGGCGCGCCGCCGTGATCTCTCGCCCGGCCGCGTCCTTCCGGATGCCGCCATCGTCGAGGCCGCACTCGCGATGCCGGCCGGGTCCGCCGAGCTGGCCACGCTTCCGGTCTTCCGGGGACGAGCGCAGCGCCGCGAGGCCGACCGGTGGTCGCGCGCGATCGAGCGGGCCCGGGGCACGCCCGACAGAGGCCTGCCCTCATTGGCGGCCCGCTACGACGGGCCCCCACCGGCGCGTTCATGGGCGTCGCGAGACCCGGCCGCTGCCGCGCGACTGGCCGCCGCGCGGGCGGTCGTGGCCGAGATCGCCGAGGCGCACGGCCTGCCGGTCGAGAACCTGCTGTCGCCCGAGACACTGCGCCGCGCCGCCTGGACGCCACCCGACCCGCCGACCGAGCAAGCAGTGGCTGCGGTGTTCCGGGAGCGAGGCGCCCGGGACTGGCAGGTCAGCCTCACCGCTGCCGCAGTCGCGCAGGCCTTCGAGAGTGACGCCACCGCCGATGCCGCATCGTCGTGAACGCCGCAATCACGGAGCAGGATGGTCAGTCAGACCACGGATTGAGCAACCTGACTCCTGTCGATTCGAAGTCCCTGACGTTCCTCGTCACGACCTCCAGGCCGTGGTGTTCAGCGGTCGCCGCGATCAGCCCGTCGACGGCGCCGACCGGACGTCCGGCTGACTCACTGTGCGCCAGAAGCCGTCCCCAGACGTCAGCCACGTCGTGGTCCACTGGAAGCACGCGATCCACGAATCGATCGGCAAGCTCCTCCGACAGCCAGGTGTCCAACCGGTGTCGCCGCCTGCCCGGCGTCAGCCGGTCGACACCGCGCCGCAGTTCGCCGAACGTCAGAACGCTGATGTAGACGCGGTCCTCGTCGACGTCAGCGAGCCAACGAACGACTCCCGGGTTGGGCTGCGGCCTGGCCCATTCAGACACGACGTTGGTGTCGAGTAAGTACGTCACAGCGCAATCTCGCGTGGACCATTCTCGCCTCGCTCGGCGCGAAGGCCAGAGCCGGGAAGCGGTGAGCTACCGAAGAACTCCGCCAGGTTGCCCGTTCGCCGAGTCTTGCGTTCCCACTCGTCGAGCGACACCACGACGGCAACTGTCTGCCCTCGGCGACTGATTTCCTGCGGTCCGGACTTGTCGACGCGGTCGAGCAGCTCGCTGAATCGAGCCTTCGCTTCCGCGACGCTCCACGCTCGCGCAGTTGCCTGATCGGTCATGAGATCCTCCTAAGACCATTATGACCATCATAGTCATATGGGGTAGGGTCCACGGGACCGGCGCGCTGCGGAGCGCTTGACGCCGTTCACCGATGCCCTTGGAGACGGTGAGCAGAAGGTCACTCCGATGCCGAGCCGGAGCTCGAACCGGACCCCGAGCCCGAGCCGGAACCGGAGCCGCTGTCGGAACCGTCGTCGGAGCAGCCGGCCAGACCGAGGGCAAGCACGGCGACGATGGTGGCGGCCCAGGTAGCCGCGCGCGAGCGGGATCGCATCATGGGACGAGCGTCCTTTCTGTGAGCTCCCCGGGCACGGCTCGCGGAGCACGCGCGGAGCGCGCACCCACGACGAGCAGGACGAGGACGGCGGCCACCCACCCGATGTGGAGTGGCCAGAACCCGGGCCCCTGGGCCCGGTAGTCGGGAAAGATCGGGCGCATCAGTTGGTAGAGCGGGTCGTCGACGCCCTCGAAGCCCACGACCCAGGTGACCTCCCGGGCCCAGCCGTCGGCCAACAGCGCACCCAGGTGCAGCACTCCCAGAGCAGCCAGCCCGAGACCGAGCGGCAGGAACCGGGGCACGACCCGGGCGAGCCACCACAGCACCGCGAGCGCGGCGAGGGGCAGCACGACGACGACCTGCCGGCCCGGCCACCAGTACCCGTGCATGGTCAGGGCGGGCCACGTCGCGACGGCCCAGCCGGCCAGCAGGGGGACGACCACGACGGCGCGACGATGCCGGAGTCGAGGTGCACTCGCGACCACGAGCGCCGCGACGGCGGGCACCGCCAGCAGCCACCCCGGCTGCCAGGTCACCAGCCCGTACGCACGGTCGACCAACAGGGCGACCAGGCGGAGCGATCGGCCGACGTAGTCGGGCTCGGTGCCGACCACTGAGAACTCACCCGTCTGCTCGAAGTGGTCCCCCGTCGCGTAGACCGTCCAGCCGCCCCAGAGCAGGCGGTGTACGACCAGGTAGAACGCACCGGAGCCGGCGAGGACGAGCACGAGCCGGACCGCCGTGTCGCGACGGCGTTCGCTGACGAGCCGGATCACGACGACGAGGGCAAGGGCAGCGGCAACCGGCAGGTACTTGACGCCGAGCCACGGCATGGCCGTGACCGCGAGCGCGAACCCGGCAAGGGCAGGGCGACGCAGAGGTCCGGTGGCCAGCGCAACGCCGGCGAGCAGCGCCATCGCCGCGGGAAGCTCCGGATAGACCTGGTGGCCGTAGACGGCAAGCGGCGGCGACGCTCCCGCCAATGCCGCGCCGACGCCCGCGACCGTGACCGGGACGTCGAAGCGTCGCACCGCTACCCACACCAGGAGTGCGGACGTGGCACCCGCCAGCACGGCCAGCATCACCTTCGCTCCCACCCAGCCGCCCAAGCCCATCGGCGCAGCCAGCAGGAGCGGCAGAAGCGGATCGTGCGGGCTCAGCTGCCTCCGGCCGCTCAGCTCGCTGGTCTGGACCGGGAGCTCCGCGTCGAAGAAGTCCCGGTAGCGCTCGCCCTCGAGCTCGTCCGCGATGTCGAGGTCGTGGTCCTCCCACAGGGACAGCGCGGTCAACAGGTACTGGGGCTCGTCGACCGCGGCGTGCCCGCCGTAGGTGGCCCGCATTCCTATGCCCAGCAGGGCAGCGACCATGGTCGCTGCGGCCGCGCCGGCCATGGCGATGCGGAGCCGCCGGTCGGTCACCCGACCGCCTCCAGCGACGGAGCGATCGCGATGCGTGACACGGCGTCGACCAGGTCGGTCTGCGGGACACGCCCGGTCAACGTGGCGAGCCGCGTCGTGTCGGCCCAGGTGTCGGGGACCTCCTCAGGTGCGGCCGGCTCGACCGTCACCAGAGGCTCGACGCCGAGGACGGCGCCGACGGCGGCGACCGCGGCACGCAGAGTACGCGGCCGGCCGCTGCCGAGGTTGACCACGCCGGCGGAACCGAGCAGGGCGGTGAGGGCGCGGGCGACCTCGCGGACATCGGTGAAGTCGCGGGTGCGGTCGAGGCCGCCGAGGATCCGGAGCGGCCGGCCGAGCAGCACGGCGTCGACCCAGCGGGACAGTGCCATGTCCGGTCGCTGACCCTCCCCGACGACGGTGAACGGGCGCGCGATCACGACAGGCGCGCCGGCATCGAGGCGGTCGCGGCAGACCATCTCGGCCCGAACCTTGCTCGCGGCGTACCCTCCGAGCGGCTGGCAGGGGTCGTCCTCCCGGCTCGCGCGGCCGAACCGGGCACCGCCGTACACCGACGACGACGACGCGACGACGACAGGGACCTGCGCCGGCGTCGCCGCGAGCACGGCCGACACGGCATCGACGTTGTCGCGCTGCCGCCTGGACTCCACGTCCGGAAGGCGGTCACGGACGCCAGGGCAACCTGCGAGATGGATGACCGCGTCGGCGGCGCGCAGCGCCGCGATGACATCAGGCTCCTCGTCGCACAGGTCGGCCTGCAGCGGCATGATGCCGGGCCGACGGGCGACCGGACGCCGGTCGATCGCGGCCACGCGCTCACCGGACGCGCGCAGATACCGGACGACGGCGCCGCCGACGAAGCCAGCAGCGCCGGTCACGACGACCGCCACCGGCCGTCACCTCCCATGCTGCGTCTCGCGCACGAGCCCGCGTCGCAGGCTCATTAACTGAGGTAAGCCTTGCCAAACGATCGAGAGGCTACCCTTACTGCCCCATGAGGGAACAGCACCGGGCCGCGATCCGGATGGCGGGCCTCGTTCTCGGCCTGGTGGCTCTGGTCGCGGCGGTCTTCTACCTGGCCGGTGCCGTCGAGGCGGGCACGCTCCGTCGGGTCGGGTCGGCGGTCGCCGCGGATCCGGTCGGGGTCACTCTGGCGCTCGCGTCCTACGCCGGCGCCTTCGCGCTCCGCGCGTGGGCATGGCGGCGGACGCTCCCCGGTCTGCCGGCGCCCCAGGCGTGGGCGGCGTTGCATGTCTCCCTGCTGGCCAACCACGTGCTGCCCTTGCGCCTCGGCGAGGCGCTACGCGTGACCAGCGTCCTGCGGCGCACACCGCTGCCCGCAGCGCCGGTGGCGGCTTCCGCGCTCGCCCTGCGTGCCGCCGACGTGCTGGCCGTGCTCGCTCTCGCGGCGGTCGCGGCGCCCGCCGTCCTGACGTCGGCCGGCGGTTGGGCCGGCCTCGTGGGCGGCGGCGCCATCGCCGTCGCCGTCGGCGGGGTCGCCTGGTCGCGGCGGTTGCGCGCACTCGGTTCCAGGGTGCGGCTTCCCGGCGTCGGCGCCCTGGCGGCAACCGCACTGGCCTGGGCCCTCGAAGCTGCGGTCGTGTGGGAGGTCGCACGCGCCGCGGGCCTGACGCTCACACCCTGGCAGGCCGTCGCCGTGACGGCCGCGACGATCGCGGCACAGACTGTCGCGGTCACGCCCGGCGGCCTCGGCACGTACGAGGCTGCCGCCACGGCAGCGCTCGTCGCGCTCGGCGTTCCGACGGGCGAGGCATTCGCCGTGGCGTTGACGACGCACGCGGTGAAGACCGGCTACGCCCTGCTCGTCGGAGGTCACGCGCTGTTCTGGCCGGAGCCGGGCTACTGGGGGCGGTTCCGCCTGCGGCGGCCGCTGCCACCCCGGCCGACGCCGTACGGCATCGCCCCCGATGCGCCCGTCGTCGCCATGGTTCCGGTCCACGACGAGGAGCCGACGATCGCCGAGGTCGTCCGCCGGCTGCCTGTCACCGTCGCGGGCCGCGAAGTCGTCACCCTCGTGGTCGACGACGGGTCCACCGACCGCTCGGCGGAGCGTGCGCGCGATGCGGGTGCGCTCGTGGTCAGCCAGCCGCGGAACCTGGGCCTCGGCGCTGCCGTGCGCCGCGGGCTCGCCGAGGCCACCGCACTCCACCCGGCCGCGGTCGTCTACCTGGACGCGGATCTGGAGTACGACCCGGGTGAGCTCGCGCTGCTGGCCGGACCCGTCCTCGACGGTTCGGCCGACTATGTCGTCGGGTCGCGGTTCGCCGGCGACATCCGGCGCATGCTTCCCCACCGGCGCTTCGGAAACGTGGTGCTCACCAGGTGGGTGCGCTGGATGGCCCGCCGCCGCGACATCACCGACGGGCAGAGCGGCTATCGCGCCTTCTCCGCCCGCGCGGCAGCAGAAGCCGAGATCGTCCACGACTACAACTACGCGCAGGTCCTCACGCTCGACCTGCTCGGCAAGGGGTTCGCCTACCGCGAGGTGCCGATCGGATACGCGTTCCGGTCGTCGGGCAGCTCGTTCGTCAAGCTGGGCCGGTACCTGCGCGAGGTGGTGCCGGCGGTGCGCCGAGAGCTGAACCGCGTCAGTCCTCGACGACGTGGCGGTCGAACCGCTCGCGGGCGGCCGTCCACGCGTACCGGTCGAACCGGCCGTCGTCGCGCAGGGCGTCGACGGCGTCGTAGGCCATGACGAGCGCGTGATGGGTGTTGTCGTGGGCGAACAGACCCTGGCGGCCGAACGTGACCACGCGGCGCAGCATCCGCGCCCAGCTGTCGACGCCGGCCAGGTCGTCCTCGAAGCCGACCCGGTAGACCGGGTACACCTGGCCCAGCCGTCTGGTCTCGACGTGCAGCCGGTTCACCGGCGGAAGCCCGGTGCGGGCCAAGGCTTCGTCGACGAGGTCGGCCAGGGACTCGTCGTCCAGACCCCATACCTCGTCGGTCATGGCACACGGGATCTCGGCGCACAGGACCGAGCGGTCGGTCGGGTCGTCCGCACTGACCCGGTAGTTGGCCGGCTCGGAGATCCGGGTGATCGGCGTCTCGGGCCCGGGGATGTAGTGGGCGTCGTACGGGGTCCAGCGGCCGCCGCCGTGCACGACGTAGACCAGGAGCATCGCGCGGAACCGCAAACGGCTGGCTGACTCGATGTCGGCCAGCGACGGTGCCGGCCGGGAGATCCGCGCCAGCACCGGGAGCGGGAGGGTCGAGAACGCGCGGCCGGCGCTCACCAGATCGCCGTCCTGGGTGGTCACGGCGACCTCGTCCTCGAAGACCTTGACGCTGTCGACCTCGGCCTCCAGCCGGATCTCGGCACCGGCGGACGCCGCGGCGTCGGCGAGCGCGTCGACGATCTGACCGAACCCGTGCCGCGGGTAGTGGAACACGTGACCTTGTCCGTCGCCGTGGTTGCCGCGCAGCACTCGGGCAGCGATCTTCCACCCCGTGTCGGCGGACACGCGGCGCCGCGCCTGGACGCTGCTTATCCGGGTGCCGGGCAGACCCCACAGCTTCTCCGCGTAGGGCCCGTACACGGTGTCGTACAGCGTCTCTCCGAGCCCGGCACGCAGCACGCCGGCGTAGGTGTCCTGCCGCACGCGGCGCAGCGGCCCGGTGGCCACATCGCGCGCGACCCTGGCGACCAGCGGCGCGGGGAGCTTGCGGGCGAGCTCGCCGACCTTCAGCGGGAAGCCCACCCAGCTGCCCGCCACCCGCAGCCGGCCGTTGCGCGGCCTGGTCTGGAGGTCGTCGCCCAGCAGGCTCCGCAGGTCGGTCAGCACGCGCGCCGGGGTCGCCGGGTGCAGACGGTGCGACCCGTGGTCGACGCGGACGCCGCCCACCTCGAAGGATCCGGCCAGCCCGCCGACCCGGTCGGCACGTTCGAGCAGCGTGACCTTGAGCCCTCGCCGGGCAGCTCGCCATGCGGCGGCGAGCCCAGCGGGTCCGGCGCCGAGGACGACAAGATCGCGTGAGCCGTTCATCGGTGTCGTCCGAGCCTATCGCCGCAAGCAAGCCCGACCCGGGAGGTGATGATCTTCGCCTCCGCTCGTGTCGTCCGGCAGGTGGCGATTAGGTTAGCCTAACCTGCTGTGACCGTCCGCGCCGTGGAGCCTGCCGTCGACCATGTCGACGGCGAGGAGACCCACCCACTCGGACCTGTGCTCCAGTCCATCGCCCGCGTTGTCCACGGCACACCGCCGGCTTCCATCGGCGCCGACGAGGCGGCGACGTGGCATCCTGCGAGCTGGTTGGCCGATCCGGACGGGCCTGTGCTGACCCGGCTGCTCGATGACGCGGCCCGCCGCTGGGGCCTCGGCCCGCATGCTGCTGCCGCCCTCGCGTTCAAGGGATACGCCTGGGCGGCGACGCTTCCGGTCGTGGTCGGATGGCTGCTGCACCAGAGGGTCCCGCTGCTCGATGCGGCGCGGGTGCGGGTGGGAATCGCCGACGAACTCCCCTACGTCCGGTTCGACCTGGCGGGCGCCTCGGTGGGTGTTCTGCGAGGCGATCCAGCCGCGGCTCACCCGTCGGCTCTCGCGGTCGACGACCCGGCCGCGTTTGCTTGCCGCCGCGAAGGTGGCGCTGGTCGATGACCACCTGGCCGGCGTCATCACCGCCCTGCACCTGGCTACCCGCGTTGGCGAGCGCCTGCTCTGGGGTTCGGTCGCCGAGGCCATCGCGCAGCCCGCGTTGATCTGGCCCGTCGGCACGGTCGCCGACCCGGTAGCCACCTCCCGTCGCCTTCTCGACGGCTTCGGTGAGCATGTGGCAGACCTGGTCGAGATCGTCGACGATCCCGGCCGCCCCCGTGTGCAGCGACGGACCTGCTGCCTCTGGTTCACCGGTGGCAGCGGTCGCGGGAAGTACTGCGCCTCCTGCTGCGTGACTCGCCGCTGAGCCGTCGCGCGGCACGAGCTCGATTCGGCCGTCCGACCCCTAGCCTTGCCGGATGGCCGGCGCCTCCATGTCGTTCGTCGACGACGTGCGCGCAGCGCTGGCCGCTGTCGCCGACGCCGACAAGGCCGCACCCATGCGGGCGTACATGAAGTCCGCGATGCCCTATCGGGGCGTGCAGAAGCCGGCCCGGGTAGCGGCGCTACGCCCGACGTTCCGGACCCACCGGCTTCCCGACCGGGAGACATGGGAGGCCACCGTCCGGTTGCTCTGGGACGAGGCCGAGTACCGCGAGGACCGGTACGCGGCGACCGACCTGGCCCGGCATCGCACGTACACCGAATGGGCCACGGACGTTCGGTCGCTGGAGCTCTACGACCACATGATCGTCACCGGCGCCTGGTGGGACCACGTCGACGAGATCGCCATCAAGCTGATCGGGCCTCTCCTGCACGCGCACCCGGACACGCTCACCCGGGCCGTGCGGCGCTGGTCGCGCGACCCGGATCGGTGGCGGCGGCGTGCGGCCGTGATCTGCCAGGTCGGGTCCCGCGACGCGACCGACACCGCCCTGCTCGCCGAATGCATCCTGGCCAACGCCGACGACCCCGACTTCTTCCTGCGCAAGGGCATCGGCTGGGCCCTGCGCGAGCACGCCAAGTCCGATCCGAACTGGGTGCGTGCCTTCGTCGCGACCTACCGCGGCCGCCTGTCGCCCCTCTCGGCCCGCGAGGCCACCCGCAACCTCCCGCCACACCCCGACGCCCACCTGCCCAAATGATCACGTTAAGTGGGCCTGTGGGTCCGTTACCAGGTCTCGGCACCTGGTAACGGCCTAAGACGCCCACTTAACGTGATCAATTGGGGCGGGCTGACGGGTGGCGCCGGGAGGGCACTCCCGATCAGAGTTACTCGCGAGTAGCATCGGTGCCAGAACCGAAGGAGGCCCCTCGTGTCGCGTCCTACCCGCCAGCTCCGAGACGTCGTCTTCGTCGACGGTGTCCGCACCCCGTTCGGCAAGGCCGGCCCTCAGGGGATGTACTACGAGACCCGGGCCGACGACCTCGTCGTGAAGTGCATCCGCGAGCTGCTCCGTCGCAACCCGGCGCTGCCGCCCGAGCGGATCGACGACGTCGCGGTGGCGGCGACCACGCAGATCGGCGACCAGGGCCTGACCATCGGCCGCACCGCCGCACTGCTTGCCGGGCTGCCGCGGTCCGTTCCCGGTTACGCCATCGACCGGATGTGCGCCGGCGCGATGACGGCGGTCACGACCACTGCGGCAGGCATCGCGTTCGGCGCGTATGACATCGTGGTTGCAGCCGGTGTCGAGCACATGGGTCACCACCCGATGGGCGAGGGCGTCGACCCCAACCCCCGCTTCCTCGCCGAGAAGCTCGTCGACCCGAGCGCCCTGGTCATGGGCCAGACCGCGGAGAACCTGCACGACCGTTTCCCGCACCTGACCAAGCAGCGCGCCGACGCGTTCGCTGCCGCCAGCCAGGCCAAGCTCGCCAAGGCCTACGCCGACGGCAAGGTCCAGCCCGACCTGGTTCCGATCGCGACCCGCAGCGCCGAGCACGGATGGGGTCTCGCGACGGCCGACGAGCCGCCCCGCCCCGGTACCACCGTCGAAGACCTCGCCGGGCTGAAGACTCCGTTCCGGCCGCACGGCCGCGTCACGGCAGGCAACTCCGCCGGACTCAACGACGGCGCCACCGCGGCGCTGCTGGCCTCGGCCGAGGCAGCAGAAGAGCTCGGCCTGTCGCCGAAGATGCGATTCGTCTCGTACTCCTTCGCCGGCGTCGAGCCGGAGTTCATGGGTGTAGGCCCGGTGCCCGCGACCGACAAGGCGCTCGCCCAGGCAGGCTTGGCCATGGACGACATCGGGCTGATCGAGATCAACGAGGCCTTCGCCGTCCAGGTGCTGACCTTCCTCGACCACTACGGCATCGCCGACGACGACCCTCGGGTGAACCCGTACGGCGGCGCCATCGCGCTCGGCCATCCGCTGGCGTCCTCCGGAGTGCGGCTGATGACACAGCTGGCCCGGGCGTTCGAGGACCGGCCCGAGGTCCGCTACGGCATCACCACGATGTGCGTCGGCATCGGCATGGGCGGCACCGTCGTCTGGGAGAACCCGCACCACGCCGACTACGCCGAGGAGGCGGCCGCCTGATGGCCAGCGCCGATTCCATCACCGCGTTCCCCGACGAGGTCGTCACCAAGGCCCTCGTCAGGTTCGTCGAGCTGCCGCTCGAAGCCGGCAAGGCCGCGCTGATCACACTCGACAACGGGCACGACCACACCAAACCGAACACACTGGGCCCGGCCAGCCTGCTCGAGTTGGACCGGGCACTCGACGCGGCATACGCGGAGCCCGGGGTCGTCGCGGTCTGCCTCACCGGCAAGCCGTTCATCCTCGCGGCCGGCGCGGACCTCAAGGGCGTGGCGCTGGTCACCGAGCGCGAGCAAGCCCTCGAGGTCGGCAGGATGGGCCACCGGGTCTTCGCCCGGCTCGGCGACGGCCCGGTGCCGACGTTCGCCTTCGTCAACGGGCTCGCGCTCGGCGGTGGGCTCGAGGTCGCACTCAACTGCACGTACCGCACCGTGCATGCGGCCGTCGCGGGTGTTGCGCTGCCGGAGACGTTCCTCGGGCTGGTGCCCGGCTGGGGCGGCAGCTGGCTGTTGCCCAACCTGATCGGTCCGGACAAAGCCGTCACGGTGATCGTCGAGAACGCGCTCAACCAGAACCGTATGCTGAAGGGTCCGCAGGTCGCCGAGCTCGGCATCGCGGACGCGATCTTCGACGGCGCGGACTTCCTGGAGCAGTCGTTGCGGTGGGCGGCCAAGGTGCTTCGCGGCGAGGTCACCGTCATACGCCCGGAGATCGACCGTGACCAGCAGGCCTGGGAAGCAGCCGTGGCCCGAGGCCGCGCGATCGCCGACGCGAAGCTGCACGGGGCCGCACCCGCGCCGTACCGTGCGCTCGACCTGATCTCGGCGGCGCGGACGGCGCCGAAGGCCGAGGGCTTCGCCGCGGAGGACGACGCGCTCGGCGACCTGGTCATGAGCGAGGAGTTCCGCTCCAGCGTCTACGCCTTCGACCTCGTGCAGCGGACGCGCCAAGCGCCCGGTCGGCGCGCCCGACCAGGCGCTCGCGCGTCCCGTCACCAAGGTCGGGATCGTCGGAGCGGGCCTGATGGCGAGCCAGCTCGGCCTGTTGTTCGCACGCCGGCTCCAGGTGCCGGTCGTCCTCACCGACCTGGACCGAGAGCGCGTGGACAAGGGCGTCGGCTGGATCCACGCCGAGATCGACAAGCTCCTGGGGAAGCGCCGCATCTCCTCCGACCAGGCCAACCGGCTCAGGACTCTCGTCACCGGCAGCACCGACAAGGCCGTATTCGCCGACGCCGACTTCGTCCTCGAGGCGGTCTTCGAGGAGATGAAGGTCAAGCAGCAGGTGTTCGCCGAGGTGGAGGCCGTGGTCTCGCCCGGGTGCGTGCTGGCGACCAACACCTCGTCGCTGTCGGTCACCGAGATGGCGGCCGGCCTCGAGCACCCCGAGCGGGTGGTCGGTTTCCATTTCTTCAACCCGGTCGCGATGCTTCCGCTGCTCGAGGTGATCCGGGCCGAGCGGACCGACGACGCGACGCTGGCCACCGCCTTCGCTGTCGGCAAGGCGCTGAGGAAGTCCTGCGTGCTGGTCAAGGACGCCCCCGCGTTCGCCGTCAACCGCATCCTCACCAGGCTCATCGGCGAGATCACCAAGGCGGCCGACGAGGGCACGCCGCCGGAGGTGGCCGACCGCGCGCTGGCGCCGCTGGGGCTGCCCATGTCGCCCTTCGTGCTGCTCCAGCTCGTCGGGCCGGCCGTCGCGCTGCACGTCGGCGAGACGATGCACGAGGCGTTCCCGGACCGGTTCGGCGTCTCGGAGAACCTGCGACGGCTGGTCGCCGCCGGCAAGCCGGGGATCTGGTCCTGGGACGCGCAGGGCAAGCCGTACCTCGACGACGAGACCAAGGCGCTGTTCGAACAGGGCGACGTCGTGCTCACCGAGGACGAGGTGCGGGAGCGGGCGCTCTCCGCCGTGGCGCAGGAGATCCGGCTCATGCTGGACGAGGGCGTCGTCGCCGAGCCGCAGGACGTCGACCTGTGCCTGCTCCTGGGAGGCGGCTGGCCGTTCCACCTCGGCGGCATCACGCCGTACCTCGACCGCACCGGCATCTCGGAGCGGGCCACCGGCCGCCGCTTCCTGCCGCCGGGCGTAGCCAGCGTCCCCCGCACCTGACGCTGCGCGACAGGATCCGTTTGGGCGCCACGCACTCCGCCGGCAGGGCGGTCAGGCCTCGACCGGGGCGACCACGTCGACCTCGGACATCTGCCGCCGGTACACGATCGTGGCCGCGGCGATCGCACCCGTGACGGGCACCGCGAGGAACAGGCCGACCAGGCCGAACATCGAGGCCGCACCGGTCGTGAGCAGCAGTGTGATCAGCGGGTGGAAGCTCAGCGCCCGCGACAGCAACAGGGGCGACAGGATGTTGCCCTCGACCTGCTGGACGACGAGCACGATGACCAGCGTCCACAGCGCGATCGTCCAGCCACCGGCGAAGAGGGCAACGAGGACGGCGACTGCGCCCGCGATGGTCGCCCCGACCAACGGAATGTAGGCCAGCAGGAAGGTCAGCGCGCCGATGGGCAGCGCCAGTGGCACGTCGAGAATCTGGAGGCCCAGGCCGATCAGCGTGCCGTCGACGAACCCCGTGATCGTCGACGCGTAGAACCAGTTCCCGGTGGTCGTCATCGCCGCTCGGAACGCCGATGTCGCGGGACGCCGCCGGTCCTCCGGCAAGATCCCGACGAACTGCGCCCAGAGCCGGTCTCCGCTCGACAGCGCGAAGATCGCGAAGAAGGTGGCGATCAGCACGACCGTGACCAAGTTGCCGACGACCGACAGGCCGGCGGCCACGCCGCTGCCCAGGCTGCCGACGAACGTCCCCGCGTAGGACTGGAGCTCGTCGAGCACGTTCTGAACGGTCTCGGAGTCGGCTCCGAACGGACGGTCGCGGGCCCATTCCACGATGTCGTCGAACGCTCCGGTGACCGCGTCGGCCATCCGCGGGCCGGCCCGGACGACCTCGGCCACGACGAAAAGAAGCAGCATCGCGAAGAAGGCGAGGAACCCCACCACGCACAGGATCGCCGCCACGACCCGGGGCACCCTGTGGTTGCGCAGCCACTTGACCAGCAGGCCACAGCAACGAGACCTCGGCGAAGCCGAGCACTACCGCGATCGAGATGAACTGGATGCGCAGGACGAGCCAGATGAGCGCCGCGACCGCGAGCCCGATGACGAGCAGCCGTCCGGCGATCGCGGCCTGGCGGTCGAGCCAGTGAGGAACATCGAGCCGAGAATGCCGCGAAGTCGTCACAGACCGAACCGTAGTGGCTGGCCGACTGACCGATTGCGCCGACAACCCCCGGCTCCGCAGGGCTCATGTCAGAGCCAGACTCCAGCCACACGCAGCCGGGGAGTCGGCACAAGTCTCAGCGGGAGTCGCGCGGGATTGCAGCGACCTGCTCGCCCGGCTGCGCTTCGAGCGCTGCGACCAGGCCTGAGACCTCACGGGCGAGGTTCTGGCCGGTCAGGCCGATCTCGGCCAGGAGCGCGGACCGCTTGTCGTGGTGGAGGAAGCGCTGCGGGATGCCGAAATCGCGCACCGGCACCGTCACCCCCGCGTCACGTAGCTCGCGGACGATCGCCGCCCCGACACCCCCGGCCCGCCCGTTGTCCTCGACCGTCACGACGAGCCGGTATCCGCGAGCGTGCTCGACCAGGGCGGAGTCGACCGGCTTGACCCACCGCGGGTCGGCGACCGTGACACCCACGCCCTGCGCGGCCAGCCGCTGTGCGGCGTCGACACCGACACCTGCCATCGATCCGACCGCCACCACGAGGACGTCACGGGCGCCGGACCTGGCCAGCACATCACACCCGCCCACCCGATCGAGCGCCGGGAGGTCCGGCCCGACCATGCCCTTGGGAAAGCGGACCACGGTTGGTGCGTCGTGGACGTCGAGCGCCTCGTCGAAGAGCTCGACCAGCGTCGTGGCGTCGCGCGGTGCGGCCAGCCGGAGGCCGGGCACGACCTGCAGGATCGACATGTCCCACATGCCGTTGTGCGAGGCGCCGTCCTCACCCGTGACGCCCGCCCGGTCGAGGACGAACGTGACACCGCACCGGTGCAGGGCGCAGTCCATGACCACCTGGTCGAATGCCCGGTTGAGGAACGTCGCGTAGACGGCCACCACCGGGTGCAGGCCCCCCATCGCCATGCCGGCGGCGGAGGTGACGGCGTGCTGCTCGGCGATGCCGACGTCGAAACAACGGTCGGGAAACGCACGC
Source organism: uncultured Actinomycetota bacterium (assembly GCA_963801065.1). Classification (GTDB taxonomy): domain Bacteria; phylum Actinomycetota; class Actinomycetes; order Jiangellales; family Jiangellaceae; genus CAWDDG01. The sequence goes on along the minus strand of CAWDDG010000007.1, from coordinate 350,999 downwards.
GCGAAGGCGTCCAGGCCGGTCGGGCCCAGCATCGCGGCCGTGATCGCGACCACGTCGGGCCGGCGCCTTCCGGCCGCGACGAGCGCCCCGCTGAAGACGCCGGTCCAGGACCGGCCGGGCCGGACCGACGACTTCCCGGTGACCGGGTCGAACGGCGCTGGTGGGCTGTGCATCTGGTCGGCCTGGTGGCGAACCGCAAGGTCGTACCCGAAGCCCTTCTGGGTCATGCAATGGACGATGACCGGCCCGCGGAACCGCTTCGCCCGGGCCAGCGCCTGCTCGACGGCCTCCCGGTCGTGACCGTCGACCGGCCCGATGTACTTCAGACCCAGGTCCTCGAACATCCCCTGCGGAGCGAGCACGTCCTTGAGGCCCTTCTTGATGCCGTGCAGCGCCTCGTAGAGCGGCTGGCCGACCAGCGGCGTGCGGGCCAGGGAGCGCTTGACGACGTCCAGGGCCCGCTCGTAGCGGGGGTTGGTCCGCAGGCCCGCCAGATGGTCGGCGAGGCCGCCGACGGTCGGCGAGTACGACCGGCCGTTGTCGTTGACGATGATGACGACGGGACGGCCAGGTGGTCCTCCCGGTAGGCCTTTCGGACCGCCGGCGATGTTGTTCAGCGCCTCCCAGGCCATGCCTCCGGTCAGGGCCCCGTCGCCGATGACCGCGACGACGGTCCGGTCGCGCTCACCACGCACCGCGAACGCCTTTGCCAGGCCGTCGGCGTACGACAGGGCCGTCGAGGCGTGGGAGTTCTCGACCCAGTCGTGCTCGCTCTCGGACCGGCTGGGGTATCCGGACAGGCCGCCTGCCTGACGGAGTGTGCCGAACCGGTCATGGCGCCCGGTGAGCAGCTTGTGGACGTATGCCTGATGCCCGGTGTCGAAGACGATGGGGTCGCGTGGCGAGTCGAAGACGCGGTGCGCAGCGATCGTCAGCTCGACCGTTCCGAGGTTCGGCCCAAGGTGGCCGCCGGTTCGGGCGATGGTCGCGACAAGCAGGTCGCGGATCTCGGCGGCCAGCGCCGTGAGTTGGTCGTCGGTGAGGCTTCGCAGGTCGCGGGGCTCCCGTACACGCTCGAGAACACCCAACCGTCTCGCCTCCTCGTCGTCCCGCCAGTGAGACGAAGTCTAGATCCCGTTGGTTGACGACCACCCGCGCGCGTCCAGATGCGCCGGGTCCCGTCCGGTGGCACAGTGATCCACAGCACAGTTCCCTCCCGGAAGAGAGGCGGTCGTCGTGGCTGAACAGTTCCCCGAGGGGAACACTAGAAGCCGGTACGAGGAGGGGGGCGTCGGAAGTCGCCGGACAGCGGGGGCGGTCGTCGCCGCGCTGGGTGCGGCAGGGGTGGCCGCGAGTGCCTACCTGGAGTGGTTCGACGACCAGACGCCGCAGGACATGCCGTTCGAGCGGCTCTTCCAGACCGAGATCAGCGGCGACGCGTCGTCGTACTGGACATCCGTCGCAGCACCGCTGGCCATCGTCGGCGTCATCGGCCTGATCGGCCTGCTGCTGCGCTCCCGCCTGGTGTTCACAGTGGCCGGCCTGGTCGGGCTCGCCACGCTGGTCCTGTGGATCGTCATGACTGCCATCGACATATCCCCGAACGACCTCGAGGCGGCCGACTACCAGCCCGGGGTCTGGGTGTGTGCCGCCAGCCTGGTGATACTGCTCATCGGGATCATCGGCATGGGCCGCCGATACCCGCGCGAGGAGTTCCCGCCGGACGAGCCGGTCGCCTACGACGAGGAGCCGCCCCGGCAGACCGAGGTCTGAGTCCCGGCTGGTTTCACCTGGGCCGGCGCGCGACGGTGATCCAGTCGCCGTACTTGCGCACGTCGTACTGGCCGTCCGAGCCCCAGGACTGGGTCTGCCGCTCGACCACGAGGCCGGCCTGCGCTGCCCATCGGGCCACGGACGGTGCACTGACCGCGGACCGGCGCCCGCTGTCGCGCCAACGCCCCTGCCCTGCCCACCGCTGGAGCACCCGCCCGGGCGCTCCGAGCCGGCGGGTGACGCCCACCAGACGCAGACTCCAGGGCCGCATGCCTGCGTGGTGGAGCACGGCCCGGCCGCCCGGACGGAGGACCCGCGCGAACTCGGCCAAGTAGCCGCGGAACACCTCGGCCTCCATGTGCACGAACGAGTCGAACGACCACACGACGTCGACCGAGCCATCGGCCACGAAGGGCAGCGACGCGCCGTCGGTGAGACTAAGGGTCAGGTTGCCTGCGTGAGCAAAGCGTTGCGCGCAGACGTCGAGACATGACTGGTTGATGTCGACGGCCGTGACGTGACCCCGGGCGAGCAGGTGCTCGGTCCAGCGCCCGTGCCCCGGCGCGATCTCGACGACCTTGGCGCCGTCTGGAACCAGATCCACGATGAACGTGTCGACGAGGCTCTGCTTCCAGGCGTCGTACGGCTGACCGCAGTGGTCCGCCATCCCGGTCCACTCGTCACCCGCGCGGGCCCAGTCGTGCCGCTCGCCCCAGGTTTCCTTGTTCCAGTCGACCGACGGCATGGCTGCCCCCCTCGCCTCGCCGGCGCGCCCCCTTGCGCTGTCCGGCGCACGCTACGCGGTCACCGACAGCCTCCACAAGCCGTGCCGCCTTCAGAGCAGGCTTCGCAGCACGTACTGCATGATCCCACCGTGCCGGTAGTAGTCGGCCTCGCCCGGGGTGTCGATCCGCACGACGGCGTCGAACTCGATGTCGTCCGCTCGGACGTGCACCGTTGCCGGCGTCTCACCGTCGTTCAATGCGGCGACGCCGGTGATGTCGAACGTCTCCTCACCGCTGAGCCCGAGCGAGTCGGCGTTCTGGCCGTCTGGGAACTGCAGTGGCAGGACACCCATGCCGATCAGGTTCGAGCGGTGGATGCGCTCGTAGGACTCCGCGATCACGGCGCGGACACCGAGGAGCGCGGTGCCCTTCGCGGCCCAGTCACGTGACGATCCGGACCCGTACTCCTTGCCGGCGAGCACGACTAGTGCCGTGCCGGCATCGGCGTACGCGACCGACGCGTCGTAGACCGTCGTCACCGGCGCGTCCGGTCTGCTGAAGTCGCGCGTAAATCCGCCCTCGGTGCCGGGTGCGATCTGGTTCCGCAACCGGATGTTGGCGAACGTGCCGCGGATCATCACCTCGTGGTTGCCCCGGCGCGATCCGTAGGAGTTGAAGTCCCGCCGCTGGACGCCGTGGGATGCGAGATACTCGCCCGCCGGCGAGTCCGCCTTGATCGCTCCGGCCGGGCTGATGTGGTCCGTGGTCACCGAGTCGCCGAGCTTGGCGAGCACCCGGGCGCCGGAGATGTCACCGACGGGTTCCGGCTCGACGCTCATGTCGTCGAAGTACGGAGGCTTGCGCACATAGGTCGACTCGGGGTCCCACTCGAAGATGTCGCCCGACGGGGTCGGCAACGACTGCCACTGCTCATCGCCGGCGAAGACGTCGGAGTAGTCGCGGGTGAACATCTCGCTGGCGATCGCCGTCTCGACCACCTGCTCGATCTCGGCGGGCGACGGCCAGATGTCGCGCAGGTACACCGGCTCGCCGGCCGGGTCGGCACCGAGCGGCTCCCTCGTGATGTCCAGGTCCATCGTTCCGGCCAGCGCGTACGCGACGACGAGCGGCGGCGACGCGAGGTAGTTCATCTTCACGTCGGGGTTGATCCGGCCCTCGAAGTTGCGGTTGCCCGAGAGCACCGCGGCGACGGACAGGTCAGCGTCGGCCACCGCGGCAGACACGGCCTCGGGCAGCGGCCCCGAGTTGCCGATACAGGTCGTGCAGCCGTAACCCACCAGGTGGAAGCCCAGCTTCTCCAGGTACGGGGTGAGTCCGGCCCGCTCGTAGTAGTCCATGACCACCTTCGAGCCGGGGGCCAGCGTGGTCTTGACCCACGGCTTGCGGTTGAGGCCCCGCTCGACGGCCTTCTTGGCCAGCAGCGCGGCCCCGATCATGACGCTCGGGTTGGACGTGTTGGTGCACGAGGTGATCGCCGCGATGACGACGGCGCCGTGGTCGAGCTCGACCTCGGTGCCGTCGTCCAGCCGAACCGGCGTCGGCGACGACGGCCTCCCCGTGGCGCCGGTGGTGTCGAGAGTTGGCCGGGCGTCCTCGGCGCCGTTGCGTGGGTGCACCGACACCGGGTCGCTCGCGGGGAACGTCTCCTCGACGGCGTGGTCGAGCTCGCTCGCCGGCGCGTCGTCCTCGTGGTCGACGTAGTCCCGCAGTGCCTTGCGGAACGCCGACCTCGCGTCGGTGAGCGACACCCGGTCCTGCGGACGCTTCGGCCCGGCGATCGACGGCACGACCGTCGACAGGTCGAGCTCGAGGTACTCGGAGAAGGTCGGCTCCACGGACGGGTCGTGCCAGAGGCCCTGCTCCCTCGCGTACGCCTCGACGAGGGCGATCTGGTCGTCGGTCCGGCCGGTGAGCGTCAGGTAGCGCACAGTCTCGTCGTCGATCGGGAACACCGCGATGGTCGAGCCGTACTCCGGGCTCATGTTCCCGATGGTCGCCCGGTTGGCGAGCGGAACGGCAGCGACTCCCGGCCCGAAGAACTCGACGAACTTGCCGACCACACCGTGCCTGCGGAGCTGCTCGGTGATCGTGAGCACGAGGTCCGTGGCGGTCGCCCCCTCTGGCAGCTCGCCGTAGAGCTTGAACCCGACGACCCGTGGAATCAGCATGCTGACCGGCTGGCCGAGCATCGCGGCCTCGGCCTCGATGCCACCGACGCCCCAGCCGACGACACCCAGGCCGTTGACCATGGTCGTGTGGCTGTCGGTACCCACACAGGTGTCGGGGTACGCGACTCCGTCCCGAACCATGACCGTCCGGGCCAGGTGCTCGATGTTGACCTGATGGACGATGCCCGTCCCCGGTGGTACGACCTTGAAGTCCTCGAACGCGCCCTGGCCCCAGCGCAGGAACTGATAGCGCTCGCGGTTGCGTTCGTACTCGAGCTCGACGTTGCGCAGGAACGCGTCGGGTGCGCCGAACACGTCGGCGATCACCGAGTGGTCGATCACCAGCTCGGCCGGGCTCAGCGGGTTGATCCGGCCCGGATCTCCACCGAGCTGCGTCATCGCCTCGCGCATGGTCGCAAGGTCGACGACGGCCGGCACACCGGTGAAGTCCTGCATGATCACGCGGGCCGGGGTGAACTGGATCTCGACGCTCGGCTGCGCGGTCGCGTCCCAGTCCACGAGGGCTCGAATGTCGTCGGCCGTGACGTTCACGCCGTCCTCTGTTCTGAGCAGGTTCTCGAGCAGGATCTTCAGGCTGTACGGGAACCGCGCGACGTCGCCGGCGGCCGCGATCCGGTGGATCTGGTAGGAGGAGCCGCCGACCTCGAGGGTCCCCTTGGCGCCGAAGCTGTCCACGCTGGTCGTCACGCCGACCGTCCTCTCTCGTGCCGTGCCCCATCCTGCCCGCCCCGGCGACCTTCATTCGCGAGGGTAGACCGAAGCAATGGATTTCTCTTGACGTCAAGATACACGAGACCGTCTGCAACTCGACAGGGGCGGGGACGGAATCACCCCACCTGCGGCTGGACCTGGTCGGCGATGAGGGCCAGGTGATCGATGTCGTCGAGATCGAGCACCTGGAGGTATGCGCGTGTCGCGCCCAGCTCGGCGAATCGTCCGAGCTTGTCCACGACCTGCGCCGGCGTACCACCCAGACCGTTCCGGCGCAGATCCGCGGCGTCGCGGCCGATCGCGTTTGCCCGCCGAGCCACCTCTGTCTCGTTCTCGCCGCAGGCGACGGTCTGGGCGATCGAGTAGACCATCGAAGCCGGCTCGCGACCGGCCCGGTCGCAGGCAACCCGGACCCGCTCGAACACCCCGCTGGTCCGCTCGACCGACGAGAAGCCGACGTTGAACTCGTCCGCGTACCGCGCGGCGAGCCGCGGCGTGCGAGTAGGCCCGGTGCCGCCGAGGATCAACGGTGGTCGCGGCCGTTGCACGGGTTTCGGTAACGCCGGTGAGCCGGTCACCATGTACCGATCGCCCGCGAAGCTGTACCGCTCCCCCGGCGGGGTCTCCCACAACCCGGTGACGACCGCCAACTGTTCCTCGAGAAGGTCGAACCGCTCGCCCACGGATGGGAACGGAATCCCGTATGCCGAGTGCTCGGCGTCGTACCAACCCGCACCCAGACCGAGCTCGACCCGCCCGCCGCTCATCGCGTCGACCTGCGCGACCGAGATCGCAAGCGGGCCCGGCAGGCGGAACGTCACGGGCGACACGAGGGTGCCGAGCCGGATCCGTGACGTCTCTCGAGCCAGGCCCGCGAGTGTGATCCACGCATCGGTCGAGCCGGGCAGGCCATCGGTCCCCATGCCCAGGTAGTGGTCGGAGCGGAAGAAGGCATCGAACCCCAGCTCCTCGGTGGCCCTCGCCACGCGGAGGAGTTGGTCGTAGGTCGCACCCTGCTGGGGCTCGGTGAAGATTCGCAGTTGCATGGCCTCAGCCTGCCCGCCTCAGGAGCCGTCACGGCGGCGCGTGGCCACTGTCTCCCCGCGTCGCACGTCGCCCGGTGAGGAGCCGTCCTCCTTGCGCAGTGCGACGTCGGACGACCGCAGCTGCCACGGAACGCTGGCGACCATCACGCCCGGGGTGAACAGCAGGCGGCCCTTGAGCCGCAACGCGCTCTGGTTGTGCAGGAGCTGTTCCCACCAGCGTCCGACGATGTACTCGGGTATGTAGACGATCACGACGTCGCGCGGGCTGGAACGGCGGATGCTCTTGACGTACTCGATGATCGGACGGGTGATCTCGCGATAGGGCGAGTCGAGCACCTTGAGCGGCACCGGCAGGTTGCGGCGGTCCCATTCGTCGGTCAGCGCCCTCGTCTCGTCGAGGTCGACGTTGACGGTCACGGCCTCGAGCACGTCCGGGCGCCCGATCCGCGCATACGCCAGCGCCCGCAAGGTGGGTTTGTGGATCGTGGAGACCAGCACGATGGCGTGAACCCGCGACGGCAGCAGCGAGGCTTCGGTTCCCGTTGCGCCGTCGGCAGACAGCTCGGCGGCGACGTTGTCGTAGTGGCGCCGGATGCCACGCATCAGCACGAACAGAACCGGCATCGCGACGAATACGATCCAGGCACCGTGGGTGAACTTGGAAATCGTGACGATGACCAGCACGGTTCCGGTCATGACGGCGCCGACCATGTTGATCGCCCGTGAGCGCTGGATCCGGCGCCGGTCCTCGGGCCGCAGGGTGCCGCTCAGGATGCCGTTCCAGTGCCGCACCATGCCGGTCTGGCCGAGGGTGAACGCAGTGAAGACGCCGACGATGTAGAGCTGGATCAGGCGGGTCACCGACGCGTCGAACGCGAAGATCAGCAGTCCGGCGAAGACCGACAACAGCACGATCCCGTTGCTGAACACCAGCCGGTCGCCACGGGTGTGCAGCTGCCGCGGCGCATAGCGGTGCTGCGCCAGGATCGAGCCGAGCAGGGGGAAGCCGTTGAAGGCCGTGTTAGCGGCCAGCACCAGGATCAGGGCCGCGGCCGCCTGGATGTAGTAGAAGGGGATGGTCGCGTCGCCGAACACGGCGGCCGCCACCTGTGCGACGACCGTGGGCTGTGGATCCGCCGCGCAGTCGAAGCCGACCAGGTCGCACGGGTTCTCCGTGTACCTCACGTCGGAGATGAGAGCCAGCGCCGTGATACCGCTGAACATGGTGATCGACAGCCCACCCATGAGCGCGAGCGTCGTCGCCGCGTTCTTGCTCTTCGGCTTCCTGAAGGCCGGCACGCCGTTGGCGATCGCCTCGACGCCTGTCAGCGCCGTACATCCGGACGCGAACGCACGCAGCACGAGAAAGATGAGCGCGATCCCGCCGAGCCCGGTCATCTCCGCGTGCACGTCGTACGCGGCGCTCTCGGCGACGGGTGGGTCCCCGAAGAACGTCCGGCCCAGCCCCCAGATCATCATCGAGACGATGCCGACGACGAACAGATAGGTCGGTATTGCGAAGGCCCGCCCGCTCTCCCTGATGCCCCGGAGGTTCATCGCCGCGAGCACCACCACGACGGCGAGCGCGATCGTCACCCGCTCGTCACTCAGTTCGGGCACTGCAGATATCAGGTTGTCAACGCCCGCGGACACCGAAACCGCCACAGTGAGCACGTAGTCGACCAGCAACGCGCTGGCGACCACCAGGCCGGCGTTCGAGCCGAGGTTCGTCGCAGCGACCTCGTAGTCGCCTCCTCCCGTCGGGTATGCGTAGACGAGCTGGCGGTACGACAGGACGACCACGATGAGCAGCAGGACGACGGCTGCAGCAACCCACGGCGCGAGATAGAGGAACGAGAGCCCACCCAAGGTCAGGATGACCAGGATCTCCTGAGTCGCGTAAGTCACCGACGACAGCGGATCGCTGGCGAAAACGGGCAGCGCGACCCTGATGGGCAGCAGCGTGTCGCCCAGCCGGCTGCTGGCGAGCGGGCGCCCGATCAGCACCCGCCGTGCGATATCGCCCAGGCTCATCACGGTCCGAATGCTAGGGCGCGAACCGCATGCAGGGGTGATCGGGACGCGCCGCCGTCCGTGTAACGTCGTCAGAGGCGCCGTCGGCAGCGAAGGACCTGTGGGCGCCTGCCGCGTGAAGGGACCGTCGTGCACGTCGTGATCATGGGTTGCGGCCGGGTGGGCTCGACGCTTGCGCACATCCTGGAGTCGCGCGGTCACACCGTCGCGGTCATCGACCAGAACCCGGAGGCCTTCCGGCGTCTCCATGCCGGCTTCGAGGGTCGGACGGTCGCCGGCATCGGATTCGACCGCGACGTCCTCCGCGAAGCCGGGATCGAGGAAGCCGAGGCTTTTGCCGCGGTGAGCAGCGGCGACAACTCGAACATCCTGGCAGCGCGGGTCGCGCGCGAGACCTTCGGGGTCGAGAACGTCGTCGCCCGGATCTACGACCCGGGCCGGGCCGCCGTCTACCAGCGCCTCGGGATCCCGACGGTCGCGACGGTCCGCTGGACGGCCGACCAGATGCTCCGCCGGCTGATCCCGGAGGGCGCCGAGACGGAATGGGTCGACCCGTCGGGCACCGTCCGGCTGGCCGAGATCCATGTGACGAGCGAGTGGGTAGGACATCCCGTCTCGGCGCTGGAAGCGGCCTCGGGCGCAAGGATCGCGTTCCTCACCCGATACGGCGACGGCATCGTGCCCGACGCCGGCACGGTCGTCCAGGAGGACGATCTCGTGCACGTGATCATGAGAGTGGAGGACACGGCCCGGATCACCGAGGTCTTCGAGTCCACACCGGAGGTCGAGGTCTGATGCGCGTCGCCATCGCCGGCGCCGGCAACGTCGGGCGCTCCATCGCGGCCGAGCTCCTGCACAACGGCCACGAGGTGCTGCTGATCGACCGCGAACCCAAGGCCATCCGGGCAGCGTCCGTCCCCCAGGCCGAGTGGCTCCTTGGCGACGCATGCGAGCTGTCCATGCTCGAGGAGGCGGCCCTCGAGCGCTGCAACGTCGTCATCGCAGCCACCGGGGACGACAAGGTCAATCTCGTCGTGTCGCTACTCGCCAAGACCGAGTTCGGCGTACCCCGGGTCGTCGCGCGGGTCAACCACCCCCAGAACGAGTGGCTGTTCAACGAGTCGTGGGGCGTCGATGTCTTGGTGTCAACACCACGAATCATGAGCGCGCTCGTCGAGGAGGCCGTCAGTGTCGGCGACCTCGTGCGGCTGTTCACGTTCCGCCAGGGCGAGGCCAACCTGGTCGAGCTCACGCTGCCTGACGACTCCCCCATCGTCGGCACCGCGATCGCGGACGTCCCCTGGCCCGCCGACACGACGCTCGTCTCGGTGATCCGCGGCAAGCACGTCCACGCGCCGCTGCCGGACCTGCCCCTCGAGGCCCACGACGAGTTGCTCTTCGTGGCGGCACCGGACCGGGAACAGCAGCTCGAAGACCTGCTCTCCCCCCACGGCGCTCCGACCACCTGAGGCATCGGCCAAGCCGGGGGCATCTACGCCGTCGACGGCGACGTGGCACGCCTGCCCGTCGTGCGTGGCACGCTGCTCCGTTGCCCAAGCGCCTGTTTTGATCGACTTTGTGGAACGGCGCAACGTGCCACGTGGTGTGGGGTGGCCCCGGTGCTGCAAGTGGTGCACGGTGCCGCACCGAGGGGTGCCGCCCTCGGTGCCTGTGGATGACGGGCGCGGGTTCCTGCCGAATCGGCCACGCTGGCCGGCAATGGAGCTCCCTGGAATCGTCTTCGGCCTCGAGGAGGCCCGCAGGTCGGGCCTGAGCGAGGCAGCGATCCGGCATGCGGTCGCCCAGGGACGGCTCATCCGGATACGTAAGGGCATGTTCTGCGACGCAGACCTCTGGCAACGCAGCGCCGCGGTACCAGCCGCCCGACATGCGCTCGAGGCTCGGGCCGCCTGGATCTCGCTGGGCCGGCGTGGGTGGGCGAGCCACTATTCGGCCGCGCTGCTCTCCGGGCTCCCCGTGCCCCACGGTCAGCCGGACCGCGTCACACTTTCACAGGCGACCAGGCCCGAAGGCCGCCGCGCGTACCACCCCGACCTTCGCCTTCGCACGGCACGCGTCGAGCCCTGCGACATCGGCTCGGAATGGGGCATGGCAGTTCTCCGGTCCGCCCGCACCGCACTGGACGTGACCCGCCTACACGGCTTCGCGGCAGGTCTGGTCGTGGCCGACGCCGCCCTCGCGGGAAGTCTCGCGACGAGGTCCGACCTCGATCGGATCGCCGCCTGGATGCGCGGCTGGAGCGGCGCGTCGGCGGTTCGGCTGGTCGCAGACCACGCCTCCGGCCGACGCGAGTCGGGGCTCGAGTCGTGCTCGTACGCACTCTTCGTCCACCGCCGACTTCCTCTCCCGGAGTGCAACCGATGGGTCGTCGGCAATGGTCGTGACGGTGTCCGTTCGGACTTCCTCTGGGAGGCGTACCGACTGGTGGGCGAAGCGGACGGCAGGGTCAAGTACACCGATCCGCGCGACGACCCCGGCATGACGTTGGTCAGGGAGAAGGCGCGGCAGCTCCGCATCGAGGAGCGGGGATTCGTGGTGGTCCGCTGGACCGGCGCCGAAGTCCAGCACGACCCGGACTCTGTCATCGACCGGATCGTTCGTCAGTCGGCGGTAGCGAGGGCCATGTACGGCGTGCCGCTGCTCATTCCAGGCGACTCGTCGAGTCGTAACCGCTAGCGGCTCACCAACGGTGACCATCAGGGCGGACCGGCGTCGCCGACGACGTGGCACGCCAGGGCGTCGCACGTGGCACGCCGCGCCGTCGTTCCAGCGCCGGATTTGCCCATTTTGTGGAGCGGCACAGCGTGCCACGTGAACCAGGGAGGCACCCGAAGGCACCGCCGTCAGGCCAGCTCGGAGTCGATCTGCCGCTTCGCGTGTTCGCGGTACGCGGGCCGGATGATCAGCCAGGACACGTACGCCACCAGCAGGAACAGCGGCCAGCCCATCACCAGGCGAGCACCGGCCAGCCAGCCCAGCCGATCGTCACCGGCCAGGTAGAGCGGCACCTGGACGGCCAGCCGGACGGCGAACATCGCCACCCACACGGCACTCGCCTTCATGTATGCGCGCAAGAGTGCCGGATCGTCGCGCCAGGACATCCCCTGGCCGGTGACGAGGCCGACGAAGACGCCGAGGAGGGGCCAGCGCACGACGATCGAGATCAGATACGCGAGGCCATACCCGACGTTGATGAGCAGGCCAGGCAGGAACACGTCCTCTGCCCGTCCGGTCCGGGCCGCCAGGAAGGCCGCGATCCCAAGCCCGACGAGACCGGCGACCACGTTCTGCAGCGGTTCGCGGCGCAGCAACCGGACCAGCGCAAGCACCAGACCCGCACCGACAGCGACCCAGAGCGACAGCGCCAGGTTGCGCCCCGCGGCCGCATACACGACCGTGAACAATGCGAGCGGGATGCTTGCGTCGAGAAAGGCCCCTGGAGTCAGGAGGGCATCGCCGGCCCGGAACCGGTCGTCCGCAGCGATCGCCGCCAGGAAGCCGCCGCGCCGCTCGGTCACGCGGCTCCAGCCGGGAGCAGCTCATACTGCGGGTTGTACATGACGCGGCGCCCGTCGACCGTCGTCACGCGGCCATGGGCGACCAAACTACGCCCGCAGTCGATCCCGGCGATGCGCCGACGACCGAGAAAGATCAGCGTGAGAACGTCCGACCCGTCGAAGAGCTCGGCCTCCAGCGCTGGGACACCGGCCCGCGGCTGAAGCGTCACTGTGTGCAACACGCCGCGCACCTTGGCCCGCTCACGGTCGCTGACCTGCGACAGATGGACGCAGCCCGCGCCCCGGGAGTTCTTCCGCAGTTCGGCGGCGTCGATCTCGGACTCCGAGGCTGCCCACCGCGTCAACGCCCGCCAAACGCCGCCGCGCCCGCCGGTCTTGCCATTGTCCACAAGACGATTTTACCCGCCTGCGGGTCACGTCGGCGACGGTGGCTGGTCGGGGGGCGGCTCCGTCGGAGGCTCCGCGCGCTCCGGCGCCTTGAGTGGGATCAGGTCGCCGGGCGCCATCGGGCGGTCGCCTCGCACCACCACGGTGTCGCGGACGACGTTGACGAGCCGGGCGAACTCCTGGGCGTCGGTCGTCGCCTTGCCGAGGAACGTCGCCCTCAGCATCCACCGAGGGCCGTCGATACCGGTCACGCGCGAGGGTCGGACGCCGCTCTTCCCCTGCGGAGTGGTCATCGGCAGCACCAGCCTGACCTCCGTGCCGAAGGGACCAGGGGCCTCGGTGACCGTGCCGCCACGCCGCTGCGCGTCGGCGGCGATCTGCAGCCGGGTCTGGTCCCACATGCCCGAGCTCCGCGGAGCCGCGACCGCGATGAGCTGCACCGCGGCATCACCGTGCACGATCATCACGCTGGTGGCCGTGCCCGATCGTTCGTCGACCTGGAGTTGGAGTTGCAGGCCCTCGTCACCGCGTACGAGCAGCCCACCGAGGTCGACGCGGCGCCCGGCCGGGTCGGCCAGATCGATCTCCGAGACGTCGAACGGACCATGCGGCCGGGGAGTCTTGGCCGACGACTCCGCCTGTTCGTCCGAGCCGACCTCGGACTGCTCACCCGCCTCGGTGAGCTCAGCGGCGGCCTGCGCAGCGTCGTTGCCGGCGGACTGGGCGTCCCCCGCACCGTCGTCGCGACGTCGGCGTCGGAACACGGACTACATCCCTCCGTCGCGGGCGGTCGGTGAAACCCCGGTCGATCCGTACCCGTCCGCGCCACGAACCGAGCCCGGCAACCGTTCGACCTCGTGGAACCGTGCCCGCTCGACCCGCTGAACCACCAGCTGGGCGATCCGGTCGCCTCGATGGAAGACGACCGGAACGCTGCGGTCGTGGTTCACCAGCACCACCTTGATCTCACCGCGGTACCCGGCGTCGACCGTGCCCGGCGTGTTGACGATGCTCACCCCGAGCCGCTGCGCAAGGCCAGATCGCGGGTGGACGAACGCAGCGTATCCGTCGGGTAGGGCGACGGCGATGCCCGTGCCGACCGTCGCGCGCTCACCGGGCGCGAGCGTGACATCCTCCGCCGTCGCCAGGTCCGCACCCGCGTCTCCCGCGTGCGCGTACGTGGGAAGTGGGAGCGACGGGTCCAGGCGAACGACCAGGATCTCCACCGGCGCGGTCACGGGTTGACCTCGAACGCCCGGGCGACCCGACGGACATCGTCGCGGGCAAGCGCCGCGTCGACGTCCTCTGGGCGACCATGCGCCACGAAATGCTCGGCGCCGACGATGACGAAGACGGCGCTCGCGCGGACCGCGACGGGCCCGTCCGGCGCGTCAGCTCGCCCCGCGGCGCTCACGTACAGCTTCCGGCCCGACTGACCGTCGACCTGCGCGGTGATGTGCAACGTCGTGCCGACCGGAACGGGCCGCCGGAAGTGGGTCTCGAGGTGACCCGTCACCGCCGGCACGCCGACCAGCCAGATCAGCGAACCGAGCACCTCGTCGAACGCGAGCGCGAGCATTCCCCCATGGGCCAGGCCGGGCGCGCCCTGGTGGTCCTCGGTGACCGTGAAGCTGCCCGACAGGGTCAGCCCGTCGCCCGCCGTGACGACGACCCGCAGGCCGGTCGGATGATCGAGTCCGCAGCCTACGCAGAGGTGATAGTGCGATGCGATCTGCTGGCCGGGCGCGGGAGCGTCGGGATGGCGCGGCGGCAGCACCGCGTCCGTCGGGACGCCCCTCGTCGGCGTGGCACGCTCGGTCACGGACGGTGACCTTACCCGCGGGTCATGCGGTGTTGTCGCGTACCCAGAGGGCGAGCAGACCGCGGAAGTGGGCGACGAACCGGTCCTGCTCGTGCGGCGGATAGGTCGACCGGACCGTGTCGACCAGCAGGGCGTCGAAGTCGGCCGACGCGACCCAGTCCAGGACCATGTCGTCCAGGTCGGCCAGCGAGGTCGCGCAGAACTCGCGGTAGCGGTCGGACTCGAAATACTCCTCGGCCAACGCGGCGTAACGGCTCAGCTTCTCGTCGTAGGAGAGATCGTCCAGGTCGGCGACCTCGAAGTACCTGCCGGTGTCCAGATCGAGACGCGAGCGGCGGCCGGTGACCGCGCAGAAGGCCGACCACTTCACCAGCGCGGAGATCGCCCACGGGAAGTAGTAATGCAGCGACGTGACCGCGATGTCCGGACAGGCGTTCGCGTAGTCGATGGGGTGGACCTCGTCGGCACGGACCAACGACTCGCACGAGTTGAACTCCCACCGGAAGAAGGCGTTGATCAGCCGTGAGATGGTCAGGACCTCCGAGCCCGCCTGCGGCGACAGAAAGTCGTGCTCAACCGCATAGCGCTCGTGCATCGGAAGCTCGGGCTGGAACTTCATCACCATCGTCTCCGCGCCGATCGTGAGCGACCTCGCGAAGATGTCGTAGCCCTCCACCGACGCCTGCAGGTGCATCAGCCGTTCGCCGGACTCGTCGTATGCGCGGTGGAGATCCTCGGGGCCGCTGATCCGGGACACGCCGACCCAGGCGCCCCCGTCGTACGGCTTCATGAAAAGCGGGTACCCGATCCGATCGGCCACGGCGTCCAGGTCGAAGGGCAGGTTGTATTTCGTCGCCGTGTAGGCGTATCTCGCGTTGTCGACCGGGTTCTTGTACGGGACCAGCCAGGTGTCGGGAACCTTGAGCCCGAGCCGGATCATCGCGCAGTAGGCCGCATGCTTTTCCATCGACTGGAACGTGAACGGGCTGTTCAGCAGGTACACGTCGTCCATCAGGGCGATCTTCTTCAGCCACTCGCGCGGCACGTAGTACCAGTAAGCCAGCCGGTCGATCACCAGGTCGTAGCGGGGAACGGCGCGCAGGTCGAACGGCTCGATCGTGATCCGTTCGGTCTGCAGCGTGTGTGGCTCTCCGTCGCGACCGGGAACGGCACCGATTCGGCGCACGAGCTCTTCGAACGCACGCGGCCAGTCCTCCTCGGTCCCGAGGAGCAGGCCGATGACGTGCTCGGTGCGGTTCCGGCCGGAGGCCATGGCATCACCTTCTCAGCAGAAGCGGGGCAGGTGGTGTGCGAACTGGGCTCGCCAGGACGGCCAGTCGTGTGGGACGTCGTGACCCCAGACGTCGAGCTCGCATCGGATCCCCTTGCCCTGCAGGAGACCGGCCATCCGCCGGGTCGAGGGCAGCGAACCTGTCGTGTCCTCCCACATCCCCTGCCCGACGACCAGCACTACCCACAGCCGCGAGCGCAACCAGTCCAGGTGGGATCCGTGCAGATGCGGGACGAAGTCGGTCGGGTTCGTGAAATAGGCCGCGTCACCGCGCTCGCCCCAGCCGTTCCACGCTGTGGGGTCGTAGCTGCCGGACAGGCCGAGCGCCAACGGGAACCGGTCCGCGTGTCGCAGGGCGAACGTCAACGCGTGATAGGCGCCCAGGGAGCAGCCGACGGTGCCCACCTCCTGCCGACCCCCACAGTCGTGGTCGATCAGCGGCAGGACCTGGCCCAGCACCCACCGCTCGTACCCGTCGTGCCGTCGCGCCCGCTCCTCGAGCGGAATCGACTGGTTCGACCACGTGGCGCCGTCGTGAGAGCCGATGCAGTAGAGCTTGACCCGACCGCCGTCGAGCAGCTGCCGCACGGCGTCGATCATGCCGTTGTTCTCGAAGTCCCACGGGCTGCCCTGCTCGGACGGAAAGACCAGGAACGGCCGGCCGTAGTGCCCGTACGCGACGACCTCGCCGGAGCAGCCTGCCGGCGCGTCCGGCAGGATCGCGAACTCGCGGCGGGTCACGTTCACAAGCTACCGATCCGTCAATCCCAGACGGCTACGAGCAGATCGGTGAGCGCGGGGTGCAGCGCGTCTCGCCAGGCGACGAAGTTGTGGGCGTCCGGCACCTCGACGAGCCGGACGTCGTACCCCTGGGACCGCAGGGCCGAGGCCAGCTGCCGGTTGTTGTCGAGATTCTCCTCGGCCGTGCCGCAGGTGAGGGTCGCCGGCACCGGATCACCGGGTGCCGTTCCCCGGAGGACCCGGCCGACGAACCTGGTCACCGGTGTGAAGCCGGAGAAGCCACGCTCCTGGGGGTCGAGCGCCGGGTCGAAGAACGATCCGGACTGGAGGAACAGGCCGCCGAGCAACCCGCGGTGGCGGCGCTGTGCATGAAGCATGGCCAGCGCGCCGAGGCTCACTCCCATGCCGATCACCGGCCCGCTGACACCGGCCGCCGTACGGATCGCAGGCAGCACGGCTCCGGCGAGGGCCTGGGCGTAGCGGACGTTCGCCGAGTACCAGGCGTTCCGGTCGCCCGGCGCGACGAGCGCAACACGGTGCACCGGAACCTGACCAGATCGGATCATCGCCGCGGCGAAGGTGGTGACCGCCGCCAGCCGGTCGTACTCCGGTCCGTCATGGACGACGAGCAACGGCAGCGGCTCCGTGGCCGCGACCTCTGCCGGCGACCACAGCCGAACGCCGACGTCGACGGACAGACCGCGGGCCGGCACCGACAGCTCGACATGCCCGCCCTCGACCGTGGGTGCGGCCAGCCAGGCCGGCGGGGCGTAACCCGGGAACTCGACGACCGACTTGTCGCCGAACGCGCCGCGCGCCCGGCGCGGGTTGCCGGGGTCGCAGACCTCCTCTCTCCGGCCAGCCCGGTGGCGCACGGCCAGCCGGTACTCCATGCGCCGGACCGGTGGGCGCGGGAGGCGCAGCGACCAGCCGCCCGGGACGGCTGCGAACACCAGGCGGTCAGCGGGAAGCCCGATCTCCTGGACCAGGCGCACGCCGGTGAACGCGTGATCGGGGTCGGCGAGCCACCAGGTGACGGCGCCCGCGTCGACCTGGGGCCCGTCCTCGACATTCACGTCCCGGCTCACCGCGTCACCCTAGACGCGGCGGCTATGGCGACGGGTGGGACCCTGCTGACGTGCGTCGCTACCGCGAACGTCTCCGGGTGCCTCCGTCGTGGTGGCTGATACCGCTCGCGGCGCCGGTCTCGGTGTGGCTGGCCGTGCAGCACGCCTACGGCCCGCGGGTGTCGGTGCCGGTGACCCTCACGGTGCTCCTCCTGATCGTCGGCGGCCTGCTGGCGTACGGCCGAGCCGTCGTCGCCGTCGAGGACGACGCGTTCGTCGCCGGTCCCGCGCGGCTGCCGCTGTGGGCCGTCGGCGCGGTCGAGCCTCTCGATCCGGCCCGGGCCCGCTCGGCTCGAGGGCCCGAGGCCGACCCGCGCGCCTTCTTGCTGGTCCGCGGATACATCCGGCCGATGGTGCGGGTCAGGGTCGACGACCCCTCGGACCCGGTGCCGTACTGGCTGGTGTCGACGCGGCATCCGGACCGGCTCGCCGCGGCTCTCGACGCGGCCCGGGGCGCCGCGCGTTCAGACCACTGAACCGGATCACGCACTAGAGGGGCGGGGGCTCGTATCCACCGACCACATCTGCGAGCAGTTCGGCGAAGGTGATCGCCGTGTCGTCCTCGTAGAGCGGACCAACGATCTGTGCGCCGACGGGGAGTCCGCCAGGCGTACGCCCGATGGGTGCCGCCACGGCGGGCAAGCCTGGCAGTGACGCGTGCGACACCCAGAAGGCCTGGTTGCGATAGGGCCGATCACCCTCGGGCGTCGTGATCGTGCGTTGTTCGAAGGGTCTGGCGTCGTGTGGGAAGGCGGGCGTGAAGTTTGCTGGGCACAAGAACACGTCGATGTCGTCGAAGTAGCGGTTCCAGGCAGCGCGTGCCGCCATACGGCGGGCCTCGTGGTCGATGACCTCTGAGAATTTCGCGAAGTCCTCACCAGGTTGCTGGAAGGCGAAGAACAACTGCACCTGGAACCCGAACGACTTGTAAAGCCGGGCGGGGTCCACGCCATCGGGCCAGCCTTCGACCACCGTCGCACCCGCTCGGGCGAGCGCGTCCGCAGCCTTGGACAGCGGTGCGATGACCTCACTGGAGACCGGGGCCTGATCGTGGTCGAGCACCACGCCGACGTGAAAGTCCTCCAGCCGGGTGTGGCGCGGTGGCGACAGTGTCCAGGAGTAGGCCTTCGCCGTCTGGTTCTCGGGCCCGCCCGTGACGCTCAACGCCGTCCTGAGATCGCGGGCGGATCGGCCAAGTGGGCCTACCGCGGACATGTACATCATGTCGCTGGGAGGCGGCGGGGGGCCTGGCGGCTGGAACCCGGTCAACGGGACGATCCCGACGCTCGGCTTCAGTCCGTAGACACCGCAGAAGCTCGCCGGGATGCGAATGGAGCCGACGAGGTCCGATCCGTAGTCGAGGAACGTCATCCCGGCAGACAGCGCCGCGGCGGCTCCACCGGTGGAGCCGCCCGGCGTGCGCGTCGTGTCCCACGGATTGTTGGTCACGCCGTAGAGATCGTTGGCCGTCTGCCCGAAGTCGCCCAGCATCAGGGCCACGTTGGTCTTTCCAACGATGATCGCGCCAGCACGCTCCAGCCGCTGCACGACCGTGGCGTCCGAGTCCGCGACGAAGGCCTTGAAGGCGGGATTTCCCCAGGTGGTGTGCAGTCCGGCGACATTGAAGCTGTCCTTGATGGTCACGGGTACGCCGTGCAGCGGTCCCAGCTCGCCGCCACGCGCGATCGCCTCGTCGGCGGCGGCCGCTTCTTGCAATGCCGCCTCGCGCCGGGACTCCACGACAGCGTTCAGCGCGGGGTTGACGGCATCGATCCGCGTGAGCAGCATCTCGGTCAGCTCACGAGAAGAGATCTCCTTGCGGCTGAGCGATCGTGCCGCATCAGTTGCCGACTGGAACAACGTCTCGTGCATGTCTCAGCAGGCCCTGTCAGTTCACCGCGATCGGTTCTTGGAGTTCCGTCACCCACGCATCCCCGTCATCGCCGCACTCGACATAGAGCTCGCGGTTATAGCCGGCCGAGCGGTATCCATGGGCGTCGATCCAGCGAGCCAGCGCTTGGATGGTCGGCAAGACGCCGTCCATCGAGCCACGGTGCGTGATCGTGGCCGCTTGCTCGATCGCGGGCAGATCCACGATCGCGAAGCCGTGGTCGTCGCTGGGATCGGCGTTGACCGGGAGGGTGGCGTGGACGAGTACCCCGTCGCCATCCGGGGACACCTCGTAAGAGGCGATCGCCGCGCCGGTGGGAGCCAGCCCGGCACGGTCGAGCCGGCCGCGCAACTCGTCATACAGCGGCTGGATGACCGGACCGACGGACTCAGGCTCGAAGCTCGCTGCGGTGCCGATGAGCTCCGCGACCCTGACTCCCGGGATGCGCTTGATCTGGACGTCGTCGGCCGGCATGGCGCCCTCCCTTTCGATGATCTGCAGCCTCGCTTCGACCTGCGCCAACCGGGCGGTGTCGGTTGCGATCTGTGACTGCAGCTCGGCCTGCCGCAGCCGCAACATCCCGCGCAACTCCTCGACGCTCACCTTGTCGTCGACGATGGACTGGACCTGCTGGAGGGTGAATCCCAGGTCCTTCAGCGCGACGATCCGATTCAGCCGCGAAAGCTGCTGAGCCGCGTACGAGCGGTACCCGGTCATCTGGTCGACATACGCCGGTCGCAGCAGCGCGATCGCGTCATAGTGCCGCAGCATGCGCACGGACACGCGACCGTGTCTGGCGAAGTCTCCAATGCTGAACATGACCTCTCCCGGTCTACGGCCTCACACTGTGTCAGGGTCAAGCCTCGACCGCGCGAGCATCGGCGGCAGCGCCGAACCATAGAGTTCGACCGTGATCAGAGGTGCTCTGGCCGCAGCGGTGACGCCGCTGCGCGACGGGGGCACGGCCCTCGACGACGGCGCCGTCGGTCCCCTCGTCGACTTCCTCGCCGCCGGCGGCCTGGACGGCCTTCTCGCCATGGGGACGACGGGCGAAGGGATCCTGCTCTCCGTCCCGGAGCGGAACCGGCTCACCGACCTGTTCCTGGCGGCGAGCGCCGGCCGGCTGGACGTCGCCGTGCATTGCGGCGCCCAGACGACAGCCGACACGATCGCGCTCGCCGAGCATGCCGCGACTGCGGGTGCGGCGGCCGTAGCCGTCATCGGCCCGCCGTACTTCCAGCTTGACGACAACTCGCTACTCGCGCACTTCGCTGCCGCCGCCCGCGCCTGCGCGCCCACGCCTTTCTACGTCTACGAGTTCGCGCGGGTCAGCGGGTACGCGGTGCCGGTCCGGGTTGTCGCACGGTTGCGCGATCGTGCGCCGAACCTCGCCGGCATGAAGGTGTCCGACGCCCCGTTCGACCTTGTGACGCCGTATCTGATGGACGGCCTGGACGTCTTCGTCGGCGCTGAGGACCTGATCAGCACGGGCATCGCACACGGAGCGGCCGGCGCCGTGTCGGCGCTGGCGACGGCCTTCCCGGAGCTGGTCGCGGCCGCGGTACGTGACCCGGTAGAGGATCGCAGCGCCCGGCTCGGCGAGCTGCGCGAAATGCTCGATGCCTTCCCGCGGCACGCAGCGCTGAAGCGTGTGCTCAGCCTGCGTGACGTCGCGGTGCGCGAAGACGTCCGGCCGCCACTGCGCGGTCTCCGCGACGCCGAGCGGGTCCGTCTCGACGCTCTCGTCCAGCAGTGGCTCGCCTAGCGACCACGTACGCTACGGCTACCTTCGACCGCCGGTTGTCGTTCCTGCGTGCCCGTCCAGGACCACTCCGCGGGTTCCTCGATCGCGCGACGCTGAGCGGCCGACTCGGACTCGAACTCGTCCTCCTCGAGAGGTGAGACAGCGATGAAGACCGAGGCAATGAAGAGCAACGACGTCAACCCCAGGGATAGCGGGAAGATGAACTCTCCTGCGGTTGCCCCAGACAGAGTCGACTGCCCCGGGTCGAGCTGGACATGCAGTGCCGCCATCGCGGTGTAGTGCATGCTGCTGACAGCGACGCCCATGACCAAGGCGGCGATCATGGCGCCGGAGAAGCGCTGGACCTGGATCACGATCCACAGCGCGGCCGTGGCCGCGGCAACGGCGATCGCCACCGACGCGACGACGAGCAGAACGTCGTACCCGATCGTCCCGTTGACTCGCACGGCCGCCATGCCGGTGTAGTGCATGGTCGCGACTCCCAGCCCCATGCCGATGCCACCGATGGTCAGCGAACGTGCCGTGGCATGGCCGTATGCGACCGTGAAGATGCCCGCGCCGACCACCGTGATGGCCACGACCAGACTGAGCAGGGTCAGCGGGACGTCGTACCGGATACTCGAGCCGTCCACGGCGAAGCCCAGCATGGCGATGAAGTGCATCGTCCAGATGCCAGAACCGATGGCAGCGGCACCCATCAGCAGCCAGTTGCGCCGCGATCTGCCGGAGGCGCCCAGCGCTCTCACGGTGCAGCGCAGGCCAATGGCGGCGCCGGTGCAGGCCATCAGGTAGGAGACGACAGGGGTCAGCAGTCCATAGCTGAAGTGGTCCAGGTGTCCCATCCGACTCCCCTCGAGCCCTCGCTTGCCCCGTCGGCCGACCAGCCTAGTGGCCGTCGACCATCGGACTCGATGCCGGGCGGGTACGCGGGCCGTCTGCTCGACCATCCATCAGGGCGGCCGCATGCAAAAGGGATGGCCGGATGCTCCGGCCATCCCTTGCGCCGCTCGGGCTAGGCCGCGCAGTCGCGGCAGACCAGGTAACCGTCCTTCTCGCGCGCGAGCTGGCTGCGGTGGTGGACGAGGAAGCACTGCGAACAGGTGAACTCGTCTGCCTGCCGCGGTAGGACGCGCACGGCAAGCTCTTCGTTGGACAAGTCGGCGCCGGGAAGCTCGAGCGACTCGGCGAGCTCGGTCTCGTCCACGTCGACGATGCCGGACGTCTTGTCCATCCGGCGGTTCTTCAGCTCCTCGATGGAGTCCTCGGAGAGCTCGTCGTCGGTCTTGCGCGGTGCGTCGTAGTCAGTTGCCATAGGTGGATCCCCCTTGCTGGGCAGTCATCTATCGTCGCCGGTCGGGGTGGGACCGTGACCCACGTAACGCACGGCAGGCCCAAGTTGTGCCCGAACTGCGGCGGGAATTCTGCCTCAAGATCGGATCGAAGGTGCACCCGCCCCGCCGGGCCGGTCGAAGATCTTCCTGAAGTGGGATGACCGGTACCGTCCACAAGACCGAAGAACGCCGCGAGCGGTCCGGAATCATGGCCGGTCCAGGACTCCGAGGAGGCTCCGTGCTCGAGCTGGACAGCTTGTCGAAGCGCTACGGCGAGGTCGTTGCGCTCGACGCCCTGTCCTTCGCGGTGCGACCGGGCCAGATGTACGGGTTCGTCGGGACCAACGGCGCGGGCAAGACGACCGCCATGCGAATAGTTCTCGGCGTGCTGGACGCGGACGCCGGCCAGGTGCGCTGGCGGGGACGGCCGCTCGACGGCAACGCGCGGCGCGAGTTCGGCTACATGCCGGAGGAACGTGGCCTCTACCCGAAGATGCGCGTCCTCGAACAGCTCGTGTTCCTCGCCCAGCTGCGCGGCGCCCAAGCGGAGGCCGCTGCCGAGTCGGCGACCGGGTTGCTCGAGCGGTTCGGCCTCGGCGACCGGGTCGGCGACCGGGTCGAACAGCTCTCCCAGGGCAACCAACAACGCGTCCAGCTCGCGGCCGCACTCGTGCACGACCCGTCGGTCCTCGTGCTCGACGAGCCGTTCAGCGGCCTCGACCCGGTCGGCGTCGACGCCATGGCCACTGTGCTGCGCGAGCGGGTCGACCGCGGAGCGGCACTGGTGTTCTCCAGCCACCAGCTCGACCTGGTCGAGCGGTTGTGCGACGCCGTCGCGATCATCCGCGAAGGACGCATCGTTGCGGACGGGACGGTCGCCGAGCTTCGCGGCGGATCCGGTCGGCGCCGGTACCGGCTGCTCGTCGACGCTGCCGAGGGCTGGGCAGAGCAACTCGCCGCTGCGGTCGAGGGCGCGAAAGTGCTCGATCGCGGCGAGGCCGGCAAGCCTGCGCTCGTCGAGCTGCCTGCGGGCGCAGACGACCAGGCGCTCCTCGCGGCTGCACAGCGGCTCGGACCCGTCCGGCAGTTCGGCCCGGCAGAGCCGACGCTTGTCGAGCTCTTCCGAGAGGTCGTGTCCGACAGCCTGGCCACGAATGATGCGGAGGTCGCGGCCTGATGACGCGCGCCCTCTCGTTCCGCGAGGCCGTCGCACTCGTCGCGCGTCGCGAGTTCGTCCAGCGTGCCCGCGACCGCTCCTTCTTCGTCTCGACGGCGATCACCATCGGCATCATCGCGCTGTTCGTCGTGTTCCCGCGAGTGCTGAGCTTCGGTGCCGACGCGTATCAGGTCGCGTTCCCCGGTCCCGACGGGCCCGCTCTCCAGGCCGCCGCCGAAGGACAGGCCGAGCTTGCCGACGTCGAGCTGACCGTGGTCGACGTGGCCGACGCGGGCGAAGCCGAGCGGAGGATTCGTGACGGCAGCCTTGACGCCTACCTCGACGGAGACTCGGTCGTCGTCGAAAGAGACCTCGACACATCTCTCCGGGCCGTTCTGGAGAATGCTCACGGCTCCGTGACCGGCCGGCAGGCCTTGGAGGACGAAGGTCTCGACCCGGACCAGGTGGCGTCAGCGCTCGACACGGCGAGACTCGCGACCGTCACGCTCGATCCCGAAGCCGAGGAGCGCAATACGCGAGGCACGATCGCGTTCTTCGGCGCACTCGTCCTCTACGGTCAGCTGCTCGGCTACGGGTTCTGGGTCGCGCTCGGTGTCGTCGAGGAGAAGTCGAGCCGCGTCGTCGAGCTCCTCCTGTCGGCGATCCCGGCCCGCGCATTACTGGCCGGCAAGGTGCTGGGCATCGGGCTGCTCGGGCTCGCGCAGCTGCTGCTCATCGCGGCCGCGGGGGTCGGGGTCGGCGTCGCGAGCGGGTCGATCACGCTGAGCGGCGCGATGCTCCAACCGGTCGGTCTCGTGCTGGGGTGGTTCGTCCTCGGTTATGTCGCGTACGCCTGCCTGTCGGCCGCCGCGGCAGCGCGGGTATCGCGCCAGGAGGAGCTGCAGAACGCGACCACGCCGCTCACCATGCTCGCCATGCTGTCCTTCTTCGCCAGCTTCTACGTGTTCTTCAACGACAGTGGGACCGGACCCGCCGTCGTCTCGCTGGTGCCACCGGTCAGTGCCCTCGCAATGCCGATCCGGATGGCCCGGGGCGACGCGGCGGCGTGGGAAGCCGGCCTCGCCCTGGTGCTGATGCTGGGGCTCATCGCCGCGCTCGTCGTCGTCGCGGGACGCGTATACGAGGGTGCGGTTCTCCGGATGGGCGCCAAGGTCCCGCTCGGCGAGGCCTGGCGTTCCGGCCGCCGCGCGCGCAGCTGACCTCAGTCGTCGCGGTCCGGGCCAAGGGGCTCGAGCAAGCCGTGCAGGGCCGGGAACAGCGCTGGGCCGGCAGCGATGACGAGATCCTCCCCCGCGGCCGCTCCCCGCAGACCCCCCACCACCACGCCCGCCTCCTCCGCGACGAGCCCACCGGCAGCCAGGTCCCACGACTTCAGGCCGCGCTCGTAATACCCGTCCACGCGTCCGGTGGCGACGGCGCACAGGTCGAGGGACGCCGATCCGGCGCGCCGGATGTCGCGCACCTGCGGCACGACGTGCCGAAGGACCTCGGCCTGCCGGGCGCGTCGCAACGGGTCGTAGCCGAACCCGGTCGCGATCAAGGCGCGGTCGAGTCGGTCGCACCCGGACTCGTGGACGGCCCGACCGTCCAGTGCCGCTCCCCCGTCCCGGCGGGCCGTCCAGGTCTCTCCGCTGACCGGGTTGTGTACCACCCCCACGACGGTCCGGCCGTCGGCGACGGCTGCGATCGACACGGCGTACTGCGGTATCCCGTACAGGTAGTTGACGGTCCCGTCGATCGGGTCGACGACCCAGGCGACACCTGATCGCCCGTCGATCGAAGCACCTTCCTCGCCGATCAGCCCGTCGGCGGGACGTGCACCCAGCAGGCGCTCGCGGATCAGCGCCTCGGAGGCGGTATCGGATTCGGTGACGACGTCGGTGGGGGTCGTCTTGGTTGCGGACACGGTCATCCGGATGACGGCATCGCGCCGCTCGCGGACCAGGCGGCCCGCTTCCCGCGCGACGTCGACGGCTAGCGCGAGGAGGGCAGAGGCGTCGTCGGTCACTGCGGCGATCCTGCGGCCACGCCGGGTGCGTCCTCGCCACCCGACGCGGGGCGATGTCCGCGCAGGTTGGGGCAGCAGCCGACCGGACACACGTCATGCGACGGCCCGGGCGCTCCCACGCTGGCCCGCCGGGCGGGTTCGCCGCGCTCGACGGTGGCACGTTCGAGGAACAGGTCGCTGATCGCCGCTACGAAGGCGGGGTGGGTGCCCGCCGTCGCTGCCCGGGCAACCGGCAGGCCTACCCGGCGGGCGGTCGTGAGGGCCTCGGTGTCCAGGTCGAACACGACCTCCATGTGGTCGGAGACGAACCCGATCGGCGCAAGCACTGCAGCCGGGACACCCTGTGCCGCCAGCTTCTCGAGGTGCTCGTTCACGTCGGGCTCCAACCACGGGACCTGCGGCGGACCGCTGCGGGAGCAGTACACGAGGTCGTACTCGTGGCGGGTACCCGTGCGTACCTCGACGTCTGCCGTCACCGCGGCCGCCACGGCTCGGTGCTGAGCCTCGTACGCGCCGCCGTCGGCGCCGGCGGTTCGTGCCATGGCGGACGGGATGGAGTGTGTGACGAAGACCAGCCGGGCCCCGGCGACCACCTCGTGTGGGAGGTCCCCGAGAGCGCCGACCACGCCGGCGGCGTTGGCCCGGACGAAGCCGGGATGGTCGAAGCAGTGGCGGAGCCGGTCGATCCGCGGCGCGTCCGGACCCGCTGTTGTCGCCGCGGCTGCGAGGTCCTCCCGGTACTGCCGGCAGCCCGCGTAGGACGCGTAGGCGCTGGTCACGAATGCCGCGGCGCGCCGGACGCCGTCCTCTCGCATCCGGGTCAGCTCGTCGGCGAGGAACGGGTGCCAGTTCCGGTTGCCCCAGTAGATCGGCACCGACAGGCCGGCCCGGTCTAGATCGCGTTCCAGGGCCTGGATCAATGCACGGTTCTGGTCGTTGATCGGGCTGCGGCCGCCGAGGACGTCGTAGTGGCGCGCCACCTCGTCGAGCCGCTCGCGCGGCACGCCACGTCCCCGGGTCACGTTCTCGAGGAACGGCAGCACGTCGACAGGGCGCTCCGGCCCGCCGAAGGACACCACGAGCAGGGCGTCGTACGGCTCGACCGACGCAGCAGGAGCGATCACGGCTCCGATCCTGCCAAACCAGCCGGGATCCGGGGACGATCCCGCCCATCGCCGTTGCGGCGCCCCGGCGCCGCCCCTCCCGGAATGGCACGCTGAACCGCTCCACAAACCTGGGCAAAGCGGTAGATGCAGCAACCCTGCAGCGTGCCATCCGCGACGGTTCGGCGTGCCATCCGCGTGGAAGGCTGGCGAACGTGTTGCGTCCGTACGCCGAGGTGCTGCGCCAACCCGGTGCCTTCGCGTTCTCGGCGTCCGGGCTCGTCGCGCGGCTCCCGATGTCGATGTACGGCATCGGCATCGTGCTCTGCGCAGCGGGCCACCGAACCGCCCTCCCGCTCGCGCGCCCATCAGTCGGTCACAGATCGACTCCCAGTCCGCACACTGGACTGGATCGTGACGACGTTCGTCTTCATGGGGGGCTACCTGGTCGCCCTCGCCAGCGGACTGCTCGCCTCGCTCGCGTGCGCGGCCGGGACCGCCCTCGACCGAACGAGGGCGCGTGAGAGCGTATGACGCCATGACCTCGCCAGCGTCGACACGGGCAGGCAGGTGGCGGAACTGGGCACGAACGGTCGAGGCCACACCGGCCCGGACGGCAGCGCCGAAAGACGCCACGGAGGTCGCGGCACTCCTGGTCGCGGCCCGTCGCGACGGGGTGCGCGTCAAGCCGGTCGGCTCGGGGCACAGCTTCGCGCCGGTCGCCGTCACGGACGGGATCCACGTCCGCCTCGCCCGCATGACCGGGCTCCTCGACGTCGACCTGGACCCCTCGACCGGTCGCGGCGAGGCCACCGTCGCGGCCGGGACCCCACTCCATGTGTTCAACGCGCAACTGGCCGAGCAAGGACTGGGCCTGGCCAACATGGGTGACATCGCCGTCCAGACCGTCTCGGGTGCGGTTGCGACGGGCACGCACGGCACCGGACGTGCCGTCGCGGGCCTCGCCGCACAGGTGACCCGCCTCGAGATCGCGCTGCCCGACGGGTCGGTCGTCCGCTGCACCCCCGACCACGAAGCCGAGCTCTTCCACGCAGCCCGCCTCGGACTCGGCGCGCTCGGGATCGTCACGGCCCTGACGTTCCAGGTCGAGCCCGCGTTCCTGCTGCACGCGGTCGTGGAGCGTGGGAGCCTCGATGACATCCTCGACCGTTTCGACGACTACGCCGAGAGCGAGCATGTCGAGTTCCATTGGCTGCCGTTCACCGACTCGGTCCAGCTCAAGCGCTACCGCCGAAGCGAGGGCCCGCCGCGACCCTTGGGGAGGCTCCGCTCCTGGTGGGAGGGAGATGTCATCGAGAACGCCGGCGTCGGGCTGATCCAGCGTGTCACCCGCGCGATCCCACGCTCCACCAGGGCCGTCAACGGACTCGGCGCCAGGCTGATCTCGCGCCGCGACTTCGTCGACGCCGCTCCGTCGGTCTTCACGAGCATCCGGCGGGTCCGCTTCCACGAGATGGAGTACGCACTTCCCCGCGCCGTCGCCGTTGCGGCCTTGCGCGAGTTCCGGCAGCTGACGTCGAACGGTCCGTGGCGCATCGCCTTCCCGGTCGAGGTACGGCTGGCACCCGGCGACGACGTGTGGCTGTCCACGGCGTACGGACGCGACACGGTCTACGTCGCCTGCCATGCGTATCCACGAACCGAGTACCGGGGATGGTTCGACGCGGTCGAGGAGCTGTTCGTCTCCTACGACGGCCGTCCGCACTGGGGCAAGCTCCATACCCGCGACGCGTCGTACCTCCAGCAGGTCTGTCCGCGGCTGGCCGACTTCCGCGCCGTCCGCGACCGGGTCGATCCGCACCGGGTCATGGGCAACGACTACCTCCGGCAGGTCCTCGGCAACTGAACCTGATTTCCGAGCAACCCCCGGCATGGCGGCTTGGTCCGGCGTGGCATGCGGGTCACGATGGGGTCAGCCGTGCACTGGAGGTACGAGGATGCGGGAGCTGCGACTGGTGGCCGTGAGCGAGGACGGCACTCGCCTCATTCTCCGTACCGATGGCGAGGAGTCCCCGATGGCCTTACCCGTCGACGAACGACTGCACGCCGCGATGCGTGGCGATCGCGCGCGCCTAGGGCAGCTGGAGATTCAGATGGACAGTCAGCTGCGCCCGCGCGACATCCAGGCCAGGGTGCGGTCGGGCGAGAGCGTCGAGTCGGTGGCCGCCGCGGCCGGTGTGCCCCTTGATCGCGTGATGCGCTACGCCGGAGCAGTGCTCGCCGAGCGTGAGCACATTGCCGGGCGGGCCCGCCGCGCCACGATCCGCCGGTCCGGTGGAGACGGCCCGGCGCCGCTGCTCGAGGACGCGATCGCGCGGTGGGTCGGGCAGTCCGACGTCGATCCGGACTCCGTGGTCTGGGACGCGTGGCGGCGAGACGACGGGCGATGGCAGGTCAGCGCAAGCTGGCAGAACGGCGCCGGTCCCCGCTCGGCACGCTTCGCGTTCGACCCGGCCGGCCGGTCGGTCGCGCCGGACGACGACGAGGCCAACGCGATCGCGGGCGAACGTGCGTCCGAGCCCGTCGTGGCCGCCGGGCCGGCCCGGCTCTCGGTTGTCGCGGGCGTCGTGAGCGCAGACACCGACGAATCCGGGTACGACGACGAGTCCGCGAGCACCAGCCCGCCCGACATCGCGGTCGTCGAGGACGAGGACCGGCCCGAGGCCGGGCCCGACCCCGACGATCAGCCGACCGCGCCGGTGCCGGTCACTGCGCGGCGCGGCCGCCGCGACGTCGGAGAACGCAACGGCCGCGGCGAGCGCAGGCGCAGCGGCTCCCGGACCGACGAGTCCCGTTCCGACCTGTGGTCGTCACCGGCCGATGCCGACGACGACGAACCGTCCAGCGACCGGCTGCGGCTGTCCGACATCGCGAGCCGGATCGAGATCGTGGACGACGGACGCGCGGTCGAGGAGCCCGCCGACGAGGAGCCCACCGAGGCGGTGCCTGCGCGGCGCGCAGCGGGATCCGCCCGGTCCCGGCGGCCGAGCGTTCCGAGTTGGGATGAGATCATGTTCGGTCGACGACGCAAGCCCGACTGATCGCCGGAATCCGCCCCGCTCTGCACGTATCAGCAGACGCTCGACCCCCTCTGTACAGGTGGATGCATCGCATCCCGTGGTCGGGGCCCCCCGATCGCGTCGTGCAGGGACGACGGCAGGGGGTCATGGTGACGTCTGGGCGACGTGCCGTGGTTGCCGCGTTCGTCTACGACGCGGGCCAGGCCTTCGACCGCGAGCGGGCCCATCGCAGGGACCGCGTCGTCCGGATCGTTGCGGCCAAGTGGCGGCGGCGAGGGCGTCGAACCCTCGTCCGCCCGCTCTAGGGGGGCTGACCGTTGGGATCCGTGATCACGGGGGGTGGCGGGTACGAAGGCTGCGGACCATGCCGTGCAAGGAGGTCCGCGCTCGGGGAATCGTACCCGCCACCGACGGCCCGCGCCGTGCCGGACGAGCCGGCCGGTAGGGTCGGCGCGTGGCCGACCCATCGACGAGCGACCTGGTCAGGGACGCCGCCGATGGCGACCAGCGAGCGTGGAACCAGCTGGTCGAGCGTTACTCCCGGCTGGTATGGGCCGTGGCCCGTAGCCATGGTCTCGCCCACGCGGACGCTGCGGACGTCTGGCAGACGACATGGCTCCGGCTGGTCGAGCATCTCGGCCGGCTGCGCAACCCGGAGCTGCTCGCCGGCTGGCTGTCCACGACCGCGCGGCACGAGTGCCTGCGGGTTCTGCGGCTGGGCCGGAGGGAGCGTCCGGCCGAAAGCCTCGTACTCGGCCTCGACGACTCTGTCGGCGAGCCCGGTCCGGAGTCGGCACTGCTCGCCGACGAGGAGCGCGCCGCCGTGGCGGCGGCCTTCGCGAAGCTCTCGGAGCGTTGCCAGGCGTTGCTGCGGCTGGTCGTCGCCGAGCCGGCGCTGTCCTACGCGGAGGTGTCACGGGCCCTCGGCATCCCCGTGGGTGGCATCGGCCCGACCAGGGGCCGGTGCCTGCAACAGCTCCGCGGGCTACTCGACGAACAGACAGCGACGACCTAGGGAGGTGGGTGACGATGGCTGACGACTCTCCCGCCGAGCGCGAGCTTCTCGCCCTGCTGCGCGACATGCTGGAGGAGATCGATCCGGTGCCCGCCACCCTTCTGGACGTCGCTCGGGCCAGCTTCACCTGGCGCACGATCGATGCCGAGCTCGCGGAGCTCACGGCCGATTCCATCCTGGATGGAGCGGCCGTCCGGTCGACGCGAACTCCGCGACTGCTGACGTTCACCGCCGGCGCGACGACGCTGGTGGTGGAGGTGGCGACTCCCTATCCCAGTCCGGCGACCGGCCGCCGCCTGCTGGGACAGATCGTGGCCCCGCGTGCCGCCGAGCTCGAGGTGCGACATGCAGACGGGTCGCTCACCGTGGCGGCCGACGAGTTCGGCCGCTTCCGGGCCGAGCGCATACCACCTGGCCCCATCAGCCTCGCCTGCCGGTTCGCCGACCCGGCGGAGCGCGAGGTCGTCACCAGCTGGGTCACCGTCTGAGTCGTTGGTCGGGTGCCGGCGGCTTCGCCGCCTGGCGTCGATGTCCACCTGCAGAACAACACCGCCACCGGCAGGAGCGCCGCGGCCAGGCGGTCCCCGACCACTGGGCCTTGCCGAAGCGTGTCCGCCGGTAGATCGAGTACCTCCAGTACCCGCGCAGTCGGCGCGGCGTCCCGACCCGTCGTGAGGGCGGAGTCTGTCTGGATCGACCTTGAATGTCTCGTATCCGCGGCTAAAGGCCAGCGCGAAGCTCTAGCAACACCGAAGGTCGTCGGTCGAGCGACCTGAAGCCCGGGCGAGGAACGCGGCCGGAGGTCACACTCCTTTGCTGCTGGTTGCGGTTGGACCGGCCCGCGGCCCGCGCCGAGCGGCCCGAGCATGTCAACGTCGCGCGCGGTCGGCGGCTCGACCGTCGGCTCGCGTGAACCGCGGCGCCGTCTGCGCCGACAATCAGGTGTGAGTGTGCGGCCCGACCGGACCCCGAGCGACGCCGAGCTGTTGGCGGCGGTCGCCGAGGGCGACCCGGAGGCGTTCGGAGCGTTGTACGACCAGCACGCCCCCTGGCTGCTGGTACGGCTGCGCCGGCGCACCGCCGACTTGGACGTGGCCGACCAGGTCGCGCAGGAGACGTTCCTGGTGGTGTGGCGCGACGCCGGGCGCTTCCGCGGCCAGGGTGCCGTGGGGGCCTGGATCTGGGGGATCGCGATCCGGCGCCTACTCGACGTTCAGCGTGGTCGCGCCGCCCAGGAGCGGCTGGCGGGCCTGCTCGGCCGCCGGAGGGTATCGGATGCGGCCAGCGCCGAGGAGCAGGCCCTGGTCACGCTGGAGCAGCGCGAGGTGATCCGGGCGCTGAACCGGCTCTCGCCGGAGCTCCAGGCGGTGCTGCAAGCGACCGTGCTGGACGGGCTGAGCACCCGGGAGGCGGCCGTGCTGCTCGGGATCCCGCCGGGCACGGTTAAGACCCGCGCCATGCGGGCGCGGGCGCAGTTACGTCAGGAGCTGGCATGAGTCGGGAAGGGAGGGACGGCCGTGGGTGAGATGGATGCTGCCGGGGCCTGGCATGCCGACGAGGAGGTCCTGGCGGCCTACCGCGACGGCCGGCTGGACGTCGCGGGCCGCTGGTCGGTGGAGGCGCACCTGACAAGCTGCGCCGCCTGCCGGCTCCAGGCGGGGGCGCTGGTCGACCCGGCGCGGCTGCGGCGCCTGCGGGCGGCGCTGATCGAGGCGGTGGATGTGCCCCGGGCCGGCGTGGTCGAGCGGCTGTTGGTGCGCCTGGGCGTGCCCGACCATACCGCCAGGGTGCTGGCCGCCACCCCGGCGCTGCGCGGCTCGTGGCTGCTGGCCGCTGGCCGCGACGCTGGCGTTCGCGGTGCTGGCCGCCTGGGTCCGCCGCGGCGCGGACGCCGCCCTGTGGTTCCTCTGCGTCGCGCCGCTGCTGCCGCTGGCCGGAATCGCGGTGGCCTACGGGCCCGGGATCGACCCCACCTACGAGATCGGCCTTGCCGCTCCGCTGCGCAGCTTCCGCCTGCTGCTGCTGCGCGCCGCCTACGGTCCTGGGGACCTCGACCCTGCTGGCCGCAGCGGCGAGCCTCATGCTGCCCGGGTTCGGCTGGGGCGCGGCCGGCTGGCTGCTGCCCTCGCTGGGGCTGACGGTGTGCAGCCTGGCGCTGGCCACGACGGTCGAACCGCTGCGCGCCGTCGGTGTCACCGCCGGCGCCTGGGTCGTCGCGGTGGCGGTGACCGTCGCCCCTCCGTCGCCGTCGTCGGTCCTGTTCTCCCTGGCCGGGCAGGTCGCCTTCGCCACCCTGGCGCTGCTGGCCGCCGTCGTGGTGCTGGTCCGCCGCGGCCGTTTCGAGGCCGACCGCGGCTTCGACACCACCCCCAGGTTTGCCGCAAGGAGGCTGCGATGACCACTCCTGCTCCCACCGTCCGGGCCCGTGACCTGACGATGACGTTCGGGCGCACCCGTGCCCTGGACGGCGTGTCGTTCGAACTGGCGCGAGGTGTGACCGGGCTGCTCGGTCCCAACGGGGCGGGCAAGACCACCCTGCTGCGCGTCCTTGCGACGGTCTCGGCGCCCGACGCCGGGTCCGTCCTCACGCTGGGCCTGGACCCGCGGCGCACCGACCAGCGGCTGGACCTACGCGGCCGGCTCGGTTACATGCCCCAGGAACCCGGCTTCCATGCCCGCTTCACGGCCTTCGAGTTCGTCGACTACGTGGCCATCCTCAAGGAGTTGCACCAGCGACGCGCCCGCCACGAGGAGGTGCGGCGAGTGCTGGAGCTGGTCGGTCTGGGCGCGGTGCGGGGCAAGAAGATCAAGGCGCTGTCGGGCGGCATGCGCCGGCGGGTCGCGCTGGCGCAGGCGCTGCTGGGCGACCCGGACCTGCTGATCCTGGACGAGCCCACCGCCGGGCTCGACCCCGAGCAGCGGCTGCGCTTCCGCGAGCTGGTCGGCCGGCTCGGTGAGGGCCGCACCGTGCTGCTGTCCACCCACCAGACCGAGGACGTGGTCGCGCTGTGCCAGCAGGTCATGGTGCTGCATCTCGGCAAGCTGCGCTTTACGGGCACGCCGCTGGAGCTGGCCGGGCTGGCCCAGGGGCACGTCTGGCACAGCCACGAGCGCGACCCTGACGCGCTGGGCGCCTGGCGCACCGGCACCGGTCAGCACCGCAACATCGGCAATCCCCCGGCAGGCGCCGACCTGCTGGAGCCCACGTTGGAGGACGGCTACCTGCTGCTGCTCGGCGGGGACCCGTTCGAGGAGGTTGCAGCGTGAGCACCACCGTTGAGCACGACGACCGCCCGCCGGCCGCCGGTGCGTCTCGGACCCTGCCGGCCGGCGCCCGCTCCCGGCGGTCCATGCTCGCCCTCACCGCGGTCGAGAGTGGGCGGCTGCTGCGCCACCCCGCCGTGCTTGCCGCGACCGCCGTCAGTGTCTGGCTGCTGTGGCGGTCGGGCAACGGGACCGCGCCGGTGCTGCACTACGCCGACATCGCCACCCAGATACCGATGGCTGCGCTGGCCGGGGCGGCGCTGCTGGCCACTAACCTGGCAGTGCTGCGCTCGTATCGGGACGGCGCCGTCGATCTTTACGGCGCCACCCGGCTGAGCCTGGCCCGGCGGACGCTGGCACACCTGCTTTCGGTGCTGCCGTTGGTGGTGCTCGGGGGGATCCTGGTGGTCGCCGACCTTGCCTGGCTCGCCGGCATGCCCGGCAGCGTCGGTACTGCCCACCTCGCGGAGGCCGCCACCGGCCCGGCCCTGATCGCACTGGGCGGCTGCCTGGGTGTGCTGCTCGGCCTGCTCGTCCGGTCGGTCGCGCTCGCCCCGCTGGTCCTGGTCGCGCTCGCGTTAGGGTCGCTGACCCTCGCCGAGCTCCAGGTCGGTGGGCAAGACCAGCGGCCGTGGACCTGGCTCGGCACGCTGCTGCCGGCGCCCCCCTTCGACCCGCCGCCGGCCGACCTGCTGGGGCGACCGGCCACCTGGCACCTGGTCTACCTGCTGGGCATCGCGGTCACCGTGGCCGCGCTGGCCCTGTGGCGCAGCCAGACGCAAGGCGAGGGCGCCGCGCCGCGCCCAGGTCGCCGCCGCCGTGGCCCTGGTGGCAGCGCTGGCGGCCACCACCGGCGCGGCGGTAGTGCAGACCAGGCCGACGTCGTCGACGCTGGCGGCCCAGCGACTAGCCGTGGTGACCAACCCTTCCGCGGAGCTGGTCTGCCAACGGCGCGACCCGGCGGTCTACTGCGTGTTCCCCGGTTTCGAACCGCAGATTGCCCTGTGGGAACCGACGGTCCGGGCGGTGGTGGCCGCCGTGCCACCGGCCGCCGCCGCCCGAGGGTTGCCGGTCACCGTGGCGCACCGCGTCGGCTTGCACCGGCTCATCGACGAGGACGTCCTCAACGCCATCGGAGGGACGCCGGCCTCCTCCAGCGTGCGCCTGGTCGCCCCGGTCGGCACCGCCTGGGGACGCGCCGGCCCGGACCTCGCCCTCGGGCAGGCGCGCCTTGCCGCCAGCGTTGCCGCCCGTCTCGTTGCGCCGGCGCGTGGCGACGGGGCGGCGCCGCAGTGGTCCCCCTGCAGTGCCCAGGCGGTGGTGGCCCTGTGGCTGGGCGGGCAGGCGAGCCCGCAAGCAGCCGAAGGGATCCGGCAGGCCGTCACCTGGGCTGCCGACAATCACTTCGAGGACTTCGCGATACCCCACGACGTCGAACCTGACGATCCCTTCTGGAGCGTGCGTGCGGGCCGGTTCGCGCTCGCCCTGCTCGACCGACCCCACGACCAGATCGCCCAGTCCCTGTGGCGCAACTGGGACCTGGCGACCGCCCCAGACACGACCATCGAGCAGCTCGGCGAAGTCCTCGGGATACAGCCCCCATCCGACACCAGCAACCCCGTTCCGGGATGCTGATGCCGGCCAGGCGGCTCCGCCGCCAGCTCCGCCTGGTCCCGGCGCTGCTGGTCCCGACCGCGCGCGCGGTCGGCTGGCTGCCGGCGCTGGCCGCCTTCGCCGTGAGCCTCGGCCTGCTCGCGCTCGCCGTGCGGCCAGGCCTGCCCCTCGTGCCGGAGGACCTGCTGCAGTGGGTGCGCTATGCCATGATCGTCGCAGCGCTCGGCTACGCATTCCTGCTCGACGACCCCAGCGAGCCCATCACCGAAGGCGTGGCCGGGTCACTGCTGCTGCGCCGCACGCTGCGGGTGGCGCTGCTGCTGCCCGCCACCGCCGCCTGGTGGGTCGCGGTGGTCTGGCGGGTCCGGTCCGTCTACCCGCAGTTGCCATTGCCGATCGCCGCACTCACCCTGGAGGCTGCGGCACTACTCACAGTCACCCTCGCGCTCGCTGCCGCCGGCTCGCGCCTGGCGCCCGAGCGCCGCGGCGGCGTAGTGGCCGCACCCGCCCTGCTCGCCCTGGCGACCGCCGCCGCCCTCCTACCTGCCCGCCTCACCCTGTACGCCCCGCCGGACAGCGCCGAGTGGGACAGCGCCCACCAACGCTGGACGGCACTGCTCGGGCTCGCCCTGGTCGCATTCCTCGTCGCCAGCCGCGACCCCGCCCACCGCCGCGTCCCCAGACCGGCCCTCACGCTCGCCCGCCTCCGTGCTCGCCGCCGCGCAGCCGCAGCGCACCGACCCGCCGTCCAGCACGCGGAGCAGCAAACGACCAAGTCCGCCTCCTAACTCAGGAATCGGACATCGCACCCGCATAGCGGCGACACTCTCGGTCAGGTGAGCGCCAGACGGTGATCCGATCAGCACCCCGATCGCGGACGCAGGGCGCGTCGGCGCCGACGACCATCGCCAGCGAATTGACGCAGCAGCGGGGTGCAGACCCGATGAAATGGACCCGTCACGACCTGACGATGCCATTCCCACCTTGGACACCGGCGACCGCGCCGCCAATCTCACAAATCGTCAGCGCACTGTCATCGGCAGAAGTGGTCGACGTGGCCCGTCCGTCGTAGGAGCCGAGTGTGGGAGGCGCGACACAGCGATGCACACCAGAGGCGGTGAGTGGAAGCCAGATCGCACCAACGGCGAACCCCCCGAAGCGGCACAGATGGCAGGCTGCTCGGCATGCTCAGGGAAATGCGCCTGCAGACCGGGGGCGATGGCGGGCCGGTTCTCCTCCTCGTCCACGGCCTGGGAGCGACCAGCGACGTCTGGAACCGCTGGCCTGGCCTCCTCTCCGAGCACTGGCCGGGGAGGTGGCTGGCACCGGACCTCCCCGGCCACGGCAGCTCCGCACCGCTGCCGCGCTACTCGTTCGGCGCCCTCGCGGCCAGCCTGGCTGAGCTCGTCAGCGCCGAGGAGCGGATGGTCGTGCTCGGGCACTCGCTGGGCGGCGTTCTGGGGCTGACACTGGCCAGCGGCTGGTTCGGCGTGCCGGTCGACGCCGTCGTCGGTGTCGGCATCAAGGTGACCTGGACGACCGAGGACCTCGAGCGGGCGCGGGCTCTGGCACAGCGGCCGGTCACCTGGTTCACCTCCCGCGACGAGGCCGCGTCTCGCTACCTGCGCGTCTCCGGCCTCACCGATCTGTTTGCGACCGACGATGCCGCGGTCGATGCCGGCCTGGTCGAGAAGCACGGACGATGGCGTCTCGCCATGGACCCAGCCGTGTTCTCCGTCGGCGCACCGGACATGCCGGGGCTCTTGGCTGCCGCCCGCTCGGACGTCGTGCTGGCCAGGGGAGGGCACGATGCCATGGTCACCGACGACCAGCTGGATGAGCTGCGGTCCAGACGGGCCACCCTCACCGGTCTCGGACACAACGCACACGTCGAGAATCCCGAGGCCGTCATGTCACTGCTGGAGCCATACGTCCGATAAGAGTTCTCCGTCTCTCGGGGTCGATCAGATCGAGTATCAGAGAGCCCTCGGTGGAGGGCTCTCTGATACGCGAGATCGCCGACGTTCGGCGGATGCCTGCGGGATCAGCGGGTGCGCCCCCAGTCCGGCTGGCTGTCCTCGCCCGACCTTGTGAGCTGGACGAGGCCGCTCCCGTCGGCGTTCACGGTGTAGATGTTCTCCTGGGTCCCGTGTGCGCTGATGCGGGTGAAGACGATCTTCGTGCCGTCTGGCGACCAGCCGGGTTCGAAGCACGATACCGACCTCGGATCCGAGAACGCGCCGCCGCAGGCAGGCGTGATTGGCAGTTGGTGCAGCCCGCCGCCGTCCGCATTGACGACCCAGATCGCGAGACGGTGATCCGGGGCGCTGCGAGCCGCGAACAGGATCGTGTTACCACTGGGCGACCAGCTTCCGCCGAAGAAACCGTCGATGATCATGCCCGTCGGCGTGATCTGCCGTAGCCCGCTGCCGTTGAGCCTGGTGACGAAGATGCCCACGGGGCCGTGTTCGTCCGAGCGGACGAACACGAGGCGCTTGCCGTCGGGCGAGTAGTCGCCGGGGATGTCCTCGCCGCCTGGGTTGGACGTGATCCGCGCAAGGCCGCCGCCGTCGGAGGAGCGGATCGAGTAGATGCCGTTGCGGCTCGGGTCGGTCGCCCCGAAGCTCGCACAGGCGAGTCGTTGGCCGTCCGGAGCCCACTGGGCGCAGTGCGTCGCGAGCGTCGGGTCGGGCCCCTTGAACTGACGGAAGGTTCCGGTGTCGGGATCCACGATCGTTGCCGCACAGTCCTCTTCGCCGTCAGTGCAGGCGGTGAAGATCGAGACCTCGCTGCCGTCCGGCGACCAATGGGGAAACTCCGATTGGCCGCGGGTCAACAGTTGCTCCACCTGGCTCCCGTCCGGATTCACCGTGTAGGTCACTGTGCCGCCCATTGCCGGGTCGAAGCGTGCGAACGCGATCCGGCCGTTCGGGCCGGGAACCTTCGCATCGGCGGGTATAGCGGTCAGGGCCGCCAGCGCGGCGAAACCGGCGAGCAGACCGAGAACGATTGGCTTGCGCATGGTGTGCTCCATTCGTCGGTGACTGCCTTTATCTCGACGCTATGAGCGGCCGGCTGCGCGCGAAATGCGGCGGGCAACAGTCTTCGCTCCGTGCAGGCCCGAGAATCCGGACGCGCCGGATTGCGGCTAGCAACAGTGCATCCGGGCGCGAGCTCTGCGACGATCCGGCTATGCGCCCGACGGTCGTGATCGTCGACGACCACCCTGAGTTTCGGGAGTCCGCGTCCGCGCTGCTCGAGACGGAGGGTTTCGCGGTCATCGGTGAAGCCGCCGATGGCGACGAGGCGATCGCCGCGGTCGAGCGGCTCCGACCACAGGTCGTGTTGCTCGATATTCAGCTTCCCGGCTTGGACGGCTTCGCGGTGGCCGAGCAATTGGCGGCGCGGCCGGATCCGCCCAGGATCGTGCTCATCTCGAGCCGCGAGGCGGCGGCGTACGGCCCTCGACTCGAGGCGGCGGCTGCGCAGGGATTCATCCCGAAGCGGGAGCTCTCGGGCTCGGCGCTCGCCGCTCTCGTGGGCTGACCCACCCATGCGTTGGTTCCGGCTGCTCCTCTGGCCGGCGGGCGCTGTAATCGGCATCGCCGCCCAATGGATCTTTTTCGGCTGGGGCGACCCGCGCCACTGGGTACCCGACCTCATCACCGGCTGGACCCTGATCGCCTGCGGGCTGGTCGCATGGTCACGGCGCCCCGACAGCCGAAGTGGCGCACTCATGGCGGCAACCGGCTTCAGCTGGTTCTTGGGGAACTTCGCCACCACCGGCATCGCCGCCGTGGACTGGCTCGGGGCTCACGCCCTCTACGTCTACCGCGGGCCGCTCATTCATCTTCTGGTCACATACCCGCGCGGGCGTGCTCTCCTCGCGCCTCGACCGGGCCGCCGTCGCCGTCGGATACATCGCGGCCGTCGTGACCCCGGTCTGGCGGAGCGAGATCGCCACGATCGTTCTCGCCGTCCTGCTGGTCGTCGTATGCGCTCGTTCCTATTTCTGGGCCGTCGGCCCCTCGCGCCGGGCGCGGCTGCTGGCCCTGCAGGCTGCTGGCGGCCTGGGGTTGGTACTCGCCGGCGGTGCAGTAGCTCGCCTCGCGGTGCCCGCCGGGGACGCGAATGAACCGTCGCTCCTCGCGCTCGAAGTGACGCTGTGCGCCCTCGCCGGTGGGCTTCTCGCCGGGCTCCTCTCACCGTTCTGGGAGCGGGCGGCGGTCACAGATCTCGTCGTCGAACTCGGCGAGAGCAGGTCGGGGACGCTCCGTGACCGACTCGCCCGTGCGCTCGGCGATCCGACCCTCCAGGTCGGCTACTGGCTTCCGAACGCAGATTCGTTCGTTGACACCGAGGGCCGTCCGTTTGCCCTTCCCGATCCGGGCTCCGACCGCTCGGTCACCGTTATCGAGGGCGAAGGGGCGCCGATCGCGGCGCTGGTGCACGACCCGGCTGTGCTCGACGATCCGGGCCTCCGTGAGGCGGTTTCGTCCGCGGCCCAGCTCGCGGCCGCGAACGCGCGACTCCAGGCCGAGGTGCGCGCCCAGGTGGCCGAACTGCGAGAATCCCGGGAATCGCGCTCGCAGCCGCGACGATGGCGCATTCCGTCGCGCTCGTCCGCTCGCCGCTCGAGAACCCGAGTGACCCAGCGTTCCTGTCCATCTTCGTCGTCGGCTGCGCGGCGGTCATCGTCCTCGCGCTCGGCCTCATGTGGGCCGTTATCGGTGCCCGAGTTCAACGGCGTTCCGTGGCCCGGATCGTCGCCGAGCTGGGCGAGGTGCCCTCTCCCGGTTCGCTCGAGCCGGCCCTCGCCAGGGCGTTGGGCGATCCGGAGCTCCGAATCGCCTACTGGTTGCCGGCATCGCAACGCTATGTCGACGGTCGCGGCCGTCTCGTTGACGAGCCCGTGCCCGCCTCGGGGCGCGCGGTTACCCCGCTGGTGCGGGGCGATCGGCGAGTCGCCCTCGTCGCACATGCTGCGGCATTCGCCGAGCTCGAGCGCGAGATCGGTGCCGCCGTTCGGCTCGCGCTAGAGAACGAGCGCCTGCAGGCGGAAGTTCTGGCGCAGCTCCACGACCTCCGCGTATCGCGCACGCGCATCGTCGAAACGGGAGATGCCGAGCGGCGCCGACTCGAACGCGACCTCCACGACGGTGCCCAGCAGCGCCTGCTCGCCCTCTCCTACGACCTGCGCGTCGCACGCGCGGGTGCAGAGCTGGAGGGCGACGTCGAGACCGCTTCGCTTCTCGCGGACGCGATCAGTGATGCGCAGGCCGCCCTCGGCGAGCTTCGCGAGCTAGCCCACGGCATCCACCCGGCGATCCTGACCGAGGCCGGCCTCGCCCCGGCTTTCGAGACCCTCGCCGACGCGGCACCGCTCGCGGTCGAGATCGGCGAGACGGCCGGAGAGCGCTACCCTGCCGCGGTGGAGACGGCGGCCTACCTCGTCGTCGCCGAGGCGATCGACGATGCCGCGCGGAGGGACGCGAGCTACGCCGCCGTCAGTGCTCCCCGCCACGATGAGCGACTCGTGGTCGAGGTCGACGACGACGGCTCGGCGCGCACCTCGACGATGATCCACCTGGCTGATCGCGTCGGCGCCGTCGGCGGCAGTCTCGAGATCCAGGCAACGACGCTGCGAGCGGAGATCCCATGCGCGTAGTCGTCGCCGACGACGTCATGCTCACCCGGCAGGGGATCGTCCGCCTTCTCCGAGACGCAGGCATCGATGTCGTCGCCGAGGCTGAGGACGCTGAGGGGCTGCTCCGCCACGTGCGCCTCGCACGGCCGGACGCGGCGATCATCGACATCCGCATGCCGCCCACACACACGGACGAGGGCATTGTCGCGGCCCAGGCAATCCGCACGGAACATCCCGCTGTAGGCGTACTCGTCCTCTCGCAATACGTCGAGCCGAAATACGCCATGCGACTGCTCGAGGAACACCCCGAGCGGGTCGGGTACCTGCTCAAGGAGCGCGTTTTCGACGTCGCGATCCTCATCGACGCCCTTCGCCGTATCGCCGACGGCGAGACCGTCGTCGATCCGACGATCGTCTCACGCCTGCTCGGCCGACGCCGCCGAGCGGACCCGCTCGGTGACCTGACCGAGCGGGAGCGAGAAGTGCTGAGCCTCGTCGCCGAGGGCCTCTCGAACAAGGCGATCGCCGGACGTCTCTTCATCACCGAGCGCACCGTCGAGGCGCACGTCAAGCAGATCTT
The DNA here is from genome assembly GCA_963801065.1 of uncultured Actinomycetota bacterium. Taxonomy (GTDB): domain Bacteria; phylum Actinomycetota; class Actinomycetes; order Jiangellales; family Jiangellaceae; genus CAWDDG01. The sequence continues at coordinate 309,157 of CAWDDG010000007.1, read as the reverse complement.
CCTCAAGCTTCATCTCAGTGCAGACCCCGACTCGCACCGCCGCGTGCTCGCCGTGCTCGCCTACCTGCGGGTGGCCACGTAGCCGCCTCTGCGGGCCAAGCCGGGAGACAGCCGGACACCGCATGTCACCTGCGGGCATTCCTGACCTCATAGCGAGCCGCAAGCGGCTCGCACGAAACCAAAGAGGTAGAGGTCGCGGGCGACGTAGCGGTCAGCCTTCCACCAGGAGGAGGGGTACGAGCATCTCGTCCTCGGTCAGGGCACCGTGCAGGCCGACCAGCGTGGCCTCGACCGGAAAGACACTGCGCATCTCGACGGCACACGTGCCGTTCACGGAGACGACGATGTCGCCGATCCGGTCCAGCACGCGTCCCTCGACGGCGCCGAACCAGTTCTCAGTCACGGCATCCGCGCGCGAGCGGACGACGGCGCGGTCGCCGAGCACGCCACGCCACGCGGCCAGCACGTCCGGCCCTGCGCCGTCCTCGGCGTAGACGTGGCGGAAACGCGCCTCTCCCCCGACCAGGGCCACGCCATCGCGCATCGCCGGCACGTCGTCGACGTCGACGCGATCGGCGGAGTCGACGTCGACCATGCCGTGGTCGGCAGTGACCACCAGGACGGTATCCGGCGGCAGCGCGGCGTGCAGCTCCTCGGCGAAGTGGTCGTTCATGGCCAGCTGATATCGCCAGGCGGCCGACGAACAGCCGGCCTTGTGCCCGGTGTAGTCCAGGTCGCCGTCGTAGACATAGACCAACGACGGCCGGTCGAGGGCTCCGAACGCCGCGGCCGCGACCCGCTCTCCCAGACTGTCGGCGCCGACGAAGCCAGGGCTCCGCAGCCCGACCGTCGTCAGACCCGACGTCCGGAACCGGCGCCGACCGACCACCGTGACGGCCACACCGGCTCGCGCGGCGCGCTCGAACAGCGTGGGATGCGGCTGGTAGGCCACCGGATCGACCGACGGATCCCACTGGAGCGCGTTCAGCAGCGCCGTGCCTCCGGGGATCCGGGTCGTGTAGCCGAGCACGCCGTGCCGGCCTGGAGGCAGACCGGTGCCGAAGCTGGTCAGGCTCGTCGCCGTCGTGGTCGGGCTGCCGACGGTGATCGCCCGGCCCGCGAGCGACGTCAGGAACGGCGCCTGCGCCGCGTGTGCGCGCAGCAGGTTCCATCCCAGGCCGTCGAGGAGGAGCACGCAGTAGCGACGGGACGGAGGCAGGCCGAGGATGTCGTGCTCGCCGGCGACCCCGAGCGCGCCGAGCACCGACGGCAGGAGGTCAGCCAGGGACGCCTCGCCGTAACGCGGAAGGACCAGCCTGTCGGGAAGCGAGCCGGCTCGGCTCACCGCACCCGCACCGTGGCCGCCGAGAGTCCGCGGGCGAACGTGAGCAGGTCGTCGACCCGGTTGCCGCCGTCGGCGGCCTCGCTCATCCGGAGGGAGAAGTCGTCGGAGGTCAAGGCGCCGGTGTACCCGTGGTCGGCTTCGCAGTCCGGGTCGCCGCACCCGGCCGGCTCGAGGTCGACGCGGCTCATGGCACCCCAGCCCACGGTGAGGACGACCTCGCGCGGTGGGTCGCCGACCCGGTACGAGGCCGGCGAGGTGACCGTGCGGCTCACGACCACGGACGAGACCTGGTCGAGTGGTACGGCTTCGGTCGACGTCGTCGCGTACGGCACCGGGTGCGCTTCGTCCGACGGGTACTCGTCGGTGTGCCCCACGACCAGCCTGGTAGGCGTGAGTACCAGCACGCTGACATGGCGGCGGAGCTCGTCGCGGTCGAAGTGCGGCTCGTGGTGGACGACGTAAGACTGAACCGGCTCGCCCGCCAGAGCCGTCTCGAGCGTGTCCGCGACGAGGTTCGGGTAGTAGCCCGCCTGCTGGATAGCCAGGCGAAGCCCTTCGTGAGTGCCGGTGTCGGCCATGGCTTCCATCCTTGCACGGTGCCCGGGGTTCACGCCCGCGCCGGTCAGGGCAGCCGCCTCGTGTACCAGTCGGACCTGGAGTAGGGCCGAGCGACCCTGGCGGACGCGTTGACGACGGCAAGCCCGTCCGTCGCGACGAGCACCGGGTTCAGCTCGACATCCGCCACCTCGGGCAGGTCGTCGGTCAGCCTCGACACGCGATGCAGCAGGTTCTCGATGGCCGACAGGTCGGCAACCGCACCACCCCGGTAGCCCAGGAGCATGGGCGCGGCTTTGACCTCGCGGATCATGTCCGCGGCGTCGACATCGGTCAGCGGCGGGATGCGGTACGACCGGTCGCCGAGCAGCTCGGTCGCCACGCCGTAGACGCCGAACGAGACGACGGGACCGAACAAGGGGTCTTCCTCGGCCCGGACTCGAACCGGAACGCCTGGCGGAGCCATCGGCTGAACCACGAATGCGGCCTCGTCCCCGCCCGCGAGCGTGTGCGAAATGGTGGCCCAGGCATGGTGCATCTCCTCGGCGCCGTCGATGCTGCGCCAGACGTCGGCAAGGTCGGGACGTTGCCGCAGGTGTGGAGCGGTGGCCTTGAGGACGACATTCCAGCCCAGCCGCTCCCCCGCCCGAACGGCGTCTTCGACCGTCCCGGCAGGCACCATCTCGAGCAGGTCGACGCCGTAGCAGGCGAGCAGCTCCCGCAGAGCCGGCCCTTCGACGGCGGCGCCGGCGGGCTGGTCGGCGAGCAGCCTCGCGACGAGGCTCCGCGCCGCGTCAGGGTGACAACCGTCGACCTGCGGTACCTCGCCGTGCGGCCGGCGTCGCCAGTCGGCGTATGCCGTGGCGTGGGCCAACGCCCGGGCCGCCTCCTCGGGCGAGGGGTAGGACGGCACCGATCCACGACCAGGCACGCCTCGAGCATCCGGCAGCCGAAGCGGCTCGGGCACGCCACCGCTGCCGAGGAACGTCGTCACCATGGGCTTGACCAGCTGTGCCGCAAGCTTGGCGAGGACACCCGCCACCTTGTCCGCCCGCGTTGACTCGAGGGTCGGGGCGAAGACGACGACCACCGAGTCGATTCCCGGGTCGTCGACCGCTTCCGTGAGCGCGCGACGGTACTCCTGTGCCGACGCTCCCGGCCCGAGGTCGCGCGGGTCGCCGGCAACCTCGAGCCCTGCGCTCGCGGCGGCGTCGGCAGCCAGCAGGCCCAGCACGTCCGAGTTCCCGACCACGACGACGCGAGGCCCGGCCGGCAGCGGTTGATAGGCCAGCACCTGCGCGACATCGAACATCTCCGCGAGGGTGTCGACCCGGATCACGCCGGACTGCTTGAAGATCGCGTCGAGAGCGGCTGCTGGAGCTCCGGTCGGCCGGACCGTATGGCCGATCGGCACGCCCTGGGTCCAGCGCCCGCTCCTGACCGCGACGATGGGCTTGGCCGCCGCGACCCGGCGCGCCAGCCGTGAGAACTTCCGCGGGTTGCCCAGCGACTCGAGGTAGAGCAGCACGACCTCGGTTGCGGCGTCGTCCTGCCAGTATTGCAACAGGTCGTTGCCGGACACGTCGGCCCGGTTGCCGGCCGAGACGAAGGTCGACAGCCCGAGCCCACGGGCGGCGACGGCCTGGAGGATCGCCGTGCCGAGGGCGCCGGACTGTGAGAAGAACCCGACGTTGCCGGGTGGAGGCACCACGGGTGCCAGCGAGGCGTTGAGCGAGTAGTCGGGATTGTTGTTGACGATCCCCAGGCAGTTGGGGCCGACGACGCGCATGCCATGAGACCGGGCGATCCGGACCAGTTCGAATTGGCGCCGGCGCCCGTCGCCGCCCGACTCGGCGAACCCTGCCGACACCACGACGAGCCCCTTCACGCCCTTGGCGGCACAGTCGAGCACCACGTCCATGACCGACTCGGCGGGGACGGCGATCACGGCGAGGTCGACGCCGCCGGGAACGTCGCGGACATTGGGATGGGCCGGCACACCCGACACCGCCGTTGCGCCCGGGTTGACGGCGTAAACCGGTCCGGTGAAGCCGCTCTGCACCAGGTTGCGGATCAGCGCTTGGCCGACCTTGTCGCGCGACCGGCTCGCGCCGATGACGGCCACGGAGCGTGGCGTGAGCAGCCGCTCGATCGAGCGTGCCTCGGCCCGGTGCTCGCGGGCGGCCATGACGTCCAGCGAGCCATCGGTGGGGCCGATCTCGAACTCGACGTGGACCACGCCGTCCGCAAACGTGTTGCCGACCGAATAGCCGGCCTCGGAGAAGACGCTGATCATCTTGCGGTTCGCCGGCAGGATGTCGGCGACGAATCGCCGGAGGCCGTGTTCGCGAGCTGCCTGCGCGAGGTGTTCGAGCAGGACGCTGCCGGCACCGCGGCCCTGATGCGCGTCCTCGACAAGGAACGCCACCTCGGCCTGCGAATCGTCGAGCCGCTCGTACCGGCCGACTGCGATCATGTCGTCGCCGCTGAGCAGGATCAGGGCGACCCTGTCAGCGTGGTCGACATGGGTGAACATCTCCACCTCGGCGTCCGACAACGTCGGGTAGGGCGCAAAGAAGCGAAAGTACTTCGACTCGTCGCTGGTCCGGTCGTAGAACTCGACGAGCCGTGCGGCGTCGTCGGGCCGGATCGGGCGCAGATGTGCCGTCGCCCCGTCAATGAGGACGACATCGGCCTCCCAGTGCGCCGGATACCCACCGGAGGCAGGAAACTCCACCACGACGCCGACGGTAGCGCGCGGCGGCTTCTTCACCAGGTCGCGGAGTCCGGGAAATGGCGCGCGTCGTCACGTGATCCGGTCGGCTGCGCGGGTCGCTCATCGCGGGCCGAGACGCCGACCGCGACAATGGCCCGCATGGCACGCCGGACCACGACCACCAAGCCACCCGAGGACTTCGAGGAGACCATCCTCGACGTCGACGTCACCGAGGAGATGCGCGGCAGCTTCCTCGAGTACGCCTACTCCGTCATCTACTCCCGGGCGATCCCCGACGCCCGCGACGGCCTGAAGCCCGTCCAGCGCCGGATCCTCTACCAGATGAACGAGATGGGGCTTCGCCACGACCGCGCCCACGTCAAGTGTGCACGGGTGGTCGGCGACGTCATGGGCAAGCTCCATCCCCACGGCGACGTCGCCATCTACGACACGCTCGTCCGGATGACCCAGCCGTGGGTGATGCGGGTTCCGCTGGTCGACGGGCACGGCAACTTCGGATCCCCGGACGACGGGCCGGCTGCGGCGCGCTACACGGAATGCCGGATGGCCGAGCCGGCGACACTGCTCACGGGGTCGCTCGACGAAGACGTCGTCGAGATGGTCCCCAACTACGACGGCACGCTCGAGCAGCCGGAGGTACTGCCGTCGGCCTTCCCGAACCTCCTGGTCAACGGTGCTACCGGCATCGCCGTCGGCATGGCGACCAACATGCCGCCACACAACCCCGGCGAGGTGATCGAGGCGGCGCGGCACCTGCTGGCCAACCCCGAGGCGTCCCTGGACGACCTCATGCGCTTCGTGCCCGGACCCGACCTGCCCACCGGCGGCCGGATCATCGGCCTGGACGGCATCCGGGAGGCGTACGAGACCGGGCGCGGCTCGTTCCGCATCCGGGCCGGCGCACGGGTCGAGAACATCACGCCGCGCCGCAAGGGCATCGTCGTCACCGAGCTGCCGTACGCAGTGGGTCCCGAACGGGTCCGCGAGCGGATCGCCGACCTCGTGCGTAGCCGGAAGCTGCAGGGCGTCAACGACGTCGAGGACTACACCGACCGCAACACCGGGCTCCGTCTCGTGGTCGAGCTCAAGAGCGGGTTCGTCCCCGAGGCGGTCCTCGAGCAGCTCTACAAGCTCACGCCGCTCGAGGACTCCTTCTCGATCAACAACGTCGCGCTGGTCGACGGTCAGCCGCGGACGCTCGGCCTGAAGGAGCTGCTCGAGGTATTCGTCGCGCATCGCCTCGAGGTCGTCCGGCGCCGGTCCGAGCACCGCCGACGCAGGCGGCAAGAGCGGCTGCACCTCGTCGACGGTCTGCTGATCGCGCTGCTCGACATCGACGAGGTCATCCAGCTGATCCGGTCCAGTGAGGACTCGACGGTCGCACGCGAGCGCCTGGTGGGCGTCTTCGACCTGTCCGACGCACAGGCCCGGTACATCCTCGACACCCCCCTGCGGCGGCTGACCAAGTACGACCGGCTGGAGCTCGAGAGCGAAGGTGGGACGCTGCGCCGCGAGATCGCCGAACTCACGGCGATCCTCGACGACGACACGCTGTTGCGGCAGGTCGTCTCGGACGAGCTCGCCGCGATAGCGGCGGCACATGCATCTCCCCGCCGCACGGTCCTGCTCGAGTCGGCGGGCGCGGCGGTCGCCATCCCCGCATCGATGATGGAAGTCGCCGATGACCCCTGCCTGGTCCTGCTCTCGTCGACCGGTCTGCTGGCCCGTACGACGACCGACGACCCGCTCCACGACGGCGGTAAGCGAGCCAAGCACGATGTCGTCATCTCGTCCGTCACCGCGACGGCGCGTGGCCACGTGGGCGCTGTCACGAGCGCCGGCCGGCTGCTCCGGCTCCCGGTCCTCGATCTTCCCGCGCTGCCTCCGACCGCCCAGGCGCCGACGCTGACGGGCGGCGCGCCGCTGAAGGAGTTCGTCGAGCTGCCCGTCGACGAACGTGTCCTCTGCTTGACCACCCTCGGCCCGGAGTCACCAGGGCTGGTCCTGGGCACCCAGCGCGGGGTCGTCAAGCGGGTCGTGCCGGACCACCCGGCCAACAAGGACGCGTGGGAGGTGGTCCGGCTCGATGACGGCGACCGGGTCGCCGGAGCGGTCGAGCTCCGCACCGGGTCGGAGGACCTGGTCTTCGTCACCTCCGACGCCCAGCTGCTGCGGTTCGACGCCACTTCCGTGCGGCCCCAGGGCAGAGGTGGGGGCGGCGTCGCGGGCATCCGGCTCGGCGCCGGCGCGCAGGTCGTCTTCTTCGGTGCGGTCGCGGCAGACCGGGACTCTGTCGTCGTCACGGTGGCGGGTTCGTCCGCCGCGCTTCCGGGTACGCAGCGCGGCACCGTGAAGGTCGCGCCGTTCACCGAGTTCCCTGCCAAGGGTCGCGCCACCGGCGGCGTGCGCTGCCACCGGTTCCTGCGCAACGAGGACACGCTGCTCCTGGCATGGGCCGGATCTGGGCCGGCCAAGGCCGCCGCGGCCAGCGGTGTCCCGATCGCCTTGCCCGATGCCAACGGCCGCCGGGACGGGTCGGGCACGCCGGCCGCACAGGCGATCGCTGCGATCGCCGGACCAGCTGACGTCGGGCAGCATGACGCAGGAGGCGCCGGGTGACGACGTACGTGGCCCTGCTGCGTGGCATCAACGTCGGTGGGCACAAGCGGATCGCGATGGCTCGCCTGCGCGCGCTGCTCGCCGACCTCGGATACACCGGCGTCAGGACCCACCTGCAGAGCGGCAATGCCATCTTCGACAGCACCACCCGGTCCAGCGACAAGGTCGCGAGTGCCATCGAGGGCCGGATCGCAGGCGAACTCGACCTCGCGGTGACTGTCATCGTCCGGACCGGGGACGAGATGGCGGCAGTGGTCGACGGCAACACGCTCGTCACCTCGGCGACCGATCCGACGAAGATGCTCGTGGCCTTCCTTTCCGCCAAGCCCGACCCGACTCGTCTGCGGGACATCGATCCGACGGGCTACGAGCCCGAAATGTTCGAGGTGGCCGCGCGAGAGATCTACATGTGGTGCCCCAACGGACAGATCGCCAGCGAGATCGTCGGAGTGTTCTCCGAGAAGCGGCTCGGCGTCGATGTGACCGTCCGCAATTGGAGGACGGTCACCAAGCTCGCCGAGCTGGCCGGCGCTTCGAGCGGTTGACGTGGCCCAGCCATCTGATCGGGCGCCGACCTGGCAGGCTGCCGCCATGCACACGCGTACCGGGCGCGCCGGAGGGCCATGCGCCGCCATGGTCGCCGTCGTCCTCACCATCGCCGGGTGCTCGGGCGGCGGCGACGAGACCGACGCTGAACCGCCGGCGGATCCGCAGGCCCGGCTCGACGCAGCGGGCGCAATCTTGGACGACACGTCCGGCGTGCGCTTCACCGTGGAGGGAGACGGCTTGCCCGACTCCGGAACGGTCGTGGTCAGCGCCGAGGGTGTCGCCGCACCGCCCGCGTCGTTCGACGGGGAGGTCCGCATAACGACCGGCGGACTCGCCACGACCGTGAATGTCATCTCCCTCGACGGCCAGCTCTGGGCCCAGCTGCCGTTCACCACCGAGTTCGCACCGGTCGACGCGGACGTCCTCGGCTTCGGCGACCCGGGCGCGCTGATCGACCCCGAGCACGGCGTCAGCCTGCTGCTGAAGTCGGGCAGCCAGGTCACCGCCGGCGACGAGGTCCGGATCGACGGCGAGGTCCTCGACGAGATCCGCGCGGTCCTTCCGGGCAGCCTGGTCGGGTCGGTGCTCACGATCGCCGACCCGGACGCCGACGTGCAGGCCCAGTGGTCGTTGGACGCCGAGTCGGGTCAGCTACGCCGGGCGGTCCTCACCGGTCCGTTCTATCCAGCCGGCGGCCAACAGACATACACGGTCGAGCTCACCGACTACGACGAACCTGTCGAGATCAGTGCGCCGTCCGGCTGACGCGCCGTCCCGCCAGCGCACCGAGCGTGCCGCCCTCACCTTCGGCGCCGTCGGCGTCCTGCTCGCGGCGGCGGACACGTACGTCGTCGTCCTCGCGCTGCCCGACCTGATGGTCGGCGTCGGTCTCGACATCGACGAGCTCCAACGCGCGGCGCCGCTCGTGTCGATCTTCCTGCTGGGCTACGTCGTGGTGCTGCCGCTGGCCGGACGTGCGTCGGACGTCGTCGGCCGGGTGCCTGTTCTGTTCGGTTCGCTGCTGGTCTTCGCCGCCGGCTCGCTCGTCACCGCGTCGGCGACAGGTCTGCCGTCGGCGGTGACCGGGCGCTTCCTGCAGGGTGCCGGCGGAGGTGCCCTGGTCCCGGTGACGCTGGCCCTGGTCGCCGACCTGTGGCCACCCGACCGGCGCGGTGTCCCACTCGGCGTGGTCGGCGCCGTCCAGGAGCTGGGCGCCGTCCTCGGGCCGCTCTACGGCGCCCTGGTGCTCGCCGTGGCCGACTGGCGAGCCATCTTCTGGGTGAACCTGGTCGCCGGTCTGCTGCTGGCGACGGGCCTGTGGGTGACGCGGTGGCGGGCCGACGGGCCGCGGTCGGCTTCGGGCGGGTCCGAAACCACGTGGCAGGCCGCGCGGCATCGTGACCTCCTCGGTGGCGTCCTCCTCGTCGTCGCGATCGTCGCCGGCGCGCTCGCGCTGGTCCGGCCCGCAGCGTTCGAGGAGAGCGTCCGCTGGGGTGGCCTCCTGGTTCCGGCGGTCGCCGGCCGCGCCTGGTCGGCGCCGCTTGCGCTTGCCTCGGTCGGAGCGGCCGCCGCCTTCGTCGGCCGCGAGCTCACGGCCCGGAACCCGATGCTCGACCTCCGCCGGGCGCCGGCAGTGCTCAGGGCGGCTGACGTCCCCGGTGCGGTCCTGCTCGGCGGCGCCCTCGGCGGTGTCGTCCTGACCTTCGCGGGCGCCGACCCAGCGGTCGAACTCGTGGCGCCGGCCGGCCCATGGCTGCTGGCAGGTGCGGCCGCCGCGCTGGTCGCATTCGCCATGCGGCAGCGCCGAGCCTCCCACCCACTCGTTCCCGCGGTTGCCGTCAGGGCACGGCCGGCCTGGGGTGCACTCGTCGTCAGCCTGTTCACCGGCGCCGCCCTGATAGCGGTGCTCGTCGACGTTCCGGTGCTGGTCCGCACCGTCGTCGAGGACGTCACCCAGCTCGACGCCGCCCTGGTCCTGGTGCGCTTCCTCGCCGCGTTGCCGATCGGCGCGCTGATCGGTGGCTGGCTGATCCGCTCGCTGTCCCCGGCAATCGTCACGACGGCAGGAATGGTGGTCGCGACGGCCGGCCTCGCTGCGATCTCTCGCTGGGGCATCGGATCCCTGTCGGGCCTGGGCGATGACGTGGTGCTGGCGGGAGCCGGCTTCGGCTTCGGCCTCGCCGTCGCGCCCGTCAACGCCGCCATCCTTACCGCCACGCCACGAGACACGCACGGCATCGCGAGCGCGCTCGTGGTCGTGGCCCGGATGGTGGGGATGCTCGCCGGGCTCTCCGCTCTCACCGCCATCGGGCTGCGACGCCTCTACTCGGTTCAAGCCGGGATCGAGTCACCCGCCGTGACGTGTCCGCAGGCGCCGACGGACTGCGAACCGTACGAATCAGCCGTCCGGGACGCCGTCGTCGCCCAGCTGCAGGTGACGTTCACAGGCGCCGCCGTCTGCGCCGCCGTCGCGGCGGTCTGCGCAGCAGTGCTGCTGCGCCATCGGCAGGTCGTGACGTGACCGCGTGTTCGGAGACCAGCCGTCTCCTCGACGAGCCACTCGCGGGCACGGCACCCGTTGCGACGTCATGGATCGTCGTGGAGCAGCCCGGCCCCTGGGGGCGAAAGGCCCTGACCCAGTCGCATCTCGACCCGGTGCTCGGAGCGGCGCTCGAAACCGCCGCCGGAGCGCATGGTGCGCGGGTGGCGCTGGCCCGACGGCCCGGCCGGCACCCCGACGCAGGGCCGGCCCCGCGCCGTATCTGGATCGCCTCGACCCGACCCGCCGAGAGCTGGCTGCTCGGCGGCTGGGTCGAGGACGTAGCCGAGCTCGGTGCGCTCGCCTGGCGCGGGATCGAAAGCGGCGACCGCGAGCTCGTCCGTGCGTCGTTGCCAGTCATGCGGCCCGAGACCGAGCCCCTTCTCCTGGTCTGCACCAACGGCCGCCGAGATGTGTGCTGCGCCAACTTCGGCCGCCCGCTGGCCGGCGCGCTGCGGGAACGGTTCCCCGGTCGGGTCTGGGAGACCACTCACACGGGCGGGCACCGCTTCGCTCCGACGGCCGTCCTGCTCCCACACGGTGTCGCGTACGGGCGCCTGGACGCGGACGCCGCGACACTCCTCGTCGAACAGGCACGGCTCGGCCGGCAGCTCACCGTCGGCTACCGGGGCCGGAGCACGTTCCCTCGGCCGGCCCAGGCCGCCGAGGCCGCTGTCCGCCGGGCCGTAGACATCGACAGCTTGGACGACCTCGATGTCACGACGATCCAGACCATCGAACCGGGCGAGGCAGGCGAGACGTCGTGGCGAGTCGTCGTGACGCATCGCGACGGCAGGCGGTGGCGTGTCGACATCACAGCCCGGCCACTCGACCCGCCACGTCCCGAATCCTGCGGCGCCGCCGCCGTCCGGCCGCTGGCGTACCTGGCCGGCGCGCCCGTCCTGCAAGAGCAACGTGCATGACCGACTTGCGCATGTCGTTCAGCGATCCGAGAGACTGCGGGGCATGACGTACATCGCCGCCGACAACCGCTACGAAACCCTGCCCTACCGGCAGGTCGGGCGCAGTGGCCTGAAGCTGCCGGCGATCTCGCTCGGCCTCTGGCAAAACTTCGGCGACGAGACGCCGCTCGCCACGCAGCAGGCCATCCTGCGGCGCGCCTTCGACCTGGGCGTCACACACATCGATCTCGCGAACAACTACGGGCCGCCGTACGGTTCAGCAGAGATCAACTTCGGCCGGATCTTCGCCGAGGACTTCGCTCGATACCGCGACGAGCTGATCATCTCGACCAAGGCCGGCTACGACATGTGGCCGGGACCGTACGGCGAATGGGGTTCGCGCAAGTACCTGCTGGCCAGCCTCGACCAATCGCTGGCCCGGATGGGAATCGGCTACGTCGACATCTTCTACAGCCACCGCTTCGACCCGGACACGCCGCTCGAGGAGACCATGGGCGCGCTCGACACGGCCGTGCGTTCGGGCAAGGCGCTCTATGCCGGAATCTCGTCATACTCCGCCGAGCGCACGGCCGAAGCGGCCGCGATCCTTCGCGACCTTGGCACTCCGCTGTTGATCCACCAGCCGTCCTACTCACTGCTGAACCGGTGGGTGGAGGACGGCGAGCCGAGCCTGCTGGACACGCTCGAGGACGAAGGCGTCGGCTGTATCGCCTTCTCGCCGCTGGCCCAGGGCATGCTGACCGACCGGTATCTCGGCGGGATCCCGGCCGACTCCCGCGCCGCCCGAGGCACGTCACTGTCGCCCGATCTGCTCACCGACGAGACCTTGCGTCACATCCGTGCCCTGAACGAGATCGCCGCGCAACGTCACCAGAGCCTGGCCCAGATGGCCCTCGCCTGGGTGCTGCGCGACCAGCGGGTCACCTCGGCCGTCATCGGAGCGAGCAGTGTCGCGCAGCTCGAGGCCAACGTCACCGCTGCCAGCCGCCTTGCCTTCACCGATGACGAGCTGGCCGCGATCGACGGCCACGCCGTGGACTCGGGCATCAACATCTGGAGCCGTTCAAGCGAGGGCTGACCCGAGTCTCCTGACCGAGGACTCGGGCCAGCCCTCCTCGGCCTGCCGGCTCTCGGACCAGGGCTCGGCAGGCCGAGTGCGTCGATGCCCTAATCAGCCGACGTGATGCTGAGCAGGTCGACGGTCGAGAACGGGGTGATCTTGACGTTGTCGACGTTGGTGGAGTAGCCCGCGATCGTCTTGCCGTACCACAGCGGAACGGCGGGCATGTGATCGGCGAGCAACGCCTCGGCCTCCTGGTACAGGGTGAGCGCGTCGTCACCCTGGGCTTCGGCGGCGTCCGCGAGCTTCTGATCGACATCCGCATCGCTGAAGTCGCCGTCGTTGGCCGACCCGCCGGTCTCGTACAACGGCACCAGGAAGTTCTCGATGTACGGGTAGTCCATCTGCCACCCGGTCCGGAACATGCCCTTCATCTGCCGATCGGTGATCTTGCTACGGAACGTGGCAAAGTCGACATCCGGCGTCGCCAGACACTCCAAGCCGGCGGCGTTCTTGATGCTGTTGCAGGTCGCCTCGGTCCAGCCCTTGTGGTCGGCGTCGGCGTTGTACGACAGCGTCAAGGTCCCGGTGAACCCGGACTCCTCGATCAGTTCTCTCGCACGGTCGGGGTCGTACGTGCAGAACTCACCGCACTGGTCGGCCTTGTACCCATCCACCACCGGGGACACCCAGCCGGTCGCCGGCTCGCGGGTGCCCTGGAAGATGTTCTGGATGATCAGATCCCGGTCGATCGCCATCGAAATACCCTGACGGAGCTGAACGCTGGACATCGCCGGATCGACCCGCTGCGGCGCGAACGTCATCGTCTGGATGACGCCGGTCTCGCGCTCGATGAACCGGTCGCCCAGGTCGGCCTTGTACTGCTCCCCGGCCAGTGCCTGCTCCGGCAACTGGGTCATCACGTCGACGTTGTCGGCCAACAGGTCGTTGTACTCGGCCTGCTGATCGGTGTAGATCCGGAACGTCACGTCCTTGACCTGAGGCTTGGCGTCGCCCTGGTAGCCCTCGTAGGCGGTCAGCTGGATGTCGGCGTTCTTGTTCCACGCCACCACCGAGTAGGGGCCGGAGCCGATCGGCTTGTCGCCGAACGCGGCCGGGTCGTCGTAGAACACCTCCGGCAACGGCGCGAACGTCGTGTAGCCCAGCCGCTGCGGGAACGACGACTGCGGCGCGGTCAACGTGATGGTGAACGTCAGGTCGTCGACGACCGTCAAGCCCGACATCTCATCGGCAACGGCCGAACCCTCGACATAGGCACCCTCGGCATCGACCTCGCCCTGCACCTCGGCGAATCCCTCGATCGGCTCGAAGAAGTATGCGCTGAGGTACGCGTTCTCACCTCGAGCGCTCCAGTTCCAGGCGTCGACGAAGCTGCCCGAGGTGATCGGCGTCCCGTCGTGGAAGGTCCACCCTTCCCTCAGCTTCACCGTCCAGGTGATGTTGTCGTCGGATTCGATCGACTCGGCGATCTCGTTCTCCGGCGCCGCCGTGTCCGGGTTGTACCGCACCAGCATCGAGAAGATGGCTTCCTGCTGAGGGTCGCCACCGCAGGCCTCGTTGGTGTTCGCCGGGATCAACGGGTTCTGCGGATTGCAACCGCCGATGACCACCGAACCGGTGGGCTCGCCCGGCGCGGCGCCAGCACCGGTTCCCTCGCTGTCGTCACTGCCGCCACACGCAGTCAACACCAGCACGAATGCGGCGGCACCGGCGACGATTCCCCTGGCCATGGATCCTCCTCGTATTGGCCCTCATGGGTGAAGGCACCGCTGGTTTCAGGGAACGCGCCACTGAGACGCACCTGGTATGGATTCGAGACCTCTCGAATCCGTACCCCGACTAGCGTGCTGAGTCGTGATCGCCGTGCGTCTCGACGCCGCGAGCCTCGCCCGGGTCCGGCTGGCTCCGTCACCGGCATTCGAGGCGCTGTCCTGGCTCAGGCTCGCCGCTTCCCGGCGACGGCATCCCGTGTTCGGCGACCCAGGGGCGAGCGCACGCTTCGCGCTGCGGGAACCTGACGTGGCGCTGCTCGGCGACGTCGTCCAGGCAGGGAACGGCACCCATACCCCCGACTTCCTGACGCCGAAGGCTCCCGCAGGCAGGTCGACCCGGACGTTCGACACTCAGCTGGACGCGATCCGAGCCACGCCGGACCACCGGCTGGTCGACGAGATGGACGGTCAGGAGTTCTGCGACGACGGCCTGCCCGTATCGGTTCGCCGTGCGTTGGACGCGGGGACGTTCGCCCGCAGGGCGGCCAACGGGTTGCTCGAGTTCTGGAAACACTCGGTCGCCGATCGATGGGACCGCGTCGCCTCGGCGCTCACGGCCGACGTGTCACATCGCTCGGAGACGATGTCCAGGCACGGCGTCGGCGCCGTGCTCCGAGGAGTGAACTCCCGCGTCCATTGGGATGGCGATGTCCTACGTATCGAGTCGCGGTTGACGCTGACCTCGGACTTCGCCGATGCCGAGCTGGTCCTCACGCCGTCCGCATTCGCCTGGCCCAGGATGTTTCTCCAGCTGAGCCGAACGGACGACGCGTCGGTCTTCTATCCGGCCGACGGCATAGGTGCGGCCGTAGGCGCCCAGCGCACCTACGCCTTGCCCAGACTGATGGGCGCCACACGAGCGCGACTGCTGGGTGATCTCGACCGGCCGCGGTCGACGGCGGAGCTCAGCGGCCGGCATGGCCTCGCCCCCGCGACCGTCTCGTACCACCTCGGTGTATTGCTCGACACAGGACTGGTCGTGCGGGCCAGGCACCGCCGGGTCGTCCTCTACCGCCGCAGCGAGCAAGCCAGGAGTCTGCTCGGGGAGTCCGCAACTGCCTCGTGACGAACGTCAGGCGTCGATGCGGGCCCGGTCGAGCGCGGCAGCGCCGGCGACGATGAACTCCTTCCTCGGCGCGACGTCGTTGCCCATGAGCAGCTCGAACACGGCGTCGGCAGCTTCGGCGTCGTCCGCGGTGATCCGACGCAGCCTCCGGTGCCGTGGGTCCATGGTCGTCTCGGCCAGCTGGTGGGGGTCCATCTCCCCGAGACCCTTGTAGCGCTGCGGCGGGGTCTTGTAGCGGACGCTCCTGCGGTCGAGGTCTCGCAACGCCCTCTGCAACTCCTGATCGGTGTATGTGTACAGATAGCGGTCTTGTCCGTTGCGCGGGTTGGTGAGCTCGATCCGGTGCAGCGGAGGCATCGCGGCGAACAGCCGGCCGGCCTCGACCAGTGGCCGCATGTACCGGAAGAACAGCGTGACCAGCAGCGTGCGGATGTGGGCGCCGTCGACATCGGCATCGGCGAGCAGGATGATCTTGCCGTAGCGGGCCTGGGCGATGTCGAAGCTGCGACCCGACCCGGCGCCGACGACCTGGATGATCGCAGCGCACTCGGCGTTCTTGAGCATGTCGCCGATGGAGGCTTTCTGGACGTTGAGGATCTTGCCTCGAATCGGGAGCAGCGCCTGGTACTCGGCGTCGCGGGCGGCCTTACCGGTGCCGAGGGCGGAGTCGCCTTCGACGATGAACAGCTCGGAGCGATCCAGCGCACCGGACCGGCAGTCGACCAGCTTGGTCGGCAGGGCGCTGGTCTCGAGGGCGTTCTTGCGGCGGACGGTCTCCTTGTGCAGCCTGGCGGCGACCCGGGTCTTGGCGGCGGTGACCACCTTCTCGAGCACCGCGGCGGCCTGCGCCTTGTCAGCGCGCTTGGCTCCCGTCAGGCGAGCGGTGAGCTGGCGCTCGACGACCCGGGTGACGATGCCGCGGACGGCGCTAGTGCCGAGGACCTCCTTGGTCTGGCCCTCGAACTGCGGTTCGGCCAGCCGGACGGTGACCACGCCGGTGAGACCCTCGAGAACGTCGTCCTTCTCGATCTTGTCGTCGCCTGCCTTGAGGCGACGGGCGTTTGCGCGTACCTGGTCACGCAGCGTCTTGAGCAGGCCCTGCTCGAAGCCCGCGACATGGGTGCCGCCCTTCGGGGTGGCGATGACGTTGACGAACGATCGCAGTTCGGTGTCGTACCCGACGCCCCAGCGCAGCGCGATGTCGACCTCGCAGCGGCGCTCGACGCTCTGCGGCGTCATGTGTCCGGCGTCGTCGAGCACGGGGACCGTCTCCGAGAAGGTCTCGGTGCCATGAAGCCGAAGTACGTCGCTCACCGCGGCGTCGGGTGAGAGGAAGCCGACGAACTCGCCGATCCCGCCATTGTGGCGGAACCGCCGCTCGACGGGTTCGTCGCCGCGCTCGTCGCGGAGGATCAGCTCGAGCCCCGGAACGAGGTACGACGTCTGCCGGGCCCGGGCCACGAGCTCGTCGAAGGAGAACACGGCGTCGCGCAGGAAGATCTGCCGGTCGGCCCAGAACCGGATCCGGGTGCCGGTGACGGCCTTGCGGATCTTGCCGGTGATCCGGAGCTCGGACCCGTCGGTGAAGGGCTCGAACGCGGCCTCCGGCCCGTCGCCCGCGAAGACGCCGGGTTCGCCGCGCCGGAAGGACATGGCGTGGACCTTGCCGTCACGGTCGACCTGGACGTCGAGCCGTGCGGACAACGCGTTGACGACGCTTGCGCCGACGCCGTGCAGGCCGCCGGAAGCCGCGTATGAACCGCCCCCGAACTTGCCGCCGGCGTGCAGCTTGGTGAACACGACCTCGACGCCGGACAGCCCGCTGCGGGTGTGGACGTCGACCGGAATGCCGCGGCCGTCGTCGCGGACCTCGACCGAGCCGTCGGCGCCCAGGACCACCTCGATGGTGGCGCACTGGCCGGCCAGCGCCTCGTCGACCCCGTTGTCGATGACCTCCCAGAGGCAGTGCATGAGCCCGCGTGAGTCGGTGGAGCCGACGTACATGCCCGGCCGTTTGCGGACCGCCTCGAGCCCCTCGAGCACGGACAGGTGGCGCGCGGTGTACGCCTGGGCACCGCCCTTGGCGGACGAGGTCCGGATCGGCAGCTCGGCCGGTTGTGCCGACATGGACCGGTTTCTCCCTCGCCTCGAGAGGTGGGCGCGACGTCGATCTTCGCCGCATGGCGTCCTGCCGTTGCCAGGGTAGTGGGCGACGCTGACGGGGCATCGACGCCGCGCCGCCGAACGGCCCAGGCTGTGACCAACGTCGCTTCGCTCTGAGCGAAGCGGACGATCGGAGGTGGGTTGGAAGAGACAGCCTCTGTTTGGATGTTCTGGAGAGAGCCAGACCTGACCGCCCGAGAGGAGCACCGTGACCACTGCACTCGTCAGCCCACTCAAGGCCGCCGACCGCTGCGACAGATGCGGCGCTCAGGCATATATCCGTGTGGTGCTCACCGGCGGCAGCGAGCTGCTGTTCTGCGGGCACCACGGCCGCCGGCACGAGCCGAAGCTGCGGCCACTCGCCACCGAGTGGCACGACGAAACCGACCGCCTGCTGACCACCTCGGCCACTGCCGCGGCCGAGGAGCGCTGAATCTGACCGGCACCACCTGCCGACACGCCGACGGGCCTCGACCACCACGGTCGAGGCCCGTCGCACTTTCCTGACACGATTCCCCGCGTGGAACCCATCGGTCTGGTCCTGGTCGGCGCGGCCATCCTGGTCGGGCTCGTCGGCATCGTGCTCGTCGTGCTGCCCGGTCTGCTGTTGGTGTGGGCGGCCGTGGCCGTGTGGGCCCTCGTCGAGCGCACCGGCGTCGCGTGGGGTGTACTGGCCGTCGCAACCGTTCTTGTGGTCGCAGGCACACTCGCGAAGTACCTGCTCCCGGGACGCCGCATGCGCGACGCGGGAGTGCCGGGTCGCAGCATGCTGGCCGGCGTCGTTCTCGGGATCGTCGGCTTCTTCGTGATACCCGTGGTTGGCCTGTTCCTCGGCTTCGTGCTCGGGATCTACCTGGCCGAGCGGGTGCGGCTCGGCGGGCACGGCGTCGCCTGGCCGTCGACCGAACACGCGCTCAAGGCCGTCGGCCTGGCGATCCTCATCGAACTGCTCGCCGGGCTTCTCATCGCCGCGACCTGGCTGATCGGTGTCATAGCCGGCTGACCTTTGCGGCCCAGGCACTGGGCGATCATGAGACATCTACGTGCGTCCGACCGCCGTACCTGTCTCAAGATCGCGGTGAACGAGCGTGGCAGACCCCTGCGCGGCGGCCAGGACGACGACCTCGGCCACCTGGACGTGCCGGGGCCGGCTCGCGACCCACACGACGACCTCGGCCACGTCGGCGCCCGTAAGCGGCTCGAGGCCGTCGTACACGCTCGCGGCTCGTGCGGCGTCGCCGCCGAAACGGACCGTCGAGAACTCCGTCTCGACGAGTCCGGGGTCGACCGTCGAGACCTTCACGCCGGTGCCGACGACATCCATCCGCAGGCCATTGGTGATGCGGTCGACGGCCGCCTTGGACGCGCAGTAGACCGCACCGTTCGGGTAAGTCTCGTGACCGGCGACCGAGCCGATGTTGATGACGTGACCGCGACCTCGGGTGATCATTCCCGGCAGGACTGCACGGGTGACGTACAACAGGCCCTTGACGTTCGTGTCGATCATCCGGTCCCAGTTGTCCGGATCGCCGTCCTGCAATGGTTCCATCCCGGCCGCCAGGCCCGCGCTGTTGACCAGCACGTCGACCGCGGCCCACTGGGCTGGCAACGCCGATACCGCGCCTTCGACGGCGGCCCGGTCGCGCACGTCCATCTCAACCAGGTGCGTGTCGACGTCGAGTTGGTCGGCGAGCTCCCGGAGCCGGTCGCGGCGGCGCGCTGCGAGCACGAGTCGGGCGCCCTCCGCGGCGAACGCCTCGGCGCAGGCGCGACCGATGCCGCTGGACGCCCCGGTGACCAGGATGCATGCATCCCGCAGGCTCGTCGCGCCCACGTCAGTCGAAGTAGTCGCGCAGTAGGTACGCATGAACGCTGTGCATAGCGGCTCCTCAAACGTGCAGGGTCAGATGCGGTGTAGTGCAAAATGTCCCGATTGAATCGGGGCGGTCCCGGCGCGACGACTACACGCCGGCCGGGACCTCGGAACCCGACCCGGGAGGTCGAGCACCGTGAACGACACCCTACCCAGCACCACCGGCCTGACCGGCTGGCTCATCATCCGCCCCGGCCAGGCTCAGGGCCTGCAACACAGCGCCGACGCGCCGTGACGGGGGCGCGCATGGATACCCCCGAGGACGTCGAACCGCGCTAGTCCACTACGAGCGTGCGGGCGGTTGGTCTTCCACCAAATCGAACGTGAGCCGACCGACGTCGCCTTCCACGTACGCCCGCCCGTTGGTCAGGCTTCGAGTACCGGGACGACCGCTGCGCAGAAGTCGTCGGTCCTGCCGGTCGATCCCTTCACCATGCCGAGGAACTCGAGGAACTCGTCGTCGGTCGGGTCGATCGGCGTGCCGCCGTGGTCGATCAAGAGCTCGAACCGAACCTGGCCGGGGTTCCTGGCGAGGGCCTTGCCGTCCGGGCCGTACACGGCGGCGTTTCCGGTGGTCAAGACGAGGATCGTCAGTGTGCCGTCGCCGTTGTCGGTCACGCGGAGGTCCTTGTCGACAACGTTGCCGACCTCGGTGACGGTGTTGTCGTTGGCCACGTTCGTAAACACGTTGGTGAACTTCACGGTCGCATGGAAATAGGCCAAGCCGTCCGGCCCGTGCGGGTTGACCAGCAAGCGAACGTCGGCAGCGTTGTCGAACTGGACCGTGAGGCCAGGAACGTCACAGAAGTCGTCGAAGATCTCGCTGAACTCGTCGTGGAACGCCGTGTGCTCGAGCGGCTTGGCCGAGGCCCCTCCCGCCAGCGCCATCGAGCCCACCATGGCCAACCCGGCCGCGAGCCCAAGTGTTCGTACAAGTCTCATGTTCCCCCCTCGGAACAGTGGGGATCGGTCATCCCCCGGGAACCGTCTGGCCATCCAGCGGCCCCCGCAAGGTATCAGCGTCCTCGAACCGCGGCAGGTCAATCGCCCAAATTGCCCACGGCCGCCCGTTCGCCCGGTGCAAGAGGCAAACTATGCGACCGCCTCGTCGAACATCAGCGGGCGCCCCGGACCGGCAGCGTCCCCGGGCCACGCACGCTTCATGACGCCTCGTCGAACACGAACAGTTGCGGGCCCCCGGCCAGCGCCCGGCGCGGGAGCTGGCGGGGCGAGTCCTCCGGAAAGGCCTAGTGGCAGTGGAAGAACGCGTTTACCGTGCCGTCGGGCCGGACGTTGAAGTGATCGACAACGTGGTTGCTGAACCTCGAACCGTCCGAGAGTGTCCCACGGACGTTGAACGTGAACGTGCCGTTGACCGTCTGGCCGTTGGCGTTGAAGCCTCCCCAGACCGTGAACTTGGCGGTGAAGGTCGGCAGACTCGGGTCGTCCAACGGCACGCCGACGGCGGTGCCGGTCTGGGTGAAGGTGAAGTGCTCCCGGCCGTCAGCGAAGATGGTTGAGTGCACGACCAGGTTGCTGGTGGTGGTGACGGTGTAGGGCGGTCCACCCTCGCAGCTGGGAACCACATCGACGAAGGTCTCGACGAGGTTCTTCTCGGTGGTGGTCTGGGTTTCCGGTGGAGCGGCGAACGCGGGCGCTCCGGTGATCAGTAGGCCTGCCGTCAGCAGGCCGACCATGAGTAGGCGACGAACCATTCCATCCCCCCTTGAGATGAGGTACTCGACTGCGCCGGGCGGTTGTGACCGTACACGCGAGGGGCCTAGGGAACCATGGCATTGCCGGTTTGGCGGCGAAGCGGCCTCGTCGAGCAGGTGGACGAAATGGACGAAGAGGTCAGTCGAACACGAACAGTTGCCGCCCGTCTCACGGTCGACGCGGCGGCGTTCACATACGGCAGGAGCAGCGCCCCAGCGTCAGTCCAGGTAGTCGCGAACTAGGGACGCCTTAGCGCTGTGCGCCTGAGCGTTACAAGCGTGCAGGTCAGGAACGGTGTAGTGCGAAATATCCCCGACTGAGTCGGGGCGGTCCCGGCGCGACGATTCGCGCGCCGGCCGGGACCTCGACGGGAGGGAACCCCGCCGTGTCCACAACCTTTCCACCGCAGCAACCCGGCCGCCCTGGCTGGGCACAGCTGCTCACCCTGGTCGGAGCCGTGCGCCGGCTCGCGTTCGACCGCACCCTGCCACCGACGGAGGCGATGGGCAGAATCAGAGACGCCTTCAACGACTACGACCAGCAGGGAGGTATGGCCCCCTGAGCCACCGACAGCGGCCCCTCGGCACCGGAGTGCTTGGGGGCCGTTCTGTGCGCTCCGTGAGGCGCTCAGCGCCCGACCGGCTCCCTGGTGCAGATGCACCGGGCAGGCGGCGGCCCCGTCGATCCGGCCGCAGCAAAACGTCGTTGTGCCTTCTCCGAGTTCGAGATTGGGCTAGGGTCGCGCCTAATTGAGGTCGTTCAGACCTTTCCGGGGGCTTGGGGGGTTTCGCAATGAGGAAGTGGACGATTATCACGACAATACTGGCAGGTCTGTTCCTGGCATCCGTTGGCATCGGGACCGCTCAGGCGGCCCCACCTTCGGCAGTAGTACTGCCGAACAAGGCGACCCTGCTGGCCGACGGGTCGGTGCAGATCACGATGAAGGTTCGCTGCAACGACCAGCAGCAGGCGTTCGAGTGGAGCGTCGGTATTCGTCAGGGCACCATCTTCGGTGGCGACAGCGCCGGGCCGGTGGCCGGGCTGATTACTTGTGACGGGCGGTTCCACACCGTGGACGCGCTCGTTGCCGGGGCGAACGGCCCCTACACAGCCGGTCCTGCCGACGTGCAGGCGCTGGTGCAGGTGTTCGACGCCAATGAGGGGTCGGACATTGAGCTCGAAGACCAGGCAGTGGTCCAGCTTCGACCATGAGGCCCCGGCCCCCTCGAGTCACCGTGTCGACCAGTCCGAAGCTGTGCAGACGCGAAACCGAACGGCCAGCACTCTCGGGGTGGACGCCCAGCGTCTAGCCAGCTCACCGACGCCCGGCGCAGATAACCCGGACGTGGCATTAGCCCGCTCGGCGATTGTCAGCAGAATGCACCGGTCCAGCGTGGTCAATTTCTCACCGTGGCCGGCGTCGAGCCACGCGTACACCCGGTCGCGGTCGGTATAGGCCATCGCACTTCACCGAGCCGACCGATAGAAGACGCGGTAGCCGCTGTCGTCGTGCATCTTCTCGACGTGCCCGTGCTCGATCAGCCACGCCAGCGTGCGGTGCAGTGATCCGTGCACGCGTAGCCCGAGCTGGGTAGCCAGCCAGCCCCCCGACCGTGGCTGCCCATCGGCCAGCAGCTGGTAGACCTCACCCGCCCGCTGAGGCTGTGGCGGCACGTAGGCCACGACGACCGCACCGCGGCCAGGTCGGTTACGATGACGAAGTCGGAGCCGCCTGGTACCGCTCGACTTCGCCGCCCTCGCTGACCACGGGGGCGGCACCTTTCCCCGGGGGGCTCACGCGCCTACCCCCTGCCGCGACGGTTGCGACGACTGCGAGTCGGTACCGGGTAGCGAGGGTCCCGATCGACGGGTCCGCCGCCGAGGGGGCCGCCGGCAAGAGGGCTCGACCGAACCCATGCAGGCAGAGCGCCTCGGGGGTGACGAAACTTGCTACGACGCCGCTGACGGCGCGTCACGCCGCACCCCGAGCAACCTTGCGAGCCCTACGAGCTCGAGCGGACTTGATCGCCAGACGCTGGAAGTAGGCACGCCTGGCGCTCTCGGCGCGGAGTAGGCGCTCTTTCTCGGGTAGGACGCCGTCAGGGTCTACCTGGCGCTCGAACCGGGCCAGCGCTGCGGCTCGGGCCGCCGCAGTGGCAGCGCTCCGGTCTGTGGTGTGCGCCCACCGCTCGTAGGCTGCGAGTTTGGCGAGCGCAACGCGCATCGCCGGATCGTGGTCTGACATCGGGCACGCCTCGGTCAACTCCCACGTGCCCACCGCAGGACGACCGGCTAGCTTGCCGCCGAGGCGTGCTGTCAACGCGGAGCGCGTTGCGCAGTCAGCGCACAGCGTATCTCACAGGATCGTGAACGAGGCAGGGCACGCATTCCGGCACCAGACGGCGAGCCCTTCCTCGATCGGCTTGGTTCGGACTCGTAGCGCCAGCTCGACGTGTATTACCGGAGGCGCCATGAACGGAACGTCCGGGTGCTCGTAGGCAGGGCGTCGCTGCCTTAACCGGTAGACCTTCTCGTCGCACTCCGGGCAGTAGTGCCAGCCGCGACGCTTGCCCTTGACGGCGCTCACAGGTCGCCCAGGTTCAAATCGCGGGCCTCAGCGGCGGCACGTTCGGCCGCACGGGCCTGCGTGTACCGCATGAGCATGTCGGGTCGGGTCCAGCCGGCGACGGCCATCAGCCCGCCCTCGGAGCCCCCAGCGGCAAGCCAGCGGTGCGCGGCCGTATGCCGGAGCCGGTGTGGGTGAAAGCCAGGGATGCCGGCGAGCGCGGCGCGGTACCCGAGCGTCTTGTGTAGCCCGTCGTAGGTGAACGGCTTGCCCCGGTCGCCCAGCCACAACGCGGACGTGCCAGCGAGCCGGTGAGAGCGCCGCAGCCGCATGTACCGGTCGATGCTGCGGGACGCGAACGGGCCGAACGGCACGACCCGGCCCTTGCCGCCTTTGCCACGCCGCACGACGGCGGTCCCGGCTTGCAGGTCGATGTCGGCCACGAGCAGCCCGGCCGTCTCACCGGCTCGGGCGCCGGTCTCGAGCATGAACCGCACCAGCGCCTCGTCCCGGCGGTCCCGCATGTCCGGCCCGGCACATGCCTTGATCAGTGTCCGTAGCTCGTCCTCGGTCAGCGGCTCGACCACCTTCGCGTCGAGCTTCGGCGGGCGCGACCCGAGCAGCCGGTCCTCGTCGGCCTCGCCCTCCTCGACCAGCCACGCCGAGAACCGTCGCAGCGACAGGTGCCGGGACCGCGCGGTGGCGGGCTCGTTGCCGCCGTCGAGCAGATCGGCGACGAACGCGGCCACCGTCGCGCGGTCGAGCACTGCGGACCGGTCATTGTCAGCGGCCCACACCAGGAAGCGGCGGACTCCGTCGCCGTAGCTCTTGACGGTCTGCGGGCTCTTACGCTCGGCCCGGAGCGCGAGCTCCCACGACGGGAGCAGGAGCGCAAGGTCCGGTGGTGCGAGAGCCGAGCGGTTAGCCATACCACGCCCTGCCACGAGCTGGCGCCCGTTCGTGTCCCGGGGCAGGAAGGCAACCCCTGTGTTGCGTGGGTCGACTAGCCGGATACCCCCGGGCGGCAGTTGTCAGCGTCCAGCCCGGCTCTCGCACAGCCGAACGGTAGCAGAATATCTGGACTAGCGGCGCTGTGCGGTGCTAGCGTGTCGCTTGTCAGGCACGAAATCGCTACTTGACCAGCACGTTTGCCGCAACGCCCGAGCAGCGCTCAGTCCAGGTAGTCGCGAAGGACCTGGGAGCGGGACGGGTGGCGCAGCTTGCTCATCGTCTTCGACTCGATCTGCCGGATGCGCTCGCGGGTGACACCGTAGACCTTGCCGATCTCGTCAAGCGTCTTCGGTTGGCCGTCGGTGAGGCCGAACCGCATCGACACCACACCGGCCTCGCGCTCGGACAGCGTGTCCAACACGGCGTGCAGTTGCTCCTGGAGCAGCGTGAAGGACACCGCCTCGGCCGGCACGATCGCCTCGGAGTCCTCGATCAGGTCGCCGAACTCGCTGTCGCCGTCCTCGCCCAGCGGCGTGTGCAGGGAGATCGGTTCGCGGCCGTACTTCTGGACCTCGACGACCTTCTCGGGCGTCATGTCCAGCTCCCGGGCCAGCTCCTCGGGCGTCGGCTCGCGGCCGAGATCCTGGAGCATCTGCCGCTGCACCCGGGCCAGCTTGTTGATCACCTCGACCATGTGGACGGGGATCCGGATCGTGCGGGCCTGGTCGGCCATCGCGCGGGTGATCGCCTGCCGGATCCACCAGGTGGCGTACGTCGAGAACTTGTAGCCCTTGGTGTAGTCAAACTTCTCGACGGCGCGGATCAGACCCAGGTTGCCTTCCTGGATCAGGTCCAGGAACAGCATGCCGCGGCCGGTGTAGCGCTTGGCCAGCGAGACTACGAGGCGCAGGTTGGCCTCGAGGAGGTGGTTCTTGGCGCGACGGCCGTCCTGCGCGATCCATTGCAACTCGTTGCGCAGCTTGGGCGCCACCCCACTCGCGTCGCGCGCGAGCTTCTCCTCCGCGAACAGGCCGGCCTCGATCCGCTTGGCGAGCTCGACCTCTTGCTCGGCGTTGAGCAGTGGGACCTTGCCGATCTGCTTGAGGTAGTCCTTGACCGGGTCGGCCGTCGCGCCGGCGACCGAGACCTGCTGCTCGGGCTCGTCCGCGTCGTCGGCATCGGAGTAGATGAAGCCCTCGGCCTCTTCCTTGGCCGCAGCCTCCTCGGGTGCGGCGACGGCAGCGAGCTCTTTCGCGTCCGGCTCGGCGTCGTCGAGGCCCGTCGGACCGGGCTCGGCCACACTGGCCGCGATCGAGTCGGCCGCCGGCGGCGCCGCATCCTCGCTGGACACCTTCGCCCGCTGACGAGCAGCCCCCTTCGCCTCGGGCGCCTTCGCCGCAGGCGCCTTCGCCGAGCCAGCCTTGGTCGAAGCCGCCTTCGCCGGAGCCGCCTTCGCCGGAGCCGCCTTCGCCGATCCGGACTTGGCGGCCGACGGCGGCTTGGCCTTGGCGGGAGCCTTCTTCGCGGCTGGCTCGGAGGCCTGCCGTGCATCGTCCACGGTCACCGTGGCCACGGCCCGCCGTGCCGCCGCGGCGACGGCGACCCGCTTGCGGGACGTTGCGCCGCTGACCTCGACGGCGACCCCGACCGACTCGAGGTGCTCGACCACCACCCGGCTCTCCTTCATCGGCAGGCCGACAGCCTCGCAGGCGCGGCGCACGTCGGCAGTGGTGACCGAACCCGAGGACTGCCCCCGCGCGACGAGGTCCTGCACCTCTGGCAGCTCGAGGATCCGGGCGTGCTTATGGCGCGACGAACTCGACGACACGAACAGCCTCTCGACGTACGGGCGATTAAGGGTTGTGGACGACACCGCAACAGGCAGCACAACATTCTGACACGGCACCTGCTTCCCGTGCGCGGCACGCCTCACCTCCCCGTCCACCGTAACCCGAGAATCGTCACGTCGTCGGTGCCGTCCGGGTCCGACATATGCTCGACCACGCGGTCGAGCATCACGTCCAGCGGCTCGTTCCGGACCGCATCGAGGCAGGCGACGAGGGCCGCGAGCCCCTCCTCGATCGGACGGTCACGATTCTCCACCAGACCGTCGGTGAATCCGACCACAGTGTCACCGTGGCCCAGATGGACCGTGCGCCCGTAGCGCGGCTCGGGCACGCCGATCGGCGTGGTGCCGGCGTCGGCGTCCACCAGCTCCGGGAGCCCGTGCTCGGGAACGTGCACGAGCGGCGGGTGACCGGCGTCGCCGAACCGAACGGTCCCCAACGCTGGGTCCAGCACGGCGTAGACGACTGTGGCCATCTCGACGGCACCGCCACCCTCGACGAGCCGGTCGAGCCCGGTCAGCACGGCCGCCGGATCGGGGTCGGTGAGGGCAAGCGCCCGCAGCGCCGCCCGCAGCTGCCCCATCCCGGTCGCGGCTGAAAGGCCGTGACCCATGACGTCGCCTACGACGAGCGACACGGCGCCGCCGGGCAGCGCGAACGCGTCGTACCAGTCGCCGCCCACCCTGTGGTCGGGAGAGCCCTGGATGCTGCGCGCGCCCAACTCCAGGCCGGCGATGCCAGGCAACCGTGAGGGCAGCAGCCCGACGGTCAGCGTGGCCGTAGCGGTCCTCTCCTGCTCGAACAGCCGCGCCCGCTCCACCGCGACCGCGCACTGCTGGGCGACGGCCCGGAGGAAGCGTCGGCTCTCCTCGTCGAAATGCTGCTCGACGGCGTAGGCAAACCGCAACGCACCGAGCCGACCCGAGCTGCCCAGCAGCGGCAGGATCGCCCAGGCGCACTCTCCGGCGCGGTCGACATAGCGCAGCAGGCGCTCGTCGGCGAAGATCCTCGCCAACTCGGCCCGCGACCCGATGAAGAGCGGCCACCCGGTCCGAACGGCCTCTGCGGTCGGGGTTGCAGCCTCCTCCGGCCAATTCGAGCGGCTCTCGACGAGCGAGTCCGGCTCGTCCCGAGCGGCCACGAGGCTCAGGCTGTCCGGACCGATCAGCGCAACATAGGACCAGTCCGCACCGACCGTGCTGTGCCCGATCGCCGTGACCGCCGACACCACCTCCGCCACGGTCACGGCCTGCGCGAGCTCATCGGCGACCTGCAGCAGACGCCCGGTGCGGGCCCGGCTGTCGCGCAGCGCCTGGTCGGCCTGCTGGCGGGTCGTGTCGTCGACGACGAAGACGGCGACCGCGGTGATCTGGCCGGCCTCGTCGCGCACCGGGTACCAGGACGACCGCAGCAGGACGGTTCCGTCACGGACCCGTTCTGGCGGGTCGTCGACCTCGACCTGCTCGCCGGTTCGCAGCACCCGGTCGATCAGCTCGGCCGCGTGGGCACCGGCGATTCCGTGCGAGCCGATCTCGTCGACCCGGCGGCCGAGATGGTGCGCGATGGACCGACCGTGGTGGCGCGCGAGAGCAGCGTTGACGGCGAGGTAGCGGTGTTTCTCGTCGAAGACGGCGAAGCCGATCGGCGCGTCGACACCGAGCAGGGCGTCGAGGAGCCGCTGGGCGTCGCCGGGCCGCACGTCAGGCCTTCGCCGCCTTTTTGACCTCGCGCTTGTAAGCGCGGACCTCGGCGAGCGAGTCGGCGTCGACGACGTCTGCGACGGAGCGGTGGGCCCCCTCGTCGCCGTACGCACCCGCCGCTTCGCGCCAGCCGTCGGGACGGACTCCGAGCTGCTTGCCCAGCAGAGCCACGAAGATCCGCGCCTTTTGATCACCGTAGCCGGGAAGCTGCCCGAGCCGCCGACTCAGCTCGGCTCCCGACGCAGCCTCGGTCCAGAGCCTCGACACGTCCCCGCCGTACTGGTCGGCGACATACGCGGCAAGCTTCTGGACCCGGGCTCCCATCGATTTGGGATAACGGTGGACGGCAGGCGGGCCGGACATGATGCGGACGAACTCGTCGGGGTCGTATCCGGCCACCGTCGCCGGGTCCAACGAGTCGGCACCGATCCGCCCAGCGATCGTGGCCGGACCGGTGAACGCCCATTCCATCGGGATCTGCTGGTCAAGGAGCATGCCCACGACGAGGGCGAACGGGTCGCGCGAGAGCAGGGCGTCGGCGTGATCGTCCTGGGCGAGCCGTAGGGTGGGCCGGGCAGACATGGCGGCGGGCTCCCTTCTCGTCAGTCGGCTTCATCGGCCTTGACCGCGAGCACGGGACAGGGCGCGTCGAGCAGGATGCGCTGGGCATTGCTTCCCAGGATCAGCTTGCCCACGGGCGTGCGTCGCCGCAGGCCGATGACGATGAAATCGGCGGACGTCTCCTTGGCGATCGCGATGAGGTCGTCCGCGACGTCCATCCCACGGACGAGCTGGCGGACCTCCGCCTCGACCCCGGCCTCGGCCAGTTGAGCCCGGACGGCGTCCAGCTCGGCATCCGACCGGATCTCCTCCTCGGCGTCGAAGTCGCGACCCCCCCGCGACGAGTTGATCACGACGAGACGCGCTCCCCTCAGGCGGGCCTCCTCGGCGGCGCGGCGCAGCGCCGCACGGCCTTCTGCCTTCGGGACATACCCGACGACGATCGTGCTCATCTCACGATGCTCCTCTCTCGAGCGCCACAACGCTGCGGCGTGGCGAACGCTACTCCAGCAGGAACGTGCCCGGACCAACCCGCGACCCGTGGGACGATCTCGCCATGCATGACGTGGCGCTCGTGCTCGGGGGCGGCGGCATCCTCGGCGCCTCAGAGGTGGGCATGCTCCGCGCTCTGGTCGAGTCCGACGTGCGGCCCGACCTGGTGCTCGGCAGCAGCGTCGGTGCGGTCAACGGCGCCGTGTTCGCAGCCGATCCGACGGCTGCCACTGTCAACCGGATGGAGGTGCTGTGGAGCCGGCTGTCCGACGACGACGTCTTCGGCGGCTCCCCGTTTCGACGGATGTCGACACTGGCCCGGACGAGGACGCACACCCACACCAGCCAGCCCCTGCGGGACCTGCTCACCGGGGCGATCGGTGCCGATACGCGGATCGAGGACCTGCCGGTCCGCTTCCAGTGCGTCGCGGCATCGATCGAGCGCGCCGCGGAGCGCTGGTTCGACCAAGGCCCGGTGGTCGACGCCGTGCTGGCAAGTAGCGCCGTTCCGGGCTTGCTACCCGCGGTCGAGCTCGACGGCGAGCACTTCCTTGACGGGGGCCTCGTCCACTCCATCCCCGTAGGACGCGCGGTTACGCTCGGCGCGCGGACGATCTACGTGCTCCATGTCGGCCGGATCGAGCGACCGCTCGAGCCACCGCGGCGGCCGTGGGAGGTCGCGATGGTGGCCTTCGAGATCGCCCGACGGCACCGGTTCGCCGCGGACATGGCTGCGGTACCCGACGATGTCACCGTGCACGTGCTGCCCACGGGTGATCCGGAGCCGCCCAACTGGGCCTCCCGGTCCGTTCTCCGCTACCGCGACACGTCGCGAGTCGCTGAACGGATCCGCCTCGCCCAGGAGTCCACGGCCGCCTACCTGGCCGAGTTCTGACATGCTGCCTCCACGCTGGGTCCGCCGCGTCGTCATCGCGCCGGCCATCGGCCTCGCCATCTGGGTCGCGCTCCTCAGCGCGCCGCTCTGGCTGCTCGGCGCCGCCGCGGTGTCGCCGCTGCTCCCGGGCCGGTGGCGGCCGCTTCGGTTCCTGTGGTTCGTCGCGGTCTACATGGCGATGGAGTTCGCCTGCCTGATCGCCCTGCTCGGGCTGTGGCTCGCGACCGGCTTCGGCGTGGCGATCGAAGTGCCGTGGTCTCAGCGAGCCCACTACGCGCTGATCAAGTGGTTCCTGCGGGTGCTGGAGTGGGAAGCCCGCAGGGTGCTCAACGTCCGGATCGTGGTCGAAGGGCCGCCGCCGTCCGACTACCGCGGCCGCCCACTCGTCGTCATGGCTCGCCACGCCGGTCCAGGCGATTCGTTCCTCGTCGTCCACTCCCTGACGAACTGGTACGGGCGCGAGCCACGGATCGTCCTCAAGGACACCCTTCAGTGGGATCCCGTGATCGACATCCTGTTGAACCGGCTGCCCAACCGGTTCATCGCGCCGAACCCGGGCCAGGCCGGCGGCGGCGTGGAGCGGCACATCGCCGAGCTGGCCACGAAGTTGGACCTGGACGACGCGCTGGTGATCTTTCCCGAGGGCGGCAACTTCACCGTCCGCCGCCGGGTCCGAGCCATCGAGCGGCTGCGCCGGCACGGACTCGACAAGGCTGCAGAGCAGGCCGAGCAGATGGAGAACGTGCTCCCTCCCCGGCCGGGAGGTGTCACGGCCGCGCTCCGGACAGCAGTCGACGCCGACGCGGTGTTCGTCGCCCATACCGGGCTGGAGCACCTCGCGAGCGTGGCCGATCTGTGGCGCGGGCTGCCGATGGACACCGAGGTGCGCATGCACTGGTGGCAGGTGCCCGCCTCAGAGGTGCCCCGTGATGCGGACGCCATCGCCGACTGGCTCTTCTCGTGGTGGGCACGGGTCGACGGCTGGGTCGGCCAGCACCGGCCGGTCACGTGAGAAACTGCCGCTGTCGGCGCTTACCGGGACGATGAGCGGCGTGGCCGGCACTGTCCGGAGCGAGCCGAGCATCCTCCACCTCGACCTCGACGCGTTCTTCGCCGCCGTCGAGCAGCGCGACAAGCCCTCGCTTCGTGGTCGTCCGGTCATCGTCGGTGGGCTCGGACCACGCGGCGTCGTCTCCACGGCGTCGTACGAGGCCAGGCGCTTCGGTGTGCGATCGGCGATGTCCATGGCCGAGGCGCGGTCGCGCTGCCCGCAAGCCGCCTTCCTGGCCGGCCGGTTCGGTGCCTACCGCGCGGTCAGCGAGGTCGTCATGGCGGCTTTGCGCGATCTGTCGCCGGTGGTCGAGCCGATCTCGCTGGACGAGGCGTTCGTCGACCTGGCCGCCGGTCCGGCGCGGGACTTGTCACCAGACGCCGTGGAGACCATTGCGGAGTCGCTGCGTGCCGACATCCGTGAACGGACCCACGTGACCGCCAGCGTCGGCGCCGCCACGTCGAAGCTGCTCGCCAAGATCGCATCGGAGCAGGCCAAGCCCGACGGTCTGGTCGTCATCGCACCCGGTACCGAGCTCGCCGTCTTGCACCCGCTGCCCATCCGAGCACTTTCGGGCGTCGGACCGGCCACCGCCGAGCGGCTCACCCGGCTCGGTGTGCGTACGGTCGGCGACCTCGACCGGGTCACCGAGGCCGAGCTGGTCGATCTGCTCGGCGAGTCGCACGGTCGATCCCTGCACCGGCTCGCGCGCGGCGAGGACGATCGTCCGGTCTCCTCCGAGCGCGAGTCCAAGTCGGTCAGCGTCGAGGACACGTTCGACCGCGACATCACCGACCCCGCGCTGCTGTCGGCCCTGGTCGACCAGCTTGCCAGCAGGGTCACGTCGCGGTTGTCGGGCGCCTCCGGGCGCACGGTCACCCTCAAGGTTCGGCTGCACGACTTCACGACGCTGTCCAGGTCGGCGACCTTGCCCGCGCCGACCGACGACGTCCGGGTCGTGGCCCGGCTGGCGGCACGGCTGTTCGCCGAGGTCGACACGTCCGGCGGCATCCGGCTCCTGGGCGTCGGCGTCTCTGGACTCGCCGACTGGGTGCAACAGGATCTGTTCTCCTCGTCGGAACCGGCGCGCGAGGACGACGAGCGGCCCGACCTCGACGAGCAGGTCCACGTGCCCCGCCGGTGGGTGCCGGGCATGGACGTCGTCCACGCCGCCCATGGGCCGGGGTGGGTGTGGGGCAGCGGTCGCGGCCGGGTCACGGTCCGCTTCGAGACTGCAGAGACCGGCCCCGGTCCGGTCCGCACGTTCACGGACGACGACCCGGACCTCTCCCCTGCCCCGCCCTGAGGCCACCGCAAATACGCGATCACTCACAAGTCGCCACGTCTCTCAGGCTTGTCTCAGACGTCACGGGCACACTTTCCCCATGCGCGTGCTCGTCGTCGACGACGACCCGGCGGTCCGGGAGTCGCTACGCCGCTCGTTGAAGTTCAACGGCTACGACATCGACCTGGCCGCCGACGGCGAGCAGGCACTCCAAGCGGTCGCCTCCCGGCGACCGGACGCCGTGGTCCTCGACGTGATGATGCCACGCATGGACGGGCTTGCAGCCTGCCGGGCGCTGCGTTCCGCCGGCGACGACATCCCCATCCTCATGCTGACCGCGCGCGACGACGTGTCCGACCGGGTCGCGGGCCTGGACGCTGGCGCCGACGACTACCTGCCCAAACCCTTTGCGCTCGAAGAGCTGCTGGCACGGCTCCGGGCTCTGCTGCGCCGGGTCGGCCCAGCCGAGGGCGGCGGAGCTGGTTCGATGCTTCGGCTGGCCGACCTGTCGCTGGATCCGGCAACCCGCGAGGTCCATCGGGGCGAGCGACCGGTGCGGTTGACCCGCACCGAGTTCTCGCTGCTCGAGCTGCTGCTGCGGAACCAGCGACGGGTCCTCACCCGCGAACGCATCCTCGAGGAGGTCTGGGGGTACGACTTCCCGACCACCGCCAACTCGCTCGAGGTCTACGTCGGCTACCTGCGCCGCAAGACCGAGGCCGAGGGCGAGCCGCGCCTGATCCACACTGTTCGCGGAGTGGGCTACGTCGCCCGGGAGACGCCGCCGTGACGCCAGAACCAACGATGCCGCGGATGGCGACGCTCGCCGGCCTGCGCGAGCGGGTCGGCCGACTGCCGCTGCGGAAAAGGGTCGGCGCCCTTGCGGCACTCGGCGTCGGCCTTGCCGTCCTGCTCACCGCGCTCGCCGCATACAGCACCGTCCGGGTGCAGCTGACCCAGAGCGTCGACGACAACCTGCTTGATCGGGCTCGACAATCCGTCTCGAGCCAGCTCGGCGACCCGGGGCTGCTCGTCCAGGTGCCGTCGGAGGCGATCCTCGCCGCCGATATCCGGATCGCGCTGGTCCGTGCCGACGGCACGGCGTTCGTCGCGCTCGGCGACAACGCCAAGCCAACCTGGGGCGAGCCCGAGGTGGCCGTGGCCCGAGGGATCCAGCCGGAGAGCATCCGCACCGTGAGCGCCAACGGCGATTCGTATCGCGTGGTGGCCGTACCCGCAGGTCAGGGTGTCGCCCTGGTGCTGGGCCAGTCGACGTCGACCGTGGACCGGGTTCTCGGCACGCTCGGCTGGGTGTCACTGATCGCCGGCGGTGCGGGGATCGCGCTGGCGGCGTGGGCCGGCGCATCGATCGCGCGGGCCGGTCTGCGCCCGGTCGAGCGACTCACCGCCGCCGCCGAGCGGGTGACGGCGACCGGCAAGCTCGACCCGATCGAGGTGGATGGTCACGACGAGATCGCCCGCCTCGCGCATGCGTTCAACGCCATGCTCGGCGCCCTGGACGAAGCTCAGCTCCGGCAGCGCCGCCTTGTCGCCGATGCCGGCCATGAGCTGCGTACGCCGCTGACCAGCCTGCGCACCAACCTCGACCTGCTCGCACAGAGTGACCGTCAGGGCGGCCTCGACCCGGCCGAGCGGGCGGACCTGATCGCCGACGTCCGGGCCCAGATCGAGGAGCTCTCCACCCTCGTCACCGATCTGATGGAGCTCTCGCGAGAACGCACGCCGGACGCCGACCGCGAATCCATGGACCTGGCCGACGTCGTGCGCGACGCTCTGACTCGGGTTCGCCGGCGGGCGCCCGGAGTGACCTTCTCGGCCGACCTGCGCCCATGGACCGTCGAGGGGGATCCCCAGCTGCTGGGGCGTGCGGTGACGAACCTGCTGGACAACGCGGCGAGCTGGAGCCCGCCACACGGCACGGTGCAAATCAGCCTCCGTGAGGGCACACTGCAGGTCTGCGACGAAGGACCAGGCATCAGCCCGGCGGACCTCCCGCACGTGTTCGAGCGGTTCTACCGGTCGACGGAGGCCCGCAGCCGACCAGGCGCAGGGCTCGGCCTGGCCATCGTCAGGGCGGCGGCGGAGCGGCACGGCGGCGCCGTGGAGGCCGGACGGGCCGAGCAGGGCGGTGCGCGCCTGACCATGACCGTCCCCGGCGAGGCGCCGGGAACCGAGCCGGCCGACGGTTCTTCGGCCGCTCTTGCCTGAATCTCAGCCCGTTCTCAGCGACCCGATGAAGCGTAGGAGCCATGGACGACACCAAGAGCACTCCGAGCCGCACCGCCCTGAGCGAGAGCGAACCAGCGGGCGACGCCACGCCCACCGGCTGGTCGTCGCCGACCACCTCGGGCGAACCTCCCCGCCAGACGGATCCGGGCGCCGCACCTCCCGACGAGAGCGGCTCGGCGCGGCGTCCCGACGAGACCCGCGCGTTCGAGACTGCGTCGGCTACCGGCCAGATACCGCCACTCCCCTCGGCCGGCGAGGGTCAGCCGCCGGTCGGGCAGCCTGTAGCTCAGGCGACGGCAGGCAGACGGCCACGGAAGGGCACCGCGTTGATGGCGGCGCTCGCCCTCGGCGCGGGCCTGGTCGGCGGCGCGGCGGGCGCCGGCGTCGTCAGCGCGCTCGACGACGACCCGACGCCGACAACGGCCAGCAGCCTCGACCGGCCAGCCGCGTCGAGCCAGAACGCCGCCGAGTTCTCCGGCGTCGAAGAGGTCGCCGCGCAGGTGCTGCCGAGCGTCGTGTCGATCTCGGTCGAGAGCCAGGCCGGCAGCGGAACCGGTACCGGCGTCATCATCTCGTCCGACGGCCGGATCCTCACCAACAACCACGTCGTCGAGAGCGGGGGCGACCTCACGGTCACCTTCCATGACGGATCCACGGCGCAGGCGGAGGTCGTGGGAACGGACCCGACGACGGACCTGGCCGTGATCCAGGCGCAGGATGTCTCGGGCCTCACCCCGGCGGAGCTGGGCAGCTCCGCCGACCTGCAGGTGGGTCAGCAGGTCGTCGCGATCGGTTCACCGTTCGGGCTCGACGGCACGGTGACGACCGGTATCGTCTCGGCCCTGCACCGACCGGTGTCGGCGGGTGACCGCCAGCCCGACAACGGCACCACGGCCGTGATCGACGCCATCCAGACCGACGCGCCGATCAACCCCGGCAACTCCGGCGGTCCCCTGGTCAACATGTCCGGGCAGGTCGTCGGCATCAACAGCGCGATCTACTCCCCGGGTGAGTCGGGTGGGTCGGTCGGCCTCGGGTTCTCGATCCCGATCGACCAGGCTCGGCCGATCGCTGAGGAGCTCGTCGACTCGGGGCAGGTCACGCACGCGCGGATCGGCATCAGCGTCGGCGACGCGACCGGAGAGACCCGCGGCGCACTGGTCGCATCGGTCGAGCCGGGCAGTGGCGCCGACGACGCAGGGCTCTCCGCCGACGACGTGATCACCAAGATCGACGATCGGGTGGTCACCGACGGCACCTCGCTGGTGGCAGCCGCTCGCTCCTACCGCCCTGGCGACCAGGTGACCCTGACGTACGTCCGCGACGGCCAGACCCACACCGCCGAGGTCACGCTCGGCAGCGACTCCTCCCCGAGCTGAGCCGACCGCCGCGTCGCCCACGGCGCTCCGTCAATTGATCACGTTAAGTGGGCCTGTGGGTCCGTTACCAGGTCTCGGCACCTGGTAACGGCCCAAGACGCCCACTTAACGTGATCAATTGACATGCGGCTGGCTGTCGGTGCAGCAGGGCAGACTTGCTGGCGTGTTGCTTGACGAGGTGGCGCGGACGTCGGCGGCCGTCGCCGCCACGCCTGCGCGGCTGGCCAAGACCAGGCTGCTGGCCGACTGCCTGAGCCGAGCCGAGCCGGCGGAGGTCCCGATCGTCGTCGCCTACCTCTCCGGCGAGCTGCGGCAACGCCGCACCGGCCTCGGCTATGCGGCGCTGCGCATCACGCCGGCGCCAGCCGACGTCCCGACCTTGGAGCTGGCCGAGGTCGACGCCGTGTTCGCCGAGATCGCTGCTGCCTCGGGCCCGGGCTCGACGACGGCCCGCCGTTCCCGACTGCAGGCGCTCATGGCCAGGGCCACGAGCGCCGAGCAACGGCTGCTCGCGGGCCTGGTCAGCGGGGAGCTCCGGCAGGGCGCCCTCGACGGTGTCCTCACCGAGGCGGTCGCCGCCGCCTCCGAGGTGCCCGCGGCCGATGTCCGCCGGGCGGTGACGGTCGCCGGAACGCTTACCCCGGTGGCCGAGGCCGTGCTCGCGTCGGGCGTCGCCGGGCTGGCCCGTTTCCAACTGGTCGTCGGCTCGCCGGTGCGACCGATGCTCGCCCAGAGCGCGCCGGCCATCGCCGAGGCCCTCGACCGCACCGGCCCGGCGGCCGTGGAGTGGAAGCTCGACGGAATCCGGGTTCAGGTCCACCGCGAGGGCACGCGGGTCGCCGTGTTCACGCGCACTCTCGACGACGTCACCCAGCGCGTGCCCGAGCTGGTCGAGGACATCCTCGCGTTGCCGGTCAGGTCGGTCGTCCTCGACGGTGAGGCGATCGCGCTGGGTTCCGACGGGCGGCCGCTGCCCTTCCAGCAGACGGCGTCCCGGGTCGGTCGCCGGCTCGACGTCCAGGCCGCGCGCGCGAGCATCCCGTTGTCGCTCTACCTCTTCGACTGCCTCCAACTCGATGGTGAGGACCTGGTCGGCGCGCCCGGCGAGCAGCGGTGGGCGGCCCTGGCGCGGGTCGTGCCGGAGCACCTGCGCGTGCCCCGGTTGGTCACCGACGACGCCGAAGCGGCGCAGGCGTTCTCCGCCGACGCTCTCGCGCACGGTCACGAGGGTGTCGTCGTGAAGTCGTTGGCCGCGCCGTACGACGCGGGCCGACGCGGCGCAGGCTGGGTCAAGGTCAAGCCGCGACACACGCTGGACCTCGTCGTTCTGGCGGTCGAGTGGGGGCATGGGCGCCGCCAGGGGCGGCTGTCCAACCTGCACCTCGGAGCCCGCGATCCCGATGGCGAGTACGGGCCACCCGGTGGCTTCGTCATGCTCGGCAAGACGTTCAAGGGGCTGACCGACGCGATGCTGGCGTGGCAGACAGAGATGCTGCTCGAGCTCGCTGATGGTCCCAGAGACGGGTGGGTCGTCGAGGTTCGGCCTGAGCTCGTCGTAGAGGTCGCGTTCGACGGCGTACAGCAGTCGCCGCGCTACCCGGCCGGGATGGCCCTGCGGTTCGCCAGGGTGCTGCACCACCGTCCGGACAAGTCCGCCGCCGACGCCGACACGATCGGCTCGGTGCGGGCGATCCACGAAGGGCGTGGCCCCTGAGTGCCTATCGCCGCCTGGCGTCGGCCAACCGTTCCATCCCCTCGGCGAGCACCTCGACGCCCGTGTGGTCCGACGAACCCAGCAACAAGCCGGCCGCCTCCCACAGCGCTGCCTGGACGGCTCCGCGAGCCTGCTCGTCGCTCTCAAGATCGGAATCCGCGGCAGATAGCTCCTCGACCTGACTCGTGGCCATGACCAGCCTGGTCCAGGCCGGCGGAGCGAAGCGGCCAGTGATCACCCGCACCTGCCGGGAATCCGACAAGATCCTCGAGCGGCTCTTCGCGACCTGGTAGTCGGCGACGCTGCCACCAGCGAAACCGCCGGCGACGGCGCCGAACACCGCAGCGGCCAGCACCGCGATCCAACCAGCCCCGGCCAGGGCCGCCACGATTGCGGCGACGACGGCCAAACCGACCGCGCCCAACGTTCCCGTACGCAGCCGAGGCTCGCCGATTCCGATGCCCGCGATCCGGGTCACGGGCGGCTGATCAGTCAGCGCGTCGATGACCGCGCTGCGTACACGCCGGTCGGTGGCGTCGGGTCGCAGCACCGCGAACGACTCGGCCACCGCTTGGCCGGTCGACGCGGCGTGTGCGGGCCGGCCCGACGTCCACCGCAACGCTCCCCACTGCCGTGGCTCGACGACGTTGGGAAGCCAGGACCCGCGGCCGCTACGCAGCCCGTCGACGACACGCTGCTGATCCTCCCAGGCCTGCGCCCACCGCCGCTCGGACATCGCGGTCAGTGGGTGGGGTCGAGTCATCGCTCTCGTCTCTCCATCGTACGAACGCACACAGACCCCCGTGTATCAACCTCCGGGAGGAGCATCGGTCTCGCAACCGCGCGATCATGGCGGACTGC
The DNA here is from genome assembly GCA_963801065.1 of uncultured Actinomycetota bacterium. Taxonomy (GTDB): domain Bacteria; phylum Actinomycetota; class Actinomycetes; order Jiangellales; family Jiangellaceae; genus CAWDDG01. The sequence goes on along the minus strand of CAWDDG010000007.1, from coordinate 270,667 downwards.
GCGATCAGTCGTTGGCGACGATCCGGCCGTCGACGATCTGCGTCTGCCCCCGCTCCCACGCGATGAACCTCTCGGTGGCATCGAGAACACTACCGGCGAGCCAGCCCAGGATGACAGCGTCATCGACCAGGCCGACGGCGAGAAAGAGCCCCTCAGGGACCACGTCGACGGGCGAGAGCACGTAGAGGACGGCAACGCCCATCAACGCCAGCCGCCCCCGGCCCACGCCCTTCCAGCGCCCGGACAGCACCGCCCCGACAAGGCCTGGTAGAGCAGAGATCCGGGCCATCAACCCTGGTGTACCCGGCCGCCTCGCGCCACGTGCGTAGCGCCAGAGCGCCGCGAACGCAGCAGTGCGTCCAACTCGGCCCACAGCCGGCCTCCTCGCGGTGGTGCGACCGGTCGACTCTATAACCTCGACTCGTGGTCCGGTTCCTGCTCACACCGCGGTGGATCCTGCTCCACCTGGTCACCGCGGCGATCGTCGTGGGTTTCGTGGCCCTCGGCTGGTGGCAGCTCGGCGTCTACCGCGACAGCGAGGCGCGCCAGGAGCTGCGCGACCGGCCCGCGGTGCCGATTGCCGAGCTCGCCGCCCCGGGCCGAGAGCTCGGCGCCGCGACGGAGCGAGCTGTGGTCGCCACCGGTACGTACCTCGCCGACGAGTCCCTGCTCGTTCCAGCACGGGTACACCAGAGCGTCCTGGGCTCCTACACGGTCGCGCTGCTGCAGATGTCGAACGGGGCCGTACTCGTCGTCCTGCGTGGTTGGGTCGACGAGCCGGACGACCCCGGCACCCGCCCGCCGGACGGGACCGTCACGGCTACCGGGCACCTGCTTCCACCTGAGTCGGCTACCGACGCTGCCGCACCGGGCGCCGTCCTCCCCGCCGGCCAGGTTGGATTCGTCGCCCCCCGACCGGTGTCCGAGGCGACCGGCCTGGCCGAGCAGAGTCTCTACGCGGGGTACCTGCTGGTGGACGACGAGGAACCGTCCGGTACGACCCCGCCCGAGCAGATCGATCTCGGCGTCGTGGAGCCCATCCGCGACGTCAACCCGTGGCAGAACCTGTCCTACTGGGCGCAATGGTGGATCTTCGCTGCCGCCGCGCTGATCTTCTGGGCCTCGTTCGTACGCTCCGCCCGCCGTCGACGACGAGCCGAGCCACCGGCGGAGGTAGCCCGCGAGGTCACGAACGCATAGCCAGTTCGGGGTGCTCCGCCCGGACCTTGGCCACGACCTTGCGCTCGGCGACGAACGACCCGAACGGGACCGTGCCGGCGAGGACCACCGGCACCGTCCACCGCCACGTCCAGCGGAGCTGGATCGCCATGTACACGGTGACGATGAAGTAGAGCATGTAGATCCAGCCGTGCACGATCGCGACGAACTCGAACCCCTCGACCTCGAAGCCGTACTTCAAGATGATCTCCAAGGTGAAGACCAGCAGCACGACACCCGTGGTGTAGGCCAGGATCCGGTAGAGAGTCAGCGTGCGTGGATTCACCCTGCGAGATTATCCGGAGGGTGTCGCCACAGCGCGGCAGAGTACCCCGGGGCCGACTCCAGGGTCGGGCTATCGGGCGCAATGGTGCTCAGGCCGTGTTCGATAGGGGGAGCATCCTTGTCCCGTGCCGGGTCCGCTTCGAGTTCGCTCCGCCGTCATCCCTGAGTCCGAGTTGGTCTGGCGGTTCTCGCGCTCGTCAGGACCTGGCGGGCAGGGGGTGAATACAACGGATTCGCGAGTCGAGTTGGTCTTCGACCTCGCAAAGTCCTCAGCATTCGGGCCGACCCTGCGAGCGCGGGCGCTGGAGCGTCTCGCCGGGCGCCTCGTGGACGGCATTCTCACGATCGTCGCGTCGGAGCATCGGTCGCAGTTGCGGAATCGCGAGGCCGCCGAGCGCCGACTCGTTGAGGTTCTGACCGAAGCGACCGCGCCCCCGCCACGACCGCGCCGTCATACGCGGCCGACGAAGGCGGCCGTGGAGCGGAGGATCGCTCAGAAGCGGCGTCGATCTGAGGTGAAGCGGATGCGTCGCTCCGACGGCGACTGATCCCGTCGGGGCGCGGCGGCCTGACATGCCCGGTGGCTCCCGGATCGGCTCCGGCGCGCGGATGGGTGGAAAGGGGCGTCGCGACCTTCAGGTCGATAGCCCAGCCGGAGTTAGTGTGGTCCCTTGTCCGCGCCACCGTCGTCCAGGTCGGCCAGGAACCTTTCGAACTCGGCGCCGATCTCGTCGGCGCTCGGCACGGCCCCGCGGTCGGCGAGCAGGCTGCCGCGGCTTGTCCCGCCCACATAGGCGTCGTACTGACTCTCCAGCGCTCTGACGACCCGACCGACCTCGTCAGACTTGTCGACCTGCTCCTGCACCAGCTTGCGGGTCTCGCCGGCGGCCTCGGACAGCGCGTCGGACGGGAGGGCGAGCCCGGTGGCTGCAGCGATCGACCGCAGGAGCGCCAGCGATGCGTCCGGGTAGTCTGCCTCGGCGAGATAGTGCGGGACGTGTGCGACGAAGCCCAAGGCGTCGTGGCCGGCCTCTCCCAGGCGCAGCTCTAGAAGCGAGGCGGCGCTCGAGGGCACCCGGATCTCGCCGCGCCAGGGGTTGACGACGGTGACCAGCTCGCGCCGGGTCGCGTGCGCGGTGACCCCGAGCGGCCGCGTGTGCGGAACCGCCATCGGAATGCCGTGCACGCCGATGGTCAGGCGCACTCCGAGCCGCTCGATCAGGCCCGTGACGGCCGCAGCGAACCGCTCCCACTGCACGTCGGGCTCGGGTCCGGTCAGAAGCAGGAATGAAGACCCGGCGGCGTCGTGAACCAGCCGTAGAGCGAGCTCGGGAGCTGCGTACTGCTCGAAGTGGTCCTCGACGAAGAGCATCTCGGGACGGCGGGCGCGATAGTCGACGAGCAGATCGGAATCGAAGCGCGCGACCACGCGGTGGTCGAGCGTCGACAGCAGGTGGTCGACCAGACCCTTGCCCGCGCTGCCGGCGTCCATGAATCCGTAGAGCGAGTGCACGAGTACCGGGCGATCCATCTCAGGGAGATTGTCGACCAGCTCGTAAAGGCCCTTGGGGTCGAGCATTTTGGAGCGCTCCTGCGTCGTAGGTTTCGTGGTACCTCCATGACAACACCGGGACGGCCTCGCAGCATCCCTCCACCTCTGACCATGCCGCCGCCGGATGGACGGCCCGAGAACACTTCACCCGGCGAGGCCGGTGGCGACGTCGGCTAACGGTTCCTGATGGGGCAGCCCGAGCACCGCGCAGACCAGGCCCAGGAAGGCGTCGGCTTCGCGAAGAAGGTCGTCGGCCTCGCGTGCCGTCGCAGCTCCGGGGAGGCCGGCTTCGGCTGCGGCCCGCTTGCCTGCGCCAGCTGCGAAGAAGCCGGCCCACTCCCCGAGCTCGGGAGCGACTACCGCCAGGACGGTCCAGACGTTGCGAGGCCCTCTGGCCCGGCCGCGGCCAGCCCGGCCTCCAGCGCCGTCGGCACGAGCCCGGGCCGCCAGTACCGCCGCGCCCGCACGCAGCGCTGCGAGGTGCGCGGCGGCGTAGCGCTCGCAGGCCGTGGTGGTCGACGCCGCCTCGGCAAGGCACGCCCTGGACTGGTTCAGCAGGTCGAGGACTGCGTGTCCGGACCGTGGCCTGGGAATTCGCGGCTCGGCCATCGCCCGCCTCATCCCGACACCCGACCGCCCGCGAGGGCCCACTGCCCGCTCAGCGGATCGAGCGAGAGCTCGTAGACGCCGGGAGCAGCGTGCCGGCCGGTCGATGCCTCGATCAGCCAGGACTCACGCTGCTCACCCAGTGCCACGAGTGCCTGGTCGGAGTCGAGCAGCGCCAGAACCCGGCTCTGTGTGGACCCGTCGTGGTCACGGACCGTGCCGGGCCCGCCGGCAGCGACCGGCGAAAGGCACCAGGTTCCGGACTCGACCCACTGGTCCAGCACTGTGCGCACGACGAACAGGCGCCCCCGCCACAGGAACTGTTCGGGATCGCCGTCGAAGCTCCGGCGCACCTCGACCGGCTCACCACCGCCGGATGCGCCGTCTCGCTCTGCCATGACCGCCTCCCCTTGGGCCCGTCTCGGGACCCGCCGGGTGCGGGGGTCGAGGACCGCGCCCGGCGGGAGACCCGCCGCTCGGGCTCCGGGTGATCCGAGCCCGAGGTGTTCGAACACATGTTCGAACACCTCGTACAGTACACCTCACCTCCGACCCCGCGTCAACGGCACCGACCGGCTCGGCCGACTCGCACGAGCCGCGTTCACCGGTACATTCGGGCACGCGACCGAGCCACGGGGAACGGTCGCGCCATGGGAGGACGCCGTGGAGTCGATCGCCTATGCGATATCGGGCGGTTGGGCTTCGGGCATCAGCGCGTACGCCACGGTTCTCATCTTCGGCCTGGTGGGTCGTGCGGGCTGGGCCGAGACCCCCGAAGCGCTGCAACGTACCGACGTCCTGATCCTGGTCGGCATCCTCGCCGCCATCGAGTTCGTGGCCGACAAGGTGCAGTTCATCGACAGTCTGTGGGACTCCGTGCATACGGTGGTCCGGCCGATCGTCGCCGGTGTGCTCGGCCTGCTGATCGCGGGCGACGCATCCACGCTCGAGCAGGCACTGATCGCCAGCCTGTCCGGCGGCCTTGCGCTGCTCTCGCACGCCGCGAAAGCCGGCCTGCGCCTGGCGGTCAACACCTCCCCCGAGCCGGCATCCAACATCGGCGTCAGCGCCGCGGAGGACATCTCGCTGGTCAGCGTTCTGCTGATCGCGGTCGACCACCCCTGGCTCGCCGCGGCCATCGCCCTCGTCCTGCTCGCGGTGGGGCTCGGGCTCGCGGTCTGGCTGCTCAAGCGCATCCGGCGCGGATGGGGGCGACTGCGGGACCGCTACTTCTCAGACGTGAGCAACTGATCGGACTCAGGTCATCTAGGCTCGGCCGTCGTGGCGCGAGTCGTGGTGGTCGGGGCCGGCCTCGGCGGACTCGCCGCCGCCGTGCGGCTCGCCGATCTCGGCCATGTGGTCACCGTGCTCGAGCAGGCTTCGGTCGTGGGCGGCCAGGTAGGGACGTTCTCGCGGGCCGGCTTCACGTTCGACACCGGTCCGACGCTGCTCACGCTCCCAGCCGTGTACCGCGACCTCTTCCGGAAGACCGGCCTGCCGCTCGAGCGCGAACTCGAACTGACGCCGGTCGAACCCGCACGCCGATACCGGTTCGCAGACGGTTTGGAGCTCGACCTGCCGAACGCGAGCCGGCCCCGCACCACGCGGACGCTCGATGCGGTCCTCGGGCCCGGGTCGGGAGCGCAGTGGGATGGCCTTCTCAGACGTGGCGAGCACACGTGGCGCATCCTCCGACAGCCGTTCGTGGAGTCCGCGCCGGCGGCGGCCGACCTCATACGGCTTGCGATGCGTCCGGCCGACATCCGCGCACTCCGGGCCGGCGGATCGCTGCGCGCGCTGGCCCAGCAGTGCCTATCGGATGCACGGCTCCGCGCGATGTTCGAGAGCTACGCGGGTTCGGAGGACCCGCGGTACGCGGCCGCCGCGTACGCGGCGATTCCTTATCTGGAGGACACGTTCGGAACCTGGCGCGTGGAGGGTGGGATGCACTGTCTCGCCGATGCCCTTCACCGGCGCGCTGAGACCGGTGGCGCGGTGGTGCGAACCTCGGTGGAGGCGGCCGAGATCCTGATGTCCGGAGATCGCGTCAGCGGCGTGCGCCTCGCCGGCGACGGCGAGACCCTTCCGGCGGACATCGTGGTGTCCAACGCCCACGCCAGACACCTCTACGGCCGGTTGCTCGGCCCGCGGGTGCCGTCCCGAGAGCGCCGCAAGCTCACGCGGGCCGGTCTGGCTTCGTCGGTCTTCTCGATCCTGCTCGCCTTGCGTGGACGCACAGCGGGCCTGCCACACCGCACCGTGCTGTTCACAGGCGACCCCGAGGCGGAGCTCGATGCCCTCTTCGGCGCCGAGGCGCACCCGGTGGACGACCCGACCGTGTCGGTGTCTGCCTCGGACGATCCGGCCCTTCGGCCATCGGCCGACACCGAGACGTGGGTCGTCGATGTCCGTACTCCCCGGCACGGTTCCGCGCCGGGCACGACCGACTGGCGGGCGGATGGCCTCGCCGACTCCTATGCCGACCACGTGCTCGCGGTGCTCGCGTCGCGAGGGCTCGACGTGCGCCACCGGGTCCTGTGGCGGGTCCTCCGCACGCCTGCCGACCTCGAGGTCGAGACCAGGTCTCCCGGCGGAGTCGTCGAGGGGCCGGGGCCGTCCGGAGCACGCGCCATGCTGCGCCGAGCCGCCAACCGCTCGCCGGTCAAGGGGCTCTTCCTGGTCGGCGCCTCAACCCGTCCGGGCGGTGGCGTGCCCTTCGTCGGCCTGTCGGCGAACATCGTCGCCGACCTGGTCGGCCGGGCCTGATCGATCGGGGCTCAGGCCCAGGACCACCGCACGGTCACGGTGACCGAGACCTCCTGAGTCCCGCCGTCCACGGTGAAGTCGGCGGCCTGCGGCACACCCGCCGACGCACGGAAGACCGGAATCGGGCCGCCACCAGCCGTCTCCTCGACGGCCACCACCTCGCCGAGCGTCCTCCCTGCGAGGGCCGCGTACTCGTCGGCCTTGGCTCGCGCATCCGCGAACGCCGCCTTCCGTGCGGTGACGAGCAGCGTGGACGGGTCCGAGTGCAGGAACGACAGGCCGGACAGGCGTGCGGTCTCGCCGGCGCTGCCCAGCGCGTCCTGGACGACGGAGCCGGCCGTGCTGACGTCGCGAAGCGTTGCGGACAACCCGAGCCGGGCGACGTAGCGCTGTGGGCCGTCGCCGCGGGGGCCGAAGTCGACGTGCACCGACGTCTCGGCCGACCGAAGATCGACGCCCTGGACGCCGGCAGTGGTCAGCGCCTCACGCATCCGGGCCAGACCGTTCGTCGCCTCGGTCAGTGCGGCTTGCACGCCCTCGGAGCTCGCCTCGGCGGCGAGGTCGATGCGGACGACGTCGGGTGGTGCCGCCGCGCGCCCGGATCCGTAGACGGCGATGCCGGTGAAGTCACTGCTCTCGGCCACGAGACAGACTATGCACGATGCGGCACCTCGAGGCGCCGGTTCGACGATGCTCCGGCGCTCGCACCGACCGCCGCGTGACCGGCTTCGCGGGCCGGGAGACCGAGGGCCCGGTAGATCTCGCGAGTCGCCGTCGAGCGGTTGAGCGTGTAGAAATGCAGACCCGGTGCGCCGCCCGCGAGCAGTTCTTCGCACAGAGCGGTCGCCACCTCGACGCCGACCTGCCGCACCGCCTCCGGATCGTCCTGCACCGCGTGTAGGCGTCGCACCAGAGGAGCGGGCAGGCTGGCGCCGGACAACTGGGCGAAGCGCTCGATCTGCCTGACGTCGGTCACCGGCATGATGCCGGGAATCACCGGGATCGAGGCGCCGTGAGCGGCGGCCCGCTCGACCAGCTCGAAGTAGTCGGAGGCCTGGAAGAAGAACTGGGTGACGGCGAAGTCGGCGCCCGCCTCCGTCTTCGACGCGAGCACCCAGGCGTCGTGGTCGAGAGACGGCGATTCCGGGTGCCGATCCGGGAACGCGGCGACACCGACGCAGAAGTCGCCCAGGCCTCGGACCAGGCGCACCAACTCGTCCGCATGGTCGAGACCGTCCGGATGGGCCAGCCATGAGTCGCCCGGGCCACCCGGAGGGTCACCCCGCAGCGCCAGCACGTTGCGCACTCCGGCATCGGCGTACGCGCCGACCACGCCACGGAGTTCGGCGCGCGACGATCCGACGCAGGTCAGGTGGCCGACGGCGGTCAGCGTCGTCTCGGCGCTGATCCGGCCCGTCACCCGTACCGTACGGTCGCGGGTGGAACCGCCTGCGCCGTAGGTCACCGAGACGAACGTCGGGCGAAGCGACTCCAGCTCGCGGATCGCCTGCCACAGCAGGACCTCACCGCGATCGGTCTTGGGCGGGAAGAACTCGAAGGAGTACGAGCGGCCGCCGGACGCGATCAGCTCGCGGATGGTGCTCGCACCACCCGGCATCGTCGACGGAAGCCCCCGGGTCACCGACCCAGGCTAGGTCACCGCTCATGGCGGTGACCTGGGTCTCGCATCTCGGAACGGTCGCAGCGCCGCGTAGGGTGCGTGACCATGCAAGCCGCTGTGCGCGATCCCGCCGCAGCGCTGCGACCACATGTCGAGCACGTGCTTCGCGAGTTCCTCGACCGGCAACGCGACCTGCTCGGTCAGGTGAGTCCCGACCTCCTTCCCCTTGTCGACGCGGCCGCGGACCTGATCGCCGGGGGCAAGCGGCTCCGGCCGGCATTCTGCTACTGGGGCTGGCGCGGCACCGGCGCCGCAGAGAGCCGCCCGATCCTGGCGGCCGCATCCTGCCTCGAGCTGTTCCAGGCCGCGGCCCTGATCCACGACGACCTGATGGACGGCTCGGACACCCGGCGCGGCATGCCGTCCGTCCACCGCCGGTTCGCCGAGACGCATTCGGCCCAGGGATGGCAGGGCGACTCCACCCGGTTCGGAAGTGCCGCCGCCCTGCTGCTCGGCGACCTGTGCCTCGGATGGAGCGACGAGCTGTTGCGCGCGTCGGGCCTGCCCGACGAAGCGCTCGGCCGTGGACGCCCTGTCTTCGAACGGATGCGGACCGAACTGATGGGTGGCCAATACCTCGACGTCCTCGAACAGGCCACCGGGCGGATGCGGCCGGCCGGCCAGACGGAGCGGGCGCTCCGCGTGATCCGCTACAAGAGCGCGAAGTACTCCGTGGAGCGGCCTCTGCTGCTCGGCGGCTCACTGGCGGGCGCGACCCCGGGACTGCTGGCGTCCTACTCCGAGTACGGGCTCGCGCTCGGTGAGGCCTTCCAGCTCCGCGACGACGTCCTCGGCGTGTTCGGCGACCCCGCGCACACCGGCAAGCCGGCCGCCGACGACCTGCGGGAGGGCAAGCGGACCGTCCTCGTGGCCTATGCCCTCGAGCGTGCATCGCCGAGCCAGGCTGCGACGCTCGACCGTCACCTCGGCGACCACGGCCTCGACGGCGCTGGCGTCGAGGCGCTGCGCGGGGTCATCGCGGACACCGGCGCGCAGGACCGGGTGGAACGTCTGATCGCGGACCTCGTTGCGCGTTCGGCAGCGGCCCTGGAGAGCGCTGACGTGTCCGCGGAGGCCCGCGACGCCCTCGCGGCGCTCATCGGCGCCGCCACCGCCCGCTCCGTCTAGGGCCCGCGCCGAACCGGTTCATGTCGGAATTACGGGCGCGCCGGCGAGGTCCGTACACTCTCCGGCGTGGACCTGCACGTCTCCGACGCACCGACGGGCCGACTGGTCGACGGCCGCTACCGCGTCGAGGCGACTCTCGCGCGTGGGGGGATGGCCACCGTCTACCGTGCGCTCGACACCCGCCTGGACCGGGTCGTGGCCCTCAAGGTGATGCACCCCGAGCTCGCGGTCGACGAGGAGTTCGTCGCCCGCTTCATCGGTGAGGCCCGCTCGGCGGCGCGCCTGTCGCATCATGCGGTGGTCGCCGTCTTCGACCAGGGGGAAGACGACGGTGCCGTCTTCCTCGCCATGGAGTACGTCGAGGGCCGGACCCTGCGGCAGGTGCTGCGCGACCGCGGACGGCTGTCGGCCGAGCATGCGCTCGAGGTCATCGAACCCGTCCTCGCGGCGCTCGACGCCGCCCACACGGCCGGCATCGTCCACCGCGACGTCAAGCCCGAGAACGTCCTCGTCGGCGACGGCGGCCGCATCAAGGTCGCGGACTTCGGGCTGGCCCGGGCATTGACCGACGCGTCCACGACCACCCGTGGCCTGCTCCTGGGTACCGTCAACTACATCTCCCCCGAGCAGGCGCTGGGCGAGCCCGCGACCCCGCGCTCGGATGTGTACTCGACCGGCGTGATGCTCTACGAGCTGCTCACCGGCGCCCCGCCCCACACCGGCGCGACCGACTTCGTCGTGGTGCGCAGCCATATCGAGGACGATGTGCCGGCGCCCTCGGACTCCGATCCGGGCGTCCCGGCCGTCGTCGACGAGCTGGTCCGCCGGGCAACGACCCGCGAGCCCGCCGACCGTTTCGCCGACGCCGGCGACTTCCTGTCGGCCGTGCGTGCTGCGCGTGCCGAGCTGGACGCTGCGGCGACAGGGCTCGAGTCGCGGGACTCCGCGGGCGTGTCGATCGCCGAGGCGATGGCAGCGACATCGGGCCAGGCTCTGGCCCGCAACCCCGAGCACACCGCGGTCATCTCGCGGACCGGGGTCATCGCCAGCACGGTGACCGGCGCGCCGGCCCCGATCCGCCGGGCACCAGCCCGACGGGCGTCGCCGCAGTCCGGGCGGCGACAGGCCAAGCCGCGGAGCCGCTGGCGTGGGCCGATCCTGTTCACCCTGGTCATGCTGCTGGCCGTGGGCACCGCTGTCGGCGCTTGGTGGTACGGCGCGGGCCGCTACACGGTGACGCCATCCCTGCTCAACATCACGGTCGCCGAAGCACAGGCCAAGGCGCAGGCCGAAGGGCTCGGGACCGTCCAAGCCGGTGAGCAGTTCTCAGAGGTCGTCCAGGCCGGGCTCGTCGTCGAGACCGACCCCGGTCCCGGGGAGCGGATCCTGCACGACGGCGAGATCGAGCTGGTGATCTCGAAGGGGCCGGAGCGCTACGAGGTGCCCGATCTGGCAGGCAAGACGAGAGCGCAGGCCGAGGAGACCCTGACGGCCGCGGGCATCCCCGTCGGCGAGGTGACCGAGTCGTACCACGACGAGGTGCCCGTCGACGTCGTGATCTCGCAGAGCATCGCACCAGGCGAGAAGGTGCGCCGCGACACCGCCGTCGCGCTGACGATCAGCCTCGGCCGGGAGCCGGTCCAGATCGAGGACTTCACCAACCGGCCGTTCGCCGATGCCGAGCAAGCGCTCAGCGAGGCCGGCTTCAAGGTCGTCAAGCAGGACGTCCTCAACCTCACCATCCCCGCGGGCACGGTCATTGCACAGAACCCGGCCAGCGGGACCGCTTTCCGCGGCGACACGATCACGCTCCAGGTCTCGTGGAACCCGTTCAGCGCGCAGGTGCCGGTCCCCGACGTGATCGGCATGGACGTCGACCAGGCGCGGGCGCAGCTCGAGTCACAGGGCTTCCGGGTCGACGTCCGCGGCGAGCGCCAGGGCGGGCGTGAGGTCACCGACCAGAATCCCAAGGGCGGCGAGATGCGCCCTCCCGGCAGCCTCGTCCGGCTCAGCGTGGCCTCCGACAGCGGTGACTGACCGGCGTGCCCTGATCGGCACGCATCTCTCGGTCCGCGGGAAGCTCGCCGGCGTCCCCGAGCGTGCGGCGGAGCTCGGCGCGGAGGCCGTCCAGCTCTTCCTCGGAAACCCGCGCGGGTGGGCAACGACGGGCGGCAACCCGGCAACCGATGCGCTCTTTCGCGCCGCCTCGGCCGAGCGTGGGCTCGTCGTCCTCGTTCACTCGGCATACCTGGTCAACCTGGGCAGCCCGACGGCGCTGACGTACGACCAGTCGGTCGCCAGCGTCGCACACGCCTTGGGCAGAGGGGCCGCCGTCGGCGCCACAGGTGTCGTCGTCCACACCGGGTCATGCGTGGAGCAGGGCAGCCACGGCGCCGCGATGCGCCAGGTCCGTGAGGCCCTGCTGCCGATGCTGGATCTGCTGCCCGACGACGCCCCCGACGTCCTGCTGGAGCCGACGGCGGGCCAGGGCCAGTCGCTGTGCGCCACGGTGGACGACCTCGGTCCCTATCTCGAGGCGCTCGAGTGGCATCCCAGGGTGAATCGGCCTGGAGCCCTTCCGCCAGCTGCTCGGTCACCCGACCGTCGCCGGGCTGCCGGTCGTGCTCGAGACCCCGGGTGGCTCGCAGGGGCACGCCGAAGACATCGAGCTGCTGCACAGCGTGCGCCCGTGAGCGCCGGGCCGCGCGGGTCCGGCTTCGCGACGCTGGCTGCTCACGGTGACTGCCGTGTGGGGCTCCACGTTCTTCCTCATCAAGGATCTTCTCGACCGCGTGCCCGTTGCCGACTTCCTGGCCGTGCGGTTCACGCTCGCGGTGCTGGCGCTCTGGCTGATCGCACCGCGGGCCGTCTCGCGCCTGTCGCCGCGCGCACGCCGCCGGGCCGTCCTGCTGGGACTCGTCTACGGCGCCGCGCAGCTCTTGCAGACGATCGGGCTCGGCCACACCTCGGCGTCGGTGTCGGGCTTCGTCACCGGAATGTACGTCGTGATGACCCCGCTGTTCGCGGCGTTGCTGTTCCGCACCCGGGTCGGCGGCATCGCGTGGGCCGCCGTGGATCTCGCCACGTGCGGGCTCGCCCTGCTCTCGCTGCAGGGTCTCGCGATCGGGTTCGGCGAGTCGCTGACGCTGGTCTCGGCCGCCCTCTACGCGCTGCACATCGTCGGGCTCGGCGCGTGGTCGACGCCTCGGGACGCATTCGGGCTGTCGGTCGTGCAGATGGCGGTCATCGCGGCCGTGTGCTGGGTCGGTGCTGTGCCGGGCGGCGTCGAGCTCCCGGCCGATGGAACCGACTGGGCCTTGGTGCTGTACATGGCCCTGGTCGCCAGCGCATTCGCGCTCGTCACCCAGGCGTGGGCGCAGGCACACATGTCCGCGACCCGCGCGGCGATCATCCTGACCATGGAACCGGTGTTCGCCGCCGCATTCGCTGTCGCGTTCGGGGGCGAGGACCTGACCGTCCGCATGGTCGCGGGCGGCGCACTCGTGCTGGGCGCCATGTACCTGGCCGAGCTCGGACCGCGGCGAGGCCGCGATGCGGAGGTGGTGCACCTGGTGACCTGACGCGCCGCCTCGCTCTCGGTTCCGACGCGGTTGGGTGACCTGTTCGTAACGAAGCGTCTTGCCCGCCGGACAACGCGTCCGGTCCCTGGACGCCGACGGCTACTGTCGAAACTCGGGCGGCGAGGAGGGGACCGCTGTGGTCGTGGTGATGGAGCCGGGCGCCACCGGCGCTCACGTCGACGCCGTCGTCGAGCGGGTGCGCAAGGCAGGGGGCGAAGCGTTCGTGAGCCGCGGCGTGAGCCGCACCATCATCGGGCTGATCGGCGACGTCGACGAGTTCCGGGCGCTCAACCTGCGTGGCATGGCAGGGGTGGCCGATGTGATCCGGGTGTCGTCGCCGTACAAGCTGGTGAGTCTGCACAATCACCCGGGCCGGAGCACGGTCGTCGTGGGCGGGCGCGAACGCGGCGTGCCCATCGGGCCGGGCACGTTCACCCTGATCGCAGGCCCGTGTGCGGTCGAGTCCGCGCAGCAGACCTTCGACGCCGCCGAGATGGCGAAAGCGGCCGGGGCCACCATGCTTCGCGGCGGAGCCTTCAAACCCCGCACCTCCCCGTACGCCTTCCAAGGGCTCGGCGAGCACGGCCTGCGCATCCTGGCCGAGGTACGGGAGGCCACCGGCCTGCCCATCGTGACGGAGGTCCTCGACGCCCACGACGTGCCGCTCGTCGCGAAGTACGCGGACATGCTCCAGGTCGGCACCCGCAACATGCACAACTACGCGTTGCTGCAGGCCGTCGGCCGCGCTCAGCTGCCGGTGCTGCTCAAGCGAGGAATGCAGGCGACGGTCGAGGAGTGGCTGATGGCCGCCGAGTACGTCGCCCAGCGCGGAAACCTCGACATCGTGCTCTGCGAGCGCGGGATCCGGACGTTCGAGACCTCGGCCCGCAACACGCTCGACATCACGGCCGTGCCGGTCGTGCAGCAGCTCTCACACCTGCCGGTCATGGTCGACCCGTCACACTCGGGCGGTCGACGCGATCTGGTGCTCCCGCTCGCCCGCGCCGCGATCGCCGTTGGCGCCGACGGCATCCTGGTCGACGTCCACCCCGCGCCGGAGGAGGCGCTGGTCGACGGCGCCCAGGCTCTCGTCGGCGCCGACCTTCGCGAGCTTGCGTCGGCCGTGCGGCGGTTCCCGCCCCTGGTCGGCCGCCGGCCGGCAGAGCGGATGATTCCGGCGTCGTAGCCGGCGCGAAACGCCGGGAGACGACGTCGTCGCCATCCGTCGAGCGACGAACGACGGTCAGCCCGCCAGCAGGCGCGCCAGCGTCTCCCCTGCCTTGCGGCAGTCGTCGGCGGTCACGTCGAGGTGTGTGATCAATCGGACGACAGTCGGGGCGACCGCGGTCACCAGGACACCCTCGTCGCGTGCCCGCGCCACCAGCTCGCCCGCGCCCAGACGGGCCTGGGCGACGTCGAGCAGGACGATGTTGGTCTCCACCGCGTCCGGATCCGATCACGCCGTAATCGGCGACGATCGCAGCGACGAGCTTCGCGTTCTGGTGGTCCTCGGCCAGACGTTCGACGTGATGGTCGAGCGCGTACAGGCCGGCGCCGGCGAGTACACCGGCCTGCCGCCAGCCCGCGCCGAGCCGCTTGCGCCACTGCCGCGCCTCGGCGATCCCTTCCGCCGGCCCGACCAGGACGGAACCCACCGGCGCACCAAGCCCCTTGGACAGACAGACGGACACGGTGTCGAAGAGCCGTCCGTAGGCCTCGAGGGCATCGCCCGACGCGACGTGTGCGTTCCAGAGCCGTGCACCGTCCAGGTGCAGGCGCACTCCGGTGCCGTCGACCAGGCCTCGCAGTGCCCGCAGGTCGGCCAGCGGCTGCACGGTTCCACCGGCGAGGTTGTGAGTGTTCTCGACGGCGATCGCCGCCGTCGACACGAGGTAAGGGCCCGCGGCCGGCGCCATCAGCGCCGCGACCGCGTCGAGGTCCACATGCCCCTTCGGGTGCGACCAGGTCCGCGTCGTCACACCCTGCCACGTCGCGTGCGCCCCGAGCTCGGCCCTCACCACGTGCGCCTGGGCCTCGCAGAGCAGTTCCTGCCCGGCTGCGACGTGCGCGCGGACCCCGAGCAGGTTGGCCAACGAGCCGGTGACCGTGAACAGCCCGGCCTCATGGCCCAGCAGGCCCGCGACCCGTTCTTCCAGCGCGGACGCCGTCGGGTCCTCGCCGTACACGTCGTCACCGGTTTCAGCCGCAGCCATCGCCGCGAGCATCGCCGGCGTGGGCCGGGTCACCGTGTCGCTGCGCAGGTCGATCGCCATGGCATCGACCCTAGATGAGCGAGTCGGGTGGGGCTGTGGCGTTCCCGGCTCGCGACTGTCACCGAGCCTCGAGCAGCTCCGCCACGAGGAAGGCCAGCTCCAGCGACTGGGTGCGGTTCAACCTCGGGTCGCAGACCGTCTCGTACCGGTCCCCCAGCCCGTCCTCGGCGATCGGGTCGCCACCGCCCACGCACTCCGTGACGTCGTCGCCGGTCAACTCGATGTGGATCCCCCCAGGGATCGTGCCGAGCCTGCGGTGCACGTCGAAGAAGCCGCGGACCTCCTCGACCACGTCGTCGAAGCGGCGGGTCTTGTGCCCGCTGGGAGCCTCGTAGGTGTTGCCATGCATCGGGTCGCACACCCAGGACACGGCCACGCCTCTCGCCGTCGCCTTCTCGATCAGGGGTGGCAGCACATCGCGGACCCGTCCGGCTCCCATCCGCGTCACCAGGGTGAGCCGGCCCGGCTCGCGTTCGGGGTCCAGCCGCTCTGCCAGGGCCAGGACCTCCTCCGGTGACGCACTCGGACCGACCTTGACGGCGATCGGGTTGCGGATCCGGGCGGCGAACTCCACATGTGCGCCGTCGAGCTGGCGGGTCCGCTCACCCACCCAGACGAGGTGTCCGGACACGTCGTATGCCAGCCCCGTCCGCGAGTCGACTCGAGTGAGCGCCCGCTCGTAGTCGAGCAACAGGGCCTCGTGGCTCGCGTAGAGCTCGACCGTGTGGAGTTGCTCGGGGTCCGCGCCGATGGCGTGCATGAACGAGAGTGCCTTCTCGATCTCTCCGGCGAGCCGCTCGTACCGCAGGCCCGCAGGCGAGGTGCGGACGAAGTCGGTGTTCCACGCGTTGACCTGGCGAAGGTCGGCGTACCCCCCGCCGATGAATGCCCGGGTGAGGTTCAGCGTCGCGGCCGCGGCGTGGTACGCACGCATCATCCGCGCCGGGTCCGGCGTGCGGGCCGGGCCCGCGAAGTCGAAGCCGTTGACCATGTCGCCGCGGTAGGC
The DNA here is from genome assembly GCA_963801065.1 of uncultured Actinomycetota bacterium. GTDB lineage: Bacteria > Actinomycetota > Actinomycetes > Jiangellales > Jiangellaceae > CAWDDG01. The sequence goes on along the minus strand of CAWDDG010000007.1, from coordinate 254,571 downwards.
GGGCAGCGTGGTGTGCCCACGGGCCTCGTTCGGGCGGGACCGGGGTTTGGCGTACTGCCCGGCCAGCCTCCCGACCTTGACCACCGGGACGCTCGCCGCGTACGTGAGGACGACGGCCATCTGCAGCAGGGTCTTGAGCTTGTTGCGGACATTGTCGGCCGTGACGCCCTCGAACGTCTCCGCGCAGTCTCCGCCCTGCAGAAGGAACGCCTCGCCCCGCGAGACCGCGGCCAGTCGCTCGCGCAACAGGTCACACTCCCCGGCGAAGACCAGCGGCGGCATCGTCCGAAGCTCCTGTACCGCAGCGGCGACAGCGGTGGCGTCCGGCCAATCCGGCTGCTGCGCCGCCGGGCGTGAACCCGCGGCCTCGGCGAGCTCGTCGAACAGCGCGGCGTCGCGAGTCGAGATCACCGGCCAAGCGTAGGCGCTCGGCAGCGACCGCCGACGCGCCGGGCACGTCGCGGTTGCTGCACGGCCGGCCGGAGGGCCACAACGCGCTCGGTAGGGTAACGGCGACCTGTCGAGGCACGTGTGCGAAGGGTTCGACGATGACTGTGCGCAAGGTCGCGATGCTCACCGCCGGGGGAATCGCTCCATGTCTCTCGTCCGCCGTGGGCGGGCTCATCGAGCGCTACACGGAGATCGCGCCAGACGTCGAGATGATCGCCTACCTCGACGGCTATGCGGGCGTGCTGACGGGTCACTCGGTTCTCGTCACGCCCGAGATCAGGGCCGGCGCGCACCTGCTGCACCGGTTCGGCGGCAGCCCGATCGGCAACAGCCGGGTCAAGCTCACCAACGTCGACGACCTGGTCAAGCGTGGCCTGGTCGGGGAAGGGCAGGAGCCGCTCGCGGTGGCGGCGGACCAGCTCACCCGCGACGGCGTCGACGTCCTCCACACGATCGGCGGTGACGACACCAGCACGACCGCTGCGGACCTCGCGGCCTACCTCGAACGCCACGGCTACGACCTGACCGTCGTCGGGCTCCCCAAGACGATCGACAACGACGTGATCCCGGTGCGGCAGAGCCTGGGTGCCTGGACGGCGGCCGAGCAGGGTGCGGTGTTCGCGCGCAACATCGTCGCGGAGCACTCGTCCAACCCGCGGATGCTGGTGGTGCACGAGGTGATGGGACGCAACTGCGGCTGGCTGACCGCTGCGACCGCCCAGTCCTACCGTGCCTGGCTTGCCGACCAGCGGTGGAACCCGGGAATCGGTCTCGACCCCCGCCGCTGGGACGTTCACGGCGTCTACATCCCCGAGGCGACGCTCGACATCGACGCCGAGGCCGTGCGACTTGGCGAGGTCATGGATGAGATCGGCTGCGTCAACCTGTTCCTGTCAGAGGGCGCAGGGGTGGAGTCGATCGTCGCCGAGATGGAGGCGGCCGGCGAGGACGTCGAGCGTGACGCGTTCGGCCACGTCCAGCTCGACAAGGTCAACCCGGGCGCGTGGTTCGGCAGGCAGTTCGCGACCCGGCTCGGGGCCGAGAAGGTCATGGTCCAGAAGAGCGGCTACTTCAGCCGGTCGGCCGCTGCGAACGCCGAGGACCTGAGCCTGATCAAGAGCACCACCGATTTCGCCGTCGACTGCGCGCTGCGTCACGAGGGCGGCGTCGTCGGCCACGACGAGGACCACGAGGGGCAGCTGCGGGCGATCGAGTTCGACCGCATCAAGGGCGGGAAGCGCTTCGACCCGACCACTGCGTGGTTCACCGACCTGCTCGGCGACATCGGCCAGCCGGTCCCGGAGCGCGGATGATCCACGGGCGGCTACTAGCGCCGCCAGCTAGTGAGCGCCCTTCTCCTTCTTCCTCTTGGCGGCGATCTCGGCCTTGGCCCGTTGGGCATAGATGTCGACATATTCCTGACCGGACAGCCCCATCAGTGCGTACACGATCTCGTCGGTGACCGAACGGAGGACATAGCGGTCGCCCTCCATGCCGTCATACCTGCTGAAGTCCAGCGGTTTGCCGAATCGCACGCCCGGCCTCATGACCTTGGGGATGACGCGTCCAGGTGGCTGCATCTTGTCGGTGTCGATCATCGCGACCGGGATCACCGGAACCTTCGCCTCCAGCGCCATCCGGGCGACGCCGGTCTTGCCGCGGTAGAGGCGACCGTCCGGCGACCTGGTGCCCTCCGGGTAGATGCCCAGCAGGTCGCCACGGCGGAGGACCTTCAGCCCTGCGCTGATCGCGCCCTCGCTGGCCTTGCCGCCCGCGCGGTCGATCGGCACCTGGCCGATGCCCCGGAAGAAAACGCGCTTGAACCAGCCCTTGATGCCGGGTTCGGTGAAGTAGTCGATCTTGGCGAGAAAGGTGACCCGACGTGGTACGACGAGCGGCATGAACAGCGAGTCGGAGAAGGACAGGTGGTTGCTTGCGACGATGGCCGGCCCCTCGGCGGGAACGTGCTCGAGGCCCTCGGCCCACGGCCGGTACACCAACCGCAATATGGGGCCGAGGATCACCCGCTTGAGGAACCAGTAGAACACGGCCGAACACTACTCGACGGCGACCGGGCGCCCAGCCGACCGCGCGGCGTGCGACGATGCCGCTGAGGACCCTGGATCCGAGCAGGAGGCCGCGGTGCGAACAGTCCCGGGAGCCGAGCCGTACCGCCACGACGGCGGCGCGACCGGCGCGCTGCTGTGCCACGGGTTGACCGGCTCTCCGGCGTCGCTGCGACCCTGGGCCGCGTACCTGGCCGCTGCCGGACTCACCGTCGAGGTGCCGCTCCTCCCCGGGCATGGGACGACGTGGCAAGAGCTCAACACCACGCGTTGGCCGGACTGGTACGCGGCCGTCGAGCGCGCGTTGCTCGGCCTCGCGGACCGATGCGACCAGGTGTTCGTGGGCGGGCTGTCGATGGGCGGATGTCTGGCGCTTCGGCTGGCGCAGGACCACGGCGAGGCAGTCAGCGGCCTGGTGCTCGTCAACCCGGCGATCGCCAGCGATGACAAGAGGCTGCGTGCCCTTCCGCTGCTGCACCGGGTGGTGCCCTCACTGAGCGCGCTGTCGGGCGACATCGCCAAGCCAGGACAGGACGAGATCGCCTACGACCGCAACCCGCTTCGGGCTCTGCATTCGCTCACGCAGCTCTGGAAGATCGTCGTGGCCGATCTGCCGCGCGTGACCCAGCCCCTGCTGATCTTCCGCAGCGACCAGGACCACGTGGTCGACGCGAAGAGCCTGGCTCTCATCCGGGCCGGCGTGTCCTCGACAGACGTCACGGTCGTCGCCATCCGCGACAGCTACCACGTCGCCACCCTCGACCACGATGCCGAGACCATCTTCGCGGGCTCGCTGGACCTGGTCCGCCGCCTTTCCCCGGCGACGCGGGACGGCGGGTAGCGATGTCGCGCGACGACGAGCAGGTCTGGGCGGACCTGGTCGAGACCTTCCACGCCTCTCCCGACGACGACGAAGCACGCTGGCCGGCGGCCGAGGACGTCGAGGCGGACGGTCGCGACGACGGCACGGTCGGTACCGCCCGGCCCCCGGCCGAGGTGGTACCCGCGGCAGCCGACGACGACCATTTCGTCCCGCCTCCTCCTCCCCGCTACCCCGCGGCGATGTCGTGTCCCGGTTGGCCTGGGCCGCAGTTCTCGGGGCGCCCGTGTTCCTCGTGCTCGCCGTGGCGCTCGGCTGGAAACTGCCATCAGTGGTGACCGGGCTGGGGGTCGGGGCGTTCGTCGGAGGGTTCGTCACGCTGATCGCGCGGATGCGCGGGCGCAACCCCTACGATCCCGACGATGGCGCGGTTGTCTGACAACCGGGCACGGGAGGCAGGATGCAGGTCAGCGAAACCGTCGAGCTGACCGGACACCTGGTCGACTCCGGGCTCTTGTCCAGAATCCTCGGCGACATCGGTGAGTACGGCGGCGACTTCACGATCGACCGGTTCGACGTCGGGCATCAGTCCGACGACGAGTCATACGCCAAGATCACCGTGTCGGCCGAGGACGGGCAGGCGCTGGCGCGGCTTCTCATGCGCCTGCAGACGCACGGTGCCAACCTGGTCGACCCTGGCGAGGCGCTGGTCCGCGAGGTCGAACGCGACGGCGTCTTCCCCGATGACTTCTACTCCACGACGAACCTCGACACCGTGGTGCGGATCGGCGGCGATTGGGTCGACGTCGAGCAGCCCGAGATGGACTGCGGTCTCCTGGTCTGGGACGAAGGTGGTCGCACCCGGGTCCGGACCATACCTGTCAGCGAGGTCCGGGCCGGCCAGCGGATCGTGTGCGGAGCCGGGGGTGTGCGCGTGCGCAGGGTTCCGCGGCCCGAAGCCGGCGACCGGGCCTTCGAGTTCATGAACTCGGAGGTCTCGTCCGAGAAGCCTCAGGCGCTTCTCGTGCGGCAGATGGCGGAGCAGATGCGCGCCGTCAAGCAGGCCGGTCAGCGGATCCTGTGGGTCGCCGGACCTGCCGTCGTCCACACGGGTGCAGCGCCGGCCATGGTGGCGCTCGTCCGGGCCGGTTATGTCGACGTCCTGTTCGGGGGCAACGCGATCGCCACCCACGACATCGAGTGGGCCATATATGGCACGTCACTCGGCGTTGACCTGGCCCAAGGGCGCGGCGTCGAGCACGGGCACGAGCACCACATTCGCGCGATCAACCGCATTCGCGGCTGTGGGTCCATCAGCGCAGCCGTCGAGCAGGGCGTGCTCACGGGCGGCGTGATGCATGCGCTCGTCGCGCACGACAAGGCATTCGTGCTGGTCGGCTCGGTGCGAGACGACGGACCCCTGCCCGACGTCTACACCGACGTCGTCCAGGGCCAGCGGGCGATGCGGGCCGAACTGCACGACGTCGGCTTCGCGATCATGGTCGCTACCATGCTGCACTCGGTGGCGACGGGCAACATCATGCCTGCCTCGATCCCCCTGGTCTGCGTCGACATCAATCCAGCCACGGTCACCAAGCTCGCGGATCGCGGCTCGGCCCAGGCGCGGGGCATCGTCACCGACGTCGGCCTCTTCCTCGAGCAGCTCGCCCTCGAGCTCGTCCCGGCCTACCGCGCCTGACCGCCTCCCAATCGATCACGTTAAGTGGGCGTCTTAGGCCGTTACCAGGTGCCGAGACCTGGTAACGGACCCACAGGCCCACTTAACGTGATCAATCTCAGGGTGGGTCAAGTGAGAGGTCGACCACGACGGGGCGATGGTCGCTAGCGACCAGGACGTCAGGGTCCTCGACGACCCGGTACGACGTGGCCCGCACCGGGCCCCGTACGAACACGCCGTCGATGCGACGCCGCGGATCCTGCGTCGAAAACGTCGGGGTGTCGTCGCGGGCCCCGACATCGACGAACTCGGCTGCGAGCGCCAGCCAGGTCGGCTGGTCCGGACGCTCGTTGACGTCTCCCGCAAGCACGGCCACGTCGGACGCGAAGCGGTCGACAAGGCCGACGAGCTCCGAGCGGTGCCGGACCCGTTCGTCCGCATCGAGGCCCAGGTGGATGCTGGCCACGACGAGCGAGACCCCGGCCCGGTGCACACGGGCGGCGACCGCTCCGCGCCTGTGCAGGTTGGGTGTATGGCTGAACTGGTACTCGATCGTGCTGCGCACGTCGACTCGTAGCGATGCGAGCATCACCGTGCCACCGGTCCGGCGACCACCGCCGGCATAGAGCAGGCCGGACTCGCGCGCCAACGCTGCGCACCTCGAACGCCAACGCAGAAGCCGTGGCGCCTCCTGGATGCACACCACGTCGGGGTCCAACCCCCGCAGCACCCGGATCACGGCGCTGCGGTCGTCGCGGAGTCCCCGGATGTTGTAACTGACGATCCGCAGGCCCACCACGGCGCCCAAGCCTATGGCGCAGCGGTGCACCCTTCGCCGGAATCATGACCGGCGTTGCCCGTGCGCGCTGGCCGGCGTGTGCACGGACAAGGAGGCCGCTCAGAGGCGGGCGAGGTCGGCGGCGCCGACGATGCCCGCGTCGTTGCCCAACGTCGCGATCCGGATCTCGGCCTCCGGCCGGTGGCCGCGCCCGGTCAGGTTGCGCCGGAACGCCGCGGTCGCCGGCGACAGCAGCAGATCGCCGGCCTCGGAGACACCGCCACCGATGACGAACACCGCGGGGTCGAGCAGGGCCGCGAACGATGCCAGGCCCTCGCCGAGCCACCGGCCGAGATCGGCGAGGAGTTCCCGGGAAGGTTCGTCCCCCTCGTGGGCCGCACCGGTGACCATCGGGCCGGTGATGGCGCCGGGGTCGCCACCGGACAGCTCGAGCAGCCGGGCTGCGAACACCGACCGCGACGATGCCAGAGCCCGGGCCTCGCGAACCAGGGCGGAACCGCTGGCGTACTGCTCGAGACAGCCCCGGTTCCCGCACCCGCACAGGTGCCCGTCCGGGACGACCCGCATGTGGCCGAGCTCAGCGCCCACACCGTGAGCGCCCCGGTAGATCGAGCCGGCGAGCACGAGGCCGCCGCCGATCCCGGTGCCCACGGTCACACAGATCATGTCGTCGACGTCCTCGGCCGCCCCGTAGCGGAACTCGCCCCAGGCGGCGGCGTTGGCGTCGTTCTCGACGACCACGGTCAGGCCGGTCGCGCCTGCCACCTGGTCTCGCACAGGAACGTCGCGCCAGGCCAGGTTGGGCGCGAACAGAACAGTCGACCTCGCGGCGTCGACGAACCCTGCCGATCCGACGCCGACGGCCTCGACCTCATGCAACGTCCGGAGCTCTTCGACGACCGCGATGATGTCGTGGACTATCGCCGGTGGGTCGGTTGACGGAGTCTCACGGCGGGTCCGTGCCACGATCTTCCCGGCCCCGTCGACCACTCCCCCGGCGATCTTGGTTCCACCGACGTCGACCCCGATGGAGAGGCCGGCCACTCAGTTCTCCACCCGCTTCTTCAGCTCCTTGAGTGCCGTGTCGATGATGACCTTCTCGGCCTTGCGCTTCATCAACCCGAGCATGGGGATCGCGATGTCGACCGTCAGCTGGTACGTGACGTCGGTGGAGCCGTCATCGGTCTCCTCGAGCGTGTACGAACCGTCGAGCGCCCGCAGCAGACCGCCCTCGACGAGGGTCCAGCGCACCTCCTCGTCGCCGTCCCATTCGTACGACAGTGTGTAGGTGTCCTTGATCGCGCCGGCATCGAGGACGAACCGGGCCTCGGCAGGCCGTTCGTCGTCCTCGTAGACGGTCAGTACCTCGACCTCGCGGACCGACGCCGTCCACTCCGGGTACGCCTCGAGATCGGCGATCACGGCCATCACCTCGGCCGCCGGTGCGGCGATCGTGATACTCGAAATGGTCTGCTCGGCCATGGGATGTCCCTGTCGTCGGTGGCGCAGCGGAGACTACCGGTCACCTCGGCGCCGGCGGTACGCCAGCCGGCCGTCCGCGCTCGAGCTCGTCCTTGAGCGCGTGGATCCGCCGCTTGAACAGCGTCGCGTACGCGTGCCGAAGGCGCCGGCCGTCGCCAGGGGGGCGCGGTTCCGCACGCACGAACCAGTGCACGATCACGCCGTCCCGCCACGGTTCGAGCCAGATCTCCGCCGCACCGACCAGGGCGCCGTCGACCGACCACCGGACGCCTTCGAGCCCCCGGTCCGTCTCCACGGTGAGGCGCAGGTCCGGCCACCACTCCTGCCACAGCGAGCGGTCGGCGAACCGCCGCGCCAGGATCTCCGGAGCCGCGACGACGAAGGTCTCATCGACCAGGTCGACCGACGGAACCGGCACCCAATTTCCTCTCGCTCGACCGGATGGGTGATTTACCCCGCGGCCGAAGGTATCTGATGGGTTGACCGGTGCTGCACACTTGCCGTCATGACCGTGGGCGCGTGGCTCGCGCGGGGGCCGGTCACCGCGTGGTCGGCCCAGCCGTTCAACGACCGGGCGTGGCGACTCGTTGCCGTCGCTCGCCCCGGGATGCTCGCGCTCGTCGTCGCCCTCACGGGCGCCGCCGGGGACATGGTCGCATCGTGGTGGTGGCTCGTCGCGCTCGCTCTGATCGCGATCGCGGCGGGAACGGCCGATCGCGTGATGCCCAGGGTCTGGGCCGCTCCGGCGGCCGAGACGATCGCGGTCGCCACCGTGATCGGGCTCGGCCTGCCCGACGCATATCTCGGCCTGCCCTACCTGCTCGTGCCCGCACTCGCAGGCGGTCTTGCCGGCGGCGTGACGGGCACCGCCGCCTGCGCCGGAGCAGGTGCCGCAGGGCTGGCACTCGGTGCCGCGCTCGCGCCCGATGCGCCGTTCGAGGCGGCGACCTACCTCGGCCTGGTCCCATGGGTGGGCATCGTGTTCGCCACGGGCCTGATCGGCGCCTTCGTCCGGCGGCAGCAGACCCACCACCCGGCCGACATCGCCCGGTACGCAGCCGCGTACCGGCTGCTCTCCGAGCTGCGAGTCGTGTCCCGACAGCTCTCCGGTGGGCTCGACGCCGTGACGCTGGCCACCGGGGTCCTCGACGACCTGGCCGGCCGGGTGCCGGTGCGCAGGTCTGCGCTGCTGGTCCAGCGGGAGGGTGGAGCCCTCCTTCCGCTGGCGCGCCAGGGCGATGCCGAGAACTGGCTCGACGACGCCGAGCACGACCGGCTGGTGCTCGACGCCTGGACCAGCGAGGCGCCACTCGCGTCCTCCCTCGGCCACCACAGTCACCGGATCGTGCTTCCCGTGCGGGTCGGCGCCCGCACGATCGGCGTGGTCGTCGCCGACGTCGCCGATGCCGTCTCCCCCGATGAGCTGCGCAATCTCGCCCAGTCCACCGACGACGGCGCGCTGCGGCTCGACACGGCCCTGCTCTTCGACGAGGTGCGCGAGGTCGCCACGCGCGACGAGCGGCGACGGCTGGCCCGTGAGATCCATGACGGCATCGCGCAGGAGCTCGCCTCACTCGGCTACCTGGTCGACGACCTCCAGGCCAGAGCCAAGGGAGCCGACCTGCGATCGCTGTCGATCACGTTGCGCAAGGAGCTCAGCCGGATTCTCTCCGACCTCAGGCACTCCATCTTCGACCTGCGCAGCGAGATCCCGGCCGGCGCGTGCCTCGGCACGGCGCTGGCTCGGTACGCGCGCGACATGAGCGCGCAGTCGGGTCTTCGAGTTCATCTCGTCCACGACGAAGAGGGCGGTGCTCGGCTGCGGCCCGAGATCGAGGCCGAGCTGCTTCGGGTCGGCCAGGAGGCGATCAACAACGCGCGCAGGCACGCCAAGGCGCGCAACCTGTGGGTCACGGTCTCCGTCGATCCTCCGGCGGCCCATCTCCAGGTCGCCGACGACGGCATCGGCCTCCAGAGTCGGGGACACGACCGGTTCGGCCTCGACATCATGGCCGAACGGACCCGGCGGGTCGGTGCGACGCTCGTGATCGAGAACCGTCCGGATGGGGGTACCGTCGTCGACGTGGCCCTGGGCACCCACCACGAGAAGGTGTAACGGTGCCTGCCACGGTGCTGCTGGTCGACGACCACGAGCTGATCCGGCAGGGCCTGCGGCGCGCATTCGAGCGCGATGCCGAGTTCCAGGTCGTCGGGGAGGCAGGCTCGGTCAGCGAGGCCACCCGACTTGCAGGTGCGCTGCGGCCCGACGTCGTCGTCATCGACGTCCGGCTCCCGGACGGTAGCGGTCTCGAGCTCGTCCGGGCGTTGCGCGCCGCGCGAGAGGACGTCGGACTGGTGGTCCTGACGATGTATGCCGGCGACGACCAGCTCTTCGCTGCGCTCGACGCCGGTGCCTCGGCATTCGTGCCAAAGAGCGCACCGAGCGACGACGTCGTCGCCGCCGCCCGCCACGCGGCGGTGAAGCCGTCGTCGTTCGTCGCCGCCGATCTCGCCGAGGCGATGCAACGGCGGCTGCACCCGACCGGTCCGCAGCTGACCCGGCGCGAGCGCGAGGTCCTCGACCTCCTGGCCGAAGGGCTGGGCGTGTCGAGCATCGCGCGCAAGCTCTACATCAGCGAGTCCACGACCAAGACCCATGTGTCCAAGCTCTACGACAAGCTCGGCGCGATCAACCGGGCCCAGGCGATCATGGCCGCCGTCCGGGCCGGGCTGCTCGACAACTCGCACGCCGACTGACCGCTCGTGGAGCGCCATCTCGACGCCGGGCTCGGGTCGGGCCGAACCACGTCCCTCCACCGATCAGACGGGCGGCTGCTGACGGTCACGCACCGCGGTGTCCGGCTCGGGAGGAGCCAGCAGGCCACGCAAGACAGCGACCGACTCGTGCCAGGTCCATTCCCGCTCGACCCAGGCCCGGCCCTTCTCCCCCATCAACCGCACGCGGTCGAGGTCCGAGAGCAGGTCAGCTGCGCGCGCCGCGATGGCAACCGGGTTGAAGGGATCGACGACGTAGCCGGTCTCACCGTGCAGCACGGTCTCCGGCGCCCCACCGCTGTCGCCGACGAGCACCGGGTGGCCGCACGCCTGGGCCTCCAGGAACACGATGCCGAGCGCCTCCGGCTCCAGGCCTCCCATGCGGGTCCGGCATGGCATTGCGAAAACGTCCCCGACGTCGAACCACCCGGGGGCGTCCGACCATGGGACTGCGCCGGCGAAGATCACCGAGGCCGCAACGTCGTGCTCGCGGGTCAGCCGTTCGAGGCGGCGGCGGGAGGGTCCGTCGCCGACAAGCAGGAGCAGGGCGTCGGGGACGGCCGCCAACAGGTGCGGCATCGCCTTGATCAGCGCGTCCTGGCCCTTCCGGGGGACGAACCTCGATACCGACACCAGCACCGGCCGCCCGGGGGCGATGCCAAGGCGCTCGCGAATCGCGGCACCACCGACGCCCGGACGGAACACCTCGGTGTCGACGCCCGGAGCCAGCCGCACCATCCGCTCGGCCACGTCGGCAGACAGTGCCGGCACGATCCGGCGCCTGCAGAACTCCGAGACGTACGTCAGCACGTCGCAGCCGTCGCCGATCCTGCGGAGCGCCCGTCGTGCCGCCGGAACGCGTGCCCACCAGGTCTCGTGGCCGTGGGTGAGTCCGACGACCCGACGGGCTCCGGCCCCGCGCAGTCCGTCGGCGAGCAGGCCGAGCGGCGCTGCGGCGCCGAAGAGTACCGAGTCGCACCGCTCGGCACGCAGGACGTCGGCGGTCCGCCTCGACACGGCGGGTGTTGGCAAGAGCACGGACGCCCTGTCGCGCACGACCGGATAGGGCAGCCGCGCGTCGAACTCGCGGTGGTCCGGCATCGTCGCCGTGTAGACCACGACCTCGTCGGCAGGCAGCCGCTCGGCCAAGGCGTACACGAACGACTCGATCCCACCATGCCGGGTAGGGAAGTCGTTCGTGACGATCAGCGTGCGACTCATCCGCCAGAGCCTGCCACAGGAGCGAGGTCCGCAGGCTCAGGCTGGTCGTGCTGTTCCGCCCATGCTCGAGCCAGTGCGATCCGCTGCGGTGCCGTCGGGTGAGTCCCGAACATGCCGAACACGATCGGAGGCGGCTCGAGATCCGCGTGCGATTTCAGCGCGAGCGAGCGCTGCATCTGCGCGAACGTCGTCGGATCGCGGGTGAGATCGAGTGCGTGGACGTCCGCGCGGGTCTCGACCCGCCGGCTCACCAGGCTCTGGACCGGGCCGGTTGCGATGCCGATCACCGCGACGACGGCGAGTACCAACGCAAGGATGCGTGGGTCGCCCGGTCCGTCCGCTGCGGCTCGACCCTGCAGCCACGGCCGGGCGAGCAGGCCGGCAAGTGCGCACACGCCGACCGCCGCGGCCAGCGCCCCGAGCAGTGTGCCGTTGCGGACGTCGTGCTCCGCCGCGTGACCGAGCTCGTGGGCGACGACCGTCCGGACCTGCTCCGCAGGCGCCTGGTCTAACAGGTTGTCGTAGATGACGATGCGCCTGGTCGCCCCGAATCCGGACACGTAGGCGTTGAGCGTGCTCGTGCGCCTCGAGGCGTCGGCGACGAGTACCTCGTCGACCGGCACGCCGTCGTCCTGCGCCATCTCGATCAGTGACGACCGCAGCTCGCCCTCCGCCAGCGGCGTGAACTTGTTGAAGACCGGTTCGATCAGCAGCGGGTAGACGAACGACAGGAGCGACGACGAGCGCAGCGGCGACGACCGCCGCGACCGCCCACCACCACCGCGGCAGTGCGCGAGCCAGCGCAACGAGGATGAACAGTCCGAGCAGCGTGCCTGCGACCTGAAGGCCGAACGACCGGCCGACGTCCGCGACCCAGCCACCCCACGCACGTGTGGACAGGCCGTACTCGCGGCGGACGGACTCCGCCCACGCCGAGAACCCGATCGTCGCGAGCCTGACGGTGAACAGCACCGCGAGGCCGCCGAGCAGGACCTGCCAGACCCATCCGCCGCCCAGCGGGCGGGCTGCCGCCGTCACCAGTCGAGAGCCCAGCGGCGTCAGGCCGAGCACCAGGGACACCCCGAGGCCGACCGCCAGTCCGAGGTAGGCGGGCGGACGGATCTCGCGCTGGTAGGCGTCGGACTGGGCCCGTTCGGCCGCATTGAAGTCGCGGTCGGGCTCGGCCTGGTGAGCCGTCGCACCCTGCAGCGGCTCCCACGGCGTCGTCACGACAACCGTGAACGCGAGCGCCGCGAGCAGCACGGACAGGACGATCCATGGCATCGCGACTGCGAGTGTCCGTCCCGTCGGCCCCTTCAGCCGTCGACAAGCTCACCCACCTCCGCTCGCCATTGCGACGTCACAGCGGCCAGGTCCGTCCCCAGCACGTCGCGGAGGGCGTCGTCGAGGCCTGCCGCACCGTGGCGCGCGGCCTGCCGGTACAGCTCGACGACCTGCTCCTCGCCGTACTCGTCGGCCAGCATCCTCAGGGCCAGATGGGCGCCCTCGTACGCACCGGTCGCGCGATCGGGATCGGTGAAGGCAGCGTCGTCGGGCAGCGCTGTCGGCACGCCGTCCACCCGGGACTGCCCCACCAGACCAGCCAGGGCACGGTCGAGAGAGACCCCGGAGTCGCGGTAGCCGGCGTAGTCGGCGAGTCCCTCCGAGAGCCAGAGCGGGACAGGTCCCAGCTCGCGGGTCGCCACGTGGAACGTCTCGTGTCCGAGCAGAGCAACCCGGGTCGGAGCGTCCAGGCGGGCGAGCACACCCGGATCGGCGAGTACCCGGACCGGGCCGGCAGGCAGGCCTGGTGGTTCCAGGGAGGTGGCCAACGCTGCGAGCCCGTCACCCTCCGTGCCGCTCCGCATGCGCTGCGCCTGACCCCAGTCGTCGGCCAGGACGAGGACGACCCGCGGCGGCGTGATGTGCAGCAAGGACCCCACTGAACGAGATGCCTGGTCCAGCTCGGTCGAATAACGCCGCAGCACGTCGGGGGCCGCACCACCCACGACCAGCGAGCGCCGTCCGGCCATGCTGCGGACGTCGTCGATCTCCCAGGGCGGCACCGGGTCGGTCGTCGCGCCCGCCACCCGCAGCTGCGGCGTGATGTCGAGCACGCCGCGCACCGTCGCATCGGTCTCGTCACCGGCGAACCGGTACCGGACGACGACGCTCGCGCGCCAGGAACCCGCAGGGCCCGGCTCGAGGACACCCAGCTCCTCGGACCAGGCATCGAGCCGCAGCCGCCGTAACGCCTCGAACATCGCGGTCTGCGCGTCCGCTCCACGCTCGGCCAGAGTCGTGTGCCACGCCTGCGCATCAGACGACCGCCATGCCGCGGCACGTCGATCGAGCAGGTCCCGAACAGCGCCACGGGCATCCGCGAGCGCCGTGTCGGCATCGGTCGAGGGGGCAACCCACCCGGCAGGCGTGTGCGTGATGGGAGCGGGGGCCGGCGCAGACGGCCCGAGCACGGCCACGACGGCCGCAGCCAGGCCGATCAGGCCGAACCAACCTCGTGGTAGCGAGCTCCGGGCCGACGGGACCCGACTCGCGGCAACACGCCGGCTGATCGGACCGCCGCGCCGGGCGCCCGAGTAGCGGAAGCGAACGAGGAGGGCCGCCTCGGGGGCGGCCCTCCTCGTGGTCACGCGTCGATGGTAGGCGGGCGTGGCGCTGCGTCGGTCAGCCCGGGCGGGTCGCCCCTGAGAAGGGCATCGACGAGAGGGGGTCGACACTCACGACGTCGCCCGGGTGGGTGGCATGGACGAGTTCGCCACCACCGAGATAGATGCCGACATGGCTGATCGGGCTGTAGAAGAAGACCAGATCGCCTGGCTGCAGCTGGCTCTTCGAGACCCTGGTGCCGACGCCGATCTGGGCGGACGACGACCGCGGCAGCGAGACACCCGCCTGCGCCCACGCCACCATGGTGAGCCCGGAGCAGTCCCAGGAATCCGGGCCCTCGGAGCCGTACGAGTAGGGCTCGCCGAGCTGGGCGAGGGCGAAGTTGACCGCGACCGCGGCCCGGCCACTGGCAGGGACGTCGGGCAGCGGCGCCTCGTCGCCGCCACCACGGCTGGCCTGCTGCGCCGCCGCCTCGCGCTCACGTGCCGTGCGCTCGGCGTCGAGTGCCGCCCGCTCCTCGGCCTCCAGGCTGTCCAGCAGCTCCTGGGCATCGGCGAGGTGCTTCTCGATCTCGGCCTTCTGCACCGCGAGGTCGGCCTCCACGGCCTTGAGGCGGTTGAGCTCCTCGTCGGCGAGCAGGCGGTCCTGCTCGAGCCGCTGGCGCTCGCCGGCCACGGCGGCCAGCTGGTCGGCCTGCTGGTTGGCGTAGGCGTCGACGACCGACGCCTGGGCCAGGAAGTCTGCCGGGTCGGCGGCCATCAACGCGTTCAGCGTCGGGTCGATCCCGCCGGCGCGGTACGTCGCTGCGGCGAAGCCACCCATGTCCGCGGTGAGCTCGTTGACGAGGGCCTGCTGCCGCTCGACATTGGCCTGTGCGCTGGTCAGGCGGCGCTCGACCTCGGCCAGCTTGTCCGTCGCGGCGTTGTAACGCTCGGTGGCCACCTCGGCCTTGCGGTAGAGGTCGTCGACCTGTGTCTTGACCTGCTCGAGCGTCAGCGCCGGATCCGCATGGCCGGCTGGGGCCAGGGCGAAACCGCCGAAGCCGGTGACTGCGGCTGCGGTGCAGAGTGCGATGAGAGTGCGACGAGGACGGGTGTTCCGGCGAACGTGCAGGGGCACGCGTCTCCTTCTTCCTCCTCCGCCTACCGGGTGAGCTGTCGGGTTCGGGCAGGAAGTGTGCCCTACGGCCGCGCCTAGGCGGCCGATTCACCCCGGGAACGTGGGTCCCCGGCTCCGGCCTTGCGGCCGAACTCGGCGTAGCACCTGCTAGTCGACCATTCGGCCGCCAGGGGAACAGGCACCGTCGCGCAGGTTAGCCAGCAGATCGTGCACCAGGCAAGCTCCTGTGCGCCGTTTTGCCATATCGGTCCTCCGGTTCGGCGCCGACGACCAGCCGCAGGGGCGGCACCAGACCGGCGTCGGCCAGCACATCGATCGCCTCCTGTTCGGCCCGGTCGAGCTCGGCGCCGTCCTCCGGAGTGCCCAGCAGCACCGAGACGACACAGTCGGAACAGGCGAGGCCGCGTACCTCGCAGCGGTCACAGTCGATGAGCATCGTCACGCCTCCACAGTCGGAGCGGCCGGTGAAGGCCACCGACTCGATTCCGACGCTAGAGACCGGGTCCGACAAGGGGGACGATCCCGAGGACGACGGATGCCCGTGGAGCAGATCGTCACCCTGACCCGTCGGGGCCCCGCCCGGAGTCGCCGCAGGCTGCCGGCTTGTCCGGCCTGACACGTCGCGAGAGCGCGCCGACGTCGTCAGCCACCGAGGAGGCGCACCAGCGCCACGGAATCGAGCGCGCGGGCCCGGCGCTGCCGCACGCCGTCGGCCACCTCCCGATCCGAAGAGACCACGATCAGCGGGCGGCCTGGTGGTTCGGCGGCCACCAGCCGCCGGATGAGCTCGTCGGCCGTCTGACCCTGGGGGCTGAATCGCACCCGGACACCCTGGGCCGGAGTGACCGGTGGCGGCGCCGAGACGTCGGCGCCGTCGAAGACGCAGGTGATCTCGGCTCCGGTGCGGGCCGCCAGCGCCGACAGCCCCTGGACCAGACGGCTGCGCTGTGCTTCGAGCGGCATGGCCGGCCAGGCGCTCTTCGTGACGTTGTATCCGTCGACGACGAGGTGGGACCGCGGCAGCGCCAGCAGGTCGTCGAGGTAGGCAGGGTCGTCCTGCGGCCGGCCGGGAGCGGCCGACTCGCCCGGTTCCAGCGCCTCGACGGTGTCTGCAGGCCGGAGCGCAGAGGCGGGCAGCGCCAGCTCACGGCGCAGTCCAGCGGCTGCCTCGGCCAGCGTGTCCAGCAGCAGCCCCAGCCGGACGTTGCCCAGGCTGCGGCCTTCCCGGTCGACCCGGCGGGCGGCTTCCAGCGCTTCCTCCGCCCCCGTGAGCTTGCTCCGCAACCGCCGTGCCTCGGCCTCGGCCGCTGTGCGGACGGACTCGGCGGCGCCGACGATGCGGGACGATTCCTCGGTGGCGGCCCGCACGGCGCGCTCAGCCGCGGCAACCTGGTCGCGGGCCTCACCGAGTCGGCGACGAAGGGCGGCGTTCTCGGCCTTGAGCCGCTCGACCTCGACCTTGGCGCGTTCCCGGTTCTCGCGGGCTTCGGCCCGGGCGGTCGAGAGCTGCTCGCGCAGCCGGACGGCCGCGGCGCTGTCGCGTGCCGCCTGCGCCTCGTCGACGGCGCGCCGTGCGGACGCACCGGCCGCCGCCACCATCTCGGTCCAGCCGTCGGGGCGGAGCAGGAAGGCGACCATGGCCACGTCGGTCGGGTCGGCGGCCGGTGGCGGCGGGCCCGTCGACAGCGCCTCGACCAGTCCTGGATGGGCGGCCCGGGCGGCTTCGAGCACATGTCGCCGGAAACCCGGCTCGGCTTCGAGGGCCGCCGCGATCGCGGTGCCGCCCAGCCGGGCGCGCTTCGCAGCTGTGAACCGGGCGACGGCCCGCAGTGACGCGGGGATCTCCTCCGCGGCGAGACCTGCCAGCACGTCCGCTGCGAGGGAGACCACCCGCTGGCGCACAGCCTCCGGCAGTGGCGTCACGTGTCCTCGGCATCGACGCGCGGTACGACGTCGACGGCGTCAGAGCCGCACCACCGGCACCGCACCTGCTCGACGGTCTCCGCCAGAACCTCGGTCTCCTCTATCCGGGGCTCCCCTGCGAGGTTCAGATGGACGTATTCACGTACCCGAACCGAGCGCACGACGTCGAAGCGGGTGAGGTTGCCACACTGCGCACACCGCCACCTGGTCGTCGCAGTCGGCATCGACACCGCCACAGCTCGCCTCCTCGTCCTGCACCGACGAGCGTAGCCGCGCAGCTGACCGGGACGTCAGCACGACGGCGCGCCGCCATGGTCTTGTCGGTGGTCGTGCCTAGCGTCGGATCCATGACCGCGGTGGTCGCCGTCCAGGGCACGCTCGACGAGCTCGGCACTGCCCTGGTCTCGACAATGTTCGTGGTCGTCGACCTCGAGACCACCGGCGGCTCACCCGCAACGAGCGAGATCACCGAGGTCGGGGCCGTCAAAGTCTGTGGGGGCGAGGTCCAGGGCGAGTTCCAGACCTTGGTCCGGCCGGGCCTGTCGATCCCGCCGTTCGTCGCGGTTCTGACCGGGATCACCGACGCGATGGTGGCCACCGCTCCCCGCCTCGAGGCGGTCCTGCCGGCCTTCCTCGAGTTCGCACGGGGCAGCGTGCTCGTCGCTCACAACGCGCCGTTCGACGTTGGCTTCCTCAAGACGGCATGCGAACACCTGGGCCACGCCTGGCCGGGCTTCTACGTTCTCGATACCGCGCGGCTCGCCCGCCGGGCGCTGGCGCGCGACGAGGCCCACGACTGCAGACTTTCGACGCTGGCCCGGGTCTTCCGGGCCGGCACCATGCCGACGCACCGTGCGCTCGCCGACGCCCGCGCCACGGTCGACGTCCTGCACGGGCTGTTCGAGCGACTGGGCAACGTCGGCGTCCACACCGTGGAGGAGCTTGCCACCTGGCAGAGCACGGTCACACCGGCTCAGCGGCGCAAGCGCTTTCTCGCCGAGAGCGTGCCGCATGCGCCAGGCGTCTACCTCTTCCTCGACGGTCTGGGCCGGGCGCTCTATGTCGGCAAGAGCAAGGACATGCGCACTCGCGTGCGCACGTACTTCACGGCCTCAGAGACCCGTCGCCGGATGACTGAGATGGTCGCTGTGGCCGAGTCGGTTACCAGCATCAGGTGCGCCACGCCGCTCGAGGCCGAAGTCCGCGAACTCCGCCTGATCGCCGATCGCAAGCCTCGCTACAACCGGCGCTCCCGGTTCCCTGAGCACGCCAGCTGGGTCAAGCTCACCGTCGAGCCGTTCCCCCGACTCTCTTTGGTTCGTGAGGTCAGGCTCGACGAGGCGACCTACTCTCGGCCCGTTCGGTTCACGCCGGCTGGCCGAGGCCGCGATGACCGCCGTCCACGAGGCGGTGCCGATCCGGCAGTGCACCGACCGGCTGTCGCCCAAACGCACCCGGTCGGCATGTGCGCTGGCCGAGATGGGCCGCTGCGGTGCTCCCTGCGAGGGCGGCGAGACGGTCGAGGCCTATGCGCGGCATGTCGACGCCGTCCGGCGCGCCTTCACCGCCGACCCACGCGCCCTGGTCGACCGGCTGCTGGCCCGTATCGACCTTCTGTCCGGCAACCAGCGTTACGAAGAGGCGGCCGTTCATCGCGACCGGATGGCGACATTCGTCCGCACGGCCGCCCGCGCGCAGCGGCTCGCGGCCCTGGCTGCGGTGCCGCAGCTCGCGGCGGCGCGGCGGGTCGAAGCGGGTGGCTGGGAGCTCCATGTCGTGCGGTACGGCCGCCTTGCCGGTGCCACCGCCTCGCCGGCCGGCGCGCACCCGCGGCCATACCTCGACGCACTCCTGGCCACGGCGGAGACCGTCGTCGCTGCCCCTCCCCCACTACCGGCCGCGACGGTCGAAGAGGCCGAGTGCATCCTGCGCTGGCTCGAGACGCCAGGAACCCGCCTGGTGGAGGTCGAGGGCGTCTGGGCCCTGCCCGTGGGCGGCGCCGGCGGGCTGGCCGGGCTGGTCGCCACGGCCGAGCAGGCCGACCGGGCGGCCCGTCCCTTCGACGACCGACGGGCTCTTCGGCCAGTGCGCTGAGCTGGCGATGGGATGATCGACGGGTGGTCATCCCGATCCATGACCGGAATCCGACGCTGCGGCCCGCGTACGTCACCCGGGCGCTGGTCGCCGTCAACATCGTCGTCTTCCTGCTCAGCCCGCTGGGTCTCGCCGGCATCGGCGACTCGGGCGCGCAGGCCGCGTGTGCGGTGCAGGAGTTCTTCGACCGGTGGGCGGCGATCCCGCGCGAGCTGACCACGGGCGATCAACTGCCACTCGTCGTCGGGCCGGCGACCGTCGACCCGGCCGGCAACCCCGCCTGCCTGCTCGTGGCGCCCGACTACGAGAAGTCGCCGATCCTCTCCGCGGTCACGGCGATGTTCCTGCACGGCGGCTGGGTACACCTGCTGGGCAACATGCTGTTCCTCGCCGTGTTCGGCAACAACGTCGAGGACCGGCTCGGACGGGTGCGATACCTGCTCTTCTACCTGGCGTGCGGAATCGCGGCGACCTATGCCTTCGCGTTCACGCAGGCCGACGCGCGGACGACGCTGGTCGGCGCGTCGGGTGCGATCGCCGGGGTACTGGGCGCGTACCTGGCATGGTTCCCCAGAGCCAAGGTGATCAGCCTCGTGCCTTTCCTGCTCTTCATCCCGTTACAGCTGCCGGCCTGGCTGGTTCTCGGCATGTGGTTCGTGATCCAGGCCTTTTACAGCCTGGGTACGGGTCTGGCGGCCGGCACCGTCGCGTACGTCGCGCATGTCGCCGGCTTCGTTGTCGGGTTCCTCTTCGCGCTGGCCCTGGGCCGCGGCAGGGAACCGCCACGTCCGGTCCGTCCGTACGGCGTCTCGCCCTACCTTCCCCGGTAGTCTCCACGGCGGGCCCCGTTCCGCCGTGCCAGGAGGCATCGTGATCACCGCGATCGTGTTCGTGCAGGCCGACGTCGCGCGCATCCCGGAGGTCGCCGAGCAGATCGCGGCGCTGGACGGCGTCAGTGAGGTCTACTCCGTGACCGGCGAGATCGACCTGGTCGCGATGGTCCGGGTCCGCGAGCACCAGGGCGTCGCGGACGTCGTGGCGGATCGGCTCAACAAGATCCCCGGCGTGATGCGAACCGAGACGCACATCGCGTTCCGCACGTTCTCCAAGCACGATCTGGAGGCCGCCTTCGCCCTCGGCGCCGAGGACGCCGACTGACCTCGACGCAGCGTCCTGTGGGCTGTCACATCGGCCGCTGCTCGACTCATCGGTGGCGCCGGGACGTCTTGGATCCGGACGGCGTCAGGGATCAATTCCGCGCTTCGAGCAGCTGCGAGGCGCGCACGGCGGCGGCCAGGGCGTCCAGGTTGCGGGTCCGCGCATAGACCTCGGCTGCGGTGTCGGTGAACTTGATGACGTGCTCGTCGCCGTGCGCGGCCGCGCGTTCCACTGCCTCGCCGGCGGGATCGGCGACCCCTGGCGCCGACGGCAACGCCTCGCGCGGCGCGGCGTCCGCCGGCTCGTACATCGCGACGATCGCGGCGCTGGCCGACCAGACCGCGGACAGGCTGGGCGCCCACAGCTCACGCGGCAGGGCGGGCAGCGTGTGCAGTACGGCGTTCGGTGCGGTCGCCGTGTGCACCAGCAGCACCGGGCTGCCATGAGCGTGGGCGAGGTACCGCACCGTCGCGGCGTCGATCAGGTCGGTGAGCCGGGCCTCGACGTCGGCGGCGTCCGCCGCGGGGCGCAAAGACGCGACCGACGCCGACCAGCCGGCCAGGTCCGCAAGTCTCGGGATCCGCGACGCGATCACGCCCCGCTGCATGGGCAGGTGGGGCACGGCGTCAAGGGCGGCCGCGGCATCGAGCCTGCCCGCCGGTGCGGCGACCCCGGGAAGGGTTCGCGAGCGGCCCGCCCAGAAGGCCAGCCCGTGCGCCAGCTCCGTCACCGTGGCGCGGGTCTCCCCGCCCGCCAGGAGGGTGCGCACCGCGTGACCGACCCTGATCACCCCGTGGGTGGCGCCGGCTGCGATGCCGGGGAGCAGCCGTGGCCACCAGGGCGCGAGGACCTCGCGCCAGGGGCGCTCCGAGACCTGTGCCGTGAAGAACGCCGTCCAGTCGCCGATCCGACGGCCGTCGCCCAGTGCGTCCCGCCAGTTCTCGTCCGTGACCCGATCACTGGCCTTGGGTAAGTCCTCCAGCCGCGGGACGTAGGTGTCGACCCAGCGCGGCACGTCGGGTGCGTGGCCACGCCGGACCAGCACCTCGACGGCCATCGGGCCGTGGTTCGTCAGCCCGTTGTTGCCCTCCTCGTCGCCGCCGAACTCGGGCCCGGTGAGGTGAAACCGTTCGTACGCCTCGTCCAGCGTCTGGTTGTTCACGATGCTCCTCCGGGGGGAGGCTCTCGGTGGGCCCTCGCACGCCGAATCTAGGGCGTCGATCCGGCCTCGGGTAAGGGGCCGATCGGGCGCTCGCTGCGCCCGGCCAACGCGAACGGATCGTAGCACACCGACAACTCGAGCCTTCTTGACAAGACATTCTGTCGGTGGGACTGTTGCGGCATGTTCGATGTAGCGGTGATCGAGGACCCGGCAGCGGCCGAGGTCTCGTTGGACCCGGTGCGGGCCCGATTACTTGCAGAGCTGGCCGAACCCGGCTCGGCCACGATGCTGGCAGCCAAGGTCGGCCTGGCACGGCAGAAGGTGAACTACCATCTGCGCGCGCTCGAGCGGCACGGACTGGTCGAGCTGGTGGAGGAGCGCCGGAAGGGCAACGTCACCGAGCGGGTGCTGCGTGCCACGGCGGCGTCCTATGTGATCTCGCCGGCCGCGCTGGCCGCGGTTCAGCCCGACCCGGCGCGCTCGCCCGACCGGCTCTCGGCGCGGTGGCTGCTCGCGGTCGCCGCCCGGTTGGTGCGCGACGTCGGGGCCCTGATCACCGGCGCGACCAAGGCCCGCAAGCGGGTGGCGACGTTCGCCCTCGACGGCGAGGTGCGGTTCGCCTCAGCTGCCGATCGGGCCGCGTTCGCCGAAGAGCTGGCCATCGCGGTCACCGCGCTGGTCGCCAAGTACCACGACGAGACAGCCGAGCGCGGACGTGATCACCGCGTCATCGTCGCCGTCCATCCCAGTGTCAAGACCAAGGCCGTCCCTTCCGAGACAAAGGAGTGATGACATGGGCCACGAGTTCGAGACCAACCAGGAGATCTCGGTCGACGCGACCCCCGAGCAGGTGTGGGAGGCGATCGCCACCGGCCCGGGCATCGACTCCTGGTTCATGGGACGCAACGAGGTCGAGCCCCGCGAGGGCGGAACGATGCGGATGGTCGTCGAGGGCATGTTCACCGCAGAGTCGACCGTCACAGCCTGGGATCCCCCGCGACGATTCGCCTACCAGAGCAGTGAGGGCGAGGACGGCTCGTTCATGGCGTTCGAGTTCCTTGTCGAGGGGCGCGACCAAGGCAGCACGGTGGTCCGGCTGGTGCACAGCGGCTTCCTCGGCGGCGACGACTGGGAATCCGAGTACGACGCTCTGAGGAAGGGCGACCCGATGTACCTGCGCACGCTGGGCCAGTACCTCACCTACTTCTCCGGCCGGACCGCCATGCCAGTCAACGCCTGGGGACCGCAGCAGCCCGACGAGGCACACGTCTGGGACGGGCTCGAGCGCGGTCTCGGGCTGACCGGCGCGGTGTCCGAGGGCGACCAGGTGCGGTTCGACCTCGACGGATCCACACCGGTCGAGGGGGTCGTGGACTCCGTCCTCTACCCGAGCTTCCTGGGCGTGCGCACGAGCGACGGGCTGTACCGGTTCGTTGGCAGGGGCGGCGCGGTGGGCGTGGGACACCACATCTTCTCGGGCGTTGCAGACCAGGCCGAGACAGTACGGGCCTGGCAGTCATGGCTCACCCGGTTATACGCCTGATCCAGCCCGTGGCCGACGACGTGACGTCGCCGATCAGCATCTCGGCGACGTCCCTCGCCGCTGAGTGAAATCCACGATGTGAAGGAGAGCTTCCATGGAAAAGGTCGTTTCGACTGACGGCACCACCATCGCGTTCGATCGCTCGGGTGATGGACCGCCGGTCGTTCTGGTGTGCGGCGGGTCGACCGATCGGAAGGCCAACGCGCCGTTGGCGGCGCTGCTGGAAGACCGGCTCACCGTCTTCAACTACGACCGCCGGGGACGCGGCGACAGCGGCGACACTGCGCCGTACGCGGTGCTGCGCGAGGTCGAGGACATCGAGGCCGTGATCACGGCGGCCGGTGGTTCGGCCTGCGTGTTCGGCACGTCCTCCGGCGCGGCCCTTGCCCTCGAAGCCGCGGCGGCTGGGCTCCCGATCAGGAAGTTGGCGCTGTGGGAGCCGCCGTTCGTCATCGACGAGAGTCGCCGGCCGCCGGCTGACACGGCGAAGGTCTACACCGACCTGGTCGCGGCGGGCCGGCGCGGCGACGCGGTCGCGTACTTCATGTCGAAGGTCGTCGGCCTGCCCGACGAGTTCGTCGCGCAGGCGCGCAACGCCCCGTTCTGGCAGGAGCAGGAGGCGCTGGCGCACACGCTGGCCTACGACGCTGCCGTCATGGCGGACTACTCCGTGCCTACGCAGCGGGCGGCCCAGGTGACGACGCCCACGCTCGTGATCGCCGGCGGGGCGGACTTCCCGTGGATGCCCGAGACCGCCCGGCGGCTCGCGGACGCCGTGCCCAACGGCGAGACGCGCAGGCTCGAGGGTCAGGGGCACAATGTCGATCCTGCGGTCCTGGCTCCCGTGCTGAAGGACTTCTTCGCCGGCTGACCGGCGGCCGGCCGAGATCCTGTCCGACGCGAGGGGTTCTCGGCCGGATCGCCCGTCGGGCCCGAGCCACGCTGCGAGACAGAGAGGTCGGCCATGTCCTACCCGGAACCGCGCTATTTCGGCGACACCGGCGAGGTCAGCGCCTCCTACCGGCCGCGCGGCCAGGGACCGGAGCTGACGTATCAGTCAGGTGTCACCGTCGACTACCTCGCCACTGGAGCGACAACGGCAGGCGAGTTCGGCCTCTACCGCTGGAACTTCGGGCCGAACGAGACCGGCCCCGGTCCGCATTTCCACAAGACCATCGCCGAGTCGTTCTTCATCCTGTCCGGAACCGTGCGTCTGTATGACGGGCAACAGTGGGTCGAGACGACATCGGGTGACTTCCTGTACGTCCCGCCCGGGGGGCTGCACGGCTTCAAGAACGTTCTCGGCGAGCCTGCGTCCATGCTCCTCCTCTTCACCCCCGGAGCCCCCCGCGAGGAGTACTTCGAAGGGCTGGCAGAGCTCTACCTGGGCAAGGAGCTCAGCGACGAGGAGCGGACCGAGTTCTTCCTGCGCCACGACAACTACTCGGTCTGAGCCGTCACTCGCGAACTCCTGAGTCACCGTCCGACGGCCGTGCCCCACGGCGTCAGCTCCAGTCGGACCGAACCCGTCTCGGCCGAGGCCTGAGAGATCTCGGTGTCGCCGCAACGCACCGTTCGGCCATCGCGGCGGAACTCCGCACGACCGACAATCTCGCCCGTCTTGACAAGAAAACTTGTCGGTGAGACCGTGGTGGGGATGTTCGACGTGGCACTGACCGAGGACTCGTCCGACCGCGTCGATCGAGAACGGCGGATGACAAACCCGAACTGTCGGAGGGCTTCTCATGGACATGACAGCTACGCCCGGCGCCGGCCTGCGGGCCGGGCGGCGGGAGTGGACTGGGCTCGCCGTGCTGGCCATGCCCACGCTGCTGCTGTCGCTGGATATCAGCGTGCTCTACTTGGCGCTGCCGCACCTGAGCGCCGAGCTAGGGGCCAGCAGCGCCGAGCAGCTGTGGATCCTGGACATCTACTCGTTCATGCTCGCGGGCTTCCTGATCACGATGGGAACCCTGGGTGACCGGATCGGACGCAGGCGCCTGCTGCTGATCGGCGCCGGCGCCTTCGGAGTCGCGTCGGTGCTGGCGGCCTACTCGACCAGCCCCGAGATGCTCATCGCTACCAGGGCGCTGCTCGGGATCGCCGGAGCGACCCTGATGCCGTCGACCATGGCGCTGATCAGGAACATGTTCCACGACCCCAAACAGATGGGGCAGGCGATCGGCGTGTGGTTCAGCTGCTTCATGGGCGGCATGCTCCTGGGGCCGCTTGTCGGCGGGATCCTGCTGGAGCACTTCTGGTGGGGCTCGGCGTTCCTGCTGGGTGTGCCGTTCATGGTGCTGCTCTTGGTGGCCGGGCCGCTCTTGCTGCCCGAGTACCGCGACGCCGCGGCCGGTCGGCTGGACCTGACCAGCGTGGCACTGTCGCTCGCCGCCATCCTGCCGGCCATCTACGGCCTGAAGGAGATGGCCAGGAACGGTTGGGAGCCCTCGGCTGTGCTGGCCATCGTGACTGGCGCCGCCGTGGCCGTGGTCTTCGTGCGAAGGCAGCGGACGCTGGCCGACCCACTGCTGGACCTGCGCCTGTTCAGCAATCGCACGTTCAGCTCTGCGCTCGGCGTCATGCTGGCCGCCGGGGTCGTCATGGCGGGGATCGCCCTGCAGGCCACCCTGTACCTGCAGATGGTCGAAGGACTCTCCCCGCTCGCCGCCGGCCGCTGGCTGGTTCCCCAGAACGTCGCGATGATCATCGGCTTCATAGTGGCTCCTTCACTGGCCCAACGGTTCCGACTTGCGTACGTCATCGCGGCCGGGTTGGCGATCGCCGGCGCCGGGCTCCTGCTGCATACCCGGGTCGAGAGCGTCGGCGGGTTGGATCTGCTGGTGGCCGGGCTCGTCCTCGCCTCCTTCGGCATCGCCCTGCCGATGGCGCTCACCGCGAACCTGATCCTCGGATCCGCCCCACCCGAGAAGGCCGGGTCGGCAGCGTCGATGTCAGAGACGAGCGGCGAGTTCGGCATCGCAGTGGGCATCGCCTCGCTGGGCAGTCTCGGAACGTTCGTCTACCGCAACGAACTCGCCGACACCCTCCCAACCGACCTGCCCGCCGAGGCCGCCACGATCGCTCGCGAGAGCATCGCCGCCGCCATGTCCACGGCCCAGCAGCTGACCGGGTCGCTCGGCACCGACCTCATCGATGTCGGCCGCGCGGCCTTTACGACCGGGCTGAATGTGGTGGGCGCCGTCGGTGCCGTCGTCTTCATCGGTCTTGCCATCGTCGCCGCGACCGTCCTCCGGCGCGTTGGTCCGATCGGCCAGTCCGCCGTCGAGGCGGACGCCGTGGTCACCCAGAAGAGGCAGATCGTCGAAGGAGTGGAGTGATGACGAGCCAGGCGGGCCGACCCGCTGGCGCGACGGTCACCGAAACAGTCCATGGCTGGCGGGCAGCGGGTACACCGCTTGTGGACGGCTTCCGCGGGATGGATTACGCCGAGACGGGAACCATCGGCGGCACGGGACCCCATCATTCGAGCTGTTCGCCGATCTGCCCGACCCGGTCATCGACTCCATCGTCAACGTCCTGGACGGGGCAGACGCCGTCGAGGTTCGCCATTGGGGCCGCGCGACACAGCCAGGCACCGGCGCCGGCCCGGTCGGCCACCGCGAGATCCCCTTCTCGGTCACCATCGAAGGCCCCGCGGATGCGGCCGCGCCGTTTCCGCACTACGCCACCGGCGGCTCGTTCCTGAACTTCCTGTCCACAACATTCCGCCGAGCCCCACGGCTCGGCACGAGTAGCACGGGTGCCTGCCGGCGGCGTCAGGTCGTTCCCGGTACCGGAGTGCTGCTGGTGGCCGTATCCGCCGCATCGTGCTCCCGGCGACTGCCGATCAGGAACGGCGCGGCCGCGAGCTGGAAGATTGCGCCGAAGACAAAGGATGTCGAGTAGCTGTAGATATCGGCTGCCCTGCCGAGTACGGGCTGAATCACGACTCCGCCGCTACTGCCCATGAGGGAGTCGAACGACAGCACGGTGGCCCGCTGCTTCGATGGAATCATGTCGTTCAAGTACGCCTGCCGAATTGGCATCTCGGCCGCGAAGATCAGTCCCCATATGACCAGCAGCACCAAGGCGAGCCAGAAGACATCCACCAGGCCCAGGAGAGCGAGGATGAGTGCGCTCGCGACAGTGCCAAGTATCAACGCGGTGGTCCGCTTCCGGAACAGGCGACGGATCCTCGGCGCCGCATAACCACCCAATATCTGCGATCCAGCGACTATGGCCGCGGCAAGCCCGGCAATGGAGTACGCCTGGGGATCGCCGTAGAGCTCCAGCAGGTACGGTTGAAGCGCATAAAAAGTATAGATCCCGACCCCCGAGGCGAACGGGGCGGCCAGCATGACGAACCGAACGGGCCGCTTCTTCAGCCCATGCTCGAGCGAGGCCGTCAACACCTCACGCATTGCGCGCAGCGGATGCGACGCGGGCTCTGGCGTGAACCCGAGGTCCTTCATGAGCTTGTAGGCGACGACGAACATCGTCAGAAGCACGCCGACCCGCAGCAGGAACGGCACGCCGAGCGACGTGGCCTGGGCGATGACCCCCCCGAGCACCGAGCCGCCCAGCATAGCGACACCGGATATCATCTGACCGCGTCCCAGAACCGCCTCCAGGCCGCCCTGATAATCGGCAAAGTGCAATGCGTCGACCAGCCAGGCTTCGACGGCGCCGGAAAAGAACGTGAACCCCAGCCCGAGCAGCATCGAGACGATCGCCCATTGCCAGAAAGGCGCGTTGAGCTGCCACATCAGGTAGTAGAGAAACGTCGACACGGCCAGCGTTATCGTACCGAGGAGGTAGGAGGCACGCCTGCCCCAGGTGTCGGCAACCACACCGGTCGGAACCTCGAAGATCACCATGCCGGCCGTGAAGAAGGCATTGGCGGTGAAAGCCTCGAAGTTGCTCAGCCCAGCATCGAGCAGAAAGAGGGTGTTGATCCCCCAGATGAACGAGGCAGCCAGCGTATTGCCGAGCAGCAAGGTGAGATACGTGCGTTGGACGCGGCGGGCCAGCTGATTCATCGTCTCTCGCCAATCAACACGAGCTGCGCGGGGGGCACAGCCGGGCGGACGCCGATGGCCCTTGCTCGGAAGTGGATGCCTGCATGACGTGTCCTCCCCACCCATCGCCCAACGGGTGCTGCCTGTCGTATAAGCGCACGGTGGCTCCGCCTATGCCCTGGACACGGGGCCCGGAGATCATCGTCATGGGGCTCAACGTAACCCGATCCACCGACACGGCCCGTCCAAGGTTGTGCCGCGGAGGGTCCCTCGACGATCCGAGCTGGGGCCATTGCGGCATGTGGTCGACTTCGTGCCACCATCGACGTCCATGGATGTTGCGTCGATCAATGCGCTGGCCGAGCGCCAACTCGTCACGGCGACGACGGCTGAGAGCGGTCGCAGCTCGGTCACGGTGTACGCAAGATCCGGTGCGCGCTTGCGGCAGACCGTCGTGGCGCTCGCCGTGGGGCGGGCGCTGGCCGAGCACAAGAGCCCGGGGGACGCGTCGGTGCTCTGCCTCCGGGGACGTATCGTGCTCCGCGCCGGTGAGTCGCACACGGAACTCGGACCGGGCGATCTGGTCGCGGTGCCGCCGCAGCGGCACAACATCGAGGCCGTCGAGCCGTCCGTGATGCTGCTCACGGTGGCGCTGCACTGAACCGCCCGCCACCCATGGTGCTTCCCAGGTGGGCACCGGCGGTCCAGCTACGGCACTGGGTCCGAGTCGTCGAGCGCGGCACCGTCGAACGCGCTGTCTGCAACGAACCCGTCCCACGGCAGATCACTGGCGTACTGGTACTCCCGCCATCGACGGATCACGCCGTCGTGGACCTCGATGATGACCAGACCGTGATATTGGCGCCGGCCTCGAAACGTGTACTCGCCCGCGCCCAGTTGGCGACCCTCGTCGAACACGACCTGATGCCACGTCATCGACATCGGCGGCGGATCCTCGCCCCCGGACAGCTCCCAGATGGCGGCGCGACCGACATAACGCTGCCGGTCAGGCGGCTCCACGTAGATCGCATCGGGGGCAAAGCAGGCGGCGGCCAGATCTGCGTCCCCCGCGCTCCAACCCTGCGCTATCCGCTCGAGCAAGCGTTCGAACTCGTCAGAGGTCACGCCGACACACTGCAGTGCCGCGACGCCCCGCCGTCAAGGGTCGGCGCGGCTACGACGCGGCGCAGGCGGCGACCCAGCGGGTCAGGGTGTCGGCCGCGGCACCGGTGTCGACCGATGCCGCAGCCCGCTCGAGGGCGGGCCCGAGCTGCACGACCAGCTGTCCCTGCACACCGTCGTACGCCACCAGGGCGGCCGCGGCGTTGAGCAGCACTGCGTCACGCACCGGGCCCTCCTCACCGGCCAGCATCCGGCGGGCCACGTCGGCGTTGTAGGTCGCCTCGCCACCGCGCAGCGCGTCCGGCGACGCCGGACGCACACCGAGCGCCGCGGGGTCGAGGCGCTCCTCGCGTACCTCGCCGTCGTGCACGCGCCACACCCGCGACGTCGTGGTCGTCGTGAGCTCGTCGAGACCGTCGTCGCCACGGAACACCAGCGCCGACACGCCCCGCCCGGCCAGCACGCCGGCCACGATCCCCGCCATCCGCCCGTCGGCGACCCCCACGGCCTGGGCCGACGGCCGGGCCGGGTTGGCCAGCGGTCCCAGGAAGTTGAACGTCGTGGGCACGCCGAGCTCGCGCCGTGGGACTGCGGCGTGGCGCAACGCGGGGTGGAACACCGGCGCGAAGCAGAACGTGATCCCGACCTCCGAGGCGATCTCGGCCACCCGCGAAGCAGGAAGGTCGAGCCGGATGCCGAGCTCCTCCAACACGTCGGCCGCCCCACACGCCGACGACGCCGCCCGGTTCCCGTGCTTGACCACCCGGGCGCCGGCCCCGGCGGCCACCAGCGCCGCCATCGTCGAGATGTTGACCGTGTGCGCGCGGTCGCCGCCCGTACCGACCACGTCCACGGCGGGGCCGGCCACGGAGATGGGCGCCGCGTGCGAGTACATCGCACGGACCATGCCCTCGACCTCGTCGACGGTCTCGCCCTTGGCCCGCAGCGCCACCACGAACCCGGCGATCTGAGCCGGTGTCGCAGAGCCGCTCATGATCTCGCCCATCGCCCACGCGGTCGCCTCGGAGGGCAGGTCGGCGCCTTCCAGCAGCGCAGCGAGGACCGACGGCCAGGTCTGCGGCGTGGTCACGGCGGGCTCACGACGCGGTGGGGAGAAGGCCCAGCCGCTGCCGCATCAGCCCGGCCACAGCAGTCGCGACGGCCACCGGGTCGAGCGGGTGCGGGACCGCCGCCTCGGCTCGCGACCACGTTGCGAGCCACGCATCCTGCGGTCGGCCGATCAGCACGAGCACCGGCGGGCACCGGTAGATCTCGTCCTTCAGCTGCCGGGCCAGGCCGAGGCCACCGTACGGTGCCGCCTCTCCGTCGAGGACGACGACGTCGATGCCACCCGAATCGAGCGCCTTCAGCACGGCCGGCTGGGTCGCGCACTCGAAGAACTCGACCTTGGGCAGGTCGGCCGCCGGCCGCCGCCCGATGGCCAGCCGGACCTTCTCGCGCGTGGAACGGTCGTCGCTGTAGACGAGGATCGTCATCGTCGGCTCGGGCGTGGTCATCGGGTGTCCTCGCGAGGCGGAGGTCAATGGGTCGCTACCCGCGGATGCTACCGGTCGGAGCGTCCGGCCCACGTAGTGGGACGGGCCACCCGAGCGCCGACAACACGCCGTGCAACCCGGATTCCGGGGTCGGGGTGTGCTGACGGGTGGGGATCGACATAATGGCGCTCGTGGCCACGGCATCCGCAGTCGACACCGCGCCCGCGCCGGCTCCCGAGCGTCCGAACCTGGTCGCGGTTGGCACCATAGTGTGGCTGTCCAGCGAGCTGATGTTCTTCGCGGCCCTGTTCGCGATCTACTTCACGCTCCGCTCAAACGCCCCCGAGCTCTGGGAGACGCAACCGGCCCTGCTCAACATCCCGTTCTCCACCGGCAACACGATCATCCTGGTGCTCTCGTCGGTGACCTGCCAGATGGGAGTGCTGCGCGCCGAGCGCGGCCAGGTCGGGCGCACCGGCAACGCATTCCAGGTCGGCCGCTGGGGCCTGCGCGAGTGGTTCACGCTGACGTTCGTGATGGGCGCGCTGTTCATCGCCGGCCAGGTCTACGAGTACGCCCAGCTCGTCCAGGACGACGGCCTCACCCTGTCCAGCGACCCGTACGGCTCGATCTTCTACCTGGCCACCGGCTTCCACGGCCTGCACGTGACCGGCGGCCTGCTGGCGTTCGTGCTGGTTCTCGGCCGCACGTTCATGGCCCGCCGCTTCACCCACGAACAGGCCACGAGCGCGATCGTCGTGTCGTACTACTGGCACTTCGTCGACGTCGTCTGGATCGCGCTCTTCCTCACCATCTACGTGATCCAGTGACGAGGAGCGACGTGACCGCGATCTCCACTCGGCGCCGCCATCCGGCAGCTGCGGTGGCCGTCCTGCTGCTCGCGCTCCTCGTCCTCGGCGGTGCCTACGCGGCATTCGCCCCCGAGAGCAGCGCCGGCGTGCAAACCGCTTCTTCGACGCAGGTCGAGGAGGGCAAGAAGTTGTTCGCGATCGGCTGCGCCACCTGTCACGGGCTCGGCGGCGAAGGTCAGGTCCGTGAGGACGGCATCATCCTCGGACCGTCGTTGATCGGCGTCGGCGCCGCGGCCGTCGACTTCCAGGTCGGCACCGGACGGATGCCGATGGCGGCACCAGGCGCCCAGGCCGAGCAGAAGGAGGTCGCCTACACCGACGATCAGATCGCACAGCTCGCTGCGTATGTCGCGTCGCTCGCCCCCGGGCCCGAGATTCCCGACGAGGACGCGCTCGACACCTCGGGGCTGTCCGCGGGCGAGGTGGCCCGGGGCGGTGAGCTGTTCCGCACCAACTGCGCGTCCTGCCACAACACCACAGGCCAGGGCGGCGCGCTGACGCTCGGCAAGTCCGCGCCCAAGCTCACCGGAGTCGAGCCCAAGCACATCTACGAGGCCATGATCACCGGCCCGGAGTCGATGCCGGTCTTCAACGACGACACCCTCGACCCGGACGAGAAGCGCCAGATCATCGCCTTCCTCCAGTCGGTCGAGGAGCAGCCCAACCCCGGCGGCCTCGGAATAGGCCGCGGCGGGCCGGTCGCCGAGGGCTTGTGGGGCTGGCTGGTGGGCATCGGCGGTCTGATCGGGGTTGCCGTCTGGATCGGGACCAAGGCATCGTGAGCACGGACGAGAGGACGGGGATGTCCGAGTACAGCGGGCGGCATGGCGGCGACGTCGAGCGGTCCGAGTCGACGGGTGTGCTCGTCCCTGAAACCGTCGCCGATCCGATTTCCGACCCCGGCTTCCCCGGCCACGAACCCCGGCTTGCCGACACCGAGCCTGCCATCGAGCGCCGCGCCGAGCGTCAAGTCGCCGGCATGTTCGGGCTGGCCTCGCTGCTGGTGATCGGCTTCATCGTCGCCTTCATCTTCCTCCCGATCGACGACGGCGACGTCGTCGGGGCGGTCCGTGACTCCAACCTGGCGCTGGGCCTCACCCTCGGTGGTGCCCTGTTCCTGATCGGCGCTGGGGCCATCCACTGGGCCAAGAAGCTCATGTCCAGCCCGGAGGTGATCCACGAACGCCACGACCTGCGCAGCGCCGACGAGGTCCGGGGGGCGGCGCTGTCCGACTTCGACCTCGGTACCGAGGAGAGCGGGTTCGGCCGCCGCAAGCTCATCCGCAACTCGTTGATCGGCGCCATGGCACTGCTGCCGCTGCCCGCCGTCGTCCTGTTGCGCGACCTCGGACCGCTTCCGGGCAACGCGAAGGCGCACACGATCTGGGCCAAGGACGTGCGGGTCATGACCGATAGTGAGGCCCCGGTGCCGCTGCGGCCGACGGACCTCGAGATCGGTTCCCTGGTCAACGCGATGCCCGAGACGTTCGAGGAGCTCCCTGAGGCAGGCCCGGCCCGGATCAACGCTCGCGCCAAGGCGCCGATCATCGTCGTCCGGATGGAGCCGGACGAGATGTCGCCGGCCGAAGGACGAGAGAACTGGGACGTCGACGGCATTCTCGCCTACTCGAAGATCTGCACCCATGTGGGCTGCCCGATCAACCTGTACGAGCAGAACACCCACCACCTGCTGTGCCCGTGTCACCAGTCGACCTTCGATCTCGCCGACAACGGCAAGGTCGTGTTCGGGCCGGCCGCCCGCAACCTGCCCCAGCTACCCCTGGACGTCGACGACGAGGGATACTTGGTGGCGCAGAGCGACTTCACTGTACCGGTGGGCCCGAGCTACTGGGAGCGCGGATGAGTGCCGTCGTCGACGGTGCGGGAAAGGTCGTCGACTTCGTCGACCAGCGGATCACCGCGTCCAACTGGCTCAGGCGCAACATCCGCAAGGCCTTCCCGGACCACTGGTCGTTCCTGCTCGGCGAGATCGCCTTGTACAGCTTTATCGTGCTGTTGCTGTCGGGCACGTTCCTGGCGCTGTGGTTCAAGCCGTCCATGTCCGAGGTCATGTACGAGGGTGCGTACACCAACCTCCGCGGCATCCACATGTCCGAAGCCTTCTCGTCCACGCTGGACCTGTCGTTCGAGGTCCGCGGCGGCCTGCTCATGCGCCAGATCCACCACTGGGGTGCGCTGTTGTTCCTGGCCGCCATGTCGGTGCACATGCTCCGCATCTTCTTCACCGGGGCGTTCCGAAAGCCGCGTGAGATCAACTGGATCATCGGCGTGACCTTGCTCGTGCTCGGCGTCGCCGCCGGGTTCACCGGCTACTCGCTGCCGGACGACCTGCTGTCCGGCACCGGCATGCGGATCATCGAGGGAGGCGTCCTCGCCACACCGGTCGTCGGCACCTATCTCTCGTTCTTCCTCTTCGGTGGCGAGTTCCCCGGAGACGACGCCATCGCGCGTCTGTATCCGCTGCACATCCTGCTCATCCCCGGGCTCATCCTGGCGTTGGTCACGGTGCACCTGATGATCCTGTGGTACCAGAAGCACACCCATTGGAGCGGTCCCGGCCGAAGCGACAAGAACGTCGTCGGGTACCCGCTCTTCCCGATCTACGTGGCCAAGGCGGGCGGCTTCTTCTTCGTGGTCTTCGGCGTCATCGTCTTGATGTCGGCGCTGATCCAGATCAACCCGGTCTGGCTGTGGGGGCCGTACGACCCGTCAATTGTCAGCGCAGGCACCCAGCCCGACTGGTACGTCGGCTTCCTGGACGGCGCGCTGCGCGTGATGCCCAACTGGGAGACCAGTCTGTTCGGGTTCACCCTGAGCTGGAACGTGCTCATCCCGTCGGCAGTCGTGCCCACGCTGATCCTGGGAGGGCTGTACCTCTACCCGTTCATCGAGCAGTGGATCACGGGCGACAAGCGCGAACACCACGTCCTCGACCGTCCGCGCAACCAACCGGTGCGCACCGGCATCGGCGTCGCCTTCATCACCTTCTACGTCCTGCTCTGGATCGCCGGCGGCAACGACTTCTTCGCCACAATCCTCGAGATACCGGTGAACTGGATCACCTGGTTCGTCCGAGTAGCGGTGATCGTCCTGCCGCCGTTGATGTTCTGGGTCACCAAACGGTTCTGTCTCGGCTTGCAACGGCGTGACCGCGACAAGGTGCTACACGGCCGCGAGTCCGGTGTGATCATGGTGAGCCCGGAGGGCGAGTTCTCCGAGATGCACGCCCCGGTGTCGCACGAGACGGCGTACGAGCTCACCGCACACCGCCGGCAGGTGCCGATCGAGCTCGAACCCGAGACCGACGAGAACGGCATCCCCGCCCCGCGCCGCCGGGTCGAGAAGGTGCGCGCCAGGCTCTCGTCGTTCTACTTCGGCGACGTCGTGCAGAAGCCGACTGTGCGGGAACTCGAGGCGGCCCACGGTGACGGCCATGGCGACGGCCGCACCGCCATCGGCGAGGGCGAGGGACGCGCGGGCGAGCGGTCCGAGATCGGTACCGGCCAGCACTGAGGTCGCCTCGAGCCCCCCATGCGGGCGGGTTCCGCGCTCGCATCGGCCAGCGGTAGCGGCCAGTCGGACGCGTGGGTAACGTCGGTGCCGGGCACATGGCCAACCATTCCCGCATCCGAAGACGCGCGGCAGAGCTGAGGGGCCGGCGCAGCGAATGCGACGTGCTCGACCGGCTCATCAAAGCTGTTCGGGCGGGTGAGAGCCGGGCGCTGGTGGTGCGTGGCGAACCGGGCGTGGGCAAGACGGCGCTGTTGGAGTACCTGGTCGAGCACGTGTCGGGCTGCTCTGTGGCGCGCACCGCGGGTGTCCAATCGGAGATGGAGCTTGCGTTTGCCGGGTTGCATCAGTTGCTGGCGCCGATGCTCGATCGCCTCGAGCGTCTTCCGGTGCCGCAGCGCGATGCGCTGCGGACGGCGTTCGGCTTCAGTCCCGGATCGGCGCCGGATCGCTTTTTCGTCGGCCTGGCCGTCCTGGGCCTGCTGTCCGACGTGGCCGAGGAGCGGCCGCTGATCTGCCTGGTGGACGACGCACAGTGGCTCGATCGCGCCTCGGCGCAGGCCCTCGCGTTCGTCGCGCGCCGCCTGGAAGCGGAATCGGTCGGCTTGGTCTTTGCGGCGCGTGCGCCGAGCGACGACCTGGCGGGAGTGGCGGAGCTGGTAGTCGAGGGGTTACGGGAGGGTGACGCGCGGTCCCTGCTGGACTCGGTGCTGGCCGGGCCGCTCGACGCGCGGGTTCGCGACCGGATCGTCAGTGAGACGCGCGGTAACCCGTTGGCGCTGTTGGAGCTGCCCCGGGGGTTGACGCCGGAGGAGCTGGCGGGCGGCTTCGGACTCCCCGGCGCGGTGCCGCTCTCGGGGCGGATCGAGGAGAGCTTCCGGCGGCGGCTGGACGCGCTTCCGGCCGAGACACAGCGGCTGCTGCTGCTCGCGGCGGCCGATCCGGTGGGCGAGCCGTCGCTAGTGTGGCGAGCAGCCGAGCGGCTGGCGATCGGGACCGAGGCTGCGACGCCCGCGGTCGAGGCCGAACTCATCGAGTTCGGCGCGCGAGTGCGGTTTCGTCATCCGCTGGTGCGCTCGGCGGCCTACCGGTCGGCATTGCTTCAGGAGCGCCAGGAGGTGCACGGCGCGCTCGCGGAGGTCACCGATCCGGAGGTCGATCCTGACCGCCGCGCCTGGCACCGGGCCCACGCCGCGCCGGGCCCCGACGAGGATGTCGCCTCCGAGCTCGAGCGCTCGGCCGGCCGCGCGCAGGCCCGCGGGGGCTTGGCCGCGGCGGCCGCGTTCCTCGAGCGCGCGGCGACGCTGACGCCCGAACCCGCTCGCCGTGCGCAGCGCGGGCTCACGGCTGCTAGGGCCAAGCGCGACGCCGGCGCGCTCGATGCGGCACTGGGACTGCTGGTCGCGGTCGAGGCCGGCCCGCTCGACGCGCTGCAGACCGCCAAGGTGGAGCACTTGCGCGGGCAGATCGCCTTTGACCAGCGACGTGGCGGTGACGCCGCTCGGCTGCTCCTCAGCACGGCCAGGCGCCTCGAGCCGCTCGACGCCGACTCCGCGCGCCAGACGCACCTCGAGGCGCTCGAGGCCGCCATGTGGGCGAGCGACCTGGACAGCCCTGGCAGCGTGCTCGAGGCGGCCGAGGCCGCGCGGGCCGCGCCCGCCGGCCCCGACCCGCCGCGCGTGGTGGATGTCCTGCTCGACGCGTTCGCGCTGCGGTGGACGGAGGGGTACGCGGCCGCCGCGCCGACGCTGACCAAGGCACTCGAGCTGTTTCTCGTTCAGGACGTCGGCGATGACGAAGCCGGCCGCTGGCTCTGGCTCACTGGTGGAAGAGCCGGGGCAGTCACCGCCGTGGAGCTGTGGGACTTCGACTCCTGGCACGCCCTGGCCGCTCGCCAGGTTCACTTCGCGCGCGAGACGGGCGCGCTTGTGCACCTGCAGTACGCGCTCAACCTCCTCGCCTGGACCCACCTTGTCGCCGGGGACTTGAGCACGGCGGCGCTGATGATCGAAGAAGAGGGCCTGATCGCAGAGGCGACCGGGAACCCGCCGGTTGCTTACAACGAGATGATGCTCGTTGCCTGGCGCGGCCGGGAGGCGCCGGCGTCGGAGCTGATCGAGGCCACCTTGCGGGAGGCAGCCGCGGGCGGTCTGGGAGTCATCGCCGCGACCTACGCGAGCTCGGTGCTCTACAACGGCCTCGGTCGCCACGACGCCGCGCGCGACGCCGCCTCGCGAGCATTCGAGCGCGATCCGATGGCGTACGGGACCTTTCTCGTTCCCGAGCTGGCCGAGGCGGCGTCCAGGACCGGTGACGTCGCGTCCCTCAGGGCCTCACTCGAGTGGCTGTCCGAGCGCACGCGTGTGACGCCCACCGACTGGGCGCTGGGGATCGAAGCCCGCGTCCGCGCCCTGCTCGGCGAGGGTCAGGCCGCCGACGCTCTTTATCGCGAGTCGATCGACCGGCTCGGCCGCACCCGTGTCCGCATCGAGCTCGCGCGCACGCATCTGCTCTACGGCGAGTGGCTGCGCCGTGAGAACCGGCGAGTCGACGCCCGCGAGCAGCTGCGCACCGCCCACGACATGCTGGCGACGATGGGCGTGGAGGCCTTCGCCGAGCGGGCCAGGCGCGAGCTCCTGGCCACAGGCGAGACCGTCCGCAAGGGCACCGACGACACCCGCGCCGAACTGACAGCACAGGAGGCCCAGATAGCGCGACTCGCCCGCGAC
The DNA here is from genome assembly GCA_963801065.1 of uncultured Actinomycetota bacterium. Classification (GTDB taxonomy): domain Bacteria; phylum Actinomycetota; class Actinomycetes; order Jiangellales; family Jiangellaceae; genus CAWDDG01. The sequence goes on along the minus strand of CAWDDG010000007.1, from coordinate 216,882 downwards.
GGGCTCTCCAACCCCGAGATCGGCACCCGGCTGTTCATCAGCCCCCGCACCGTCGAGTACCACCTGCACAAGGTCTTCGGCAAGCTCGGCATCAGCTCACGCAACCAACTACACCGGGCTCTCGGCAGCGACCCGAGCACAGCGTCGCGGTTCGACGGCAGGGCCGCTCACGAGGCCTGAGCAGGGCTCTGGGGTGCGTCCGGACAGGAGAGGGTTGAGACATGACCGACTACGGACACCCGATCACCTTTGGCCTGAGCCTCTATCCCTCGGTCGATCAGCTGAGCGAGACGAGACAGCTTGCGCACGCGGCCGACGCCGCGGGCCTCGACTACCTCGCGATCCAGGACCATGCCTACAACCCCGAGTTCCTCGACGTATGGACGCTGATCGCGTACCTGGCCGCCGAGACCGACCGCATCTCGTTCTTCCCCGACGTCGCGGACCTGCAACTGCGGCCACCGACGATCCTCGCCAAGGCCGCCGCATCGCTGAGCGTGCTGACCGACGGCCGGATCGTCCTCGGCATCGGCGGCGGCGCGAGCGTCGGCGGCATCGCCGCCATGGGCGGCATCCGCCGGACCAAATCCGAGATGATCGCGTTCACCGAGGAGGCGATCCAGTTCATGCGGACGGCGCTGTCCGGCGGCGTCGTCGAATTTCGCAGCAGCCAGCACACGATCGAGGGCTACGAAGCCGGGCCCGTGTCAGCGTCGCCGGTGCCGCTCTGGCTGGGCAGCAATGGCCCGCGAATGCTGGCGGTCGCCGGACGCTCCAGCGACGGCTGGGTGTCACCGCTCAGCACGTATGTCGGTCCGACGGTCGTCCCCTCCCGGCAGCAGCGGATCGACGACGCGGCGCGCTCGGCCGGGCGCGACCCGGCGGACGTGCGCCGGATCTACAACGTGGTCGGTGCGATCGGGCCGGCGCGTGGCGGATCCGGCCTGACAGGCGACGTGGAGTCCTGGGTGGCGGCCCTCACGGACTGGTCGGTCGATCTGGGCTTCGACACGTTCATCTTCTGGCCGATGACCTCGCCGCTGGCACAGCTGGAGGTGTTCGCCGCCCAGGTTGTCCCTGGGGTGCGGCAGCGCGTCAGCCAGCGTCGCGGCCAACCATGACATTCACACTTGCCGCCGAACCTGCGACGGCAGCCAACTGAGCACAGCGTCGCGAATCGACGGCAAGGCCGCTCACGAGGCCTGAGCAGCACTCGCGGGGCTCCCTCCCCAGTCGCACGGACTGGGGACTCGCACTAGGGAAACCTCAGACGCGACGGAGCGGCGAAGCCGTCACTCTCAGGCAATGCAGGTCGGCATTCGACCGGACCACAAGCACCTGGGAGCCAGTCCGTGAGCAAATGGTTGAACGGTTCCATCCAGATGCAGTTTCGCACGATCGACGGGTTGACCATCCGCTTCGCGGAGAGCGCGGACCGCGACGATCACGCCCTGTTGCTGAGCCCGTGGCCGGAGAGCCTGCTCGCGTTCGAGCCGACCTGGGAGCGGCTCGCCGAACACACCCACCTGGTGGCGATCGACCTGCCCGGGTTCGGCCATTCCCAGCGTCGCGACGCGCTGCTCTCCCCGCGGGCGATGGGCGAGTTCCTGATCCGCGTCGCCGACACCCTCGGACTGGAGAACCCGCACCTGATCGGCCCCGACATCGGCACCGCCGCCGCGCTGTTCGCCGCGGCCCTGCACCCGGGCCGGCTACGCAGCCTGGTCGTCGGCAGCGGCGGCACCGCGTACCCACTCCAACTGGGTGGGCCGCTCAAGGACTGGGTCGAAGCCCCCCACCTGCAGGAATACCGCAGCGCCGACCCGCGGCAGATCGTCGCCGCCGCCCTCACCGGCATCGAGCGCTACCCGCTCCCCGACCACGTCCGCGAGGACTACCTCACCTCCTACCAGGGCGACCGATTCGTCGAGTCGATGCGCTACCTACGCGCCTACCCGACCGAGCTACCCGTCCTACGCGACCTGCTCCCCCAGATCCACACACCGGTACAGATCATCGCCGGCGCCCGAGACCCGATCGTGCCACCGGCCAACGCCCAGTTCCTCCACCAGCGGCTACCCCACAACCAACTCCACATCATCGACGCCGGCCACTTCACCTGGGAAGACGCCGCAGACCAATACGCCGCACTCATCACCAACTGGTGGCACGGAGACTACGCGACCACCGGATCCGTGGATTAGGTCCCTGCCAGCCCTGCCAGAGGTGATCCGATGTTCGGCTTCGACGAGAGAATCGCCGCCTTCGCCGACGGCGCCTCGATCTGGATCGTTCTCGCCGTCGCAGTGCTTCTCGGACTGCGCCATGCCACCGACCCGGATCACCTCGCTGCCGTGACGACACTCGTTGCGGGCGGAGGGGAGCGCGCCGCGCGTCGCGCCAGGGGGCTCGGGCTTGCCTGGGGCCTCGGCCACGCGGTGACGCTGTTCGCCTTCGGCCTTCCCATCCTCCTCCTCGACAGCTTCCTTCCGCTGCGGGTTCAGCAGGCTGCCGAAACCGCGATCGGCTTCGTCATCGTCTATCTGGCTCTTCGCCTACTGATCCGCTGGCGCCGCGGCGAGCTCCGCTTCCATGCGCACCCGCAGGCGCACGGTGCGCGCACGCGCCGGGGTGCGTTCGCCATCGGGCTCGTGCACGGCGTGGGCGGAAGCACGGGCGTCGGCGTACTCGTCCTCGCATCGGTTCGCTCGACGGGCCTCGCGGTCATCTCGCTCGTGCTCCTCGCCCTCTTCACGGTCGTGTCTATGACCGTCGTGTCGAGCGGGTTCGGCTCGATGCTCGTCTCACGTCCCGCCCGGGCAGCGTTCGGCGCCGTTGCACCAGCTTTGGGCGGGGCGAGCCTTGCGTTCGGGGTCTGGTACGCGACGGCGGCCTGGAGCCTTGCTCCCTACCCGTTCTAGGAGGGCTTGGTGGAACGTTGCTCGTCGTCGGGACGCGATGCTCGTTCCGAGGCAAGGACGCAGGGAGGCGACGGGCGCGGAGTACGGTTGCCCGAGCATGGTTGCGGCCCGCTCCTCCGTTTCCGCCGTCCTCGTCGAGGGTGTGACCAAGCGCTTCGGCGCGACGATTGCGCTCGCTGGTGTCGACCTCGACGTCGCGGAGGGGACTGTCTTCGGACTGCTCGGGCCGAACGGAGCCGGGAAGACCACGCTCATTCGCGTGCTCGCGACCCTGCTCGCGCCGGACGCAGGGCGCGCCGAGGTCTTCGGGCGTGACGTGGTGCACGAGGCCGCGGCCGTTCGTGAGCTACTCGGGCTCACCGGACAGTTCGCGGCAGTCGACGAGATCCTCACCGGACGGGAAAACCTCGAGATGTTCGGCCGCCTGTTCGACCTGTCGAGGGACAAGGCGCGACGGCGAGCGGCCGAGCTGCTGGAGCGCTTCGAACTCGCCGACGCTGCCGACCGCCCGGCACGCACGTACTCCGGAGGAATGCGCCGCCGGCTCGACCTCGCGTCTAGCCTGCTCACGCGTCCTCGGATCCTGTTTCTCGACGAGCCCACCGCCGGGCTCGATCCGCGCAGCCGTAACGAAATCTGGGCGATCGTGCGGGAACTCGTCCGCGAGGGGACGACGATCATGCTGACGACCCAGTACCTCGAGGAGGCCGACCAGCTCGCGGACCGGATCGCGGTGATCGATCACGGGCAGGTGATCGCGGAGGGGACCGGCAACGAGCTCAAGGATGGCGTCGGCGGGCAGATCCTCGAGGTCGAGCTGACCAACGCCGCTCAACGCGACGAGGCGCAGTCCGTGCTCGCCCGGGTGGGCTGCGGCGATCCAGAACCGGGGCAGCGCCTGGACCAGCTCACTCTTCCCGCGCCGGGCGATGGCCTCGAGCTGATCGAGAACGCCGCTTCGGCGCTACGTCAAGCGCGGATCGGGGTGAGCGATCTCGGGCTGCGCCGCCCGACGCTCGACGACGTGTTCCTGCAGCTTACGGGCGCGCCACCGAGCGAGGACGGCGCTGGCCCGGACGCGTCCGCGAGCACGGGCCGCGCGCCGGCGGCGACGAGCCCGGCGAACACGGCCAACCGCGGCGCGAGGAGATTCCCGCGGGTGCATCGTCCCTCGCTACGAACGGTGCGTTCAGCCGGCGCCGACGCGCGCGTGGTCGCCGGGCGCAACCTGCGCCACTTCGTTCGCCAGCCCCAGTTGCTGATCTTCTCGACGATCCAGCCGATCATGTTCGTGTTCCTGTTCGTCTACGTGTTCGGCGGCGCGGTGGAGGGCTCACTTCCGCCCGGGGTGACGTACATCGACTTCCTGTTGCCCGGCATCTTCGTGCAGTCGGTGGCCTTCCGCGCAACGCAGACCGCCGTCGGCCTGTCCGAGGACCTCGAGCGAGGCGTCATCGACCGCTTCCGCTCGATGCCGATGGCACGCTCGGCGGTGCTGATCGGCCGCACCGCGGCCGACCTCGTCCGCAACGTCCTGATCATCGGGCTGATGACGGTGGTCGGCTACCTCATCGGCTTCAGCTTCCAGGCCGGGCCGCTGAACGCGCTCGCGTGCGTCGCGGTCGTCAGCGCGTTCGGGCTCGCCCTCAGCTGGATCTTCGCGTTCGTGGCGCTGACAGTGCCCGGCGCGGAGGCGGCCCAGTCGGCGGGCTTCGTGGTGCTCTTCCCGCTCGTGTTCGTGAGCTCCGTGTTCGTGCCGGTCTCGACCATGCCGGACTGGCTGCAGGCGTTCGCGGAGGCGAGCCCGGTCACGCTGACCGCGGATGCCGCCCGCACCTACGCACTCGACGGTGGCGTGCCGGAATCACTCGCGGGGGCGGCCGCCTGGATCATCGGGCTGCTCGCGATCTTCATCCCGCTCAGCGTATGGCGATACCGGCGGATGAGTTGAGCCTGAGATGATCGAGGACCGAAGCGGGGCCGCCGCTAGAATCGGGCGTAGCGCCCTCTCATGGTAAGGAGGGGGTCGACGGTTCGAGTCCGTCAGAGGGCTCGGCAAGAGCGCCGGAAATCGGCGCTCTCTTTGGTTCAACTGGACTTGCTCCTCGTCCAACGTGCCGTTGGTATGGAGCCGCTCAAGGAGCTTTCACGATCCGAGCAGCATCGACGTGGAGTGCGCTGAGGGATCATGCGTGAAGCCCGGTGCCGTCAGTGCCAGCCGATCTGCCTCGTCAACCGCCTGTCGTGCTCTCGCTCGCGCCCCGGCCCAGCCCTCGTGGTCGGTTGCGACGACTCTCCAGTTGACGCAAAGGCTGGCACGTCCTGGACGGTCCGTCCGCGTTACCGCCGACTCCACGGACAGGAGCTCGTCCGCGAGGCTGGCGAAGGCTCGCCGTCGATTGGTGGGCTATCGGGCGCCGACACGGCTCGACTTCCGTTCGCTCTGGCCAACTCGGATCGGCTCTCGTGTGGCGGTTGCCAGTGTTCGTGTGCCCCACCCGTCGAGGGCGAGCACGATCAGACCGAGCTCGCGGCCGCGCTCTGTCAGTTCGTAGACCGCCGAACCTGCCGGCGGTGGCAGGAGGCGCCGGCGAGCGACCTCGGCCTGTTGGAGCTCAAGGAGGCGGGCGGCGAGCACGTTCGTCGAGATCCCCGCCAGGCGCCGGCGCAGATCGGTGTACCGCTGCGGGCCGAGAGCCAGCTCCCGGACGACCTGCAGCGCCCACCGCTTGCCGACAAGGTCGAAAGCGTCAGCGATGTTGGTGGTCATTCGGGCTCCAGCTCATTCCGGGACTGTCGACGTAGGTCGGTTCAGGCGGCCCGCCTCTGAGGGCGCCGGAATGGCGCCCTCGATCTGGTCCCGCCGGCTGCGGCGCAGAAGAACCGCGGTGGTGGGCAGCGCGAGCAGCGCAATCGCTCCGCAGACCCAGAACGCCCACTGAAAACCGCCGGTGAGCGCGGCGTTCGTCGCATGACCGTCGGCGAGCAGCGTCTTCGTGTGTGCGGCGGCGACGGTGGAGGCGATCGCGACGCCGATCGCGCCGCCGAGCTGCTGCGAGGTGTTGAGCAGGCCGGAGGCGACCCCCGCCTCGCGCTCGGCGATACCGGCGAGGCCGCCGATCGAGACCGCGACGAAGCTGAAGGCGCCGCCGGCGCCGGCGACGAAGAACGGCCCGGCCAGCGAGCCCCAAAAGTGCCCGTGCACAGGCGCCTGAGCCGCCCAGAGAACGCCGCCGCCCACCAGTGCCACCCCCACCGCCAGCACCGGCCCGAGCGAGATGCGGGTGACGAGCCTCTGCGACAGCCCCGCCAGTGCGAGCGTGGTGAGCGTGGTGGCGAGCCAGGCGGTACCCGCCTGGAGCGCCGAGTAGCCAAGCACCTGCTGCATGTACAGGGTGCCGATGAAGATGAAGCCGAAGAAGCTGCCACCGACCAGCAGCCCGACCGCATTCGCCGCCGCAACAGTCCGCAGCCGGAAGAGGCGAAGCGGCATCAGCGGCGACTCGACCCGCGACTCGACCACCAAGAAGGCGATCAGCAACACCGCGGAGGCGACGAGCAGCGCTACCGTGCGCGCAGCTGACCAACCGACCTGCGGTGCCTCCGAGATCGCGTACACGAGGAGGAGCAGCGACCCGGTCACGGTCAACGCTCCGAGCGGGTCGAAACGCCGCTGGGCGCCGACGAGGCGGCTCTCGGGCACGATCCGCCGGGCGAGAAGCAGCGCCGTCACGCCGATCGGCACGTTGATGAAGAAGATGTACTCCCAGCCGACGTAGCGGGTGACAAGCCCACCGGCGATCAGTCCCACAGTGGCGCCGATGGCGGCGATGCCGCCCCAGATCCCGAGTGCCCTGTTGCGCTCTGCACCCTCGCTGAACATGTTCGTCACGATCGAGAGCGCCGCCGGCAAAACGACCGCCGCCCCCAGCCCCTGCAGCCCGCGCATCACGATCAGAGAGCCGTCGCTGGTCGCGAGCCCCGCGCCGAGCGACGCGACGGTGAAGAGCGCGAGCCCGATCATGAAGATCCGACGACGTCCCAGCAGGTCCGCGGCGCGCCCGCCGAGGAGCAGGAAGCCCCCGAAGGTCAGCCCGTACGCGGTCACCACCCACTGCAGGTTCGATTCCGAGAAATCCAGCTCGCGCCCGATCGTCGGGAGCGCAACGTTCACGATCGTGACATCGACGATCGTCATGAAGAAGGACACCGCCAGCAATGCGAACGCGCGCCAGCGGTGAACCTCTGTGCTCGACGCCGTGGTCATCGCAAACTCCTTTGCTGATAGCGATCCGCTACGTCGTCGAGCTCGCGCGCGACCGCCGCGACCCGATCGGGGTCGGTGACGTCGAGCTGGATCGGCACGAGGCGGGGATCGGTGATGCTGGCTACGTTGCGCACGCCGGCGTAGACCTTCCTGGCGCCGCGGGCGAGCAGCGCGTCCGCGAACGCCTTGCCGATCCCGCGCTTGGCGCCCGTGACGAGCGAGACGGTCCCTGTGATCTGCATGAGTGGCCTCCTAGCCGTCGAATCTGGATGACGTGCTCAGTCAGTTGCTTCACGAAACCATGATCCTGGACGATACCAGACGGAGGTTGCGTCAAGCAACTGATGCGCGCTACCATTGGCGGCGATGCTGAACCGTGACTACGAGGGCCAGAACTGTTCGATCGCGCGAGCGCTCGAGGTTGTCGGCGAGCGCTGGACGCTGCTGATCATCCGCGACGTCTTGCTCGGCCTGCGCCGCTTCGACCAGCTGCAGGAGAGCCTGGGCATCGCCCGCAACGTTCTGACCGACCGGCTCAACCGGCTGGTCGACGAAGGCGTGCTCGAGCGCGTCCTCTACAGCGAGCGCCCAGAGCGGTACGAGTACCAGCTGACGAAGAAGGGTCTCGACCTGCAAATCGCGCTGACCGCGCTTCGCCAATGGGGCGACGACTACCTGAGCGAAAAGCCGCCGCGCCTCCTTCGCCGCAAGGTCGACAAGACGCCGGTCGTCGCCGCGCTCGTGCCGAAGGGAACCAGGACGCTAGGGGCCGACGAGGTCGAGGCGGTCGATGGGCCCGGCGCCAAAGGTGGCGCTCGTCGAGCCGGCCGGCCGAGTGGCCGACCTGCTCGTCGCTAGACGCACTGCCGGCCGCGGCTAGCGCCGCTCGAGGGTTGCCCGCCATCGCCACCGCAACGCTCCGGTGCTTGGTTCGGGCGCAGAAGCACTAGCTCGCCGGAATAGCCCGCGGCGGTCGTTCGTTTAGAGGGTTTCGTGAAGCGACTTTCACCTAACGAGCTCGAGATGGCCGCCGCGACAGATCGGCCGCGCCTCTACCAGCTGCCGCCGCTCGCGCGCCCTCGCCGGACGCTGTCGCCCCGGATCGGCTACGCAGTGGCCGCGCTGGTGGTCGGCCTCGGCCTCTTCGCCTCGGTGACGCCCTCGCCGCTGTATCGCAGCTACAGCGTCCTCTGGCACTTCTCGCCGCTGACGTTGACGCTGATCTACGCGACCTACGCCTTCGGCGTGCTGGCGTCGTTGTTGCTGGCCGGTGGCGTCTCCGACGATGTCGGCCGCCGGCCGGTCCTGCTCGTCGCCCTCGGCGCGCCGCCGCGCTGGCAGCCCGCCTGACACGGCGACCAGCGACGGCGCGGCTCGTGCTCGCGCGCGGATGAACGACCGCCGTCCATATTCGCTGCTCCAGATCCGCGAGCTCGGTCACGGGATCCACGACCTGCCGGGACTCGACACGAGCTACTTTCGCTTGTTCGCCGTCCGGCTCGATCCCCGCGAGACGCGACTGCCGATCGACCGCTCCGCAGAAACGCTGCTCCTCGTCGTCGAGGGGAGCCTCACGATCGTCTGGCGCGACGCGACCCGCGTGTCGACCGAGCTCGGCAAAGATGACACCGCGTTCACGAATCCCCCGGCCGTTGACGTCCTGCGTGCGGGCGCGGAGGGCGCCACCTTCCTCGCGATGGTCAGCCGGAACTAGGCTACGCAAATCTGAGTTGCGTCATGCAACCTAGTTCGCGTATAGTCCTTAGAGCGTTGCGTCAAACAACCGAATCGCCCATAAGGAGGCCAGCTATGTCCAAGACAATCCTGATCACCGGCGCGAGCAGCGGCTTCGGCCGTGACACGGCGGAGACCCTGCACCACGCCGGCCACACTGTCTACGCCTCGATGCGCGGCGCCCAAGGCAAGAACCGCGAGGCCGCCGAGGCGCTGCGGCAGCTCGGCATCAAGACCGTGGAACTGGACGTCAGCGACGACGCGTCCGTCGAGGCGGGCGTCAAGAACCTACTGGCGGAGGCCGGCAAGATCGACGTGCTCGTCAACAACGCCGGCATCGCCTCGGCCGGCGTCACCGAGGCCTTCACCGCGGAACAGGCGAAGGTCATCTTCGACACGAATGTCATCGGGCTCCTTCGCGTCACCCGCGCCGTGCTCCCCTCCATGCGCCAGCAGCACGACGGCCTGATCATCAACATCGGCTCGATCCTCGGCCGCGTGACGTTCCCGTTCGTCGGCATCTACGGCGCGAGCAAGTTCGCGGTCGAAGCGCTAACCGACAGCCTCCGCTACGAAGTCTCGCAACTCGGCGTCGAGGTCGTGGAGGTGCAGCCGAGCGGGTACCCGACCAACTTCTTCACCAGCATGCAGACCCCCGCAAGCACCGACGTCACGAAGTCCTACGGCGAGGTCGGCCAAATCCCCGACGCCATGGTCAAGACCCTGACGTCGAGCTTCGAGGGCAACGACGCCCCCAATCCCCACGATGTCGCGGAGGCCGTCGCCAAGCTCGTCGGTCAAGCCAAGGGCAGCCGCGCCGTCCGCACCGTCGTCGGCGCGCCGTTTGGCTCGGACAAGGCCAACGAGGACGTCGCGCCCGTGCAGGCCCAGGTGGTCGAGGCCCTCGGCCTCAGCCACCTCGAAAAAGTCGCCTGAGCTCCCAGCAACGGGCATCGCAATTGCCCATCGAAACGAAAGGAACTCGTCATGTCCAGTCCGACCATCGTTCTTATTCACGGCGCGTTCCGAGACGCGTCCAGCTGGCGGCCGGTGTTCGACCGGCTCGTCGATGACGGCCACACCGTTCTCGCGCCGCCGAACCCGCTGCGCGGCCTCCCGTACGACGCTTCATACACGGCGTCGGTTATCGACCAGCTCGACGGCCCCGTCGTCCTCGTCGGCCACTCGTACGGCGGTGCTGTGATCACGGTTGCCGGCAGCTCGGACAAGGTCGCCGGGCTCGTGTACGTCGCCGGCGTCGCGCCCGACGAAGGCGAGTCGGTCAACGACCTCCAGGGGCGCTTCCCGGCGCTCGCGATGGGCCCACTCGTGCACCCCCTGTCGCTGCCCGACGGCAGTGTGGAGGTGTCGATCGACCCCGCACGGTTCCACGATGTCTTCTGCGCCGACCTTTCGGCCGCCGACGCCGCGTTCATGGCGATCTCGCAGCGGACGGTCTCGGCCACGGCGTTCGACGATCCCGCCACCGCCGCCGCCTGGCGGACGAAGCCGTCCTGGGCGGTGTTCGGCACCGCCGACTACCCGGTCGCTCCGGAGCTGCACCGCTTCTCCTACGACCGCGCCGGCTCCACGGTCACCGAGGTCGAAGGCGCCTCCCACTTCCTCATGCTGTCGCAGCCGGACATCGTCGCAGTCGTCATTCGCGAGGCGACGCGTTCGGCGGCGCGCTCTGCCGTCATGGCAAGCGCGGTCAACCTCGCGGAGTGAAGAACAGCGGCGTCTCGACGCCGGTCGCCAGATGCGGGGTCGAGACGCCACTCAACGGCGAGCAGCAGGAGGACAACATGGAGTTCCTGGTCGAGTTCGAGGTCGAGGTTCCCGCCGGCACGCCCGACGCGGCGGTGGAGCAGCACCAGCGCGCAGAGTCTGCCGCCGCGGCCAAGCTCGCGGAGGACGGGCACCTGATCAGGCTCTGGAGACGGCCGCTCGTCGGCGACGGAACAACCGCGATCGGGCTCTACCACGCCGACAGCGAGGCCGAACTCGATGAGCTGCTCGGCGCCCTGCCTCTCGCCGACTGGCTGCGTGTCACCGTCACGCCGCTCGAGGCGCATCCGAACGATCCGCGATGAGCAACCTGCTTCCCGATCCTTCCCTGACGCGGGTCTACCGCCTCGAAGCCACCGTCGGTGAACCGCTCGACCTCGGCGACGTCGCTCAGGGCCGCCGCCGCATCGTGCCGCTGACCGGCGGCACCTTCAACGGCCCCGAGCTCACCGGGACACTGCTCCCCGCTGTCAGCGCTGATTGGCAGCTCGTCCTCCCGGACGGCACCGCCCTCGGCGACATCCGCTACACGCTCCAGACCGACGGCGGCGCTCTGCTCTACGTCCAATCACGCGGCGTGCGTCACGGCAGCGCCGACGTGCTCGCACGTCTCGCGCGCGGCGAGGACGTCGACCCGAGCCAATACACCTTCCGGACCTCAACCCAGATCGAGACCGCCGCCCCCGCGCTTGACTGGCTGAACAAAGGCGTCTTCATCAGCGTCGGCGCCCGCCAACCCGACCGCGTTATCTACGAGACCTACCTCGTCGGATGAAACGTCACGACCAACTGGAGGAGCAATGCTCATTCTTCGTCAAAAAATGGTTGCCAAACCGGACAAGAGCGACGAGCTGATGGCCGCGCTCGCCGAGATCATCACGCCGGCGCGAGCCACGCAGGGCGTCATCAGCCTCGACATCGCCCGCGTCCTGCTCGAACCTGATTCGTTCATCGCGACCGCGGTCTATGAGGACGGTGCTGCTCTCGAAAGACAGGAGTCACGTCCGGAGGTGCACAAGGTGGTGGCGATGCTGCCGGAATCGCTGGCAGCCCCGATCGAGCGAACGATCTTCGATGCGTTCCTCGACCCGGCGCTCGTCTAATTCAACCGCCACCGGACGCTGTCGCAACGGAACCCAGACAAAGAGGAGAAGCACCATGAGCAACAGCTTCAGCTCAGGAAGGAGCCCGAAGTCGGTCGTCTCGCGCGGGTTCCGGGGCCGTCGCGCTGCGGACGTGGATCCCGCGCGCGTCCCACCCGGCCAGTACGTCACCCGGGACTTCCCCGTCCTCTCCACCCCGCCGCCGGGCCCTTACCGTCCACCCAGAACCAATCCCGAAGGGCGGCCCGCCACGTCGCCGAGGTCGAGGCGATGCTGGACGAGCTGGACGGGAGCGCGCCGTGATCGTGTACCGGCTGCTTTGGGATTCTCGCTGTGCTGACTGCAGAGCGCTGCTGCGTTCGGGCACGACGGGCTACCGAGTGCACGACCGGTTGCTCTGCCAGGAGTGCTTGACCGACGTGGAGTGGACTGAGGCGGAGGTCGCCCACCGCGCGCGAAAAGTGGGCACCTCCGCGTCCTCGAGCGCAAGACCGCCTATGAGCGGCACCCCTGCTGACTGGGCGATGTCAGCCGGTTCACACCGTGGCATTGGCATGGATCGATCCAGAGGCTGACCGTGACGAGCACACGCGGAGTCTTCGACATCCGGGAGCTCGAGCATGTTTCGCCCGGTCTAGGCGCCCGCCGGCGATGGGGCACCACCGTCCGGGAGGCCGCGTTCATCGCCGCGGCGGTGCTGCTGTACACGCTGGTGCGCGGACTGACCGACGACCGGATCCCCAAGGCGTTCACCAACGCCGACGAGGTGATCTCGTTCGAACGCGCTCTCGGGATCTTCGTCGAGCCCGACCTGCAGGCCGCCGTGCTCGACAGCGAGTTCGTGGTCGACGTCGCCAACGCCGTCTACATTTCGTATTGGCCGATCGTCGTCGGCACGCTCGGCTGGGTGCTGCTCCGGCATCCCGGGCACTACCCGCTCTACCGCAACGCAGTTCTCGCGTCCGGAGCGTTCAGCCTGGCGATCTTCGCGCTCTACCCACTCGCGCCGCCACGGTTTCTTCCCGAGCATGGCTTCGTCGACACCATCGCGGCCAACTCGGCCGGATACCGCGAATTCAACGCGTCGGCGCTGGTCAACGAGTACGCGGCGATGCCAAGCCTGCACGTCGGATGGGTCCTCCTGGTGAGCATCGCGATCATGAACCTCGCACGCAGCCGCGCGGTCCGGGTCACCGCCGCCATCCTGCCCCTGGCGACGTTCGCCGCGATCGTACTAACCGGCAACCACTACATCGTCGACGGAATCGCCGGCGGCGCGGTCGTCCTGCTCGGCCTGGCAACCGCGACGGCGCTGCGACGCCGACGCGCCGGCGCTCGTCGACCGCAGCCCTGGAGGAGGCGGTGATCGGCCTCCTCCCAGCGGTCATGCTGTCCATCGCGGCTGCGGCCTCCCACGCCCTGGCCGCGGTAGTACAGGAGCGGCTGGCCGCGCGGTTGCTGCGCGAATCGCTCACCGGGCCGTGGCGCCGTCGCGGCTTACGTATCCTGCGCCGCCGCCGGTGGTGGATCGCGGTAGGCCTGAGCGCAACGGCCGCGGTCTTGCACGTGCTCGCCCTTCGGTACGGCCCGCTCACGGTCGTCCAGCCCCTGGGCGCGCTGACGCTTGTCCTTGCCCTGCCGTTGTCGGCCGCCGTGGTCGGCCGCCGGGTGACGACCACCGAGTGGCGCGGCGCCGTGTTGACCCTGGCCGGTCTGACCGGGCTACTCCTTCTGGCTGCCTCGGGCGCGCCGACCACGACGCTCAACTCCGGTGAGGTCATGGCCTTGACCATCGCGACAGGTGTCGCGTTGATCGCGCTCACGACGTCGGCGTCGGCGACGTCGAACTTGACCGGCCGTAGTCTCTGGTACGCGACCGCCGCTGGCATCTCGTTCGGTGTCTCCTCTGCGCTCACCCAGACCGTCACCATCGAGGTGAGCGGTGAAGGGATCACGGGGCTACTCAGCACAGCTTCCATCGTCGTAGTTGCTCTCGTGACCTGTGGCCTGCTGTTCTCTCAAGCCGCCTACCGTGCCGGGTTGGGTGCGCCATTGGCCACCGTAACCAGCGTGAATCCGCTCGCAGCGGCCGCCATCGGCGTGGCCTTCCTCGGCGAGCGGTACGCGGCGGGGCCGACGGGCGCAGCACTGGCCCTGATCGCAGCGGCCTCAGCAGCGTACGGGGTCGTTCAGCTAGCTCGGCCGGGCGGTGCCGTGCAGAGCGACGGGCTGCGGCCTGCGGAGGTCCGGCCGGCGGCGATCGTCAGGTCGGCCTTCGGCACGAGATTGTGGGCGTTTGGTGGGAATGACATCAGTCACGACCTGTGCCTAGGGCGGGCACGAATCCCGTTGCTTGCTGATCTTGTTCGTCCGGGAAGTACCGCAGTTCTTCGCTCTCGGCGTCGACATTGGGCAGGAGCCGGTCGAGCCAGCGCGCCAGCCACTACGCCCGCTCTCCCAGGAGCCTCCACGGCCGGAACGATGCCTCCTGTCGGCACCCAACCCACGGTGGCGGCGGCCGACCGGCGCGGCCGTTCCGGTCGCGTCCACTGTGTCTCCTTCTGTCACCGTGCACGCTAGTGTCCCGCGCCGCTGGCGCTTCGTGAGGGTGACGAGAAGACACTGCACTCGCTGGTGCGTTCGTCGTCGGGACGGGCGGGGGTGGCACAGCGAGCGCGGATCGTGCTGCTGGCTGTTCAGCTCGTCCATCTCAGCCTCCGGTGGGTCCGAAGCGTTCGGTCTTGATCGCTCGCGCCTCGTGGCCGAGCCACACGAGCGCCTCGGCCACAGCCTCGACGAACGGCGTCGGTCCACACGCGTAGAGACGCGGCCGCTCGGCCGGCGAAGGCGCGACCTCGGCGAGCATCTCGGGGTCGACACGGCGCGCGTAGCTCGTCCACCCGGGAGGTTGCGAATCCGTCAGCGCGTGCACGACCGTGAGACCGTTGCCGCTCAGCCGCTCGAGCTCGTCGCGATAGATGACGTCGTCCTCGCTGCGTGTTGCTGGATGGCAACGCCGTCGCGGGCCTACTTCAAGAAGTGTTCGCAGTCGAGATCACGACCGCGGTTGGGACCTGTGCCAGCTGTGGTGCGGCCGGACCGGTCGGGGCCGTTCATGTCTACCGGGGCGCCGGCATCGTTCTCCGCTGCCCACACTGCGACAACGTCCTCGCGAAGATCGTCAAGAGTGATTCGCGGGTCTGGATCGACTCCACCGGAATCCGCACTCTGGAGGTCAGCGTCTGAGGTTGCGTCCGTACTGATCGAGATGGGTGCGACGGCGTAGTCGAGGGCGGCTGGAGGCGCTGCGCCAATATGTACATCGGATCGACGCGCGTCGTCACCTTTCGACCCCTACGACGAAGATGGTCTACCGCGAGGCGAGGCGACGTTCGGTATGGAGCATTAATGGAGCCAAGCGGGCGCAACCAGTGGCAACCGGACGCAAATCGAAGGGCCGCGAAAACAGCTCAAACAGGCCGATTCGTAACCGGTGGCAACCCACGGCAACCGTTTCGCAGCGCATGGAAAGGAGGGGGTCGACGGTTCGAGTCCGTCAGAGGGCTTTCGGGTTCCTCCTGCTCAGGCGCTGTTTCCGTTGTCCTGACCGGCGAAGATGGGCAGCTGCGGCGTCCATCGGACGTCCAAGGCTTGGACGTCAGCGGCTTTGATGACCGCGTAGCTGGGCGGTGATGATCCGCTGCCAGCGTTCGTCGCGCCGGTTCCCTTCGAGCTGTTCGGGCACGACGCGGAGTGTGCGGTCGCCGATCTCGATCCAGACCTGGTCGGGGTGCGCGGCGAGGGTGTGGTACCAGCCTGGGTTACGTGCCGAGCCCTCCTAACGAGGCGACGATCAGCCACGCCTGATCGCCGTCGGGGAACCAGGCGACCGGCGTCTCGCGGCGCTCGCCTGTCTTCGCTCCGACGGTGGTCAGGAAAGCACATCCATGCCCCTGAACTTGCCGCCCTTGCGCCGAATGCGTCTGTTCATCTGACGTCCGATCCAGCGCGAGAAGCGCCCGCTGGAGGAGGGGACGCGCGCACCGCGCGTCCCCTTTGGTGTCTTCTCGAAGCCCCTTTCCTGTCTCCGACTTGGCGGGCTCTGCATCGCCCGTCAGCTCGCTGAGGGGACATCGACCACGAGGGCATCGCCCTGCACCCGGACCGCATAGACCTGGACGGACTGTTTCGCTGGTCCCCGCAGAACGTCACCTGTCGAGACGTCGAAGCGGCTACCGTGGCAGATGCACTCGAGGGTCGTGCCGTCGAGCTCCCCCTCCGAAAGCGAGCAGCGACGGTGCGTGCAGATGTCGCTGAACGCGTAGAAGGTGCCCTCGACGTTCGCGACGGCGATCTCGTTGCCACCCGCGTCGAACTTGGTCAACCCGAACTGCGGGACGGCGCTGGTACTCCCCAACGTCACGGGCGTGATCCTGGCGCCGGGCTCGGCTCGCTCCGGGGGCCGGCGTCGGAAGCCGGCCTGGACCAAGGTCTTGATGCGGCGCAGCTGGCTCATCTCATCCTCTCTGGGGTTGGGCTTGCTGACCTCTCGGAAGAGCAGGCGGGTCGCTTCAACATCGCACCCAGGTCCTCGAAGTTCTCGATTGTGAGTTCAGTGGGATTGTCAGGCATGGCTGTCTCCTGGTCGTTCAGGGGCTCGGTGCAGGCGAGTGTCGTTCGCACGCGCTGCGCTCGCATCCGCCAGCGGACAGTTCGAGTGGCTGGTCCCGGACGAGGCTAGCCGGTGGTGGCGTCGCTCGGAAGGACGCTGTCCAGCTCGTTGCGCGAGCTGATGTCGAGCTTGATGAAGACCTTGCGCAGGTGGTCCCTGGATCACCGTGAGCATCTGCCTGTGCCGCAGAGCGAGGCGCTGCGGACGGCGTTCGGTGTCAGTCCCGGTTGGTGCCGGATCGATTTCTCGTCGGGCTGGCGGTGCTGGGCCTGCTTTCGGAGGTGGCGGAGGAGCAGCCGTTGATCTGCCTGGTGGATGACGAGCAGTGGCTCGATCGCGCTTCGGCGCAGGTGCTCGCGTTCGTCGCACGCCGGCTGGGGGCGGAGTCGGTCGGCTCCTGCGAGGAGTCTACGGAGCCCCACCCAGCGGCCGGTGACAAAACTGCGGTTCGGACCTGGGGGCGTCCACGATGCGACTGTTGACTCGCTCAAGCACGATCGGATCCATGGTCATGCATCCGCTCGTTCAGCTCGAGGTCGCGACCCAGCGACACGTCGATATCGCAGTTCCCGAGGACGTCAGCGTCGCGCGCGTATGGCCGCACCGCTCGAGAGCAGGAGGAATCATCGATGAACAATCGTCTTACAAGCAGACTCGAAGGCAAGAAATCCTGGTCACCGGCTGTACAGAGCGCTTGGGGGCGCCTTCGCCGAAGGCCTTGCCAAGAACAACCAAGTCACCGGCGTCACACTGATGGCCACCGACGAGGAGTTCACCCGAGGCGCCGTCGCCCAGACGTCCACCTGGCGTCCATGAGCACGGCGGCCTTGGAGCCTCGCTCCGTACCCCTTCTAGTCTGACTCAAGAGAGGAGCCCGCTATGACCTCCGTAGAAGTGACCGCCGATGGGCGCGCACGCGTGCTCGCCGACGGCAACGAGATCCCTCTTCTCGGCCTCGGGGTCTGGCAGATACCGAAAGGGCCGGTGTGCGTGAACGCGGTTCGCTGGGCACTCGAGCTCGGCTACCGGCACGTCGACACCGCGCAGCTCTACGGCAACGAGGAGAGCGTCGGCCGCGGGCTGCGCGAGAGCGGCCTACCACGCGAGGAGGTCTTCATCACGACGAAGTTCCTTCCCGGGCGGCGCGACGCGGAGGCCGAGGCGCAGCGGAGCCTGGAACGGCTGGGCGTCGACCAGGTCGACCTCTATATCGTCCACTGGCCGCAGGGCGAGCCGACCAGTGCCTGGCCCGGAATGGAACGTGCGCACGGACGCGGCCTTGCGCGCTCGATCGGCGTCTCGAACTACGGCGTAAGCGAGCTCGACGAGCTCATGTCGGTCGCCAAGATCCCGCCGGTTCTGAATCAGGTGCCGTTCAGCCCGTTCACGTACCAGCGGAGGCTGCTCGAGGCGTGCGAGAAGCGCAACGTGACGCTCGAGGCCTACAGCCCGCTCGGCACCGGCCGGCATCTCTCGGACCGGCGTGTGCGGCAGATCGCCGAGCGTGTCGGTCACACGCCGGCCCAGGTACTTCTGCGCTGGTGCGTGCAGCGGGATCTTCCCGTCATCCCGAAGTCGACGCACCGCGACCGAATCGAGGAGAACGCCCAGATCTTCGACTTCATGCTCTCCGACGAGGACATGGCCGCGCTCGACGCGCTCGACGAAACGGGCGGCACCGGGCGCGCGCTATAGCGCCCGTGGTGGTAATGCTGCTAGAAGCGGGCAGGCTAGGACTCGAACTCTGATGCGAAGAGGTAGCTGACCGCAAGGCTGCGATAGGGCCGCCAGCGCTCGGCGATTTGGAGCACCTCCGGCTCGGTCGGCATCTGGTCGAGGCCGTAGACGTTTCTGATGGCCCGGCGGAGTGCGAGGTCACCCGCCAGGACAACATCGGGACGGTCGAGGGCGATGATGAGAAAGCCGTGCACCGTCCAAGGACCGATGCCCGAGATCGCAGTGAGCGCCGCCTCGATCTGCTCGTCGGAGCGTTGCAGGAAGGTCTGGTCGCTGAACTCACCGGTGGCGAATCGCTCAGCGAGTGCTCGCAGCGTCTCAACCTTGCGCCGGGACATCCCTGCGCGCCGGAGCGCCTCCGGGTCGGCGTCGAGGATCTGCTGCGGTTCCGGCAAACGCCCACCGAACAGAGCCTCCAGACGGTCGAGGATCGCTCGCGTGGCGCGCACCGATAGCTGCTGCCCGACGATCTGGAACACCAGCGCTCCGTAGGCGTCCATCGTCGGGAGCTCTGCCATCCAGGCGCGCGGGTCGAAGTTCGGGTGTTTGTCGATGAGCCGCGCAAGCACTGGGTCTGCGACGCGTAGGTGCTCACGCGCCGTGGCGTACCGCTCGGTCATGACCTCATGCAACACGAGATCCGCGCAGGCACCCGCGGACCGCCAGCCGGACGACTAGGGCATCCCGCCGGGGACTTCACGGACGCGAACGCCGCCCGTGCGAGTGCACATTGGTCGCAATGCACGACCGGAGTGCGACCGCCGCACTCCGAGAGTTCTGAAGGAGAACCCACATGAGCGACCATAACAACAGCCCCCGCGGGGTGGCCGAGCCGGCCGTCGACATCGCCGACAACTACGTCTTCCCCAGCCCGTCCCGACCGGGCCGGCTGGTGCTCGTCATGACCGTCTTCCCCAATGCTCAGCCGGGAGCGCTGTTCTCGGACGCCGCCAGCTACCGGTTCCGCGTCCGACCCGTGACCATCCCGGCCAGCCGCCCCGGCTCGCGCTTCGAGGTCGGCACGGATGAGTACGACATCACTTTCGCGTTCGCGGCGCCGGTGACGACGGACGACGCCGGGGACTCCGTTCAGGAGGGCACTGCCACGCTCCCGAACGGTGCCACGATCTCCTTCCGTGTGAATGACGAGCAGGGCGCCGAGGCGCCCGGCGCGCGGGTCTTCGCTGGGCTGCGCATGGACCCCCTCTTCAACGACTCCACCGGGTACGTCGAGACGCTCGCGACCCGGCGGCTCGCCTTCCAGGCGAACGGCACCAACGGGGCCGATGGATGGGACATCCTGGGCATCGTCGTCGAGCTCGACGTCGCCACGATGCTCGGGCGAGCGCCGGGAACGCTGTTCGCTGTCGCCGCGGAAATTGTCACGGCCGGCAAGTTCCCGGTGCGCCTGGAGCGGTTCGGGCGTGCCTTTGTGAAGGGCCAGATGCTCGGCGAGATGGGAGTCGACACGGTCAACCGCGACCTCGACCTTCGTGAGCTCTGGAACCAGGAAGATCCCTTCGAGCTGGCGCCGAACTACCTCGGCGCCTACCGCGCCCGGCTGGACGCCAACCTGGCCGTCATGGACAGCATCGACGGAAAGATCGACTGGCCACTGGAGCCGGATGGGACCCACCCGCTGACCGAGCTGTACCTGGGCGACTACCAAGTCGTCGACGCCGCGAAGCCGTACGCCGAGGACAGCTACCTCGAGATCGAGCAGGCGCTGCTGCAGGGCCGCCCCCACGCGACCTCCGGTGGCCGGTCGCTCAACGACGACGCGGGCGACAGGAATCTCACATTCGTCATCACGGGCGGGAATGGCCCGCGCATCAGCGACGGTGTCGACCAGGCGACTGCGCGAGCATCGGACAGCTTCCCCTACCTCGCGGCGCCGAATCCCGACCCGGCCGTCGCCGGCAGGGCCCTGGCCCCCTCCAAGGTCGCCGACCAACTCGCCTTTCTCCAACAAGCCGGTCTGGCGAGCCGCTGAGCGGCCTGAAGGCCCGGGGAGCAATCCCCCGGGCTCGACGGGAGGAGATCCTCTTGATGGTAGACAGCGGGCCTATGACGACGGCGGGGGTCATCGCCGTCGCGAACCTCGAGGCGCGGATCGACGGTCAAGTGTCACGAGCGACAGGGGGACGGCTCACCGTCGGCGAGCGCGCCGAGCTGGTCGAGTTGATCGCGTTGCTGGGCCATGTGCTGGGCAGCATTGCCGACGCCGAGCGCGCCGCGGCGTTGGCGGACGAGCTCGTCGGCCAGGTGCCGAGCGACGCCCGGTCCTTCCTGGCGCGCGCCAGGATGAGGGGCCTCTTCCACCGGTTCGCGTCGGCCCTGACGGACCTCGACACCGCGGCGGCCTTGGGCGGCAATCGCGTCGACCTCGATGCGGAGCGCGCCACGATCTATCAGGCGCTCGGACGCCACGACGACGCGCTCGCGATCCGTCGACTGGCCGTTGACAGTCAGGCCGACTTCAGCGCGCTGGCAGCTCTCGCAGGGGTCTACGGCGAGCGTGGGGAGATGGACGAGGCGGAGCGCTGGTTCATGGCGGCGACACGTCGCTACCGCGGCACCTCGCCGTTCCCGCCGGCGATGCTGGAGTTCCAACGCGGCCGGCTGTGGATGGAGCACGACGATCTCCGCCGTGCCCGCGCCTGGTTCTATGCGGCGGTCCGCCGGCTTCCGGCCTACGTCCCCGCGCAGGGCCACCTAGCCGAACTCGACGCTGCCCTGGGGGAGACGGCGGCGGCCATCGCCCGCCTTCGGCCGCTGGCGCTCGCCTCCGACGATCCCGACTACGCGACGCAGCTCGCCCGCATCTTGGACGGCGCCGGCCAAACCGAGGAGGCGCACACCTGGCGCGGCAGGGCGGAAGCCCGCTATGAGGAATTGCTTGCGCGTCACCTAGAGGCGTTCGCCGACCATGCCGCCGAATTCTGGCTCACGATCGGCGGCGATCCCGAGCGAGCGCTCTCGCTCGCGCGACAGAATCTTTCACTCCGCCAGACCCCTCGTGCCCGCGCGCTCGTCGCTCGAGCGGCCATCCGCTTGTCCTCCGTGAACGCCCCTTGATCGGATCGCAAAGTGCGTGAGCTTCCGGTCCCGCCGCACTTCGAACCGAGTCGTGTGGGCGAAGTCTGGCGAGTTCCGTACGAGGTCCGCGCGCACGAGGCCTTGGCGTGGACCGATCAGCACGGCTTGGGCTCAGCCGCAGAGGATTCATTTCGCGTCTGCCTCCTCGCCGTCGACGTTGCCGGTGCCCGAGCGCCCGGCGACAAAGTGCTCGAAAATCCGGGATGCAGAACGTGTTCTGAACGCTCGATCAGGTTCGACTACGCACGCCGCTGGCCTACTCGTCCGGCTGCCGCGATGGCGTTGGCGAGGTCGGTCGGGCGGCTCCACATCGGCCAGTGTCCGGTCGGCAGGTCGACCAGTTCGAGGTCGCGCAGTCGGCCAACCTCAGCGAACATCGGGTGGCCGCCGCGAGCCAACTCAAGCATCTGAGCGGACGGCAGCGAGCACGCGATGATCGTCGTGGGAACGTCGAGCCGGCGCTCGTCGCGCAGGTGCAGGCGCTCGCGCGCCACGTCACCGGGAACCGGCACGGCGCGGGTGCGGAATGTCGCGAGCCGCTGGTCGTCGAGGCCTTCCAGGCTGGCCCCACCGGCCTCGAGTTCCTCCCAGGACGGAAGCGGGATGGAGGCCACATCGTCGGCGACGGAGTCGTCGAAGGCCGAGCCGTCGGCAGCTGGGCCGCTGTCGACGTAGACGACACGGCGCACCGTGTCGGGTCGGCGGTCGAGGACGGCCGTGGCAACACGCCCGGCTCCGCTGTGCGCGACGAGCACGGGGGGCGCGGCCAGCCGGGCGATGACCGTCTCGAGATCGTCGGCCTGATCTGTCAGCGAGACCGGGAGCTCGTCCGGTGACGATGATCCGGGCAGGGTGACCGCCTCGATCGCGTGGCCGAGGCCGGCGAGCCGGGCGGCGACGTCGTCCCAGGCCCAGGCGCCGAGCCAGTGACCGGGGACGAGGACGAACGACGATGCAGTGTGCTCATCCATGTCCTCGACGGTAGCGGCGACCACGGTCAACGGCATGTCACTAATTCTGTCCTTAATTGTGGGACGATGCTGCCATGAACCGCACCGAGCGACTCCACGCCCTCTCCGAGTCGCTGCGACGCGCCGGCCGCCAGGGCCGCACCGCCGAGAGCCTCGCGGAGGAGTTCGAGGTCAGCGCCCGGACCGCCAAGCGCGACCTCGCCGCCCTGATGTCGGGCGGCCTCCCCCTCTGGGCCCGCACCGGCCCGGGCGGCGGGTTTGTCCTGGACGAGCGGACCACGCTGCCGCCGGTCAACTTCAGTGCCGCACAGGCCGTGGCTCTGTGTGCGGCGGTTGCGGCCTCGGACGGGGCGCCCTTCGCCGACTCCGCGCGCGCGGCCACCCGCAAGGTGATCGACGCGCTGGACCCGCGCACGCGTGAGCGTGCCAGGTCGCTGACGGGCCGGGTCTGGGTCGACGTCGGCGCCGGGGCGCCCCGGCGCATCGTGTCTGCCCTCGAACGCGCACTCGCGGACCAGGTGACGGTGAACCTGCGCTACTCGGACGCCTCCGGCAACGTGACGCGGCGAGAGGTCGAACCGATGATCTTCGCGCTCACCGGCGGCCGGTGGTTCCTCGTCGGGTGGTGCCGGCTGCGGCAGGATGTGCGCTGGTTCCGGCTCGACCGGGTCAGCGGTGCGAGCCCCACGCGCCGAGCGTGCCCAGATCGTCCCGTCTCCGTGATCGGCACGCCTCCCCGGTCGGCGCGGACCGTCGCCGTCTGACAGGACCTCCGCGATCGAACATCACCGGGCCGCGCAACCCTCGCCGGTCAGGTCCGCTCATCGGGCGGCCAGGCTTGTTCCCAGCCCAGTCGAAGGCGTACAGTTTCCTGTACGTACGCCGGGAGGGCTAGCCGATGCGAACAATGACCTACTCGGAGTCCCGGGCAAAGTACGCCGAGACCCTGAGCTCCGTCGTCGACAACCGCGAGGAGGTCGTGATCACTCGGGCCGGTCACGAGCCCGTGGTCATGGTTTCCCTGGACGACTACGAGTCGCTGAAGGAGACCGCTTACCTGTTGCGCAGCCCGGAGAACGCGCGGCGGCTGTTGACCTCGATCGAGCGGCTCGAGTCCGGCGGAGGGACGGCCCGGGATCTGGTCGAGTGAAGCTCGTCTGGGACGAGAACGCTTGGGCAGACTACCTGTGGTGGCAGACCCAGGACCGGAAGGTCCTGAAGCGGATTAACGCACTGATCAAGGACATCGAACGCAACGGCAACGAGGGCATCGGCAAGCCCGAACCGCTCAAGCACGGGTTCCAAGGGTATTGGTCGCGCCGGATCACCGATGAGCATCGGCTCGTCTACAAGGTGACCGAGGATGAGGTCCGCGTGGCCGCTTGTCGTTACCACTACAGCCACTGACATCCCACCCTGTCGGCTGAGCCGCTGAGCCCCGCGGCGCGGCTGTCAGACCCACTCCGTAGGCTGAGCGCCGGTCTGGTGAAGGGGTCTGCACGTGTCGCGTCGCGGTTGGGTTCTGTTCATCGCGATGGGCGTCATCTGGGGCGTCCCATATCTGATGATCAAGGTCGCGGTGGAGGAGTTCTCGCCCGCGGCGCTGGTCCTGGCCCGCACATCGATGGCCGCGGCGCTGCTGTTGCCGATCGCCGCGGCGAGGGATCAGCTGCGGCCACTGGTCCGGTACTGGCGCCCGCTCCTCATCTACACCGTGATCGAGATCTGCATCCCGTGGCTGATGCTGGGGTACGCGGAGACCAAGCTGTCGAGCTCGCTGACCGGCCTGCTCGTCGCCGGAGTGCCCTTGGTGGGTGCTGTACTCGTCCGCTTCACCGGGCACGAGACCCTCGAGCGGCGCCGGGTAGTGGGCCTGCTCGTCGGGTTCGCGGGTGTCGCCGCCCTGGTCGGCTTCGACGTCAGCTCGGCACACGTCTGGCCGGTCGTAGCGGTCGCGGTCACGGCGTTCTGCTATGCGTTGGGCCCCCTGATCCTGGCCCGCCATCTGGCCGAGCTTCCGGGCATGGGGGTGGTCGCGGCGTCATTGGCGATTGCTGCCGTGATCTACGTTCCGGCCGGCATCGCGCAATGGCCCACCGCGCCGGTCTCGACACCGGCATGGCTGTCGGTCATCGGCCTCGCCGTGCTGTGCACGGCCATCGCGTTCCTCGTCTTCTTCCAGCTGGTCGCCGAGGTCGGCCCGGCACGTTCGACCGTCATCACGTACGTGAATCCCGCCGTGGCGCTCGTGCTCGGCGTCGTCGTGCTCGACGAGTCCATCACGCTCGCGACGATCGTGGGCTTCGCACTGATCCTGGCCGGCTCGGTTCTCGCGACGGCCCGCGACCGTACACCCGTGAAGGCCGGGCAAACCGCCGGCGAGGTCGACGCCCGCTGCCTGTCCAGCCCGATGCCCGAGCCCTGACGTCCGCCGGCCGACGACGCCCATCACGCCTCAGTGGGCGAATTCGCCTCGGTAGTACTCGAAAACCAGACCGACGATCGCCATCGCGGCGAGTGCGGCACCGATGATGAACAGCCACCAGGCGAACACGAGGCCCAGGAAGGTCAGTGCGGCCGAGCCAGCGCACGCCAGCGGCCACCACGAATGAGGACTGTAGAAGCCGTACTCCCCCGCCATCTCCTCGATCTCGCCGTCCTTGCGGTCCTCGGGCCGCGGATGGACCTTGCGCGAGGTGTAGAGCAGGTAGAACGAGATCAGCGCACCCAGCCCGAATGTGAGGGTCAGAGCGGTCGTCCCGGTCGGGTCCTCGGACAGGTACCAGTAGATAGGCGTCACGGCCAGAAAGAAGATGGTCATGACGGTGAAGACCAGTCCCTCGACCCTCACGGGCGCTCCCCCACGTCCGCCGCTCCCAGGGACTCCTGGAGCAGGCCACCGTCCGGCGGTTTCTTCTCGGCGGCGGCGGCGATCTCGGGGTACTTCAGGTCGAAGGCGGGACGTTCGCTCCGGATTCGCGGGAGCGACGTGAAGTTGTGCCGGGGCGGCGGGCAGGACGTCGCCCACTCCAGTGAGTTGCCCCAGCCCCACGGATCGTCGACGTTGACCTTCGGCGCCTGGCGCGTCTTCCACACGTTCCACAGGAACGGCAGCGTCGACGCCCCGAGGAGGAACGCCCCGAGCGTCGAGACCTGGTTGAGGATCGTGAAGCCGTCCTCAGGGAGGTAGTCGGAGTACCGGCGCGGCATGCCCTCGACACCGAGCCAGTGCTGCACCAGGAATGTCGTATGGAACCCGATGAACAGCATCCAGAAATGGACCTTGCCCAACCGTTCGTCGAGCATCCGGCCGGTCATCTTAGGCCACCAGAAGTAGAAGCCGGCGAACATCGCGAACACGACGGTGCCGAACACCACGTAGTGGAAGTGGGCGACGACGAAATACGAATCCGAGACCTGGAAGTCCAGCGGCGGCGACGCCAACACGACGCCGGTCAGCCCACCGAACAGGAAAGTGACCAGGAAGCCGACGGCCCACAGCATCGGCGTCTCGAACGTCACCGAGCCGCGCCACATCGTGCCGATCCAGGTGAAGAACTTCACGCCCGTCGGCACCGCGATCAGCATCGTCATGAACGCGAAGAACGGCAGGTTGACCGCCCCGGTGACGTACATGTGGTGCGCCCAGACCGCCATCGAGAGCGCGCCGATGGCCAGCGTGGCTCCGACCAGACCCACGTAGCCGAACAGCGGCTTCCGGCTGAACACCGGGATGACCTCGGTGATGATCCCGAAGAACGGCAGCGCGATGATGTAGACCTCGGGATGGCCGAAGAACCAGAACAAGTGCTGCCACAGCACCGCGCCGCCGCCGGACGGGTCGAAGATGTGCGTGCCGAAGTTCCGGTCGGCGAAAAGCGCAAGCAGCGCGGCCGCCAGCAGCGGGAACGCCATCAGCACGAGGATGCTCGTCACCAGGATGTTCCAGCAGAAGATCGGCATTCGGAACATGGTCATGCCCGGCGCACGCATGCAGATGATCGTCGTGATGAAGTTGACGCCACCCAGAATGGTCCCGAAGCCGGCCAGAGCGAGCCCCATGACCCACAGGTCGCCGCCCACATGCGGCGTGTACACCCCGTTGTTCAGTGGCGCGTAGGCAGTCCAGCCGAAGTCGGCCGCGCCGCCCGGTGTGATGAACCCGGCGACCGTCATCAGCCCGCCGAACAGGAACAGGTAGTAGCTGAACATGTTCAGCCGCGGGAACGCGACGTCCGGAGACCCGATCTGCAGCGGCATGACGACGTTGGCGAAGCCGATGAACAGCGGCGTGGCGAACAACAGCAGCATGATCGTGCCGTGCATGGTGAACAGCTGGTTGTAGAACCCGTCGCTGACGACCTGGTTGCCTGGGGAGAACAGCTCAGCCCGGATCAGCATCGCCATCACGCCCGCGAACAGGAAGAACCCGAACGACGTCATCAGGTAGAGGTAACCGATGACCTTGTGGTCGGTGGAGGTCATCCACCGCACGACCACGCTGCCCGGCCGCCTGGGCCGGACGATCGGTTCGGTGACGACCGTAGCGGTGCGCTCGACGTAGGTTGTCACTGCTCGCTCCCCATCTGGTCGAGCGGGGTGGTCGAGTACGAACCGCGCAGGGGCGCCTCGACCTCGCCGGTCTGGCCTTGGTCGCGCAGTTCTTCGATGTGGTCCTGGTACTCGTCCTCGGAGACCACCTCGAGATCGAACAGCATGCGGGAGTGGTAGACCCCACACAGCTCCGCGCACTTGCCGGCGAAGGTGCCCTCCTTGTTCGGGGTCACCTGGAACATGTTGTCGCGGCCGGGGATGACGTCCATTTTCATGTAGAACGACGGCACCCAGAACGAGTGGACCGTGTCGGGCGAGTGCAGCTCGAACCGGACCGTCTGGTTGACCGGAAGGTACAGGGTCGGGCGCTCGTCGGCGACGCCGAGATCGCTGGTGCCGGCCTCGTAGACGTCCTCGTCGAGGTAGTTGAACGTCCAAGCCCACTGGCTGCCGACCACCCCGATGGTGTGGTCTGGCTCCGCGGAGGTGTCGAGGATCTCGTCCTGGCGTTGGACGGTGAAGTAGAACAGAGCGGCGATGATCGCGAACGGCGCCACCGTGTAGAGGAACTCGATCGGCTGGTTGAACCGGGTCTGGCGTGGCACGTCGTCGTTGCGTCTGCGATAGACGATCACAGCCCACAAGATCAGACCCCACACCAGGACCCCGACAGCCAGGGCGGCGATCCAGGTGCCGTTCCACAGGTCGCCGATCAGCGGAGTCTGCTCGGTCGCCGGCTCGGGAAGCCCGCCGCGCTGCCACTGATCGACGAGCTCGCTCGAGCAACCGGTCAACCCGATGGTCGCGACGACCAGCACTGCTGCCGTCGTGCCCCGGCGACGCACCGGGCGATCGCTGCGGTCCTGACCCACGAGGCGCCCTTCCACGCGGCTCCCCCGCGTCTTCACCCGACCTGCCGGGCAAGGGCGCGGAGGGCAAGCTCATCCTGCCGTGGCCACACTAGCGGCTGGGCCCGCTCTGCACCGGGCGCGGGGACGATTAGCGTTCGTGCCGTGCCGGACGTTCCGGGTGGCTACCTCGACGCCGCGTCCACCGAGCCGCTGCACCCCGCCGCGCGCGAGGTGCTCCTCGCCGCGATGGACGACGGGTGGGCCGACCCCGCCCGCCTCTATGGCGCCGCGCGGCGCGCCAGGATGCTGCTCGACAACGCCCGCGAAGTCGTGGCCGCGGTGGTCGGGGCCCGGCCTGACGAGGTGTCGTTCACGGCCAGTGGCACGCAGGCGGTGCACCTGGGTGTGCTGGGCACGATGCTCGGCCGCCGCCGGGTCGGCACCCGTGTGGTCGTCTCTGCGGTCGAGCATTCCAGCGTGCTGTTTTCGGCGGAGACGTCAGCCGGTGCCGTCGGCCAGGTGCCCGTCGACCGGACCGGCCGGGTCGACCCCGGGATGTTCCGGTCAGCGCTGGACGACGCCACGGCGCTGGCCTGTCTGCAGGCGGCCAACCACGAGGTCGGGACGCTACAGCCCGTCGCCGAGGTGGCCGCCGCCTGCGCTGAACACGCTGTGCCGCTGCTGGTCGACGCCGCCCAGGTCGTCGGGCGGGTCCCGGTGCCGGCGGGATGGTCGCTGCTCGCTGCCAGCGCGCACAAGTGGGGCGGACCCGGTGGCATCGGTGTGCTGGCCGTCCGAAGGGGGACACGCTGGCGCTCACCGCTACCCCACGACGAGCGGGGCTCGGGTCGTGTGCCCGGGTTCGAGAACGTGCCCGGTGCCCTGGCGGCTGCAGCCGCGCTGCGCGCCCGCAGCGAGGAGGCGGAGTCGCTGGCGGCCAGCCAGACTGTGCTCGTGGAGCAGATCCGCGCCCAGGTACCGGAGCTGGTGCCCGACGTCGAGGTGGTCGGTCATCCGACGGACCGGCTGCCGCACCTGGTCACGTTCTCGTGCCTCTACGTCGATGGCGAGGCGTTGCTCACGGAGCTGGACAAGGAGGGCTTCGCAGTGTCCAGCGGGTCCTCCTGCACAGCCAGCACGCTGCGCCCGAGCCACGTGCTGGAGGCGATGGGCGTGCTCACCCACGGCAACGTCCGGGTCTCGCTGGCACGTGCGACCACCGCCGCCGACGTGGAACGGTTCCTGGCCGTGCTGCCCGGCGTGGTCGCACGCCTCCGTGCGACGGCCGGTGTGGATCGGCTGTGAACCCGGATCTGGTGCTCGACTGCCGGGGCATGCGCTGTCCGCTGCCAGTGATCGAACTGGCGCGGCGGATCACCGACGTGCCGGTCGGGGCCGTTGTAGCCGTCGTCTCTGACGATCCCGCCGCCGCGACCGACGTGCCGGCCTGGTGCCGCCTGCGGGGCCACACGTACCTGGGAACCGGTGAGCCGGTCGACGGGGTTGCCTCGTACCTGACCCGACGCGAAGACGCGAGCTAACGGGACTGCAGGGCGTCGAGGCCGACGGCCATGGCGGCGGCGAGGCGGCGGTCGAGCGCCGGGTCGTGGATCGTGACACGGTAGGCATCGCGGATGCTGCCGAACTTGCGCTCCATAGTCATCACCGGGCGCCCGTCGGCGGTGGTGAAGTCGAAGTGGTACGGCCATGCGAACGGCAGGTCTCCGATGAACGGAATCAGGTCCCAGACGCGTCGCAGCACGGCCACGACCGGGCTGCGTTCCTCGCCGCGGCATTCGCCCAGGTCGGGCTGGGCCAAGTACCAGGTCGAGCGCCACAGCGAGGTGCCGAAGTCCTTGCGGAACAACCCGATCGGTGTGCCATCGGCGTCGAAGACATCGGTCTCGCCGCGCACGTCCAGCTTCTTGCGGCTCTTGAACCGGAACACCCGCTGGGTGTGCTCGGCGTCGGCGAAGAACGTGGCCTCCTCCCGGAACGTCATCCGCTTCTGCTGACACGTCGCCAACAGCTCACCCGGCCTGCCGTCGGTCCGCCAGGTGACGATGTCGTACCGGTTGACCATGACCGTGAAATGTTGACGCACCAAGAACCGGTCCTGGGCCTGCAGCCGAGCGAGGACGTCATTCATGGGGCAGAGGCTAGCGGCCTGGTTGCAGGGATCCCGCTCGGTTGGGTCGCGGGATGCAGGCCGTTATGGCCGGGGTGTCCGCAGATGCGAAGCGATGTCGGCGACGGCGTCGGGACCGTAGGCATCGCCGAGCCTGCGCAGAACGTCGGCACGGCCTAACTCGTACTCCTGGGTGCCGACCGTCTCGAGGACGTACGTGGCCAGCAAGGCGCCCAGTTGCGCTGCTCGTTGGTGTGAGAGACCCCAAGCCACCGCGGACAGGAATCCGGCCCGGAAGGCGTCGCCGACACCCGTCGGATCTTGAGCTTTCGTCTCGGCCGCAGCCGGCACCAGGATGTCCGGCTGGCCGATCTGCTCCACCCGCGCCCCGTCCGGGCCGAGTGTGGTCACCCGGACCCCGACCCGGGACAGAACGTCGTCCGCACTCCACCCGGTCTTCTTCTCGAGAAGCGCGGCCTCGTACTCGTTGGAGAACAGGTACGTCGCCCCGTCGACGAGCAGACGGATCCCGGCGCCGTCCATCCACGCGAGTTGCTGCGACGGGTCGGCCGCGAACGCGTAGCCGCGAGTCCGGCACTCCTCGGTGTGCCGGAGCATCGCCTCCGGGTCGTTGGGGCTGACCACCACCAGCTCGAGCCCACCGACCCGGTCGGCCACCGGCCGGAGCTCGATGTCCCGAGCCTCGGTCATGGCGCCCGCGTAGAACGTGGCGATCTGGGCGTGGTCGTTGTCGGTCGTGCAGACGAAGCGCGCCGTGTGCCGGACCTGGGAAGCGTGGACGCTCTCGCAGTCGACGCCATGCCGCTCGAGCCAGGACCGGTAGTCCGCGAAGTCCTCGCCCACGGCGCCGACCAGGATCGGCGCGAGGCCCAGGTTGGCCATGCCGAAGCAGATGTTTGCCCCGATGCCGCCGCGCCTCACCTGCAGGTCCTCGGCCAAGAAAGAGAGGGAGATCTTGTCGAGCTGGTCGACGACCAGAGAGTCCGCGAACCGCCCCGAGAACGTCATCAGGTGGTCGGTCGCGATCGACCCGGTGACGGCGATGTTCACGAGAGCGGAGTGTATGTCTTTGCCCTCGGCAGCTCGCCGTAGAAAAGCCCGCGCTGCTTCGCGGCGATCTAGTGGAAGGAGTCGCCGCAGGCGCAGGACCCGGTGGCGTTCGGGTTGTCGATGGTGAAGCCCTGACGCTCGATGGTGTCGACGAAGTCGATCGTGGCACCGAGCAGGTACGGCGCGCTCATGCGGTCGACGACCACGTTGACGCCACCGAAGTCGTGAACCATGTCTCCGTCGAGCGAGCGCTCGTCGAAGAAGAGCTGGTACCGCAGGCCTGAGCAGCCGCCCGGCTGTACCGCGACGCGCAGGGCGAGGTCCTCACGGCCCTCCTGGTCGAGCAGATTCTTGACCTTGGTGGCGGCGCCGTCGGTGAGCACCACACCCTGGGCGGTCTCTTCCTGAACCGTCATATCGATCTGCTCCTGGGAGTCTCGAGTTCGGTCTTCATTGCCGAACGCCGACATCACGCCGGGCATTCCGCGGTGGTACCCCTCTATAGTCGCACAGCCTCACCGACCGCTCCACGTCCGCGCGACGCGTGCCGCCGCCGTGGCGAGGCTCTCGGCCGGCTTCGCGAACGCCGTGTCCGCGCCGACGACATCGACAACGGAGTACGCGGCCTCGATCCCGTTCGCCCGCAGCTCGCGCGAACCCGCCTGTACCGAACCGGCGATGGCGACACATGGCCGCATGGCCGGGCCCGCGAGCGCCGCGACGCCGGATACGACCTTGCCGCTCATCGACTGCCAGTCCAGCCTGCCCTCACCCGTGAGCACGACGTCCGCCTCCCGGATCGCCTCCCGAAGCCCGACGACGGCCGCCACGGTTCCGAAGCCCGGTTCCCGACGCGCGCCGACCAGCATCAGCCCGTAACCCAGGCCGCCGGCGGCGCCGGCACCCTTGGCGTCGGCGAGTTCGCGGCCAGCCAGGTGCGCGAAACGGGTGAGCGCGCCGTCGACCTCCATCAGCCGATCGGCGGCCACTCCCTTCTGCGGGCCGAAGACGTTCGTGGCGCCGCGCAGGCCGAGCAACGGGTTGTCGACGTCCGACGCGGCGACGATCTCGCGTTCGGCCAGCCTTTCCCGTGCGGGTGCCAGGTCGACGGCGGCGAGTTCGGTGAGGCCCGTCGCGCCGGCAGTCAGGGCGCCCTCGGGCTCGCTCGTACCACCGAGGGCTGCCAGCAGGCCGGCGCCGCCGTCGTTGGTCCCGCTGCCTCCCAAACCGACGACCACCCGTCGGGCGCCGGCGTCGACCGCCTCGGCCACGAGCTCGCCGACGCCGAACGTCGACGCGTCCTCGACCACACCCGGCGCCGGCACGCGGCCGTGCATCGGAAGGAGCGCGATGCCGCACGCCTGAGCCGACTCGACATACGCCGTGCCCTGGGCGAGGAGCAGCGTGGCAGGAACCGGCGTGCCGAGGGGTCCGCGAACTGTGACCACCGTCACCTCGCCACCCATCGCCGCGTGGATCACGTCGAGAAAGCCCGGGCCGCCGTCGGCCAGCGGGACCTTGACCACGTCGTCGCCGGGGGCAGTCCGGAGCCAGCCCTCGGCGATCGCGTCGGCCGCCTCTACGGCGGTGAGCGTGCCGGCGAACTTGTCGGGAGCTACCAGCACGCGCATGGGGCAGAGTCTGCCCCATGCGGATCCGTCCCCTTCGCGCCGAGAACCCTGACGAGGTGGCCGAGGTGGCCGGGCTGATCCGCAAGGCGACCGTGGGCACGGAGCTGCCCCTCGTCGAGCACCTGGCGTCGAGCGACCCCGCCGGATGCTGGGTCGCCGACGAGGACGGGGCGATGTCCGGCGCCGTCCTCTCGACCCGCCGCGACCTGCTCTGGTGCCTCTCGGTGCTCGCGGTCCGACGATCAGTCGGCGTCGTGGGGCCGAGGTTGCTGGAAGCGGCGCTGTCGTATAGCCGCGGCTGCCTGCGGGGCATGGCGGTCCTGCCCGACGACCCGCCGACGGCGCGGCTGGTGCGGATGGCCGGGTTCCTGCTGCACCCCACGATGGGGCTTTCCGGTCAGGTCGATCGTTCGGCCCTGCCGCTCGTCGAGGGCGTCCGAGAGGCCCTCGACGGCGATCGCGCGCTCGTCGACTCGGTGGACCGCCGGGTGCGGGGTGCCGCCAGGGGCCCGGACCACGACCTGCTGGGCGCCGGGGCTGGGCTGCTGGTCTGCGACCTCACGACAGGATCGGGCTACGCCTACCACCGCGCAGGTTCACCGATCGCGCTCGGCGCGACGACCCGAGAGGTGGCACGCCGCCTGCTCTGGTCGGTCCTGACACGCTCCACACCCGCTTCCCGCGTGGAGGTCGCCAGGCTCTCCGCCGAGCAGGACTGGGCCGTCGACGTCGGCCTCGCAGCGGGCCTCGGCGTCCACGTCGGCGGGCTCCTGGCCCTCCGGCACATGCGCCCGCCGGCGCCGTACCTTCCCGCGGCCATGCTCGGGTGACCGACCGGGCGGCCCGTTCCCAGCGGTCCCGCCGCACGTGGCACGCTGAAGCGTTCCACAAAATGCGACAAAGCACCCGCGGCGACAGCCGTCCAGCGTGCCACGAGCAACGTTCCAACGTGCCACGCCGCTCGGGTGGCCGTGCGCCCACGCTTGTTCTCGGTCGCCAGTACCCCCCGGCACCGGGCCCTCGTGCCGCCAAATGTCAGCTGTTCGCCGGAATGAAGGCCTGCTCGTGATGGCTGAACCCGGTGACGCGACGTCGGCGTGAAAGCATGCCGGTGAGAACACCAGGAAAGGCGGCACGGTGACCGTCACTTCGCCAGCGAGCTCGGTGCCGCTGCCGTTGCTGCTCCTCGGGCGAGGCGCCGACCCCGAGAGTGAGCGCGGCGTCGAGTGCCCGGGGGACCTCCCCGCGGCCAGCGATCCGGATCTGGTCGACCGCGCGCGGCGCGCCCGCGCCGCCCTAGGTGATCGCGCGTTCGTGCTCGGACACCACTACCAGCGCGACGAGGTCATCCAGTTCGCCGACGTGACCGGCGACTCCTTCAAGCTTGCCCGCGAGGCCGCGGCACGGCCAGAGGCCGAGTACATCATCTTCTGCGGTGTCCATTTCATGGCCGAGTCGGCCGACATCCTCACCGGTGACCACCAGCAGGTTGTGCTGCCCGACCTCGCGGCCGGCTGCTCGATGGCTGACATGGCGCGGCTGGTCCAGGTCGAGGAGGCGTGGGAGCGGCTGGCCGATGCCGGCGTCGCCGACGTGACCGTTCCGATCACCTACATGAACTCGTCGGCCGACATCAAGGCCTTCTGCGGCCGCAACGGAGGCGCCGTGTGCACCTCCAGCAACGCCGAGCGTGCCCTCTCCTGGGCGTTCGAGCGTGGCGAGAAGGTGCTGTTCTTCCCGGACCAGCACCTCGGCCGCAACACCGCCGTGCTCCAGATGGGCCTCTCGCTCGACGACTGCGTGGTGATCGACCCACACAGGCCCGACTTCGGCGTCACCGACCAGCAGCTTCGCGACGCCACCATGCTGCTCTGGCGCGGCCACTGTTCCGTGCACGGGCGCTTCTCGGCGGAATCCGTCGCCGACGTCCGCGAGCGGATCCCCGGGGTCAACGTGATCGCGCATCCGGAATGTCAGCACGAGGTCGTCACCCGCGCCGACTACGTCGGCTCCACGGAGTACATCATCAGCACGATCGCCGCCGCCGAGCCGGGCACGGCGTGGGCCGTCGGCACCGAGCTCAACCTGGTCAAGCGCCTCGCACTGGAGCACCCCGACAAGACTGTCGTCTTCCTGGACAAGACGGTGTGCTTCTGCGCGACGATGAACCGCATCGACCTGCCACACCTGGTGTGGGCGCTCGAGAACCTCGTAGACGGACGGGTCGTCAACCGGATCGAGGTCGACCCGGATACCGAGCACTGGGCCCGCGTGGCGCTGGATCGGATGCTCGCGCTCCCCGGGCCCGAGGCCGTCCGCGACTGACGGCCGTCAGCTGATCACCGGCCTCGCAGCGGCGGCGGATACTCGGTTGCCCGCGACGGGCCCGCCCGGCAGCCTGACCGGGATGCTGATCCGACGCGAGGTACCCGCCGATGTCGAGGGCATTCGGGCCGTACATGCGTCGGCGTTCGCCACGGCCGACGCGCCCGATGTCACACCTGCCGAAGCCGGTCTCGTCGACGCGCTCCGCTCGAGCGACGCCTGGCTTCCGCGTCTCTCGCTGGTCGCAGTCGGCGCCAGCGGCCACATCGTCGGACACGTGGTCTGCACCCGCGCCTGGGTGGACGGCACCGACGTGCTGGGACTCGGTCCGCTCGGCGTAATCCCCGTTCGACAGGGGCAAGGCGTCGGTGGGGCACTGATGCATGCGGCACTCGGCGCGGCCGACGCGTTGGACGAGCCCCTCGTGGCGCTTCTCGGCCACGCCGGGTACTACCCCCGGTTCGGCTTCCGGATGGCCGCCGAGTACGGCATCACGCCTCCGGTCGCCCGGTGGGCGCCGAACTTCATGGTCCGCACTCTCACGGCGTACGACCCGTCGATCCGCGGCGAGTTCGCCTACTCGACGCCCTTCGACGAGCTCTGACCGACCTCGTGAACCAGTGCGGCGGCTAAACGCCTGGCGCGCCCCAGACGGGGAACCACCGGGTGACGTCGGTCTCGATCGGTAGATCGCCGGCGATCAGCGCCCGAACCTGCAGCTCGAGCGCCGAGTCGCGACGCTGAGCCGTCGCATCGACCGGTGCGAACGGGTAGAACGTGCCCCGTTTGTAGAGGTAGACCAGCGCGAGCGGTTGGCCCGCCGCGGTCCGCAGTCCCACCGTCGAGCACAACAATGTGGGTCCGAAGCCCGCTGCCTCGAGCGTCGTGTTCACGGCGTGCAGGTCGGTGACGAGCGCGGGGACGTCGGAAGCCGGACGACGGACGACCAGCCAGGTGTAGCCGTGCTCGTCTCGGACCTCCTCCGGCTCGGAGCCACCCAACAGGGTGGTGATCTCGGCCTTCAGGCGGGCGAACGGACCGCCCTCGGCCTCCCGGAAGCACACGGCTCCCACGCCCGTCGGGCCGGATCTCGGACGCCGCCTCCAGGGTCAAGGCGGCGCTGGGCAGCGAGAACAGAGCGTCGAGGTTCGGCTGGGCCTGGCGGGACCGGCCGAGGAGTGCGTCGAGCAGACCCACAGTCACTCCCGGCCGAGCTCGACGGAGATCTTGGCCAACTGCTCGAGGCGCTTCTCCAGCGGTGGATGCGCTCGCGAAGAGCGACCCGAGATCCGCCTTTCCGGTGAGGGCGGGAACGACGAAGAACGCGTTGTACGGCTCGGCCGCGCGCAGGTCCCGGGTGGGGATCTGGCTCATCTGGCCCGTGATCTTGGTCAGTGCGTTGGCCAGCTGAGATGGCTGCCCGGTCAGGATCGCGCCGGCCCGGTCGGCCGCCAGCTCGCGGTAGCGGGAGAGCAGCCTGGTCAGCAGGAAGCTCACCGCGTACACGACTATGGCGACGACCGTGACCATAAGCGCGACCATCGCGGCGTTGTTGTCACGTTGCCGCCCCATGCCGCCCCAGAGCGCAATCCGAGTCAGCAACCCGGCGAGCAGGCCCACGACCGAGGCGATGGTCATCACCGTGACGTCGCGGTGCGCCACGTGCGACAGCTCGTGGGCCACGACGCCCTCCAGCTCTTCCTTGCTCGAACCGGCGCATGAGGCCGGTGGTGGCGCACACGACGGCACGTTGCGGGCTGCGGCCGGTAGCGAAGGCGTTGGGCAGGTCCACATCGGCGATGGCGACGCGCGGCTTGGGCATGTTCGCCTGAGCACAGAGCCGGTCGACCATCGCATGCAGCTCGGGCGCCTCCTCCGGGGCGACCTCCCGGGCCCTCATCGCCCTGAGCGCCAACGTGTCCGAGAAATACCACTGGGCCCAGAAGGCGCCCACGCCGATGATCAGGCCGAGCCACCAACCGCCGCTGGTGTACTGGCTGATGGCGACGATCGAGCACGACGTAGAGGGCCGCCAGCAACAGCATCGTGAGCACCATCCGGGCCGAAAGCCCGCGGTCCGGACGGAACCTCGTCTGCGCCACAGCGCCTCCTGTCTGTCGCCGGATCGTCACCCGTCCAACGAGGTGGCGCCGGTCGCAGTTCCTTCACCTTGCCTTTGCGGCGCTTGACCATGCGGCAGGCCTGGCGAAGCGCCGGCCGGGGTGTTTGACCTGGTCGATCGCGCCCGGCCGGTGGCACGCCGGTCAGCCGGGAATCAGGCCCTCGCCGGAGAGCATCTCCCGAACCTCGTCGATGTGCGCCTCCGCATACGGAAGTACCAGGTCGCTGTCGACCAGGACGTCGTCGGCGAGCGGCGTGCCGCGGGCCCGGACGGCGTCGAGCAACGCCATCAAGGCCCTCCGGAACCGCTCGTCGTCCCCGGACTCGATCGCCGCACCCAGAGCGTCGTCGAGGCTGTTGAGCTCACGCATGCGGGAGTCGTCGACCGCCAACTGCCCTTCGCCCATGATGCGGACGATCACGGCCGGCCCTCGTCCTGCTGGGGCTGGCTCTGCGGCGTCGCGAGCGGGTCGCCAGTGGGCTGCGCCTGACCCTCGATCTGGCGCGGCGGCTCGGCGGGACCGGCCGTGAGCTCCTGCTTCATTCGGGCCAGCTCGAGCTCGACGTCGCTCGTCGACGCCAGCCGGTCGAGCTCGGCGGTGATGTCGTCCTTGGCGATGCCGGTCGGGTCCTCGAGGGCGCCCGAGGCGAGCAGTTCGTCGATGGCGCCGGCCCTGGCCTGCATGGCAGCGGTCTTGTCCTCGGCACGTTGCACCGCCATGCCGACGTCGCTCATCTCCTCGGAGATGCCCGTGAACGCCTCGCCGATGCGGGTCTGGGCCTCGGCGGCGGTATAGCTCGCCTTGATCGTCTCCTTCCTGGTGCGGAAGGCCTCGACCTTGGCCTGCAGCCGCTGGGCGGCGAGAGTGAGCTTTTCCTCCTCGCCCTGCAGGGCGGAGTGCTGGGTCTGCAGGTCGATGATCTGGGTCTCGAGTCCGGACCTGCGGGTGAGGGCCTCGCGGGCGAGATCCTCGCGGCCGAGCGAAAGTGCCCGTTGCGCCTGGTCCTGGAGCTTGGTTCCCTGCCCCGAGAGCTGGGAGATCTGGACCTCGATGCGCTTGCGGCTGGTCGCGACGTCGGCGACCCCCCGGCGCACCTTCTGAAGCAGTTCGAGCTGCTTCTTGTACGAGTAGTCGAGGGTCTCCCGGGGGTCCTCGGCACGGTCGAGCGCCCGATCGGCCTTGGCCCGGAAGATCATGGACATGCGCTGGAGGATCCCCATCTGGCCCGGTAGCCCTTTCGTGATGCGCGGTAGGCGGACTGCGGTTATTTCCACCAACCCTACGACGTCGGGGTCCTCGTGGGCAGGCCGGTCTCCGGGCTGACCTACTCTTGGCTACGTGTTCCGCCGCCGCACCACCGCAGACCAGCCCGCCGACCCCGCCGCCGGCCCGTCCGGCGCGGAAGCTCAGGCGACCGGCAAGGGCCGACCCGACGCCCACCCGCCGCGAGGCCGAGGAAGCCCGCAAGCAGCGGGTCAAGCCGCCGCTCACCCGCCGGGAGGCGCTTCGCCGTGAGCGAGAGCTCGCCCGTACCCAGCGCTCGCGCACCCGGCGGGCCATGGTCTCCGGCGACGAGAGCGGCTTTCTCGAGCGCGACAAGGGTCCGGTCCGGAAGTTCCTGCGGGACTACGTCGACTCACGCCGCACGGTGGCGGAGTTCTTCCTGCCGATCGTCCTCCTGGTGCTGATCACCAGCTTCGTGAACTCGCCGCAGGTGCGGATCTTCTCGACGTTCCTGTGGGTGGGTTCGATGCTGCTGGTGATCGTCGATCTGACGGTGCTCCGTTTCCGGATCAAGCGCGAGATCCGCAAGCGCTTCCCCGATGACACAGGTCGCGGCCACGTCTTCTACGCGATCGCCCGGTCGACGCAGATACGCAAGCTCCGGCTCCCGAAGCCGACGGTGAAGCCCGGGGCCTCGGTGTGAGCGCGGCGCTTCCCGCGAGGGCGGCGTCCGCGTCCCCGGATTTCGTGCTTGCGTGCGCTCGCCTACACCGACCCGGTCGTCCGCGCCCTCGAGGCCGAGCTCCAACAGGAGTACGTCGAGCGCTACGGCGGCGAGGACGAGACGCCGGTCGACCCGGCCGAGTTCGCCCCGCCCGAAGGTGTCTTCCTTGTCGGGTTCGCCGGTGCCGAACCAGTCGCGTCCGGCGGCTTCCGGCGCCACGATGACGACGCGGCCGAGATCAAGAGGATGTACGTCGTCGAGGATCGCCGCGGGGTGGGGTTACGCCCGCCGCCTGCTCGCCGACCTGGAGAGCCGTGCGGCTGCTGCCGGGTACCGCAGGATCGTCCTGGAGACGGGCTTGCGCCAGCCCGAGGCGATCTCGTTGTACGAGTCCAGCGGCTACGTGTCGATCCCGGTCTTCGGTTTCCATGCCGGGACGGGGCTCGCGCGGAGTTTCGGCAAGGATCTCGAGCCTCCCGGACCAGGGGGAAGAGCGGGCCCTCAGTCCGGCGGTTGCAGGCTCATCGGGCCATAAACCTGCCGGCCGTCCTCGAGCAAGATGACGGCCTCGACCCCGGCCTCGGCGAGTGCCCGCCACCGCTCTCCCAACCAGGACTCCGCATCGGATTGGGTGACGAACCCGCTGCCGTCGCCTCCGCCGGACACGTCGGCCGGCGGCACCTCCGCGCCGCTCCCGTCCAGGTAGCGCCAGATCCAGGCCATCGCCGTCTCCTCGCGTCGCGTGCGTGGCGAGGCTACCGCGGCCGGCTGGGCGAACCGCCCATCCGGTCCCGCCGACATCCGTTCCAGAAGCCGCGTCATCCCGGGCCTTTGCCTGCGTCTTGATGGGCACGGGAAGCGTCGGCCGTCAACGGGGGGATCAGCCGGCCGGACCGTGT
The DNA here is from genome assembly GCA_963801065.1 of uncultured Actinomycetota bacterium. Taxonomy (GTDB): domain Bacteria; phylum Actinomycetota; class Actinomycetes; order Jiangellales; family Jiangellaceae; genus CAWDDG01. The sequence continues at coordinate 177,060 of CAWDDG010000007.1, read as the reverse complement.
TGGGGGGCGGGACCGTCCTCGTCGTATGGGGACGACGGGGACGGTCCCCTCACGTCCCGGGGCGATCGGCGCGCCCGACCTCCTATGGTTCTCGGGTCAGAGCATCCCGGCTGAGGACGGCGCATGGCCCTCGACCTGACCGAGATCGCCGCGAGAGTCGCGCTGCCGGACGACGGAGCCCGCCGACAGGCGACGGACCTGCTCGAGGAGCATTCGCGTCCGGAAGGCTCGCTCGGTCGGCTCGGTGAGCTCGGCATCTGGCTCGCGGCTACGCAGGGCCGGTGCCCCACCGCGCCGCTGGAGCGGGTTCGGCTCGTCGTCTTCGCCGGCGACCATGACACGACGGAGACCGAGGCACCGGAAACGGCGGCCACCGTGCGCGCGCTCCTGGCCGGCGCGGGACCTACGAACGTCCTCGCCGAGCTGGCCGGCGCAAGTACACGAGTCGTCGACGTCGCCGTGGACGGAACCGGCCTGCCGGCCGCCGTCACCCAGCACAAGGTCCGGCGCGGCTCGGGCCGGATCGACATCGAGGATGCGCTCACCCGGGCCGAGGCCGCGGCCGCGTTCACCGCAGGCGTCACCGTCGCCGACGAGGAGGTCGACAGCGGAACCGAATTGCTGGTGGCGGCCGGTGTCGGGGCCGGCGGCGCGGTGTCCGCGTGGACACTCGCGACGTTGCTGACCAGTAAGGACGTGGCGTCCGTCATCGGCAGCCGCTCCGTGGCCGACGACCGGGCCTGGATGCACTCGTGTGCCGCCGTCCGCGACGCGGCCCGGCGCGGCCGCCGCGTGCTGGGTGGCGGCGGTGACATGATCGACCTGCTGGCCGCGGTCGGGGGCGCCGAGTTCGCAGCGCTGACCGGCTTCCTCGTCCAGAGCGCCGTCCGCCGCACGCCGGTCGTGCTCGACGGTCTGGTCACGTGCGCCGCGGCCGTCGTCGCCCGACGCGTGAGCACCAGGGTCACACACTGGCTCGTGGCCGGGCACCGCTCGCCCGACCCAGGCCACGCGGCACTGCTGGAGCGGCTGCGCCTCACGCCGGTGGTGGACTACCAGATCGGCCTCGACGACGGCGTAGGAGCCCTGCTCGCTGTGCCGCCGCTGCGCGCGGCCGCCGCCCTGTTGGCGAGTCTCGGCTCACCCGGTCCGGAACCGGAGATCAGCTGATACCGGTGTGAGGCATCCGTGCGTCAGCAATCTGTGTGACGCTCGCGGGCCGACTCGTCGCTCGTAGGCAGGTCACGGAGATGCCAACCGATGGCACGTGCGTCACCCGCCGCGTGGAAGCGGTCCAACAGACGGCAAGGGGCCACGGCGGAGACTCGGTGAGCTAGGGGCCGGCGTCTCCAGGACCCGCCGGCTACTCCTCGCGGGTGGAGGGCTGCACGAATGGTGGGCGGACGACCTCGAACGGCTCGGCCCGTCCCCGGACATCGACGTCGACCCGGTCGCCGTCCGGGACCTCCGGCGGCAGCAGCGCGAGGCCGATGCCCTTGCGCAGGGTCGGCGAGAATGTTCCGGACGTCACCCGACCCGCGGTCTCGCCACCGACCGCGACCGTCATGCCCGGGCGTGGGATGCCGCGGCCCAGGGCGCTGATGCCGCGCAGCCGGCGGGCCGGGCCGGACGCCCGCTCGGAGAGGAGGGCGTCCCGCCCCCAGAACGCCGGCTTGTCCCAGCCGACCGCCCACCCGGCGCTGGCTTGCACGGGGGTGATCTCCAACGAGAGGTCCTGGCCGTGCAGGGGATACCCCATCTCTGTGCGCAATGTGTCTCGGGCGGCCAGCCCGCAGGGCAGGATCCCGTGGGGCGCTCCGGCGGCCAGCAGCGCGTCCCACATACTTCCGGCGTGATCCCAGGGGACGACCAGCTCGTAGCCGCGCTCGCCCGTGTAACCCGTCCTGCACACCGTCAGCGCGGCACCGTCCCAGGTCGTGTCCGCGAATGCCATGTAGTCGTGCCCAGTCGGCAGGCCGAGCCCCTCGAGCACCTCGTCGCTGTGGGTGCCCTGGACGGCGAGAACCGCGTACTCGCGGTGAGCATCGTTGATCACGACCCCTTCCGGCGCAGCCTCTGCGAAACGGCGCACGACCTCGGCGGAGTTGGCGGCGTTGGGGATGAGCAGGAGATCGTCGTCCGACCGCAGGTAGGCGATGAGGTCGTCGACGACACCGCCGGTCGCGTCGTCGCAGCAGAGCGTGTACTGGGCTTTGCCCGGGGCGATCTTGTCCAGCGCGTTCGTCAGGCAGGAGTCGACGAATGCCCTGGCGCCCGGCCCGGTGACCGTCGCCTTGCCCAGGTGGCTGACATCGAAGATCCCGACGCGCTCGCGGACCGCCGTGTGCTCGTCGACGACTCCGGAGTACTGCAGTGGCATCTCCCAGCCGCCGAACTCGGCGAACCTGGCGCCGCGGGCCACATGCCGGTCGTGGAGCGGGCTGCGGAGAAGGGTGCTCACGCCGGGTAACTCTATGGTCGTGTCAGTGATCTCGAGACGGCCGCCGCGGTCGGACCAGCGGCGGGTGTCCCGAGATCTCGATCACAGCTCCGCGTAGCATCGCGCGCGGACCTGTCAGCCCGATGTCTTGGAGAATCGTGACAACCATCGCCCTGTCCTCCGCCGACCCGACCGGGATCAAGGTCGATGCCATCGTCGTCGCCGTCGCGCGGGGCGAGGACGACACCCTGCGCCTGCTCGAGGGCGCGGCGGCCGTCGACGCAGCGCTGCGCAGGTCGCTCGCGACGACGCTGAAGCACCTGGGCGCGACCGGCAAGGCCGACGAGGTGACGAAGCTGCCGACGAACGGCGCCGCCAAGCCGCCTGTCGTTGTCGCCGTGGGCGTCGGGAAGCTTCCGGAAGGGAGCACAACGGGCTATCGCGAGGCCCTTCGCCGGGCGGCTGGCGCAGGGGCGCGCGCGCTCGCTGGAACCGAGACTGCGGCGTTCGCACTGCCCGTCAGCGGACCCGAGGACGCCGCCGCCATCGCCGAAGGGGTGCTGCTCGGCGCCTACACGTTCGACGAGTACAAGACCGGCGATGCGAAGGCACCACTCGCTGCGGCGACGATCGTCGGCGCGGGCGTGAAGGCGAGGGCCGTCAGACGGGCCGTGGCCCGGGCCGAGGTGATCGCCGAGGCGGTCAACCAGACCCGGAGCTGGATCAACACCCCTGCTCGCGACCTCGCGCCGGTGGCGTTCGCCGATGCGGCCGCCAAGCACGCCAAGGGACTCAAGCTCGACCTCGAGATCCTCGACGAGAAGGCGCTGGCCAAGGGCGGGTACGGCGGCATCCTCGGCGTCGGCCAGGGATCGGCGAACCCGCCTCGGTTGGTACGCATCGCGTACAAGCCGGCCCGGGCGAAGAAGCACATCGCCCTGGTCGGCAAGGGCATCACGTTCGACTCCGGCGGGCTCTCGCTCAAGCCCACCGACGCAATGGTGACGATGAAGTGCGACATGAGCGGCGCAGCGGCCGTGATCGCTGTCGTGGTCGCCGTCGCCAGGCTCGCGCCCAGGGTCGCCGTGACTGCGTACGCGCCGATGGCGGAGAACATGCCCTCGGGCAGCGCGCAGCGCCCGTCGGACGTGCTGACGATGTACGGCGGCAAGACGGTCGAGGTCCTGAACACCGACGCCGAGGGTCGGCTGGTCCTTGCCGACGCCCTGGTGCGCGCGAGCGAGGACCGGGCGGACCTCATCGTCGACATCGCCACCTTGACCGGCGCATGCGTGGTCGCGCTCGGCACCCGCGTCTCGGGGATCATGGCAAACGACGACACGCTGCTGGACAAGATCCACGACGCGTCCGGGCGCGCGGGTGAGCAGATGTGGCCGCTCCCCCTTCCGTCCGAGCTGCGGGAGAAGCTCGACTCACCCATCGCCGATATCGCGAACATCGGGGAGCGTCGGGGCGGAGCGCTCTCGGCCGGCATCTTCCTCAAGGAGTTCGTGGCAGACGGCATCGACTGGGCACATCTGGACATCGCCGGCCCGGCGTTCAACGACGCACCGTTCGGTTACACGCCGAAGGGCGGCACGGGCGCCGGCGTGCGCACACTGATCCAGATCGTCGAGGACGCCGCTGCAGGCGTGCTCTGACTTGCCGATGCCCGACCGGGGGACCGCCCTGGTCCGGAAGCCGAGTAGCCGGCTCGCCGAAGGCATCGTCACCTACCTGTCCCGGACCACAGTCGATGTCGCGCTGGCACGCAGCCAGCACGACGCCTACGCCGCCGCCCTCTCCGGAGCCGGTTGGACCCTTCGCCAGGTGACGACGGCCGACGAATGTCCGGACTCGGTCTTCGTCGAGGACACGGTCGTGGTGTGTGACGACCTGGCGATCCTGACCCGGCCAGGCGCCGCCGAGCGACGCCCGGAGATCGTCGGCACCGAGCGTGCGGTCCGCGAGATTGGACTCGACGTCGTCCGCGTCGAGGCACCTGGGAGGCTCGAAGGCGGCGACGTGCTCCAGGTCGGCGCAACCGTGTACGTCGGACTCGGCGGTCGCACCGACCTCGAGGGCGTACGCCAGCTCAGCGCGCACCTGGCCCGCGTAGGCCGCACTGTCGTCACGGTGCCCCTGGGCAACGTGCTGCACCTCAAGTCGGCTGTCACCGCGCTGCCGGACGGCACGCTGCTCGCCCTGCCGGATCTCGTCGACGTGAGCGCGTTTCCTCCCCTGCACCCGGTCGACGAGGAGGCCGGCTGCCACGTCGTCCCTCTCGGTGACGACCAGGTCCTGATCGCGGCGTCGGCGCCCCGCACCGCTGGGCTGCTTGCGAACTGGGGGTATGCGCCGGTCGTCGTCGACATCGCCGAGTACGAGAAGCTCGAAGGCTGCGTGACCTGCCTGAGCGTGCTCGTCCCGGCCCACGACGAGTAGTGGCCGCAGTGAGCCGCCAATGATCCTGGCCGTCCTGACAGGTCGAGCCGCTCAGCCGCCTTGGCGGCGGTTCCACTCGCGCATGCGTTGCGGGTAGCCGACGACCTGTGCGTCGTAGGCGGGAATGCCGAGCCTGCGGGCCAGGTCATGGGCGGCCTGCGCGTCATGCACCCGGCGTCGGGTCCACTCGCCGTCGTGCGCGACCAGGACCACGGTGGTGGCGGTCATCGTCGTCGGCGGCTCGACGAACGCCTCGACGCCACGCCGCGTCCGCGCGAAGTCCTCCAGATGCGAGACGTCGGATCCGTCCGCCGCCCGGTCGAGGCTGCCGACGGCACTCTTCCGGCGCCGACCGAACCAACGCATGCTGACCTCCGTCGCCGGGTCGCCCGCGGACCCGATCCGGGAAGTCTGCCATCCCAGCCCGTTGGTTCTTACCGGACGAGGGGTGGAAGGATGTTGACGAGACCTGGCCGCGATCCGGCCATGACGACCTCTTGTGGGAGCGCTCCGTGGCGAACAACTTCGACATCGTCATCCTCGGCGGCGGAAGTGGCGGCTACGCCTGTGCCTTCCGGGCTGCTGAGCTGGGCATGTCCGTGGCGCTGGTCGAGAAGGACAAGGTGGGCGGCACCTGCCTGCACTACGGCTGCATCCCGACCAAGGCGCTGCTGCACGCGGCCGAGGTCGCCGACGCAGCACGCGAGAGTGCCCAGTTCGGGGTGTCTGCATCGCTCGAAGGCATCGACATGAGCGGCGTCAACTCGTACAAGGACGGCGTGGTGGGGCGGCTCTACAAGGGCCTGCAGGGCCTGGTCAAGGCCCGCGGGGTCACCCTCGTCGAGGGTGAGGGCCGGCTGGTCGCGGCCAACGCCGTCGAGGTCGACGGCACCAGATACGAGGGCAAGCATGTGGTCCTTGCCACCGGCTCGTACGCGAAGTCATTGCCCGGGCTCGAGATCGACGGCGAGCGCGTCATCACCAGCTACGAGGCACTCCTGATGGATCGCGTGCCCGCTTCCGTCGTCGTGCTCGGCGGAGGCGTGATCGGAGTCGAGTTCGCCAGTGTCTGGCGGTCCTTCGGTGCCGAGGTGACGATCGTCGAGGCACTTCCGAGGCTGGTCCCGGCCGAGGATGAAGCGTGCTCCAAGGCTGTCGAGCGCGCGTTCCGCAAGCGCGGCATCGCGTTCAGGACCGGAACGCCGTTCAAGGCCGTCGACCACACCGACAATGGCGTCCGGGTCACGCTCGAGAGCGGCGACCCGGTCGAGGCCGAGCTCCTTCTGGTCGCCGTCGGCCGCGGCGCTGTCAGCGACGGGCTCGGGTTCGACCAGGTCGGCATCGCGATGGATCGCGGCTTCGTCCTGACCGACGAGCGCCTGCGCACGAATGTCGCCGGCGTGTACGCCCTCGGCGACATCGTTCCCGGTCTGCAGCTCGCGCACCGCGGCTTCGCGCAGGGCATCTTCCTGGCCGAGGACCTGGCCGGCCTCAACCCGGTGCCCGTCGAGGATGCCGGTATCCCGCGTATCACCTACTGCGAGCCCGAGGTGGCATCCGTCGGACTGACCGAGGCGCAGGCCCGGGAGCGCCTCGGCGACGAGAAGGTCGAGACGTTCCAATACGACCTCGCAGGCAACGGCCGCAGCCAGATCCTCAAGACGCAGGGCTTCGTCAAGCTCGTCCGCGAGACGGACGGGCCCGTGCTCGGTGTCCATATGGTCGGCAGCCGCGTCGGCGAACTGATCGCCGAGGCGCAGCTGATCTACAACTGGGAAGCCCTTCCCTCCGAGGTCGCTCAGCTCATCCATGCACACCCGACCCAGGGTGAGGCCGTTGGAGAGGCACACCTCGCGCTGGCCGGGAAGCCGCTGCACGTCCACGGCTGATCCGGCGCGTACGCTCGGCACGCTCGGGTTCGAGACTTGGAGAGGACTTGACGATGGCGACCTCCGTCACCTTGCCCGCACTCGGCGAGAGTGTCACCGAGGGCACTGTGACTCGTTGGCTCAAGCAGCCCGGTGAGGAGGTCCAGGCCGACGAGCCGCTGCTCGAGGTTTCCACCGACAAGGTCGACACCGAGATCCCGTCACCGGCATCGGGAACCCTGCTGGAGATCAAGGTCGCCGAGGACGAGACCGTCGAGGTCGGCACCGAGCTGGCCGTCATCGGTGACCCGTCCGAGGGGGACGGGAGCGGCCCGTCGGCCGAGCCCTCGGCGGAGCAGGCGCCGCCGACGGTCGATGTCGCACAGGAGGCGGGGCCGGACCAGGAGGCCGAGCCCGAGCCGACGCCGGACCAGGACGCCCAGCCGGCTCAGCCCGCGGCCGAACAGCTCGCCCAGGCGGACGGATCGGAGCCTGCGCGAGAGCAAGAGGAGCAGGCGGCCGCCGAGTCCTCGGCTCAACCGGCGCCGGCCAGTGGCGGGTCGTCGGCCGGTGGCACGTCCGTCACCCTTCCGGCGCTCGGCGAGAGCGTGACCGAGGGCACTGTGACCCGTTGGCTCAAGCAGGTCGGCGAGGAGGTCCAGGCCGACGAGCCGCTGCTCGAGGTCTCCACCGACAAGGTCGACACCGAGATCCCGTCACCCGCATCGGGAACCCTGCTGGAGATCAAGGTCGCCGAGGACGAGACCGTCGAGGTCGGCACCGAGTTGGCCGTCATCGGCGTCGCCGACGCCGCATCCGGCCAGCCGGCCCAGACTCCCCCCCGTCCAGCGCCGGAGGCCGCGGAGGTCGCGGCCACCGCGGCGCAGCCGGCCGAGCAGCCCCAGCCGGCTGCACCGGGCGAACAGCCGCCGGCCCTCGCCCCCCAGGCCGCGCCGGTGGCCGCCGCTGCTCCTCCACCCCAGGCGCCTGACCAGGCGGTGACCGCCGAGCGTCCGTCCGGTGACGGCTCGCCCTACGTCACCCCCCTCGTCCGGAAGCTGGCCGCCGAGCACAGCGTCGACCTCGCCAGCTTGACCGGTACCGGCGTCGGCGGACGGATCCGCAAGCAGGACGTCCTGGCGGCCGCCGAGCAGGCCCGCAAGGCGGCGGAAAAGCCAGCGCCCGTAGCGGCGGCGGCACCGGCGGCCGCGCCCGCCGCAGCGCCGGCAGCGGTGCCGGACGCGTCTCCACTGCGCGGAACAACCGTGAAGGTCTCCCGGCTGCGTGCCATCATCGCCCGGCGCATGGTCGAGTCCCTGCAGGTGTCGGCGCAGCTCACGACCGTCGTCGAGGTCGACGTGACGGCGATCGCCAGGCTGCGCCAGCGGGCGAAGGCAGGATTCGAGGCGCGCGAGGGCGTCAAGTTGTCGTTCCTGCCGTTCTTCGCGAAGGCAACTGTCGAGGCCCTCAAGGCGCATCCCAGCGTCAATGCCACGATCGACACCGACAAGGGAGAGATCACCTATTTCGACGCCGAGCATCTCGGCATCGCGGTCGACACCACGAGAGGCCTGCTCGTGCCGGTCATCCGCGACGCCGGCGATCTCAACATCGCCGGCCTGGCCCGCAAGATCGCTGACCTGGCGGACCGCACCCGCAACAACAAGATCTTGCCGGACGAGTTGTCCGGCGGGACGTTCACCCTGACGAACACCGGTAGCCGCGGCGCCCTCTTTGACACGCCGATCATCAACCAGCCCCAGGTCGGCATCCTCGGCACCGGAACGGTGGTCAAGCGACCCGTCGTCGTCACCGACGGCACCGGCGCCGACAGCATTGCGATCCGGTCGATGGCGTACCTGTCGCTCACCTACGACCACCGGCTGGTCGACGGCGCCGACGCCGCCCGGTTCCTCATCACCATCAAGCAGCGTCTCGAAGGCGGCCAGTTCGAAGGCGACCTCGGCCTCTGACCGCGACCCTCGGATCGGGTATGAGGCGGACATGCGGGTAGCGATCACCGGGTCGAGCGGGCTGATCGGTTCGGCGCTCGCGGCGTCCCTGAGCTCGGGCGGTGACGAAGTCCTGCGATTGGTCCGCCGGCCGGCCCGATCCGACGACGAGATCCCGTGGGATCCAACGTTGAGGCAGCTTGACGCCGCGCCACTCGAGGGTGTCGAGGCGGTCGTCAACCTGGCCGGTGCCAACGTCGGTGACCGCCGCTGGACCGAGGCGTACAGACGGACCCTGCGTAACAGCCGGATCGGCTCGACGCACACGCTCGCTACCGCCCTGGCCGGTCTGGCCGATCGCCCTCGGGTCCTGGTGTCGATGTCAGCGGCGGGCGTCTACGGGCTCGCGCACGGCTCGGAGGTGCTCGACGAGGACGAACCGCCCGGCGACGGTTTCCTCGCCGACATGTGCCAGGACTGGGAAGCTGCGGCAGCACCGGCCCGGAAGGCCGACATCGCTGTGTGCCATCCGCGCGCGCACATGATCATGTCGCGGCACGGCGGTGCGATCGCCCGTATGCTCCCGTGGTTTCGCAAGGGGCTCGGCGGGCCGCTCGCCGGGGGCCGGCAGTACTGGAGCCCCGTGTCCCTCCACGACGTGGTCCGTGCCCTGCGGTTCTTGATCGAGACCCACGGGTGTTCCGGTCCCTACAACGTGGCGGCACCCGAGCCCGTGACCAACGCGGAGTTCAGTCGGGTCCTCGCCAGGCAGCTGGCCCGCCCCACGTTGCTTCCGGTTCCGGAGTTCGCACTACGGATCCGATACGGCGGGTTCGCCGACGACATCCTCAGCAGCCTGCGCCTCGCGCCCGCCCGGCTCGTCGACGCCGGGTTCGAGTTCGAGCACCCTGACGCACCCTCGGTCATTGCCGCCGCCCTCCGTTGACGGAGGCTGAGCCTGGGTCGGGCTGATCGCGCAGCTGGCGTCTCGCCGCCCACGTCCGACACCTCAGCCGAAACGCCAGCCTGACGCATCGGGCGCAGGCACGAGCTCGGCCTGCCACGTATCCTCCGGCAGGCCCTCCTTCTCGGCGACAGCAGCACCCTCGTCGTCGACGAGCTGGTAGGGAGGCAGCCGGTCGGTGATCTCCAGCACCACCCGACCGCCCTCCTGTGACACGAGCTCCGCGGTGACCACCTCGAATGCCAGCCCTTCGGTATGAACGCCCGCGTCAGCGTAGAGCTGCAACAGCTCTGCGTCCTCGGCGAGAACCTGGCTGGTCGGTGCATAGACCTCGCAGAGCGCCGACGCCTCCGTCTCGGCGAAGGCCTGGGTGCGCAGCGCATAGAGGGACTCGACGACCTCTGTCCAGTCGGTGACGGCCGGCGGCTGTTCGGTCGGGGCCGGCTGGGGGCCGCCGCACAGGTCGACCGGAACCTCCGCCTCGCCGGGAGCCGTCACCCGGTCGGCTCCCGGAAGCATCGACGGCTCGTCGTCGCCGTTCACCAACTGCAGGCCCGCGAACACAGCGCCCGCCAGTATGACGGGCACGGCGATCACGAGCGCGATGATCCGGGCGAGGTCGATTTGGCGCCGCCGCCGGCGCACCGGCGCGGCTGGAGCGGGAGCCGGCCGGCGTCGGCGAGTCGGAGCCTCGACGCCCTCGGCGGGCGCCTCGGCCGCGTCGGCCGCGGCCCGGGCGCGCCGCCCGGAAGTCGCCGGCTCGGGCACTGCATCGGGTTCGGCCAACCGGGCCCGGCTGGCTCGGCGGCCGGCCGGGGCAGGCGCCGGCGTCGGCTCGAGGTCGTCGTCGGGCTCAAGCTGGGCGGCGCGGTGGGACCCGTAGGACGGATCGCCGAAGCCACCATCCGGCAGGGGTTGGACAGGACGGATGGTGCCGGTGTCCGACACCAACATGACCGGCTCCGGGTCGGCCAGCGCGAACAGCGCGTTCGACAACGACATCGCGTCCGGACGGCGGGTGGGATCCGGATGCATCGCCTGAGCCAGCGCCGCCTGTGTGGCCGGCGGGATACCGGGGATCATCAGGCCCTGGGTGGGGAGATAGCCGGTCAGGGCACGGATGGCGACCACGGCCAGCCCGTAGACGTCCGAGCCCGGCTGGGGCTGATATCCCGCCTGGACCTCCGGAGCGGCAAAACCTGCGGCGCCGCCGACGTCCGAAAGGATCTCACCGGCCAGCCTCGCCACGCCGAGATCGGAGATCATCGGTCGGCCGTCCGCCGTGAACAGGACGTTGGCCGGCGTCACGTCGCCGTGGACGAGACCTCGTGAATGCAACTCCGCGAGAGCCTGGGCGACCGGCGCGCACACCGTGACGACCTCCCCCGGAGGGAGCGTCCCGCGCACGGTCAGCAGTTCAGCGAGGCTCCCGCCATCGGCGAGAGCCAGCACGAGGATGAGGGCGACCGGGGTATCGGCGATCCCGAGCACGGGCAACACGTGCGGATGGTCGATCATGGTCATCAGGGCCGCCTCGCGGCGCGCACGTTCGCGGGCCGCCGGATCCTGGAGATGGAGCAGTTTCAGCGCGACCTGCCGACCGGTGGCTTCCTCGCGGGCGACCCAGACCGAGCCGTCGCCGCCGGTGCCGAGTTGCCGCTCCACGGCAAAGCCCGGCACGTACACGGGGAAGTCCATCCGACCATCGTCCCAAATACCCGTCTGGTCCGCGTGACCCCCCGGGTACTGTCCACAGGTTGCCGGTCCCAGCTCACAGTGAGGCGCACATGCCCAGGACGCCGACGATCCTCGCCACGAGCGGCGGTTTCACCCGGGACGACCGCGACAACCTGGTGCCGGCCGGCCTGGCCCAGCTGGCCCTGAGGCTGTCCGGAGCAGATCGGCCCAAGGTCACCTTCTTGGCGACGGCGAGTGGGGACGACGTCGGCTACGTGCAGCGAACCTACGCTGCCTTCGCCGGCTGGTCGGTCGACATGTCTCATCTGGCGCTTTTCTCGATGCCCAACGTCGCCGACGTCAGGACCCACCTGTTGTCACAGGACGTCATCTGGGTGGGTGGCGGGTCGGTGGCAAACCTGCTCGCGGTATGGCGCGTCCACGGAGTGGACGAGGTCATGCGTGAGGCCTGGGCATCGGGTGTCGTTCTCTCCGGCATCTCGGCCGGCTCGATCTGCTGGCACGTGGGCGGCACGACTGACTCGTTCGGGCCGAAGCTGCGGGGCGTCACCAACGGCCTGGCCCTGCTGCCATACGGCAACGGCGTCCACTACGACTCCGAAGAGCAGCGACGGCCACTCCTGCACGACCTCGTCGGCGACGGAACGTTGCCGATGTCGTACGCGACGGACGACGGTGTCGGCCTGCACTATGTGGGCGCCGAGCTCGTCGGAGTCCATTCCGAGCGCGACGGCGCCGCTGCCTACCGGGTCGAGAAAGCAGCTGGCGTGGTCACCGAGACACGCCTCGACCCGGAGCCTCTCTGAGACTGGCCACTGGCGACGGCTTGATCCGCCCGCAGCGCACGGCCGTAGGCTGGGGGGATGAGTGGTCTGCGGGTGATTCGCCACGAGGCTCCGGTCCCCTACGAGATCGCCTGGGCGGAGCAGCGGCGGCTGCATGCGGCACGCGTCGCCGGAGAGGTCGACGACACCGTGATGCTGCTCGAGCACGAGCCCGTTTACACCGCGGGTAAGCGCACCGAGGCGCACGAGCGCCCGCTGCTCGACGCGGGCGCTCCGGTCATCGACGTCGACCGCGGTGGCAAGATCACCTGGCACGGTCCGGGCCAGATCGTCGGTTATCCGATCGTCCGCCTGCCGGAGCCGGTCGACGTCGTCGCGTTCGTCCGCCGAGTCGAGCAGGTGTTGATCGAGGTCTGCTCCGAGTTCGGCGTCCCGGCCGGCCGGGTCGAGGTCAAGGGTCGCAGCGGGGTGTGGATCCCGGCCGACGAGCGGGGGCCGGCGCGCAAACTCGGAGCGATCGGCCTACGCGTCGCCCAGGGGGTGTCCATGCACGGGTTCGCACTCAACTGCGACTGCGACCTTGCGTGGTTCGACCGGATCGTTCCGTGCGGCATCGCCGACGCGGAGGTCACGTCGCTCTCGGCGGAGCTCGGCCGCCACGTCGGTGTCGACGAGGTCCTGCCGGTCGTCGAGCGCCACCTGCCCGGCCTGCTCGGCGCACCTGTCGCCGCCGGGGCAGTCGGGCCCGCAGCGTAGGCTCGAGCCTGTGAGCGTCGCACCCGAAGGCCGTCGACTGCTGCGCCTCGAGGTGCGCAACAGCGCGACGCCGATCGAGAAGAAGCCGTCGTGGATCAAGACGACGGCCCGGATGGGCCCCGAGTACCGCGAGCTCCACGCCCTGGTGAAGCGCGAGGGCCTGCACACGGTGTGCCAGGAAGCCGGCTGTCCCAACATCTTCGAGTGCTGGGAGGACCGTGAGGCGACGTTCCTCATCGGCGGCGACCACTGCACCCGGCGCTGCGACTTCTGCCAGATCGACACCGGAAAACCTGAGCCGCTCGACCGCGACGAGCCGCGCCGGGTGGCCGAGTCCGTGCAGGCCATGGGCCTTCGCTACGCCACGGTCACCGGTGTCGCCAGGGACGACCTCCCGGACGAGGGTGCGTGGCTCTACGCCGAGACCATCCGGGCGATCCACGGGCTCAACCCCGGCACCGGCGTCGAGATCCTCACCCCTGACTTCTCCGGCAAGGCCGATCTGCTCCAGCAGGTGTTCGACGCCGCGCCCGAGGTTTTCGCACACAACGTCGAGACCGTTCCGAGGATCTTCAAGCGGATCCGGCCGGCGTTCCGTTACGAGCGGTCCCTCGAGGTCATCTCGATGGCGCGGGCCGCGGGCATGGTCACCAAGTCGAACCTGATCCTGGGTATGGGCGAGACCCGCGAGGAGATCTCGCAGGCATTGCTCGACCTGCAGGGGGCCGGCTGCGACCTCATCACGATCACCCAGTATCTGCGACCCTCGCCACGCCACCATCCGGTGGAGCGCTGGGTGAAGCCCGAGGAGTTCGTTGCGCTCCGCGAGGAGGCCGAGCAGGTCGGCTTCGCCGGTGTGATGTCCGGTCCCCTGGTGCGCTCCTCGTACCGTGCGGGCCGCCTCTACCGGCAGGCGATCGAGGCACGAATGACCGCCGACGTCCGCGCCAGCTGAGCTCGGCTGACCGGTTTCGGCCGCACGTCCACGGCCCCGTAACCTATCCGCCATGGCGCGCAGGGGCAGTGACGGTCCGGAGGGGTCCGAGAAGAAGGGACGCTTCGCCCAGGTCAGACAGACCTACCGGATGGCGAAGCGGTCCGATCCGTACATCGGCTGGATCGCCCTCGGCACCGTGCTCGCCGTTCTCGCCGTGCTGGTTCTGGTCGGTGTGTTCGTCGGCCCGTTGTGGCTCTGGCCGATCATCGGGCTTCCTATGGCAGTGCTGGCCGGCGCGCTGGTGTTCGGCAGACGGGCGGAGCGCGCCGCGTACTCCCAGATCGAGGGCGAGCGCGGCGCCGCGATGGCCGCGCTGGGCACGCTCCGGCGAGGCTGGGACGCGACCCCACTCGTGGCAGCCAACCGGCACCAGGACGTGGTCCACCGGGTCGTCGGCCGCCCTGGTGTGATCCTGGTGGGTGAGGGCGAGTCCGCGACGCGTGTGGCCAACCTGCTGATCCAGGAGAAGCGCCGCCACTCGCGGGTCGTGGGCGAGGCACCGGTCTACGACATCATCGTCGGCAACGACGAGGATCAGGTGCCGCTGCGCCGGCTCGCGAAGTACGTCATGAAGCTGCCCCGCAACCTGCGTCCGGCCGAGGTCACCGAGCTGCGCTCGCGGTTACGGGCGCTCGGCACTCAGCCGGTGCCGATGCCCAAGGGCCCACTCCCCCGCGGCATGAAGATCCCGCGCGGAGGCATGCCACCGCAACGCTGACCGGCCGGCGGCGTGCGTAACACGGGCGAAACATCCGGGACACGGCCGGGAAATCGCCCCCTCGTACGGTCGGCGCGACACAGGTCCCGCTCTGCGGGTCCCGAGGACGAGGTCGATGACGGGTGCCCCGGCTCGACGCCGGGCGAGGAGGTTGGATGTTCACCAACGCCGACGAGCTACTTGCTTTCGTCGAGGACGAGGGCGTCGAGTTCATCGACGTGCGTTTCTGCGACCTACCGGGGGTCATGCAGCACTTCACCGTGCCGGCGGGCGCGTTCGACGCCGACGCCGTCGCCGAAGGTCTGATGTTCGACGGCTCCTCGATCCGTGGGTTCCAGGCGATCCACGAGTCGGACATGAAACTCATCGCTGACCCGACAAGCGCATTCGTGGACCGCTTCCGCCAGGCGAAGACGCTGGTGATCAACTTCTTCATCGTCGACCCGTTCACCGACGAGCCCTACAGCCGGGACCCGCGCAACATTGCCAGCAAGGCGGAGGCCTACCTGAAGAGCTCCGGGATCGGAGACACCGCCTACTTCGGCCCGGAGGCCGAGTTCTACATCTTCGACGACGTGCGGTTCGAGACCAAGCAGAGCGCGAGCTACTACTACATCGACTCCGTCGAGGCGGCCTGGAACACCGGGCGGAAGGAGGAGGGCGGCAACCTCGGCTACAAGCCGCGCTACAAGCAGGGGTACTTCCCGGTGCCGCCGATGGACCACCTGACCGACCTGCGATCGGAGATGCTGACGAACCTCATGGCGGCCGGCATCACGGTCGAGATGCAGCATCACGAAGTCGGGACTGCGGGGCAGGCGGAGATCGACATCCGATTCGACACGCTGCTCAAGCAGGCCGACAACCTGATGAAGTACAAGTACATCGTCAAGAACACCGCGCGTGCCGACGGCCGAACGGTGACGTTCATGCCGAAGCCGATCTTCGGCGACAACGGCTCCGGCATGCACTGCCATCAGAGCATCTGGAAGGACGGCCAGCCGCTCTTCTACGACGAGCTCGGGTACGCCGGCCTGTCGGATACCGGGCGGTGGTACATCGGAGGCCTGCTCAAGCACGCCCCCAGCCTGCTTGCGTTCACCAACCCGACCGTGAACTCGTATCACCGCCTGGTGCCCGGCTTCGAAGCGCCGGTCAACCTCGTCTACAGCCAGCGCAACCGTTCGGCCTGCGTCCGTATCCCGATCACCGGGTCCAACCCGAAGGCCAAGCGGATCGAGTTCCGGGTGCCGGATCCGTCGTGCAACCCTTACATCGCCTTCGCCGCGATGCTGATGGCCGGAATCGACGGCATCCGCAACAAGATCGAGCCGCCGGAGCCGATTGACAAGGATCTCTACGATCTGCCTCCGGAGGAGCACGCCCAGGTACAGCAGGTACCCGGTTCGCTGCCAGAGGTTCTCGACGCCCTCGAGGCCGACCACGACTTCCTGCTCGAGGGCGGCGTGTTCACGCCGGATCTGATCGAGACCTGGATCGACTGGAAGCGTGCGAACGAGATCGACCCGATCCGCCTACGCCCGCACCCGCACGAGTTCGAGCTCTACTACGACATCTAGCCATCACTAGGCCTCTGACCTGGGCGAACACCCCGACGAAGATCGCTCAGTCCGCAGGGAGTCCGCACGAGCCGCGAGAACGTCGCCGATCGCTGCCCGGGTGGACTCGTCCGCGTCGGGCCACATGTGCGCGTAGGTGTTCAGCGTCGTGGTCGCCGAGGCGTGCCGTAGCCGCGTCTGGACGACCTTCACGTCGGCGCCGGACGCGATCAGCAGTGACGCCAGGAAGCGTTCGCGGTCCCAGGGCGCACAGCCCAACAGGTGTTCATAGAGTTCGGCGGGCCGTTCCCCGGTGTGGTGCCACAGGGGCGCGACTACGTCGTCCGCATCGATGCAAAGGTGAGTCACAAAACCGAGTGGACGCCGCTGCTGACGTTCACTCTCCACGCGCAGCACATCAGCTCTCCGACGCAGTACATCGCCTATAGCAACTCCGAGATCCCACTCTCGCCGGAGGAGATAGCGAAGGCGCAGGACGCGGCCGCCGCGCTGATGCGGCAGCTAGGCATAGCCGCCGAGGCCGAACCCGGGGAGCGGTAGGACATACGTACAACCGGCCAGGGGGTCTGTGGCGGTGTCCTCGACGTCGGTGACATCCGTTGGGAGGTCGAGGCCGTGGAACCCATCGTGCCCGAACGGCTCCGCGAGGTCCGCCGGATCGCCTAAGATCCCAGCCTGGCACCGGACGACGCGCTGCGCCGCATCCGGGTTCTGCTCAGCGAGTCCGATCAGTCCGAGGGGGACTTCGATGACAGGTGACCAGGCCCCGCCAGCCGGTTGGTATCCGGACGAAGGTGTGGACGCCCCGGCTGGGCAACAGCGGTATTGGGACGGCTCCGCGTGGACTGAGCACACGATCGCGCCGACAGGGCCCGCCTACCAGGCCGCCGTCCAACAGGCTCCGCGGAATGGCCTGGGGATCGCCGCTCTGATTCTCGGGATCGTCGGAGTGGTCATCGGCATCATCCCGTTCTTCTTTTGGGTCGCCGGGATACTCGGTGTGATCGGCCTGATCCTGGGCTTCGTCGGGCGTGGCCGCGCCAGGCGGGGCGAGGCCACCAACGGGACGATGGCGTTGTGGGGGATCATCACCAGCGCGGTCGCGGTGGTTGTCTCGATCGTCGGCCTGGTGATCCTCATCGCGTGGGCGGATCTGGAGTTCTGGGTGGGCCCGGAGGACACCGCCTCGCCGGCGGCCGAGAACACCGGCTCGCCGGACGAGACCTCCGCGCCGACGCAGGCGCAGGAGACGGCGCCGCCTGGAGCCGGAGAGGTCGACGTTCTTGACCTCGAGGTGGGGGACTGTGTCGCCGATTCGCTGCCCGTGGGTGAAGAAGTGATTCTCACCGTCGAGACCGTGCCGTGCTCGGAGCCGCACAGCGAGGAGGTATACGCCGTTGTGACTCTTCCCGATGGGGACTTCCCCGGTGATGAGGCGGTGGCCGCCCAGGCCGACGAGGTGTGCGCTGCGGAGTTTGAGAGCTTCGTCGGACTGCCCTATGAGGAATCGGTGCTCTATCTACAACTATCTGTACCCGTACGACGAGGAGACTTGGAACGGCGGCGACCGCGAGGTCGTTTGCTCGGTCTACGACCCGGACGGCGACACGTCCGGAACGCTTGCTGACGCCAACCGCTGAGACTCCTGTTACCCCCGTAGAGCGACGAACGGCCCGCACCCTTCGCAGGTGCGGGCCGTCGTGGCGCGTGTGGTCAGCGCCGCTTGACGTCCTCGGCGCGCAGCCAGCAGGCGTTGACGCTGTAGTCGGTGCGGCGCATGTCGACCTTGACCAGCTCACCGGTCCAGCCCATCGCCACCGTCTCGAGCCACTCCTCCTGGCCGGTGTCGGCCCACACGACTCGGGCGAGGATCGGCACGTGCGGCCACGGGCCGTGCTGGGGCCTGTGCGCGCCGACGCCGTTGAGGATCGCCCTGCCCGGAGTCCAGCCGGTGTTGCCGCCCATCATCCCTCAGTTTCGAACACATGTCCCTCTCCTCACGTTTGTGTGGGTAGGGGATGTTGATTCCGCCGAGGCAGAGGTAGATCATCGCGGTCAGTGTGTCGGGGTTTCGGTGGCCGTAGCCGCGGCGTTGGATGACTCTGATCTTGGTGTTGATGCCTTCGAGTCGGGAGTTGGACAGTCCGAGTTCGACGGCGGCGATGACGGCGTCGAGGTGCTTGCGGAGCCGGCGGGCCAGGGTCTGCATGGGGCCGATGCGGCTGCGCAGCGCTGCGGTGATCCAGCTCTTGAGGTTGGCCCGGGCGGCGGCCGGCTCGGTGCCGTGGTAGAGCTCGCGGAGTTCCTCTTTGAGCTGCCAGGCCCGCCACAGTCGTCGGCTGTGCCGGCGCATCGCGGTGATCAGGGCGTGTTGTCGGTCGTCGAGGCGTTCACCGCCGGTACGCAACGCGACCCGCAGCCGCTGCCAGTTCGGCCGGCGGCGTTGCCCGGACTTCCATCCGGCGACATCGTCGAGGGTGGGCAGCGGTGGGGTGCTGCGGTAGAACGCGTCCAACGCCTCGTTCGCCCACTTGATCACATGGAACGGGTCCAGACAGATGGTGGCGTTGACCGCCCGGGCCCGGGCCACCGACTGGTAGGCGCCGGCGGCGTCGCAGGTGACCGCGGTCAGCGCCGCGCTGGGTTGCTCACCCAGGGCGTCGAAGAACCCGGCGAAGGCTTGTTTGGTGCGGTCGCGTGCCACCCACACCACCCGACCGGTGTCATGGTCGGCGACCACGGTCAGGTACCGGTGCCCGAGCCGGTGGGAGACCTCATCCACCCCGATCCGGTACAACCGATCCAGCCGGGTGTCATCGAGATGGTCGGCCACCACCCGTTTGACCGCCCGGTCCACGGTCTCCCAGGCGCAGCGCAGCAGCCGCGACACACTGGTCTTGTCCATCCGCTGCGCCAGCCAGCCGATCACGTCCTCGAAGTCCCGGGTGCACCGGGCACCCGGCCGCGCCCACGGCACCTCCTCGGTGCGCACCCGCCCGCAGCGGCGGCAATCCAACCGGGCAATCTCGGCCTCCAACCACACCCGGGTGGCGCCGAAGTCCAGATGCCGCCACCGCCGACGGGACACGTCGTAGCGGAACCCGGTCGACCAGCCGCACGGGCAGCGATGCCGGCGAGCGCGGCGCCGGACCCCCAGCACCAGCCCGGAATCGGTGAAGCTCACCGAACCGACCGAGGTACCCGGCACCGACAAGACCCGGTTGAATGCGGTAGTGACGCGCACGTGCGTGGCTCCCTCGGCTCGACGGTCTCAGCAACCACGAACCTAGGCCCGCCCCACGTGCGCGTCACTCAACGCCGCCGGCGACGCCACGAAACCCTTGCGCCGCAACAGATCCCCGCCTCAACCCGGCCGCGCACACCCACACGAAGCCGAGGAGAGGGACACATGTTCCATGAACGCCAGACGGCCCGCACCCTCGCAGGTGCGGGCCGCCGTGTGGTGCGGGGTCAGGCGCGGTCGTAGTCGGCGAGCGCGTCGCGGATGCGGTCGAGCGCCTCGGCCGGGGTCAGGGTGACGTCGTGGGCGAGCCGGCGGACCGCGCCGACCAGCGTGAGCAGCTCGGCCCAGCCGTGGCGGGCGGGCTCGGACGGTGGGAACGTAGTGGACATGGTGCTCGACCTCCCAGGGTCGGGTGCCTAGGCCCCGTCGCGGTGTTCGCGCACCCGGCGGGGCCGCTGTAGTTGATCTAGGTCTAGTCCGCAGGATAGTCCGCAGACGCTCAACGGATGCCAACGGTCCGGTATGGCGTTTGTGCAGGTCAGACGGCGGATCGCGGCAACGTCCAACGGTCGTCAACGGAGCGAGACGAGTTCGAGCTCTACTACGACCTGTGGTCACTTCTGATGTAGAGCTCGAACTCATGCCAGCGGGTAGCGGCGCAAGGGCTCAGGCCCTGCGGCGACCGCGCCAGCGGTCGCCGCAGGTGGCCACGCAACTGGTCACCGCAAGGGATCCAACACCGGAACACGTCCACGACGACGGCAGACCAGCCGGACTCGTGCCGTAGCCGGGGCGCCGACAGCCGTTCGGCGCTGACCATGCTCGACCTTGCACTACGGCTATGCAGTGCCCGACATTCCCGGTTAGCGCCGGACTTGGTGGCCGGTCGCCTGCAGCACCTCACAGGCCTCATCCACCCGATCGGTCGGGACCAGGACGAGGTCGCCGTCGAAACTCGAAACCACCCACACCGGCACGCCAGCGGCCGAGAGCGGCGCCACGATCGCGCTCAGCATCCCGGTCGCCTGCACGTCATGGGCCTCGTCGCCGTTCCACAGCGCCGACCATCCATCTTCGCCCGCGTCGTCGCGCCGCATCACTGTCGATCCGTCTGGACCGAACACGACGGCGAGTACATCCGCGCGCAGGTCAACGTCGGTGCCCTCTGCCGGACGATCAAGAACGTACGAATCGTCGAGCACCCGCAACGTCTGACGCCCGGCGACAGACATCAGATCGTTGATTTCTCGGCCGGGAGCACCGCGTAACGAAGCCAGACCGTGCCGCCGCTGAAGCGGTGCTCGTCGAGCAGCTCGAGCCGTAGGCGGACACCGAGCGGGAAGACCGGCTTGCCGCCGCCGATCGCGATCGGGCCGAGGAAGACCTGACACTCGTCGACGAGCCCGGCGGCCAGCGCCTGGCCGGCGAGGTCGGCGCCGCCGATCGAGAGGTCGCTCGTCGACGACTGCTTGAGCCGCCGCACGTCGGCCTGGTCGAAGCCGCGCTCGAGGCGCGTGTGGACGGTCGTCGGCGCCGGCAGGGTGCGCGAGTAGACGATCTTCTCGGCCGCTCGCCAGATCCGCGCGAAGTCGCGCTCCGGCTCGGTCTGGCCGGCGTCGATGCTCGCGGTCTCCCAGTACGTCATCGTCTCGTACATGCGTCGCCCGTAGAGGTACGTCCCGATCGGCCGCTCGAGGTCGTTGACGAAGGCGAGCACCTCGTCGTCGGGCGCCGACCAGTCGAAGGCGCCTGCCGTGTCTTCGACGTAGCCGTCCAGCGAAGCGATCGCCGAGTAGATCAACTTGGCCATCCGTTCACCTGCTTCCGGGATCGCTGATCGTCGCGCGCTTGCGGGTCGGCGACGCCGGTTCGAACAGTCCTTGCGAGGTGGTGCTGCGCCGGTCGATGCGGGGTCTCTATCCGGGCGTCCCTTCGCGCTCGCTTCCTCGGGCGAGGCGCTGGAGTTGCCATTCATACACGCCGGGCAGCCAATCCTTGCCGAACGTGGCTGATGGGCCGATGCGCGGGTCATCGGGAGCATGGCCGTCACGCAAGGCCTGCACGTACGCGCGGTCAAGTTCGATCCGTGCGTGTACCTGATCAGCTCCGCCGACGGACCCGTGACCTGGGATGAGAACTTCAACGTCGTCCGCCACGCCCTCGAGCAGTCGCAGCCCAACGAGGTAGTCCTCGATCGGATCCGCGGCGTCCAGGTCGGGGAACGGAATCAGGATGTCAGAAAGCATGTCGCCGGCGACGAGAACGCCGCGCTCCTCGATCAGCAGCGCCGCGTGGCCCTGGGCATGCGCCGGATGCTCGATAATCCGGACTTGAGGGCCATCCCAAGGAATCTGCGCAGTTTCGGCAGGCAGACCGGTAATGAGGCCGAACAGGTCCAGCGGTATCTCCTCGGCGATTTCCGGCGGTAACCCCTCGGCGACGCGGGCCTTCCAGTCCGCGTTCGACAGCAGATCTCGCATAAAAGCGGCGCAGCGGGCTGTACCGTAACGGGGCGCTTCGCCGAGCTCGGCGTGCCAGAGCACGTGATCCCAATCAGGATGCGTCGAGAAGCCTGCCGCAACGGGCTGGCCCAATTCGCGAAGGTCGTTCGCGAGGCAGGCCATTTCGGAGCCTTGTATCCCGGGGTCGATGAGCAAGACGCCGGCCCGGCCCTGCACGACAACGGCGTTGTTCTGGAGTAACTCGCTCTGGTGGACGAGCACACCCTCCGCGACCTGCGTCAGCATGGGGGTCCTTCCGCTTGTGATTTGCAACCGCTTTCCGGACGGTACTACCTGGTGGTGGTAGATTGCAAGCAGTATGGGCGCAGTGTATGAGCCGCGGTCGGGGTGCCCGATCAACGCCACCATCGAGGTGTTCGGCGATCGCTGGAGCCTGCTCGTCCTCCGCGACATCGTCTTCGGAGACCGCCGATATTTCCGAGAGCTGCAGGCCAACTCAAGCGAGGGGATCGCCTCAAATATTCTCGCCGATCGACTCAAGCGACTCGTCGAGTCGGGACTGCTCACTCGTGAGGACACGCGACCCGGCCAGCGGGCGCGCTACAGCCTGACCGAACCCGCGATCCAACTCGTTCCCGTGTTCGCGCAGCTCGGCAGCTGGGGACTTCGCCATCGGCCCACGAGCTCCGCGCTCCGCGTTCGCGCCGAACTGCTCGAACAAGGCGGACCCGCGCTCTGGCAGGAGTTCATGGACGAGCTACGGCATTCGCATCTCGGCTCTGAGCACCCACCGCGATCACCGAGTGTTCGCGAGCGCCTGAACGCGGCCTACCTCGCTGCCGCCAAGTCCTCGTAGCTGCCAGGCAGTCGACCATGTACAAGGGCGCCGACGGACGCCGCTCGGGCTGTCTCACATGTGAACGGTCAGCGGACGCGCGCCCGATAGCGGATCCCTCAGCGGCGCGCCTCCCCGCGACAATCGATTGGCGGTCAGCTCTTGTTCAGCTCCTCGGCGAGCATCACGAGGATGCCGCTGGGGCCGCGGACATAGGTGAGCTTGTAGACGTCCTCGTAGGTCGCCACGCCGCGCAGCGGGTGGCAGCCGTGCCTCGCGGCGATCTCGAGGGCCTCGTCGATGTCGTCGACCGAGAAGGCGACGCGGTGCATGCCGATCTCGTTAGGTCGGGTGGGCTTCGTCTCGATCGCGTTGGGGTGGATGTACTCGAAGAGCTCGAGGCGACCGTTGCCGTCTGGCGTCTGGAGCATGGCGATGTTGGCGTGGTTGCCTTCGAGGCCGACGGCTGTGTCGGTCCACTCGCCACTGACAGTGTCACGGCCGAGGACGGTCAGTCAGAGGTCGGTGAAGGAGGCGATCGTGGCTTCGAGGTCGCGGACGGCGATGCCGACGTTCTCGAGTTTGATTGGCATGCGTGGCACGTTACCGAGTCGCGGCGATCGGTTCAGGACCGTGAGCTGCCGGTCCTGGCTCAGCTGGGCAGAACCAATCCGGGAGAATCAGCGTCAGTCAGGCACCGGACACCGCGGCGCAAGGCCGTGCAGAGCGCCTTGCCCTAGCACCGGTGCGGGATCCGGCAACGGCATCAGATTGCTGGCCTACCCGCGGCCGCCAGATGCCATCAGCCGAGGAGCGCCATTTAGGCGGCCGGGACCTGTCCTCGATGAGCGGCATCCTGGGCCTGGCCGACGCCGCCTACCGTCTACTGCCAGCCTGACGGCCCGGCCTCACTTCAGGTGCCGGACGAAGAACCTGGCCGCGTCGTCCCCCGCGAACTGCGGGACGCCGGTGTGCCCGCCCATGTTGGCGTTCAGCGTCTTCTCCTCGGAGCCGAAGGCGTCGAACAGGTCGAGCGCCATCTGCCGGTCGTTTCCTTCGTCGTCCCACTGCAGCAGGACGTGCAGCGGAATCGTGACCTGACGGGCCTCGTCGAACATGGCGCGGGGCACGAAACTCCCGGCGAAGAGACCGGCGGCCGCGATGCGCGGTTCGACCACCGCCAGCCGGATACCGATGGAGATCACCCCGCCCGAGAAGCCGACCGGGCCGCTGATCGCGGGCAGTGAAAGGAGTGCGTCCAGGGTGGACTGCCATTCCGGGACCGCCTTTTCGACCAGCGGGAGGACCAGCCGGTCGACGATCTCGTCGACCGGCTCTCCGGCCGCCAGCGCCCTGTGCAGGTCGGCGCGGGCCTGCTCGGCGGCGGCCGATCGGGGCCGGTCACCGCTCCCGGGGACTTCGATGGCGGCCGCGGCGAAGCCGTTCGCCGCGGAGTGCCGCGCTCGCCCCGCAAGCCGGGGGTACATCTTGCGCAGTCCGCCGGGGTGGCCGAGCAGGATCAGCGGCGCTGGTGAGGATGTGGGCGTCCACAGGATGCCGGGGATCTCGCCGAGGGTGAATTCGCGTTCGAGGCTGCCGTCGTCGAGGCGCTGTTCGGAAGTGAATTGCATGGTCGTGCCTTTCGGGAGTGCTCGTTGAACGGCGCTCCCGGACGACCTATCGCCCGACCGTGACCCCGAAGAGGAGCACCCACGTCGATACGTTCACGGGTACCACCTCCTCGTTCTGCTCTACGGCCTCCGGAAGATTAGCAGTGGTCGCCGTGGCCCACCACGGGGCCGATGTTCCCCACGGCCGGAATCTCCGCTCGGGGCGGCAAGTGACAGCAACCACGATCGGAGCAACTCGACGAAGCCGCGCAAGATCACGCCGATCCCCGCCGCCCGTACCGCAGGGCCTGTTGCGGGCCGGCCGGCTGTCCTTGCAGTCGCGAGTGGCGAGCGTCTTGCTGTTGGAGTCGGGCGCTGCCCGATGCCTGAGCCGACCGCGTCCCGCGGCACGACCGGGCCCAGCTGTGGAGGTGCGCCATGAGCGCGCTGCTTGTCGGGTACGCCCGATGCTCCACCGATCAACAGGACTTGACAGCTCAACGGGATGCTCTGCTCGGCCAGGGCGTCGAAGCGGAGCGGATCTACGTCGATCACGGTCTGACCGGCACTAACCGTGAGCGTCCCGGGCTACGCGAGGCACTGGCTGCCTGCCGGGCCGGGGACACCCTCGTGGTGACCAAGCTCGACCGCCTCGCCCGATCGCTGCCCGACGCCCGAGCGATCGCCGACGAGCTCACTACCCGGCAGATCAGCCTCTCCCTGGCGGGTCGGTCTACGACCCCACCGACGCGGTCGGCCGGCTGTTGTTCAACGTGCTCGCCATGGTGGCCGAGTTCGAGTCCGACCTGATCCGGCTCCGTACCCGCGAGGGCATGAAGGTCGCCAAGGCCAAGGGCCGGCTGCGTGGCAAGCAGCCCAAGCTCAACCGCCGTCAGGAAGCCCATCTCGTCTCGCTGGTGCACAGCGACGAGTACAGCGCCGCCGAGGTCGCCGAGCTCTTCGGCGTCGGCCGGTCCACCGTCTACCGCGCCATTGAACGTCAACGCGTCGAAGCGAGAGCGGAACTGGCCGAGGCGACATCGAGGCGCTGACACCATCTCGCGGCGCCGGTCGTCCCATATCCGACACCCCTGCGGGACGCCGGCGCCTCTCCACTCCCGCCTCGGTCTGTGTGCCCTCTTGGGGTTCGCTATTCGAGAACCGTGTAGGTCACCTAACGCACAGGAGATCGAGCGTCCCTGACGGGTGTGGTCACTTCCAGCGTCGAGGAGGCGCGATGACGATTCTGCCTGCGGCGTTGTACGACGACCCCGGCGCGATTGTGGATCCGTGCCTGTGGTTCATGGACCACCTTCGCCATCGCCGCCTCCATCCGCACTGCGACTACCGTGGGAACGGAGGGGGTATCACCGTCCGATACGACGACTGGGGCGTCCGATCGCAGCAGTGGGCGGGGTTGCGCAGCGTGTCGACGAGCGTGTGCGGCGTGCACGTGCACTATGTCCGCGCGGATCCCGCTTCGGCCGCGCCGCCCGGCGCACCAGTGCACCTGCTCGTGCCCCCAATGACCGGTAGCGCAAGCATGTGGATCGACCTCGTTCCTCACTTGAGGCAGCTCGGCGCGGTGGTCTCCGTCGACCTCCCGGGGACGATTACAGGCCACACCGGTGCTCCGTATCGACACGGGCCACGGCCGGACCTCGACGCGCGCTTCGTGTCGGCCTTCGTCCGACAGCTCCGCCTCGAGAACGAGGTAGTGCTGCACGGCTGGTCGATGGGTGGCCTGGTGGCGGCGCTGGCCGCGGGGCTCATGCCCAACAAGATTCGGGGAGTCGTCTTGGTGGCCCCGGCGCTGCCGTGGCGTCTGACATCGCGAGTCGAGGCGCTCGGGTGGCAGACGCTGGGACGCCTCGTCGTCGCATCCGGCCCGCCCACGACACGCATGGTGTTGCGACTGGCGGGCCGGCGCATCCTGGACGCCAAGCGAACCGCGATCAAAGACGCGGGCTCCATCTCAAGTGGCCGCACCCACCTCATCGGTGGAGACCCGAGCCGCGTCTCACGAGCGCAGGTCGACCTGTGGCTCGATGGCCTCGATGCGGCCCGCGATCACCCGGAACGGCTCGCGGGCACGGCCACGGCGTTCGCGTCAATCACCAAAGCCATGTTCATCACGCAGAGGTCGACGAACGAGGCACTCGATGCGGTGCGGGTGCCCGTACTCGTGCTGTGGGGAACAGACGATCACGTCATCGACCCCACGTCGCTCCTGCAGCACGCCCGACGGCCGGGCTGGACACCCCGACCCATCGATGACGTGGGCCACCTGCTTCCCGTCGAGGCGCCCCAAATCTACGCGCAGGCAGTCTGCCAGTGGCTCGCCAACAGTCGTGACACCCGCGGATTCGGACATCCAACGTAGTTGGGTATCTTCCAACCCCAGCAGAACAGCCCGCGGCCAATCCTGGCCGCAAGCGGATCCGCCTGCGGGACACCGTCTCTGATCCCCTGTCGAGGCTCGAACTGGCTGCTCGCGGATTCTCATCCGCTGCGGTGATGGGTTGAGGCGAAGCCGAGCCAGGTGTGGCGGTTGCCAACAGGCCTCACCGACGCTCAGTGGTGGGAAACCGCAGGCCCAGCGCTGGCCAAGGCATTCGAGCCCGACCAGTTCCCCATCGCTGCCAGAGTTGGTCAAGCTGCTGGCGAGACTCACCAAGCAGCCCACGACCCTGAGCACGCCTACCACTTCGGACTCCAATGCCTCATCGACGGAGTCGTCACGCTCGTGAACTCTCGCTGTGGCGAGCGCCGGCCCGTGTCGTAAGTCGAACCACTCGCGGGAACGGGGCTGATCAGAAGTTGCGCACCGTCCACTGCGTCCCGATAGACCCGTCCGGAGATCGTCGCCGGGACCGGAACGCTCTACGGGACACTGTTCAGTGGCCGAAGTCCCGGGGCCAGGCTCGCATCCGGCGCGCCCGTCAGCCCATCATGCGGGCGCCCACTTCCCGACGATCACGCCAATTCGGCTCTGTGGTTCCGGGTGCACGGGTTGTTGCCGCCGAGCATGCGGCGGCGCCCAGGCCGCGCGAGTGCGCAGCGACCGGTGGAGCCGCTGAAGCCGCCGCGATCGCAGCCACGCTCTGGCCCTGAGCTCAGCTTCTGACCTCAGCTCAGCCCTGGGGGCGAGCCGGCACGGCACGGTTCGGTGCCGATGCACGGGTGTCGAACTTGGTGCTCGCCAAAGCGCGCTCGGTCAGCGTGATCAGCTCCAGGACATCGCGAGCGAGGTAGGCCTTCGCGCCGCGTTCGATGGTCTTGGTCTGCAGGACGCCCGCCTGGCGCAGTTCGTCGAGCGCCGAACTGGCAGCGGGGAACGAGACACCGAGGATCTTCGCCAGAGTCGTGGCCGTGACGACGGGGGCCTCGGGAAGTTGCTGGAGCAGCCGCGCCACGGCTGAGTCGGCCCGAGGAATGGGCCGTAATCCGATCGACTCGCGGTGGGTCGTCAGCCGCTGCATCCAGTCGGCACGCAGTTGGCTGATCCGTCCGACCAACGTCTCTGCCTGCTCCGCGGCAATACCGGACGCCTCGACGAACGTCGTGAGCCACGCATTGGTCGAAGCGCTCGCCTCAGCACTCACCGCGGGTGCATCGTGCCGGTACGCGCTGAGACCTTCGACGTACCTGTCCCGCAGCGTCGCCAGGACGAGGCTGATCGGCAGCACCGCGTGCTCGGTCAGCCCGCGGCGGGCGAGCACCGTGTGGATCAACGCTCGGCCGACCCGGCCGTTGCCGTCGGTGAACGGGTGAATGATCTCGAACTGCGCATGCAGGATCGCAGCCTGGATCAGCGGCGCGTGAGCCGCACCGTTGATGTAGGCGACGAGGTCGGCCATGAGGTCCGGGACGCGCGCAGGGCCTGGCGGGACGAAGTCGGCGCCGATCGGGTTCCAGTCCGAGCCGCCGATCCAGTTCTGGACCGTGCGGAGGCCGTGGTGGCGCGGCTGGTCCGGCAGCAGCGACCGATGCAGTTCGACGATGTGGTCAACCGTCAGCGTCTCGGCTTCGACAAGGTCGGTGGTCGACTGGCGGACGATCGTCATGTTGTTGGCGACGAGCCGCGCCTGCTCGCTGACACCGCGGACGATCTCGGACTGGCCGAGCTCAGCCAGCGCCACCTGCTGGGCCGAGGGAGCGATGCCCTCGATGCGGGAGCTTGCGATGGCCTCGGAGCGCAGCAGGAAGCGCGCGATCCCGGCCAGGCTCTCGGCGCCGGGGCCGTTGAGTGCGCGGATGCTGCGCTCGATTGTCGTCACACGGCGCGACAAGTCGCCATCGACGGCCAGAGCGAATCCGTCGATCAGGTCGGGGACGTAGCGTCGGTACGCGCCGGAGCGCTGCGCTGCCCGCGGCACTCCGGAGTCGACGCCCGACTCCCAGTGCGCGTCCTCCCACGTGGCCATCAGCTGTTTCCTTTCATCCACGACGACTCTATCAAAGGATAGACCACTAACCTTTGATAGATCGAGAGCCGATTCAAGGAAACTCGACCGCCACGCCGGGGGCGCCCCGGGGCATCGCGGCTAGGCCATCCAGCGCGTCAGCAGCGTGACGCCGGATCGTCCGAGCCGACATGTTGTGATCCTGGCTCACCAACTCCGCGACCGTCGGCGTGGACAGCCCCGCCCTCCCCCGGCATAGCGGCGCACCCAGCCTGTTGGCCGCGTAGGCAAGATCGAGCAGGAGCGCACGATCTGCCTCGGAAACCGCGCCGGCAGCCAGGCCGCGTCGCAGAACGTCATCCAGTTCCTCGATCGGATGATCGACCTCCGGCTCCGTCACTGGCAGTGACTCGTCGAAGCGCTCGACCAGCACGGTCGCAGCCCACACCGGATCCCGCCGGCCCGCGAGTTCGCCGACACTGAGCTCAGCCTTCACCTCGCGTTCCGCGTGTTTGAGGATCTTGGCTGCCACGTAGAGGGCATTGGTCGGTCGTGGGACCGCGCACTGAGCCAGAGTTGGCCGGCGACGATCTCGTCGATGTCGTCAGCCAGGTTCCGGAGCCGAGCGGCCATGAGGGTCGCGCCGGGGGTCAGGAGCCAGACCAACGCCATGGTCGCCGCCCGATCATCGACGCCGAGCCGCACCAGCGCCGACGTGACGGCGTCACGCTCAAGGGTAGGCCCGCTTCATCCACGTCGGCGGGATGCAGATCTCCAACGCCCGCCACCTCCGACGTCCTGCGAAGCCGGGATCGTCTTCATGCACTCCCCGAGGCAATACGTGACGGTCTCAGGCAGCCGAGGGAGTCCCTCAGCGGACCCGGTCTCAAGCAGTCGCTGAGCGGTGATGAGGAACTCCACTGCCCGTCGCCCATGGTCGCCGAGCTCGACAACCAAGTGGTCGAGCAGTTTCTGCTCGACGGGGACGGGGCTCACCCCCACCATTCTGCAGACCTTGGGCCACACAGGGACTCCATTTCCTGTTCGAGCTTCGGAGCCGCACCTGACGTCGGGGCCAGCCGCATGGTCCGACGTTGCCCGACGCGACCGTCGACCCCGATGCAGAGACGTGATCGCGCACCGGTGGGCCCTGAAATTCCGCAGGGATTCCGCAGGAAATCCGTCAGAGCCCAAACCGGCCCACCCCGCCCAACCCCGTTTCACGCTCAAAACAAGGGAAATCGGGGTTCTCCAACCCCCGCCAACACCCCCTGGGGAGTTCGAGCTCTACGACGACATCTAGGTCATCGGCCGCATCGGCCGAGGGACGGCGATACTGCTAGGCATGGCAACGTCCAAGATCAGCCTCGACGAGGCCCTCGCCTCGTTCACCGACCAGTGGTCGCCCAGACTGGTCGGGCGCCTCAATGACTACGAGGTCAAGGTGGTCAAGGTCCAGGGTGAGTTCGTCTGGCATAAGCACGACGAGACCGACGAGTTGTTCATCGTCCTCGACGGCGAACTCACCATCGACCTGCGCGACGGCCCACTCGTGCTGGGCCCGCGGGAGATGTACGTCGTGCCGCGCGGGATCGAGCACCGCCCGAGGGCAGAGCGAGAGACCAGCATTCTGCTCCTCGAGCCGGGAGGGGTCGTGAATACAGGCGATGCCGGAGGGCCGCTCACCGCGGCCCTCGAGTCCCTGATCGACTCGCCTGGACAGCCGCGTCCGAGCGCCTGATCCTGACGCCGCGCCCGAGTACACGGGTCGGGTGGCTGTCATCGGACCTGACGAGTGCGGACTGGATCGCGACGGGGATGGAATCGGCTGCGAGTAGCTCTCGCCAGCCCTCCGCCTCGCCGTCAGGGACGCGCATCGTCGACCGCCTAGGCTGCGTTCATGAAATTCGATCAGCACACCGTGGTGCTACTCGTCCGGCCTCCGGACTCGCCGGAACTCTCTGAGGAGGAGTACGCGGAGCTCCAGGACGCGCACCTCGCGAGCCAGGCCGACCTCTACGAGCAGGGGCACCTCATCGCCGCCGGTCCGCTCATCCGGCAGGACGACGAACGGCTCCGCGGCATCTCCGTGCTGAGCGTCGGCCCGGAGGAGGCGCGCCGCCTCTACCGTGCCGATCCTGCGGTCAAGGCCGGACGGCTCTCGGCCGAGGTGATGACCTGGATGGTGCCCTCGGGCATCGTCAAGTTCGAGAGCGGCCGGCTTCCCCGTTCCATGGCCGAGGCTGCCGATGACTGAGCGGTGTGCGGTCGCCACCGACGTGGTCGACTCCGACGACGTCGCTGCCGGATGAGCAGCCACCACACCGCGTCAGGAAACGAAGCGCAGGCTTGGATCGCCGCGACTCGCCAACCTCGACCTGAGGCTCACTGGCAGCGACGAGCCGCGAGTCCGGCCGTGGTCAACCGTGCAGCGCATCGACACAGACGGTGGACGGGTCTGGTTCAAGGCCAGCGGTCCGGGTACGACGTACGAACCCGCCCTCGTAGAAGCTCTCGCCGAGCTGGCACCCGGTCAGGTACTGGATCCATTGGCGACCGACGTCGAAGTCGGGTGGGCACTCGGTCCCTGACGGCGGCCCGATCCTGCGGTCATTCGACGACGACGTCGTCCTGAGCCACTGGCGACGGAATTCTGCCGGCGTATGCCGAGCTCCAGCGCGCGACGTCCGACCACGTCCGCGACCTCGTCGACCACGGCGTTCCGGACGAGCGCCCGCAGCGCCTGCCGGAACGGTTCTCAGTGCTCCTCGACGACACCGACGTGCTGCTCGTCGACCGGCCGGGCGGCCTGTCCCGGGCGCAGCTGAGCCGACTTCGTGATCTCGAGCCGATCTACGCAGAGAGTGGTGCGCTCGGCTCGACGGCGCCGGGATCCCGCCGAGCATCGAGCACGGCGACCTCCACGACGGCAATGTGTTCGTCAGGGACGGCGGCTACGCGATCTTCGACTGGGCGACGCCAGCGTCGGGCATCCGTTCGCCGGCCTGTTGGTCATGCTCAGTTCGATCGCCCATCGGTACGACCCCCGGCAGATGCGGCCGAGCTGGCGGGCCTCCGCGACGCCTACCTCGAACCGTGGGCCGATGGAGGTCGACGGGCGGAGCTGGCCGAAACCGTCCGGCTGGCTACCCGGGTCCACAAGGTCGCCCTCGCGCTGTCGTGGAACCGGGCGCTGTCAGCGGTGCCGCCAGACCGGCGTGGCGAATACGGCGAGGCCGTTCCGGGCCGGCTTCTCGAGCTGTTCGAGCCGGACCTGCTCTGAGCGGGTTGTGCCACGAGATGCCGGCACACCAGCTCATCCGTCGTAGAAGACGCGCTCCACGACGGCCCGGGCCCGGCGCGCGACCTTTCGGTAGTCGTCGACGAATGCAGCGCTCTCGCCGGGTGCGTAGCCGAGGACGCGGGACACGGCCGCAAGCGACTGCGGGTCCCGCGGCAACGCGTCGGAACCCCGGCCGGTGACCAGCACGATTGCATTGCGGATCGAGGTCGCCGTCCGCCAGGCTGCGAGCAACACCGAGCGGTCGTCCTCGCCGAGCAGGCCGGCTCGAACTGCGGCCTCGAGCGCCTGCGGCGTGCGGGTCGTTCGCAGTCCCTCGACCGAAGCGGCGTGCCGCAGCTGGAGCAGCTGCACGGCCCACTCCACGTCGGCCAACCCGCCGGGACCGAGCTTGAGATGCGTCGACGGATCCGCGCCACGAGGCAGTCTCTCTGACTCGACCCTGGCCTTGATCCGCCGGATCTCGCGCACCTGGGCCTCGGTCAGCCCTCGATCCGGCCAGCGCGCCGGGTCTATCACGGCGAAGAAGCGGTCGAGCATCGCCGGTGATCCACACAACGGCGCGGCGCGCAGCAACGCCTGCCGTTCCCACACCTCGCCCCATCGTTCGTAGTACGCGGCGTACGACGCCAGCGTTCGCACCAGCGGGCCCTGACGACCCTCGGGCCGGAGGTCGGCGTCGAGCGTCAGGGCGGGCTCGGGCGACGGCAACGCCAGCAGGCGGCGCATCTCGTTGGCCACGGCCAGCGCGCCCTCGGTTGCCTCCTGCTCGTCGGCGCCATCGATGGGCTCGTGCACGAACAGCACGTCGGCATCGGACGCGTAGCCCATCTCGTGCCCGCCGAGGCGCCCCATCGCGACCACGGCGACCCTGGTCACCAACGGCTCTCGGCGCTCGGCCTCGATCGCCCGTACGGCCGTCTCCAGCGCGCCGGCCAGGGTCGCACCGGCCACGGCTGTCAACGCCTCGCCCACCCGTTCGGTCGGCAGCAGGCCGACCAGGTCGGCTGTCGCGATCCTGAGGAGCTCCCGCCGCCGCATGGCACGGACGACGTTGGCGGCGGCGACCGGGTCGACGTGCCGGGTGACGCCGGCCATGACCTCTGCCTCCAAGGGGGGCCGCTCACGCGGAGCGAGCTCGGCGTCGTCGCCGAGCATCGTCACGGATTCGGGCGCCCGCAGAAAGAGCTCGGTGGCATAGCGGCTCGAGGCGAGAACCTTCGCCATCCGCTCTGCCGCCGCACCTTCGTCGCGCAGCAGCCGCAGGTACCAGTGCGTCTCGCCGAGCGAATCACTCACCTTCCGGAAGCCGGCCAGGCCCGCGTCGGGCTCGGGTGCGTCGGCGAACCACCCGAGCATCACCGGGAGCAGGGTCCGCTGGATGGCGGCCCGCCGCGAGACACCGGTTGTCAGCGCCTCCAGGTGCCGGAGCGCTCCGCCGGGATCGAGGTAGCCGAGCGCCTCCAGACGCTGTCGCGCAGCATCCGGGGTCAGGTGTGCGTCCAGACCCGGCAACCGGGCCACGGCGGCGAGCAGTGGCCGGTAGAAGAGCTTCTCGTGCAGCCGCCTGACCTCGCGCGCATGCCGCCGCCAGGTGTCGACGAGCATCCGCACCGGCTCACGCATTCCGAACGAGCGGCCGAGCCGTCGCAGCTCGTCGTCCGATTGCGGCACGACGTGCGTGCGGCGGAGCCGCTCGAGCTGGATGCGGTGCTCGAGCGTGCGCAGGAAGCGGTACGCCTCGTCCAGCACCGCGCCGTCGGCACGACCGACATAACCGCCTTCTGTCAGCGCCGCCAGCGCGGTGAGCGTCGTTTCGGATCGCAGCGCCTCGTCGGTGCGGCCGTGGACGAGCTGCAGCAGCTGCACTGCGAATTCGACGTCACGCAGCCCACCCGGGCCGAGCTTCAGCTGCCGATCGGTCTCAGCCGGCCGGATGTGTTGCTCGACGCGGCGGCGCATGGAACGTACGTCGTCCACGAACCCGTCGCGGTCGGCAGCGCTCCAGACCAGCGGCCGTACGGCCGCCACGTACGCCTGACCCAGCTCGATGTCGCCTGCGATCGGGCGCGCCTTGAGCAGCGCCTGGAACTCCCAGGTCTTGGCCCAGGTCTGGTAGTACGCCACGTGGCTGGCCAGGGTCCGCACCAGCGGGCCGGCCCTGCCTTCGGGTCGCAGTCCCACATCGACCGGCCAGATGGTGCCCTCGGCCGTGTGGTCGGAGCACGCGCGCATCAGACCGGTCGCCAAATCGGTCGCCGTTCGCAGGGCAGCTGCCTCGTCCGTCCCATCGGCCGGCGCGGCGACGAAGACGACGTCGACGTCGGAGACGTAGTTCAGCTCGCGGCCGCCACACTTGCCCATCCCGATCACGGCCAGCCGGCACGGCGGCGCCTCCGGTGCGCGCTCCACCCGGGCCACCGCCAGGCCGGCCTCCAGTGTCGCGGCCGCGAGGTCGGCCAGATCCGCCGACACCGCCGCGACGTCGAGACCGTCCGCGAGGTCCAGCGCCGCGAGCTGCAGGACGTGCCGGCGGTACTCGACCCGCAGGGCGTCCATCTCGGCTCCTTTTGCCACCGGAGCTGTGGCATCCGGATCCGCGCCCACCGCACGCAACATCGCGGCCCGGAGGTCCGCTGCTGTCGGGCGGCGTGCGGGGTCGAGTCGTGCCAGATCTGGCCAGTGCTCAGGATGGCGGACGATGTGATCACCCAGCGCAGCGCTCAGGCCCAGCACAGCCGTCAGGCGGGCTCTCAGCAGCTCGTCCGAGTTCAACGCGCTGATCAAGGCGTCGCTGTCGGGCGCGGCGCCGATCAGGCGCGCCATGGCAGCGAGCGCACGATCCGGGTCGGCGGCCTGTCCGAAGGCCCCCAGCAGGCCGTCGTCGAGCACGAGCCCGGTCAGCCCCGCTCGGTCGAGCTCACGGGCCGCCGACGCTGCGTCGACGAAGCCCACCCGTGCCAGCCTGCCCGCCTGGCTGGCCGACCGGCCCGTCCTGTCCGCCACGCCAGCGAACCTACCCGCCACGGACGGCTCGACCGGACGCTCCCGGGCGGCCGCGGACGCTCAACCTCCCTGAGCCCTCTAGGGTTCGGTCGGACGGTACCCGCTAGGCGCCGGAATCGACACGATCTCGGCGAACCGGTGGACCAGCAGCTCTCCTGCCACGGCCACGTCGGCATCGCGGGCAGCGAGCTCGGCCATGACGGCTTCGGTGTCGACGTCGGGGAGATGCTCGGCCCAGCCACGGATCGTGGCCAGCGAGACCTCGGGGTGGAACTGCACACCCCACGCGGCTGGGCCCACCCGGAACGCCTGGTGCGGGTACATCTCGCTCGAGCCGAGCCACGTCGCGCCGACAGGGAGGTCGACGATGACGTCGGCGTGCATGCTCGGCCCCGGGAAGGGATCGGGCAGGCCGGCGACGAGCGGGTCCGCGGCCGCCGATGGCAGCCACCGCACGTCGACCACACCGGACTCGCGACCCGTTGCAGCGGCGACATCGACCTTGCCACCACAGGCGACCGCGAGGAGTTGAGCGCCCAGGCAGATGCCGAGCGTCGGTGTGCCGTCGGCGACCGAGGCCGCGAGCAGATCGCGGGTCGCGGGCAGCCAGGGCGCGATCTCGTCGTCATACGCCGACATCTGCCCGCCGAGGACGATGACCCCGTCGATCATGCAAGTCCTGCGCGACACGCCGTCCAGACGGGGCACCGGGTCGCCCGCATACGGCCGCACGATCGCCAGCTCGACCTGGTCCAGCCAGCCGGCGAAGCGGTCCAGGGGGCAGTCAGGCTCGTGCTCCACGACCAGAACGCGCGGCGTGTCCCGCACTTCCTGCATGATCAGCGAGGTTAGAGCACGGGAAGCATGCGGTCACGCTCGTAGGCGGTGACCTGCCGGCGGTAGTCCTCCCACTCCGACCGCTTGTTGCGCAGGAAGAACTCGTAGACATGCTCACCCAGCGTCTCGGCGATGAGCTCGGAGCCCTCCATCACCCGGATCGCCTCGGACAGTGACGACGGCAGCGGCGTGATGCCGAGCGCGGAACGCTCCCGCTCGGTGAGCGCCCACACGTCGTCCTCGGCCCCAGGCGGCAGGTCGTAGCCCTCCTCGATCCCCTTCAGGCCGGCTGCAAGCAGTACGGCGTAGGCGAGGTACGGATTGCACGCGGAGTCAAGGGCGCGGAACTCGGCGCGCGTGGACTGGCCCTTGCCCGGCTTGTACATCGGCACCCGGACCAGCGCCGAGCGGTTGTTGTGGCCCCAGCAGATGTAGGCCGGCGCCTCCCCGCCACCCGCGAGGCGCTTGTACGAGTTGACCCACTGGTTCGTGACGGCGGTGACCTCCGGTGCGTGCTGGAGCAGCCCGGCGATGAACGACCGTCCGGTCTTGGACAGTTGGTACTGCGCGCCCGCCTCGTGGAACACGTTGCTGTCGCCTTCGAAGAGCGACAGGTGAGTGTGCATGCCCGAACCCGGGTGCTGCGTGAACGGCTTGGGCATGAACGACGCGTAGACCCCCTGCGAGAGCGCGACCTCCTTGATGACCACCCGGAAGGTCATCAGGTTGTCGGCGGTGGTGAGCGCGTCGGCGTAGCGCAGGTCGATCTCCTGCTGACCAGGGGCTCCCTCGTGGTGGCTGAACTCCACGGAGATTCCCATGTCTTCGAGCATGGTGATCGCCTCGCGGCGGAAGTCGTGGGCGATGCCGTGGGGCGTGTGGTCGAAGAACCCGCTCGCGTCGACGGGTACGGGCTCCTCGCCGGATACCGGCGGCTCCTTGAACAGGAAGAACTCGATCTCCGGGTGCGTGTAGAACGTGAACCCGAGATCGGCCGCACGGCCGAGGATCCGCTTGAGGACGTGCCGCGGGTCAGCGTACGACGGCGACCCGTCGGGCATCAGGATGTCGCAGAACATCCGGGCAGTGCCGTGCGAGTCCGAGCGCCACGGCAGCACCTGGAACGTCGACGGGTCAGGCCGGGCCAGCATGTCGGCCTCGTACACCCGGGCGAACCCCTCGATCGCCGAGCCGTCGAAGCCGATCCCCTCAGCGAAGGCGGCCTCGAGCTCGGCCGGGGCGACAGCCACCGACTTGAGGAATCCCAGCACGTCGGTGAACCAGAGCCGAACGAACCGGATGTCACGCTCCTCGAGCGTGCGGAGCACGAACTCCTGCTGCTTGTCCACGATGGCCGAGTGTGCACGACCCGCGTTTCGGGCGCGTTACGTACCCGACCCAGGCCGACCGGCGCCTTTCGAGGCCCGAATGGCACGCTGGACCGCTCCACATACGCGGACAAGTCGGGCGGCAGAGCAGCGGTTGAGCGTGCCATCAACAGCGGTTGAGCGTGCCAAACCGGGCTTGCGTGGTCAAAGACGGGTGGGCTAGCCGCGGTCGCGGCGGTCGAAGACGGCCTCCATGGCGTCGCGGACGTCGTCGACCTTGTCCTTGAACCAGTCCCACGGGCTGTCCAGTAACCGCGGCTCGGCGGACAGCGTCGCGTCCTCGTCGCCCAGCCGGCCGTGCCGATGACCGCACTTCGTGCAGGCCCAGGTCGGTGCCTCCGCGTCGATGACGCAGCCGGCCAGCACGTAGTCGTCCTGCTCTCCGGGCAGCGGCGTCGCGTACCCGTAGAGGATCGGCTTCGGCCTTCCGCCACAGACGGGACAGGGCGGCCGTTCGCGTTCCACGTCCATCACGGTAGACCGGCCGGGCCGTCGTCGCATGCCAGTCGAGTACGCCGTACGCTCGAACCGTGCCGCAGATCCGACTCGCCCTGGCCCAGGTCAACCCCACTGTCGGCGCGCTCGAGGCCAACGCCGACCTGGTGATCAGGTACGCGAACCACGCCGCCGGGCGCGGCGCACATCTGGTCGCGTTCCCCGAGATGGTGCTGACCGGCTACCCGGTCGAGGATCTCGCGTTGCGTCGCTCGTTCGTGGACGCGTCGCGACGCGCGCTGGACGCGTTGGCCGGACGCCTGGTCGCCGAAGGGCTCGGCGAGGTCGCCGTCGTCGTCGGCTATCTCGACCGCGACGACGATATCGCCCACACCGAGCGGCTGGGCCGACCCAAGGGCGCACCGCAGAACGCCGTTGCGCTCCTGCACGGTGGACGCGTCGTCACGACGCAGGCGAAGCATCACCTGCCCAACTACGGCGTGTTCGACGAGTTCCGCTACTTCGTGCCCGGCGACCACCTCAGCGTCGTGCGTCTGCACGGCGTGGATGTGGCACTCGCGGTCTGCGAGGACATCTGGCAGGAAGGCGGTCCGGTCGCTGCCACCCGCGCGGCCGGCGCCGGGTTGCTCCTCGTCGTGAACGCCTCGCCGTACGAGCGCAACAAGGACGACGTCCGCCTCGACCTCTGCCGGCGGCGCGCCGCGCAGGCCGGGTGCACGCTCGCGTATGTCGCGATGGTCGGCGGACAGGACGAGCTGGTCTTCGACGGCGACTCGATCGTCGTCGGAGTGGACGGTGAGGTGCTCGGCAGGGCACCGCAGTTCGAGGACGGGTGCCTGGTCGTCGACCTCGACCTGCCGGCTGCCACCGCACCGGCCGCGGCTCCGGGAGAGACCACGCACGCCGAGGCCGCCGGATACCCGGTGCGGCGCACGGTCCTCTCGGCCCAACCGCTTCCGGCCTACGACCCGCAGCCCGCCGGTGTCGCCGCTCGAATCGCGGAACACGCCGAGGTCTATGCCGCGGTCGTCACCGGTCTGCGCGACTACGTGCGCAAGAACGGCTTCCGCTCGGTCGTGCTGGGCCTGTCCGGTGGGATCGACTCCGCGCTCGCCGCGGTCGTCGCCTGCGACGCGATCGGGGCCGCGAACGTCTACGGCGTCTCGATGCCGAGCACCTACTCGTCGGGGCACTCCATGGCCGACTCACGCGACCTCGCCGAGCGGACGGGCCTGAGGTACTCCACGGTGCCGATCGCACCCATGGTCGCAGCGTTCCTCGACAACATCGAGCTCACCGGCCTCGCCGAGGAGAACCTTCAGGCCCGGGTGCGCGGCATGACGCTGATGGGTCTGTCGAACCAGTACGGGCACCTGGTGCTCGCCACCGGCAACAAGAGCGAACTCGCCGTCGGCTACTCCACGATCTACGGCGACGCCGTTGGTGGTTACGCGCCGCTCAAGGACGTTCCCAAGACGCTGGTCTGGGAGCTCGCCCGCTGGCGCAACGCGGCTGCCCAGGATCAGGGCGAGACGCCGCCGATCCCACAAGGTTCGATCGACAAGCCGCCCAGCGCCGAGCTTCGTCCCGGTCAGCTCGACGCCGACTCGCTGCCCGACTACGCGCTGCTCGACGACGTGCTGGACGACTACGTCGAGCAGGACCGGGGCTCGGCCGAACTGGTGGCGGCGGGCTTCGACCCCGAACTCGTCCGCGAGGTCGTCCGCATGGTCGACCGTGCCGAGTACAAGCGCCGGCAGTACCCGCCGGGGCCGAAGATCACCTCACGCAACTTCGGCCGCGACCGGCGGGTGCCGATCACCAGTGGCTGGCGCGAGCCCTCCCCGCCGAAGCCGCTCATCTAGGCCGACGCCGGCCGGATCGCCCGTCAGACCTGGTCGCGCCGTCCGGACTCGGCGACGGAATCGGCCTCCTCGCGCGGCGTCAGCACATACTCGTGCAGCGCCCAGGCCAGCGCGCCACCGATGAGCGGACCGAACAGCCAGGCGGCAGTACCGCCCCACTCGCCGCCCACCAGAGCGGGACCGAAGCCGCGGGCCGGGTTCAGGGCGCCTCCTGTGTAGGAGCCGATCGCCAGGATGCCGGCGGTGATCGTCAGGCCGATCGCGAACGGGTAGACCGACGCCGGCGCGCGCCGGTCGACGACCGTGCCGAAGACGACCAACACGAGGAAGAACGTCGCCACCGCCTCGAGCACGATGGCCCACCCGACGCCTAATCCGTCGGCGATCGTGGGCGTGCCGAATGCAACGACCTCGGTATCTGTGACCAAGGCGATCAGCAGTGCGGCCACCAGGCCGCCCATGAGCTGGGCGACCCAGTACACGACGGCCATCGGTAGATCGATCTTGCGACCCAGGAACAGCCCGAGCGTGATCGCCGGGTTGAAGTGACCGCCGGAGACGTGGCCGAGGGCCGCGACCATGACCGCGATGCTCAGGCCAGTGGCCAATGCGATGCCGGTGAGCTCGGTCCCGCTGCTGATGGCGAGGATTCCAACGAAGCACAGGGCGAAGACGCCCACCGCTTCGGCGACGGCATTACGGACCCAAGTGTCGGGCATCGGAGGCTCCTACCGGCTGAGGCGTCAAAATCCGTCGCCAGGTTAGCCCTCCGACTCATGAGCGGGTCGTAGGCGGCCGAGTGGTCCGGTGGCGTGTCGTCCGACGACCCGCCAGCGTGCGAGGATCGAGGGAGTCAGGGGACCCGTCCGAGGGCCTCGAGACCATGAGGAGACAGTTCATGACAAGGCAGACCGTGCCGCTGTACGGCGGGCAGCTCTCGCGTCGCGTGACGATCCGCGACCTGCAGGTGGCCAAGGAACGAAGCGAGCGCTGGCCGATGCTCACCTCCTACGACATGTACACGGCCGAGGTGTTCGACGAGGCGGGCGTGCCCGTGCTGCTCGTCGGCGACTCCGCCGCCAACAACGTCTTCGCGCTCCCCGACACGGTGCCCGTCACCGTCGACGAGCTGATCCCCCTGGCCAGGGCCGTGGTCCGCTCGACCAGCCGAGCCCTCGTCGTCGGCGACCTGCCGTTCGGCTCCTACCAGCTCGGCCCTGAGCAGGCGCTGACCACAGCGGTTCGGTTCATGAAGGAGGCGGGCGTCCAGGCCGTCAAGCTCGAGGGAGGCGTCCATGCGGCCCCGTCGGTCGCGAAGATCGTCGAGGCGGGCATCCCCGTGATGGGGCACGTGGGCTTCACTCCGCAGAGCGTCAACGCGCTGGGCGGCTACCGCGTGCAGGGGCGTGGCGACGACGCGGCGCGGGTCGTGGGCGCGGCTCGGGCGCTGGAGAAGGCCGGCGCGTTCGCGGTCGTGCTGGAGATGGTCACGGCCGAGGTGGCCCGCGAGATCACCAAGACCCTGACCATCCCCACGATCGGCATCGGCGCCGGTCCGGACTGCGACGCGCAGGTGCTGGTCTGGCAGGACATGGCCGGTATGCGGGCGGGCCGGACACCGAAGTTCGTCAAGACGTACGGGGACGTGCGCGGAGCCCTGCGCGAAGCGACCAAGGCGTACGCCGAGGACGTCGTCTCAGGGACATACCCGAGCGACGAGCACTCGTATCACTGATCCGTGCTGTGCGTTCGTCCGATGCTCCGCGGGCTCCGCGATTCGTGGCGGTGAAGCAGGCCACGAATCGCTCTTTAGACGCCCGCTTCCGCATCGGACGAACGCACAGCACGGATCGGCCTCACCTGTCGTCGTCCCAGTCGTCCTCGGCACGGTCCTCGGCGTCCCACTCCTCGGTGCGGATCCGGGCCCGCTCGAGTGCGCCCGCCGCTTCCTCGGGCGTCGCGTACGGGCCCATCCGTCGGTAGTTGGGGCAGCCCTCTTCCGGCTCGACCCGTTCGTGATCCAGACACCAGTACCACGCAGCGCTCACTGAACACCTCCTCGCGTCCCATCCGATGGTCGCACTCGGCGCCCACACATGCCTCGCTCGGGCTCCTCGCCGCTCCGTAGACTCGCAGACCATGTCGACCGTCGTACGGGGGCGAGTCTCTGCGCAACGATCCGTCCCGGCCCACATCCCGCGCCCGGAATATGTCGGACGGTCCACGCCGACCCGGGTTCCCGGCTCGGACGTCAAGGACCCCGACACCATCGACCGCATGCGACTGGCCGGCAAGCTCGCGGCGCAGGCGATGGCCGAGGTGGCGTCGCACATCGCGCCGGGCGTCACGACGGACGAGCTCGACCGGGTCGGCCACGAGTTCCTCTGCGACCACGGCGCCTATCCCTCGACGCTCGGCTACCCGGGAACCGGCCGCGGGCCTGCGTTTCCCAAGTCGTTGTGCACCAGCGTCAACGAGGTGATCTGCCACGGGATCCCCGACTCGACGGGGCTCCAGGACGGGGACATCGTCAACATCGACATCACCGCCTACCTCGACGGCGTCCACGGCGACACCGACGCCACCTACCTGGTCGGCGAGGTGGACGAGGAGTCCAGGCGGCTCGTCCAGCGGACCCAGGAGGCGCTGCATCGCGGCATCAGGGTGGTGGCACCCGGACGGGCGATCAACGTCATCGGCCGGGTGATCGAGTCCTTCGCGCGCCGCTTCGGATACGGGGTCGTGCGCGAGTTCACCGGCCACGGGATCGGGACGACGTTCCACTCCGGCCTCGCGATCCCCCACTACGACGATCCGTCGGCGACGACCCTGATGGAACCGGGCATGACGTTCACCATCGAGCCGATGATCAACCTCGGCACGCACGAATGGGATATGTGGGAGGACGGCTGGACGGTTGTGACGCGCGACCGCCGGCGCTCGGCTCAGTTCGAGCACACGGTCCTGGTGACCGATACAGGCGCGGAGATCCTCACCCTCCCGTGACCGCCTCGTCGTAGCGGCGGAGCACGAGGCCAGTGACCGCGGGGTGCGGCAGGAGCGGCGTGGTGTGGACGTCGGCCGAGACTTCGCGGATCCGGTCGTAGAAGTAACCCGGCGCAAGCAGGTATGCCGCAACGGCGACCGGTCGACCCTCTGCCGCCAGGCGCTCCACGGCGTCCGCGAAACGTGGCTCGGCCGCCGACGCGTACGCCGGCACGACGTCTCGACCGATGCGATGGCCCAGCTCGCGAGCCGTCTGCTCGACGTCGCGCTTCGCTCCGGGGTCGGACGACCCGGCCGCCGCGAGGACGACCGCGTGCTCGTCGGTGACACCCGCCGCATCGAGACGATCGATCAAAACCGCGACCAGCGCCGCGTCGGGGCCGAGGGCGCGGGCCGTCCGCACCCGCGGACCTGCGGCCTCGACGGCCTCGGCGATGTCGACATTGAGGTGGTAGCCGGACGAGAGCAGGAGCGGGACGACGACC
Organism: uncultured Actinomycetota bacterium; assembly: GCA_963801065.1. GTDB lineage: Bacteria > Actinomycetota > Actinomycetes > Jiangellales > Jiangellaceae > CAWDDG01. Next base: position 133,956 of record CAWDDG010000007.1, on the reverse strand, counting down.
GCCGGGCCGGTGCCCCGTAGCACGGCGGACAGTACCGGCTCCTGGACATCGACGTACGCCGCCAGCACGGGCACATGCGGCCGGGCCGCGGCCACGGCCGCACGAAGCGCGGCGACCGCCGCCTGACCCTCCGGATCCCGGGTGCCGTGTGCACAGGCGACGAGCGCTGGAACGGGCTCCACGCGCCCCAGCATCTCGCTTCAGCCGCCCGGATGGTCCCGAGGCTGGTCGATCGGCGATCATGGACCGCGTGGCGGCGCAGGGAAGGACTCGAGGGTTCGGCATCGACGTCGGCGGCAGCGGCATCAAGGGCGCTCCGGTCGACCTGACGAAGGGCGAGTTCGCAGCCGAGCGCGTCCGCCTCGACACTCCGGAGCCGTCGACGCCGGAGAACGTCGTCGAGGTCATCCTCGAGGTGCTGTCCGCGTTCGACTGGACCGAGCCGTTCGGCTGCACGTTCCCCGGGATAGTCACCCGCGGCCGAATACGGTCGGCCGCGAACGTCGACAAGTCCTGGGTGGGAGTCGATCTCGCCGCCGTGCTGGGCGAGCGGACCGGTCAGCACGTGATCGTCGTCAACGATGCCGACGCCGCGGGCGTCGCGGAGGGCCGATTCGGCGCTGCCGCCGGCGTCGACGGTGTGGTGATCGTGACGACGCTCGGCACGGGGATCGGGAGCGCCGTCCTGCACGACGGCGTCCTGCTCCCCAACACCGAGTTCGGCCACCTGCACCTCCACGGTAGGGAGGCCGAGAAGCACGCCGCCGCGTCGGTCCGTGAGGAGAAGGGCTTGTCCTGGGAGGAGTGGGCCGAGCGGCTACAGGACTTCTATGCCCACCTGGAGTTCGTCTTCTCACCCGATCTGTTCATCGTCGGTGGCGGCGTGAGCAAGAGGGCCGACAGGTTCCTGCCGCTGCTGGACCTGCGGACCCCGATCGTGCCGGCCGGCCTCCTGAACGACGCCGGGATCATCGGCGCGGCCTTGCTCGCCGCCGAGGGAGCACCCGGCTAGCCTGCCGACGTCACTCGACGCCTACCCGAGGTCTGCGATGCCGCTCACGATCAAGCACGTCACGTTCGACTCGGCCGACGCCCGCAGGCTCGCAAGCTGGTGGGCGGAGTTCCTGCGCGGTGACGTCCACGACTCCACCGACGGATGGTATGTACTCGTCCAGGCCCCAGGCACCAGCGTCGAGTACCTCGGCTTCCAGCGGGTCGACGACCCGACGGGCGGCAAGAACCGGTTGCACCTCGACCTGACGGCCGGCCCGGACCGCGTCGCCGAGGTCGAGCGAGCGCTGAGTCTCGGCGCCACGACCGTGGCAGATCACGAGGTGGGCGGGTTCCGCTGGACCGTTCTCGCCGACCCGGACGGCAACCAGTTCTGCATCTCGGACTGAGCCCCGTAGACTCGATGTCGGACGAGCCGGCCGGGCGGCCGCGGCGGGGCCCTCAGGCCCCGGCGAGGAAAGTCCGGACTCCACAGGGCAGGGTGATGGGTAACGCCCACCCGGGGTGACCCGCGGGCAAGTGCCACAGAAAGCAAACCGCCGGACGCTCTGGCGTCCGGTCAGGGTGAAACGGTGGTGTAAGAGACCACCAGCGCCCGGGGCGACCCGGGCGGCTCGGTAAACCCCACCTGGAGCAAGGTCAGACAGGGAGCGTCCGAGGGCGGCCCGCCCGAGCTCCCGGGTAGACCGCTGGAGGCCGTCGGCAACGACGGTCCTAGATGGATGGTCGCCGGCTCCGGCTTGCCGGAGCCACAGAATCCGGCTTACAGGCCGGCTCGTCCACCCCTGTCGGAACCATGCGAGCGGGACCGCGGGCGCTCATCCTGGCCCGGCCGTCGGCTGCACCAGGGCGAAAGTGATCCGGCGCGTCTCGATCGATGCTTCCACCAGGCGCACGGATACGTCATCGCCGAGCGGCAGGTCGTCGCCGCTCACCCGGCCGCGCACGGCAGGTTCCTGGATGACGACCTCCCCGCGGACGTCCTTCGTCTCGACGTCGACGACGACGCCGGCGAACAGCTCGCCCTCCCGGCCGGTCAGGACAGCGGCCTCGACGGCCGCCACACACGCGGCTTCGTACGCACCCGACCGTCGCCCCGTCTCGGCCATCACCTCCGGCAGGCTGGAGAGCGCGGCACGGACCCAGACGGGAACCTCGACGCCGGCCGACACGGAGGCGCAGATCTCCAGCCCGTACCGGTCGACCAGTCGGCGCAACGGCGCCGTCACGTGGGCGTATTCGGCTGCGATCGCCGCGTGACCCACGTCGTCGGGCACGGACCCGTCGAACGCGACGTACCCTGCCCCGCGGAACAAGGCGGTCGCCTCGTTGCTGAATGCCGCGTGCGAAGCCTGGGTCTGGTCCAGCGACCGGATCAACTCCGGGTACGGGAGGTCCTTCGGCCAGTCGATCCGCAGCGCCTTCGCGGTGCGCCGGAGACGGGCCACATCATGGGGTCGGGCCTTGGGCAGCGTACGGAGGACGCCGATGCCGCCCTCCTGCATCAACGACGCCGCGGCCATCCCGGTCAGGAGCGAAAGCTGAGCGTTCCACCCCTCGACAGGCATCGGGCGCCGGTACTCGAGCGAGTAGCCGCCGTTCTCGACCACGATCTCCTGCTGCGGGACCGGGAGGGAGACGCCACCCCTCGCGTGTTCCAGCTCCTCCCGTAGCCTCCCGACCTCCGGCAGCAGGGCGAGCATCTCTCCCGCCGTCTCGGCAGCAAGGTCCCGCTGCACACCCTCGTAGGACAGCTTCGCCCTGCTGCGGACGAGTGCGCGCCGCAGCAGCGTGTCGGTGAGCTCGCCGGACGAGTCCAGCCGCATCTCCCAGACCAGAGCCGGCCGGTCCTCACCGGGCAGCAGGCTCGCCACGCCCTCGGACAGCTCGACCGGATGCAACGGTGCCCGGCGGTCCGGGCCGTAGAACGTGACACCCCGCCGGTGCGCCTCGGCGTCGACGGCTCCGCCCGGCTCGACGAAGGCGGCAACGTCGGCGATGGCGTAGCGCACGACGTAGCCGTCACCGGACCGGGACAGATGCATGGCCTGGTCGAGGTCCATCGACTCCGGCGGGTCGATCGTCACGAACGGCACGTCGGTGAGATCGTCCTCCGGCGTCCTGGCCGCCTCCGTGGCGCGCGCAGCTTCGTCCCGCGCGTCGGCCGGGAACTCACCCGGCACCTCGAGCTCGGCGCCGACCTTGTCCAACGCGGCGCGGAGCCGGTCGGCGCGGGCGACCGCCAGGCGGATGTGACGTGCTGGCATGGGCCGCAGACTAACGGCGTGCGAAGCGATGGCCCCGTTACGGTCAGCATGTTGCGCGGTCTTCGCGGGCACCCCGCCGACATTGTTGGGCTATCCAGACCTGGTGATCGTCGCGAGGAGCCCCGTGCTCGGCTTGGAGTACGACGGCGCGTACCACGGCGAAGCAGAGCAACGGCAGGCCGACAACCGCCGCGAGAACTCGCTCACCCGCGCCGGGCTACCACTACTCAGGTACGGCGCGCAGTCCGTCCGACGAGATCGCGAGCTGATCGTCGCCGACATCACCGCATTGACGGGCCTCCGGCCCACGTCCGCCCTGCGCGACGAGGACTTCCGGCGCCCGCTGCCACCCATGGCCTGGTAGATCGATCGTCTTGTGGCGGGATGTCAACCTGTCCCGGGCCCCGGACACGTGCACAACCAGCCACAAGACGAGGGCGACGGTGGCAGACGTCAAGCCAGGGTCGAGGAAGCGGTCGGGTCATGGGCCGTCCTCGACGCGGCGATGTTGGGCTTGGTGTCGCCACCCGAGGCGCGTATGGCACGCTGGACTGCTCCACATACCAGGCTAAATCGGGCGCTGGAGTAGCGGTCGAGCGTGCCATTAACAGCGCTTGAGCGTGCCAACCGGCCCACCCGGAGATCCTCCGGCGATCATGAACCCGCCGCACGGCCTCCACGGGGTGGCCCGAGCGACCTGTGCTTTGCCGATGGTGCTCGTCGACGCGCAGCACTGGCACACCCTCGGGCTGCCTGCCTTGCCACGCGGCCGACCTGCTCACGGCACGCGGCTGAACCCGATCATCGAGGTCGTGCCGTCGGGGTAGACCTGTACCTCAGTGATCGACCCAGGCGCGGGCTGCATCCGGAACATCGCTTGCTCCGGTGCGTCGAGGGCCAGCCTGACGATGGCCCGGATCGGCATCGAGTGGGTGACAACGACGACCGACTGGCCCGGATATCGGGCCAGAGTCCGGTCGCGCGCGACACTCACGCGGCGCACCATCGTGTCCAGCGCCTCGCCGCCCGGCGGCGTGGCTCCGGGTGAGCCGAGCCACGCGGCGAGCTCCTCCGGGTAACGCTCACCGACCTCGGCGAATGTCAGGCCGTCCCACTCGCCGAACGCGCATTCGCGCCAGCCCTCGTCGACCCGGACCTCGACGCCGAATTCGCGGGCGACGGTGTCCGCGGTCTGGCGCGTCCGCAGCATCGGCGAGGCCACGACCGCGACGGCACCGCTCGTGGAAAGGGCTGTCGCCGCCTGCAGCGCCTGGTCACGGCCGACGTCGTCCAGCGGCGGGCCTTCGACGTCGGACCCGCTGAACCGTTTCGCCGCCGTCAGCGGCGTCTGGCCGTGGCGCAGAAGCAGCAGCGTCGTCGGCACGCCGAGCTCCGGTGCCCAGCCGACCAAGCGGTTCGGCGGGGCGGTCGGCTCGGGTAGCGCCTCCGGTGGCGCGACCAGTCCTCGTGACGGGCCGTCGTCGTCGAGCGCGGCGTTGAGCAGCCGGTCGGCGTGCGCGTTCTGCGCCCGCGGGACCCACGTGTACGTGACCCGGTCGTGGGGCAGAAGCCGCCGCGCCTCGAGAGCCAGCGGTTGGAGGTCGGCGTTCTTGATCTTCCATCGACCCGACATCTGCTCGACGACGAGCTTGGAGTCCAGGCGTGCCTCGACGACGGCCTCGGAGTCGATCCCGCGCGCTGCCTCCAGGCCCGCGATGAGCCCGCGGTACTCCGCGACGTTGTTCGTCGTGACGCCCAGCGTCTCAGCGCGTTCGGCCAGCACGTCGCCGGTCTCGGCGTCGCGCACGAGGGCGCCGTAAGCGGCCGGCCCTGGATTGCCGCGCGACCCTCCGTCGGCCTCGACGATCAGCCGGCGTGGTGGGGTCACAGCCCTGACTCGGCGGTTCGGACCAGGATCCGCCGGCACTCCTCGCAGCGGATGACGGCATCGGGCGCAGCGGTGCGGATGCGGTTCAGGTCCGCAGGGTCGATGGTGATCCTGCAGCCCTCGCAGCGGCGTTGACGCAGTTCGGCCGCGCCGATGCCGCCGTGTTCGGCGCGGATCTTGTCGTAGAGCGCGAGCAGTTCGGCCGGGATGTCGGCGACCATGGCTTCACGGTGCTGCTGCGCGACCTCGGCGTCATTGTCGATCTCGGCCCACGCCGCATTGCGGGAACGCTGAACCTCCTGGGCCCGCTGTGCGACCTCTTCGCGTTCCCTCGTCACCTGCTCGTGGCGTTTCTGAGCGTCCTCGAGCCGCTCCATGATCTCGAGCTCCGCCTCCTCCAGAGTCGCCTGACGGCGGTTGAGCGAGGCGATCTCGCTCTGGAGACTCTCGAGCTCCTTGGGCGATGACACCTGGCCCGCGTCGAGACGCCTCTGGTCACGGTCTTTGCGTTGCCGGACCTGCTCGACATCGGCGTCGGCACGTTCCTGCTCGCGCTCGAGGTCGGCCATCTCGGTCGCGATCGCCACCTCGCTGTCACGGAGCTTCGCATGGTCGGCGGCGAGCGACTCAAGCTCGGCGACCGCGGGAAGGCTGTTCCGCCGGTGGGTGAGCCGGTCGAGCTTGATGTCGACGGCTTGCAGATCCAGTAGGCGTTGCTGGGCGGCGGGATCGGCGTTCAGAAGTGGCTCCCCTCCAAGGGCGCTGCATGCAGGTTCCACGGGTCCGTGGGTGTCGTGGAGACCCGCATCTCCACCGTACTGCCCGCCGCCAGAAGCTCGTCCTGGAGACGGCGTGCGGCGTCCACCAGCCACGGCCACTCGCTGGCCCAATGAGCGACGTCGACGAGGGCGGGCGGACCGTCCTCCCGAGCCTCGGATGCCGGATGGTGCCGCAGATCTGCTGTGACGTAAGCGTCGACGCCGGCGCTGCGAGCGGCAGCGAGCAGCGAGTCACCAGCTCCGCCGCACACGGCCACTGATCGGATCGGCGTCTCAGGGGAGCCTGCGGCGCGTACACCTGCGGCCGTTGGCGGCAGGGCGCGGGACACCCGCTGGACGAATGCCGCGAGCGGCTCAGCTGGCTCCAACGTTCCGATTCTCCCGATACCGGTCGGGCCGAGCTGCTCCGCCAGCTCGTAGATGTCGAATGCCGGCTCCTCGTACGGGTGGGCGGTGCGCAGCGCGGCGACGACCGCCCGCCGCGCCGTTCGAGGAAGCACCATCTCGACGCGTGCCTCGGCCACGCGCTCGACGGCTCCGACGGTTCCGATTGTCGGCTGCGCGCCGGCCTTGGGCCTGAACGTCCCCGTACCCGACGCCGTCCACGCACACCGCTCGTACGCGCCGATGCGTCCCGCTCCGGCTGCTGCCAGCGCATCGAGAACGCGGTCGGTGTCGGGCTCGGGGACGAATACGACCAGCTTGTCCACGTGGTCGCCGGGCTGAGGCGCCAGTGGGTGGAGGTCCGTGATGCCGACGGCCGCGGCGAGTGAGTCGGACACCCCCGGGTCGGCGCTGTCGGCGTTCGTGTGCGCGACGTGGAGCGCGACCCCGCTGGAGACGAGCCGGTGGACCAGCCGGCCCTTCGAGGTCGTCGCCGCGACACCATGGACCGGCCGCAGGAACAACGGGTGGTGCGTGACGATCAGGTCTGCACCCCAGGACACCGCCTCGTCCGCCACCACGGCGACCGGGTCGACGGCGAACAGGATGCGCTGAACCTGGGCCCCCGGATCGCCGCACACCAGGCCGATCGCGTCCCACGACTCCGCACGCGCAGGGTCGTACAACCGGTCCATCGTCGCCACGACCTCGGCGAGAGTCGGCACCTGCCGGACCCTACCTGCGCAGGCAGCTCCCCGGTATCACGTCATCGGTGGACGTCACATGCCCGCACATGGGAGCGGACGGATTGGTGGGCCAACTGGGATCTAACCGGTGACCCCGCGCTTGTCAGCGAAGCTACCGGGTCGCTGACCAGCGTGACCGTCGCCGGTGGCGGAACCGCTGGGCGACGTGTCGCGTCCAAGCGACATCACCTGAGAGGGGTCGCGAGATGACCCGGTCACGCTCCACCGTTGTGCTGCTCCTCACTGTGGTACTGCTCGTAGCGCTCACGTCGTGGCTGCTCGGCAATCGTTCGGTCGCCGCCTCGGCCAGCGCTACCCCGGAGACGCCTGTTGATCGTGCCCGACAGGGCGTGCTGGTGAGCGCCACGGGCGAGGTTCTCGGCGTGCCCGACACGTTGCGCGCAGACTTCGGGGTCAGGGCCAGTGCAGCCACCGTCGACGAGGCCCTGAGTCTTGCCAATGCCGCGATGACACGGATGCAGGACGCGCTCGTTGGTGGCGGCATGGCCACGGCCGACATCCAGACGTCCAATGCGGGCATCCATCCCACTCACGGCAAGCAGGGGAGAATCACTGGTTACGCAGTGAATGAAGGACTCACCGCGAGCATTCGGACCATTTCCGAAGCTGGAGCGCTTATCTCCGCCGGCATTGCAGCAGGCGGCGACGCCGCCCAGCTGTTCGGGGTGTCGTTCGAGGTCGAGGAGGACGACGCGCTACTCGCCGCGGCGCGCCAGAAGGCGTTCGCCGACGCCCAGGCCAAGGCGGAGCTGTATGCCGCTGAGGCCGGTCGGACGCTCGGCCAGGTCGTGAGTGTCACCGAGACGATGCCCGGCTACGGGCTGGAGGAGCAGCTCCTGGCCGCCGGAGCCAACGAGTCCTTCGCATCAGCGGTCCCGATCGAGCCAGGGCGCCAGCCGCTGGCGGTCACCGTCACCGTGGAATGGTCGTTTCGCTGAGCCTGTCGCGAGACGGCGGCTCGGGGAGGACGCGGTGAGTCGGTGACCGCCAGGGCCCGGTCGCGGCGCCGCTCGAACTCGCTCGCATGCTCCGGACACCGCGACCCCTCGCGAACGTCCACGAGCCGGCCGCACGGCTCGTCGGGCACGTCGAGGCAGAGCCTCACAGGCACGAAGGCCACCTACTCACCAATGGTGCCACCCGAAGAATCCGCGCTGAGGTACCAGCGATGGATGCGCGGGAGCGAACAGGTAGGAGCAGGATGTCCGTTCGCGTAGGCCTCATGGCCCCCTACCCTCGCCGCGCTCGTGGCCGGCGGCCATGTAGGTACGCGTTGATGACGTTGTCGCCGTCGTTCGTCGTTCGCGAATGAAGGACTACACGACGGGCACATTGGGCGAGCGACGGGGTGGGCGCTCGCCACGGGGAAGCTGTGCCAACCCTCGGCGCGTTCGGCGTCGGAGAACCGCTGCCCTAGCTCACCGGACCGGGTTGCTCTGGATCAAGATCATGTATTTCACGGTGCCTCTTCACCCCCAACATGTCGAGGTCGGCCGGTCAGCTTCTACGTCCCAACGAGAGAGCCTGCACGGGATGGCCAATACCAGCTTCGGAACCGCTCACGTGCCCGGACGGGGAGGTGCGTCATGGATCTGCCGCTCATCGCCGGCACGGTCTCGACGGTCATCTTCGCGACCAGCATGCTTCCGATGCTGATCAAAGCCCGCAGGACAAGGGATCTGGCGTCCTACAGCCTCGGCAACATCGTGCTCAGCAATCTGGGCAACCTGGTGCACTCGATCTATGTCTTCAGTCTTCCGGCCGGTCCGGTTTGGGCGTTGCACGGCTTCTATCTGGTGGCCACGGGCCTGCTGCTGCTCTGGTACCTGCGCTTCAACCTCCGCGCGGGTAATGCCAACCACGCGGCCGAACCAACCGGCGGTTTCGCGTAGCTATCGTCAACGCGTGACACGCGTTTCCGCTGGTGGTGGGCGCAACAGGGATCGAACCTGTGACCCCCCGCTTGTAAGGCGGGTGCTCTTCCGCTGAGCTATGCGCCCTCGACAAGGACGCTCAGGGTACCTCGCCGGCCACGGCGATCTCATTGGTCGACCGCTACCCACCGCGTATCGCGGATCACGTTCCGCGGCGGGGCCACGACCGGGACACGACCGAGCACCCGGTCGATGGCGGCAGCGACCTCCTCGGCCAGCTTGTCGTCGCTCCCTCCAGGCCGGTCGAACGCGCTGCGCGCCGCCACGGGATCGGCCTCGAGCCTGGCCTCGGACGACGACTCGCAGCCGCGGCACTCCGTGCGTCCGAGCCGCCGTACGAGCGCCGTCGAGCCGCAGACCGGGCACCTTTCCAGGTCGGCCGTCCAGTCGGCCACCCGCTGGCAGTCGGGGCAGACGAGCACCTGTTCGGCGCCGCGGACACCACGACGCCATGGGCTCGCGCCCTTGGCCGGATCGGTCTGGCGCGCTCCGCAGCGGTAGCAGGGCACCGCGTGCTCCGTTCCCTCAGGCCGCCAAGTAGAACACCAGGAGAACCGCGCGTCCGCGCAGGTCGGAAGGGTGGATCGACGCGCCATGCTGGTCGCGCAGGTCGAAGTCCGGGGCGGGAGCCCCGATCGGCGGGAGGCTCACCGGCGCGCGGAGCGTGTGCTCTTGGGCGCGACGAGCTTGGTACCCGACCAGTCCTCGGCTGCCGACACGGTGGTCGTCGTCGCGAGCCCTGCCGTCGGTGCGGCATCGGTGACGTCGCTCGGGTCGACGTGACCGGCCCGCCCGACCTTGGGCGTGAGCAACCACACCACGCCACCCTGGGTGAGGTCGGTCTTGGCATCGACGAGGGCGTCGACGAGGTCGCCGTCGCCGTCGCGCCACCACAACAGGACGACGTCGGCGACGTCGCCGAGATCGTTGTCGACCAGCTCGGAGCCTGTCACGTCCTCGACGTCTGCGCGCAGGTCGTCGTCGCAGTCCTCGTCCCAGCCGAGTTCTTGGACGACCTGCCCGGGCTGGAGCCCGAGCCGGTGCGCCGGCCCGTCGCGCTGGTCGGAGTGGCCCGCGGTCTGGCCCACCGGAAGTCCTCCCGTCATCACCCCGGCTCCGCGTTCGCGGAACTCGTGGGCGTAGTCCACCCAAGGGGCGGCATGTTGCGCAAGCGAACCGCCGCCACGACGACCATAAGGGTCGCGCCCCTATTTGGTCTCGGGCGCGGGTTCGACCGTCGCGTCCGCGCCGGGGAACACCAGGCCTTCATGGCCGTCATCGAACCGGACGAGGTATGGCGGCCCGCCATCACCACCTCGCACCTCGACGATCTCGCCGACCCGGTCGGCGTTGCCGACGGTTCGGCCGTGGACGTGCAGCCGGTCACCGACCTGCGCGTTCATGGGTCACCTCCGCTCTTGGGGCGTGTCCCCAAGCCTGCCGCGCGGAGGCCGCGAGAGAAAGACCCGATGTGACGGCCGGGCCCTCACCGGGGGAGGATGGGACAAGGCGACCCGCGAGTGTGACGCCGACGCCAGCGTCCCCGAGCCCTAAGGACCGTCGTGGCAGCAGACCGCTCCCCGATCATCAGCAACGGCCTGCCCAGCCAGTTGCCGGACATCGATCCCGACGAGACCCAGGAGTGGCTCGAGTCGCTCGACGCCGTGGTCGAGAACAGCGGCAGGCACCGGGCCCGTTACCTCATGCTGGCGATGCTCCAGCGCGCTCGCGAGCGCCAGGTGGGTGTACCCAGCCTGCGCAGCACCGACTACATCAACACGATCCCGCCGGAGGCCGAGCCGTGGTTCCCCGGCGACGAGCAGCTCGAACGCCGGATCCGGCGCTACGTGCGCTGGAACGCGGCGATCATGGTGCATCGCGCGCAGCGCCCCGGAATCGGCGTCGGGGGCCACATCTCCACGTATGCGTCGTCGGCCAGCCTCTACGAGGTCGGCTTCAACCACTTCTTCCGGGGAAAGAATCACCCCGGTGGCGGCGATCAGATCTACTTCCAGGGACACGCGTCCCCGGGCATGTACGCGCGGGCCTTCCTCGAGGGCCGCCTGACCCAGGACCAGCTCGACGGGTTCCGCCAGGAGCTCTCCCACGCCGGAATGGGTGGCGGGCTGCCGTCGTACCCCCACCCCCGGCTCATGCCCGACTTCTGGGAGTTCCCGACCGTGTCGATGGGCCTCGGGCCGATCAACGCGATCTACCAGGCGCGGTTCAACCGATACCTGCACAACCGTGGCCTCAAGGACACCAGCGAGCAGCGCGTGTGGGCGTTCCTCGGCGACGGCGAGATGGACGAGCCCGAGAGCATCGGCGCGATCGGGACCGCTGCCCGTGAGGAGCTCGACAACCTCACCTTCGTCGTCAACTGCAACCTGCAGCGCCTCGACGGGCCGGTCCGTGGCAACGGCAAGATCATCCAGGAGCTCGAGGCTCTGTTCCGCGGAGCCGGCTGGAACGTGATCAAGGTCATCTGGGGTCGGGAGTGGGACCCGCTGCTGGCCGCCGACGCCGACGGTGCACTGGTCAACCTCATGAACGTGACGCCCGACGGCGACTACCAGACCTACAAGGCCGAGTCCGGCGCCTACGTCCGCGAGCATTTCTTCGGCCGTGATCCGCGCACCGCCAGGATGGTCGAGCAGCTGTCCGACGACGAGATCTGGGGCCTCAAGCGCGGCGGTCACGACTACCGCAAGATGTACGCGGCGTACAAGGCGGCCACGGAGCACACCGGCCAGCCCACCGTGATCCTCGCGAAGACGATCAAAGGCTGGACGCTCGGTTCGCATTTCGAGGGCCGCAACGCGACCCATCAGATGAAGAAGCTCACGCTCGACGACATCAAGGGCTTCCGCGACCGGCTTCAGCTCGACATCCCGGACGACGCCCTGGATGCGAAGCTGCCCCCGTATTTCCACCCCGGCACCGAGTCCGAGGAGTACGCGTACCTGGTCGAGCGGCGCCGCCAGCTCGGCGGCTTCCTTCCTGAACGGCACGGCAAATCCGCGCCGCTGGTGCTGCCGGGTGACCAGGCCTACGACGTCGTCAAGCGGGGATCGGGCAAACAGGCGGTCGCGACGACGATGGCCTGCGTGCGCCTGCTCAAGGACCTGATCAAAGACCCCGAGATCGGCCCCCGGATCGTGCCGATCATCCCGGACGAGGCGCGCACGTTCGGTATGGACTCACTTTTCCCCACCCTGAAGATCTACTCGCCGCACGGGCAGAACTACACGTCGGTCGACCGCGAGCTCTTCCTCTCGTACAAGGAGGACATCAGGGGTCATATCCTGCACGAGGGGATCAACGAGGCTGGATCGGTGGCGTCGTGGACTGCCGTCGGCTCGTCGTACTCGACGCACAACCTGCCGATGATCCCGGTCTACATCTTCTACTCGATGTTCGGCTTCCAGCGCACGGCCGACGGCCTCTGGGCCGCCGCCGACCAGATGGCCCGCGGCTTCGTCCTCGGCGCCACGGCCGGGCGGACCACACTCAACGGTGAGGGCCTACAGCACGAGGACGGCCATTCGGTGCTGCTCGCGTCGACGAACCCGGCGGTCGTCCACTACGACGCGGCGTACGGCTTCGAGCTCGGGCACATCATCCGCGACGGCCTGCGGCGCATGTACGGTGACGACGCCGAGAACGTCTTCTACTACCTGACGATCTACAACGAGCCGTACGTCCAGCCCGCCGAGCCGGACGCGCTCGACGTCGATGGCCTGCTCAAGGGGCTCTACCGCTACCAGCCGATGGAGGTCGGCCCCGGCGACAAGGTGCCGCACGCCCAGATCCTCGCCTCCGGCGTGGCGCTGAACTGGGCGCTCGAGGCGCAGCATCGGCTGGCTGAGGACTGGCAGGTCGCCGCCGACGTGTGGTCGGCCACCTCGTGGAACGAACTGCGCCGCGAGGCAATGGCCTGCGACGAGTGGAACCTGATGAACCCCGACGGCGAGGCCCGGGTTCCGTACGTCACCCAGCGGCTGCGCGACGCCCCCGGCCCGGTGGTCGCCGTCAGCGACTACATGCGGGCCGTGCAGGACCAGATCGCCCCGTACGTCACCGAGGAGTGGATGTCGCTCGGCACCGACGGTTTCGGGCTCTCTGACACGCGCGCCGCGCTACGGCGGCATTTCAAGGTCGACGCCCAATCGATCGTGATAGCTGTGCTGACGTTGCTGGCCCGCCGCGGCGAGGTCGCGTGGGACCTCGTGCGGCAGGCGCACGCGAAGTACAACCTCGACGACGTCAACGCCACTACGGCCGAGGAGGCCGGCGGCGAGACGTGATCCACGTGAGCCTTGTGCCGTCCTCGCGGTTCTGCCCACCGCTTCGCTGACGAAATCGGCGCAGGAGCACTTGCCCGGGCCGGCTGATCGGCGATTTCGTCAGCAGAGTGGACACCGTTCCTCGCAACCTCGCGGGACGGCGTCGATCTCCTCTGCCACGCCCAGGCGACCCGAGCCGTCCTTGTAGTCCTGCGACAACTTCGTGGGTGTCCGAGCACTTCGCCGACGCGTACGCTGCCCGGCATGGTCACGACGCCCGCCACCGGTTCGCGAGCGCGCGCCGGGCGTCAGCTCGAACGTGCCACAGGTGCCCTGGCGACGGCGTCGATCGCCCGCATGGAACAGCGCCTCTCCTGGTACCGCGCGATGCCGCCGGACGAGCGCTCCTGGGTCGGCCTGGTGATCCAGGCCGGCATCGCAGCCTTCGTCGACTGGTACCGCAACCCCGGCGACGAGGGCCCGACCGTGACCGCCGACGTGTTCGGTACGGCACCGCGGGAGCTCACCCGGGCGATCAGCCTCGAGCAAACCGTCGAGATGGTCCGGGTCGCCATCGAAGTGGTCGAGCAGACCATCACCGACGTCGTCGCCGAGGAGGACGTCCCCGCCGTCCGCGAGGGTGTCCTGCGGTACTCGCGCGAGGTCGCCTTCGCGGCGGCGGAGGTGTACGCGCGCGCTGCCGAGGCTCGCGGCGCCTGGGACGCGCGCCTCGAAGCGCTCGTCGTCGATTCCCTGCTGCGCGGTGAATCCCATGAGGAGGTGCGGTCGCGGGCCGCCGCATTGGGTTGGACGGCACAGAGCGGCGTCACCGTCACAGTCGGTCACACGCCGCAGGCGGGCGACGACGAGGCTGTGGTCGACGCGATCCGGCGCACCGCCCGCCAGGCCGGACACGACGTGCTGACCGGCGTGCAGGGCGACCGGGTGGTGGCGGTGCTGGGCGGCGTCGACGACCCCGAGCGCGCGGCCGCCTCGGTGGCCGGCCACTTCGCCCCAGGGCCGGTCGTGGCCGGACCCCTGGTGCCCGACCTCGCCGCAGCGGCGACCTCCGCGCGGGCCGCGATCGCGGGACTGCGAGCCGCGGAGGGATGGCCCGACGCACCGCGCCCGGTAGCCGCCGACGACCTCCTTCCGGAACGTGCCCTCGCCGGCGACGGACACGCTCGGCGCGCCCTGGTGACGGAGGTCTACGAGCCGATCGCCGAGACCGGGCCCGTGGTGATCGACACGCTCGCCGCCTACCTGGAGAGCGGCAGCTCGGTCGAGGCGGCTGCCCGGCTGCTGTTCGTGCACCCGAACACGGTCCGGTACCGGCTGCGGCGGGTCGTCGAGCTCTCCGGCCTGACGCCGACCGACCCGCGCGATGCGTACACGCTGCGGCTCGCCCTGACGCTGGGCCGGCTCTTCCCACCACCGTCGAGAACGTGACGCACCCCGAGACAATTGTGAGAACCCTCCAAGGTTGGCCAGACGACCTTGTCTGCGCTGTCGACGCCTGTACGCGCGGGTAGCGGCGAGGCTAGGGGATGTGCTCGCCATCGTTGCTCCCGGTCAAGGCGCCCAGACACCTGGCTTCCTCGCGCCCTGGCTGGAAGACCCCGCATTCGAGGCGCGCGTCCACTGGCTCTCCGCGGTAGCGGGGCTCGACCTCGCGTATTACGGCGCGGAGGCCGACGCCGAGAAGATCCGCGATACCGCGGTGGCCCAGCCCCTTCTCGTCGCCGCCGGCATGCTCAGCGCCCTCGCCCTGTTCCCGCAGCCTGCCGACGCGTTCGGCCAGGTCGGCGCCGCGGCCGGGCACAGCGTAGGCGAGATCACGGCCGCGGCGGGCGTCCGGGTCATCACCGCCGAGCAGGCCATGGTCTTCGTCCGCGAGCGCGGGCGTGCCATGGCGCAGGCGTCGAAGGCCACGCCTACCGGTATGACGGCTGTGCTCGGCGGCGATCCGGAGGAGGTTCTCGCAGCGCTGGAGAAGCACGGCCTGACACCGGCCAACATCAACGGTGCCGGGCAGGTCGTCGCCGCAGGCACGACCGAACAGCTCGAGGCGCTCGCCGCAGCGCCCCCGGCCGGTGCCCGGCTGCGCCCACTCTCGGTCGCGGGCGCGTTCCACACCACGTACATGGCCCCAGCCGTCGACGTCCTGCGCCGGCACGCCCGCGCGATCAGCACCCACGACCCACGGTCCAGGCTGCTGTCCAACCGCGACGGCCGGGTCATCCACGACGGACGCGAGGTGCTCGCCCGCCTGGTCGACCAGGTGTCGCTCCCCATCCGCTGGGACCTGTGTCAGCAGACCATGCTCGACCTCGGGGTCACCGGCCTGCTCGAAGTGCCACCGGCCGGCACGCTGACCGGGCTGGCCAAGAGGGCGCTGCCCGGCGTCGAGACCTTCGCGCTGAAGACGCCCGACCAGCTCGACGACGCACGGGCGTTCACCAAGCGGCATGGCCAGGCCAGCCCGATGAACGCGAACCCGACCTGGCGGCTGGTCGTCGCGCCGATCAAGGGGACGTTCAGCGCAGCCGGCGTCCAGGTCGGCACCCGGCTGGGCGCAGGCGACCTGGTCGGAACCGTCAGCTCGCTGCGCGACTCGCTCGATGTGGCCGCGACGCATGGGGGCACCGTCATCGAATGGCTCGTGGAGGACGGCGATCCGGTCGCCCCAGGCCAGCCGCTGGTCCGCCTTCATCCCGAGGCCCATCCGGCAACCCATCGGGAGTCTCAGGGAATGGTGGGCACATGACCGCGACGATCCGTAGCAACCAGCGGACGCGGGAGGCCCGCATCCTGGGCATCGGTGGCTACCGACCCGCCCGCGTCGTGCCGAACGCTGAGATCATCGAGCAGATCGACTCCTCCGACGAATGGATCCGCACCCGGTCCGGTATCGCCAGCCGGCGCTGGGCCAACGACGACGAGAGCGTCGTCGCCATGAGCCTCGCCGCGGGAGGCAAGGCGCTCGCACACGCGGGTATCACGCCCGATCAGGTCGACTGCGTCATCGTCGCAACCGTCACGCACCTGTACCAGACGCCCTCCGCCGCGGCCGAGATCGCGTACAAGATCGGCACGACGCGAGCCGCCGCATTCGACATCTCGGCTGCCTGCGCCGGCTTCTGCTACGGCGTGTCGCTGGCCGCCGACATGGTTCGCGGCGGCACCGCCGGCCACGTCCTGGTCATCGGCGTCGAGCGGCTCTCCGACCTCACCGACCAGTACGACCGCTCGACGGCGTTCCTGTTCGCCGACGGTGCCGGTGCGGCCGTTGTCGGGCCTTCAGACGAGGCTGCGATCGGCCCCGTGGTCTGGGGCTCGGACGGCCAGCACCTCGACCTGATCCGCCAGCGCGAGGAGTGGCGGGAGGCGCTGTTCGCCGCCGACGGCCCGCGGATCCCGCACCTCATCATGGAGGGCAACTCGGTCTTCAGGTGGGCCTCCTTCGAGATGGCCAAGGTCGCCCGGGAGGCGATCGAGGCAGCGGGGGTCACCGTTGACGACCTCGACGTGTTCGTGCCCCACCAGGCAAACATGCGCATCACCGATGCCATGGCCCGCGCGCTGAAGCTGCCGGCATCGGTCGTCACCGCCCGCGACATCGTCGAGCAGGGAAACACATCGGCCGCGTCGATCCCGCTCGCCCTCGAGCGCCTGCTCGAGACGGGCCAGGCGAAGAGCGGCGACCTGGCGCTGCTCATCGGCTTCGGCGCCGGCCTGGTCTACGCAGCGCAGGTCGTCCGCATCCCCTGATCGGAGTAACGAGGAGACCGAACGAGGAACGAGCGAGGTTCCCGAGTGCGACCAGACAGATCGTCCGCACGACCCATCCACCGCACCGAGGAGAAGAACACATGGCCAGCACCGAGGAGATCCGCAGCGGTCTCGCCGACATCGTCAACGAGATCGCCGGCGTCCCCGCGGCAGACGTCCAGCTCGACAAGTCCTTCACCGACGACCTGGACATCGACTCGCTGTCGATGGTCGAGGTGGTCGTCGCCGCCGAGGAGAAGTTCGGCGTGAAGATCCCCGACGACGAGGTCAAGAACCTCGCGACGGTCGGCGACGCCGTGGCCTTCATCGAACGCGCAGGATCTTGAGCCGATGACCCCTTCCCAGACTCGTGTCGTCATCACCGGGCTCGGCGCGACGACGCCCGTCGGAGGCGACGTCGCGACCACCTGGGAGTCCTTCCTGGCCGGGCGCTCCGGCGTCCGGGCGCTCACCGAGGACTGGGCCGCCGAGCTGCCCGTGCGCATCGCCGCCCGGGTCGCCGTCGAGCCGGGTGAGGTCCTCGCCCGGGTGCAGGCGCGCCGGCTCGACCGGTCCGGCCAGTTCGCGGTGATCGCCGCCAGGGAGGCCTGGGCCGACGCCGGTCTCGACGACGTCGAGGTCGACGGCGATCGCCTGGGCGTCGTGTGCGCGTCCGGGATCGGCGGCCTCACCACCCTGCTGTCGAACTACGACGTGCTACTCGAGTCCGGCCCGCGTCGGGTCTCGCCGCTCGCGATCCCGATGCTCATGCCGAACAGTCCGGCGGCCAACGTCGGCCTCGAGTTCGGCGCGCGCGCGGGCGTCCACACGCCGGTCAGCGCGTGCGCGTCGGGCGCGGAGGCCCTGTCGTACGGGCTGGACATGATCAGGCACGGCCGCGCCGACATCGTCGTCGCAGGCGGCACCGAGGCGGTGATCCACGCGCTGCCGATGGCCGCCTTCGCGAACATGATGGCGCTGTCCAAGCGCAACGACGAGCCCGAGCGGGCCAGCCGTCCGTACGACAAGGGGCGTGACGGCTTCGTGCTCGGCGAGGGCGCGGGCCTGCTCGTGCTCGAGTCCGCCGAGCACGCCGAGGCCCGCGGTGCGCGGATCTACGCCGAGCTCGCCGGTGCCGGGATCAGCGCCGACTCGCACCACATCGCGCAACCCGACCCCTCCGGCGCCGGTGCGATCAAGGCGATGCGCAACGCGCTGGCCGACGGCGGGCTCGATCCCGCGGACGTCCGGCATCTCAACGCTCACGCCACCTCGACGCCGGTGGGGGACATCGCCGAGGCGGTCGCCATCCGAACTGCGCTGGGCGACGCCGCGGGCGCGGTCGCGGTCACGTCGACGAAGTCGATGACCGGCCACCTGCTCGGGGGCGCCGGCGCGGTCGAGTCCATCGCCGCCGTCCTTGCGATGTATCACCGCACCGCCCCGCCGACGATCAACGTCGACGACCTCGACGACGAGATCGGCCTCGACGTCGTGCGGGGGGAACCACGTCCGCTCGGTGACGGTCCGCTCACGGCCCTGAACAACTCGTTCGGGTTCGGCGGGCACAACGTCGCCCTGGCCTTCCGGAGCGTGTGATGACCGCTGTCGAGACGCCTGCGCCCGCACCGGCCAAACCAGCCAAGCTCCCCCGCGAGAAGGATCCACGCAACCCGAACCACCGGCTCGCGACCTTCTTCGACGAGGGATCGGTGCTTCTGCTCGGCCCCGACGGCGGCAGCGGGATGCTCGCCGCCAAGGGCACCGTCGAGGGCGCGCCCGTTGTCGCCTTCTGCTCCGACGCCACCGTCATGGGCGGGGCGATGGGCGACGACGGCTGCCGGGTCGTCGTCGATGCCTATGAACGGGCCCTGGCTGACGGCGTCCCGGTGGTCGGGCTCTGGCACTCCGGCGGTGCGCGCCTGGCCGAGGGTGTGCTCTCCCTCCACGCCGTGGGCCAGATCTTCGCGATCATGACCAGGGCGTCGGGCCGGATCCCCCAGATCTCGGTCGTGCTCGGCCCGGCTGCCGGTGGAGCCGCTTACGGCCCGGCACTGACCGACGTCGTCGTCCTCGGTCCGGAAGGCCGCGTCTTCGTCACCGGGCCCGACGTCGTCCGCTCGGTGACCGGCGAAGACGTCGACATGCTCCGCCTGGGCGGTCCTGAGCCACACGGGCGCCGCTCCGGCGTGGTCCACGTCGTCACCACGACCGAGCGCGAGGCGCTGGACGAGGCGCGACGGCTGGCTGCGCTCCTCGGCGCCCAGGGCACGCTCTCCACCGCGTCGGTCGAGGACCGCGACCTCGGTGCGCTGCTGCCCGAGTCGGCCCGGCGTGCATACGACGTGCATCCGCTGGTCGCCGCGCTGCTCGACGAGGGCTCCGCCCTGGAGCTGCACCCACGCTGGGCGCCGAACATCACGACGACACTCGGCCGCCTCGGTGGGCGCACGGTCGGCGTCATCGCCAACAACCCACTGCGGCTGGGCGGCTGCCTCGACTCGACGTCGGCGGAGAAGGCCGCGCGCTTCGTACGCATGTGCGACGCCCTCGGGGTGCCGCTCGTCGTCGTCGTCGACGTTCCCGGCTACTTGCCAGGGGTCGGGCAGGAGTGGGACGGCGTCGTGCGCCGGGGAGCGAAGCTGCTCCACGCGTTCGCCGAGGCGACCGTGCCGCGCGTCACGCTGGTTACCCGCAAGGCCTACGGCGGGGCGTACATCGCGATGAACTCCCGGTCACTCGGTGCCACCCGCGTGCTGGCCTGGCCGTCTGCCGAGGTCGCCGTCATGGGCGCCGTCGCCGCGGTGCGCATCCTGCATCGGCGGCGGCTCGCCGAGGTCGCACCCGACCTGCGGGCCCAGGTCGAGGCCGAGCTGGCCGAGGAGCACGAGCGGATCGCCGGCGGACTGTCCAGGGCGATGGAGATCGGCGTCGTCGACGAGGTGATCGAGCCCTCGGTGACCCGGTCCGCGCTCGCCCGGGCTGTCGCAGCGGCCCCTGCCCGCCGCGGCGCACACGGCAACATCCCGCTCTAGGATCACTGCCTGGCAGGTCCGCAACATGAAGCGTCCCGGCCCGCTCGAGGGGCCGGGACGCTTCCCGTGGTGAGGCCGCTGTAGTTCCCGGAACACCGGGCCGGGGAGTCACCGGTGCCGGAGCGGCCACGTCTTGTGGTGTTATCCGCTCGTGACCATACAGCCGCCGCACCCTGGGGGGAAGGGGAAGGCACTACCCAATCTCGAACCCTGAGAAAAGGGCACGGTCACACGACCTGGTGGAGCCATCGGACGGGCGCGCCCTCGCCCGCGTACCGGAACGGCTCGAGCTCGTCGTCCCAGGGGCCGCCCACCAGCCGGCGCAGCTCGTCCACCAGGTCGACCTCGCCGAGCGCCGCCTTCACGACGGCCGCCTTGATCCGGTCCTCCGGGATCATGATGTCGCCGTGCACCCCCGTGACCGCGTGGAAGACGCCGAGTTCCGGGGTGTACGAGTATCGCGCACCCTCGTTGCCGGGGCTCGGCTCCTCGGTCACCTCGAACCGGAGGTGAAGCCAGCCGCGTAGCGCGGACGCCAGCTTGGCGCTCAGTCCAGGCTCGCCCTGCCACGACAACTCGGAGCGGTAGGCGCCCGGAAGGGCAGGCTGAGGTGTCCACTGGATGTTTGCCTGCATGCCGAGCGCGCCAGCGACCGCCCACTCGATGTGTGGGCAGAGCGCCGACGTCGCGGCATGCACGTAGAGAACGCCACGGGTCGTCACCGAGTCCTCCTACGGGTTCGAGGGACGCCTTCCCCAGCGGCCTAGAACCCGATTCGGATCGGTCGACGCGGATCATTGTGCCCGACCGGCAGCGAGTTGTGCCACGCGACGCGCGGCAACACTTCACGGTCGCCAAATGATCACGTTAAGTGGGCCTGTGGGTCCGTTACCAGGTCTCGGCACCTGGTAACGGCCTAAGACGCCCACTTAACGTGATCATTTGACTCGGGCCCGGTCGGCGGGCCATCGGCGAGTTACTCCTGACGGACGCCGTCGACGAGAACGTCGACCTTCCGGCTCTCGAAGCTCACGAGGCCGGCGATGCGGGTGCATTCGGGCAACGGGTAGCGGTACGACCAGGCGGCGTCCTCGACCTCACGGTCGCCGAGCCGGAGCGTCCAGTACATCGTGCGCCCCTTGTAGGGGCAATACGTCACGGTGTCGGTCAGGTCGAGGAGGTCCATCCGCACGTCGACCTTGGGCAGGTAAAACCGTGGGGGCAACCCGGTCTCGAACAGCACGTGACCACGGGTCGTCTCGGCAACGGTCACGCCGAGCGCCTCGACCCGGATGCGCCGGCTCGTCGGCAGGATGTCCACGCGGGTGTAAGGGCTGCGGGCTCGGGTGAACACCTCCTCGTCCTCCTCGAACCACGAGTCCATGGCGGCCCACTTGACCCTGACCAGCCCGTGCAGCTCGCTCACCGGCGACTCGTCGAAGGTCGCAGCCGCGTCGACTGCCTGGTGTTCGTCGACCACGACGGTCCACGACGTGCCGGGACCGCGCTGCCGCGACGGCTTGTGGTTGCCGGTCGCGACCAGCTTCGCGCGAACGTCCTCGCGCGGGACGTAGTACTGCGGGTAGTAGGGCACCTCCCAGACCAGCCGCGCTCCGAGCGTGTCCAACACGAGGTGCCCGCCGAGGAAGGCCCGCAGCCGCTTCGGGCTACGCTCGACCCGCACGGTCTCGTCCTGGACCGGACCCGCCATGGCTGTGCGCCTCCCCGCGCTCTCCGACGTACTACACAACGACCGTACGTCGCATTCACAGTTGCCCGTAGAGCGCGAACGACACAGCGGGCCGAGAACCCGCGTCCAGGCACCTAGGGCGGAGCATCAACAAAGCATGCGCGCCCAGTGGCGACAGCATCCCGCCTATCGTCCACCTATGCAGAGCGTGCGCCTCGTGGACGACTGGCCGGTGGAGAACGCCGCCGTCGCAGTCGTCGCTGCCGACGGTGGCGTGATCGCGAGCCACGGCGACACCGGCCGCGACTTCCGGCTGGCCTCGGTGACGAAGCTGATCACTGCCTACGCGGCGCTGATCGCCGTGGAGGAAGGGGTCGCGGATCTCGACGACCCGACCGGGCCGCCCGGCGCCACGGTCCGCCACCTGCTGGCCCACGCCTCCGGCCTCGCCTTCGCCGACCACACAGTCGTCGCGCGACCGGGTACCCGCAGGCTGTACTCGAATGCCGGTTTCGAACAGCTCGCCGAGACGCTAGCGAAACGTTCGGGCATCCCGTTCGCGGATTATGTCCGTGACGGTGTCCTTGCACCACTGTCGATGACGGCCACGAAATTCGAGGGCTCGCCAGCGGGTGGAGCGTCCTCGACCGTCGCCGACCTCGCCCGGTTCGCCGCAGAGCTCCAGCGCCCGACCCTGATTCACCAGAGCACGATGACCGAGGCGAGCCAGGTCGCGTTCCCCGGTCTCGTCGGCGTGCTTCCCGGTTTCGGCCGGCAGGAACCCAACGACTGGGGCCTCGGCTTCGAGATCCGTGACGGCAAGAGCCCGCACTGGACGGGATCGTCGAGCTCACCGGCGACGTTCGGCCACTTCGGCCAGAGTGGAACGTTCCTCTGGGTCGACCCGGCGGTCGGCGCAGCATGCGTCGCGCTGACCGACCGCGACTTCGGATCCTGGGCGGCCGACGCCTGGCCTGTGTTCACCGACGCAGTCCTCGCCGACCTCCAAGGGTGACTGCACCGCCGGCTGCAGGGTTCGCCGGAATGATCACGTCTCCCCGGACGTTGTAGGACATGTGTTCGGGACGTGTCAGACGTCCCCACCCTGATCCGAAGGAGGCCTGTGGCCCGAGACACCAGCACCGACAACACCACCCGGCGCCGCGCCCGTCACGACGACGAGCCCGACCTGGTGGGTCAGTACCTTGCCCAGATCGGCAAGACCCCGCTGCTGAGCGCACCCGAAGAGGTCGAGCTCGCCAAGCGGATCGAGGCCGGGGTCTACGCTGCCGAGCTCCTGCGCGCCGCGGACGCCGGCGAGCAGGACATCACGGCCGACCGGAGGAACGACCTCGAGGCCGTCGCCCGCGATGGCCAGGCCGCCAAGGACCACATGATCAGGGCCAACCTGCGCCTCGTCGTCTCCGCGGCCCGCAAGCACTCGCGCCGCGGCCTGCCGTTCCTCGACGTCATCCAGGAGGGCAACCTCGGCCTGATCCGTGCGGTCGAGAAGTTCGACTACGCGAAGGGCTTCAAGTTCTCGACCTACGCCATGTGGTGGATCCGGCAGGCGATCGAGCGGGGCATGGCCGAGCAGGCCCGCACCGTCCGGCTGCCGGTGCACGTGGCCGAGACGGTTTCCAAGCTGACCCGGGTCGACCGCCAGCTGCAGCGGACGCTCGGGCGTGACCCCACCGTGGACGAGGTCGCCGAGGAGGCCGGCCTTCCGGTCGAGCGTGTCCTCGAGCTGCGCCGGCTGACTCGCGATGCGGTGAGCCTTGACACGCCGATCGGCGACGACGGCGAGACCAGCCTCGGCGACCTCATCGAGGACACCGACGTCGTCCAGGCCTCCGACGTCGCGGAGTTCCACGCGCTCACCGACGAACTGCGGACCCTGCTCGCCACATTGCCGCCGCGCGAAGCGACCATCATCCGGCTCCGGTATGGCCTTCACGACGGCCACCAGTACACGCTCCAGCAGATCGCCGAGCGGATCGGCCTGACCCGGGAACGGGTCCGCCAGCTCGAGAAGCATGCGTTGGCTGAGCTGCGCGACCCGGAACGTCGCGAGCCCCTGCTCGCGTGGGCGAGCTGATTCGACCGCCGCACTCCCTCCGAAGGGCCGCTGGCGCGGCCCGCCGCATCAGTGGCATCCTGCTTACGTAATGAATCCATTACCTGTTGACGACGAGGACGTCGTCTGGCGGGCCCTGGCCCACCCGACCCGCCGGCGGCTCCTCGACGCGCTACGGGACGGACCCAGGACCACGGGGGCCCTGACGTCGGCGGTCGGCGGAGGTCGACACCAGGTCGTCCAGCACCTGGCAGTTCTCCGGGAGGCGGACCTGGTGCTGACCGAGCGGCGGGGCCGCACTCGGGTCAACCACCTCAACCCGGTGCCGATCCGGATGATCTACCAGCGCTGGGTCTCGAAGTACGAGAAGAGCTGGACCGCGGCGCTCGTCGGTATACGCGACACCATCGAGGCCGACCACGGCGACGGAAGGCGGCACAGTGGCTGAGCACGAGCTCGTCCATTCCATCGTGATCAAGGCGCCGATCGACGCCGTCTGGGCGGAGATCACCAGGCTGCGCGGCAAGCAGCGCGCGATGATGGACGCCGTGCTCGAGACGACGTTCGAGCCGGGCGACCCGCTCTACTACACGAGCCCGGACGGCAAGCGCGTGTTCATCGTCGGCCGCATCGTTGCGGTCGAGCCTCCTCGCCGGCTCTCCCACACCCAGCAGCTCCTCACCCGCGACGACCCGCCGACGCTGGTCACATGGGAGCTCGACGAGGTCGAGGGCGGCACCCGGGTGACCATGCGCCACACCGGCTGGCCCGCCGACACCAAGGACCTCGAGAAGGTCGACGCAACATGGGCGGTCATCCTGCCCGAGCTCAAGCGCGTGATCGAGACGGGCGACATCAGCGTCAAGGTGAAGCTGCGGTACACGCTCTACCGGCCATTCAGGTGGCTGATGCCCGCCAAGACACGCGCGGAGAATGTCTCCGTTCCCGATCTCGACTGACCGGAGGAGACGTCCGTGACCGACCGCGGCCAGGTGGCAGTCGCCGTCCGGTCGCGGCTCGCTCCCCCGTAGCGAACCGCGACTGGACGTCTAGGTCTGGGTCGGGAAACCCAGATCGACCCCGCCGTGCGACGGGTCGAGCCACCGCGAGGTGACGACCTTGCCACGGGTGTAGAAGTGCACGCCCTCGGCGCCGTGCGCGTGCGTGTCGCCGAACAGGCTGTTCTTCCATCCCCCGAACGAGTAGTACGCCATCGGTACCGGGATCGGCACGTTGATGCCGACCATCCCCACCTGCACGTCGTGCTGGAACCGGCGGGCGGCGCCCCCGTCGTTGGTGAAGATCGCCGTGCCGTTGCCGTACGGGTTGGCGTTGACGAGGTCGAGCGCCGCGTCGTACGTCGGCGCGCGGATCACCGAAAGCACCGGCCCAAAGATCTCGTCCGTGTACACCGACATCTCGGGCCCGACATGGTCGAACAGTGTCGGCCCGAGCCAGAACCCCTCGGCGGCGCCGTCGGGCTCGACCGCGCGCCCGTCGACGACCAGCTCGGCTCCCGACTCGACGCCCGCATCGAGGTACCCGACCACCTTGTCCCTGTGGGCGGCGGTCACCAGCGGCCCCATGTCACAGCCTCGTCGACCGTCGCCCATGCGCAGCGCTGCCATCCGCGCGGCGATGCGCGCGACCAGCTCGTCACCCACAGGCTCGACGGCCACCACGGCCGAGATCGCCATGCACCGCTCCCCCGCCGAGCCGAACCCCGCGTTGACGGCGGCGTCGGCCGCGAGGTCGACGTCGGCGTCGGGCAGGACCACCATGTGGTTCTTCGCCCCGCCCAGCGCCTGGACCCGCTTGCCGTGCGACGTGCCGGTCTCGTAGACATACCGGGCGATCGGCGTGGAGCCGACGAACGAGACAGCCTGGACGTCCGGGTGTGACAGCACCCGATCGACCGCGACCTTGTCACCGTGGACGACGTTGAACACACCGCCTGGTAGCCCCGCCTGCGCCCAGAGCTCCGCGAGAAACACCGCGGCCGACGGGTCCTTCTCCGACGGCTTGTGCACCACCGTGTTGCCGCACGCGATCGCGACGGGTGCGAACCACATCGGCACCATCGCCGGGAAGTTGAACGGCGAGATCACGCCGACGACCCCGAGTGGCTGGCGCAGCGAGTACGAGTCCACCCGCGTCGACACGTTCTCGGAGAACCCGCCCTTGAGGAGCGTCGGCACGCCGCAGGCGAACTCCACCACCTCCAGGCCGCGCTGCACCTCACCTGCCGCGTCGGCCAGCACCTTCCCGTGCTCCGCGGTGATGATCGCCGCGAGCTCCCCGACGTGCTCCGCGAGCAACTCCCGGAACGCGAACAGCACCTTGGTCCGCTGCGACAGCGACGAGTCGCGCCAGGTGTCGAAGGCACGAGCCGCCGCGGCAACCGCCTCGTCGACGACGGCCGCGGAGGCGAAGTCGACCCGTGCACTCACGACGCCCAACGCCGGGTCGAACACGTCACCCGCGCGTTCACTCTCGCCCGCGAAGGGCTTGCCGTCGATCCAGTGCGTGATCCGTCGCATGCGCGTCACCCGGTCGTCAAGGTCAGCTCGAAGGTGTATCGGGAGGCCCGGTAGAGATGCGATCCGTACTCGACCGCGCGGCCGGTGTCGTCGTAGGTGGTCCGGGTCATCGTGAGCAGCGCCGCGCCGGCCTTCTCGTGCAGCAACCGCGCCTCGTTCGCCTTCGCGGCCCGGCCGCCGATCGTCTGGGTCGCGATCTTCAACGTGACACCGGCGCTGCGCAGCAGCTCGTACAGTCCTCTGGCCCGCAGGCTTTCGGGGTCGAGCGTGACCAGGCTGACCGGCACGTAGTTACGCATGATGACCAACGGCTCGTCGCCGGTGTAGCGCAGACGCTTGATGGCGTACACCTCGCTGCCGTCGGCGAGCCCGAGCACGTCGGTGGCAACCTCGGACGGACGCTCGACACCGAAACTGAGCACCTCGGTGCGCGGTGCACGGCCTGCGGCCCGGAGGTCGTCGTACAAGCTGGACAGTTCCACGGGGCGCCGCACCTTGGGCTGCACCACCTGGGTTCCTACACCTCGCTTGCGCACGAGCAGGCCGCGGTCGACGAGGTACTCGATGGCCCGGCGCATGGTCGGCCGGGAGAGCCCCAGCTGCTCGGCCAGGACGATTTCGTTCTCCAGCCGGGTGCCCGCGGGGTACACACCCGACTCGATGAGTTGCTCGAGGTGCTGGGCGACCTGGAAGTACAGCGGCACCGGGCTGGCCCGGTCAACCACCAGCGACGGTATCCCTTGGCTCACTCGGAACCTCCCGCCATCCACGCACCGCTGAACGTGACGTCAGTATGTTAGGACATATTCTTGACGGGAGGGGAGGGCGGTGTGACAGCCTGCCTCAACGTGGCGACGAAGCCGCAGCGGGGCAGCCGGGAGGGGCCACCACAGCCATGACGTCGACGGGCTTCGAGGTGCTGACCATGGGCCGGGTCGGCGTCGACGTCTACCCGGACCAGGTCGGCGTCGGCCTCGAGGATGTCGAGACGTTCCGGAGCTACCTGGGCGGCTCCCCGACCAACGTGGCGGTCGCGGCAGCCAGGCACGGACGCCGCGCGGCGACGATCACCAGGGTCGGGGACGACCCGTTCGGCCGCCTGGTGCGGCGTTCGTTCGCCCACTACGGAGTCGACGACCGGTTCCTCTCGGAGTCACCCGGCCGGCAGACTCCGGTCACGTTCTGCGAGATGTTCCCGCCGGACGACTTCCCGATCTACTTCTACCGGTCCGGTGCCCCCGACCTCACGCTGGCACCGGACGATCTCGACCTCGGGGCCGTCGCCGCGGCCGACGTGTTCTGGGCGACCGTCACCGGCCTGTCCACAGAGCCGAGCAGGTCTGCGACGCTCGCCGCGCTGGCCGCGCGCAGCCGAAGCCGGCACACGATCCTCGACCTCGACTACCGGCCGACGCTCTGGCCGTCGCGCGAGGATGCGCGACGGCACGTCCGGGAGGCGATGCGCCACGTCGACGTCGTCGTCGGCAACCCCGACGAGTTCGACACCGCCGTCGGAATGCGCGACCCGAAGGCCGCGGCGCAGGCTGCGCTCGATGCCGGCGTCGCGCTTGCGATCGTCAAGCGGGGTCCGGAGGGTGTCCTCGCTCTCGACGCGGACGGCTTTGTCAACGTGCCGGCGATCAGGGTGGTGGTCGTGAACGGCCTCGGCGCCGGCGACGGCTTCGGCGGCGCGCTCTGTCACGGCCTGCTGGCCGGCTGGCCGCTGGAGCGTACGCTCCGGTTCGGCAACGCCGCAGGCGCCATCGTCGCGACGAAGATCGCGTGCTCCGCCGCCATGCCCACATCCGCCGAGGTCGAGCAGCTGCTCGCGGAGGTGGCCGATGGACGCTGACCGGTTGGCGAGCATCGTCGAAACCCGCGTCCACCGACCGGACGCGGTCGCCGAGGCGGCGGCCCGCCGTAAGCGCCGGACCAGCCTGGTAGGGCCGAGCGGGCGGCTGTTCGTCGTCGCTGCCGACCATCCGGCCCGTGGCGTGCTGCGAGCCGGTTCCGACCGCGACGCCATGCGAGACCGGGCCGTCCTGCTCGAGCGGCTCTGTGTCGCGTTGTCGAGGCCGGGCGTCGACGGCGTGCTCGGTACCGCCGACATCGTCGAGGACCTCCTCCTGCTCGGAGCGCTCGACGACAAGGTGGTCATCGGGTCGATGAACCGCGGCGGGCTCGGCGGCACCGTGTTCGAGATCGACGACCGCTTCACCGGCTACGACGCCGAGGGCATCGCCGCCGCGGGCCTCGACGGCGGCAAGATGCTCTTCCGGATCGACCCTGCCGACCCGGCTACCGTCGTCACCATGGAGGCGTGTGCTCACGCCGTCGACGCCCTGGCCGAGCGCCGGCTGATGGCCGTGGTCGAGCCGTTCATCTCGCACCGGGTCGACGGGCGGGTTCGCAACGACCTGTCCGCCGATGCCGTCGGCCGCTCGGTCGCCGTCGCCTCCGGGCTGGGCCGGACCTCTGCTTA
Source organism: uncultured Actinomycetota bacterium (assembly GCA_963801065.1). GTDB lineage: Bacteria > Actinomycetota > Actinomycetes > Jiangellales > Jiangellaceae > CAWDDG01. The sequence goes on along the minus strand of CAWDDG010000007.1, from coordinate 105,045 downwards.
TACCTGGCTCAAGCTCCCCGTCGTCCATGACATGGAGCGGGTGCTTTCTGCGTCGACCCTGCCGGCGCTGTTGCTCGGCGGCGAGGTGCCCGAGGATCCCGATGCCACATTCGCCGCATGGCAGCAGGCGCTACGCCATCCGACGGCGCGTGGGTTGGTGATCGGTCGGACCGTCCTCTACCCGGCCGACGGAGACGTCGAGTCTGCCGTCGACACCGCCGTCGGGCTGCTATGACACCGACAAGACCGGCGCACACCGTGACGGCTCGCGACTGGCACCTGGCCGCCGGACGGGCCGCCCGAGGGCCTTTCGCGGTGGAGATCACCCCCGTCGTCGCCGGTTGGGCGCACAGCAGCCTCCGCCTGATCGAGCTGCCCCCGGCAGGCGAATACGAGTTCGAGACCGGCGACTCCGAGATGCTCGTGCTACCGCTGGCAGGTACAGCCACCGTCACCTGCGATGGCACCACGTTCGACCTGTTCGGGCGCACCGGGGTCTTCGAGGGCGTAACCGACTTCGCCTACCTGCCCCGCGACACGGTTGCCGCGCTCACCTCGCAGCGTGGGGGGCGGTTCGCCCTGCCGGCCGCCCGCTGCGAGTCACGGCTTCCGGTGCGGTACGGCCCAGCCGAAGCGGTGGGCGTCGAGCTGCGAGGTGCCGGTCCGTCCAGCCGCCAGGTCAACGACATCTGCATGCCCGGAGGCTTCGAGGCCGAGAAGCTCCTCGTCTGCGAGGTGTTGACACCGTCGGGCAACTGGTCCTCGTACCCGCCGCACAAGCACGACGACGAGAGCGTCGGCGAATCGGTCCTCGAGGAGATCTACTACTTCGAGATCGCCGCCGGCCCTGCGGCAGCCGGCTTCGGATATCACCGCGTCTACGGTCCGGGGATCGACGTGCTCGCCGAGGTGCGGCATGGCGACGTCGTGCTCGTCCCGCGTGGCTGGCACGGCCCATCCATCGCCGCCCCTGGGTACGACATGTACTACCTCAACGTGATGGCCGGACCTTCGCCCGAGCGCGCCTGGCGGATCAGCGACGACCCGGACCACGCCTGGGTACGCGACGCCTGGGCGGGCCAGCGGATCGACCCCAGGCTGCCGATGACGGGCGGCGTCGCCAAGTGACCAGGTTGACCGTGGCACAGGCCTTGGTGCGATTCCTCGTCCAGCAGTGGACCGAGCGCGACGGCGCGCAGCAGCGGCTGATCGCGGGCTGTCTGGGGATCTTCGGTCACGGGAACGTCGCAGGCCTCGGCGAGGCGCTGCTCACGGCCGGCGACGACCTCCGCTACTACCAGGGGCGCAACGAGCAGGCCATGGTGCACACGGCCGCGGGCTACGCGCGCATGTCCGACCGGCTCTCGACGCTGGCCTGCACGACGTCGGTCGGTCCCGGTGCCACCAACCTCGTCACCGGCGCCGCGCTCGCGACGATCAACCGGCTGCCCGTGCTGCTGCTTCCGGGCGATGTCTTCGCCACCCGGGTCGCCAACCCCGTTCTTCAGGAACTGGAGGACCGGCGGTCCTACGACACGTCCGTGAACGACGCGCTCCGACCGGTGTCGCGCTACTGGGACCGGGTCAACCGGCCCGAGCAGCTTCCCGCCGCCCTGCTGGCGGCCATGCGGGTGCTCGCCGATCCCGTCGAGACCGGAGCCGTGACCCTCGCTCTCCCGCAGGACGTCCAGGTGGAGGCCTACGAGTGGCCGGACGAGCTGTTCGGCAAGCGGGTCTGGCACGTTCCGCGGGCCCTGCCTGAGCCCACGGCGCTGTCACGCGCGGCCGCGGCGGTTCGCGTCGCCCGCCGACCCCTGATCGTGGCCGGCGGCGGTGTGATCTACTCGCGGGCCACGGACGCGCTGCGGACGTTCGCCGAGGCGACGGGCATCCCCGTGGCGGAGACCCAGGCGGGCAAGGGCTCGTTGCCGTTCGACCACCCGCAGGCCGTCGGCGCCGTCGGCGCAACCGGGACGCCCGGAGCCAACTCGCTGGCCGGTCAGGCCGACCTCGTGATCGGCGTCGGCACCCGGTACACCGACTTCACCACGGCGTCCCGGACACTCTTCGCCGACCCGGGTGTCCGCTTCGTCAACCTCAACGTCGCCACCTTCGATGCCGGAAAGCTCGGCGGCACCGCACTCGTGGCCGACGCGCGGGAAGGTCTCGCCGCGCTGGCCACGGAGCTCGACGGCTGGTCGGTCGCGGACGAGTACCGGGACCAGGCCGCTCACCTGGCCCGTGCGTGGGACGACACCGTGTCTGCGGCCTATGGGCTCGGCCACGAGCCGCTGCCGGCCCAGAGCGAGGTCATCGGCGCCGTCAACGACATGGCCGGCCCGCGGGACGTCGTCGTCTGTGCGGCCGGCTCCATGCCCGGCGACCTGCACAAGCTATGGCGCACCCGCGACCCGAAGGGCTACCACGTCGAGTACGGCTACTCCTGTATGGGCTACGAGATCCCGGGCGGGATCGGGGTCAAGATGGCGGCACCCGACCGGGAGGTGTTCGTCATGGTCGGCGACGGCTCCTACCTGATGATGCCGACCGAGCTGGTCAGCGCCGTCGCCGAAGGGATCAAGCTGGTCGTGGTCCTCGTGGACAACGCGGGCTACGCGTCGATCGGGTCGCTGTCGGAGTCCGTCGGCTCCGGCGGCTTCGGCACCCGCTACCGATACCGCGACCCGGCTACCGGGCGGCTGGACGGCGGCCTCCTGCCGGTCGACCTGGCCACGAACGCCGAGAGCCTGGGAACGGACGTCCTGCGGGCCACGACGGTGGCCGAGTTGCGAGAGGCGCTCGCCGCGGCGGTCGCCTCTGCGCGCACGACGGTAGTCCATGTCCGGACCGATCCGAGTGTTCCAGCCCCGGGCAGCGAGGCGTGGTGGGACGTACCCGTGGCCGAGGTCTCGTCGATCCCGGCCACCCGGGTCGCCCGCGCCTCCTACGACGAGGCCCGCAAGCGCCGCCGTGACCACTGGTGAGAGAGAAGTTGTCCGGGGGTCTGATCGACGGAGCCGCTGGCCCCTCCACGCGTGATCGCGATCGCCTGACCCGCGATCTGAGGGGCTGACCGTTCGTGATCACGGGCATCACGCGGACGCTCACCCCGGACGACCGCGCCGCGTCGCCCTACCTGGAGCTGCCGTTCGAGGTGCCGCTCGGGGTCGACTCGCTGGAGGTGCGGCTGACCTACGACCGGTCGGCCGGCGTCGTCGATCTCGGCTGCTGGGGCCCGTCGGGTTTCCGCGGCTGGTCGGGGGGTGCGCGGGACCGGTTCGTCATCACGGCGGATGCAGCGACGCCTGGGTACCTGCCCTACGCGGACTCGTCGCGAATCACCCGATACGGCGGCGTGTCGCGGCCGGATCGGTCAAGTCCGCGCCGTGATGTCGAAGCGGGGATCTGGGCCGTACTGCTCGGCTTGCACCGGATTCCAACCGGCGGGGTGGACGTCGACGTCGAGATCGAGCTGCCCGCGTCGGCGCCGCCCGACGTCGAGCCACCGGCGCCGCCGGTTCCGTCGCCGCGGCCACGCAGGTCGTTGCCCGCTGCGCCGGCACTCACCTGGCTGGCCTGCGATCTGCATGCGCACACCGTGCACTCGGACGGGTCGCTCGGCGTCGCGGGGCTGGCGGCGCAGGCGGTCGCCGCCGGGCTGGACGTCCTCGCCGTCACGGACCACAACACGGTCAGCCACCACGTGACGTTGCCAGAGGTCGCGAAGCTCTACGGCATCACGCTCCTGCCGGGCCAGGAGGTGACCACCGATCGTGGACACGCCAACGCGTTCGGTGACATCGGTTGGGTCGACTTCCGCCGACCGGCATCGACCTGGGTCGCTGCGGTCGCCGACGGCGGCGGGCTGCTCTCGGTCAACCACCCGCTGGCTGCCGACTGCTCATGGCACCATCCGCTGGACGAGCGGCCGCCGCTGGCGGAGATCTGGCACTGGACCTGGCTGGACCGTACGTGGACCGGCCCACTTGCCTGGTGGAGCGCCTGGGGCCTGGGCACGGTTCCCGTCGGCGGCAGCGACTTCCACAGCCCGCAGCAGGGCCGCCCACTGGGGGCACCGGTCACCTGGGTCGCCTGTGAGTCCGACGATCCCACGGCCGTGCTCGACGGGTTGCGCGCCGGCCGGACCGCGCTCGCAGCTGGCGTGGATGCGCCCGTTCTGCTCCGGGTCGACGACGAGCTCGTCGCCATCGGCGGTGACGGCACCGTCCTGGTGGATGCGGACGGTCGCCGACGGGTCGTGCGAGGCGACGACGCCCGGTTCGCCGGGGCACCGGGCCCGCACCGCCTCGAGACCCCACTCGCGGCCGTCGTCGCGATCACCCCCTGATACCGGGACCTGTTGATCATGGCACATGGCTGCCCACGCGCCGTCCCGATGTCAGGGCTCTCCCATGATCAACGTACGGTGTCAGTGGAGGCGGATCGTCGCGATCTCCCAGGCGTCGAGTTCGACCACGAGCCGACCGGCGTCCACGGAAAGCCCACCCAACGGGCGACCGAGCAGATCGGTACGTCGGGCCGTGGTGAAGCGCCCGGTGACGCCCGCGGTCGTCGGGTCGTCCGTCATCGCAACGAGCCGGAGCTCGACGCCGTCGTCGCGGCCGCGCAACGACGAGACGACGACACCGCTTCCGGACACGGCCAGGCCCTCCCTGGCACCCGGAGTCGGAGCGTCCGACGGCGCGGAGCCCGGGCACACCATCGGGTCGTACCGAAAGTCCTCGGACCACCGGGTAGCGCGCGCACTCGCCCAGCCACCCTCATGCGGCAGGACGGCCAACCGGGTGTGCACCGGCACTCCGACGTACTGCGCTCCCGGTACGGCGATCTGTGGACCGGCCGGCTCGTCACGCAACGGGTGCACGTTGACGCTGAGCCACCCGACGGCCCTCAGCAGCGTCAGCGCCAGCTCGGTGCCGCCGGCGACGAGCTCGTACTCCGTCACGTGATCCGTCAGGACCGTCACGTCACCGGTGGACACGAAGCCCGATGCGGGAAAGGTCGGCAGCGGGAACTCGCCCCACCCGCCCTCGGACTCGAGCCCTCGCCGGGTCACCGCGAACTGCCCTTCCGAGGCCGACGTCGTCACGGGCCGCGGCAGAGGCACATGAAGCCGCACCCGGTGGTCGGCAGCCGGATTCGTGAACGACACGTCCAGCCGGACGAAGGGCTCACCAGTCCGCAGCTCGACCAGCGTCGTCACCGGCACCCTGACCGCCGCCGGTGACCGCACGTCGGCGTCGGCGGACAACCGGGCCGGCCAGTCGTACTCGCGGACGATCTTCAGCACCGCCCGCAGCGGCCCCGTTTCGACCGTCTCGACAGCGACCGACCGAGGCTCGTCGACCACGACGTCTCGGGCCGGCGGCCCGTAGTTGTAGCTGTCGCCTCGGTCTCCCCCGTCCACCAGCCGGCCGACGCCGGTGAGCGTCGAGCCGTCGACACCGCGCACGGTCAGCGTCCCGTCGGCAGCCACGTCGACCCGGACGGAGCCGTTGTCGAGCGCCAGGCCATCCACCCGCACCGGTGCCTCGGCGGCCGCAGCAACGCCCGCTTGGCCGGTTCGCACCGCGACCTGTCCGGATGCCGGCACGGGCACGGCGACGAGGACGCGCCGGCGGCCCTGCGCCTCGGTGACCACGCGCCATGGCCCGGGTGCTTCGGCGGCCGCATCGAGCAGCTGGTCCCGCAGCCCGGCCGGGTCGAAATCGGGGATCTCGGGCGCGTGTGCAACGCGCAGCCGGAGGCGCCCGGCGTCGACCTCGTAGCCGTCGATCTGCTGTCCGAAGAGCTCGCGACCGTGGATCCGGCGCAGGACCGTGGCGAGTTCGGAGGCGTCGAGCTCCTCGTCGGCGAGCAGGGTCTCCGACCTCGCGATCTCCTGGACCGGCAGCGGCCTACCGTCCGGCAGAACCGCGGAGACGGGCTCGTCGCTGTCCGCTGCTACCACGTCGAGTTCGACCAGCATCGTGCGCGGCCGCACCGATGGGTTGACCACGAGATGGGCGCCGCCCGGCACCGCGGCAGCGAGTGAACGTAGGACGCGGTCGCGGACAGCACGACCGATCTGCGCCGCCTCTGCCAGCCGGGCGGCCACCTGGTCCGCGGTCTCGTCGACACCACAGCCGGTCACCGAGTCGTGAGCGGTGCACGCGACGATCCGGCGCCAGGCCAGTTCGAGGAACCGCTGGTACGCCGGTTCCGACCATTGCGCGGCGAGGGCTTCGGCCTCGCCGACCACGCGCTCGGCGCTCGCCATCGCCTGCTTGAGGCCCACCCGGATCGAGATCACGCCCGGCAGGATGTTGCCGCGCGCATGGCTGCGCATCTCCCCCACGACCACCGGCAGGTCCTCGACGTCGCCCGCACGTTGCTGGACGTATTCGGCAAGGCTGGCGACGTCGAGCTGGACCGGGCCATGCTGCGCTCGTACGAGCTCCATCAGATCGGGACGTGGTGCGGAGTGGTCGGTTCCGAGCATCCCGAGGACCGCGTCGTCGCCGTACCACCGCCGGGTCTCCTTGCGGTAGGCCGCTGCGGACTCGCCGAGCCGAGTGGGCAGAGCGAACAGGTCGAGCGCATTGCCGTACCCGTCGAAGAGGTACTCGACCCGGACTACGCTCCCGTCCGGCGCCATCCAGCGGAACGCGTGGCTATCGACCGACGCCGGCACCCCGCGCCAGAGGCACGCGTCCGCGAGCCCGGCCCGGGCCAGGATCTGCGGCATCTGCGCGCAGTGGCCGAACATGTCCGGCAGGTAGCCGACCGGCATCGCGCCGCCCAGCGCCGTCGCAGCCCGCCAGCCCATCTCCAGGTTGCGGACGATGGTCTCGCCGGAGCATAGGAACTCGTCCAGCAGGATCTGCCAGGGCCCGACCGCCAGCTGTCCGCCGGCCACGAGCGCTGCCACCCGCGACCGGCGTTCCGGCCGGATCTCGAGGTAGTCCTCGACGGCAGCCATCTGCCCGTCGATGGTGAATCGGAAGCCCGGGTCGGCTTCGGCGCGCTCGATGACACCGTCCAGGACCTCGACCAGCGCGAGCCGGAACACCTGGAAGGGCTGATACCACTCACGGTCCCAATGGGTGTGGGGTACCAGCACGATCACGCCGTTGCCGCCTCTCCTCCGACCGCGATGCGCTGCTGCTCGGCCAGCCGGCGCATGATCCGCTGGCTGGTCGCGATGTCGTCCCGCCCCTCGGCGACGCCGGCACGTGGCGGGGTCGCTGAGGTGACCATGCGGTGGAAGTCGACGAGCTCGTTCTCGAAGGCCTCCCCCTTCGAGCGGTAGGTCGACCGGACTTCGCCGCCCGGCGCGGCTTCGACAACCGTGAGCTCCGACGGCGCGTTGAGCAGGTACGGCGTGCCGAAGGTCAGCTGCAGGGAGCCCCGCCCGTGGTGCACGGCGACGGTCTCGCGGTAGGCGGGGTAACCGGTGAGGTAGTGCCACGCGATCCGGGCCCGAGCGCCGTTGCCCAACGGACCACTGACGTCGACCGACGGCGGATAGGTGCCGTCGGGCCAGATCCGCACGTCGTCGACCCGGTCCAGCCCGCCGAACAGCACGCGCAGCAGGGACGTGTCGTGGACGATGCTGCCGAGCACGACGTCCGCGTAGAGCGGGCGCAACCACCCGGCGGCTTCGGTCCCGAGGGCCGCGTCCAGGACCTCGTCCTCGGCCGCACGCACCAGCCGGATCGCCTCCCGCGTGACGTCGCCCGGTGGTGGCCGCAGGTTCGCGAAGGCGAGCTGGGACGCCGTTGACGGGTGCAGAACCTGGACGTCGACGGCCCGAACGTCCTCGACGCCCGCCAGGTGCTCGCGCAATCGCGCAACGGCGTCGTCGTACTCCTTCATGTACGCGAGCAACAGCGCCGGCCGTCCCACGGCCGCTTCGGCCTCGGCGAGCCGACCTGCCTCGGCGATGGTGTACGCGAGCGGCTTCTCACAGAACACGGAGACTCCGCGTCGCACTGCGTGCAGAGCCGAAGCGCCGTGTGATCCGGAGGTCAGGAGCAGAACGCCGTCGGCCTCGGTCGTGGACACCATATCGTCGACGTCGGCAAACCGATCGGCCCGCGCCACGCCGTACTGGTCTCCGATCTCGTCACGGAGCGACGGGGAGAGGTCGCACACCGCAGCGATCCCGAACAGGTCCCACCGGCGTGTCAGCAACGGCAGGTGCACGGACTGGGCGACTCCGCCCAGGCCCGCGATCGCGACCCGGATCCGATCGCTCACGGCAGCCACTTCCGGAGTGCCTGGCGGTTGGCGCGCTGGTCGTCGGCGGCGAGGCCTGGTCGGTCGTCCGCGGCCGGGATCACGTCCTGCTCGACGACGAGCCATCCGTCGTACCCGGACTCGATCAGCGTGCCCATGAAACCGTCCAGGTCCAGGTCGCCGTCGCCGATTGCGACGAACGCGCCCCGCTCCCACACGGCCCGGAGGCCAGCGCGCTCGCGCACGACCTGGTCGAGGACCGCGGTACGCGCGTCCTTCAGGTGGACGTGGTTGATCCGCCCACCCCAGCGGCCCAGCCCGCTGACGGGGTCACCGCCGGCGAGCAGCAGGTGGCCGGTGTCGAGGGTGAGGTCGACGTCGGTGCATTCGAGGAAGGTGTCGATTTCGTCGGGAGTCTCGACGTAGGTGCCCGCATGGTGGTGGAACGTCGGCTCGAGCCCGGCCGCTCGGACCCGCTCGGAAGCGGTCGCCACGTTCGCGGCGAGCGTGTCCCACCCGACCCCGTCCAGGCCGATCCCCAGAGCGGCGCCGCCGGGGTTTGCCCGCCGTGCGTCCGAACCGGCGTCGGCCAGTGTCGGCAACGGCGGTCGGGCCGGATCGACGTGTGCGGCGTCGCCGAAGACCGTCAGGGCGTCGTCCAACGACGGAAGCGCAGCAGCGAAGGCCGTGTCGTCGGAGAACGGCAGGTCGACCCAGCCACCGGCGAGTGACAGATCGTGTCGGTGCAACCGCTCCCGAAGGACGTCGCCGCGGCCCAGCCACCCCACCGGTCCCAGGTCGACGCCGTCGTATCCGGCGTCCTGCAGGGCCGAAAGAACCTCGTCGGGTGGCGCAAGCGGGCCGGCAGCCGTCAGCTCGAATACCCCGAAACTCACCGGAGCCCCCGCGATGCCCCTCATCGCACTCCTCATTTGTCCTGACAACCGCACGTAAGGTCAGCCTGCCATGTTCGAACGGATTCGCAACAGGCAACTGACGAGCGCCCCCGCGACGCATCGCCACTGCCCGTGGCCCCGGCCCAAATGATCACGTTAAGTGGGCCTGTGGGTCCGTTACCAGGCGCCGAGACCTGGTAACGGCCCAAGACGCCCACTTAACGTGATCATTTGGGTCGGCGAGCCATGGAATCGCGTCGCCGAGGCGGCCTCGTACCGTGTAGACAGGGGTCATGCCACCGGACGCGGCAGCGAAGCACGACATCCGGCCGATCTCGGTCGACGAGTTCCCGGAGTTCTTCACGGTGATCGTCGAGGCGTTCGGCGACGAGGTACGCGACGAGGAGCTCGAGACCGAGCTCAGCGTCTTCGAGCCGGAGCGCAGTCTTGCCGTCTTCGACGGGGGGAGGATCGTCGGCACGACGGCGATCTTCAGCAGAGAGCTCACGGTGCCCGGGGCGACCACACCGGTGGCCGGCGTCACGATGGTCAGTGTTGCGCCGACCCATCGCCGACGAGGCCTCCTCACCACGCTGATGCGCCGTCAGCTCGCCGACCTCCAGGAGAACGAGCGCGAGCCGGTTGCCGCCCTGTGGGCCTCGGAGGCGTCGATCTACGGCCGGTTCGGCTACGGTCCGGCCGCCAGCGGCGCCCGCCTCTCTGCACGTACGCCGCGACTGCGGTTGCGGTCGGGCACCGACCGCGGCGAGGGCCGGATGCGGCAGGTGAGCATTGCGGACGCGCGGGCGCACCTCGGCACGGTGCACGAGGAGCTGCGTCCGGACACCGTCGGGTGGCTCGACCGCCGCGGTGCGTGGTGGGACTACCGCCTCTACGACCCGGACCACCGGCGCCGCGGCGCGACCCCGCTCCGCGCCGCGCTGCACGAGGACCCCGACGGGCGGGTGAGCGGTTACGTCGTCTACAGCATCAAGAGCGACTGGGCCGAGTCGGAGCCGAACAACGAGGTCAGGGTCCGCGAGCTGGCCGCGACGACACCACAGGCGCTCGCCGCCACCTGGGCCTTTGTCGCCGAGCTCGACCTGGTCCGACAGCTGACAGCGCGAAATCGCCCGCTCGACGAGCCGCTGCAGCACCTTCTCGCCGACCCGTTCGCCGCGCAGCTGTCCGTCACCGACAACCTGTGGGTACGTGTCGTCGACGTCGGCCGCGGACTGGCCGCGCGGCGGTACGCGCACGAGATCGACGTCGTGCTGGAAGTCACCGATGAGTTCTGCCCGTGGAACGAGGGCAGGTGGCGGCTCTCGGGTGGGCCCAAGGGCGCCGAATGCGTGCGCACGTCCGACCCGGCCGACATCACGCTGAGCAGCACGGAGCTGGGCACGGTGTACCTCGGGGGCCCGTCCTTGGCGGGCCTGGCCGCCGCCGGCCGTGTCCGGGAGCTTCGGGAGGGCGCCCTCACCGAAGCTTCCCGAGGCTTCGTCCACGACCGCCAACCATGGTGCCCTGAGGTCTTCTGATCCGGGCGTCGGCTCCCTGAACTGCGAGACGACTACTTCGCGAACGGGCATGCTGGTTGCGTGACGGCCCCCGTACTCGCCCCGAGGCCGGTGGCGTCCTCGGTCGAGGAGCTGATCGCCGGAGCGACCCTCCGCGAACCGTTCCTCTCCAGCGACTCGAAGTCCGGCTCGGGCTTCGAACGGGTGGTGATCGACGGAGAGCCTCACGTGCTGAAGCACGTTCACGTCGACCGCGACTGGACGATGCGGTTCACCGGCGATGTCGGCTGCCACCCGGCCCAGGTGTGGGCGACCGGGCTGATGGACACCTACGCCGAGCGGATCGACCACGGCGTCGTAGGAGTCGCAGCCGGGCTCGGTCGCAACGGCTGGGGCGCGGCGATCCTGATGCGCGACATGACGGGAGAGCTGGTGCCGGCTGGTGACGAGACGGTGCCACTGGATCGGCACCTCCGCTACATCGACGACCTGGCCGGACTTTCCGCACGCATGCTGGGCTGGCACGACGATCACGGCCTGGTGCCACTCTCCAACCGGTGGAGCTGGTTCAACCCGGCGAGCCTCGGGGTGGAAGCGGCCAGGGGCTGGCCCGACCGGGTACCGCGGATGGCCGCCGAGGGATGGCACCGCTTCGCGGAGCGGGTGCCGCGAGCCGTGCTCGGCGTCGTCGAGGATCTGCGCCGGGACCCCAGCCCTCTCGTCGAGGCCGCACAGACGACGCCCGGCACATTCGTGCACGGCGACTGGAAATTCGGCAACGTCGGGACGGCGGCCGACGGCCGCACGATCCTGATCGACTGGACCTATCCGGGTGAGGCGCCGCCCTGCTTCGAGCTGGCGTGGTACCTGTCAGTCAACCGGGCTCGCCTCCCCCACACCAAAGAGGACACGATCGCGGCCTTCCGCTCGGCACTCGAAGGTCACGGGGTGGCGACCGCCGGGTGGTTCGGGCGCCAGGCCGCCTTGTGTCTGCTCGGTAGCGTCGTCACGTTCGGGTGGGAGAAGGCGCTCGGTGACGACGAGGAGCTCGGCTGGTGGTGCGACCGGGTGCCAGAAGGCGCGGCGTGTCTGTGACGTCGGTGCTCGGCGCCGCCTACTCGGCGAGCGCAGCTGCATGGGCGGTCGGTCCGAGCCGGATCTACGACCGGATGGCCGAGGAGCTGCTTGCGCGGAGCCCGGTGGCCCTCTCCGGGCGCCTCGTGCTCGATCTCGGGTCGGGTACCGGTGCCGCGACCCGAGCCGCCCAGGCACGAGGTGCCCAGGTCATCGCAGCCGACGCTGCTTTCGGCATGATCGAGGCCGGCCCGGCCCCTGGCGTCGTCGCCGACGCACGGCAGTTGCCCTTCGCCGACGGCGTGTTCGGCGCCGTGGTCGCCGCGTTCTGCCTCAACCACGTCGACCCACCGTCCGTCGGACTCCAGGAGGCTCGACGCGTGACCGCGGACGGCGGCGCCGTCCTCGCGTCCAGCTACGGCGACGAGCTAGATCATCCGGTCAAACGGGCTGTCCTCGAGGCGCTGACCTCGGTCGGCTATGCCTTGCCGGCGTGGTACGACGCGATCCAGTCCGGCCCGGCGGCGGTGCTCTCCACGACCCGGGGCATGGCGTCCGCAGCTCGAGCAGCGGGCCTGGACGGCGATGTCGTCGAGTTCGACGTCACTTTCCCCGACCTCGGCGCGGCGGATCTTGTCGCGTGGCGGCTCGGCATGGCTCACAGCGCCCCGTTCGTGGCATCGTTGCCGCCCGACCGGCGTCGCGCCGTCGTCGATCGTGCGCTCGACACCCTGGGCAGCCCACCCACGCTCGTCCGCCGGATGGTCGTCCTCTGCGCGAGAGTCGGGCGCGTCTCCCGGCCGAACTGAACGCGTGTCTTGTGGATCTTGGAGGTCAGTGGTGCACGCCTCCGGCAGAGAGGTGGATGAACACGGCGCGCACCTGATCACCTGTGACCAGGGGCTCGACGTAGCCGTCGACGGGTTCGAGCGCGCTCTCGAGGATCTGAGCCTCCGGTTCCGGCCCGAACGTGATGACCGAGAGTTGGACCGGCCGCTGCGGATCGGCTGCGGCCGTGAGCTGCTCACGGAGCTGCTCTGCCGAGATGGATCCGGCATCGTCCTCGTTCTTACCGTCGGTGAACACCACGACCTGGTTGGGGGTGTCCGGCCGGTAACCATTACGCGCGGTCACGAAGGCCGCAAGTATCGTGTCGTACAGGCCGGTGCCGGTGTCGGTCGCCGCCAGCGCACCGGCAGCATTGACCAGGCCCTGCCGTTGCGCCGCGTCCAGCGGCCCGCGGGTGAGCAGCGTCCGGTAGTCACGCGGCGGGTCCAGCAGCGAGCCGAACTCCCAGAGAGCGAGCTCGGACTCGTCCGGAAGCAGCTCACCCAGCTCGAGAACGCCCTCACGGACGAGATCGATGAGCGGCCGGCCCGATCCCTCAGCCGGCCCCGCCATCGAGCCGGACACGTCGAGGACGACGAGGAGATCGCAGCGGCGGTCCTCGGGGAACCAGGTAGCGAAGACATGGTCGACGTTGTGCGCCCCCAGTACGTCGAACGGCGGAGCCGATAACTCTGGGAGGGCGGAGACGATGCCCGGCGGTGGGCCCCCGTCCGGACGGCGGAGTCCCGCTGCCGCAAGGGAGTCGTCGGCCTCCGGGTCGGTGATCATCGCTAGCACCCGCTCCAGCCGCTGGGTCAAGGCAGGGTCGCCCACAGCCGCGGCCGTCGGCAGCCAGGTGTAGCGCAGCAGCGCGGAGTAGTCCGAGCCGGAGAGCAGCGTGGACAACCGGACCGTGGCTGCAGCCTCACCGCTCGCGTCGTCGCCGAGGAGCGGGGCCAGCGCATACTCCGCGACGAGACCGACCTCGCCGCCTTCGGCCGGCAGGGCGTCGCCCGGCACGGTCCGGGTGGAAGGCAGCGCCGTGGCCAGCGCCTCAGCCGACGCGTCCATGCCCTCGTCGAGCCACACCGCCTCGGCGACGGCGCCGACCCCGACCAGGCCGTCCCCCGACCCCGCAGGATCTCGAACTACCAGCCGGACCCCCGAGTCGCTCGTCACGAGGTCTGCGAGGCCGCGCCAGCTCCCACCGGCCTGCTCGACCCGCTCGGCCGTCGGCTGATCCGTGACCATGTAGATCGGACTGGTCGCCACCACGGTTCCCGGGCCGCCGTCGGACGGTTCGGCGAGCTCGGTCGAGCCGGCGACCCCGGCCCACGCGGCGTCATCAGGAATCCACACATCGGCTCCGAGATCCGCAATGCTCGCAGCGGCCGCGCGCCCGTCGACGACCTCGACCTCGAGGCGGACGCAGTCGTCGCCGGACTCCAGGTCCGAGGCAACGTGCTCCAGCACGGGTGCGAACGATCTTGCCGTGACGATCTTCAGGGTCTCGTCACAGGACGTCGGTGCGGTCGCCGGCCGCACGGTGTCCTCTGGCGGGTCGCGCAGGCTCAATGCGGCGGCACCGCCCACCACCGCCACGGCGGCGAGCATCAGCGCGACGACCGGGCGAGTGAGTCCACGCCGGTGTGCCCGGTGTCGTGCCATGAAGTGCCGCCCCGTATCCACCGCTCGCGAGCGGACGGGAGTGTCCGCGGCGGGCATCTGCTCCTCGCAATTGCGGGCCAGCATGTCACCGATCGGCCCGTACGTCACTGCTCACGGTCGGCGGACGCAATGACAGGTGTATACCGGTCTGGTGCATGCCACCGACGAGGCCGGACGGCGCTCACGGCCGCACATGCCCGGGTACGGCGTCCCGACCTCGGCGAAGGGGATGCTGGAGTGGAGCCACGTCGACACCCGTTTGGAGCGGGCCAGGCACTACTGGGTCGCCACGACCGACGCCGACGGGCGCCCGCACTCCGTGCCGGTCGACGGAGTCTGGCTCGAGCCGAGCCTTTACTTCGGAGGAGGCGACACCCGCTGGGTGCGCAACCTCCGAGCCAACCCGCGGGTCGCGATCCACCTGGAGAGTGGCGACGACGTGGTCATCGTCGAGGGCGCTGTCGCATTCGTCGACGGCCCGGCCACGTTGCTCGCGAAGCTCGCCACGGCGTCCAAGGCGAAGTACGGCTTCGGGTACCTGGGGCCGTGCTGGTCGTTGACGCCGCAGGTCGCATTCGCTTGGACGAACCTGACGAAGGACCCGACCCGCTGGATCTTCTCGTGAAGGCAGCAGAGCTCCCCCGAGGAGCTCCTCGTGACCCGTCAACCGGCAAAGGGGACCCAGGCCTGTTCGGCCAGGTCGTCGACGTCACTCCCAAGCGCGCCACTCCCGGACACTGTCCACAGCGTGTCGCCGATGACAAGAGAGCGCCGGATGGACGGGTCGTGGGTCCAGTCGATCTGGTTCGCCGACCGGACGTGGGACAGGACGCCGACCTCCGTAAGCGCGTCACGGTCAACTCGAAGCACCAACGCGCCGCCCGCCATCGCCAGCTTGCCGCCGTCCTCGACCGGACCGCCCCAGGCCTCGTTCGCCCACACCGGGATCACGACAAGCCCGTCGTCCGGCCAGAACAGGAACGCGTGGGGATCGTGCTCGGCGTCGGACCATGCACCTGACATCGCGAAGGTGTCCAGCCGGTCCGGTGCGGCGGGGTCGCTAACGTCGAACAACGACACCTGCGCCCCCAGCGTCATTCCCTGCTCATCCGCGTTCTGGCCGACGCCGAGCAGCCTGGCATCGCCGGCCGGATGGAGGTACGCCGAGTACCCGGGGACCTTGAGCTCGCCCACGACCTGCGGCCTCCGGGGGTCGCTCAGGTCGAGCGTGTAGAGCGGGTCGACCTGACGGAACGTGACGACGTAGCCGACCGGCCCGATGAACCGGACCGCATAGATCTGCTCGCCCTTCCCGAGCCCGCCGACGCTTCCGACCTCGACCAGCCGGTCGCCGCGCTGGGCGAGCACGGTGACCTGGCTCTGTGACGCCGGGACGTCCTGGGGCAGCGGTGCGGACCAGTCGTCCTCCGTCGTCGCGATGCGCAGATGGTCGTCATGCTCGGAGAGCGAGTACTGGTTGAGCAACCATCCGTCGGCCTGGCCGGACGCGACGTAGCGCGGCTGGCCGGGATCGGACACGTCGAACTTGTGGACCTCGGTCTGGGGCGCGGCGGGCGCGACGATCCCAGGCCGCGCGTCGATCGGCATCGCGAAGGCGCGGTGGTCATCGGCGATGTAGAGGCTCGACTCGGTCCCGTACACCGTCTGCCCGTCGGCGACGACTGAGACCGAGCCCTGCGGCTGCGGCTCGCCAGCCAGATCGAGGGTGACGACGGTCAGCATCGACGTGCCGGAGTACTCCCGCGGGTGGCTGACGTCTTCGCAGTCGACGAGCGCTTCTTCGCGACGTTCACCGCCGGTGGTCAGGGCATAGCGCGGCAGCCAGTGCTCGATGGTCGAGTCGGCAAGGATCTCGCGGTTGGCAGCCAGCGCCTCGTCTTCGGAGCGGCGCTCGTCGGGATAGGTCCATGCCAGCCGTGGGCCCGAGCTCACGACCAGGCGCACGACGGACCCGACCTGCCGGGCGTCGACATACGAGCCGTCGAGGTCGAGCTCGCTGACGACGCGTGGTTCCCCTGACAGCTCGACAAGGACGAGTCTGCTCCCCGACGGCGCGTCGACCGGCATCGCGGCGTCGGCGCCAGTGAACAGGTCGACGGCGCGGTCTGCGAACGGCATCGCGCCATGGCCGAGAACCAGGGCGCGGTCACCCGACAGCAGCAGCTGTTCGGCCCACCACTGACCCTGGTTCGCGTCGGACAGCACCAGCTCGCCGGTCACCTCCCTGCTCTCGGTATCGACGACGCGAAGCGTTCCGTCGACGATGGTGACGATCCGACGCCCGTCGGTCTTGACGAGGTCGGGCTCGTCGACGCCGACCTCGTGGGTGTTGGTCGCCGAGTACTGCTGCGGCGCGGTCACACCGGCGCTTTCGTCGGCACCGCCGGTCGCAAGCGAGCCTCGCTCACCCTCTGCCGCCTCCGGCATTACGGCGACGTCACCGTCGAAGTCCATGTAGCCGCCACCCAGGCCGTACGGCGACACGTACTCGGCGACGGCGCGCTTGAGCTCCGTTAGCGCGTCCTCGCACGAGTCGTACGAGACCAACCGGAGCGCGGCTTGTGCCATTGGTGGCTGCGCGGCGCCGGGTGCACTTGTGGTACACGCAGCCAGGACGAGGGCCGGTGCGGCCAGCCCCAACCAATGAGCTCGCGATCTCCACGTGGTCCTCATGCAGCTTGGACGGTGCCTGGCAGCCCGCGGTTCCACGCGACATGTGGCGGGAAAGGAACGTGTCCGCCCGGCATCAGGCGTTGCAAACCCGCCACAAGATGGCTGAAGAATCGCGCCAGGAGGCAGAGGGCATGGATGTGGACGTGGACGTGGTCGTGGTCGGGGCTGGCGTGATCGGGCTGTCCGCGGCGCTCCGGCTGCAGGGGGCCGGCATCACCGTGCGCATCGTGGCGCGCGAGCTGCCACCGGACACCACCTCCGGCGTGGCGGCGGCGATCTGGTACCCGTACCGCGCCTATCCGGAGGCGGAAGTGCTGCGTTGGGGCCGGAGCAGCTACACGGACTTCGAGCGGATGGCCTCCACGCCCGCGACCGGCGTGCGCATGGGGGCCACCAAGGAACTGTTCCGCGACGCCGTGCCCGACCCGTGGTGGCGTGCGGCCGTCGCCGATCTGCGCCGGTGCCGACCGGCCGAGCTCCCGGACGGCTACCAGGACGGGTTCGTGTTCACGACGCCGGTGGTCGAGATGCCCGTCTACCTCGCCGGGCTGTGGCGGCGGTTCGAGTCGGCCGGAGGCGTCATCGAACAACGCACGGTCGAATCGCTCGCAGACGCAGCGGGCGCCGCCCGCGCCGTCGTCAACTGTGCCGGCCTCGGTGCCAGGGAGCTGGCCGGGGACGCGACCGTGACACCGATCCGCGGTCAGGTCGTCCAGGTCGAGAACCCCGGCCTCGACCAGGTGGTCCTTGACGAATCTGGCGAGGACGTCACCTACATCGTGCCGCGGTCGCGCGACTGTGTCCTCGGCGGAACGGCCGAGGAGGGCGAGACCGGCCTGGAGCCGGACCCGGGGACTGCGGCGGCGATCCTGCGCCGGTGCACTGCGCTCGAGCCGCGGCTCGACGGCGCCCGCGTCCTCGGTCACCGGGTGGGGCTGCGGCCCGGGCGGCCGGCGGTGCGGCTCGATCGTGAGGACCTCCCGGACGGGACGCCGTGTGTGCACTGCTACGGGCACGGCGGTGCGGGCGTGACGCTGTCGTGGGGGTGCGCAGCCGACGTCGTCGCCCTCGTCCGTACCGTCGTGGCGTGAGGCCTACCCGGGCGGTCGGGTCGCGTGCTCGGTGACGAACGCCTCCAAGCACCCGGGACTGCAGAAGTACCAGGTCTGCCCGTCCCGCTCGGTGGTCCACCGGGCGCTGGCGACGTCGACGGTCATGCCGCAGACGGGGTCGACCGCCTGAGCCGGTGGTGGCGGCGACGCATTGACTGGCACGCGCAACTCGCCCGCAGCCCGTCTCGCGACCAGGTCCGCCAGCACCGCCACAGCAATCTCGCGGTGGTCGGTCGACCCGAGATCGAGGCCCGCGGGTGCGTGCACGCGGGACAGGTCGGCGGCGGCCAGCCCGCGGTCGCGCAGGTACCCGATGGTCGTCTCGGCCCGCTTGCGCGAAGCGACCAGCCCGACGTAGCCGGCACCGGTGACGAGCGCCGCCTGCAGTGCCGCCTCGTCGTCGTGACCCTGGGTGGCGACGACGATCGCCGTACCGGCGTCGACCGGATGCGCGGCAATGTCCTCGGGCGTCTCGGCGACGGTAGCCCGCCAGCCCAGATCTCGCACCAGCGCCGCCAACGTGTCGACCGCCGGCGAACTCCCTACGGCCACCACGAGCGGCGCCGGCACCACCGGTTCGAGGTACACGGCGAGCGACCCCTCACTCCCACAGGCCATCGGCACGACGACGGCACCCTCACCCAACGCGGCCGCAGCCTCCGGCGGCACACCGAGCAGGAGCAGCCGCGAACGCCCGTCCGCCAGCGCGGACAGCGCCTCGCTGCGCACAGCGGGCTGCGCGCAGGCGCCGCCGAGCCAGCCCCGCATGGATCCGTCCGGCATGACCAGCGCCTTCGAACCCACGTGCCCCGACGACGGCGCCTGCCGCCACACCACCGTGGCCAACACGAACGGCTCGCCGCGGCGCTCGAGCGCTGCGGCCTCGGCGAGCTGCGCGTCGCTCACCCCTGAGCCGCCCGCGCATCCGTCATCGCCGACCACACCCGGGCCGGCATGACCGGCATGTCGATGTTGCGTACACCGAGGTGCGCGATGGCGTCGATCACCGCGTTGACGTAGGCGGCAGGAGAGCCCACGGTGGCCGATTCGCCGACACCCTTGGCGCCGATCGGGTGGTGCGGCGACGGGGTCACCGTAGCGGCGAGCTCGAACCGCGGCGTCTCCCAGGCCGTCGGGATCAGGTAGTCCATGAAGTTCGAGCCGATGCAGTTGCCGTCCTCGTCGAACGTGATGAACTGCATCGACGACATGGCGTAACCCTCGGCCAGACCACCGTGGATCTGGCCGTCGACGATCATCGGGTTGATGCGGACGCCGCAGTCGTCGACGGCGACCATCCGGCGCACCGACCACTGCCCCGTATCGGCGTCGACGTCGACCACGACGACGTAGCTGCCGAACGGGTACGTCATGTTCGGCGGGTCGTAGTAGTGCACGCCCTCGAGGCCGGCCTCCATGCCCTCGGGCAGGTTCGAGTACGCGGCCAGCGCGACATCCTGGATCGTGACGGCCTGGCTGGGCGTGCCCTTGACGAAGAACCGTCCGGCCTCCCACTCCATGTCGTCCTCGGACGCCTCCAGCATATGGGCGGCGATCTTGGTGGCTTTCGCGCGAATCTTGCGAGCGATGACCGCGGTGGCGGCGCCGCCGACCGGCGTGCTGCGCGACGCGTAGGTCCCGAGGCCATACGGGGTGTTGTCGGTGTCGCCCTCCTGCACGGTGACGTCGCCCACAGGGATGCCGAGCTCGTTGGCCACGATCTGCGCGAACGTCGTCTCGTGGCCCTGGCCCTGGCTCTTGACGCCGAGCTTGAGGATCGCCTTGCCGGTCGGGTGCACGCGCAGCTCCGCCGAGTCGAACATGCGCAGGCCGACGATGTCGTACTCGCTGCCGTGCCCCGCGCCGACCACCTCGGTGAAGCTGGCGATGCCGATGCCCATCAGCCGGCCCTCGGCACGCGCGGCCGCCTGCTCGGCGCGCAGCTCGTCGTAGCCGACCAGGTCGAGCGCCTTCTGCAGGGCGCGCGGGTAGTCGCCGGAGTCGTAGACGAAACCGGTCGGCGATTCGTATGGGAACTGCTCCGGCTTGATGAAGTTGCGCATCCGGATCTCGGCCGGATCGATGCCGAGCTCGTAGGCCGCGTTCTGCACCAACCGCTCGATCAGGTACGACGCCTCGGTGACTCGGAACGAGCACCGGTAGGCCACACCGCCGGGCGCCTTGTTCGTGTATGTGCCCTGGGTCACGACGTGCGCCGCCGGGTAGTCGTACGAACCGGTGACGATGTGGAACAGGCCGGCCTTGAACTTCGAGGGCTGGGCGTCACTGAAGAAGGCGCCGTTGTCCGAGAGCATGTCGACCCGCAGCCCCAGGATGTTCCCGTTCCGTTTCAGCGCCAGCTCGCCGTGCATGTGGAAGTCACGGGCGAAGCCGGTCGAGATCAGGTTCTCGGTTCGCGTCTCGACCCACTTGACCGGGCGCCCGATCACCAACGAGGCCGCCGTTGCGATGACGTAGCCCGGGTAGATCGGCACCTTGTTGCCGAAGCCGCCTCCGAGGTCGGGGGAGACGATCCGGATGTTCTGCTCGGGCAGACCCGCCACCATGGCGAACAGGGTGCGGTGGATGTGCGGCGCCTGCGAGGTCATATAGATGGTGACGTGCTTGGTCGCGGGATTGACGTCGGCCACGCAGCCGCACGTCTCCAGTGGCGCCGGGTGCGACCGCGGGTAGTGGGTGTCGAGCTTGACGACCACGTCCGCGTCAGCGAAAGCCCGGTCGGTGGCGGCCTTGTCGCCAGACTCCCAGCGGTAGCAGGAGTTGTCGGTCTGGCCCTCCTTGTCGTCGCGGATCAGCGGCGCGCCGTCGGCCAGCGCCTGCTGTGGCGAGAGCACCGGTGCCAACGCGTCGTACTCGACGTCGATCAGGTCGAGAGCGTCGTAGGCGGCGTACGGGCTCTCGGCGATGACGGCCGCCACCTCCTGGCCCTGGAACCGCACCTTGTCGGTGGCGAGCACGGCCTGCGTGTCGCCGGACAGCGTCGGCATCCAGGCCAGGTTGTACCCCTCCAGGTCGCGGCCGGTGAGCACGGCGACGACGCCGGGAACCTGCGCGGCCGCAGTGGTGTCGATGGACACGATGCGCGCGTGCGGCACCGGGCTGCGCAGCAACGCCAGGTGGAGCATCCCCGGCAGCACGATGTCGTCGACGTAGCGCCCGGCACCCTGGATGAATCGGTCGTCCTCCTTGCGGCGCACCGAGTGGCCGACTCCGCCGACCTCGGGAGGGGTGGTCGTCTCGTGAACGGTGTCCGTGGTCATCGTCCTGTTCCCCTCACTCCTCGGCCCCGACGGTCTGAGCCTCGCGTGCCGCCGTCCGGACTGCCTTGACGATGTTCACATAGCCTGTGCACCGACACAGGTTCCCGGAGATCGCCCATCGGATCTCGTCCTCTGACGGGTCGGGGTTCGCCTCGAGCAGGCTGGTGGCGACGAGCATCATCGCCGGCGTGCAGAAGCCGCATTGCAACCCGTGCTCCTCCTTGAACGCCCGCTGGACCGCGCTGAGCTCGCCGTTGTTCCGCAAGCCCTCGACGGTGGTGATGCTGCGCCCGTCGGCCTGGACGGCAAACACGGTGCATGACTTCACCGGTGTGCCGTCGAGCAGAACCGTGCAGACGCCGCAGCTCGTGGTGTCGCAGCCGATGTGGGTTCCGGTGAGCCCGAGATGGGTGCGGACGAAGTCGGCGAGAAGCACCCGGGGCTCGACTTCCGCTCGCCGCTCGATGCCGTTGATCGTGACGGTGACGTCCACGCGCTTCTCCTCACGCTCTTCCGGCTTGCTCGGCGGCTTGGGCGAGACCGCGACCGACGAATGTCGCCACGACGGCCCGCTTGTACTCCGCGGAGCCCCTCACGTCAGTGCGGGGCTCCGCGGCCGACGCGGCGCGTGCGGCCGCTTCGGCGAAGAGCTCGTCGCCCGGAGCCTCCCCGACGAGCATCTGCTCGGCCTCGATGGCCTTGATGTTCTTCGGGCCGACCGCGGTCAAGGCGATACCGGCCCGGTCGATTCGGGTCCTCTCCGCGTTGAGCTCCAGATGTACGGCGACGCCGACCGTCGCGTAGTCGCCGACCTTGCGCTCGAGCTTCAGGTAGGTGCCGCCGGCCGGGCCCCTGTATCGCGGAACCCGGATCTCGGTGAGGAGCTCGTCGGGTTCGAGCGCGCTCGTGAACAGGTCGACGAAGAAGTCGTTCGCCGCGACCGTGCGCTGGCCGTTGGCGCTGCGGGCCACCATCTCGCCGCCGCAGGCCAACATCACCGAGCCCCAGTCCCCCTGCGGGTCGGCGTGGGCCACGGATCCGCCGATCGTGCCGAGATTGCGTACGAGCGGATCGGAGATCCACGGTGCCGCCGCGGCCATCGTGTGGTTCTCGGTGGCGACGACGTCGGACCGCGCGATGGCGTTGTGGCGTGCCAACGCGCCCACCCGGAGATGGCCATCGGTGACGTCGATCTGATCGAGGCCGGGAACGCGGTTGATGTCCACGAGGGTCGCCGGGGAGGCCAGCCGGAGCTTCATCAAGGGGATCAGGCTCTGGCCGCCGGCCAGAACCTTCACATCCTCGCCTCCGTCGGCCAGGATCCCGAGGGTTTCGTCGACGTCGGTCGGCGCTACATAGTCGAACGCCGCTGGGTACATGGCGCCTCCTCCGGCACAGGAAGACAACCCCCGTCGGCAAACCCCGTCGCGGTCAGCGTACGCGAAGTTCGCACGTCAACATCACGCACAGCACACAACGGCCGGTTCAATCGTCCGCGGCCCCCCAGTGCCCGGAGACCGTCATGGCCCTTCCGCCGCCGGAGTCCGCGATATCGAGCATCTCGTCGACCCGACACACCTTGAGCCGAGGCCGGCCGAGTCGCTCGCCCTCGCGCACCTCGTGCGCGTCGACCAGCAACCACTGGTCCCACGTGGTGAAGCGAACGCCCCGACGTTCGAGCAGGCCGGTCACCGATGCCGGATCCGGCTCCGGCGGCACAGCCAGCCGAGGGGCGTCTGCCAGGACCGCCCGGACGGTCTCTGCCGCGTCGCTCTTGTTGGTGCCGATCACGCCGGTCGGCCCGCGCTTGATCCAGCCGGCGACGTACACCCCGTTGTGGTCGAGGCCCTGAACCCGGCCTTCGAGATGCGGCACTGTCGCAGACGATTCGTCGAACGGAACTCCGGGGAGGGCGAGCCCCGCGTAGCCGATCGCCCGGAAGACGGCCTGTGCCGGCAGATGGGCCGTGGACCCGGTGCCGACAAGTCGTCCGCCGGTATCGAATGCCGTCCGTTCCACGGCCACGCCTTCGACGCGCTCTGAACCGAGGATCTCGGTCGGGCGGGTCCAGAACCTCAGATGGATCCGACGCCGTTGTCCGCTCGGCCGCTGGTCTGCCCATCCCTTCAACACGTCGACGTTCCGCCGGGCCGTACGGTTGTGCTCGACGACATCCGCGCCGGCCGCATCGAGCTCCAGGTCGGCCGGATCGACCAACAGGTCGACGCCGGGCAGGTCAGCCAGCTCGCGTAGCTCGGGAGTCGTGAATTTCGTGTACGCCGGCCCGCGACGGGCGAGTAGATAGACGTCGGACGCATCCGCCGACTTCCACGCCTCCAGCACGTGAGCTGGGATGTCGGTGGTGACGAGCGCGTCGGCGTCCGTCGCGAGCATGCGGGCAACATCAAGGGCGACGTTGCCTGCACCGACCACGACAGCCTCGCGGGCGCCCAGGTAGCCCCGGTCGACGGCTCCTGGATGGCCGTTGTACCAGGCCACGAAGTCGGCGCCCCCGAAGCTCCCGTCGAGCTGCTCACCCGGCACGCCCAGGCTTCGCTCGTTCGGCGAGCCGATGGCGTGGATGACGGCGTGGTAGTGCCGCCGAAGGTCGCGTGCGGTGAGATCGACGCCGTACGTCACGTTGCCCAGGAACCGGACTCTTGGGTTGGCGAGGATCCTTGCCAGCACTGTCGACACAGACTGGATCTTGGGATGGTCCGGCGCGACGCCGTATCGGACCAGCCCGAACGGCGCCGGCAATGCCTCGAGGACATCGATGCTGACCGGTATCGCCGCGTTCAACAGCGCACCCGTCGCGTAGATGCCGGCGGGACCAGCGCCGACGACCGCGACCCGCAACGGTTCGGAGCCACCTCCTTGTGCGGCATCGCGGGGCCGTGCCACCCCGCCTCGCGGAACGGACTCCTCCTCCACGCCTGGATCGTCGCCTGCCCACATCCGATTTGTCACGCCGCGCTCCACCCGGCCGACCCGAAGCGCGCCGGAGCAGCTCCCGTCCCGAGAGCGAGGTCGGCGAGGATGCGACCGACTTCGGGCGTGAACTTGAAGCCGTGGCCGGAGAATCCGGCGGCGACGACGACCGGTCCCACCCGATCGATCACGAAGTCGGCGTTGTCGGTCAGTGTATAGAGGCAGGGAGTAGCAGTCGGCTGCTCGGGGTCCGCCCCCGGCACCCACTCCGCGACATAGTCCTGGAGCTCGCGCAGCCGGCGGCCGTCGACACCGCGCCGGTCCGCCTCGGGGTCGACGATCGGGCCGACGGCGTGTAATCCGACCTTGAGGCCGTCCGGGCTGTGAAGCCCGTACGCGCCGCGCGGCGTCGCGCCACCTCGCGCGAATGCGCCGGTTCGATGGTGGATGAAGCTCGGCCAGGGGGTCGATGGATCGAGCGCCGCGAAGTGGGCAGGTTGCTCACGGGTGACCGTCAGCCGCGGAAGGCTCACGAGATGGCCGATCAGCGCCTCGGTCCAGGCTCCGGCGGCGACGACGACCGTCCGCGCTCTCCAGGTCTCGCCAGCGGCATGGACCTCGACGCCGTCGGCGACCGGCCTGATCACGTCCACGGCGACGCCGTGTCTGACGTCCGCGCCGTGCTTCGCCGCCGTCGTCTTCAACGCGTCAATGGTTCGGTCTGCATGGACTTGGCCGCCACGCGGGTGGAAGAGGACGGAGCCGTCGAAGCGGAGGCCGGGCCAGCGCACGGTGGCCTCGCGCGGGTCGAGCAGCTTCGCCGTGTGACCACGGTCGAGGATGGCAGCGGTGAGCGCGCTGACGGTCGCGGGATCACCGTGGTCGACCACGCCCGTCCACGTGAGCAACGTCTCGCCCCAGTCGTCCTGGAGCTCGTCCCACTGCTCGTACGCGGACGCGGCGAGGTCGACGTAGAGCGGGTCCACATACGAGAGGCGGACGATGCGCGAGCTGCCGTGCGAGCTGCCCCGGACATGGCCGGGCTCGAACCGCTCCAGCAGCACGACGTCGACGCCTCGGCGGGCCATCTGCCAGGCTGCGGCCGAGCCCATGGCGCCGCCACCCACGACGACTACGTCGACTGCCTCCATGCTCCCTTTCTACCAACCCCGCTGAGCAGTTTCGAAAGCGTCGAGATCACCAGCGGCCGAGTCGTCGGTACCGCCGCACCCTTGGTCGCGTCGGAGGCGGCCGCCGCGAAAGTCGTCTCGACGCCGAGGACCATGGTCATCGCGACCATGCCGCGTGTTCTGGACGGAATCGATGGGCTGGTGAGGTCGCGCGCTCAATCCTGATCATCTCCGCGGCGCCTTACCAAAGAGCTTGATCGACAGCCGGTTGCGGGCGAGAGTTCTGCGTCATGAGTCTGAGCACCGCCGCGGGCGAGACGAGAAGCGCCGGCATGAGGATCAGGGGCCGGCTTGCTCTCGGGATAGTCGGGGTCATTTCATGGCTGGCCGGTGGTGTCGCCGCCTTCGTCAGCGACAACGGCGCCGGGGCCGCCGCTCTCGTCGCAGTGGGCGCGCTCGCGGGTGCCTTCGCCGCGATTGGACGGTGGCCGACGCGGGTCGTCTTCTCCGGACAGGAGCTGTCGTGGGCCGACGTCCGGGAGACCGTCGAGTCGCAGATCCAGACGGCCAAGGAGGGCGAGCGCCCGGCCGCGGCCCTCGCCGAACTGGCCGTCCTGCGCGAGCGCCTCGACCGCCTGGCGCTGACAGGTGAAGTGCCGCGGCACCCCGCGGCCGAGTACGACGACCAGGTGGCGGACGCGCTGCGCCGCGTAGCGCCGCCCGGTAGCCGGTTGCTCCGAACCGAGGTCCGCAGCCGGGAGACCCCCGACTTCGAGCTCGCCAGCGACGATCACCGGGTCTATGTGGAGACCAAGTGGCGCCGCGATCCCCTCCCCGCCTTCCGAGGCGAGACCCTGCATCGGTTGCTTCCCGGGCTGCCGCCCGGCGCGGCGCTACTCATCGTCACGAACTCGGTCGATGTCGACGCTTTCCGCGCCGAGTTGTCGTCGATGCTCGACGGCCGGGCGCGCCTCGTGTCATGGCGGCAGCCCGCCGACGACGACGCCCTCCGGGACGCGCTGACGGCGCTTCTGCCCGCCTGAGCCGAACGCACGCTGCGCGGGCGATCCATGCGTGGCGCGCCTAGTCCACGTCGGCGAGCAAACGCTCGGTCAGGTCGCACAGTGTTCGCAACTCGGCGGGTGACAATGCCGAGAACCACTCCGCCACCGCCGCGTAGTCGCCCTCGTCCCGCGAGCTCCAGTACCGGTCGTTGGCCGCGGTAGTGATCAGAAGCCGCCGACGCCTGTCGGCTGGGTCGGGTTCGACCCGCAGGAAGCCCTTGCGCTGAAGTGCGGCTACGAGCTGGGCCACGTTCTGGTGGGTGGTGCCGAGCGCCGTCGCGACCTCGGTGAGCGACGGCTGACCGAGGGCGGCCGCGGCTGTGAGCAGAGCGGCCTGCTGGGTGGTCAGCCCGTCGGCACGAAGCCGGTCGTCCATCAGGTACCGAAGCCGTTGCGCGAGAAACAGCACCGAGCGGAACGCTCGGACGGGCAGCACCAGCTCCGAACGGGGGCCGATGCCGAAAAGGGTCTTCCCTGCGGGCGACATGCGCAATATATTACTCACATGCGACGTCCAATATATTGCTGAAGGGTGTGGGACGTGATCTGTCTGCTTCCACAGTGCGCGTACCTCTCCGAGACATCGCGCGCCCTGGAGATCTACCGGGCCCTCCGGGCCCGCGGTGTGCAACCACGCGTCGCCACCCATGGCGGCACGTACGAGACCCTGCTGCAGAGAGCCGGCATCCCGTACGACATCGTCGGGCCGCGGATGGATGCAGAGCGAAGCGCCCGGTTCGTCCGGTCGGCGGTCGGTCTCGGCAACGTTCGGCAGAGTATGTACGGCGACGACGAGCTACGCACGTACGTCGAGGCCGAGGCATCGTATTTCGATCAGCACGGCATCAGGGTCGCCGTCACCGGAT
Source organism: uncultured Actinomycetota bacterium (assembly GCA_963801065.1). Lineage (GTDB taxonomy): Bacteria > Actinomycetota > Actinomycetes > Jiangellales > Jiangellaceae > CAWDDG01. The sequence continues at coordinate 77,740 of CAWDDG010000007.1, read as the reverse complement.
TCCTCCTGACCACGCTCCTGTCCAGCCGGCTCGCCGGCGCGCGGGTGGTCACCGACCACGGCAGCTGGGTGCCGCCGGTCTACGAGCGGGGTCTCCTGCCTGCTCCGATCCGGCCGCCGTTGCGGGTGCTGCGGCCGATGCCGGCCAGGTTCAACCGATGGCTCTCGAACGCCGTTGTGCCACGGACACGCTTCTACTGCTCGGGCTTCAACCGGGTAGCAGCGAGTGTGGGCGTCGAGAGGGTCCCCAGCCTGGCGTCCCTGGTGCTCGGCGATCTGGCTCTGGTGACCGACTTGCCACAGGTGTTGGGGGTTCCGGCCACGGAGATGGACCGCTGGGACCCGGCCGGACGGCGCGCGTACCGCGCTGGCACCCGGCTCCGGTATGTCGGCCCCATCTACGCACGGCTCGACGTCCCGCTGCCGGATCGAGTTGCGTCGTTCCTCGACCGACCGGGACCGGTCGTCTACCTGGCGATCACGTCCGCCCGACCGACGATCATCCGGGCCGTCGTGAGGGCGCTCGTTCGGCTCGACGTCCGGGTACTCGTCGCCGCGACCGTGCACTCGCTGGATGATCTCGCGAGCGACCGAGTAATGGTCGAGGGTGTGCTCCCCAGCCACGTCGTCATGCCGCGTGTCGACCTCGCGATCACGGCAGGCGGTCAGGGCAGCGTCCAGACCGCGATGGCCAGCGGCACGCCGGTGCTCGGGATTCCGTTGCAGCCCGAGCAGGATCTCAACGTCGTCCTGCTGGAACGACAGGGCGCCGCCCGCCGGATCAACCCTCGGACCGTCGGCACAGGGCGGCTGATCCGGATTGTCCGCGAGATGCTGACGGACGATTCCTACCGTCGTGCCGCGGAGCGGGTCCAACGTCTCTACACGGCGGTTGACGGCCCTGGCAACGCCGCGGACGTGATCATGGAGCTGGCCGCCGAGATGGACGGCTCCGCCGTGCCGAACGCGTCTCGAGGACGGTGAGCGACGATGCGGCGGATACCGGCCGTCGCCGTCAGCGTGGTCCACTTCGCGCTGGCGCCGGGGGTCGTGGTTGGCCTGGTGCCCTGGTGGCTGACCGGCTGGCGGGCGTCGGAGCCCATGCCGTACGGGTGGTTCTTGCGCGCGACCGGCCTGATCCTCGTGTTTGCCGGCACGTCGGTGCTGATCCACGCTTTCGGCCGGTTCGTCGTCGAAGGACTGGGCACACCCGCACCGGTCGCTCCCCCAGCTCGCCTTGTCGTTGGCGGACCGTACCGGTACGTGCGTAACCCGATGTACCTGGCCGTCGTGGCGGCGATCGTCGGGCAGTCGCTGCTCCTCGGCCGGCTCGGGCTGCTCTGGTACGCCGCTGCGGTCGGCGGCGTGGTCGCGCTCTTCACCCGCGCGTACGAGGAGCCCGGCTTGCGACCACGCTTCGGCGCCCAGTACGACGAGTACCGCCGAAACGTCCCCGGGTGGTGGCCGCGCCGGCGCCCATGGGCGCCCAAACCAACGTCCAGAGAGCCAGGCCTGACGAACCGGCGCCCGTTCGATCGAGGCGCAGACGAGCGCGGCCCTTGGTGACGGTGCGCACGCGACCGGTGTGACATTTCGGCGCACGTGTGGTTGCCTTTTCGGCGGCGACGGGGGTCGATAGCAGCGACAGGGTGATGCGCAGGTGCCGAGTGCTCGTCACATGCGTGCCCAGGCCCCGCCACGCAGGCGCCGCATCCTCACCCTCGCTCTCCCTGCGGTGATCGTCGCGATGGTGCCCGTCGGCGTTGCCGCATGGCCCGATCGTGCCGATGACATCGCTGCGCGGGAACCGAGCGCGGTCCTGGGTGAGGTTCAGCGGCCCGTGGCCGTCAGTCGTGGTCTGGGCGAGCGCACGCCGGTGCCATATCCGTCACTGACAGCAACACCCACGTTGCCTGAACCAACTCCTACTGGCACGCCTACGCCGGAGCCGACCGTCACTGGTCACATGTACGCCACGACAGCCCTGAACGTGCGCACCGGACCGGCCGAGGACGCCGAGGTGTTGGCTGTGCTCGCGCGTGGCACCAAGGTCGGGGTGACCGGTGCAACGGACGGCTCGTGGGTGCAGATCATCTATGACGACCGGCTCTCGTGGGTCAGCGGTGACTACCTGTCCGAGACAGCACCACCTCCAGAACCCGATGCCGGCATCTCGTTCGCCGAATGCGAGTCAGGCTCCGCAGTCGAGGCTGGCTTGACCCCAGACGCCATCCGAGTCCATCGGGCGGTCTGCGCGGAATTCCCCGAGGTCAGCTCCTACGGTGGATTGCGCGGCGGCGGCGGCGAGCACAGCGAGGGACGAGCGCTGGACATCATGGTGTCCGGCAGCTCGCTCGGTGACGCCATCGCGGCGTGGGTGCGTGATCACCACTCCCCCCTCGGCGTCAGCGAGGTGATCTGGGCGCAGCGGATCTGGACCGCGGAACGCAGCAGCGACGGCTGGCGCTGGATGGAAGACCGCGGGTCGGACACCGCAAACCACTACGACCACGTTCACGTCACCGTCTACGGCACGTCGCCGACCACGAGGCACGCCCGGCGGTGCGACCGCTGACCCGCGTCGAGGTTCAGACCCTGTTCGATCTGGCTGATGACCATGTCGACTTCGCCCGCTCATCGAGGCGCAAGGGCTGGCTGACCCTGTTCCGGGACGCGACGCTGTTCAAGGTCATCTACGCCTACGGGCTACGTCGCCGCGAAGCCGCGATGCTCGACCTCGCACGACTTCACCCGCAATCCCAAGGCGCTCGAGTTCGGCCGCTACGGCGTCTGCAACGTCCGCTGGGGCAAGGCCAGCCGCGGATCCCAGCCTCGCCGACGTGCGGTGCTGACGGTGTTCGAGTGGACCCGACCCGTGCTCGAGGAGTACGTCACCGATGTCCTGCCACGGTTCGGACTAGCCGATACGGCGGTGCTGTGGCCGACCGAACGCCAGGGTCGCATCCGGCTGGCCCACATCGACGACCGGTTCGCCGACTGGCGCGACGACCTCGGCCTGGACCCGGTGCTGCACCCGCACTGCCTGCGGCACTCCTATGTGACCCATCTGATCGAGGACGGCTTCGACCCGCTGTTCGTCCAGCAGCAGGTCGGCCACCGCTGGGGCTCGACCACCGCGCTCTACACCGGAGTCTCCGGTGACTATCGCAACCGCGTGCTGCGCCACGCCCTCGACGAGGCGTTCGCACCACCGACCAGCCCAACCAACTCTGCCAGCCGGCGGACGAAGGAGACGAACTGCGATGACCACGCCGACGACGAAGACCGTGGCCTACCGCTGGCACCTGCGCAAGGTGATGAGCGAGCACGGCCTCCACAACACCACCGACCTGGTGCCCCTGCTCGCCGACCGCGGCGTGGTGATGACCTCCACGCAGGTCTACCGGATCGTCACCGGCGAACCAGAGCGCCTCAACATGCGCCTGCTGGCGGCGCTGTGCGACATCTTCGGCTGCACGCCCAACGACCTCATCGAGCCCTACGTCGTCGCCACGTCCGAGTCGCGGACGCAAGGCAGCCGTGCTGGCGCCGTTCCTGCCGATGCCCGCGGCCGAGCTGTGTGACCGGCCGGTGACGGTAGAGCAGGTGTGGGGCCAGCCCGCCATTGCTGAGCTGCGAGACCGGCTGGCCACGGCGGACGGACCGCACGAGATGCTGACGCTGCTCGAGGAGGAGCTGATGCGACGGCTGTACGAGACCGCCGGCCTGGGGCTGGTCCGCCATACCAGCAGCGTCATCGCGGCGACCAGCGGGGCGGTTCCGATCAGCGACCTCAGCGTGGCAGCCGGTGTCAGCAGCACTCACCTGGCACAGCGGTTCAAGGAGCTCATCGGCGTCACGCCGAAGCGGCTGGCCCGCACCTACCGCTTCACCGCCACCGTGTTCGCGATCAACCCCGCCGACCGATCGACTGGGGCGACCTCGCCGCTGGCGCAGGCTACTTCGACCAGGCCCACTTCGGCCACGAGTTCCAGGAGTTCACCGGGCTCACGCCGACCCGTACGTCGAAGTCCGGCGCGGTTCCTGCGCGAACATCCCGGCCACGTGCTGGACGGCTGGCCGCTGCCGGCCGATTGATTTCTTACAAGAGCGAACAGCTCACGACACCTCTAAATTGGGGGCACCCCAAAGCAAAGGAGAGCCCCGTGGCAAGGTGGTCATGTACGCCTCGGTGTCGGTGGACGGCTTCGTCGCGGACGAGCACGACCAGCCCGGACCGCTGTTCGACTGGTTGTCCAGCGGTGACGTCCCGTTGGACGAGAGCGGCGCGTTGAAGGTGTCGCAGACGTCCTACGACTACACCCGCCGTACTGGGACCAGATCGGGGCGACAATCGCCGGCCGCCACGTCTTCGACATGACGGACGGCTGGGACGGGAAGCCTCCGAGCGGGATCGACCACGTGGTCGTCGTGACGCACCGGCCGGAGCCCGAGCGCTGGGACCCCGAGGCGCCGTTTCACTTCGTCGACGGCGTCGAGGCAGCCGTGGCCAAGGCGCAGGAGCTTGCGGGTGACCGCATGAACGCCGGCGGCTGAGGCCCTCCCTCAACGCGCTCACCCGCCACGCGGTGCCCATGGTGACTTGAGGGCTGGGTCAACGTGCTCGCCCGCCGAGATGTGCGGAGCCGACCTCGGCATGGATGTCGAACAACCTGAAGCGTCGGGATAGCAGGTCCACCGCGGGTCCGAGGAGGAAGACCACCAGGACCGTGCCCAGCCCGATGGCACCGCCGAGCAGCCAGCCGATGAGAGCACCGCCACCCTGAACGGTGGTGTAACTCCACTTGAACGGGACCGGTGGGTCCCAGGCGAGCGCCGCGGCCTCGGTAGGGCCCGCGCCGGTCCCGCTGCCCAGGTAGCCCGCCACCCCCACCGCCAGCACGGGGAAGGCCAGCACGAGGAGCATGCCGCGCAGCGCCAGATGATCCGGCTGATGGATCACGTTCATCGCTATGGAGACGGTGAAGCCGACCACCACCGGCTGCACCAACGTCCCGAGCCCAGGCCGCAGGCCGCGGGCCCAGGCCATCGCAACGAGGAGCACGCCCACCACGCAGTTGACGACCACGAATGGAACGCCAGTGGCGATCGACAGCCCGTTGATCAGCGTCGAATAGCCGTCCGAACCGAGCGCGGCCTCGAGGAGCAGCGCGACCCCGACACCGAGCACGACGCATGAGATGACCAGGGTCACTACCGCTCGCGGCGCGCTCACGACGGGGTAACGACGTGCATTTCGACGTCATCCCTTTCCGCAGGCCGATTGTCGGCCGCGGCGGGGCGCCATCCCGTCGAGATCGTGCTCTCGGGGGTCGTGAGAGCCATGCTCACCACCAGCCCTGGCGTCGGGCCCAGCGCAGCAGCAGGGAACTGATGGTGATCATCACGAGGACGACGATCGCGAGCTGAATCCAGTTTGTCCGCTCGTTGACGATCACGTTCATGCCGTAGATCGAGGCGAGCGCGGTGATCGGAAGGGTGATGGCCGCGATCACGGCGAGCCGTTCCATAGCGACGGTCATTTTCGTGCTGACCCGAGTCTGGTACAGCTCGATCACTCCGAACAGGAACTGCGACTCACCGTCCCCGATCGAGCGGACCCGGTCGAACTGATCCGCGAGGTCCTTGAGTAAGGGCTGGTCTTGCTCCGGGGCAAGTCGCTCGAGGGTGCTGATCCGCGCGTAGACGTCGCACGACTGGGCGGCCATGGTGCGGGCGGTGAGCAGCTCGTGCCGGATCAGGAACATCTCCTCCAGCAGGGGCTCGGGTTGGCGGAAGTCGCCGGCCATCACCTTCTGCTCCAGCTCGGGGATCTTCTCGGCCACGGCACCGATCAGGCCCCGCTGTCGTCGGGCGATAGCGGACCCGACGGCGTACGACACCTCTGCCGGCGAGCGCGGGACGAGCCGGCCGGTGCGGATGCGCCGCAGCACCGCCTCGGTCTCGGCGAGCGCCTCTGCGGGGTCGACGGCGGGATTCAACGGCCCGTGCACGGTCACCAGGAACGTGCTCCCGACGACCTGGTCGAGCTCGAGCAGGTGCACATGCCCGGCGTGACCGAGCAGTGGCGTGTGGAGGGTGATGAAGAAGTGATCCACGTAGCTGTGCACGGTCGGCACGTGGTTACGGCGTCGGCAGGCGTCGATGACCAGTGGATGGAGGTGAAGGACATCGGTCAGTACGGATTCGGCCTCGTCGTCCCACGCGGGGACGTCCACCCAGACGAACCCGTCGCCATGCTTCAGCAAAGCGGGCAGATCCTGCGCATCGTGCTCCTGCGCGCCGGCCGAGGTGACGAACCGAACCTCCATGACTCTCAGCGTGTCGTCGTGCGGACCAATCGTCCACCGTCGGCGAGGTCTTCGCTGCTGGGAGCCGCTGCCGTGGGATGAGGCCTACACCCGGTGGCGGGTCGCAGACGCGTTGCTGGCGGACTGCTGGAGGTCAGGCTAGTAGCCGCTCGACCGCGTCGGCGATGACGAGAAGATCATGGTCGGTTGACACCGCGACCGAGACGTGCCCGCCAGCTGGATTTGGTACCACCACCTGGTCGAAGTTGCCGTATCGGACGATCACGTAGCGAAGGCCACCGCAGTCGATCTCCCCACGCTGGCGGGTCAACAGCAGCAACACCGGATTGACGAGAAGCTCTTCGAATCGATCGGACTCGCTCGACGACGCTTCGGACAGGCCGGGGCGCTGCCGCGGCTCGACATCTTGCCCAGTGGCGACAGCGACGTACCGGACCTGGTCACCCATTGCGAATACGCTAGAAATGATCTCTTGAGCGCGCATGCGTGGGAGCGTACAGCGCGGTCTCTCACTGATGGCTTCTGCTTGCTTGCGGGCGATCTTCATTGGCCATCTCGTCGAGCGGTGGCTCCGTGGTCCGTGGAGATGGAGGGCCCGCAGGTCCGCCGTTGAACCGCTCGATCGACCTCGACTGCCATCCTCAGGTCCCGCGGTCGCCGGTCACCGTCAGGACGACGTTCCCGGTCTTCTGCCCCGTTTCGACATACGTGGTCGCCTCGACTACGTCCTCCAACGGGTAACGCCGATCGATGACTGCCCGGTAGTTGCCTGCCTCGATGAGCTCCTTGAGAAAGCGGACGTCCTTCTTGGTGTACCGGGCTATCCCCAGCGTCACCTTCTTGTCTCCGACCAGCCTGGTCAACAGTGCCAGCACCGGGACGTGCCAAAGGAACCCAAGGTCGGTCTCGATGAAGATCCCGCCCGGCTTGAGCGAGCGTCTGCACCGCCGGAACGAGTGCTTGCCGACCGCGTCGAAGATGACGTCGTAGTTCTCGTCGCGCTTGGTGAAGTCTTCTTGCAGGTAGTCGATGACTCGGTCGGCTCCGAGCGATTTCACGAGTTCGACGTTGTTGGTGTTGCACACCGCGGTGACGTCGGCATCGAGGTACCTGGCCAGCTGTACACCTGCGGTTCCGACGGATCCCGAGGCGCCGTAGATGAGGATGCTCCGCCCCGTCCGAAGATCTGCGTTTCTCAGGCATGACAGTGTGATGCTCGCGCCGTCACAGACCGCAGCAGCCTCGTCGAATGTCATGCCGGCGGGCTTGTGCGCCAGCGGGGCGCTCTCCCGCATGCAGACGAACTCCGCGTTCGCGCCGAAGCCGGAGACGCCGAAGACCTCGTCACCCACGTCGAACTCAGTGACGGCTGAACCGACGGCCTCGACCTCACCAGCCAGCTCCATGCCGAGGATCTTCCGCTTCGGCCGCAGAAGGCCGGTGCCGAGGCGGGTGATGAAGTACTCGCTGCTGCGCAGTCCGCAGTCCGTCCGGTTTACCGTCGTGGCGTGGATCTTGACGAGGACTTCGTCGTCCTTGGGTACAGGCCGCTCGACGTCTTCCAGTCGCAGAACGTCCGGAGGCCCGTATCTGTCGTGAACGACCGCTCTCATGCGTTCACGTCCTCTCATCGGTTCGCTGAAGCCGATGGATCGGTCCGCCGTGGTTCCATGCCCGCCCAGCCCGAAACAGCTCCGCGGGCCTGCCGCCGGCCGGGCCGGGCCGAGCTCGGCGCCCGGTCGGGATCACCCAACCGTTCTCTGCTACGACGCTCCGCCGGAAGTTCGCGGCGTCCAGTTGCACGCCCCAGACGGCCTCGTACACCGCCCGCAGCTCGGCCAGGGTGAACCTGGCTCCAACGAACGCTCTGGCAATACCGGTGACCTCGAGCTCGACGCGGACACGCTCAAGCGCATCGCGCACGATCTGCAGATGATCGAACGCCAGGTCGATCGCTCCATTGAGAACGTCGGACACCCGGACCAGGGCGGCGCCCGCTGCATCCGTGCCCGCCACGACGGCCCCCAGGTCGCGAAACACTGCGAGGTACGCCACCGTCACGACGTTCATTCGCGGGTCGCGGCCAGGATCGCCGTACGCACCAAACTGGGTGAGCAAGCTCGGCACATCGACGCCGGTCTCCTCGGCCAGCTCCCGCCTCGCAGCCTCGTCCAACGTCTCGGTGGGACGCTTGAAGCCACCAGGGATCGCCCACATCCCCTCGAACGGCGCCTCACCACGATGCACGAGCAACGCATGAAGCGTGCCTTCGGACATGGTCAGGATCACCACATCCACCGTCACTGCGAACGCCGGGAATCGCGACGGGTCGTAGTCGGACGGGACGCCCGCATCCCTGGTTATGGTCTCCACGACTCTTACCATACCCGGCCGGTTCTGGTCTGGCGGACCCACGGCGTGCCCGAGCCCAGGCCGACGTCCTGCCTAGTCGCGGCTGGTCGCGAAGTCTGCCGTCACGACGCCGCCGAGCACCGCGCCGCCGATCCCACCGAGGCCGGCAAGCAACACCGATTCACCCAGGAATTGCCGGCGGATGTGCGCATGGGTGCTCAACGCTCCACGGCGCGATCGTCAGGGGACACGACGCGATCCTGGTCAGCGACGCCCACACGACGGAGGACCAGACGGCATGGGGGGCGCCGCCGCCGGACCAGGTCATTGCGCACACAACCTGTACTGGACCTACCGGCCCAGTTGGTCGAGGGTGGCCGCACCGTGGTGTTCTACGACCAAATAGGGTGCGGTAGGTCCGATCACCCGGATGACCCGGCGCTGTGGGTCATGGACACCTTCGTCGACGAGGTCGCGACCATCCGCGAAGCGCTGGGGCTCGACCGGGTCCACCTGCTCGGCCATTCCTGGGGTGGCTGGCTGGCGCTGGAGTATGCCCTGCGCAGCCCAGCGGGTCTGGCCAGCCTCGTTCTCGCCAGTACCTGCGCCTGTCTCCCGGCCTTCGCGGCGGAGACCCGACGGCTAAAGGAGTCGCTGCCGCCCGAGGTGCAGAAAGTCATCGACCGGCACGAGGCCGAGGGCACCATCGACGACCCCGCCTACGCTCAGGCCACCATGTCCTTTTACACCCAGTGGATGTGCCGCCTCGATCCCTTCCCGGAACACCTCATGCGATCCGTCTCGAGCCTCAGCGAGGACGTGTACGGCACCATGCAGGGGCCGGAGTGGAACGTGACCGGCACCCTGAGGGACTGGGACGTCACCGACCGCCTGAGCGAACTGGAGCTCCCCGTGTTGATCACCTCAGGTCGGTACGACGAAATGACGCCGGCGCTCGTGGAGCCACTCGTGAGCGGGATCCGGGGCGCCGAGCATGTCGTCTTCGAAGAAAGTGCTCACATGGCGATGGTTGAAGAGCCGGATCGATACCGCGAGACCCTTGGGTCGTTCTTGGGCCGGGTTGAGGCGATATGAGGTGCTCGACGGATGTGCCTGCGCGGAAGAGGTGAATGGGGAGGCGCACGGGCCGTCGCAATATCAAGGACGGGGCGCCGCTGTGCGGCACGGACCCGGAACCGCCAGGTTGCTCCACCGTCGAGCAGCAGTTTGGCGAAACGCTGGTGGCTACGGCTCACTTCGTCGCTGCGGTCGTCTTCATCCTCTGCCTTGCCACGATCTGCTTCTACTGGGCGTGGCTCGACGCGAAACGTCGCCTCAAGGTTGAGAAGGAGCGAGGAAACGAAGACGTGAACTTCCGGGATCTGCTGCTCACTGGACGCTCGGCGTTCCAAATGGGCTGCGGAGCTGTCATCGTCCTTGCGGTCGCATGGGTAGCAGTCGGCGGCGTCCTGCAAGCGGATACCTGGGAGCTCACGCCGCTGTACATCGGCGAGGTCGTCTCGGTTTGGGCGTTCGGCGTGGCGTGGCTGTTCTCCAGCTGGGACCTGTGGAAAGAGCTGATCCGCGGCGTCGTCCGTCCCGCGAAGCAGGCGGCCTGAACCCTCCCCACGCGGGTGAGGCTGGGGTGAACTCCGATCGGGTCTCTGTGATCGGACTCGGCACCGCTGACCAGCCGATCGGCCAGCGGGGCCGGGCCCGCTGACCTCGGCCACCTGCTGCGGTGCCTGCTCGAGGATGAGGGTCTACGCCCGGCGGCCGCATCGACCTATCCGCCATCACCAAGCGCCTGTGATGACCGCGCTCTCGCTCGAGCTGAACCCGATCGTCAGGGCGCCGGCCCTCGCGACGCGGACCCCTAAGGGAGCAAGTAGCCGATGGCCCTGCCCATCACCTCGTTCCGGTCGGCTTCATCGGTGATGCCTTCGAAGCCGAACCCGAAGTAGATCGTGTCTTCGGTGGTGGCAACGGGTCCTTCCGGGAACCCTGCCGCCGTGGTTCGGCTGAAGTCGTTCGTGTTGGCTGAACTCCCCGGTGGCGCGCCTGGGGTGGTCCACCCATCCATCCCCGTCTCGAAGGAGGTGGTTCCCTCGCCGGTGGAGACCTCGATGTCGTCGACGAAGGTGCCCAGGCCCTGGCTCGCCCAGTCGCTCGCGTAGGAGATAGCGACCTCGACCTGTTGGCCCGCGAAGCTGCCCAGGTCAACCGACCACTGCTGCCAGCCGCCAGAGTTCCCGGATGCGGCGTGCCAGGCTCCGGTGGATCCGGCGGGGTCGCACGTCGAGGGTCCGGTCTGGGTCTGGTAGTGGTCCAGGTGTGGGTGCAGCGTCCGCCAGCCGCCCGAGTTCTCCAGCTTGCAGCTTTCGCCGGTCGCCTGGGTGGTGTGCCCGTTGATGTCGGGGAGGGTGGTCCAGTTCTCCTGCCCGACAGTGTGCGCCTCGACGAACACGTGGTCCCAGTCGACCTCGGTGTCGTACGACGTCCAGAACGACATCGTGGCACCACCGGCGGGCACGTTGATCGTGTGCGCCAGCCGCTTATACGTGATATCGGCGATCTGCGAGTACACGTAGAAATCGCCAGTGTGGGGGGCGAACGGACCGCCTGGCCGGTCCCACTTCGCCGAGATCCAGCTGTCGAAATGCGGGAACGTCGCTGGATCGAGGATCCCGCTGGTGGCAAGGAACGAGGCGTTGTGGACCTGGTTGTCGGCGCTGGTGGCGCCGCCGAGCGTCCAGCCAGACGGGGGCGGTCCGGCGAACGGCTCGTCCGTACCCACGATCGCGAACGGGTCGCCGTTCTCGTCGAGGCCGGCGTCGGAGACGTAGAGGTACGCGCCGAGGTGGTACTGGAGGAAGTCGTTCTTGTCCCCCCAGTTGAGGCACCGTGCCGTGACCTCGGGCGGCCCGCCCACGCACTGCTGGTTGGCCACCGGGTCGTAGAGCTGGTTCCCTCCGATGCCGTTTTCCGTGCCTCCGGCCCATTGGCCGGTGTAGAAGAGCTTCCCGCCTTCGTTGAGGTACTGCCGCACCTCCAGGGTTTCCTCGACAGCGAGCCGTGACACGTTCCCGCCGGGCCAGCCCGGCTCTCGCACATGGATGTCGTTGCCTCGATACCAGACAACCGCCTCGTAATGGCCCAGCACGCCGAGGTGATCGGGCGCCGTGCGCCCCATGGCGTCGACGTCGTACACGTCGAAGTCGATGCCGTTCGCGGCGAGGGCGTTCTCGTAGAACGAGAGATAGTTGGCAGTCGAAGGGCTAGTGCTCGCGTAGGCGGGGGCCGTGGAGACGCCCGTCCGGTCCTCCGCAGCCAGGATCAGGACGTCGGCATCGTCGCTGTCTTCCACCACTTCGAACGTGACCTGCTCGGTGGCCTCACTGCCGGCCGTGAACCAGTACTCGACCTCGTCTTCGACCTCCAGCCCCGGGATCTCACCGCGGAGGTAGTGGTAGTAAACGTCGTAGGCGTTGTTGCCGCCGAACCGTTCGCCGTCAGGTGACTCGGCAGTCGGGGCAGTCTGGGCGGGTTCACCGTTGATCGAGTAGTTGAGCGTGACGGCTCCGACGGCTCGCTTGGCAAGCACCTCGACGGGCTGGGAGGAACCGCCCGCGTAGGAGGTTTCCACTTTCAGGTCCGCGGACGGCCAGTTCGTCTTCCACGGGTCGATCTCCGCGAGATCCAGGTACAGGCTCGCGGTGTCCACATCGACATGGGACAGCGGATCGTCCGGGTCCTGCGCTGACTTGGCCACCCGCACGGCGAAATCGAGGTTTTTCTCGAACTGGGCCTGGACCAAGGCCTCATCGTCCGGGAACACGAAGCCGCACCCCGCGCATCCCTCCTCGAGCTCGGGCGTCCATGCCAACGTGCCCCGGTCGCCATGCGCCCAGTCGGTGAACTCGCCGTTGGTGGTATAGAGGTCGGCGGACACCCCGGGGTTGAACCCGGGCACCGCCGGGTCGGTATCCCGTCCGGTAAGCGCGACATAGATCGGGTCGTCGGCAGAAGGCGTGAGCGTCTGCCATCCCTGCGGGTACAGCAGGAGCGGGCCGAACGAGTGGTAGCTGATCGCGAACAAGAACGGCACCCTGTCGAACAGGCTCACCATGGCCTGTGTCTCCGGCTCGGACTCAGGAGCGGGGCCGCGGTAGGTCTCGCTCGGGAACAGCGACGACGACCCCTCTGTGTCGAAACGCCAGTGCTCCGAGTGGTTGCGGTTCGGGTCGACGCCATCGCCGGTGGTGATGGCCCCGTCCCCATTGTTGTCGCGGAGGTTCTTGCGCCACAGCCGTTCGACGTCGAAGGTGTGCTCGTAGCCGTCGGGGTTGTGGACCAGCACGAACCACAGCTCGGTGTTCTTGAGTAGGTCCTTGATGACCTTGTCGTTCGCCCGCCACTGGTCGATGTACCAGTGGAGGAGGCGGCGGTTGACCTCCGGAGTTATCCACTCACGAGCGTGGTACGTGGACACGTAGAGCACCGCCGGACGGGTCCCGTCGGGAACTTCGCGGGCGGACTGCGTCATCTTGAGCGCGATGTACTCCCGCCCATCGTGCGTCTCTCCGAGGACCTCAAGCTTCAGGAGCTGAGGGTTCCTGCGGGCAAGCTCATACATCTCGTCCCTGAGCCCACCTTCTTCGTCGAACGACCGCCACACCGTGAACCCGTCTTCTGCCTGCTGCTCGGCGCGCTGGCTCTGCGAGCGGCCCTCCTTGTCGCGCCGCACCGTCAACGCAACACCTTGGCCGCGAAGCCGGTCGCGTTCCGCGCTGGTCAGGACCAGCGCCACCTCGGTGCCGCCGGCCGTCTCCTCGACGGAGGCGATGTCGTAACCGCCACGCTGAAGGGTCTGGAGAGTCGCCGCGTCCACCGTGGCCCGATACAACTCCAACTGATCCGTGCCACCCCTGCCAGGAGCCGCGCTCGCGGCGGTGATCATTCCCGCCACCAAGATGGAGCCGCACAGAACAGTCAGCAGAGTCCGCCTCGACGCCATGAGAGTTCTCCTCCTCGGCCCGACGATCCAAGGATCAGCGTCCCCTGTCTATTGCGCCCGTCGACACAACGCAAGCCCAACTGGAGCGCGAGTTTCGCAGTCCCCGCGCGGGACGACTCGGATTCGACAGATCGGTTCAAGATTCTTCTGGTGCGAGCTGCGCCACCGCGGAGGTTGCGTGATGGCGGACTCCGCCGGACGATCCAGGCTGGAGGTTGCCGTCGTGCCGGAGCCCGCTCTTGATGTCGACACCCTCCGTCGGTTCGCCGCCGGAGACGAGTCGGCATTCAGCGCGATCTACCGGAGGTACGCGCGCCCCATGTTCACCGTTGCGCTCCAGGTCGTCGGCCGTCCTGAGCTCGCCGCCGACGCGGTGCAGCAGGCCTTCCTGCAGGCCTGGCGGGCCGCGCCGTCATACGCGGCGGAATCCGACATCGCGCCGTGGCTGTTCACCATCACCCGGCGCGCGGCCATCGACGCCTGGCGGAAGGAGCGCCGGCACGCGGTCGTCGACCCTGCGGAGGGACTGGCCGACCCCGCCACGGACGGGCCGTCGCTGGAGCGCTCGTGGGAGGCGTGGCAGATCCGCAAGGCGCTGGACGAGCTGCCCGTCGACGAACGCGCGGTCGTACGCCTCGCGTACGTCGAGGGGCTGACCCACAGCGAGACGGCCGACCGCCTGGGCATCCCGATCGGGACCGTGAAGTCGCGCACATATCGGGCATACCGTCGGCTCAGCGAACTGCTGGCACATCTCGCTCCGTATAACAATGAGCGCGGGAGGTGAACGGCTCGATGGAAAGTGACGAGCGTCCGCCGGCATTGCCGGACCGGCTGCTTGCGATCCTCCGCCAGGAGGAGCTATGGGTTGACCCCCCGGTCGACCTCGAGGACCGCACGCTCGCGGCCCTGCGCGCCGAGCTCGACACCGGGCCGGCCCCCACGGTCGACGAGCTCGCAGCGGCACGCGAGCGCCGCTCCCGCCGGCGACGTTGGGCGCCAATGCTCGTCGCCGCTGCCGCGGCTGTGGCCGTCGGCGCGGTGGCAACGGTCGCCGTCATCGGGAACGACGAGCCGGAGTCCGCGGTCGTGACCTTGGCCGGCACCGACCTCGAGCCTGATGCCGCCGGCCGGGCCAACATCGCCCCGACGGACTCGGGGTTCGAGATCGAGCTCGACATCAGCGGACTGCCGCCGGCACCCGCCGGGACCTACTACCAGGGCTGGCTGCGGAACGAGGACGGTGACGCCGTCACGATCGGCACGTTCCACGGTCGAGAGGGCACCGACGACATCATCCTGTGGTCCGGCGTCGACATCGCCGACTACCCCACGCTCACCGTCACGATCCAGCGAGAGCGGGCCGGCGCGGAGTCGTCCGGTCAGGTCGTGTTGCGCGGCGAGATCCCCGCCGGCTGACGTGCGCTGGGTCCTGCACGTCGACCTCGACCAGTTCGTGGCAGCGGTCGAGGTGCTGCGCCGACCCGAGCTGGTCATCGGGGCGCACAGGGCCGGGTCAAGCGGTACACCGTCGCCATGTGACGGATCCCTTCGTGCCCACGATCCCCTGACTCTGACAGACGCCCGAGAACCGTAGGAACCCGTGCGTCCGTACTCCCTCCCGACGGCGCTGACACCAACGTCGGCAACCGCAAACTGGGAAGAGGAGATCATGAACAGCAAGCTCACAGCACGTCGGCTCGGACTCGCTGCCGGCGCAGCCGCAATGCTGGCCGTCGGTCTGGCCACCGCCGGCCCAGCTGCCGCGGCGACGTCAGCCTCAGTCTCGAACGACACCCTCACCGTCAACGGCGACAGCGGCGACGATCGGATCGCGCTGCGTCTGGCAGCCGGTGCAGCAGGCACCCTCCAGGTCGACTTCGGTGACGACGGCTCGGCCGAGCACAGCTTCGACCGCAGCACGTTCAGCCGGATCGAGGTATTCACCGGAAGCGGCAACGACCAGTTCCGCGTCGACCAGGCCAACGGGGCGTTCACGGAAGAGGCCCTGACAATCGATGGCGGCAACGGCGACGACACCCTCAACGGCGGCGACGGAGTCGAGTTCTTCATCGGCGGCAACGGCGAGGACGCGGTCGACGGGAACCGCGGCAACGACACCGCACTGCTCGGGAACGGACAGGACAGCTTCCGTTGGGACCCGGGTGACGGCAGCGACGTCGTCGAGGGCGAGAACGGCACCGACACACTCGACTTCAACGGAGCCGGCGTAGACGAGATCATGAGTCTGTCGCCCAACGGCGAGCGGTCGCTGTTCCTTCGCGACGTGGCCAACATCCGCATGGACATGAACGGTGTCGAGCGGCTGGACCTGACCGCGCTCGGCGGCGCCGACACGGTCACTGTCAACGACATGTCGGGGACCGACTTCCGCCGTGCGGATGTGGACCTGTCCGCGCCCACCGGCGCCGCTGACGGCGTAGCCGATATCGTGACGGTCACCGGCACTGAGCAGGCCGACAACATCCATGTCAGGGATGCGGGTGCTCGGGTCGCTGTCGACGGGCTCCGGACCGAGACCGTGGTTGCCGGAGGCGAGCCGATCGACCGGATTCAGGTCAACGCGCTCGGCGGCGACGACAAGGTCACCGTCGCCCCGGCCGTCTCGGCGCTCATTGGCGTAGGCGTCGAACTGGGCTCCGGACAGAAGTGAAACACCATCTGATCGGGGCCTCCCCAACGGGAGGCCCCGATCTCCTCCGTGCACTGCCCGCGGCATTTCAAGGAACCGATCGAGTCTGGAGCGTTCAAGCCCGGTCATAAACAGACGGCATCCCTCGGACCAGATCGTGGAGTCTAAGGCACGTCGAGACAGGGCAGAAATCGGCAATGTCGTGATCAAGCTTCCAACCGACGAGCTTGCCCATATCCTTCGTGAGGCAGCCGAGAGTGATCGACGCTGAGGCGTACATCCTCGGCAGCGACCGCAGCGACGGACTGGTGATTCTCACGCCTTCTAGAAATGCTGGCGAGCAATCTTCGTCATCGCGAAATACGTACGCGTGAACTCCACCGCCAAGTCGGCGTCGAGGTGCTTGCACGTGAACACGACACGGACAGGAATCTTGGGCCGGACCAGACGTACAAGGAGATACCGGAGTCAATCAGAGGTACGAATGCGTCGTAGCCCTGGTTCTCCTCCCGGCCCGCTCCGCCCGGCGCGAAGATTGTGGGGTCCCCCGCGCTCCTCGCTCGTTCCACGGTCGGGTCAACGGAATCGACGGGTGCCTCCGACGCACCTGGAACCCGTCCTCGGTTGCCCTCGGGTAGGAGCAGGGGACTCTTTGATGCGTCGGGATGGACCACTAGGCTGCCGGCACACAGGAGATTCGGCCCACCGAAGGAGACGACGATCATGGCCCTGAGCCGAGACCTCGAGGGCGATGGGGAGGGGGGCCCGCCTGGTATCGATACGAGCGTGGCGCACTCCGCCCGGGTATACGACTGGTTTCTGGGTGGCAAAGACAACTTCGCCGCGGACCGTGCCGTAGGCCAGGCCGTCGTCAAGGCGATCCCGACCATCCGCACCATGGCATGGGAGAACCGGCAGTTCCTCGGCCGCGCGGTCCGGTATCTCGCCGGCGAGGCGGGCATCCGCCAGTTCCTCGACATCGGCACCGGCATCCCCACTAGCCCGAACGTGCACGAGATCGCCCAGGAGACCGTGCCCGATGCCCACGTTGTCTACGTCGACAACGACCCGATCGTGCTTGCGCACGCGCGGGCGCTGATGGTCAGCGGCACCCTGGGCAAGACCGCGTACATAGACGCGGATCTGCGCGAGCCCGAGAAGATCCTCACCGACTCGTCCTTGACCGACACGCTGGACTTGAGCAGGCCGGTGGGGCTGATCATGTTGGCGACCCTGATGCTCCTCGGCGACGAGGACGATCCATGGGGGAAGGTCGACACGCTCAAGGACGCGCTGCCGTCCGGTAGCTACTTCGCCATCTCCCACCACGGGCAGGAGTTCAACCCGGCGGCCATGGCCGCCAACGTCGCGGCCGCCGCGCAAGCGGGCGTGACACTGGTGCCGCGGGTGCGTGCCGAGGTGGAGCGGTTCTTCGGCGGCTGGGAGCTGATCGAACCGGGCGTGGTGCCGCTGATGGCGTGGCGCCCCGTGGGTGGTCCCCCCGCCGACCCGAACGCCGCCTACCTCTGGGCCGGAGTCGCCCGGAAGCCCTGATCTCAAGCCGGCGGTCGAGGATCGCCCGGGGCCCCGAAGCCGTCCCACGGCCTTGTTGTGCCGCGCTGATCTGGACGTCCGCCCGAGCCACCACCCGACGCCGGGTAGGCCGGTCCACGGCAAGGAACCGCTCCGGGAATACGCCACGGGTTGATACGCCTTGACTGGGGTGAGGGCTCGTTGGGATCCAGTCAGAACTCCTAGCGGCACAGCGTCCACACGACTTGGCGGGCGCTAGCATTTGTGCAGCACCCGCCCCGCAGTGCCGCTCGTCAAGCAAGAATTTCTCTTGCGGTCGGTGACGCGGGATCCGACTGATGGTCGGAGGGTC
Organism: uncultured Actinomycetota bacterium; assembly: GCA_963801065.1. GTDB lineage: Bacteria > Actinomycetota > Actinomycetes > Jiangellales > Jiangellaceae > CAWDDG01. The sequence goes on along the minus strand of CAWDDG010000007.1, from coordinate 59,502 downwards.
CACACAGTGGGTGGCGTGGCGTCGGGGTTCACTGCGTCGATGCCCACGTCGATCGGTTGGACCGAGTCGCTCGTGGGGTGACCACCGAGGCTCACTCCGCTCTACGTCTTATCGGCGTCCCAGCAGGAGTCCGGGTGCGGTTTGCCGTACGGCCACGGCCAGCGAGCCTGCAGTCCAGAGGAGGAGCTATTGGCTAGAGGAGTCCAGCGCCAGTCCGGCGCTACCCGAACGGCCCGCCGACCCGAGCGTCGTGTCCGCGGCCGGGACAGCGACGGCATCATCCCGGTCCTCGCGCGCGGCGTGCGCGAGGTCGAGGCAGGCGTCCAGCGCGGCCCCTTGAGGCCCTCGGTACGCACCAAGTTCCAGGTCGTCGCTCTGCTGGTGCGCGAGGAACGTGCCCGCGTCAAGGCTGACGAGACGAGAAGTGACACCTACCGCGCCGCGCAGCTCAAGCGCCTCGACGGGATCGCCACGATCCTGGCGAAGGCCGCCGCCCGCGACGCCTCGCTCCTTGCTCTGCTCGCCGAGGACGCCGTCGTCTCGGACGCGGCCAGGGCGCTCAAGCGTGACATGCTGATCTCGGCCGGCATGGAGCCCACTGCGGACGAGGTCACCACCAGCGATCCGGTAGCCGCCACCACCACGGCCAAGCGTCAGGTCGTGCCGCGGTCGGTCGTCTCCCGACAACTTGCCAATCCCTTCCTCGCTCCCGACTTCGCGCACGTCGGCGCACGCGAGTCGCGCCCGCGCCGCCTGGCCAGCTGGGAGCTGATCGGCCCCTTGCTCAACTCGTTCGAGTACGCCGCCGACGGAGCCTCGGCATGCATGGCCCTTCCCGAAGCGTCCTCCCGGAGTGCGCCGGGTGGCCGGGAGCTGATGCCACACCAGGCGCAGCTGGTCGCCGCTACTGAGTCCGGCCACCGGACCTTCCTGCTCGCCGATGAGCCAGGCCTGGGCAAGACGGCTCAGGCACTACTCGCCGCGCAGGCCGCGAACGCCTACCCGCTGCTCGCTGTCGTACCGAACGTCGTCAAGACCAACTGGGCGCGCGAGGCCGGCCTGTGGACGCCCGACCACCCGGCCACCGTGATCCACGGAGACGGTGACACGATCGACGGCTTCGCCGACATCGTCGTGGTCAACTACGAGGTGCTCGACCGTCACGTTGGCTGGCTCGGCGACCTCGGCTTCCGCGGCATGGTCGTCGACGAGGCGCACTTCATCAAGAACAAGAAGTCCCAGCGCTCCCAGCACGTTCTGCAACTCTCCGAACGCATCCGGGCCCGCACCGCGCATCCCCTGCTGATGGCGCTCACTGGCACCCCGCTGATCAACGACATCGAGGACTTCAGAGCCATCTGGCAGTTCCTCGGCTGGATCGACGAGAAGAAGCCGGGCGCCGAGCTGATGGAGTCCCTCGAGGAGACCGGCCAGACACCGGCGGATCCCGGGTTCTACGCCGCCGCTCGCGCCTGCGTGATCGACCTGGGCATCGTCCGTCGCCGCAAGGTCGACGTGGCCGCCGACATCCCCGCTCGCCGCGTCGCCGACCTCCCTGTCGAGCTCGACGACGCCGTCGGCCGCTCGATCCGCGACGCAGAGCGCGAGCTCGCGGACCGACTCGTGTCGCGCTATGAGAGCGCACTCGAGACGCGGACCTCCGGTGCCGTCGCGGAGGGCATCGACCGCGACCTTGTGCGCCGGGTCGCCGGGTGGGAGCTGGCCGATACGGCCACGGCGAAGACCGGCGAGAACGTGTTCAGCATGATGCGACGCATCGGTCAGGCCAAGGCCGGTCTTGCCGCCGACTACGCCGCGCAGCTGGCACACAGCGTCGGCAAGGTCGTCTTCTTCGCCAAGCACGTTGACGTGCTGGACCTCGCCGAAGAGACCTTCGCCAAGCGTGGCATCCGCCACTCTTCGATCCGGGGCGATCAGACCGCAACGAAGCGCCAGAAGAACATCGACGCCTTCGTGAACGATCCTGACGTCTCCATCGCGGTCTGCTCGCTGATGACGGCCGGCGTGGGCCTCAACCTGCAGGTCGCCTCCAACCTGGTACTCGCCGAGCTCTCCTGGACGGACGCCGAGCAGACGCAGGCCATCGACCGCGTCCACCGCATCGGTCAGGCTGAGCCCGTCACCGCCTGGCGCATCATCGCTGCACAGACCATCGACACGAAGATCGCGGAGCTCATCGACAGCAAGGCCGGGCTCGCCGCCAGGGCGCTCGACGGTTCGGACGAAGAGGTGCCATCGGCGGCCGACGTGCAACTCGAGGCTCTCGTCGCGCTGTTGACGGACGCGTTGTCAGCGTCGCTGTAGCCACGCGCCGCCACAAGGCACTGCTACGGCCCCCGCATCGCGGAAGCCTCAAAGAACGCCATCCCAACCTCGCGGTCGTCGCGGACGGCGGTATCCCAGGCCGAGGGGCCGAGCGAGAGCGTGCGCTTTGCAGAGGAAGAGGACGTACCAATCCGCGGCTTCCGCAACACCCTGACAGCGGCTATGCGTGCGTTCGGCACCCGCTCCGCGGGGGCACTCCAGTCGGCGCGATCGCTGAATAGGCTTCAACGTGGCGACGCAACACGAACGGAGCAACGGTGACACCCGACGACAGACGATTTCTCCGCAGAGCGATCGAGCTCGCCGCCACGGGGCGAGCGGCCGGAGATGCACCGTTCGGATCACTGCTGGTCGGCCCCGACGGCACCGTGCTCAGGGAAGACCACAACACGGTGCACTCCGACCGCGACATCACTGCCCACCCCGAACTGAAGCTGGCCAAATGGGCCGCCCGTGAACTCGAGGCCAGCACCGCAGCTGCCACCACCATGTACACCAGCTGTCAGCCCTGCAGCATGTGCACCGGCGCCATCGACCGGTCCGGCCTCGGCCGCGTCGTTTTCGCGCTGTCCAACGAACAGCTCGCCGACCTGAAACCATCCGGCGGCTTCCCACCCGTGCACCAGGACGGCCCCTTTCTGCTCGACGAAGCACGCATCCCGGTCGACGGCTACTACCATTGATCGTGCCGCAACAGGCGCCGCGCACGACCGTCATCGCGGCATAGCGGACGCTTCCGCGGGAACGTCTGCGGCTCGGAGAGCCGCAGAGTCGTAAGCTTTGGCAGCATCCTGACCGCGACTAGCGGGGTGGTCGGACGGGTGGTCGCCGTCGCGGCAACGGACCGCGTCTCGGTACCGCAATCCTCACTCGGCAACGGTGCCCTGGTGGTACAGGGCCTTCCAGCCGTCCTCGACGCTGCCCTGCCACACCGTCAACCGCCGGGTCAGCCGGTCCCCCTGCCCCCACAACGTGTAAGTCAGCAGGTAGGTCCTGGGTGCGATCTCCCGCAGGTGGAAGTCCCGAGTCTCCCACTGTTCAATCTCGTCCCCGTCGCCCCGCTCGTAGCGTTCCTTGAGGGTGGCCCAGACGAACTCCCGGCTGTATCGGCGGCCGGAGGCTCCTGTCTCCCAGAAGTCCTCGGCAGTCTCTCGCTCGAAGTCTTCCCGGCAGTTCACCAGCTCCCGCCGATGAAACAGCGGTTCTCGGCTCACCAATCTGTGCAAGACGCCCAGCAAGCGCTCCTCGGTCACCAGCTCGGGCTCCATCTGGAACTCGTCCACGCCGCAAGCCTGCCATCGATGGACAACGCAGCTGACAGTCAACGCTGGGCCCGTGAGGGTCAAGCGGCTGCTGACGCGGCCAGGCTCGCGCGCTTGCGGCGGAACAGAAACACCGTGACGAGCGCTCCGGCGGCGAAGAAGCCGGCCGACCACCAGTAGGCGGTGACATAGCTGTGCAGCGCGGCGTTGGCGGTGACTAGCGGGTCGGTCAGGTCGTGCGCCGCGTAGCTGGTGGCGGCGCTGACGGCCAGGGTGTTCAGCAGCGCGGTGCTGATCGAACCACCGACCTGTGCGAGGTGTTCACAGTGGCCGAGGCCACACCCTGGCACTCGGCCACCGCTGTTGATGGTGGGCCATCCCATGGACGCCAGGGGCTTCGACACGCTTGCTTCCTACTTCAGCGACCGTACGGTGGTCACCTACGATCCTCGCGGCATCGGCCGCAGCATCCGTAAAGACGGTCGTGACGACCGCACCCCGGAGCTGCACACCGCGGACCTGCACGCCCTTATCACCGCACTCGGCATCGGACCCGTGGACGTGTTCGGCAGCAGCGGGGGCGCGGTCAACGCGCTCGCCCTCGTGGCAGAGCACCCCGAGGACGTCGGCACTCTCGTGGCCCACGAACCGCCCTTGCTGACGCTCCTCCCCGACGCTGACCATGCCCTGGCGGCTGAACGCGACGTCCAGCGGCGTACCACCACAAGGGTTTCGGCCCGGGAATGGCCCGCTTCATCGCCATGACGTCGTGGCAGGGCGAGTTCACCGACGAGTACGCCGCCCAGCCCGATCCCGACCCAGTCCAGTTCGGCCTGCCCACCGAAGACGACGGCGCCCGCGACGACCCGCTGCTCTCCGGGACGGCCAACGCAATCACCAGCTACCGTCCCGACGTCCGGGCCCTCGCGGCCGCTCCGACGCGGGTGGTCATCGCGGGGGGTGTCGAGTCACGAACCGCGATGACCGGGCGCGCCGCGGCGGCGACGGCCCAGGCGCTGAATCAGCCGCTGACCGAGTTCCCGAGCCATCACGGGGACTTCCTCGGTGGCGAGTTTGGCTACGCGGGTGAGCCAGAGGCCTTCGCCGCACGACTGCGTGAGGTCTTCGACAGCAACACCTGAGGCGACACCCCGAAGACCTCACCCAGTCCACGCGGGTCCGCCCCGCTGCTCGGCGGCATGTCGGGCGTTCCGCCCTCCGCGCCATAGTCGGACTTCCGTCCGACAGCGGCATAGGAACACGTTCTGCGTGTCGTCGCCGGCGTAGGAACGTCCCCCTGATGCGCTTGTCGGGCTTGATGTCCCATCGCAGGTCGTGACCAGCTGTTCGCCGACATTGACACGGCCGCAGCTTGAGGTCGCGCTCAGCGACCATTCCGGGGCACCAGCGACGCTGACGGCAGCATCCTCAATGCTGTGGTTGGGTCTGGGAATGTCTCAGTGCCCAGTCGAGGGCGTAGTCGGCGATCTCCTCCCACCCCGGACCGGAGGGCATTAGGTGTGACCGCCCCTCGTACAGCTTGACCTCCGTCACGGTGTTCGACTTGTAGTGCTTGGCGTTCGACTCCTGAACCTTCGGTGGCATCAGGTGATCAGCGCCTCCCGACAGGAACAGCAGCGGCACCCGCTTGTCGTTGTCGTAGTCGACCCAGATGTCCTGCGGCCCCGGCTCGAAGTTGGCGAGCACGCTGTTCCACAGGATGCGACCGGACGCGGGAATCGCATACCGCTCGTAGAGCCGTCGCGACTCCTCTTCGCCAAACGTGTTCGTGAACGCATAGTGCCACTGGTCATGGTTGAACCCGACTGCCCTGTGATGATTCGCCGGGTTCTTGAGCACGGGGAAGAAGGAACGGATCTGACTGAGCGGCGAGACCTTGACGCCTTCGGTAGGTGCGGAGTTGATGGCAACTCCCACTGCTCCGTAGCCGTGGTCGAGCAGCACCTGTGTGAACGCACCACCAGCCGAGTGGCCCATGATGATCGGCGCGGACTCGAGCTCGCGAACCACCGACTCGAGCTTCTCGATGATGGCTGGTGCCGTGAGCTCGACGATTGGGGTCGGGTCGGCGTTGAGCGCCTCCACCTCGACCTCAAATCCGGGGTATCCCGGAGCTAGCACGCGGAATCCGCGAGCTTCGTATCGGGCCGCCCAGTCTTCCCAGCTCCGGGGGGTGACCCAGAACCCGTGGACCAAAACGATGGTGTCAGGCGCGGATGGAGTGCTCATGACTTGGCCTCCCTGTTCCGTGAGTCACTTAGCCAACGGCCGGCCGTTCAAGCAGCATCTGCCTGAACGGTGCCGGCGGCCAGCCGGAAGTTGTGCACGACAGCATCCATGAGGTCGCTGATGCCGTCGATGCCCACCAGCCGACCATCTGAGACGACTGGCAGGTGCCGTTTGCCCGTTGCCACGATGATCTGCAGCGCCTCCATCACCACCGTATCGGGGCTAGCGGTCGGAGGTTCGTGGTTCATCCAGTCCGAGATGTGCTCCTGTCCGGTGTCCGCCCATGGGCGACAGCGCGCATAACGTCGGCCTACGTGATCAACGCGATCGGCCGGTGGTCGTCGTCGACAACGACCAGGCGCCCTGGTCGGCGTGGTTCATCAGGTACGCGGCGGCGGCAGGGTGCCCCTGAGTTTCGACAGTGGTCGCGGCCGGGCGCATGACGGCGGCAACGGTCTACGTCGCGGGTCGCTGCCCGGCACCGGCGTACAGGGTCGTCTCCTGGTGAGTCATGGTTGTTCTCCACCTTCCGATGAGCTAGGTGGTGTGCAGCGCCTTGCGGAGGATGTGAATCGCCTGCTCGATAGCGCCGGTCGCTGCTGCGGTCTCGCGCACGGGGTTGAGCATCATGAAGTCGTGGATGGCACCGTTGTAGCGGACGCTGGTGGTGCGCACGCCGGCCTCGGTGAGCCTGCGGGCGTAGGCCTCACCTTCGTCGCGGAGGACGTCGTTCTCATCCACGATCAGGAACTTTTCGGGTAGCCCGGCCAGGTCGTTGAGGGTGGCCCGCAGCGGCGAGACGGTGATCTCGGCGCGCCAGTCTTCGTCGGGCAAGTAGGCGTCCCAGAACCAGGCCATCGACTTGGCGGTGAGAATGGGCCGTCAGCGAACTCGCGGTACCTGTCGGTGTCTAGGTCATTCATATGGATTCCCCGTTCGCGCCCGGATGACGCGTCAGGCCAGGGTTTTCCCGTCGGCCGGCTGGCGGCCGGCGGTGATCTGGCCGTGGAGTGCTTTGAGGGCGGCGACGTAGATCTCTGAGAAGGTGGGGAAGGGCTGGATGGTGTCTCGTAGCACCTGCAGCGGCACGCGGGCGCGGATGGCCAGCGTGGCCTGTTGCAGCCATTCGCCGGCTTCCGGGCCGAGCGCGTAGGCGCCGGTCAGCCGCTCGCCGTCGCTGAGGAGGGTCAGGAAGCCGTTGGAGTCGGCGTAGGCGCGCGTGTAGGTGGCCGTCTTGGCCACCTCGGACAGTGGAGTGGTGGCGCTGAACCGGGCCTCGTCGGCGCCCACCGAGGCCGCCTGCGGGTCGGTGTAGACCACATCCGGCACGGCCTCGTAGTTGGCCTCTCGTGGTTCGCCGAGGATGTTCGCGGCGACGACCTCGCCCTGGTATTTGCCCATGTGGGTCAGCAGCCGCACGCCAGTGACGTCGCCGATGGCCCACAGGCGCTCGCCGGCGCGCAGGTGCGCGTCGACCGGGATGCCGTGCCCGTCGGCCTCGACGCCGACCGTTTCCAGGCCGAGTCCGGCAACGCGCGGACGCCGACCGGTGGCCACGAGAAGGCGATCGCCGCGCAACTCGCGACCATCGTCGAACTGCAGGACATAGTCCTCGCCTTCGCGCCGCGCCGCGGTCGCGCGCACGCCAAGGACGAGCTCGACGCCGTCGCGGCGCAGGACCTCGCCGAGCGCCTCTCCGAGTGCCGCGGGCTCGCGAGAGAGGATGTGCTCGGCGCTGTGCGCGAGTGCCACCTCGCCGCCAAGGCGACGTACGGCTTGCGCCATCTCGACGCCGACGGGTCCGCCGCCGAGGACGAGCAGGCGGCGCGGGATGGCCGTCATACCGGTCACCCCGCGGTTAGTCCACACTCCCTGCAGCTCGGACAGGCTCGGGATGGGCGGCACGACCGGATCAGCGCCGGTCGCCACGACGACATGTTCGGCGGTGTGGCGCACGCCATCGACCTCGACCACACCGACCCCGGCGAGCCTGCCGATGCCGCGCAGCAGGTCGATCCCCTTGCCCGCCAGCCAGCGCTCCTGACCGGCGTCGGAGTAGTCCGAGACCATGAAGTCCCGCCAGGCAAGCGCCGCCCCGGCGTCGACCTGCGCGCTGGCCGCCGCCTCGCGCGCCTTATGCACCGCCTCGCCGGGGCGCAGCAGCGTCTTGGACGGGATACATGCCCAGTAGGAGCACTCGCCCCCGACCAGCTCGCGCTCGACCAGGGCGACACGCAGGCCGCCGTCGGCCAGCTCACCGGCGCAATGCTCGCCCGGTGAGCCGCCGCCCACGACGATGACGTTGTAGTCGCTCATGTGCCCGCTCCCGGCCTAGCCTGGCCGGGGCGCCCGGCCTGCTCTTGCTCCATGCACTGCGCAGCCGCCGCACGCCGCAGAGCGGCGGCCAGATCGGCCGCGGAATCAGAGGTCACTGGCATCGAGGTACCCCACCCTCCGCAACGAACTGTCGGCCCGTCCGGGCCGGCAAATCACCAAGCCTAGGCCCGGGTCACCGGCCCGGAAGGCGCGTAGTGATCTCCTGGAGCAGCCAGCCGTTGCCGTCCGGGTCGCTGAACGAGGCGAACGAGCCGTAGCTCTGATGGTCCGGAGCCGGGCCAGCCACCCGTCCCTCGGTCCCGGCGTGGTGGAACACCCGCCCGCGTCATGGAACACCTCGCTCAGCTCGGCGCCGCGGTCCGCCAGCTCGCCCCGGGCCGCCTCGACGTCGGTCACCACCAGGTGCACGCCCTGCGCTGAGCCCGGCGCGGCCGAGGTGATCCCGGTGCCGAAGATGATCGAGCATGCCGAGCCGGGAGGTGTCAGCTGCACCACCCGGAAGTCCGCACCGGCGGCGTAGTCGGCATCCTCCCGCCACCCGAGTGCCCCTCATTGGGACAACATTCGGCGCCGCCGTCGTCCTCACCGCCCGCCACCCCGAGCGCCTCGAGCGCGCCGCGCGCGAGGGCGGCGCGCTCAGCACGTCGTCCTTCGATGCCGGCCATCCGGCCGCCCTCGACCGGTTTCTCAACGACCGCCGCCGCCGATCGATCACGTGCTGGTCACCGCCGGCCGCCCACTACGGCGACGTGCTCGGCGCCTGATCGCGCTCGCGGACCGTGTCGGCGATCGCCACCGCGACGAGCACGGCGCTCGACGCAGCAACTCCGACAATCAGCGTGAGCGGCGCGGTGCCGACCGCGAGGATTGCGAGCGCCGCCAGTCCCAACGGCCGCGACCGCGGGACGTGCCCGAGCGCCCCGCCCAGAAAGAGGACCCGCGCGAGCAGGAATACCGCCGGCCCACCGAACGTGAGGATCGTGAACCCGAGCGTCGCATCCTCGCCAGGATTCGCGATGGCCATTTCATCGCCGCTGGCGATCGCGATCAGCGCGAGCATTATCAGCGTCAAGGTCCACGTGCCCCACCTCCCCACGGCGCCGGCGCCCTCGGCGGACTCGGCCGCCTCGACACCGAGCCCCTCGTTGCGCTGGAAGTAGCACCACAGAGCGCGTGAAGCCGATCACCAGCGCGAGCAGGCGCTCGAGCTCGAACGGCTCATCCGCGAACGGGTTGCCCATCGTCAGCACGGTCTCGCCCAGCAAAATGATGAAGAACAGCCGGAAGCGCTCGATCAGATGCCCGCCCGCGATCTCAGTGAGCTCGAGATCGATGCGCTGAACACGGCCTGGCAGCCAGTGCAGCGCCCACGCGCCGCCGTAGGCGGTCATCACGGCAACACCCCAGAGCACCAGGCGCGTCGCTGTCGGCGATCGCGCCGGCGACCCAGAGAACGCCGACGAGCAGCTCCCAGATGAGGACGTTGACGAAGTGCTCGCCGAGCGGCCGGCCGCGCAGGGCCACGATGAGGAACGCCGAGCGGGCGACCTGAAGCAGTAGGTAGCCGGTGACGAACAACCACGCGCGGCCGTCGAACACGTCGGCGATCGCGACGGACATCAGCAGGCTGGCGAACATCAGCCCGACGAGCAGAAAGCGCACCGGCAGCCGGCCCGGCTCGAGCCAGTTCGCCCCCCACGCGGTCATGTACGCGCCTATCCCCCAACGTCAGGGGCCACGGTGACAGGGCCTCTGAGATGAGTCAGACTTGGGCGATGAGCGCGACTGCGCTCGGAGAGTTCTTGCGTGCGCGCCGCGTGCAGCCGCGCCCGGAGGATGTGGGCCTGCCACCCGTGCGCGGCTGCTCACTCGGCGACGTGTGCGTCGCCGCCGGGCACATCCACCGCCACGACCCCCGCGCCGGTGAGGGCTACTCCCAGATCCTCGCTCGCGATGAACTCGACGAGCTGACCGCCGACGCTGAGGCCACATCGCCCAGCCAGGAGCACAGCGAGCTGGCGCTGCCAGTCCCGTTCGCAGCCAAGTTCGTCGAGGTCCGCGTCGATGAGGACCTCAGGCCGCTCGGACACCTCGCGATGCGTCACGTCATCCCCAAGCATGGAGCACGCATGTCCACGATCCACCTCAACCAGACGACCACCTCGACGCCCGAGCAGTTCGTCGCCGGGCTCACCGACTTCGGGCCGGGCCGCTCGAAGCTCTTTGGCAACAGCGCCGACGAGTACCTCAAGGTGCATAGCCAGGGCCCCGGTCAGGCCGACGTCACGGAGGGCTCGGTCGGCATCTGGGAACGCCTGCACTACGACTGGTCCGATCCCAACCGCGTCATCATGACGACCACCGACTCCAACGTATGGGGAGGCGGCTCGGGCCACACCTACACCTTCACGCGGCAGCGCAACAGGACGACCGACATAGACGTCGTCGTCGTACGCGAGGGCAAGAACATCAAGGGACGGGTGCTCGGGGTCGTGCTCGGGACCCTCGGCAAGCGCGCCCTGGGAAGGGAGCTGGGAAAGACCGTCAAGGCCATCGAAGCCCGGAACGACGGAGCGAGCGCGACGGAACTCACGTAGACGCCATGTGGCGTCCATGACAGACCAGATGCATCTGCCGACCACCGCATCGCCGATTAGTCGCGCTCGTGGACCGGTGGCGGCGCAGCTCCGGGGAGTGACCAGGGCATGCACGAGCGCGAGCGGTCGCACACCTCGTGAACGTGCGGTCGACAACAACGCTACGGAGGTCGAGCTGAGCACGCCGATGTGAACACCGAGCCCCCGACCGAGGTCCCCGCGAGGCATCAGACGGCCGAGACGCTGTTCGTCGACGGCGGGCGAATAGCTCAAATCCTCAATCGACCCCACGGAGGTCACCATGAGCAGTTCGCAGTCGAGCCACGACGTCGCGACGGAGGAGTCCGGCGTCGCGATCCCGATGAGGTTCGAGGTCACGACGTTGCCTGTCGCCGACGTCGACCGCGCCAAGTCCTTTTACCAGGGCCTGGGGTGGCGCCTGGACATCGACTTCAAGCCGGACGAGCACACGCGTGCGGTGCAGTTCACCCCACCGGGCTCGACGGCTTCGATCCAGTTCGGGGAGGGCCGGACGACGATGACGGAGCCACTGCAGGGCTTGCTGCTGATCGTCGAGGACATCGACGCCGCCCGCGACGACCTGATCAGCCGCGGTGTGGACGTCGGCGAGGCCTACCACCTCGAACCCGGCAAGGGCCGGGTGCCGGGCCGCGACCCGCAGCGCCGCTCGTACCTCAGCTACGCATCGTTCCCGGATCCTGACGGCAACAGCTGGCTTATGCAGGAGATCACCGAGCGGCTCCCGGGCCGGGGTGGGACCAGGGACGGCGCCGCTCTGGCCGATCTGCTGCACGAGACCGCCGAACATCACGGCGCGTTCGAGGCGGTCGCGCCCCCGCACGACTGGTGGGACTGGTACGCGGCCTACATGGACGCTCGGCAGGCCGGCTCCGCACCGGAGGAATCCTCCGCGGCCGCCGGCCGGTACATGGCGAACGTCAAGCATGTCGTCGTGTCACCCGCCTGACCCGCGTTTCCGCCGCCGTACTGGAGACCCCCTCCAGCCAGCCCCAGGCGGGTCCCTACCCGGATGTGACTGGTGGGGCGGGTGGGACTCGAACCCACGTCCCAGGGATTATGAGAACCTCGGTAGCCGCCGCAATGGCCCTCTGCCAGCGACTCTGCCCACAGTGCCGGCCCCCAAATGACCCTTTTGACACCCGCGATCGACTGCGCTCGGCGCAAGCCGAGTCGACATCGGACAGACAGGCACCAAGTCCTGGACTGTGCTCGCTGATCCGGAGGGGAACGAGTTCTGCGTGGTGGCGCCCGAAGACAACGCTCATCCGTTGACGACTCGCGGCCAGAAGCGGACGGTTCCATGAGCCCGCTGACGGGACTTGACGCAACCATCTGGTTGCCATAGAGTCAAGGCAACCAGATGGTTGCCATAGATGGAGGTGCGTCATGGGCTTTCCCGATCGGATCGAGCGCAGCATCAGCGTCGCCCACCCGACGGCGAAGGTGTGGGAAGCGATCACGACGGCTGAGGGATTGGGCACGTGGTTCGGCAACAAGGCGACCGTCGACCTGCGCGTCGGCGGCCTCGCCCAGCTGACCTTTGAGGGCGGCCACAGCGCCGACCTGCGCATCGAGCGCCTCGAGCCGCCACACGTGTTCGGCTACACCTGGGGCATCAGTGGCCTGCCGGCCGACGATCCGCGCCGTACCTATGTCGAGTTCACCCTTGAACCGGTGGCCGAAGGGACCCGGCTCACCGTGGTCGAATCCGGCTTCGCGCAACTGCCCGACGACCTTTACTCCGGCGCGTACGGCGGCAACGTCGAGGGGTGGCAGAGCGAGCTGGGTGAGCTCGTCGAATACCTCGATGCCCGCGCGTGACCCGGAGGCCGTCGCCGAAGAGGTCTTCGCCGCACTGGCCGATCCCAGCCGGCGGAGCATCCTGGCCGCGCTCGCGTCCCGCGGGCCGGCCACGGCGACGGACCTGGCGGCCAACATGCCGATCACCCGGCAGGCGATCGCCAAACACCTCGGCTTGCTCACCGAGGCCCGGCTGGTCATCGCCGAGCTTGGCGAGCGGCGCCGCGTCCGCTACCGGCTCCAGTCGGCCCCCATCCAGGTCGCGCAGCAGTTTCTCGCCGCGTTGGCCCGTGACTGGGACTCGAGCCTCGACGCCCTCAGACGGCACCTGAGTTCGTGAGGGCAGCAGGAGCCGCGACGACGACCGGATCGTGTTGCGGGCGCTGGTGCCGACCCGGGGCGTGCGGAAGCCGTCGAGGGCCGGCACGTCACCAACACGGTGGAGGACGCCTACCGCAACGGCGAGACCCAGATCCTTCCTCGTGAGCAGCGGTCGCGGCCCGTGACTCGATCACCTCTCGGCGATTACCGGAGTTCACGGCGATCGGCACTACCGGGCTTCCGCGGTCCGCGGACGGTCCGTATTTATTAGGAGGACGTATGACAATCGCGAACAGCACAGTTCTGGTGACCGGCGCCAATCGTGGCATCGGGCAGGCACTGGTCGAGGAAGCCTTGAGGAGAGGCGCTAAGCGGGTGTATGCCGGTACGCGCCAGCCCCTGGCCCACTCGGATGGGCGGGTCACGCCGCTGACGCTGAACGTGACCGATGTTGCGCAGATTCAGGCAGCCGCCGGGTGGGTCGAGTCTCTCGATGTCCTGATCAATAACGCCGGTTTGGGGCTCTACGATGACCTCAGCGATCGTGCCGCGCTCGAACAGAGCCTCGCCGTCAATCTCTTCGGCACGTATGGCGTGACCCAGGCCTTCCTACCGTTGCTGACTCGTTCTCGGGGGGCCATCGTCAACGTTCTGTCGCTGGCGGCTTTTGCCTCGTTGCCGGTCATGCCGGCCTACTCGATCTCGAAGGCGGCCGCGTTCTCCCTGTCGCAATCGCTGCGCGCTCTTCTGGCCGGACCGGGCGTCAGCGTTCATGCCGTCCTGACCGGCCCCGTGGACACCGACATGATCCGCGGCCTCGACATCCCGAAGGCCACTCCGGAGTCCGTGGCGCGAGTCATCTTCGACGGCGTGGAGAACGGGGAGGAGGACATCTTCCCCGACCCCATGTCACAGTCCATGGCCGAGAGCTGGCGCAGCGGCGCGGCCAAGGCGCTCGAACGCCAGAATGCGGCGCTCCTCCATGCGGCGTCGGTCGCGTCATGAGCAACACGAAGGACACGGCGCAACTTCGGCACGCCGCGCTGGCGGCGACGCTGGGGCTCGCCGCCGCATCCTGGGTGGTCGCGGTCCGGCAGATGAGCGGGATGGACATGGGCGTTGCGACCCGGCTCGGTTCGTTCGTGTTCTTTGTCGCCGTGTGGGTGTCGATGATGGCGGCGATGATGCTGCCGGGCGCGGTTCCGGCGGTCGTGAGACGCGCTCGCGCCAGTGGTCGGGTGCGCGCCGTGCCGCTATTCGTCGGGTCGTACCTTGCCGTCTGGACACTCGTGGGCGTCGCCGTGTATGCGTTGTACCGGCCGCACGGGTCTTTCGCCGCCGGCGCGGTGGCGATCGCGGCGGGTGTCTACGAGTTCACGCCGCTCAAGCAGCACTTCCGCCGGCGCTGCCGCGAGAGCGTCCGCTCTGGATTCGAGTTCGGGCTCTACTGCGTCGGCTCGAGCATCGGACTGATGCTGATGCTGGTGGCGCTGGGCGTCATGAGCGTCGTCTGGATGTCCGTGATCGCCGTCCTCGTCCTCGCCCAGAAGCTGCTGCCCGCGAAGGCCGCCATCGATGTGCCGCTGGCGCTGGCGATCGTCGGACTTGGAGCCCTGATCGTCATAGCGCCCTCGTCGGTTCCCGGACTCACGCCACCGATGGCGTCTCACATCGGTGGCGCGGGCCACACCATGGAGTAGCGACAAGAAGGAGAGAAACAATGACCGATCACAAGACCGGTACACGAGAACAGTGGCTTGCGGCCCGGTTGGAGCTGCTCGAGGCCGAGAAGGCGCTGACGCGGCGCAGCGACGAACTGGCGCGGCGGCGGCAGGAGCTGCCCTGGGTTCGGATCGACAAGGAGTACCGCTTCGAGACCGACGAGGGCACCGCGTCCCTCGCCGATCTGTTCGGAGGACGCTCGCAGCTGCTCGTCTATCACTTCATGTTCGGGCCCGAGTACACGGCGGGGTGTCCGTCCTGCTCGGCGATCGCGGACGGCTTCGACGGCTCCGTCGTCCACCTCGCCAATCACGACGTCACGCTGTGCGCGGTGTCGCGGGCTCCGCTGCGCGAAACTGCAGGAGTACAAGCGGCGGATGGGCTGGAGCTTCCCCTGGGCGTCTTCGTCCGACAGCGACTTCAACTACGACTTCCAGGTGACACACACCAACGAGCAGTGGCAGTCGGGAGCCGTCGAGTACAACTTCCGCAAGACGGACTTTCGGCTGCCGGCCGGCGAGGAGAATCCCGTGGTCGCCGCGCTCGCGTCGAGCGTCGGAACGGACTGGGAGACGTACAGGCGAGAAGGGCCCGGCATGAGCGCGTTCACGCTCGCAGGATGGCGTCGTATACCACACCTACTCGGCCTACGAACGCGGGATCGACGGCCTCTGGGGCATGTACCAGTGGCTCGACCGCGCGCCACTCGGCCGCAACGAGACCGGCCTCTGGTGGCGCCGCCACGACGAGTACGACAGCCAGTGACACGTGCGGAACGCTGCGCCACCGACCTCACCGCTGCGTGCGCCGGCCCGCTCGGGGCCGGTCGCCGCGCGGTGATCCCGCGGGCCAGCCTCACCAATGCCATAACCGCTCCCGCAAACCATGCCGCACCACCAAAGCCCGCAATGGCTCCGCAGCAACAGCAGATGGCAACCGCATACCAGCGGGCAGGACCGCTGTCGTCGTTGGCGCTAGCCGCGGCTTGGGGCGTGGGATCGCTCGCGCGTTCTCCGAGGCAAGTGCTCCGGTGGGGCACCACGTCAAGGCGGTAGTGCTGGTCGTAGCCGTCCGCATCCTGCGCGCTGGTCCAACCTCGCCACACCCGCGCGATCATGTGACCATTCTCGTGCCGGACGGCTGGTCGATGCCCGCGCCTTCCCAAGAGCGGCAAAGTCGGGCGTCCGCTCCCTGGCTTCGCATGCGTGTCGATCTTTCAGCCGACCCTGAAGACCGCCTGGACGGCGATTCACGTCGCCGGACACGCGGCGCTTCCGCGCATGCGGATTTCCTTCCGGCGTAAGACTCCCGACACGGTCGACTCGCCCAGGAACTCGGGGCACCTCCTATGTCAGGAAGGCGAGGGTCGTGGTTCCAGGATCACGACTGCAGTCTCGGACGACCGCAGAGCCGCATAACCGTCGAGCTCCTTGTCGATGTCGCGCCACCTGCTCCACAGGCGCGACCGTTCCTCTCCCTCGGCGGCGCGTGCCCTCACCGGTCGAGACCCCCTGACCAGATCGACCGTCGCGTCGGGATGCGCTTGCAGGTTGAGCCACCAGGCCGGCTCCGGATCGGCCCAACCGTTCATCGCCAGCGTGACCAGGTTCGGACCATCCTCGAAGTACCCGACAATCACGCTGTGCTCCCGGCCGGTTCGGCGCCCCGTCGTCGTCACACGCAGAGTGCCCCACCGGCCACGCTTCGGGCGCCACAGACCAAGTCGGCCACCGCTAACGCGGCACACCGCACGGTGCACCGACCAGACGACGCGAATGAACCAGCGAGGCGGAAGACGCGGACCTCGCTCGCGTTTGTCGGACACTGGTCCCTCCTGGTTTCCCCGGCGCCGAGCCTACGAGCCGCCCGAACACCGAGTCCATGATCGCCATGCACCAGGCCGTGACGCCGTGGTCTTCGTCGCTCACTACAACCCCGGATGCGTGGGTCGGCGAATACGCCCGCAGCGACTGGGCCGGAGTCCAGGCGAGCGTGGCCGCCCTCCATCCGCGGCATGTGCGATGAGTGAGCAGGTCGATGCTGGCCGACCACTGTGGATGCAGCAACGGAATCCCTATCCGTCGAGATGCGAGCCCAGACCCCCGGCGTTCTTCGCGTGCTGCTCGATGGCGCCGAAGTCGGCCGAGGGTTTGGGACTACAGACAAGATGTCACGTGGAGCAGCGCCAACCTGCACCTGCCGATCCTGAACCGGCTGGAGGTTTGGGGAGACCGGTTTGACCTGACCGTCATCCCTGAACGCATGACCGGCGCCTGGGCCGTGGCCCTTTATGACGACACCGCCGCCGACAGATAGCGGTTCACACGGTCGCCGTCATCGCGGCTAGATGAGGACGTGCTCGGCAGACGTCGCGGGTTCCGCTCCACAGGGCGCCGTGCGCTAGGAAGAGGCCATTAGAACGGTCGCTGAAGACGAGGTCAGATGTCGGACGCCGATCGTCCGGAATCCGGGTTACGGTCCCGTCTATGGACATGCTGACGGGCGAGCAGATCGCCGAGACCAACCTGA
Source organism: uncultured Actinomycetota bacterium (assembly GCA_963801065.1). Classification (GTDB taxonomy): domain Bacteria; phylum Actinomycetota; class Actinomycetes; order Jiangellales; family Jiangellaceae; genus CAWDDG01. The sequence goes on along the minus strand of CAWDDG010000007.1, from coordinate 42,296 downwards.
CCGACTGGCGCAAGCTGGGTCAGGGACTCCATGCCCGCTACGTGGTCGGCGACTTCGGCACCGGCGTACGGTTCGTCGCCGCAGTGGGCCAGGCCGGCGACGCGCTCGGCCACCACCCGCGCGTGACGATGGGCGACGGGTACGTCGATCTCAAGCTGGTCAGCGACGACGCCGTCTACCGCGACGACGAGGGCACCGAGCACGTCGTCGAATGGGTGACCCAGCAGGACGTCGACCTCGCGCGACGGATCACCGAGATCGCCGCCGAGCAGGCGATCGACGCCGACCCGGCCTCGATCACCACGATCGAGCTCGCCCTCGACACGGCGCACGCCGCGACAATCGCCCCGGCGTGGGCTGCCCTGCTGACCGGGAGTACCGAGGCCCGGGGCCGCGGGACCATCGGCGACGACGTCCGGGACGCCACGGGACGGGTACCGATCCTGTGGTTCCAGGACACCGACGAGCACGAGACCCCGCGTCAGCGGTTCCACATCGACGTCTGGGTGCCGCCCGAGGTGGCCGAGCAGCGGATCGCCGCCGCCGTCACCGCTGGTGGGATCGTCGTCGATGACAGCCAGGCGCCCTCGTACACTGTGATCGCCGACCAGGACGGCAACAAGGCGTGCGTGTGCACGACGCTGCCTGCGGCGCAGAAGCGGTGACCCGTTAGCGCCGATTCTCGCGTCGTGGCCTGAGCAGGTGACGCCTGCCCGCTCACGTGGCGAGAGCTGGACTCGTGTTGATGTGCCTGGGTTTGTGGCACGCGCACCGTGATCCTGTGGCTCAGCGATGGGCCAGTTTGGCTGTCTGTTTGTCGCGCTGCCGGCGGTCAGCTCGGTGCGCCAGTGCAGCAACCATTACTACGCGGCCGGCCGTCCAGGTATCGACATCGGGGCCAATGCTTCGACGGCGAGCGTTCGGCACGCTAGTCGTGGCACACGGGTAGAGCGAAGTACGTGTACTGGCTGATCTTCAGCGAGCGGTCGTCGACGGCCACCGTGTCACGCTCGCCGCTGAGATGTGATCAGACACACTTGGGCCTGGCTGTCGCACCAGCTCTACGCGGCGTCCGCTCATCGGCCATGAGCGCGAACATCTCCGACCTTGGCGTTCCGGGCACGCTTGGGATCACCCGTGACCGGATGCGTGACTGGTGGGGCGGGTGGGACTCGAACCCACGACCCAGGGATTATGAGAACCCCGGTACCCGCCGCACGGGCCCTACCTGCGACTCTGCCCACAGCCCGCCCTAATAGCCCCTTTGACACCCCCGGTTGATTGCAGTTCGCGCCACGAACGATGCCACGGCCGGCCCGTTCAGACGGTGCCCGCGTGGCAGCACGCACCAGCAACCAAGGGGTGCGATCACGACCCGATGGCGCCCAGGGGTGCGGGCCCTGCTGGCCGGACGCTCGCCACCGACGAGGCCACAGGGCTGTCCCCAATGTGCGGGGGCGAGCGCCATGCCATGATCTTCACATGGCGACGACCGTGCTGATCGTCGACGACCACGCCGGGCTTCCGGTCGTTCGCCCGCCCGCTACTCAAGGCCGAGGGGTTCGACGTCGTGGGCGAGGCCACGGACGGAGCTTCGGCGCTCACACTTGTACGCGCGCTCGAGCCTGACATGGTTCTGCTGGATGTGGCCTTGCCGGACATGGACGGCTTCGCCGTCTGCGAGGCCCTGCTCGCCGACGACTCCGGCCCGGCGGTGGTGCTGACGTCGAGCCGCGCCGTGTCCCCCTATCGCCGGCGACTGGAGCGAAGTCGGGCCCGCGGGTTCATCCCGAAGAACGAGCTCTCCGGCTCCGCACTCGCCGCAGGCCCTACAAGGCCTTCTTCGCCGGGGGCGACTGGGTCTGCTCGATCGCGCGCTACACCGGCACGATGACGGGATCGATGATCGGACCCGACGGGTCAGAGATCCCTCCCACCGGCAAGTCGTTCGACGTCGACTTCTGCACCGTTGGCCACTGGAAGAGCGGGCAGATGGTCGAGGAGTACCTCTTCCACGACGTCGTGACCTTCATGCAGCAGATCGGACTGAGCGAATAGACCGCAATCGGGCGAGAAGCACTGGCCATGCCGCAAGGACCCATGCGGACCGAGGACCGGGCGTCTCAGAGCATGAGGGGTGTGCCCCGGCCACTTAACCCGCCGTCGCGGCCGTGGCGAACAGTCTCGCCTGCGGGATCACCGTCGAGCAGGTCGCCTTCCCGCAGAGCGGCATGCTGACCAGGCCCGGAACGGCGGAACTGATCGAGGAGGCTCTGAACAGTAGCGTGGGCACGGCCGGCGGGATCGACCCCGCCGGCGTCGACCACGACCCGGTTCGGCACCTTGACCCTCTTGACCCCGCTGCACGGGTCTGGGTGCGGGCTGGATGAGCGGGTCGTGTGGCTGACCGGTGACCCGGGCGCGCGCAGAAACCCGCGTCACGACCGACCGACTCTTGCGCGCGCGACGTCCGGACCTGGATGCGCTTCGACGGCGGCGACGGCGCCGTGGCGAAAGCGCCAGCTCAGCCGGGTGTCACCAGGTCGTCGGCTTGCTCGGTGTCCGCAGCCACACGTCGAAGAACGCGTCGAGGTCCTGGCCGGATGCCTCCTCGTAGACCGCCTCGAGGTCCTCCGTGGTGCCGGTGGTGTCGTTGTAGCGCTGCAGCCATTCCTGGGCGGCTGCGTAGAACGACTCGTCGCCGATCTTGACCCGCAGGGCGTGCAGCGTCGCTGCACCACGGTCATAGACCGCGCCGTTGAAGAGACCGAGCGGCCCGGGGTCGGCGATGGCCAGGTCCCAGAACGGGTCGTCGGCCGGAATCGCCATGATCCCCTCGAACAGCGTCTGGGCGGAGTCGGCCCCGGAGTCCTCGCTCCACAGCCACTCGGCGTACGTGGCCCAGCCCTCGTTGAGCCAGATGTCCTGCCAACGCGCCGGGCTCACGGTGTTCCCGAACCACTGGTGGGCGAGCTCGTGGGCGACGGTGGACTCGCGGGCGACCCGGGAGTACACCGGCCGGGTCTGCGTCTCGAGCGCATAGCCGACGGTGTCGTCGTCCACGATCGAGCCGTAGGAGTTGAACGGGTACGGCCCGAAGGCCTCCTCGAGGAAGGCGATCATCTCATCCTGCAGGGCGAGGCTGGCCTCCGTTGTGGCAGCGTTGCCCGGCGTCAGGTTGTCGTCGATAGCGTCGATGATCGGCAGCCCGTCGTCCGTCTCGGAGTAGCGCAGCTCGTAGTCACCGACCGAGGCCGTGGTCAAGTAGCTGGCCTGCTGGTCCGGGGCGTCCCAGTACCAGGTGGTCCAGCCGTTCTCCGTGACCGGGTCCTTCGCGGGCAGCCCGTTGGCGACCGCGACCTTCCCCTCGGGCACGGTGATCTCGAAGCTGTACGTGGCCTTGTCCGTCTGATGGTCGCTGGCCGGGTACCAGGTCATGGAGCCCTCTGGCTCGCCGACGACCATCGCACCGTCGCGTGTGGTCACCCAGCCGTAGAGGGCGCCCTCGATGTCCTCCGGCCGGGTTGTCTCGCCACCGTAGGCGACGACGACCTGCGCCGTCTGCCCCTTCTTGATCTTGGGTCGGGGCTGGATCGTGAGTTCCCACACACGGGCCGCGTCGTCCTGGACGAGCCAGTACGCAGCGCCCTCGACCTCGGCCTCGGGGATGGGTGGGGTCACCTCGCTGGCAGGCTGGCCGTTGATCGTGATCGCCTGCACCTCCATGTCGCGCAGGTCGAGGTTGAAGCGGTCCAGGTCCTGCGTGGCCACGAGGTCGACGGTCGCGATGCCCTCCAGCTGGCCGACGATCGGCGCCGGCGCCTGCGGCGGCGGTGTGTAGGTGATGTCAAGGTCGTAGTGCCGGACGTCGTAGCCGCCGTTGCCGGCGAACGGGAAGTAGGCGTCGCCCGCGCCGGCGGCACCGGCGGTGAACCTTGGCCCGCCCGGGGGGCCCGGGGCGGCCGTCGCGCCGCCCGCCGGAGCGAGTGCCCCCACCCCCACCACCAGGACAGCCGTCAACCCGCCGATCGCTCGTGTGCGAGCACTCACCAGGACCCCCTTCACGCACCGTGTCCGCACTGTAGACGCGCTGCCACAGCGTGCGATACCCCCACCCTGGTCACCGTCTCGAGTCGGCTCGGCGCGGATGTGGATCACGTACCGGGCTCATCCCGGAAGGGAACGAGGGAGGGGAACCAGGCCTACGACGCCTTCGGCGCGCGGCGCTGGGTGCCGTAGTCGACCCGCACGAGGCCGAATCGGCCAAGAATTCCTCCGCCCACCCGAGGTTGTCCAGCAGCGACCACATCGACCTGCTCATCGCCGGCGCCCGGGGTCAAGACCGTGCGCTCGCACCTGTCGGCCGCTGACGTGACCCGTCTGAGGTCAGCCGTCGTAGGCGTGACGGAATTGCAGGCTGATCCGCGGCCCGGCCCACTTGATCTTCGGCAACGAATGGTCCCAGGTGCGCGGGCACGAGCCGCCCATCGCCAACAGGTCGCCGTGGTCTGGGACGAAGCCGATGGATCGCCCGCCGCCCTTAGGCCGCAGTTTGAACGGGCGCGGCGCTCCCAGCGAGACGATGGCGACGGTGGCGACGTCGAGGTCACGCGCCGCCCGGTCTCCATGCCAGGCCACGCTGTCGGCGCCGTTCCGGTACAGATTGGCGCCGACCTGGGTGAACTCGACGCCGTACTGCACGCTCAGGGCCTCGGCCATCTGCCGCAGCAACGGCAGCGGTGGCTCCTCGTCTTTCAACCGCCAGCGATGCGTCAGCCGTGGCTCGGTGACGCGCCGCTCGTACATCCAGACATACCGCAACTGCCACGGCGTCAGCTCGAGCAGGCGGGCGAACAGCTCGTTGGCGCCTCGCACCCACCCTCTTACCTCGTCGACCCATGCACCCTTGGCGAGCTCCCGGCGCTGAACGCCGCCGAAGGCCGCGTCGAAGCCCATCGTGCCGGCGCCGAGCAATGAGGGCTGCCATACCAATTGCGCCGCCCCGGACATGAGCTCGAGATTAGTCGACGTACGCGGTCTCAGAAGGGGGTGGGCCGGGGTCGATCTCGGGTGGCGGTTCGGGTTCGGGCGGCTCGGCGCTTGCGATGAGTGGGCCGATGATCTCGGGGCTCGACTTCGTACGAGGATCCATCTGATGCGGGCATCTGCGGCCGATGCGACCGGATCCGCCAACCCGCCGGTGGCATACCGCCGCAGCCACTCGTGCAACGTCTGCCGAGACACCCCGACCTTGGCCGCCTCAGCGGCAGTGTTCACCTCCTCGGCGTGTTGGTCGTCGATGAGGGTGTGGTCACCGCGTCCACCGACTCACCGGCCACCGCCTCCGGCCGATCGGCCGAGCAGCGAGCTTGTCCTCTCGAGCGCACACCCGTGCTCGGCGAAGGAGCCCTCGCAGATGCCGAACACGTCGTCGCCCGGCTGGAACCGGTTCAGTACCTGCCGATCGCCTCGACGCGCCCGGCCACATCCCTGCCCCGCACACGGGTCTATCGCTCGCCGCCAGAACCCTTCGTGAGGCGACCCTGCGGGCAGCCTGGGGGTGCGGCCGTAGCCGCGTCGCCCAGGCGACACCGTTAGGGCCGGCCGGTTGCTTCGGCAGGGCGCTCGCCGCCGACCGGAGCCCGGGTCTGGCCGTCGTCGTGCGGCGGCTCGATCGTGATGTTCGGCAGCAGGCGGTCGAGCCAGCGCGGGATGTACCACGACTTCTCGCCCATCAGCGTGAGGAAGGCGGGCACGAGCGTCATCCGCACGATCAGGGCGTCGGTGAGGATCGCGACGGCGAGGAGCAGCCCGAACTCCTTCGAGATCCGATCGGATGTGAGGATGAAGGCCGCGAAGACCGTCCCCATGATCAGCGCCGCGGCCACGATCACCCGTCCGATCGCGGCGATCCCGTGCTCGACCGCCGCCCGCGTATTCAGTCCGTGTACGTGCTCCTCCCGGATACGACTCATCAGGAAGACCATGTAGTCCATCGAGAGCCCGAACAGGATCGCGAAGGCGATCGGCGGGACGAACGTCTCGATCGGCCCGGTGCGATCCAGCCCGGTGAGTCCGAGGAGATTGCCCTCCTGCACGACGAGGGTGAGCACGCCGAAGCCGATGAAGGCGGAGAGGATGGTCGTGACAGCCGCGGTCAGGGAGATCACGATCGAGCGGAAGGCCATGGCGAGCACGATGAAGGTGACGCCGATGATGTAGAGCAGGAACAGCGGCAACCGCTCCATGATTCGATCGGCGATGTCCTTGAACGCGGCGGTGAGGCCGGAGACGTACGCGCGCGCGTCGCCGCCGTCCGTCGCCGCCGGCACGACGTCGCCGCGCAGCCGGTCGACGAGCTGGTCGGTCGCCTCGTCCTGGGGAGCGGAGTCCGGGGTCACGAAGACGATCGCGACGGAGTTCTCGTCGTTGAATTGCGGCTCCCGCGCGGAGGCCACGCCCTCGAGCCCTTGGACGCCGTCGTAGATCCTCTGCGGCGCCTGCGAATCGCCGTTGACGTCCACGACGATCGGGATCGGGCCGTTGAACCCCGCCCCGAAGCCCTCGGCGAGCAGGTCGTAGGCCCGACGTGCGGTCTGCTCGGTGGGCTGCGTGCCCTGGTCCGAAGCGCCCAACCGGACCAGCGCCGACGTGGACGCGAGCACCAGGCCGGCAAGCAGCACGACGGTGAACACGACCTTCGCGTTCGCGGTCACGAACCGGCCCCACCGTGCGATGGGCGTCTTCTCGCGGGCCGCCTGCGAGTCGTCGAGCGGGCGGAGGAACGGCACCTTCAGCCGGTCGATCTTGTGCCCGAGCAGCGCCAGCACCGCGATGAGCAGCGAGTTCGCGATCAGCACCGTGGTCAGTACGCCGAGGGCGCTGCCGATGCCGAGTTTGGTCACGAAGTCGAGGCCGAAGAAAGCCAGGCCGGTCACCGAGATCGCGACCGTCAGGCCGGCGAAGAGCACGGCCCGCCCTGCCGTCGCACCCGCCTCGGCGGCGGCGTCGCGTGGCGACAGCCCTTCATGCAGGATCTGCCTGAAGCGCGTCACGATGAACAGCGAGTAGTCGATGCCGACACCGAGGCCGATCATCGACACGAGCAGAGGCGTGATCGTGTTGATGTCGGTGAGGCCGGCCAGGATGAACAGCAGCAGGAACGCGCTGAGAACTGCCGTGATCGCCAGCGCGATCGGGATCGTCGTCGCCACGAAGGTGCGGAAGACGACGAGCAGCACGAGCAGCGCCGCGAGCAGGCCGAGCAGCTCCTGCGTTCCCTGCTCGATGGGCGGGAACTCGGCCTCGCCGTTGTACTCGACCGTCACGCCGACCGGCGCGACCGCCTCGCGGACCGCGTCCTCGACCGCGACGACCCTCGCGCGGTCCTCGTCCTCGATCGTCTCGCTGAACTGCGCCTCGGCGTAGCCGATGCGACCGTCGGCGGAGAACGTGTCCGGGCTGAACGGATCCCCCACGCTCTCAACGCCGGCGTCCTCCCCGGACGGTGCGAACTCGGACGACCCAAGCCGCGCGATCGCGTCCTGGATCGCGGCCGTCCGCTCCGGCGTGTCGAGCCGCTCACCCTCCGGCGCCGCGAAGACGACGTTGAGCACGCCGCCCTGCTCGGACGCGAACTCGGACTGGATCAGGTCGGTCGCCCGCTGCGTGTCCGAACCGGGAATCTCGAACTCGTCGCGCAGCGAACCCCCGACCGTCACGACCAGAATGATCAGGAGGGCGACGATTCCGATCCAGCTGCCGACCACGCGCCACGGGTGCGTCACGCAGGCGCGCATCCAGCGCGCGAGCGCGCCCGTCGACAGGCGTTCGTGGGCTGCCCGCCGCTCCGGGGCGGCCCCCGTGGGCGCGGCGCCCTCAGTACCCTGCTTCTGCTCCGACATGCGGGCACCCGCTCTCACTGCGACCTTGCATCACAGACCCGATAGACAACCAGAACTCATCGTCCACCGCACTCGGTCCGGACGTCCACCGGACGATCACCTCTACCTCTGCTACCGGGTCGGCAGTGCACCGATTTTGGCGTGGCGGCCTTGTTCTGCCCTGAGTGCGCTGATCTCGTCACAAAGGTCTGATCCCCGTTGCCGACACGCGGCAGATCGGCTCGACCCCTAACCCGGTCCCGGTGAGTGTCGATGAACGCCACTACCAGGGCAAGTCGCGGGTCGAGCTCCCGCGCGGGTTCGCCGCACGGCCGTGAGCATGGCTTGTGCGCAACTCGGCCTCGGCACGACCCAACCGTGCACAGGTTTGCGGCACAATGCACGCCTGTCCAGGTCGTCAAACGTCCTGAACTCGGCAGGAGCGCTTAGCGGCTATGTGCGGATGCCGCCGCAGCGTTAGTGGATCTTCGCAGTCGGATGTCCTGCCGAGCGTTCGCAAGGGCTACTTGCTCTCGCGCGGGAGCAGCATCGCCACTGGGTCGATCAGGCATGTCGCCATCGCTGGCTATCCGAATGTGAACACGTACGCCTCGGCGCCGGGCTCGAGGAACGTGATCTCCAGCGTCCGCTCGCGGACCTCGCCGTCTTGCCGCACGAGCTGGTACAGGCGGCCGTCCCGGAGCAGGCCGTTCCCGTCCTCGTCGACGTCGACCCCGTGTGACGGGCCGGGGGCCTCGCCGTCGAGGAGCACGCGGAAGGGGGTTGGCTCCCGCGCTCCGGGAGACAGCACGAGATGCGCGTCGCGCGCGTGGAACCGGTAGGCGATGCTCCCGCCGGCCCGGTCGAGCACGACATCCTCACGCCCGATCGTCCACTCGCCGGCGACGGCCCAGTGGTTGAGGCGCAGCCGCTCGGGGAGTTGGTAGGCGCGGCGTTCGTCGAACGCGGCGCCGTCCGGTGACGCGAAATGCTCACTGCGCCCGTAGCCGAGATACGTCTCCGGGGTCCGCAGGTGGTCCCAGTCGGCCTCCGCCTCCACGCCCAGCCCTTCGACGGAGACGAGCTCGCGATCGACGCCGAGCAGCCGCTGGATGACGCGCTCCGATTGCTCGTAGCGTCCCTCCCCGAAGTGGTGGCCGCGGATGATGCCGTCCGCGTCGACGAAGTACAGCGCCGGCCAGTAGTGGTTGTCCAAGGCGGTCCAGATCGCGTAGTCGTTGTCGACCACGACCGGGTAGTCGATCCCCCGCTCCCTCGTCGCCTGCCGCACCCGGTCGATCTCGTGCTCGAACGAAAACTCCGGCGTGTGGACTCCGATCACGACCAACCCGTCGCTCCGGTAGACCTGCGACCACGCACGGACATACGGCTCCGGCGCAACCAGTTGATACACGTCAGCGTCCAGAAATCCACCAGGACGACGTGCCCACGCAGCTCCACGGCGCCGAGTGGCCCGGAGTTCAGCCACCCGGCCGCCCCGCCGAGCGACGGCATGCGCAAACGACCGAACACGGTCATCTACCGAAGCGACCGGAACGCGGCGCGGATCTCCTCGGTGAAGAGCTGCGGCTGCTCCCAGGCGGCGAAGTGGCCGCCTCTGTCGACTTCGTTGAAGTAAATGAGGTTGGGGTAGGCCTGCTCCGCCCAGCTGCGCGGCGCTTGATACTGCTCGCCGGGAAAGACGGTCGCGGCAACGGGGATGGAGACGCCCTTCACGTTGAAGAAGCCACCCTTGTATTCCCAATAGAGGCGAGACGCAGAGACCCCCGTGTTCGTCAGCCAATAGAGCGTGATGTTGTCGAGGATCTCGTCACGCGTCAGTTCGCCCGTGGCGCTCGTGGTCCGGTCCAGAGCAGAGACGACCGCTGCGGCCGGCTGGCCGTCAGCATCGTTGTGGTCGAGAAGCCAGGCGGCCAGGCCGACGGGTGAATCCGCGATGCCGTACAAGGTTTGTGGGCGCGACCCCATCAACCTGGCGTAGTCGACTTGCTTGAACGTTCTCACCAGCTGCTCATAGGCGCGTCGTTCCTCAGCTGAGAGACCGGATGGCGGCGGGTCGCCGGCCTGGAGAGCCTTGTCGACGTCAGCTGGAACGGTGGCAGGCATGTTGGTGTGGATGGCGAGCAATCCCGCGGGTGCCTGCAAGCCCATCTGGTCGACGACGAACGCACCCCAGTCGCCGCCTTGGGCGACGTAGCGGCTGTGGCCGAGGCGCTTCATCAGTTCTGCCCAGGCTTGGCCCATGCGCTCGGGGCCCCAACCGGTGCTCGTCGGCTTCCCCGAGAACCCGTAGCCCGGCATCGACGGAATCACCACATGGAACGCGTCCGCTGCGCTCGCGCCGTGCGCCGTGGGATCGGTCAGTCGATCGATGATCTTCAGCTGCTCGATGATCGAGCCCGGCCATCCGTGATTGACGATGAGCGGCAACGCGTCTTCATGCTGCGAGCGAACGTGAATGAAGTGAATGTCCAGCCCGTCGATCTCGGTGATGAACTGCGGTAGGGCGTTCAGGTTCGCCTCGCACGTGCGCCAGTCGTAGTCCGTCATCCAATAGCGCGCGAGCTTCTGGATCATGGCGAGCGGCACGCCTTGGGATTGATCCGCGACGGTCTCTTTCTCGGGCCAGTTCGTGGCCGCGATGCGTCGACGAAGGTCCTCCAAAGCCTCATCCGGAATGTCGACGTGGAATGGACGGATGTCGATGGCGGTCTCGACGGTGTTACTCATGACGACCTCCGTTGTTGGTGGGGGCGCCGATCAACGCAGTGACCGGAAGGCGGCACGCACCTCCGTCGTGAAGAGGTTCGGCTCCTGCCAGGCCGCGAAGTGGTTGCCCTCGGGGACTTCGTTTGAAGTAGATGAGGTTGGGGTAGGCCTGCTCGGTCCAGCGCGTCGATGACCTGCCGCGTCGCGGCGACGTCACCCGCCAGCGACAGAGTCGGGTTCTGCACGACGCCAACTTGGTGGCCGTTCTGCTTGAGCAGGTCGTAGACGGCCCGCCAGCCGGACCCGTCGGCGAAAACCACCGTGCACGAGAACGACGTTCGCCGCTGCCGAGCGCGCATTCATGATGATCTCCTGCCTTTCTCCGTGACGCCCAGAGGTGCACCTGGACGGGCCCAAGCGTAGGTCGCACAAGCGCATCCTGGATCGGCCGAGTGGATGCGTCATCCTTGCGTCTAGACGCGGCGGAGTGCCGGCGACAGCAAGGTCATGACGTCGGCTCCGCGCACGTTGAGTCAGCCGGGGCTGACGCTCGGGGTCCTTGCCGTAGCTGTTGCGCGCGCTCACCTTGCCATCCCTGATTGTGGATGTGGTGCTCGACGCCACGCTTCATCGCGAACTCGCGGCCCTTGGCCTGATCTTTGGCTTTGGTCGACGCATTGCCCGAGGCGCGTGGGCCGCCTTCGACTTTGTTCTTCCAGACGCCGTCGTCCTTATCCCAGACGGTGTGGACTCTTCACGGGCTTGCGGGTCGTCACGCGAGGACGCTGGCCTAGCGTTCGACGCCGCGGAGGCTCCCGCTGACTTCCCCGGCCGCGTCGTAGATCGTGCAAAGGATCCTGCGGTCGCCCTGGGGCCAGCTCCCCTCGCTCGGTGTTATGCCCCCGACGTAGAGCACCGATTCCTCATAAGACAGCCCGACGAAGTCCTCGAACTCCGCGATGATGCACAAGTCTTCTGCCTGCGCGTTGATCGCCTCCATGCCGGGGAAGTCCCCGTCCGTTGGGTAGGGTCACGGCCGCGAATATCTCCTCGCTGTGCGGCTCCGAGCACGGCACGGTCTGGATGCTGAAGATCACTTCCCCTTCTCCGGGCAGGGCTTCGGCGAGACAGTCGCCCACCTGGAGATCGACGATGTCGACCTCTTCGGCCTCCGTCGGCCCCGTCTCCTTCGCCTGCGCCGGCGCGGAGGTCTCGGCCGCTGGCGGAACGGTGCTCTCGGTCTCCACCAGGTCCACCTTGAATGTGCGCACGATCTGCTGGCAGCCGCGTTCGATCTCTTCGGCCCACGCCGCCGTGCGCTGGCAATGGAGGTAGTACTCGGTCCTGCCGTCGAGGATGAACACGATCGTGCTCTCGAAGGAGGTCCCTTCGAGGGTTCCGGTCGCCTGGAACCGAAGGCCGGGTTTGCCGGCCGCCGTGATCTCCTCCGGACCGGCCTGAACGGTCCCGCCGTCCTGTTCGAACAGCTCTCGGACGACCTCTTCGAACTCGGGCTTGAGCGCGTCCAGGTTCACCGCCGTGACGGGCTTGTTCATTCGGTAGGCCGTGACAGAGACGAAGCTCGCCCCGTCGAGGACAAACTCGACCTCCCAGAGCTCATCGGCGCTGCCGGTTACCGCGCCACCCTCGATGGTGCCCTCCTCCCATCCCGCCGGGTAATCAAACGACACACCGTTGCCGCGGTAAGTCTGCGCTCCCTCGTGCTGGTCCGAGGCGGCGACGTAGACGACGGACCCGGCCAGGACGAGCACGAGGGAGGAGGCCAGGCCTGCCGCAGCGAGGCCACGGTGTCGCATCGGCACCGCCCGCGCGATGCCCGTCCCGGCCGCCAGGTCACCGAGACGCTGGCGCCGAGCACCGGTGGCCAGCATCGAGATGAAACCGACCAGGTACAGCGCCGGCAGCCAGTCCACGACCCGAACCAACGTGCGTGTCGCAACCTCCCAGACATTCGGCCGCCCCCCGCCAGCGCGGACGACCCGCAACCCCACCAGCAGCTTGCCCACCGTCTGCCCGATCGCCGCCTCGAGCACCAGGTAGTAGAGGAGCGCCATGGCGACGTACACCGCCGTGCCGGCCCCGTCGAGGCTGAAGGAGAATGCGCCCCCGCCCACGCTGGCCTCGCCGACCAGCACGGCGAGGACGACGAACAGCACCAGCAGCAGGACAAGATCGATCAAGGCGGCGCCGATGCGCAGGCCGAGCAGATCCTCACCGGCAACGGACGCGTCGGGCACCGGTTCGCTGGCCCGAGATGGATCCTCGCCGCCAACGGACGCGTCGGGCACCGGTTCGCTGGCCTGGGATGGTTCCTCGCCGCCAGCGGACGCGCCGGGCCCCGGTTCGCTGGCCTGGGATGGTTCCGGGATAACACTCATCCCCTCGCCCTCCTCAACGGCCTCACCGTGTTGCCCGCCGACCGTCTGGGGCCAGAGGCCCAAGCTCCCGATGGCGCCCTTTCTGCCGGTGGCGCGACGGCCGCCCCCAAGGCCCCAGGCTGTCGAGGTCGCAACGATACTCGTCGACGGCGCCCCGGATCGGCCAGTCCTGTCCCATAAGTCCCCCTCGCTGAAGTGCCGCGTGCTTGGTGAGCTAACGACCAGCACCTAGCCTCAAGAGCCAAGAGCACGCGCTCTGATACGGGCACGCTGCACCGAGTTTTGAACCGTGGTCGATACACGACCACCCGTCGGGGCCGTTGCCGCCCATCCCGATCGCCCTGCCCAGCGTCGACGTTGAATCCGCGTCCGGGACCGCCATATCCGACGCACCCATGTCGAGCCGCACGGCCAACGCTGCTCAACTGCCTGACGGCAGCCGTGCCAGCTCGCGAGCGGGTCATCACCTGCGAGGAGGTCTTCGAGCTCGAGGAGTTCGTCGATGACGCAGGTCCGGTAGAAGCCGCCAACGACGGACATCCGGCGCGAGACGGTCGAGGGTGCATAGCGGCGGGTCTCTTGCATCCAGCGGATGTACAGCTCCATGTGCGGGCGCCTGGCAGCGAGCGGATCCAGACCGCGTTCCTGGCACCAGGTCAGGTAGGCGCGCAGGTCTGATTCGGCCTGGCGACGCGTCTCACCGCGATACCGGGCGAGGTAGCCGGCCACCGCTACGCGAAGAGGATCGGCTCGCCACGGGGCCTCGATCGGCGGGATGGGCAGGAACTCCGGCGTGGGTGTCATGACCGAGCGTCCGCCCGCCGGTACCGCCCCTTCCACACCGCCGCTGCGTCGCGGAGAGCCATGAGCGGTCATTTGATGACGTCACGGCGCGTGGGCTGCTTCGGGTCCTGAGGATCTGGCTGCGCGATCAGGCCGCAGAGGCGGTGCGCGCCCTTCTTGTCGGAGGGCTGGGGCAGGATGTGGCCATGACCGGGACGGCTCGCCTGGACCTCGCCATATTCGACGCGGCGGACATCGAAGAGGTCGGTTCGTTCTACGCCGAACTCACCGGTTGGGACGTCGTCCGGAAGGATTCCGACCGGTTCGGCGTGCGGACTCCGGACGGCCAGGAGATCGAGTTCCAGCGCGCACCGGACCACGTCGCGCCGCGGTGGCCCGGGCAGGAGCACCCGCAGCAGTTCCACCTCGACCTGCAGACCGACGATCCCCAGGCGGAGGCCATGCGGGCGGTCGGCCTCGGCGCCACCCGGCTGGCCGACGGCCCAACCTGGATCACGCTGGCCGACCCGGCCGGTCACCCGTTCTGCCTGGTCCGGTAGGCACCCGGGGCACGTCGACACCAACGGGGCTCTGCCGCCGCTCGACTCGCGGCAGACATCCGGGCGGCCGTAGCCGCCCGCCCTCCAGGCGGTAAGTGAGGTGTGTCCCCGGCAGACGCCATGGTGGCCCTACCGGCCCATGAGTTGTGTCTTGACGGCGGCAGGACATAGTCACCGCGACGCTGTTCGGCCCCCGTGCAAAACTGGTTTCCGGCGGCCAGCTCTCGAGCTCGCCGAGGATGTGCGCCGCGATCTTGTCCGCGTTCCATGGTTCCGGGTCGCTTTCTACCCGGCAGACGAACCGCTCGCCACGCGCCGTTAGAACGAGCGAGAGCCCGGGGTATTCGTCCTTGTCGGTCGGGGTGGCGAAGGGGGCATCAAGGCCGAAGCGGACACGGACGTCGTCGAGTTCGTCAGGCCGGATCAGGCTGTTGACGGTCCACAACCCCGACGAGGCACCTCGTCGAGATCAGAGCGGTCCAAGTCATCGGTGGCCAACGACGGTCGGTTGGTCACGGGGCAAAGGTGTCGGCGCCCGGACACTGGCAGGTGGAGCCGCATCCTTCTGCTTCTTCTTGATCGACTGTCCGGTATCCGTCATGGGGAAGCACGGCCGGCGGCAGGTGACCGTGTTCGTCCGTCCCGTCCCCGCGCCTTGCCCCGTGGCGGGTGTCTCCAGTTAGGGGACGTTCGCGGCGCTGAGTCATCGCCTCGCGTTCACGATGGCGTACATGAGGTTGGAGCGCCCGTCGTGCACGTCCTTGCGAGCCAAGGCGTCCCGCGGGTGCACCATCAGCCGCTCGTACGCCCCGACGACCTCGGCGCGGGCCGCGCGGACCTCGGGAGTGAAGTACTCGGGGGCGACCCGCGCCCAGTGCGGCGAGGCGAAGACTCCGGTCTCGACGATGTGAGCGGCGGCCTGCCGCAGCGTAAGACCGTGGTTGACTGCGCTAGAACGGTCGGGCTGGTCGCATGTCGAGTCGTCGTCCTCCCAGTGACAGACCACGCAGATGTGGTAGCCGCCCCGCTCGGTCAGGGTCGGATACCCGCAGGCCAGGCACGGCAGCTCGTCGAGCGCACCATCCGCATGCAACTTGGCGCATACAGCCCGCCGTGCACAGGACGTCGCCCACGGGTCGCCCTCCGGCACATCCCGGGTCATCGCACTCGGGCCCCTTCGGCAATGAACAGTGGCGCAGCGCGCCTCCAGTCGACCCCGCCCGAACGCCGCTGCCGGACCGCCGACGGGCGCACCCGCCATTCGCCGCGCGATGGTATGCCACTTGCACCATGATCGCACCGCCCGCCGTCGCCTCCTGCACCTTTGTCAGATCCCGCCCGACGACGACCAGCAGTCACCGGGCCGCCTGCGCCTCGCCGCCAACGGCCGACGGCCGACGTGCAACTCGAGGCTCTCGTCGCGCTGTTGACGGACACGTTGTCAGCGTCGCTGTAAGCCACGCGCTGCCACAAGGCACTGCAAACGGCCCTCGCACGGGGCGGAAGCCTCAAAGAGCGCCATCCCAACTTCGCGGGGTGGTTGATTGCCGCCATCCGGCTGCCCACAGGCCCTTCCCGACACCGGGTGGCGGTCTGGCGCGAGCTGCGGCGTGTCGGGGCAATCCCGGTGGGCGGCGCCGTCTGGGCGGCACCGGCGGCACCGGTGTTCGCAGCCGGTCTGGACCGGGTCACCGAGTTGGTCCGGCGCGCCGACGGCCAGGTGCTCCTATTGGACGCCGTCCCGCGTGACGACGAGGCCCGGGCCGGCTTGGTCGGCGATTTCAACACCGCCCGCGCCGCGGAATGGGCGGAGTTCGCCTCCGAGTGCGACAAGTACGAAGCCGAAATCGCCAAGGAGCAGCACATCGGCAAACTCACCGTCGCCGAACTGGATGAGGAGGAGCAGAGCCTGGACCGGTTGCGACGCTGGTTTCGGGAGATGAAGGCGCGCGACGTCTTCGGTGTCCCGGAGGGTGTCCGGGCCGAGGACCACCTCAAGCGCTGCGCCGAGGTACTCGACGGCTACGCCAACGAGGTCTACCGGGCCGTCCACACCCCCTTGGGACGGGACACCCCAGATGCGTAACTGGCTCACCGGTCTGGCGATCGCGGTCGGGCTGCTGCTGGCCTCCTGGGGGCTGCTGATCCTGCTGGCCCGCCGGCTACCGCCCGGCATCCTGCGCGACCTTGCCGCGTCCATCCCCGACTGTGTCACCACCGTTCGCCGGCTGCGCACCGACCCACACGTGCCCCGCCGAGCGAAGATCGCCGTGCTGATCGCCGGGCTATGGGTCGCCAGCCCGATCGACCTCATCCCCGAGTTCTGCCCATCATCGGTCCGCTGGACGACCTCGTCGTAGTCGCGTTGGCGCTGCGATGTGCCGGCCGGCAAGTCCCCCGCGAGGTTCTTCTGGGCGCCTGGCCCGGCGAACCACAGCTCATCGAACGGCTACTGGAGCCCGCCAGTGATCGTTCGCCTAGGGATCGACATCGCGATACGCGCCGCGCATCAGGGCAGCCTCGCCGACGAGCGCGGCGAACTGCTATGGAGCGGCCGCCGTTTCCGCACCACCGCCTCGTTGCGGTAGTCCTCGGCGTGTGCCCACAGCTAGTCGGCGGTCTCGATGTCTTCGAGGTAGCGCCGCTCGTACTTCAGGGATACGAGGGCGCGTTCGCGCACACCGTTCTGGCCCGGGGTCCTGGCCTTGATCGTCTAGTCCCTGGTCTACTCCCTGGTCTCCCGATCCCGCCAGATCACCGGCGGAGACGTCGACGCCGCACCGCGCCCGGGCACATCGAGGCTGTCCGCGCGCTGGTTGCTGGACCCCTGACCAAGCCCCACGTACGGCAGCTGTCCGACATCGGGCGCCGGATCATGCGGGTAATCAACCCGGGCGACCGCTACCTCGACCCCTCCCGGTGACCGCGTGGCGTCGAGCACCATGGGTGCTGACGCCGTCCGCACATCGGCTTTGAGCGTGAACGCGCGACCAGCGGCAGATGCGGAAGGTTGATCAAGAGGGCCTCGTGGGGGGTCGTGCGGCTGGTGCCTCAGCCGACGTCACGCCGGGTTCGTGTGGCATCACTCGGATGCTGCCGTCCAGTTCCGCCCAGAGTGCATATGGTCGCTCCTCCTGGCGTTCATCGGACTGCTCCACGGTCAGCAACAGCCGTCCGTCCGCGGACCGCATGGGACCCGACCACTTGAACCACACATTGACCCTCGGGGATGCGGACATAATCCGGGATTGGAAAGTCCCGCCTGCGACGGTGCGCCTCGGCGAGGAGGGTCGACCGGCGCTGCATCAGTTCGTCCTACCTATTCGGCATCGACACATTCACCCATGGTGCAGTGCCATGACAAGGTCCGCGCCCACCACGTCAAGTACGGCGACACGACATTGGCGCAGGTCATAGGCGACGTCGACTCAATCTCAATGATGCGCGGAGCCGCGGCGCACGGGTCGCGTCTCGGTCTCGCCTGGGTCCGCGGCATGCGCGGATTGGCCGCATCAGCGGCCACGCGCTCGGCGGCAAAAGCGGGTGTGATCTTTCATCTGCGGCCCGGAGCTTCGTTGGTTGGTCAGCGCCGACTGTGGTTGAGTTCGTGCTCGGCGAGCCCCTTCAGGTTCAGCAACTGCCGTCGCGCCATGATCAGGTCGCCGACGGAGAGAACCGGCGCGATGAGCCGATTGGTAGCCATGACAACCTTGAGCAGCAGTCGCGTCGTCTCTTGTTCCGCGGGCAGCAGAAGATAGGACATGAACGCGCCCAAGATCGTCCCCGTCAACTGATGTCCGCGGTCGATTGACACGATCCACCCCCGTTGGTGTCCTGCCGCGGTGGTGAACGCCTCGCCGACTCGTGGCTCGGGAAGGCCCAGGAGACGACGCGGCGACCGCCGGCCACGGTTATCAAGCCAGTCGTAGGAATACGGTGCGATCCGCACTTGTGCCAGCCATGGCCACACCGCTGCCGGGGCCGCACGGACGGTCACTCCTCGCCACACCTCCAGGGTCGGTGAGGCCACGAACTCATCACACGGGTAGCGCAGCATGGTCTCCCGCTCCGCCACACCCCACCGAGCGCCGATCACGGCTGCATCCTCTCAGCCCGCCGGGCGGCTGCCACATTGAGTGACGAACCGGTTCCACGACCTCGCCGACCGCAGCGATCTACGGCCGACGAGCCTTGCCGTGCCACCGGCAACAATCGGTCCGACAGGCCGACCGCCCGTCAGTTCGACAAGATCGAACCTGGCCGACGATACGTCGCTGGGTGCGGCAAGAGCGACGACCCGCGGGACCAGCCGCGAGTGGGGTATGGCATGTGGAGCTCGGGATGGAGATCGGGACGACCTTCGAGGTCCCGTGAGCGCGGTAGCCTATGCGGCACCACGACGATCGGAGGAGGTGAGTCCCATTCCCACTGCAGTTGGCTGGGCACTCCCGTCCGCGGTCGCGCGCAGTTTGACCTGAGTTCGACAGCGGCGCCCGGGGTGTCCACACATCCCGGAAGGTCCGTCATGCATCTCTTCAACCCCGCTTCAGCTCCGCGCGGTCTAATCCTGCTCGCCCCCGGTGGCGGCCAGGACCATACCTCGCCCGGCATCGTCGCCCGCGCCACCCGCCTCGCCGACGAGGGGTACGTCGTCGCGGTTGTCCGCTCGCTCGACGAGGTTCCGGCCGTGCTGGCCGAACATCCCGGGCCGGTCGGCTTCTGGGGCATCTCCCAGGGCGCCCGGGTCGGGCTGCCGCTGCTCGCCGCCGAGCCGCGGATCACCGCTGCGGTGCTCGGGCTCGCCGACGGCCCGGTCGCCTCGGCGCAGCTGGTCACTGCCCCTGTGCTCTTCTACGTCCAGTCCGACGACGACCTGGTCCAGCCCGACGCCTGCCGGGCGCTCTTCGACGCGCTCGGCTCGACAGACAAGACCCTGATCGAGAACCCCGGTGGTCACCTAGACCTGCCGCGGACATCAATCGAGGAGTCGGTTGTCTGGCTGGACCAGAGGCTGGCCGAGCAGTGAGCCCCGGTAGGGACGTGAGTGGAGGAGCTGGTAGTCGGCCTCTCCGTGGAAGTCGGCGTACGCGACACCGCGCCCCGCAGGTGCCGCCCGCATCGACCGCTGAGCGGCCGACCACCCCAACCAGAACACGCTCGCTCATGGCACGAGCGACCAGCGGCATGAGGATCGGATGCAGCCGCAGCGCCGTGGGCTCGATGTAGTCCGGTCAAAGGCCGCGCCTGAGTGGCCAGGTAGCCGACGAGCAGGTCCACCAATTCGCGTGGGCGGCTGAGTGCCACGCAGGGCCCCGCGGCAATCTCGTCGGGGGTGATGCCCAGACGCTCGGTGACTAGTCGGCGCCAGGAAGTCAGGCGGAAACAACCGGGTCCTCCTCGGTGCACAGAACGAAACTGTGCCAGGACCAGCCCACATCCCCGCCACCATGGATCAGCACGAACGTCGCCATTGGCTCGTTCCCGGTCGGAATCAATCGTCCGTACCTGATGGCAGGCGACTGGCCAGCGCCGAACTCATCGCCCCACCCCGTGGCGTCGCATCACGCCACGCGCCAAGAGCGGACAGTTCGTGCCGCGTGATCCGCCCAGGGTGATGTCGTGTTCGACGGCGGGTCCAACCAGGATGGTAGGCGTGTTGATCAGACATCTCGGCATTACACCTTCGGTCGATGCCACCGCGTTCGTCGCGCCGACCGCAACCCTGGTCGGCGACGTCCGGGTGGGCCCGCGGGCCATCATCATGTATGGCACGGTGCTGGACGCCGAGGGATCGCACATCAGCGTGGGCGAGGCGTCTGTCATCACCGAGCACGCGGTGCTGCGGGCCACGGCGGTTGGAGACGCCGACCGCCCAGTGCATTTGGGCGACCACGTCTTCGTCGGTCCGCACGCCACCATGCTCGGCTGTACCCTCGACCGCTGCGTGTACGTCGGCACCGGCGCGACCGTCCTGCACGGCGCGACCGTCGGCGCCGGCGCGGTGATCGCGGTCGGCGCGCTGGTGCACGCGCGGACCAAGGTGCCTTCGGAGCTGTTCGTGCCACCGCACACGCTGGCCGTTGGCGCGCCGGCGCGGATCCTGACCCCCGATCGGGCCGACGAGGTCGCGGCAGCCATCCGGGACGCGAACTTCGCCAGCGCCGCATTTGGCGTGCAGGCGGCATGGGACGACCGGATCACCCGGTACGAGCAAACGGCCGAGGTTCGGGTGACAGAGTTCGGTGCGCACCGCGAGGACGAAATCCTCGACTGATCGACCCGCCCGACGCGCACCACGACCTCACGCATATGACGACGTTCCTCGAGAGAGCGCCACCACACGACTCGCGGCATAGAGCGGATGTTGGGATACCTTGGCACCCCGCACGCGTCGTGTTGGGCGGGGGTGGGGCGACCTCTCGAAAGTTGGCCCGTTCAAGCCCGGCGACGCGGGCAATGTCCGCCATTGCTACGGGACAGATCTTTGAAACCGGCAGCC
This sequence comes from uncultured Actinomycetota bacterium, assembly GCA_963801065.1. Taxonomy (GTDB): domain Bacteria; phylum Actinomycetota; class Actinomycetes; order Jiangellales; family Jiangellaceae; genus CAWDDG01. The sequence goes on along the minus strand of CAWDDG010000007.1, from coordinate 21,442 downwards.
TGGTGCGGCCGAGCAGTCGGTGGCGCAGATCAGGAGAAGGCTCGGGCGGCGGCGGCCACGACCTCATCGTGGGGCACGTCACGCAGATGCTGGTCGACGTTCCAGCGGTGCCCGAACGGGTCGTCGAGCTGCCCGTGCCGATCACCCCAGAACATGTCCTGCAGCGGCTGGCGGACCTGGGCCCCGGCGGCGACCGCCTGCGCGTAGACCGCCTCCGCATCGGCGACGTCAAGGGCCAGCACCACGGCGGTCCCACCGACGGAGGGTGGGGCGAGCACCCCCATCTCTGGAAACTCGTCGGCCACGTGGAGGACGCTGTCGGTGATACGCAGCTGAACCGACATGAGTCGGCCATCCGGCGTCGGGATCCGCTCGATCTCCTCGGCGCCAAACGCGTCTCGGTAGAAGGCGGCAGCGCGGTCGGCGCCCTGAACGACGATGTGCGCGGTGATCGACATGCCCGCACCATAGGCCGCCTGGCCGGGAACGTCTTGAACGTTGTTGCCCGGCCCAGCATGCTGGCATGGCGACCGAGCCGTTCGGATGTGGCGGTCGGCCAGCGACTCAAGCCGTCGCCGCAGCGGCGCCCACGACGGTGCTGCGGTGGCATCGGGACCTGGTGCGCCGCCGGTGGACTTACCGTCCACCGGCTGGCGCCGTCGCGCGCTGGACGCCGCGGTGGTCGACCTTCACCGCGACAGCCACCCTGCCGATTGGCGTCGTCGCTGGCACACAGACCGCACGCTGAAGTTGCACCCTTCAAGCCAGCCGGGCGGTTCTCCATCGCCCTCGGCCTGATCGAGAAGGCGATGGAGACGCCCGCTTTGAGGGCAATGCGGCGCGCCTGCGTACTCGAGGAGCGGTGGCTAGCCGGCGGGCCGGATGGTGCCAAGGAGTCCATGCGTCTCGTCATCGGGGCCGGCGCTGAACCAGACCGCGTCGGTCCCTCCGCTCGCGGCGGTTCCGGCAGTAGCGCCCAGAGGCCGTCGATCGAGATGACGTCGTTGTTGCGGTCGCGGAGGAAGCCGAGGAAGTCTCCACTGTCGGTATACGCGCCGATCTTCCCGTCGCCGAAGTTGCCGACCAGCAGCGCACCGGCGTATTTGCCGAAGCTGGCCGGTGCGATGGTCAGACCCATGGAGCGTTGAGGTTGCCGCGGCTAGCGATCCGCTGCACGGTTTGACCGAAGACGGTGTACTTGTCCACGAAGCCGAGGGTGTGGCCGGCGATCTCGTCTTCGGCGTCTGCGTCTTGCTTGGCGTAGCTGACCTAGACCGACGAACCCCAGACGAAGACGTTGAACGGCGCGTAGCCGGCGGGCAGGTCGGGATCGGTGAAGGCCGAGCCGACGTGGACCGGCGGCAGTTGAGAGCTTTCCGCGGGAAGGCTCCGCCACGCGCGAATGGGTGCCTCACGCTCCGGGATCGGGGGGTCGGCACTCCACCGGTCCCAGCGTCCGCGCGTGGAACCAGCCACCGAGCAGATGGCGCAATCGGACGCCGCAGGTGTGGCAGTACACGTGCCGCGTCCGATCCGGCTCCACGATGCAATCCTGCCCAGGCCGCCTGCGTTTGCGGGTCGCGGCGTCTGCTCGGACGTGCCGCCGTCTTGGGGGCCTAGCTGGTTGGACCCTGGCCGACGTTCAGGATGTTGCCGTCGGGGTCTTTGAACCAGGCGCCCTTGAACGGCCCCGTCTCGGCGATGCCCCGCTCGTCGGTCTTGAGTCCGGGCAGGTCGTACTGCTCGAACGTGATGCCCTTTCCGGCCAGCTCGGCCACCATCGCCTCGACGTCGTCGACGAACCAGGTGGCCACGGTCTGCTGGGCGCCTCCCGCGAACTCGCTCGGGTAGAGCAGGAAACGGGTCCCTCCCGATCCGTACAGGACGCCACCGGTCGGGTCCTCCATCTCGAAGCTGAACCCGAGCGTCCCCTCGTAGAAGGCCCGTGCCCGGGCCAGGTCGCCGGTCGCGATCGTGGCGTAGACCGCATGGTCGTTGAGCATGCCAATCACCCCCTGGCGGGCGAACATACTCGCTCCGCGACCCGCTGGGCAACGGTGCTGGCGGGTGCTTCGATGGTCACCGCTCAGACTGCACCGGCCGATCACGGGTGCTGTGGAATCGGGGCCGCTGGGATTCGCCTGACGGGAGGCCGGCACGGAGCAACCGGATGCAGGCCAGCTGGGCCGAGGTTCGTCGGCGGCCACGGTCGGCACGCGTCGCCGGGACGAGTGTTGTTGCTAGCAAGCTCGGCGAGAGGACCCCAGGTCTGAGCAAGCATCCCGACAGCGGCAGTAGAGGGCGTTCAGGGGTTGGCGCCGGAAGGTACGGCTGTGCTGTTCCGAGCAGTCGTCGGCAATGGCCGGGACTGCTTGAACTGCAGTTGCGAGAGGAACGCTGGGCCCTTTCCGGTGTCTACCGGTAGGAAGGCTGGTTCTCGCGTGGGTCGGCTGGAACAACGTTGAGTTGTGGATCAGCCAGAAGCTGGTCGATGGCCGAGACGTCGGCTCCGATCCCGGCCCAGTGTGGGTCGACGTCGTTGGCGATGCACCAGGCATGGTCGGCCGGCCAGATGAACGCAGGATCCGGCATGCGTGGCCTGGGTTGCACATGCCCGCTCGACGACCTTGGCCAGCCAGACGGCGTCCAGCCTGTCGGTCTTGGGGCGGGCGGGGACGGTCTTGACGTGCTTGGCGTTGAGCACCCGGCCCCTGGATCGTGGCCTCGACTCCCACGGCGACCACGACGATCACGACCAACCACAGGTAGCCGCGCGGCGGCGAGCCTCCGCGAACCCGCATTTACGCAGGTCAGTGGTGGTGGGGCGGGTGGGACTCGAACCCACGACCGAGGGATTATGAGGAGCCCCGACAACGGCGACTATGGCCTCTAGCAGCGACTATCGCCTCAGCACGGCCCTCCCTGGTCGCCTGCAACCACACGGTTAGCCGCTAGTTGATGCCAAGACTGATGCCACGGCTGTCAGCTCCAGGATCTGGTGCGATGGGACCATGTCGAGCTTGGCGGGCGAGGTTGGAGCAGCGGATCGGTGAAGGCGATGACTGACTCAACCCGACCTCACCGTCACCGCGACGTCACGGCCGGCGCCGTCGCGGCCGGGCGGCCACACATGCTCATCCACGCGCCAGAGGCGACCCGTCCAGACGGCCGGGACGGGCGGCACGACGAGCCCCGGCGCCGGCCCCGGCCCGCCGTAAGGCTGGTCGCGCATCGACGCCTCGCCGGGCGCGACCAGGGTCCCAGTCCGGGACGGCGCGCTCGACGACGAATCTCAACGCCGCGCGTCGCGCTCGCGCGGACTTCGCCGGCACGGTCGGCCTGCTCGCACGGCTCGACCCTGGCGTAGCGATCGCCGGGTTCGGGGGTCGCGACGTGCGCGGCGGACGGGGCGAACCCAGTTGGCAACCGGGCAATTCCGCGCCGCGAGATCGCCTGCCAGTACCCGACCGGCCCGGCACCCCACCGTCGAGTTTCAGGCCATCGGAATTTCGCGCTCCACGACCGCCAGCCTTCCTGATTTGGGGTGGTGACGAAGCTCGAGGACGCAAGCCTTGGAGCGCGACTCGGTCCTCGCACGCAATCTGGTGTGGTGCGCGGTCTTGCCGCGGCCTGCCCTTCGGCAGTACGGCGTGGTCCTGACCCGGATCGCTCGAGGGCTACACCCTCGGGGTCGATGAGTCCGCTATCGCGTCCGAACGGGCGCGCCGGGCGGCTCTCCGATGAGTTCTTCCACCGCGGCCCCGGATACGCGCGGTTGGCCCACGGTGCCTCGCACGCCACCGTCGACCTGCGCTGGCCGCGCCCGGGTAGGTCAGCTCGGGAACATCCCGCTGGTCGTGTTGATCCAGGTGCCCGTGATCGCGCCCGCGCCGTCGGAAGCGAGGAATGCGGCGGTGGCGGCAACCTCGGCCAGCCGGGGCGAGCGCTTCGTCATCCGCGCCGAGTCGAGGTTGGCGACGATCCCGTCGATCGCCTCCTGCGGCATCGGTGCCCCCAAGACGGCCTCTAACTTCTCGGGCGTGAGGGTTTCGGGCAGGCCAGCGGTCCAGATCCCGACCACCCGAACCCCGCTCGGTCCCACCTCCTGCGCCAGGTCGCGGACCAGGGTATCCAGGGCACCGTCTGCGGCACCGGTGCCGCCCATCATCGGTCCGCTGCCCTTGCCGGAGGCGCTGTCGAGCGCGATGACCACGCCCGACCCCTGCTCTGTCATTTGCCGAGCGGCGGCCCGGGCGGTGTGGAACGAACCGGTGATGCCGCGGACCACCGGCCGGACGAAGTCGGCCGCGGGCATCTGCAGCAGGGGAGCGCCTTGGATGTCGCCGCGGTCGGCGACGTGGAAGGAGATGTCGATTCGGCCGGTCTCCGCAACCACGCGTTCGACCAACGCACTGACGGCGTCCTCGTCGAGCACGTCGACGACGCCGTACCCGACCGCGCCGGTCTCCTCGACCGCCGCCTTCAGGGTCTCCTCGGTCCGTCCCGCCAAGTAGACGGTCGCGCCCTCTTCGACGAGCCTCGCGGCGGTGGCGGTGCCGATCGAGCCGGCGCCACCCCAGATGATCGCGGAGCGGCTCTCCAGGAACTTGGTGCTCATCACGCCCTCCTCGGCGCCTCGGTGCGCGCCGATGCGCGCTATCTGCGCGTAGGACGTACGGGGTCGCGCCCACTCATCGGGTGCAGCGAAAAGTACTTCAGCGGATCACGAGGGGCAGGCCGAAAGCAGCCAACAGGTGCGGCTCGAAGGAGGTGATCTCGGCGATCCGGCCGTCTCGTACTCGCAGCACGTCGAGCACTTGGGCGCGATAGACCGTCGTGCCAGGCCGGCGAACGTACCCAGCCGCAGCCGGCATCCGGTTGGCCAAGGTCGGCAGGTGTTTCCACTCGCCGAAGTACGCCGGCGAGGCCGGGTCCAGGCTCTGCCTGATGAACCCCATCATCGCCTCGCGCGAAGTGAACCAGAACGGGTTCGGCGGCATCGTCAGCACGACGTCGCTGGTGAGCAGGCCGGCTATCGCGTCCATGTCGTTGCTCACCGAGGCCGCGAGGTAGGCATCGAGCACCTTCCGCTCCTCGGCCGTCGGCGCCTCGATGTGCCATTGCGCGCGGTCGTCCGGTAGGTGCCGGCGCAGGCTCGGCTTGGCCCGCCGCAGGGCGCTGTTGACCGAGACGACGCTCATGCCCATGGCCGCGGCAGTGTCGGCCGCGGTCCAACCGAGCACATCGCGGAACACGAACACCGCCCGCTGCTGCGGGGTCAGGTGCTGGATGGCGGTCAGAAAAACCAGTTCGATCGTCTCCCGGGCGACCGCCTCATCCTCCGGCTGCTCGGGGTCGAGCAGGTGGTCAGGAAACGGCTGCAACCACTCCAGGAAGTCCGGCGCCGATCCGTCACCGTGATCCATGCCGGCGACAGGCTCGTACGTGCGCGGCCGCCGCTCGACCCGGCGGAGGAAGTCCAGACAGGTATTGGTGGCGATCCGGTAGAGCCAGGCGCGCAGGTTGGCATGATCCTCGAGCTGGTCCTGGCTTCGCCAGGCGCGCACCAGGGTGTCTTGCACCAGGTCCTCGGCCTCGTCGAAGCTCCCGGTTAGCCGGTAGCAGTGCAGGCGCAACTCGCGCCGATGCGCCTCGGCCCTGGTGCTGAACTCGTCCTGGTTCATCGTCGCCCCAGGTCTGCACCAAAGTCGTCGGCGAGCGCATCCACGGCGCGCACCTCGACCAAGGCCATGCGCCCACGGTAGGGCGTCTGAGCGCAGAACGTCCCGCCACCCAGCGGAACACCAGTAGCCGAGAACAGCGAGTCCGGCATCGCCGTATAGGTAGATCGCGAGGTCCAGGAATGGACAGCCGGGCCCATCCAGAACACAAGCTCGGTCGCAAGACTTTAGGCGCAGGATGGTGCTGTGCGGATCGCTGTGGGCCTGACCACCGCGGCGGACGCGCGCGCTGCGGCAGCCGAGGCCGCGTTGCTCGCCCGCGAGCCACTGATCGCCGCGACGCCGACCCTGGCCGTGCTGGTCACCACGCCGCACCACGCCCCTGATGCCCGCGGGGTGCTCCAGGTCGTCCGCGAGTTCGCGCAACCCAACGCGCTGGTCGGTTGCGTGGCCGAGGCCATGGTCGCGGGCCGGCGTGAGGTGGAGGGTGAGCCGGCGGGGTGGTGCCTCGGCAGCGTGCCGGTCGCCGGCTTCTTCGCGGCAGGCGAGCTCGGCCCGGTCGCCGGCAAGAACTACCTACACGGCTTCATCGCGTCCATGGCGCTGTTCGTCGATGACTAACGCGGTGCGCGAGGAGCACGGTCCAGCGATCTGCTCGGCCAGAGGGTGCCGCGCCGCGGCGACCTGGGCCGTCGTGTGGAACAACCCCAAGCTGCACACCCCCGACCGCGAGAAGGTCTGGGTAGCCTGCGACGAGCACAAGCAGCCCCTGGCCGACTTCCTCGCCATTCGATCATTCCTCAAACGGGTCGAGCCCTTGAAGCCGGTCCAGGACTCGCCCTAGTCGCCAGCCGCTGAATGATCCTTCCGTTGTGCAACCACGTCTTGGCGGCGCGCTGATCCGGCTCGGCTCCACCGCCGCTCGCTGGTCACTGTGGGTGCGCCAGTCGGGACGGCGACCGTTGAAGCGGTCTCGTGCCAGTGCTCGGTGCGCCGATGGCCGCCGCCGTTGCGTACACGATCACTACCGAAGAGTTGGGCGGTGCAGCGATGGCACCACCTTCAACTCCAGCTTCACCGCGTTGCTCGTCGAGTAGGAACGAAGGCCGTGCACAGCGCCGCGAGTCCGGCGGACTTGCCCAACCGCAGAGCGGCATTTGCGTGCGTTCGGCACCCGCTCCGCGGGGGCACTCCAGTCGGCGCGATCGCTGAATAGGCTTCAACGTGGCGACGCAACACGAACGGATCAACGGTGACACCCGACGACAGACGATTTCTCCGCAGAGCGATCGAGCTCGCCGCCACGGGGCGAGCGGCCGGAGATGCACCGTTCGGATCACTGCTGGTCGGCCCCGACGGCACCGTGCTCAGGGAAGACCACAACACGGTGCACTCCGACCGCGACATCACTGCCCACCCCGAACTGAAGCTGGCCCGATGGGCCGCCCGTGAACTCGAGGCCAGCACCGCAGCTGCCACCACCATGTACACCAGCTGTCAGCCCTGCAGCATGTGCACCGGCGCCATCGACCGGTCCGGCCTCGGCCGCGTCGTTTTCGCGCTGTCCAACGAACAGCTCGCCGACCTGAAACCATCCGGCGGCTTCCCACCCGTGCACCAGGACGGCCCCTTTCTGCTCGACGAAGCACGCATCCCGGTCGACGGCTACTACCACTGATCGTGCCGCAACAGGCGCCGCGCACGACCGTCATCGCGGCAGACATCCGGTAACCAGAGCGGCCCGACTTCTGGGCGAGTCCATCCCCGAGCCAGGGTGGGACTGTCGATCGTCGCGTAGAGGTAGTCCGCCTGCCGCCCGGCCAGGACCCGCTCGTTCTGGCTGAGGATCGCGCCGTTGGCTACTCGGACGAGGTGTTCACCCCTGTCGCCCGACTCGGTGCTCACCGAAGTCTTAGGCCTGCTCGCGGTAAGAGGGGGTGAGCTCGCTCCATCGGGTGCGCCAGTAAGCCCGCTCTCGTCCCGCGAGATGAGCAGCGAGGTCCTCGACGTGTGCCTGCCACCCTGTCCCCGGGCGCGGCGAGCTCGTTTAGGGGAAGTCCGCGCTCCTCGACCGCCAGGGATGTCTGGTCGACCCTCTTGCCACGAGTTCGGCCTCGATGAAGGTCTTGTCTTTCTGCCCTGGCGACATGGTCACCCGGAGTCGCCGCGGAGGTTCGCACACGTCCACTCGGCCGGAGCCCTCCCAGCCGCTGGTGAAGTTCGCTTGGAATTCACCGGCGACGCGGAGGTCGCCCTCGACGTCGGCGATCCAGCGAGCCAGTGTTGGCCGCAGTCCGTGACTACGGCACCCCGCTGGACCCGGATCGGCTGGGCGGCGCGCCGCCTCCGACGACTACCCACCTTCTACGGCACCTACTCCTTCGACATCGACGCCGAACTCCGACGCGAAGGACACAGCCCACTCCGCATGCCCGCCTGACGACACGAGGCGCGCGGCCCGCCAAAAACACCCAGTTCGTTCCGTTGCGAAGCCGACCCCGGCTTCCCGTACACGTGCTTTCTGTAGCAGCGCCTTCCACTCGATAGTCCGTGTTCGGGTTGAGCGGCTGACCGCTAGTGACGCGAACACCCAGCCGCCTTCCGTCCACGACTGCCGAGCAGCTCCCTCCCGCGAAGAAAGCGCGGCGAGCGCCTCCTCCGGCTCTTGACCGTGCGGTGATACAACCGTACGGTTGTATCCGTGCAGATCGCTCCTCCTGACTTCGACCGCATGTTCGGCGCCCTGGCGGATCGCACGCGACGCGACATCGTCCGCCGCGGGATCGACGGCGAGGAGGGCGTCGCCGAGCTGGCCAGCCACTACCCGATGAGCTTCGCGGCGGTCCAGAAGCACGTCGCGATCCTCGAGCGGGCCGGCCTCGTCACCAAGCAGCGGATCGGGCGACGCAAGATCGTCCGCACCAACCTCGAGGGGCTGCGCGTCGCGCGCCGCCTGCTCGACCAGTACGAGGAGCTGTGGCGCGGACGGATCGACCGCATGACCGGGCTCGTCACCGACACGAAGGAGACCGACATATGACCGTGACCGCTGTCCGCAAGGATCCGCAGACGCTGACCATTGCCCTCGACGCCGAGTTCGACGCACCGCCCGAGCGGGTGTGGCAGCTGTGGGCCGATCCGCGCCAGCTCGAGCGCTGGTGGGGCCCGCCAACCTACCCCGCCACCTTCACGAGGCACGACCTCGCGCCCGGCAGCCGCGCCGAATATCACATGACCGGGCCCGAGGGCGACCAGCCGCGCAGCTACTGGGACATCGTCGAGGCCGATGCGCCGCATCGGCTGGTCTTCCGCGACGGCTTCGCCAACGCCGACGGCACGCCGAACATCGACATGCCGGCCAACGAGGCGCACGTGACGATCGAAGCCATCGGCGACGGCCGCACGCGGATGACGATCGAGAGCGTCTTCCCGAGCGCCGAGGCGATGGAGCAGGTCCTGGCCAGGGGCGCGGAGCAGGGCCTGACCCAGGCCGTCGGCCAGATCGACGCCATCCTCGCCGAGGACGCCGTTGCGCAGCGTCCCCGACGCCACGCTCACCTATGACATTCAGCGCATTCACGCAGCGTGAGAACGAGGAGACGGAGCCGATGGCGAAGGTGATCGCACCCCTAAGCATGTCGCTGGACGGGTTCATCGCCGCCGCGAACGATGGTGCCGACAACCCCCTGGACGGGATGCGCCTATTCAACTGGTATTTCGACGGTGACACTCCGATTCGCCAGTATCAGGAGGCCGCGAGCAGGGGCATATCGGTATCGCCGTTCGCGCTCTCTGCCTGCAGTGCCGCGGTGTTCGGGGATCTCGTCGACAGCAGCGGAGCGGCCGTTACCGGTAGGCGGACCTACGACCTCACGAATGGGTGGGGCGGGAACGGACCGCTACCGAAGCTCCCGCTCTTCGTCGTGACCCACAACGTGCCGGAACAGATCCCAGCAGGCGAGTCTTCGTACACGTTCGTCACAGACGGCGTAGAGAGCGCCATCGAACAAGCGAAGGCAGCAGCCGGTGACAAGTACGTGAGTCTGCTGGGCGCGAGCGTTCCGCAACAATGCCTTCGTGCTGGACTCCTCGACGAGATCCAGATCCACCTCGTACCCACGCTCCTTGGCAGCGGTGTACGGCTCTTCGAGCAGCTCGGAGATGGAAGGATCGAACTGGAGACGGTCGGTGTCGTTGAATGCCCCGGAGTCACGCACATGCGATTCCGCGTTGCGAGATGACCAAAGTCGTCCAAGGGCGTTCGCAGCTGGCGGGCATTGGCTGGACATATCCCCAGGTCAGATGGGTGCGCCTGTGAGGGTCCGACTGATTGGTGACGGAATGGCTCCGCCTGATCCGTTACACCTCGTCGGTCATGAGGCGCATGCGCGCTGGTCAGCGATGGTGGGGCGGGTGGGACTCGAACCCACGACCCAGGGATTATGAGTCGCCTCTCGCGCGTGTCGCCTTGTGCTGGCCTGGCATGCCACAGACGCGTTCGTGCAGGTCAGCAGCCTCCTCGGCGTACGTCTATGTCGCGCCCATTCCGCCTCGTACCGTCATGTCTCTGCTGGCTCGTTAGAAGTTCTGTTAGAACTCGCGGGCGCCAGCGACCTCGCGCAAGGGTGCCGTAGACCGCATGCGCCGAAACTTCACCCAGTGTGCGTGAGGCATCGGCATCACCAGGCAGGCAGTCTTGTACGCGTCCCGGGGTGCGGTCGGCCAGATGGGGAGGATCGATGAGTACGCCGGAACAAGCCAGGGTCACCGGATGGGTCGGCTGGATCTGGTTCGCCGGAATCATGCTCGTCATGCTCGGCACGTTCAGCGCCATCCAGGGCTTCGCCGCAATCTTCACGGACGATGTCTTAACTCCGACCGAAGGTGGCGCCATTGTGCTCGACGTCACCGGTTGGGGCTGGGTGCACCTGAACGTCGGATTGTTGGCGCTGCTCTCCGGCTTCGGGCTGTTCTCGGGCGCCACCTGTGCCCGGGTCTTCGCCGTGATCGTAGTCATGATCAACGCGATTGCTCTGCTCGCGTCGCTGAACTTCCACACGGTGTGGAGCATCATCGTGATCACCCTGGACGTGCTGGTCATCTGGGCGCTGATCGTCCACGGCGGAGAGACCCCCGAGACCCAATACTGATTGAGTGATGGATGTGCCGGAAGACGTCGAACTCACCAGCCGGCCCGCCGACCAACATGACCTGCCTGGATCGGCTCCTGACCCGGGAATGGTCTGGGTCGGCGGCGGCACGTTCACGATGGGGTCCGACGACCACTACCCGGAGGAGGCGCCCGCGCAACCGGTGACGGTGGGCGGTTTCTGGATCGACCGCGACCCGGTCACGAACCAGGAATTCGCCCGGTTCGTGCGCAAGACCGCATACGGCACCGTCGCGGAGCGCACACCGCTGGCCGAGGACTACACGGGGGCGGACCCGGCGATGCTGGTGGCTGGGTCGAGTGTGTTCGTGCCACCCGGCCGGCCGGTCGACCTGCGCGACGCGTATAACTGGTGGTCCTGGGTTCCGGGAGCCGATTGGCGCCACCCGCAGGGTCCGGGCAGCTCGATTCGGAACAAGCCTGATCACCCCGTGGTTCACGTCGCCTGGGACGACGTCGAGGCGTATGCGCAATGGGTCGGAAAGCAGTTACCAACCGAGGCCGAGTGGGAGTTCGCCGCGCGCGGCGGCCTCGACGGCGCCGAGTACGCCTGGGGAGACGAGTTGACCCCCGGCGGCAAGTGGATGGCCAACACCTGGCAAGGAGCGTTCCCCAACCAGAACACCTGCGACGATGGCTACCAAGGCACGGCTCCCGTCGGCCGGTACCCGCCGAACGGATACGGGCTGCTGGACATGATCGGAAACGTGTGGGAATGGACGACCGACTGGTTCGGGCCGCACGTCGCGACCAGCTACGCGTGTTGCACGGTCGAGAACACCCGCGGCGGCGATCGAAGCCGCAGCGTCGACCCGGTCGACCGGTCGGGAACACCACGCCGGGTGATGAAGGGCGGCTCGCATCTGTGCGCGCCGAACTACTGCCGCCGCTACCGTCCGGCCGCCCGCATGGCCCAAGCGGTCGACACCAGCACCAGCCACCTCGGGTTCCGGCTCATCGTCCGCCCAACCAATGGGTGACGACAGCGCGGATCTCGCTTTGTCGCATGCCGCACCGTCTGGGCGCCGCCGAGCTCGGGCCTGGGGTCGGGCGTCAACCGCGAGCAGGTCATCGCGGAGCTGCAGCCATCGGGCTACCAGCACCGTAGCGACGAGCAGACTTCATTGCGCGACTTCTATCCGGGACACGCCGGTCAGGCGATCCAGCTGAGCGCGAAGGTAGCCGCAAAGCCGAATCGTGGCGGCGGCCCCGACCAGCAGTCCACCGAAATGCGCGCCGTCGGAGGCATTCCAGGTGCGGCCGAAACGAGTGCATTCCTCAACCAAAGGGGTGTCGACCACACCAGCGAGCAGCAGACCAAGACCAAGAAGGCACTCCAATACTTCTCGAAACGGCAGCAGACAGGCAGCGACTGACCCGCAGGGTGCCGTTGCGACTCGAACCCGCCGCGATTGGCGACAGGCCCGCGGGTCGGCTGAGGCCCATGGTGGTGTGCCGGGTGCGTAGCTCCGGAGACTCTTCGTCGCCAGCGGCGTCCGCGCAGCCTATCGCCGGGCTAGGGCTGACCGGATTCACCCTACTTGGGTGATGTTCCGATCCAGCTCTGCCGGATGAATGAGGTGGCGCCGCGAAGCGCGGTGTAGGAAGCGCGAAAAAGGAGCGAGGCAGAGCATGTCCGAGAGGCAGAGCACTCACCGGGAGCGGAGCAGCGCGGCGGCTGGCTGGATCACGTTCGCCGCCGTCATGTTGATCATGATCGGCATCTTCCACGGCATCGCCGGGCTGGCCGGGATTATCGAGAACGAGTTCTACAGCGTCGTCCCGGCGGCCGGAACCGAGGCAACCGGGGATGTGTACTTCCTGGAGTTAGACGCCACCACGTGGGGATGGATCCACCTGATCGGCGGGATCATCGTCCTGCTCGCCGGCTTCGCGCTGTTCGGCGGGGCGGTCTGGGCTCGCACGGTCGGCGTGATCGTGGCCGTGATCAGCGCCATCGCGAACTTCGCGTGGCTGCCCTATTACCCGGTCTGGTCGATCACGATGATCGCGATCGCCGTCACCGTGATCTGGGCGTTGACGGCGCACGGACGTGACATCGTCGAGTAGGGCGTGGGGTCGACCCGTCTGGACTCACCGAGACCGGCGCAGGCGGTCGGACTGGTCACCGCGCTCGACATTTACGGCAGGCCTGTTCTACGCAGGCGCCCGTACCCTGCAGGCACGCCCCGAGGTGGCCGGGGCAGAGGCACCAGCCGTCGTGCTCCGGCTCCGCGGACGCACCACACTGGACGCCACGTTCTTCCGCATCCTTGCCGCCAACGCGGAGCAGTTGGCAGCAGCCGACGACTGGCTCTACCTGTTCGGACTCGACCAGGACAAGGCCGCGCCCTGACCAAGACCGGGCAAGTGACAGTCACCTCCTCTGTCCGGTGTTCGGCGCGCCGCCAGTGTTGGGCGAAGTCGACCTGAGCGGCGCTGCACGACGCGCAGGCATGGGTCGTCGAACACGATCCGATGTGAGACCGCCTCAACCAAGGAGTTCACGCACATTGGGTGACGTGGCATTCGACGCCCTGCGGCAAAGTGAACACACGACAAGCTCCCATCGAGCCAGGACTCGGGCGTACAACGAGCTCGCACCGAACAACGCTGGTGCGGTCGGCAGACATGGAAGGTGAAGGGAAGGACATATGGGCACATCTGCAGAAAGGACGTCGCGTCGACGGCGTGTTTTCGCAATCCTCATCGCACTGTGGATCGTCCTGGCGGGATGCTCGTCCGATTCGTCCGACACGGCCTCGGATACCGCAACGCGTTCCCCAGGGCAGGCAAGCGCGTCCGTCGATCAGGCGATCGCCACGCTCTGCGCCACGCTCGACGACCTCGAAGGCTCCCTTGAGACGGTCTCGGAGCAGGGAGTCGCCCAAGGCGACGAGATCGTTTCCGACCTCGACGCGTTCGCGAGAGCGCTAGAGACGGCGGCCGCCGTGCTCGAGACCGCGGATGCAAACGATGCAGCCGACACGGCGAATTCGCTGGCCTCGGATCTCGAAGCGATCACGGCGGATGCCGGTGAGGATGCCCGGGCGGGCGCCGCCGAAGCTGCCGACAAGCTCGAAGACCTTTCCACCGAGGTCGACTGCTCCGGGTCTTGAGCCTGGTTCAGACCGACGTCGGCAATGCCACAGCCGCGCCACGACCTGGCCCGGAGAACGGGCTCGTCTTCTGACCAGATCGTCCGGCCAGAGTCGCTGGACCCTGGTGTGATCTTCACGGCAGAGTACGAGGCATTCAAGGCGGCGTGTCCTCGACGATGACGGCGGGGCTGAGCTAGGGGTGGGACGGTCTTGCGCTACCGAGGAGGCTCGTGATGTCCGATGCAGCGACCCCCGCAGACCATTGAGACGACTGTCGCCGCGCGTGGCGGCAGCGGGCGGTCGGTGGCGGCGGTGGTGTGTGTGGTGTTGGCGGCGTTGCTGACGACGCCGGCGGCGCTGGCGTACTGGGGGCAGCGCACCCTGAATGACACCCAGCGGTATGTGGACACGGTGGGCCCGCTGGTGGATTCGCCGGAGGTGCAGGACGCGATCGCGACCACGGTCACCGACGCGATCCAGGCGCAGGTGGACGTGGAGGCGATCCTGAACGAGGTGTTCGCCGGTGTGATCACCGACCGCCCGCGGTTGCAGCAGCTGGTGGGGCCGTTGGCCGGTGCGATCAACGGGTTGATCGACCGGGAGGTCCGGGCGTTGGTGGCCTCGGACGCGTTCGCCGACCTGTGGGTGCGGGTCAGTACCCGGGCGCAGCAGACCCTGGTGCGCGTTTTGGAGGGCGACGAGGGCGGCGCGGTGTCGGTGCAGGGCGAGCAGGTGGTGCTGGACGTGTCCGAGGTCATCGACCAGGTCCAGCAGCGGCTGGTCGACCGCGGGCTGACGATTGTGGAGAACGTGCCGATCCCGGATGTGGACAAGCAGATCGTGCTGCTGGACTCGGCGCAGCTGGAGCAGGCCCGCACCATCTACGCGTTCACGAACCCGGTGGCCCGGTGGCTGCTGCCCCTGGTGGCGGCGCTCTACCTGGCCGCGTTGCTGCTCTCCCGCCGCCGGCCGCGGATGACGGTCACCATCGGGGTGGTGCTGGCCGCGAACGCGCTGCTGGTGGCGCTGGCGCTCTCGGTCGGCCGCCAGCTGTTCATCAACGAGCTGGCCGGCACCGCGTTCGGCCCGGCCAGCTCGGTGTTCTACGACACCCTGCTGACCTACCTCGAACGCGGCTGGCAGGTGTTCCTCTGGCTCGGCCTGATCCTGGTGGTCGTGGGCTGGTTCACCGGAACCAACGCCTCCGGCACCGCCGCCCGCACCACCCTAGCCGGCGCCCTGCACACCGCCGGGGCCGCGCTGCCCGACCCGGTCGGCCCCACCGGCCGCTGGGTCGCCGCCAACACCCGCTGGCTACGGGTCGCGGTGGGCGTGCTCGGCGCCGTCGTCCTGCTCTGGGGCAACGACGTCTCGCTGTCCCGCCTGTTCTGGTCACTGCTACTCACGGTCGTGCTACTCGGGGTCGTGCAAGTCCTGGCCGGGGCCGGCCGCGGGACCGGTGCTGCCAGCCCCATGCCGGCAAGCGTCACCGGCGATGCCCAGGACGCGGTCGCCGACACCGTAGGCACGCCCGGGGGCAGCCCCTGACCGTCCCCCGCCCACGACCAACGAGGTCCGGGCATCCTGACGATCCCATCCTGGTATCGCCCTGCATGTTCCCGTTCGCGTCCGCGGCGGTGGCACTGTGCACAGTCCGCTCGTGTCGAATCGAGGACCTGCCGGTTGAGCCGCTGGCGTGTCAGCCAGTGGCTCGTGGGCCGAAGGTGCCCAGGGCCGTCGGTGCGGGGTGGCGCCTGTGCCGAAACTTCACCCAGTGTGAGTGACGCACCGGCCTGACCAGGCAGGCAGTGTTGGATCGCGACCCGCGGTGCGGGTCGACCAGACGGGGAGGTTCGATGAGTACGCCAGAACGAACCAGCTGGGCGTTGATCGTCCACAGCGCGGAGACCCGCGAGGCTCAGTACTGATTGAGTAGAGGCAGTCCTGGTTGCCGTCGCGACGATCGTAGGCACCGGCACGCGTCGCTCGCGATCGAGTTCGGCGAGCTCGGGGTCGGGCGGTGGCGCGAAGCCCACGAGTAAATTCACTGCCCCGAGCGTGAGACCCTCCTGAAACGACCGAGTCGCCTCCACCGAGGAAGGAGCAATCATGGCCACCGCGACGAAGGCACCCATGCTTTCGGATCAGGACCTGGCCGAGTTGATTTCGTTGACGAAAGGTGCGGACAGCGTCGAGCTGAAGCTGACCGTGCCGGTGTCAGACCGCAGCCGCGGCGCGGCGGCGCTGGGGGTGGATCCCCTGGACGCCCAGATGCGGCAGGTGTACTTCTTCGACACACCGGAGCTGACGCTGAACAAGGCCGGGGTCGTGGTTCGCGCTCGCCGGGTTCAGCAGAAGGGAGACGACACGGTCGTCAAACTGCGTCCGGTGGTCCCGGACCAGCTCCTGCCCGAGTTGCGCCGGTCGCCGAACTTCGGCGTCGAGGTTGACGCGATGCCGGGCGGGTTCGTCTGCTCGGGATCGATGAAGCGGGCGCTGAAGACGCCCGATGTCAGGGATGCGGTGCTCGGGAAGCTACCGATCCGTAGGCTCTACTCCAAGGAGCAGCGGGCGTTGTACACGGCGCACGCACCCGAGGGGCTCGGGCTGGACGATCTGTCGATCCTGGGCCCGATCTCGGTGCTCAAGCTGAAGTTCGCGCCCGAGGGATATGCACGCAGACTTGTCGCCGAGCTGTGGCTCTACCCGGACAACTCCATGATCCTCGAGCTGTCGACCAAATGCGCGCCGTCGGAGGCGTTCCAGGTCGCGGCCGAAACCAGAGCGTTCCTCAGCCAGCGCGGTGTTGACCTCACTGGCGAGCAGCAGACCAAGACCAAGAAGGCGCTCGTGTACTTCTCGAAACGGCTGAAGGCAGACAGCGACTGAGCCGCCGGGTCTCCGTCCGGCGCTGCTGTTCCTCGCGCCGGTCTGTCGAGAGCCTGCTGGAGGCGACGCTCGGCGCGATCGTTACCCGGCCATCGGGCCTGGCGACGATCCTCGATCTTGGAGGTGAGAGGGATTCACCCGGTACAGATGATGCCGGTGCGCGGAACGGAAACGGTCTTCGCCAACCACGAACGGAAAGGAACCCCGAGATGAGCGACGAATCCGCCGAAACCCCGGTCCTGGATCTGCTGGCGACCATGACCGCGGCCTCGATGGAAGCCTCCAGACTCGACCCAGAGACCCTCATGCTGGTGCGCATCGCTGCCCTCGTCGCGGTGAATGCACCGCCGGCCTCGTACCTGTTGAATCTCGGTGCCGCAGGCGAAATCGGGGTCGACGGGGAGCGAGTACGAGACGTCCTCGCAGCCGTCGCACCGATTGTCGGAACGGCGCGCGTCGCCTCCGCGGTGGGCAATGTCGTCCGTGCGCTCGGCTTCGCCGAGCTCGTGGCCGAGCAGCAGCTCGCTGAAGACGCGTAGATCCCGCTTCCGCTCGGAGCAGCCACCGATTGATCGACCGCTCGGAGGAGTAGTCCGCGGCCTCCGCCACGCGGTAGCGCTTCGCGTTTGCGGCTCCAGCCGCACATGCAGGAATCGTTCTACCCGCGACTCGCATTCTGTGGAGGCGTCACCACCCCAGCGCCGAGGTAGACGCGGCCGGGTCCGCGCAGATCGTCGGGTTGGCGACCAAGATCGGAATGCTCGTGGGGCCGCCCGCGACGCCGACACACGCACCGACGTGGGATTCATTGCTGACCAAGGTCGCAACCGGGACGATCAACCTGGTGGTTGGGATCGCTATCGCCTCAGTGTCTGTTGGAGCAGCCGCGATAAAGCCCGGGTCGGCCACACTTACCAGGAGTTGGTGGCCGACCTCCCGCCGGCGCAGGCGGCGCCGAGGGCGTCTCCAACATCCTGCTGGTGCTGCCAGACGACATCGGCTTTGGTTGGCCCAGCACGTGGGGCGGGCTGTTGGAAATATGGACAGCGGACCGGCTGGCCGCCGGCGGCCTGCGCTACAACAAGTTCCACGCCACGGCGTTGTGAAGGGAAGGACGCACGGGCACATACGCACGAAGGACGCCGCGTCGACAGACGTTTTCGCGATCCTGATCGCACTGTGGGTCCTGGTGGTGCTCGTCCAGCTCGGACGACTCGTCCGGCACCGCCCCGATTCCGCGACGCGCTCCCCCGGGCAGGCAAGGCCGCTCTCGAACAGGCGACCGCCGCGCTCTGCACCACGCTCGATGACCTCAAAGGCTCCCTGGAGAGGGTCTCGGAGCAGGTGGGCTCAAGGCGACGAGATCGTCCTCCGACCTCAACTCGTTTGGGATGGCGCTCGAGACGGCGGCTACCGGGCTCGAGGCCGTGAATGCGAACGATGATGATGTCGGTCGCATCGGCAGGCGTCCTTGTCGATCGAGAGTTCATGAGGACGTGCTCCGCGGCGGGAGGAAGATATGCATCTGCTAAACAGACGCGGGTGACGCTACGGCGCCCAACGAATGCGTCGGGTCCGGGCGGTCCGCGAGCGCTGCGCTGAGTGAGGGGTTACCTTCTCGAATGCCGAGCCCGTCGATGAGTGAGCTCGACGCGGTCGACGGTTCACGTCATCTGCATGATGCACGCAGCGTCCGCGCTGTCGCTCAATTGGTCCTGAGCAGGTTCCCCGTGGCAGAAGGCTCGGATGCTTCGCATGCTGGTCAGCTGCCAGGTGAGCGTGTCGGGAACCAGTGACGGCGGAGGATGAGTCGGCCTTGGACTACACCGAACGGCTTCGTCGTCTTGCCATCAACGACGAACACTTTGCGGAGGACTGCTTCGGCGGAGCCGGAGTCGCGTTCGAAGAGCTCGATCCGAAGACCCTAGCCCTCGTCCGGCTGGCCGCGTTGGTCGCAGTCGGAGGGGCTGTTGCCTCCTATGGAGCCCAGGCCGATGCCGCCGTCGATGCGGGCGCCACCGCAGCCGAGATCGTCGACGTGTTGGTCGGCGTCATGCCCGTCGTCGGGCTCCCGCGCGGGATCGCGGCCGCCCCGAAGCTGGCGATGGCGCTGGGGTATGACACCAACGACGCATTGGAACCGCAGTCGGGTGGGTGATGGCGCACCAACAAAGTGCAGCTCAGAGGGCCTGATCCGAAATCTTCGGATCAGGTAAGAAACCAACGGAGGAATGTCATGAGTTCTGACCGGCACGCGCGCACGATGTTGCCGATCCCTGACCGGCCGGCGCCGGGTCTGACGACGTATGACGCCAAGGACCCGGATACTTCGTTTCCACCGATCGAGCCGCTGCTGCCGCCGGAGGGGGCGCCGAACGTGCTCATCGTGCTGGTCGACGACGTCGGCTTCGGCGCCTCGAGCGCGTTCGGCGGTCCGTGCAACACACCAACCGCCGAACGGCTGGCCGCCGGCGGGCTGCGCTTCAACCGATTCCACACCACTGCGCTGTGTGCGCCGACGCGCCAAGCCCTGTTGACCGGACGCAACCACCACTCGGTGGGGATGGGCAACATCACCGAGACGGCGACCTCGGCTCCCGGCCAGAGCTCCTTGCGTCCGAACACCAAGGCACCGCTGGCGATAACGCTGAAGTTGAACGGCTACTCGACGGCGCAGTTCGGCAAGTGTCACGAGGTGCCGGTCTGGCAGTCGTCGCCGATGGGGCCGTTCGACGCGTGGCCGGCGGGTGGTGGCGGGTTCGAGAAGTTCTACGGATTTATCGGCGGCGAGAACAACCAGTGGGATCCGGCGCTGTACGACGGCACGACACCGGTCGAGCCGCCGGCGACCGCGGAGGAGGGCTATCACCTCACCGAGGATCTCGCGGACCACTGTGTGAGCTGGATCCGCCAACAGAAGGCGCTGATGCCGGACAAGCCGTTCTTCATCTACTTCGCGCCGGGTGCGACGCACGCTCCGCACCATGTTCCGAAGGAGTGGGCGGACAGGTACAAGGGCCAGTTCGACGACGGCTGGGATGCGCAGCGCGCCCGCACCTTCGCCCGCCAGAAGGAGCTCGGGGTGATCCCCGCCGACGCCGACATTCCCGCCCGGCACGACGTGATCCCGGCCTGGGACGACATGCCCGACGAGCTAAAGCCGGTGCTCGCCCGCGAGATGGAGGTGTACGCCGGGTTCCTCGAGCACACCGACTACCACGTCGGCCGTCTGATCGACGCCATGGACGATCTCGGGATCCTCGAGGACACGATCGTCTACTACATCATCGGCGACAACGGCGCCTCTGCCGAAGGCACCCTGCAGGGCGCATTCAACGAGATGGCCAACTTCAACGGGATGGCCGAGCTCGAGACGCCCGAGTTCCTGCTGAGCAAGATGGACGAGCTCGGCTCACCGAGCTCGTACAACCACTACGCGGTCGGCTGGGCGTGGGCGATGAACGCGCCGTTCCAGTGGACCAAGCAGGTGGCCTCGCACTGGGGCGGCACCCGCAACGGCATGATCGTGCACTGGCCCAACGGGATCGAGGAGAAGGGCGGTCTGCGCAGCCAGTTCTCCCATGTCATCGACGTTGCACCGACCATCCTCGAGGCAGCAGGACTGCCCGAACCCACGATGGTGAACGGGGTCATGCAGTCGCCGATGGAAGGCACCAGCATGCTCTACAGCTTCAACGACGCCGAGGCGTCGGAGCGTCACGAACTGCAGTACTTCGAGATGTTCGCCAATCGCGGCGTCTACCACAAGGGCTGGAGCGCGGTGACCAAACACAAGACGCCCTGGGTGATGGTCGGCGGCGGGCTGCCAGCGTTCGACGACGACGTGTGGGAGCTCTACGACGGCGCGAGCGACTACAGCCAGGCCCACAACCTCGCCGCCGACAACCCCGAGATGCTGGCAAAGCTGCAACGGCTGTGGCTGATCGAGGCCGTCAAATACAACGTGCTGCCGCTGGACGACCGCACCTCGGAACGGTTCGAGCCATCCATGGCCGGGCGGCCAACCCTCATCCGTGGCAACTCGCAGCTGTTCTTCGCCGGCATGGGACGGCTCTCGGAGAACAGCGTCGTCAGTATCAAGAACAAGTCGTTCTCCGTCACGGCCGAGATCGACGTCCCCGACGGCGGCGTAAACGGCGTGATCATCGCGCAGGGCGGCCGCTTCGGCGGCTGGACGGTCTACTCCCAGGATGGCAAGGCCAAGTTCGTCTACAACGTGCTCGGCATCAACTCGTACGCGACCGCGGCCGAGACCGCAATCCCTGCCGGCACCCATCAGGTGCGTATGGAGTTCGCCTACGACGGCGGAGGGCTGGCGAAGGGCGGCGACGTGACCCTGTACTACGACGGCAACGCGGTCGGCACGGGGCGAGTGGAGAACACCCAGCCGATGGTCTTCTCCGGCGACGAGACGACCGACATCGGGCAGGAAACCGGCACCACGGTCAGCCCCGAATACACGGCCCGTGACAGCCGGTTCACCGGGAAGATCAACTGGGTGCAGATCGACCTCGGCGCCGACGATCACGACCACTTCATCGACCCCGAGGAACGCCTCCGCCTAGCCATGGCCAGGCAGT
>CAWDDG010000006.1:0-344574 GCA_963801065.1 uncultured Actinomycetota bacterium | reverse complement strand
CGAACCTGGCCGGCGGACGGGCCGCGACGAGGCGGGGCGGCCGAGCCCTGAAGGTGACCGCGGCGGAGGGGACGACGACCGCCGGAAGGGGTCCTCGCAGCAGGGTGGCTACCGCGATCGCGGTCGGTCGCCACTTCGAGGATCGGGATCGGACACCCGCTCCGAGCGCCGCGAGGGCGGACAGCGAGGGGACGAAGCATCCCGTGGCGGTGGGCGTGGCACGAGAGGAGGGGCACCGCGCGACGACGGCCGGCGTGGTAGTGGCGATCGGCGGACCGAACGTCGTGGCGGCGGTGGCGGCCGGCAGGGCGGTCGCAACGACCGCGAACGTCCGGCGGACCGGCGGATCGACGGCGACCGCGCCAAGCGGGTTCCGGATCCGCCGACCGATCCCGAGATCACCGGCCGGGAGCTCGACGACGACATCCGCGCCGAGCTGAGCACGTTGAGCGGCGGTGCCGCCGGCGCCGTCGCGCGGCACCTGGTCATGGCGGGTCGACTCATCGATGCCGATCCCGCCCTGGCGTACGAGCACGCGATCGCTGCGCGGCGCCGTGCGGCTCGGGTGGGCGTCGTGCGGGAGGCCGCCGGCGTCGCGGCGTACGCCGCTGGTCGTTACTCGGACGCGTTGGCGGAGCTGCGTGCCGCCAGACGGATCACGGGTTCGCCTGAGTACCTGCCGATGATGGCCGACAGTGAACGTGGTCTCGGCCGGCCACGTCGGGCGCTCGACCTCGCCGCGGACCCGGCCGTTGCCGGTCTGGACATGGCGGGCCGGGTGGAGATGCTGATCGTGGCGGCCGGCGCTCGCCGGGATCTGGGTCAGTTGGAGGCTGCAGCCGTCTCGCTTCAGCTACCTGAACTCCGGTCGCGTTCGCAGCAACCCTGGGTCGCTCGCCTGCGCTATGCGTACGCCGACACGCTTGTCGCGCTCGGCCGGGCCGAGGAAGCGCGACGCTGGTTCGTCAAGGCGGCAGAGGCTGACCGCGACGAAGAGACCGACGCACTCGACCGGGTCGACGAGCTCGTCGGCGTTCCGACCGACGATCACGTGGTGGAGTCGTAGCTCCACGCCTTCACACCTCTCGGGAACCGTCCACAGCGGCCTCCACCGGCCGGGAACTGTCCACAGGCTGCTCGTCGGCCGTTCCGCCGGACGCGTCGGGCTCGGACGATGAGTCTCGTCAGCCGGGCCCGTCGAAGGAGCGCCGCCCATGACCGTCGAACCGGTTCCGATCCTGGAGCACCGCAACGAGGTGCGCCTGGTCGGCCGCGTGTCGGCCGATCCAGTGCCTGCCACGCTGCCGAGCGGTGACTCGGTCGTCACCGTACGGCTGGTGGTGGAGCGACCACGACCGCCGGCGGGCCGGGGCCGGCGCCGGCAGGTCGACACGCTTGCCTGCGCCGCGTGGACGTCGACTCTGCGGCGGACGGTCCTGCGGTGGAGCAGCGGCGACGTCGTGGAGGTCGAGGGCGCCTTACGACGGCGGTTCTGGCGCGCGGAGGGGACGCCGCAGAGCCGCTACGAGGTCGAGCTCGTCGCCGGCCGGCGGCTGGCCCGAGCCGTCACCGTTGGTCGGACAGCAACCTCATGAGCAGGCCGGTCCGCGGTTTTGGCCCGAACGACGTCGACTTGCGGGGCATCCGTTCACCCCGTGCCGCAACGGCGAGGACGTCCTCGTGACGGGCCGCGTTGAGCAGGAGAGCCACGCCGTGCTCACGGCGCGCCCGTGCGACCGCGTTCGACGCGTCGTGGTGGTACGCGACGCGGGGGTCGGCATCCGCCACTCCCCAGAGCCGGGGCAGCAACAGCTCGCAGGCGATGCTCGCGTCGAGCCGACGCCATGTCGGCGAGTGGTCCGCCGGCAGGCTGGTCTCGACCAGGTCCGGGTCCGGGTCGGACAGCAGCATCCATTCGCGCCCGTCGCCGATGGCGTACGCAACGCCGCGTCTCCCCGCCGCAGCGAGCTCGGCAATTACCTCGGCACCGCGAGGTATGGGCGTCACGGTACGGAACCCGGGCCCCGCCGTCGCGATGGCCTCGGTGAACGCAAGCTGCGACACGGAGCGGTGGATGCCACCGAGCCGGAGCGGGTGCCTGCGCGCGTCGACGAGCACGGCCAGGCCCCGCGACGTCGCGCCGGGATCGGGGCCGCTGTGTACCGCCTCGGGTGGCTGCGGATCGCCGGACGGCCTTCCCGATCGCGACCGAGCCCACAGCGCGCGGTAGGCGGCGTATCGGTGATGGCCGTCGGCGATCAGGGCTTGCCGATCGGCGAGGTCGCCCTCGATGGTGGCAAGCACGTCGGGGTCGGTCAGCGGCCAGATCCGGTGCGAGGCGCCGTCGGCCGTGGTGACGGCCACGAGAGGTACCGAGTTCAGTGCGGTGTCGACGATGTCGCTGGCCGCACCGTCGCCCTCATAGGTCAACAGGATCGGCTCGAGCTGGGCGGAGGTGGCCGCCATCAGCTCGGTCCGATCGGCGACCGGGCCAGGAAAGACGTCCTCGTGCGGCAGGACCACCTGCTCGGTGGGGTCGTGCAGCGACACGGCTCCGACCAGTCCGACGGCGGACTCACGTCCTGTGGTGTGGTGATAGACGTAGAGCGCCCGCTCGGCTTCGCGACGCAGAATGCCCTGTTCGAGCCACGACCGAAGATCACGCGCCGCGTGCGAGTACCTGTCCTCGCCGTCGCCCTCTCGCGGCAGGATGAGCCGCACCACATTGTGCGGGTCCGCGGCCTCCCAGGTGGCTACGCCGTTCTCCCCGATCACGTCGTACGGCGGGCAGGTGACGGCCGCGAGGTCTGCGACGTGACTGGGCGAGTAGCGCACGGCGCGGAACGGCGCGAGCTGCAGTGGACGTGCGCCATCTGGTCTGCGCACGGATCCGGCCATCCGCGGAATGGTACGGCCCTGCCGGCCGTCCACGGTCGGCGCCCGACCGGCTGCGAGGATCGGCGTCATGCCCTCGCTTGCCGAGATCTACGACGTGGCCCTCCTCGACCTCGACGGTGTCGTCTACGTCGGTGCGTATGCGGTCGAGCACGCGACCGCGGCTCTGGCGAACGCCCGCGCAGGCGGAATGCGGTTGGCATTCGTCACCAACAACGCGGCCCGCCCGCCGCAGGCGGTCGCGGATCAGCTGACCGAGCTGGGCATCCCCGCCACCAGCGCGGAGGTGGTCACCTCGGCCCACGCCGCGGCCCGGGTGCTTGCGGACATGCTTCCGCGAGGCGCACGGGTGCTCGTCGTCGGCGGCGAAGGGCTGGTGGACGCGCTGCGCGAGCGAGCGCTGACGCCGGTCGACGAGGCTGCCGCACATCCGGCCGCCGTCGTCCAGGGCTTCCACCCCGATGTCGGTTGGAGGTTGCTGGCCGAAGGCTCGTACGCCGTCGCCACCGGCGTGCCCTGGGTGGCGTCGAACGCGGACCGCACGATCCCCACGCCGCGCGGCACGGCCCCGGGCAACGGGACGCTGGTCGACGCCGTACGAGCGGCGACCGGCCGAGAGCCCATCGTCGCCGGCAAGCCCGAGCCCCCGATGCACAGGGAGGCCGTTCTGCGGACCAACGCCAGGCGACCACTGGTCGTCGGCGACCGACTGGACACCGACATCGAGGGCGCTCGTCGTTCCGATGTGGACAGCCTGCTGGTGCTGAGCGGAGTCACCACTCCGGAGCAACTGGTTCACGCGAATCGTATGCAGCGCCCGACGTACGTGGCCGAAGACCTTCGCGCCCTTGCGGAGCCGGCGCAGGCCCTGACCGTACGTCCAGGTCTCGTTCAGTGCGGCGGCTTCTCGGCGGCGGTGGAAGACGGACGGGTCGTCCTTCGCCGCTCTGTCTCGCCGGATGGCGGAGCGAGACTCGACGGACTACGTGCCGTCTGCGGCGCCACCTGGGCTGCCGAGGACCGCGTCGAGCGCGTGGTCGATGTCGAAACTGCGCTGGCCGAAGCCGGGTGGATCTCGGACACACCCGACGGCCCGTAATAACGTGAGCGGTACGCCGAGACCGGAGAGAGCGAGCGCATGACCGAGCACGACGGTACGGATCCCGTGGCCGATTCGGCGCCGCAGCCCGAGAGCACACCGAGCGATGGCCCAGGCGCCGAGCGGAGCTCAGCGCCGGCGTCCGCAGCCGCGTCTACGGGCGACGCTCGCGTCGACGAGGCCCTGACGAAGCTGACCGACCTCGACAGACTGCCGGTTCACGATCACGTGGCCGTTATCGAGGACGCCCACCGGGCGCTGCAGGACACCCTGGCCGAGGAACAGGACTGACCGGTGCCGCCGCGTCGACGGCTCGACGCCGAGCTGGTCCGGCGCGGCCTGGCCCGCTCGCGCGAGCAGGCTGCCGCGCTGATCGCCGCCGGACGGGTGAAGGTCGGCGGACGGGCGGCCGTCGAAGCCGGCGACCGAGGTCGAGCCGGCCGAGCCGATCGTCGTCGCAGACGCCGCGGCGCGATGAGGACTACGTCTCCCGCGGCGGGCACAAGCTGGCCGGCGCGCTCGACGTGTTCGCGCCGGCGGGCCTGACCGTTGACGGCCGACGGTGCCTGGACGCCGGGCGCATCGACCGGCGGGTTCACCGACGTGCTGCTGCGCCGCGGTGCTGCCCAGGTCGTCGCCGTCGACGTCGGGCTACGGACAGCTCGCCTGGTCGCTGCAGTCCGACGCCACGGGTCGACGTGCTCGACCGCACCAACGTGCGCGACCTGACGCCCGGGCTGGTCGGCGGGCCGGTCGACCTGGTCGTGGGCGACCTGTCGTTCATCTCGCTGCGGCTGGTGCTTGCCGCCGCTGGTCGCGCTGCGCCAGACCGGACGCCGACCTCGTGCCTCATGGTCAAGCCGCAGTTCGAGGTCGGTCGCGAGCGCGCTCGGCAAGGGCGGCGTCGTGCGCGAGCCGGCGCTGCGGGCCGAGGCCGTACGCGTCGGTCGCGTCGGCAGCCGAGGAGCTCGGCCTCGGCGTGGCGGGTGTCACCGCCAGCCCGCTGCCGGGGCCGGCGGGCAACGTGGAGTACTTCCTGTGGCTGCGGCGCGGGCGCGCCGCCGCTGGACCCGGCAGCCGTCGACCGGGCCGTCGCAGGAGGGACCGCCGATGAGCGAGCCGACGAGCGAGCGGGCCGTCCTGCTGGTCGCGCACACCGGTCGCCAGGACAGCGCGCGACGCCGTCGCGCGAGGCGGTCACGCTGCTCCGGACGGCGGGCGTCGCGCGTGCGTGCGCTCGCGGACGAGGCGGCTCGAGCTCGGGCTGGCAGATGCCGTCGCCGTCGAGCCGGGTCCCGACGCGGCGCGACGGCTGCGAGCTGGTCATCGTGCTCGGCGGCGACGGCACGATGCTGCGCGGCGCCGAGATCGCCCGGCCCTCGGGCACGCCGGTGCTCGGCGTCAACCTGGGTCACGTCGGCTTCCTCGCCGAGGCGGAGCGTGACGACCTGAGCGACACGGTCGAGCGCGTCGTCGACCAGGAACTACGCAGGTCGAGGAGCGGATGACCATCGACGTCGTCGTCGCGGAGCGACGGCGACGTCATGGCCCGCGAGCTGGGCGGTCAACGAGGCCAGTCGGTCGAGAAGGCCAGCCGCGAGCGGATGCTCGAGCTCGTCGTCGAGGTCGACGGCCGCCCGCTGTCGCGCTGGGGCTGCGACGGCGTCGTCTGCGCCACCCCGACCGGCTCGACGGCCTACGCGTTCTGGCCGGCGGGCCGGTCGTGTGGCCTGAGGTGGAGGCCCTGCTGCTGGTGCCGATCAGCGCGCACGCCCTGTTCGCCCGGCCGCTGGTCGTCGCGCCGACCTCGGCGCTCGCGGTCGAGGTGCTGCCCAGCGACGGCCGGCGCGGTGCTGTGGTGCGACGGCCGGCGCACGCGTCGACCTGCCGCCCGGCGCCCGGGTCGAGGTCGTGCAGGGGCGAGGAGCCGGTGCGGCTCGCCCGCCTGCACCGGCCGCCGTTCACCGACCGGCTGGTGGCGAAGTTCGACCTGCCGGTGCGAGGGTTGGCGCGGCGCGCGCGGTACGCCGCCACGGACCAGGGGCCCGCGTAGGCTGCCGGTCGTGCTCGAGGAGATCCGGATCCGCGGGCTCGGCGTCATCGACGACGCCGTGCTCGAGCTCGGTCCCGGGCTCACCGTCGTCACCGGCGAGACCGGCGCCGGCAAGACCATGGTGGTCACCGGCCTCGGCCTGCTGTTCGGCGGCCGCGCCGACGCCGGCGCGGTTCGGTCCGGCGCCCAGCGCGCCGTCGTCGAGGGCCGCGTCGCGGATCGACCCGGACGGGCCGGCAGCCGACCCGGGCGCTCGACGCGGGCGCCGACCTGGACGACGGCGACCTCCTGCTCTCGCGTGCCGTCTCGGCCGAAGGCACGGTCCCGCGCCCACCTCGGCGGCCGCTCCGTTCCGGTCGGGGTGCTGGCGGAGCTGGCCGAGGACCTCGTCGCCGTGCACGGCCAGAGCGACCAGCATCGGCTTCTGAAGCCGGCACGGCAGCGGCAGGCCCTCGACCGCTTCGCCGGAGACGCCGTCGCGGAGCCGCTGGCCGAGTACGAAGCGCGACTATGCCCGGCTGCGCGCGGTCGATGCCGACCTGATCGACGTGACGACCCGGTCACGAGAGCGGGCGCAGGAGGCCGACCTGCTGCGTTTCGGCCTCGTGGAGATCGAGCAGGCGGCGCCCCAGCCCGGCGAGGACGCTGCGCTCGCCGCCGAGGACGAGCGGCTGGCGCACGCCGACGCGCTCCGCGAGGCCGCGGCCGCGGCACACGCCGCACCTGACCGCAGACGACGCAAGCTTCGAAGCCGTCGACGCTCTGGGTCTGGTCGCCTCTGCGCGCCGGTCGCTGGAGCCTCAGCACGACCACGACCGCGCGCTGGCCGCCCTCGCCGAACGATTGGCCGAGGCCTCGTACCTCCTCGCCGACGTGGCGGCGGATCTCGCGTCGTACGCGGCCGACATCGACACCGACCCGGCGCGGCTCGCCGCAGTCCAGGAGCGGCGGGCCGTCCTCACGGCGCTGACCAGGAAGTACGGCGAGGACGTCGACGAGGTCCTGGCCTGGGCCGACCGGGCCTCCCGGCGGCTGCTCGAGCTCGACAGCGACGACGAGCGGGTCGCCGCCCTGCGCGAGGAGCGCGACGGGCTGCGCACCGAGCTCGCCTCCCTGGCGAGCCGCGCTGTCCGCGGAGCGTTCCACGGCCGCGAAGCGGTTCGGGGACGCCGTCGGCGACGAGCTCGTGGCCCTCGCCATGCCGCACGCGCAGGTCGTCGTGGAGGTCACCCAGCGTCCGGATCCGAACGGGCTGGCGATCGACGGCGGGCCGTTCGCGTTCGGGCCTGCCGGCGTGGACGACGTCGAGATCCTGTTCGCGGCACACACCGGCGCGCGCTCTCCGGTCGCTGGACCGTGGGCGCCTCGGGCGGGGAGCTGTCCAGGCTCATGCTCGCCGTCGAGGTCGTTTTCGCGGGCGCCGACCCGGTGCCGACCTTCGTCTTCGACGAGGTGGACGCCGGGTGTCGGCGGCAGGGCCGCGGTCGAGGTCGGACGGCGGCTCGCCCGGCTGGCCCGCAACGCCCAGGTGCTGGTCGTCACCCACCTTCCCCAGGTCGCCGCGTTCGCCGACCGGCACCTGCAGGTCGTCAAGAGCGAGGACGGCCGGATCACCCGCAGCGGCGTCGTCGCCCTCGACGACGAGGGCCGGGTGCACGAGCTGTCCCGGATGCTGGCAGGGCTCGAGGGCTCCGCGACCGCCAGGGCCCACGCCGAGGAGCTGCTCGCCACGGCGGCGACGAGCAAGGCGGCCATCCGCTGAACCTGTCGGCCCTAAAATGATCAATCGGCAACCCGGCGAGGCCTCGCGGTGCGACGGCTACCGGACTGTGGCGGCGGGACGTGGCAGGATTCGGCCAGTGAGGATCCCGGTGCTGCGTCGTCGCAGGTCTCTCGACCTGCCGGGGGTCAGCGGTGTCGTCCGGATCGACCGGCGCACCAAGAACCTCACCAGGCGGCTCCGCCCCGGTGAGATCGCGGTCATCGACCACGTCGACCTGGACCGGGTCAGCGCCGAGGCGCTGGTGGCATGCGGTGCCGGCGCAGTCGTCAACGTCCGCCCGTCGGTGAGCGGACGGTACCCGAACCTGGGCCCCGAGATCATCGTCGAGGCGGGCATCCCGTTGATCGACGCGGTCGGCTCGGACCTGCTTGCCGAGGTGCACGAGGGCGAGCTGCTGCGCGTCGAGGGGAACACCGTTTACCGCGAGACGCCCACCGACAGCGTCCCGGTGGCGGAGGGCCAGCTTCAGACGCCGCACACCATCGCCGATCTCATGGAGGCGGCCCGTCAGGCGTGTCTCGTCGCAGCTCGAGGCGTTCGCGGCCAACACCATGGAGTACCTCAAGCGCGAGCGTGAGCTCCTGCTCGACGGCGTCGGCGTCCCCGACATCAACACCAGCTTGCGTGACGGCATGTGCTCCTCGTCGTGCGCGGCTACGACTACAAGGAAGACCTGGCCATGCTCCGCCATTACATCCGCGAGTACCGGCCGGTGCTGATCGGTGTCGACGGCGGCGCCGATGCGCTGGCCGAGGTCGGCCTCAAGCCCGACCTGATCGTCGGAGACATGGACTCGGTGTCGGACGCGACGCTGCGAAGCGGTGCCGAGCTGGTCGTGCACGCGTATCGCGACGGTCGGGCGCCCGGCCTGGAGCGACTCGAACGGCTGGGCCTTCGCGGCGTCCCGTTCCCGGCTACCGGCACCAGTGAGGACGTCGCCATGCTGCTGGCCGACGACAAGGGCGCCAGCCTGATCGTGGCGGTCGGCACGCACTACACGCTGGTCGAGTTCATGGACAAGGGCCGGTCGGGCATGGCGAGTACGTTCCTCACGCGGCTGCGCGTGGGCAGCAAGCTGATCGACGCCAAGGGCGTGAGCCGGCTGTACCGGAGCCGGATCCCCGCATGGACGCTCGTCCTGCTCGTGGTGGCCTGCGTGCTTGCCGTCGTCGTCGCCCTCGCGGCTACGCCGACCGGGCAGGCCTACCTCGACGTCCTCGGATCCTGGTGGGACCGTTTCGTCTTCTGGCTGCGAGGGCTGTTCTGACGTGATCGATTTCCGCTACCACCTGGTCTCCGTCATCGCCATCTTCTTCGCCCTGGCCACCGGCATCATCCTCGGCGCCGGTCCGCTCGGCGAGGAGGTGGATCAGACGCTGGCGGACCAGATTCCCGGTCTTCGCGAGGAGAACCAGCAGCTGCGCGACCAGATCGTCGCGCTCGAGGGCGACCGTGAGTACCAGGAGACGTTCCTGCAGACGGTCAAGCCTGCGCTGGTCGAGAACCGACTGGCCGGCCGGCGTGTGCTCGTGGTCACCCTGCCGGGCGCCGACGAAGAGCTGCGTGACAGCCTCCAGGTCGACCTCGTCACAGCGGGTGCGACCGTTTCGGGGATCACGACGGTCCAGCCCACCTGGACCGAGCCCGACTCCGAGGCGGTGCTCGACGAGCTCGCCGCCCAGCTCGTCGACTCCGGCACGACCTTGCCGGAAGGAGACGGATACGACCGCGGCGCCGCCGTGCTCGCCGGCGCGCTGCTTGCCCAACCGGACGCTGCGAGCGAGGAGGTCGACGCCGAGGTGATCGCGGGCTTCGTGGAGGCCGGCCTGGCCACCGTCGACCTCCTCGCCGACGAGAACGGTGACAACCCCGAGGCCGACCTGGCCGTCCTCGTCGCCGGCCCACCACCGGAGGACGATCCGGACCGGGTCAACGGCACGCTTCGATCCCTCGCCGTCGGCATGGACGGAGCCGGCAATGGCGCCGTCGTCGCGGGACCGGCCACGGCTGCCGGCGAGGGCGGACTTCTGACCGGGCTGCGCGACGACAGCGAGGTCCGCGAAACGGTGTCGACGGTCGACTCCGCCGACCTGCCGTCTGGCGGGATCACCGTCGTCTTCGCAGCTGCAGAGCAGGAGGACGGCGGCGCCGGGCACTACGGCAAGGTGGGCACCACCGACGGCGCCCTCCCTGAGCTGAGTGCGGAGGCCGGCCGATAGCCATGGGCTGGCGACGAAGTGCGACGAACCTGGCAGCGGCCGCGATCGGTGCGGGCGTCGCCTGGATGGTGCAGCGGCGGCTCGCCGCCGACCCTCCCGGTGGCTCCCGGCGGTGGGAGCGGGTCAACCACCGCGGCGGCACCGTGACCCTCGCCGCAGGGCCTGCCGTGGCCCTGGGTGCCGCCGCGGGCGCTGCGCTGGCTCCTGGGGCGCCTGCCCGGGTGCGCCTTGCAGGTGCACTGGTGGCCGGCACCGTCGGCGCGGTCGGGCTGTACGACGACCTGGCGGGTTCGTCGGCCAGCAAGGGGCTTCGCGGCCACCTGTCCGCGCTCCGACGCGGGGAGGTGACGAGCGGCGCCGTCAAGATCGCGGTGATCGGCGCCGCCGGCCTGACCGGAGCGGTCATCGTCGTGAGCGACGGCCCGCTGGACGCCGTGATCGGCGGCGCGGCCGTCGCCGGCCATGCCAACCTGCTGAACCTGCTCGACCTCCGGCCCGGCCGGGCGATCAAGGCGACGCTGCTGCACGCGCCCGTGTCGCTGACCGGACCGGGCGGCGGGCTCGCGGCCGCGGGCATCGGGGCAGCGGTGGCGATGCTGCCGGACGACCTGGGCGAGAAGACGATGCTCGGCGACGCGGGCGCGAACGCTCTCGGTGCCGCGCTCGGGCTGGCCATGGTGGCAAGGGAGGGACGCGCTGCGCGGCTGGTGCACCTCGGCGTGGTCGCAGCGCTCACGCTGGCCAGCGAGAAGGTGAGCTTCACCAAGGTGATCGAGAAGACGCCGGTGCTGCGCGAGCTCGACCGGCTCGGGCGCCGGCCCTAGCGTGATCGGGCACTCCCGGTGAGCAAACGGCGGGTCGCCGTGGGCGCGGCGGCCGGCATTGCCGGTGGGGCCGCGCTGATCGCCACGATCAGCCTGGCAGCCCGTTTCGTCGGGTTCGGGCGGCAGCTCGTCTACCAGGGATCCGTCGGCGACACCACTCTGGGCACGGTCTACACGTCGGCCAACTTCGTCCCCGCGATCCTGTTCGAGATCGTCGCGGGAGGCGCGCTCGCGGGCGTGGTCGTGCCCCTCGTCGTCGCGGCCGTCGAGCGCGGCGAGCACGAGGAGGTCCGTGCGACCACCGGTGCGCTCATCGGATGGACGCTGCTCGTCCTCGTCCCGGTAGCGACGGTGGCAACCCTTCTTGCCGAGCCGATCATGGCAGCGCTCGGCGTGGACGGTGGGCAGGCCCGAGAGATGGCCGGTCGGATGCTGCGGGTGTTCCTGATCCAGGTGCCGCTGTACGGCCTGGCCGCCGTTACCGCAGGTGTCCTGCAGGCGCACCGGCGGTTCCTCGCGCCAGCGCTGGCCCCGATCATGTCGGCGGTCGTCGTCGCGGGGACCTACCTGCTCTTCGCATCGACGTTCGACGGCGACCGAATGGATCTCGGCACCGTGCAGCGCTCGGACGAGGTCCTGCTCTCGGTGGGGACCGTGCTCGGCGCCGCGGCTCTCGCTCTGATGACGGTGATCCCGCTGTACGCCATCGGCATCCGTGCGGTCCCGAGACTGCGATTCCCGGGCGGGCGCGGACGGCTTGCCGCGCGTCTGGCCGCCGCAGGTGTGGCGATGGTCGTGGCGCAGCAGATCGCCATGCTGGCGATCATCAGCGTGGTCAACGACGAGGGTGGCGACGGTCGGATCGTCACGTTTCAGAACTCCTGGATGGTGTACCTGCTTCCGTACGCCGTGCTCGCGGTGCCGATCGCCACCAGCTCGTTCCCGGCGTTGGCAGGCCACGCCAGCCGCGGCGAACGGACGGCGTGGGCACGCACGACACTTACCTCCACAAGGGCCGTCGTGCTCGCCGCCGGGCTCGGCGTGGCCGCACTGACCGCCGCGGCCTGGCCCATCGCCCGGTTCTTCGGGATCATCGGCGACCACGGCACGGTGCCGGACGACGAGATGGCCAGGGCACTGGTCGCCTTCGCGCCCGGCCTGTTCGGATTCTGCCTCGTGTACCACCTCAACCGCGCACTGCTCGCGACCGGGCGCGTGCGTCAGGTCGCCGCTGCGACTGGGGTCGGGTGGGGCACGGTCGTCCTCGTCGCGGTCGTCGTCGCCGACCTCGTTCCGCGCGGCTGGGTGGTCGCGGCCATCGGTCTCGGGCACACGGCGGGAATGGCGGTTGCGGCGGCCCTGCTCCTGGTCGCGCTCCGCTCCGGCTCGGTGGGAGCCGGCTGGCGGGCGCTCGCGCAGGCCGGTGCGGCAGCAGTCGGTGCCGCGGCAGTCGGCGGTGCGGCGGGCTGGCTGGTCGCGGCGAGTCTCGACGGCGGAGGCACTGCGGCGACAGTGGCGGCAGGTGCGCTCGCCGCGGTCACGGCGGCCGCCGTGTATGCGGGTCTCGTCGCGGCCGTCGACCGCGACGACCTGCGGGCCGTGCTGCGCCGGTCCGCGGTGAACTCTGGGGGCGAGCGGTGAAGGCCACCATCGTGCTCGCGACCAGCACCGGCGGCGTCGGCACGCATGTCCGGTCGTTGGTCCAGCGGCTGCCCGGCCTCGGCGCGGCCGTCGCCGTCGTCTGCCCGGCGGAGACCGAGGAGCGCTTCGGGTTCGGCGGCCTGGGCGCGCAGGTCACCGCCGTCGAGGTCGCGGCCGGTCCGCGCCCGCGCGCGGACGCGGGGGCCGTACGCGCTTTGCGAGCTGCGCTGGCAGGGGCCGACGTGGTTCACGCGCACGGATTGCGGGCGGCAGCCCTGGTGGGGCTCGCGCTGGGCCGGCGGCGCCGGGGGCGGGCGCCGTTCGTGGCCACGTGGCACAACGCCCTGCTCGGCGGCGGGGTTCGCCGTCGGGTCCTGACCGGCCTCGAGACTTTGGCCGCCCGGCGAGCGGACGTCACACTCGGCGCTTCGTCCGACCTGGTCGAGCGGGCTATCAGGCTCGGCGCAACAGACGCCCGGCTGGCGCCGGTGGCCGCGCCCGCGATGCCTCCCGCCACGCGCAGCGCTCGACAGGTCCGGGCCGAGCTGGGTGCCGGGGACAGACCGCTCGTTCTCGCGGTCGGCAGGCTGGCTCCGCAGAAGGACTACGACACCCTGTTCGATGCGGTTGCCGACTGGGGGCGTCGAAGCCCGCAGCCGCTCGTCGTCGTCGCCGGTGACGGCCCGGAGCGCGACCGGTTGCGGCGCGTCGTCGACGCCCAGGGCCTTGACGTCCACCTGCTGGGCGCGCGCGATGACGTCCCCGACCTGCTGGTGGCCGCGGACGTCTATGTGCTGACGTCCGCGTGGGAAGCGCGTCCACTCGTCGTCCAGGAGGCGATGCGCGCGGGAGTCCCGGTCGTGGCCACCGCCGTCGGCGACGTGCCGGAGCTCGTCGGCGAAGCTGCGGTGCTCGTGCCGCCCGGTGACGCCGCCGCCGTCGCAGCCGAGATCTCCGCCCTGCTTGACGACGACGAGCGCCGTCGCGACCTGATCCGTCGTGGGCGCGAGCAGGCGGCCACCTGGCCGGACGAGGACGACACGGCGCGGCAGGTGGCCGCCGTCTACCGGGAACTGGTCCGGGCCTAGTACCAGCGGCATCGGAGCTCGCGCCAGGCTGCCCGCGGCGATCGTCGCCGTGCGGGCCACGTCATCGCCGCGATCGGTACCGATGCGTCGAACCGGGGTGTGCCGGACGATCCTGTTAGGCTGGAACTCCGTGGACCGACCGGCCAGACCGATACCACGGGAGCCCCTCTTGGCGAAGACCACGCATCTGTTCGTCACAGGGGGCGTCGCCTCCTCGCTCGGCAAGGGGCTGACCGCCTCGAGCCTGGGCAACCTGCTCACCGCGCGTGGGCTGCGGGTCACCATGCAGAAGCTGGATCCGTACCTCAACGTCGACCCCGGCACGATGAACCCGTTCCAGCACGGCGAGGTCTTCGTCACCGACGACGGCGCCGAGACCGACCTCGACATCGGCCACTACGAGCGGTTTCTCGATCGCAACCTCAACCGCTGGGCCAACGTCACGACCGGGCAGATCTACTCGACCGTGATCGCCAAGGAGCGGCGCGGCGAGTATCTCGGCGACACCGTCCAGGTGATCCCGCACATCACCAACGAGATCAAGGACCGCATGCTGGGCATGGGTGGGCCGGACGTCGACGTGGTGATCCACGAGATCGGTGGCACCGTGGGCGACATCGAGTCGCTCCCGTTCCTGGAGGCGGCCCGACAGGTGCGCCACGAGATCGGTAGAGACCGCTGCTTCTTCCTCCACGTGTCCCTGGTGCCCTTCATCGCGCCGTCCGGCGAGCTGAAGACCAAGCCCACGCAGCACTCTGTCGCGGCGCTGCGACAGGTCGGTATCCAGCCCGACGCGATCGTGTGCCGGTCCGACCGGCCGATCCCGCCCGGCATGAAGAAGAAGATCGCCCTGACCTGCGACGTCGACGCGGAGGGCGTGGTCGCCGCCGTCGACGCGCCGTCGATCTACGACATCCCCAAGGTTCTGCACGCCGAGGGGCTGGACGCCTACGTCGTGCGCCGGCTCGGGCTGTCCTTCCGTGACGTCGACTGGAGGGCCTGGGACGAGCTGCTGCGTCGCGTGCACCACCCGCGCCACGAGGTCACGATCGCTCTCGTCGGCAAGTACGTGGACCTGCCCGACGCGTACCTTTCGGTCACTGAGGCGCTACGAGCAGGCGGGTTCGCCAACGATGCGAAGGTGCACGTGCGCTGGGTCCCCTCCGACGAGTGCGAGACCTTGGATGGTGCAGCGGCTCGGTTGCACGATGTCGACGCGATCTGCATCCCCGGTGGGTTCGGTGTGCGCGGCATCGAGGGGAAGGTCGGTGCGATCAGGTACGCGCGGGAGCAGCGCATCCCGGTGCTGGGGCTGTGCCTCGGCCTGCAGTGCATGGTGATCGAGTACGCCCGGAACGTGGCCGGCCTGTTCGACGCCGACTCGGCGGAGTTCGCGCCCGAGTCCGAGCACCCCGTGATCGCCACCATGGAGGACCAGAAGGGCATTGTGGCCGGCGACGGCGACCTCGGTGGCACCATGCGGCTGGGCCTCTACCCGGCGGTGCTCGGCAGGGGGACGCTGGCCCGCGAGCTGTTCGGTTCGGAGCGTGTCGACGAGCGCCACCGGCACCGGTACGAGGTCAACAACGCCTACCGCGAGC
The DNA here is from genome assembly GCA_963801065.1 of uncultured Actinomycetota bacterium. GTDB lineage: Bacteria > Actinomycetota > Actinomycetes > Jiangellales > Jiangellaceae > CAWDDG01. The sequence continues at coordinate 329,371 of CAWDDG010000006.1, read as the reverse complement.
AGCTCGCAGCTGCGGGGCTCGTGTTCTCCGGTCTGTCGCCCGACGAGACGCTTGTCGAGTTCATCGAGCTGCCTCGCGATGTCCATCCGTACTTCATCGCCACCCAGGCGCACCCGGAGCTGCGCTCGCGGCCGACCCGGGCCCACCCGCTTTTCGCCGGTCTGATCGAGGTGGCGGTCGCCCGTCAACAGGAGACGCGGTTGCCGGTCGACGTGGCGCCGGCCGTGGGCGCCGAAGAACTCGCCGAGCGGGTCGGCGTCGCTCGGTGAGCGGTTGGACCGCCGACTCGCCACCGACGCTGCGCGACCGGCCCGAGCGGTGGCCCGTGATCGGCTCCGAGATGGCGCTCGAGACCTCGCGGGTGATCTCGGTCCGTCGCGACCGCTTGCGGTCGCCGGCCGACGGCGCGGAGTTCACGCGCGACGTCGTTGTGCACCCGGGAGCGGTGGGGATCGTCGCGCTGGACGACGAGGAGCGGGTTCTGCTGGTCTCGCAGTACCGGCACCCGGTCGGTCATCGGCTGCTCGAGATCCCGGCCGGCCTGCTGGACGTGCCCGGCGAGCCGTACCACGACGCGGCCGCGCGCGAGCTCTATGAGGAGGGCCACGTACGCGCGGCTGCCTGGCGGGTGCTCGTGGACACCTTCACATCTCCGGGGATGACGACCGAGGCCACGCGCGTGTATCTCGCTCGAGGGCTCACCTCGGTGCCCGACGGAGAACGGCACGCCGGCGTTCACGAGGAGGCGGACATGCCCGTGACGTGGGCACCGCTGCCGGACCTGGTCGACGCCCTGCTGGCCGGGCAGCTGCACAACCCGCTGCTGATCTCCGGTGTGCTCGCGACGTGGACCGCCCGTCAGCGTGACGGCTACGACGCCCTGCGTCCCGCCGACGCACCCTGGCCCGCCCGCGCCGCCACGGCCGGGTGACGCCGCGGCGTCCCAATTGATCACGTTAAGTGGGCCTGTGGGTCCGTTACCAGGTCTCAGCACCTGGTAACGGCCTAAGACGCCCACTTAACGTGATCAATTGGGGAAGGGTGGCTTACTCGGCGGTGAGAGCGGGCGGGGTAGAGGACGGGCGGGCCAGCCGGCTGGGCACGTGGATGCCGAGGCGGCTCATCTCGAGTTCGGCGAGCGCCTGGACGACGTCGGGGTCGCCGCGGCGCCAGGCCGGCAGGAGGCCGTCGCCGATCCGGGCCAGCCTGGACAGCCGTCTCGTGGCGAGCGCCCGCAGGGCAAGCAGCTCCAGGCCGTCCGGGTCGGACAGAACCATGCGCGCCGCGGCAGCGCGGCGAACCCAGATCAGGCGCGGGATCACCCAGAAGAGCACCGCGAGCAGGATGAAGAACCCGGCGGTCATCACGCCGGCGACCACGGCCATCGTGCTGACGAAGTCCTGCACCGCCCGACCCGCGCCGGCCACACCGTCGGCTGCCCCGGACGCGCCCTCGAAGGGTGCGGAGATCGCACCGCCGACGAGCGGGACGTCGGAGAGCCCGTCACCGGCGCCGGCGAGGTTCTCGGAGAGCCCCGAGCCGGCGTCCTCCAACAGTCGGCCCGGCCCGGAGAGGGTGTCGATGAGCTCGTAGATGGCACGCCCGGCGAGTACGGCAAGCACGCACCAGGCGACGCCGAGCACGTCGACGACGATCTGGCGGACACGGTGGCCGGGTTGGTCGGCGTAGATGCGCACTCGCCGGGTCTACCGCACCCGTGCCGGGCGGGGCTACCCCAACGGTCGAGCGAGCGCCATGATCGTGACGTGAGCATTCACGACATTCCGCTGCGCAGCCTGGCGGGCGAACCAGCCACCCTGCCGAAAGGGACCACGCTCCTGATCGTGAACGTTGCGTCGAAGTGCGGCTTCACGCCCCAGTACGCGGGTCTGGAACGACTGCACGAACGGTTCGCCGACCACGGCTTCACCGTCGTGGGCTTCCCGTGCAACCAGTTCTCGGGCCAGGAGCCGGGTACGGCGGAGCAGATCCAGGAGTTCTGCTCGACCACCTATGGCGTGACGTTCCCGCTGTTCGAGAAGACCGACGTGAACGGGCCCGACCGGCACCCGCTCTACGCCGAGCTGACCACGACTCCCGACAGCAGGGGCGAAGCCGGCGACGTCCGGTGGAACTTCGAGAAGTTCCTGGTCAGCCCCGGCGGTACCGTCCTTGGGCGGTTCCGCACGCGCACCGATCCGGAGGCACCCGAGATCGTCGAAGCGATCGAGGCGAACCTCCACGGGGCGGTGACTTAGACTCGGCGCCGCCGCCCAAGCGGGCGGCCGTCCGACAGCGTCGTCGGGTGGGACATTCGAAGGGTCGGGATTGACGTGCTGGTCGGCATTCCCACCGAGGTCAAGAACCACGAGTACCGCGTCGCGATCACGCCCGCGGGCGTCCACGAGCTCGTCCGCCACGGCCACGACGTCGTGGTCGAACGTGGCGCCGGGCTCGGCTCCTCGATCTCCGACGGCGAGTTCAAGGCCGCGGGCGCGCGCGTGCTCGATACCGCCGACGACGTCTGGGGCGAGGCTGAGCTCGTGCTCAAGGTCAAGGAGCCGGTTGCCGAGGAGTACCACCGGATGCGCCGCGACCAGGTGTTGTTCACCTACCTGCACCTCGCGGCGTCCCGCGAGAGCACCCAGGCGCTGCTCGACGCCGGCATCACGGCGGTGGCGTACGAGACCGTCCAATTGCCCGACGGGTCCCTGCCCCTGCTCGCGCCGATGAGCGAGGTCGCGGGCCGGATGGCCACCCAGGTCGGCGCACATGTGCTGGAGCGGGCGCAGGGCGGTCGCGGCGTGCTCATGGGCGGGGTCCCGGGCGTCAAGGCGGCCAAGGTCGTTGTCATCGGGGCCGGCGTGTCGGGCATGAATGCCTCGGAGATCGCGCTCGGCATGCAGGCGGACGTGTGGATCCTGGACAGGAACGTCGCCCGGCTGCGTGAGGTCGACCGCGTGTACCGCGGACACGCCCAGACGATCACGTCGAACCTGTACGAGGTGGAGAAGGCCGTCGTCGACGCCGACCTGGTCATCGGCGCGGTCCTGGTGCCGGGCGCGAAGGCGCCGACGCTGGTCTCGAACGACCTGGTGTCGCGGATGCGTCCGGGCAGCGTGCTGGTCGACATCGCGATAGACCAGGGCGGATGCTTCGAGGACTCCAGGCCGACCACGCACGACGACCCGACCTACCGGGTGCACGAGTCGGTCTTCTACTGCGTGGCGAACATGCCGGGAGCCGTGCCGCACACGTCGACGTACGCCCTGACCAACGTGACCCTCCCGTACGCGGTCGAGCTCGCCAACCGTGGCTGGCGCGACGCGCTGCGAGCCGACGCAGCGCTCGCCCTTGGCCTCAACACCCACGATGGCCGGCTCACCTACGGCCCGGTGGCCGATGCCCACGGCATGGACTCGGTAGCGCTCGACGAGGTGCTGCGCTGAGCGGGGCCGAGACACCGCTGGCGCGAGCGGTCCGCGGGTATCTGGACCACCTCACCGTGGAACGCGGCCTGGCCGCCAACACGCTCGCCTCGTACCGGCGCGACCTGCGCCGCTACGTCGACTTCCTCGCGGCGAGAGACGTGACCGAGCCGGCTGCGGTCACCGAGGATCACGTCACCACGTTTCTGCGCAGCCTCCGTGAGGGCGATGCCGAGCACCACCCGCAGGGAGCCAGCTCGGCCGCCCGGGCGGTCGTCGCCGTTCGCGGCCTTCATCGGTTCTTCCACCGCGAGGGTCTCGCCCCGGGTGATCCCGCCGGCGCGGTGCGTCCGCCGACGCCACCGCGACGGCTGCCCAAGTCGATCTCACTGGACCAGGTCGAGAGGCTGCTCGCGGCCGCGGCCGCCGACGGCACACCGCTGGCGCTACGCGACCGGGCACTGCTCGAGGTGCTGTACGGCACCGGATCCCGAATCTCCGAGGCGGTAGGGCTCGATCGCGACGACCTCGACCTGGATGTGGGAACCGCGCGGCTGCGCGGGAAGGGCGGCAAGGAACGGATCGTGCCGGTCGGCAGGTACGCCCTGGAGGCCGTCGGGGCCTATCTCGTCCGCTCCCGGCCCGCGCTGGCCTCCGGGGGTCGGTTCACGCCTGCGCTGTTCCTCAACGCGCGTGGCGGTCGGCTGTCGCGCCAGAGCGCCTGGACCGTGCTGCGTACGGCAGCGGACCGGGCCCGGCTCGCCACCCACATATCGCCGCACACGCTGCGGCATTCCTTCGCAACGCACCTGCTCGACGGAGGCGCCGACGTGAGGGTTGTCCAGGAGCTGCTCGGACACGCATCGGTCACGACGACGCAGATCTACACCCTGGTCACGGTCGACCGGCTGCGCGAGGTCTACGCGGCTGCCCACCCGCGTGCTCGCGCCTAGCACGTTCCGAACCGGGCGATGCGCGGTCAGGGCCATTGCGGTAGGCATAGCGCATGACCTCGGCCGACGCGCTCGTCCAGGGTCGGGCGGCCTTCGGCCGTCAGGCTTGGGCGGAGGCGTACGCGCAGCTCTCCGCCGTGGACCAGAAATCGCCGCTCGAGCCCGAGGACCTCGAACGGCTTGGGATAGCCGCACACCTTCTCGGCAGGGACGCCGACAGCGCCGAGCTGGCGGAGCGGGCGCACCACGAGTTCTTGCGCCGGGGAGACGTGGCCCGAGCCGTGCGATGTGCGTTCTATCTCGTAATGCCCCTGCTGCAGCGCGGTGAGCACGCTCGTGGTGCCGGCTGGCTCGCCCGGGCCCGGCGACTGCTCGACGAGGGCGGGCTGGACTGTGTGGAACAGGGCTATCTGCTCGTGCCGGTCGCCTTGCAGAGCATGGCCGCGGGAGACGCCGCGACCGCGTACGCGACGTTCTGCGAGGCTGCAGAGATCGCGGACCGGTTCGGCGACCCGGACCTGGTGACGCTGGCCCGCCTCGGCCGCGGCCAGACGCTGATCCTGCTCGGAGACACCGCCGACGGCGTGGCGCTGCTCGACGAGGTCATGGTGGCCGTCACGGCTCGCGAGGTGTCTCCCATCGTGACCGGGATCGTCTACTGCGCCGTGATCCTCGCCTGCCAGGAGATCTTCGATCTGCGCCGGGCGCAGGAGTGGACGACGGCGCTGAGCCACTGGGTTGCCTCTCAGCCGGACCTGGTGCCCTTCCGCGGCCAATGCCTGGTGCACCGCGCGGAGATCATGCAATTGCACGGCGCGTGGCAGGACTCCATGGCGGAAGCGGAACGGGCGCGGGAACGGCTGTCGGAGCCCCCTCATCCCGCGGTCGGCATGGCGTTCTACCAGCAGGCTGAGCTCTTGCGGCTGCGTGGCGCGTTCACAGCCGCCGAGGAGGCGTATCGCCAGGCCAATCAGTGGGGACGAAATCCACAGCCGGGCATGGCGTTGTTGCGGCTCGCCCAGGGTCAGGTCGACGCCGCACACGTGGCGATCAGCCAGGCCGCGGACGAGGCACTGGAACGCGTCACGCTGTCCAGGCTGCTGGCCGGGTGCGTCGAGATCGCGCTCGCCGCCGGCGATGTCCCAGGGGCACGCGCCGCTGCCGACGAGCTGTCGCAGATCGCGGACGACCTCGGCGCGCCGCTCCTGCATGCGATGGCTGCCCAGGCGCAAGGAGCCGCGCTCCTGCACCAAGGCGAGGCGCGAGCCGCCCTAGGCGTGCTGCGGAAGGCCTGGACGATCTGGCAGCAGCTCGACGCGCCGTACGACGCCGCGCGGACCCGCGTCTTGATCGGTCTCAGCTTCCGCGCGCTGGGCGACCCGGAAGGTGCCGAGATGGAGCTGGACGCGGCGCGCTGGGTCTTCCAGAACCTCGGGGCTGCCCCAGACCTCGCCCGAGTGGAGGGCTTGTCCCAGACGGCAGTCCCGAAGGCCACCGGCGGGCTGACCGCGCGCGAGGCAGAGGTGCTCTGCCTGGTGGCCACCGGCAAGACCAACCGCGCGATCGCTACCGACCTGTTCCTCAGCGAGAAGACCGTGGCTCGCCATGTGAGCAACATCTTCACCAAGCTGGGCGTGTCCTCCCGCTCCGCCGCCACCGCCTACGCGTACGAGAACAGCCTGCTCTGACCACTCCTGCGCAGAACTGCCCAGATCGCGCCCGGCGCAGAAATGGATCCTTCTCCCGACGCGCCGCGGCCGATCGCTCCATAGCGTCCCGAAGGTAGTCAGCGAGCGACGAAGGGAGGCGGCGATGACCATCGATCTGCCCGTCCTCGCTGGCGTCCTCTCGACGACGATCTTCGCGCTGAGCACGCTGCCCATGCTGGTGAAAGCAGCCCGGACGAAGGACCTGAGCTCGTACAGCCTGGGTCAAATCCTGCTGGCGAACGTGGGCAACGTCGTCCACTCGTTCTACGTCTTCGACCTGCCGGCCGGCCCGGTCTGGGTTCTGCACTCGTTCTATCTCGTCAGCACCGGTCTGATGCTGATCTGGTACCTGCGCTACGGCGCACAGGCGAAGCCCGGCCCCACCAGTCCCTACACAGAATTACCCATGTCGCGCGGGCGCGGTGATCTGGTCGTTTCTCCCGACGCGGCGACGCCCGCGGCTACCTAGCGTCGGGATCGCATGGGATCCGCCAACCTCTAGGGACGAGCCATGAACGGCAACGACACCGAGCGCTTCGAGACCGTCATCATCGGCGGCGGCCAGGCCGGCCTCACGACGGGCTACCACCTGGCGAAGCAGGGCGGGCAATTCGTGATCCTGGACGCGAACGAGCGTGTCGGCGATGCATGGCGCAAGCGGTGGGACTCGCTGCGCCTGTTCACTCCAGCGAAGTACGACGGGTTGGCGGGTTCGCGCTTCCCGGCACCATCCGTGTCGTTCCCGACCAAGGACGAGATGGCGGACTATCTGGACGCCTACGCGGCACGATTCGACCTCCCCGTTCGAACCGGCGTGAGCGTGGACCGGCTGTCCAGGGTGGATGACCGGTACCTCGTGACGGCCGGCGACCGCCGTTTCGAGACCGACCACGTGGTGGTCGCAACGGGCGCACACCACATCCCGAAGGTCCCAGCCTTCGCAGCCGAGCTCCTTCCGAGCATCGTGCAGCTGCACTCCAGCCGCTACCAGAGTGCGGCGCAACTGAACGACGGAGGCGTCCTGCTCGTCGGCGTCGGGAACTCGGGCGCCGAGATCGCCTTCGAGGTCTCCGGGTCGCACCGGACCTGGCTCTCTGGTGAACCCTCAGGCCAGATCCCCGTTCGGCACGGTCCTGCTGCAGCGCGGTTCGTCCTCCCCATCATCCGGTTCCTCGGCACGCACGTTCTGACGCTCGGGACGCCGATCGGACGGAAGCTTCGGCCGGAGTTCGTGTCGAAGGGTGCCCCCCTCATCCGCGTGAAGCTGAAGGACCTGGCCGCTGCCGGGGTCGAGCAAGTCGCCAGGACGGTGGGTGTGCGGGACGGCTTTCCGAGGCTCGCCGACGGACGTGTCCTGGACGTGTCGAACGTGATCTGGTGCACGGGCTTCCGATCCGATTTCGGGTGGATCGACCTGCCGGTGTTCGGCCATGACGGCATGCCGATCCACCAGCGCGGCGTGGTGGAGGCAGAGCCGGGCCTGTACTTCGTGGGACTGCATTTCCAGTACGCGGCGGTGTCGGACGTGCTCCCCGGCGTGGGCCGGGACGCCGAGTATGTCGTGAAGCACATCGCATCTCGCAACGGCGGCGGCACGCGACCCAGGACTCAGGTGCGCGACGACGGCCACGATCTCGCGCCCACCACGGGAGAGGGAGCCTGACGATGGCCATCAGTACGATCGACGTCGCCGAGCTCGAGGGTTGGGAGACACGGTGACCGGTCTGACGGTCAGGTCAGGAGCGGCCAGATGTCCGCAGACCGACCCACGGGGCGTCGGGCGCGACGAACTCGATCTCGTGGGTGTCGCCGAGCGCGAGGAAGTCCAGCAGGCCGGCACCCTCCGTGGTCAGCGCAGCTTCGACCGGCTCCGAGAGCCGGCCGGTGAACGGCTGGATCGCCAGCGTGGCCGTCCCGCGCTGGCGCAGGACCTTCCAGGTGCCGGCCGTGAAGCCGTCGACAAGGACGATGCTGGGCATGACGTTGGTGGCGACGAACTCCTTGCCTCGGGCGCGGTAGTCGTCCGTGACGACCCGGCTGCGATCGGCATGCGAGAGCAGCAGGTTGTCGTAGTCATAGAGCAGTCGGGGCGGTGCCGGCGTCTCCGGGTCGGGACGCGGAGCCTCAGGCACGTCGAACAGCTCGTGCCCCGCCTCGTCGCTGAAGGTGACGAGGCCAGGCCGCAAGCGCTCCAACACCTCGGTCAATCTGGTCACGCCGGACCAGGTCTGTGCGTCCTGCACCGTCGCAGGCCCGAACGCCGTCAAGTAGCGCAGGACCATCTCGTCCGGTGAGGGATCCGCCGCCACCGGCCGGCCCAGCCAGGCCTCGGCGCTGGTGTGTGCGACCGGCCCGCTGCGCCCCCACAGACCCCGCGGCGGCACCTGGACCAGCGGCACCCGAGCCCGGACGGCCTGCGACATCGGCGCCGCGTCATGGTCCGGCCACCGCTCGCGCAAGCCTGCGCCGAGTTCGCTGAAGGTCAGCGGCCGCTCGTCCACCAGGGCCCGTCCGGCGGCTGCGAGCTGGTCACGGTCGAGCCCGGTGAGCTTCCGGCCGAAGGCTCCGTTGGTGCTTCGCTCGATCACCGGTTGTACGAGCGGACGCAGCCACAAGCAGTCCTCGGCGCTGACCAGATGGATCGTCGAGCGCATGAGCGCGATGCGCACGACCTGGCGGCCGTCGAGCAGGTCGGACACCTCCTCGGCGCGGAACCCCTCGAGCCGGCTCCACAGGCCTACGTACCAGCTCTGCGGCGTCTGTGCCTGCAGCCCGACGAGATGCTCGACCATCTCCAGAGCGGGCATAGCGGTCCGCTGCAGCAGGAACTGCCGCGCCAGGGTGGCGCGGCTGAGCGCGCGGCGGTCGAGGACCTGAGCGGGCTTGGGCGGTCGGGTCGGCATCTCTACCCTTCTGCGGTCGAACGAGACGGGACGTCAGCGCAGCGTACGGAAGAACTCGCGGACGTCGCCCACCAGCAGGTCGGGCGCCTCCATGGCGGCGAAGTGGCCGCCGCGGTCGAAGTCGGACCAGTGCACGATGTTGTTGCCCTGCTCCGCGTAACGCCGGATGGAGACGTCCTCGGCGAAGACGGCCACCCCGGTGGGCACCGTGGTGGGGGTGGGCCAGTTACCTGAGTGCATGCTCTCGTAGTAGAGATTGGCCGTGGATCCGGCCGTGCCGGTGATCCAGTAGAGCATCACGTTGGTCAGGATGCGGTCGCGGTCGATGACGTCCTCCGGGATCTCGCCGCCGTGGGTCCATTCCTGGAACTTGTCCACGATCCATGCCAACTGGCCGGTCGGCGAGTCGGTGAGCCCGTAGGCCACCGTCTGTGGGCGGGTCGACTGGATCTGGAAGTAGCCGTTGCCCTCGGAGAGGTAGTGGGCCAGCCGTTCCACGCGCGCCTTCTCCACGTCCGTGAGCTCGGCGAGCGTGGCCTCTTCGACCTCGCCGAATGGGATGAATCCCATCGTGGCCGCGTTGACGTGGACGCCGGCGACGTGGTCGGCGGCGACGCGGCCGAGGTCCGGGGCGACGAAGGCGCCGTAGTCTCCACCCTGCGCGCCGTAGCGCGCGTAGCCGAGCCGGCTCATGAGCTCAGCGAACGCGGATGCGATGCGCATGCTGTCCCATCCGGCCTGCCGGGTCGGACCCGAGAAACCGAACCCGGGGATGGACGGGATCACCAGATGGAAGGCGTGCGCCGGGTCACCACCGTGGGCGCGGGGGTCGGTCAGTGGTCCGATCACGTCGAGGAACTCGACGATCGACCCGGGCCAGCCGTGAACGAGCACCAACGGGAGCGCGTCCGGTTCGGGGGAGCGGACGTGCAGGAAGTGGATGTTCTGACCGTCGATCTCGGTGGTGAACTGCGGGTACTCGTTCAGGTGCGCCTCGTGCTTGCGCCAGTCGTACGAGGTCCGCCAGTACTCGGCAAGGTCCTTGAGGTAGTCCACCGGCACTCCCCGCCTCCAGCCGACATCGGCAAGCTCCGACGGCCACCGCGTGCGAGCCAGCCGCTCTCGGAGGTCGTCCAGGTCTGCCTGCGGGATGTCGATGCGGAAAGGCCGGATCTCGGTCGTCGCGCCGCTAGCGTTACTGGTGTCAACCATTCGGGGGTCCTCTCCGGAGCCTCTTGGCGGTCTTCTGGATACGTGTAAGACTAGCAGAACGGAATGTTCTGTTCCACAAGCGCTGGAGGTGATTGTGAACGCGGTTCCGGAACCGCTGAGCGGTCGCCGAGCACAGGCCGCCCGCAATGACGAGCGGATCCTCGACGCTGCCCGCACGGTGTTCGTCGCCGACCCCGGCGCGCCGATAGCGGCCGTCGCCGAGCGCGCGGGCGTGGGGATCAGTGCCCTCTACCGGCGGTTTGAGAGCAAGGAGGAGATGCTTCAGACGCTGTGCCTGGACGGCCTGCACCGGTACAACGCCGAAGTCGAGGCCGCGCTCCGCGACGAGCGAGATACGTGGACGTCGTTTGCCCACTTCATGCGCCGGATCGTCGAGGAGGACACGCACTCGCTGACGCTGAGTCTCGCCGGGAGGTTCGGTCCCACCGAGGATCTGAACATCGAGTCCGTTCGGGCAAAGCAGCTGATCGAGACGTACTTCGAGCGCATCATGTCGGCCGGGGTCATCCGCTCCGACCTTCGGGTCGACGATCTCGGCATCATCTTCGAGATGGTGGCGGCCGTCCGCAGGGCCGACCAACTGCGCACGGACGAGCTGCGGCAGCGCTATCTGACCTTGTTGCTCGACGCCATCCGGGCCCCCGGGGCCACGCCGCTACCGGGCCCGCCTCCCACGTTCGCCGAGGTCGTTGAGCGCTTCGAGACCACCGGCCGTCCGAGCTGACCGGCGCCGCCAAGGGCGCGGCGCCGCCAGCGGGCGCAGGACCCGAGGTAGGCTCGCGAGCCGACAGCGTCCGTACCGTCGTGGAGGAGCTCTGACGGCTCGTGGACACCTCGACCCGGGGCAGCCGAAACGATGTGCTCTTCGACGGCGTGGACTCCGGTGCACGGGAGCCCGAGGAGGTCGACCTGGGTCCCACCCAGCGCCCGTTCAAGGAGTTCCCCGAGCCGCCGCCGGTGCGCCGCCACGGTCCGGGTCGGATCGTCGCCATGTGCAATCAGAAGGGCGGAGTCGGCAAGACGACGACGACGATCAACCTCGGTGCCGCCCTCGCCGACTACGGCCGGCGCGTGCTGCTCGTCGACTTCGACCCGCAGGGCGCGCTGTCGGTCGGGTTGGGCATCGATGCGCACGACCTCGAGCTGTCGGTCTACAACCTGGTGATGGAGCGGGACGTCAAGCCCATCGACATCCTGCGCGAGACCGCCATTCCCGGCATGGACCTTCTCCCCAGCAACATCGACCTGTCGGCGGCCGAGATCCAGCTGGTCAGTGAGGTGGCCCGCGAGCAGGCCCTCACTCGCGCGCTCCAGCCGGTCATCCCGGACTACGACGTCATCCTGGTCGACTGCCAGCCCTCGCTGGGCATGCTGACGGTCAATGCGCTGACGGCGTCAGACGGTGTGATCGTGCCGCTGGAGTGCGAGTACTTCGCCCTGCGCGGCGTTGCACTGCTGCAGGAGACGATCGAGAAGGTCCGCGACCGGCTGAACCCGCGCCTCACGATCGAGGGCCTGCTTGCCACGATGTACGACTCACGGACCGTGCACGGTCGCGAGGTGCTCGCCCGCCTGATCGAGGCGTTCGGCGACAAGGTCTTCCACACCGTGGTGGCCCGCACGGTGCGCTTCCCCGAGACCACGGTCGCCGGCCTGCCGATCACGAGCTTCGCGCCCGAGTCGCCGGGCGCGATCGCCTACCGCCAGCTGGCCAGGGAGGTGCTGGCCCGGTGGCAGAAAGTGCGCTCCAGCAGCTGATCGGCGAACCGGCACCGTCGCAGCCATCCGCCGTCGACCGCTTCGAGGTGCACCTCGAGAACTTCGAGGGCCCTTTCGACCTGCTGCTGAGCCTGATCGCCAAGCACAAGCTCGACGTCACCGAGGTAGCGCTGCACCAGGTGACCGACGAGTTCATCGAGCACATCCGGTCCGGTGGACCTGACTGGAACCTCGATCTGGCCAGCGAGTTCCTCGTGGTGGCCGCCACGCTGCTCGACCTCAAGGCCGCACGGCTGCTTCCCAGTGGCGAGGTCGAGGATGAGGACGACCTCGCCCTGCTGGAAGCCCGTGACCTGCTGTTCGCCAGGCTGCTCCAGTACAAGGCGTACAAGGAGGTAGCGTCCGTGCTGGCCGCCCGGATGCGGGAGGAGGCGCTACGGTTCCCCCGGGCCGTGGGCCTGGAGGAGCGCTACGCGGCGCTGCTCCCGGAGGTCGTCGTGGGGCTCGGACCGGCCCAGCTTGCTGCGCTGGCCGCCCGCGCGCTCGAGCCCAGGCCCGAGCCGACAGTCGCGACCGCCCACCTGCACCAGCTTCGGGTGAGCGTGAACGAGCAGGCCGCCCTGCTGGTCGACCGGCTGCGTCGCTCGCGCACCGCTACGTTCCGTGCGCTCTCGGCCGACTGCCCGAGCACCCTTCACGTCGTGGCCAGGTTCCTGGCCCTGCTGGAGCTCTACAGGGAACGCGTCGTCGCCTTCGAACAAGTGACGCCGCTCGGCGAGCTGACCGTTCGATGGACCGGCGGCGAGGACGATGCCACGCTGGATGTCGACGAGTACGACGAGACGCTTGGGCAGGTCGTCCCGGAGCAGAAGGGCGCGATGTCGTGAGCGCGCTGCCGATGCCGGACGAGCTGCCCGAGCCGACCCTGTCCGCCGCGATCGAGGCCGTCCTGCTCGTCGTCGACGAGCCGGTCGCCGAGGTGACGCTGGCCCAGGTGCTCGAGCGTCCGCGCACCGAGGTGGCCTCGACACTGCGTGAGCTCGCTGCCGACTACACGGCGGCCGGTCGTGGGTTCGACCTGCGCGAGGTCGCGGGCGGCTGGCGTCTCTACACGAGGCCGGAGTGCGCGGCGATCGTGGAGCGCTTCGTCCTCGACGGTCAGCAGGCAAGGCTCACGCAGGCGGCGCTCGAGACGCTGGCCGTCGTCGCGTACCGGCAGCCGGTGAGCCGCTCCCGGGTGTCCGCCGTCCGGGGCGTCAACTGCGACGGCGTCATCCGGACGCTGTCCACCCGTGGGCTGGTCGAGGAGGCGGGGGTCGACGTCGAGAGCGGAGCGACGCTGTACCGGACGTCGTCGTTCTTCCTCGAGCGCCTGGGTATGTCGTCGCTGGACGAGCTGCCGCCGCTGGCGCCCTACCTACCCGACGTCGAGGACATCGACGGTGTCGGGTGATGCAGGCGTCCGCCTTCAGAAGGTGCTGGCCGCCGCGGGCGTCGGCAGCCGGCGCGCCTGCGAGGAGCTGATCGCCGCCGGCCGGGTCGAGGTCGACGGCCGGCACGTCCGGGAGATGGGCACCCGGGTCGACCCTGCCACTGCGGTCATCAAGGTCGACGGGATGCGGATCACTCCGGCGGAGGCCGGCCTCGTCCACCTTGCACTCAACAAGCCCAAGGGTGTCGTGAGCACGATGAGCGACCCGCACGGGCGGCCGAACCTCGGCGACTACGTCGAGGGCCGGCGCGAGCGCCTCTTCCACGTCGGAAGACTGGACGCCGACACCGAAGGCCTGATCCTGCTCACCAACGACGGTGACCTCGCACACCGGCTGGCCCACCCGAGCTACGGTGTCGCGAAGACCTACCTGGCCGAGGTGCGCGGGCCGCTGGCGCGCGACGTCGGCAAGCAGCTACGGGAAGGCGTCGAGCTCGACGACGGCGTTGCCGCCGTGGACGGCTTCCGCGTTGTCGGGAGTTCGGCCGGCCGGGTAATGGTCGAGCTCGTCCTGCACGAGGGGCGCAAGCACGTCGTCCGCCGCGTTCTCGATGCCGTTGGCTACCCGGTCGAGCGCCTGGTCCGCACCGACATCGGCCCAATCGCGCTCGGCGAGCTCCGACCGGGCCGCACCCGCTCGCTGACGCGCGACGAGGTCGGCCGCCTCTATCGCGAGGTCGGGCTCTAGGTGATCGAGTTGGGACGGCCGTGAATCTGCGGGCAGTGCGTGGCGCGACCCAGCTGGACTTCGACGAGCGCGAGCACCTGCTGGAGCGCGTCACCGAGCTCGTCGGCGAGGTGTTGGCCCGCAACGGCCTCTCGACCGACGACCTGGTGAGCATCCTGTTCACGGCCACTGCGGACCTGCAGTCGGAGTTTCCGGCATATGCGGCGCGTGCGATCGGTATCACCGACGTCCCGCTGCTGTGTGCTCAGGAGCTGGACGTGGACGGGGCGCTTCCGCGGGTCATCCGGATGATGGCGCACGTCGAGACCCGGTTGACCCGAGCCGAGATCCGTCACGTCTACCTGCACGGTGCGCGGGAGCTTCGGACGGACCTGCCGCGGGACGAGTCGTGACCGGCCCGCCGCTCGAAGGCGGTGTTCTGGTCGTCGGGACGGGCCTGCTTGGTACGTCGCTGGGACTGGCCCTGCGCCGGGCGGGGGTAGACGTCCGCCTGCGCGACCTCGACGCCGATGCCCTTGCCGAGGCCGTACGCCTCGGCGCGGGGCGCCCGGACGAACCGGGTGTCGCCGCCGGGCTCGCGGTAGTCGCGGTCCCGCCTGCTGGGACGGCCGCGGCGGTGGCGGACGCGCTGGACCGGGGGCTCGCCGAGTACGCCACCGATGTCGCGAGCGTCAAGGTGCTGCCAGCGGAGCAGGTCCGGTCGCTCGCCACCGATCCGGGGCGGTACGTGGGCGGGCATCCGATGGCAGGCCGAGAGGTCGCGGGACCAGCCTCAGCGCTCGTCGACCTGTTCGAAGGCAGGCCCTGGGTTCTCTGCCCAGACGAGAATACCGATCCGCACGCCGTGACCCGTGCCCTCGCCGTGGCTCGGCTCGTCGGGGCGCTCCCTGTCACCATGCCGGCAGCCGACCATGACGCGGCCGTCGCGCTCGTTTCGCACGCGCCGCACCTCGTCGCCGCCCTGGTCGCTGCCCGGCTGGCCGCGGCACCGGCACACGAGCTGCGGCTGGCCGGGCCCGGTGTCACGGACGTCACCCGCGTCGCGGCCGGGGATCCGGCACTCTGGACCGAGATCCTGGCGGCCAACGCGGCCGCCGTGTCCGGCGTGCTGGTGGCGCTTCGCTCCGACCTCGACCAGGCGCTGGCGGCTCTCGGGTCGCCCTCCTCCGGCCGGGAACGCCTTGCCGGGCTGCTCCGTACCGGTGTCGACGGGCGCGGTCGGCTGCCCGGCAAGCACGGCGCGCCGCCGACCGACTACGCGACCGTCACGGTCGTGGTGGGCGACCGTCCGGGGCAGCTCGCCGCGCTCTTCGCAGACGCCGGTCGCGCGGGCGTCAACGTCGAGGATGTCCGGATCGAGCACAGCCCGGGTCAGCCGGTTGGCCTCGTCGAGCTCGACGTCAGGCCGGGCGCAGACGTGGTTCTCGCCGCGGCACTACGGGATGTCGGATGGAGCCTGCGCTGAGCATTACCCTCGTCCCGTCCGCTGGCGCCGTCCAAGAGGAGCACACGTGTCGTCGTCCCTCGTCGTCGCGATCGACGGACCGTCGGGTTCGGGGAAGTCGACCGTCGCCCGCCGGGTGGCCGAGGCGCTGGGGCTGCGCTACCTGGACACGGGCGCGATGTACCGGGCGCTGACCTGGTGGTTGCTCGACCGCGGAGTCGACCTGGCCGACCGCGAGCGGGTCGCCGAGCTGGCCCGCGAGCTACCCCTGCGGATGGGCACCGATCCAAGGAACCCCACCGTGCACGTGGGCGATGTGGACGTCGCCGCAGCGATCCGCGAGACCCGCATCTCGGCGGCCGTGAGCACCGTCGCCACGAACCTCGGCGTACGCGAGGAGCTGGTCCGCCGACAGCGGAAGGTCGTCGACGAGGGCGGCGTGGTCGTCGAGGGACGCGACATCACGACTGTCGTCGCACCGGATGCTCCCGTTCGGGTCCTGCTGACAGCGACCGAGGAGGCGCGGCTCGCGAGGCGCGCCCGCGACCTGCACGGCGCCGACGACGACGCGGCCGTCGCTGCGACCCGCGACCAGGTGCTCCGCCGCGACGCCGACGACTCGACCGTCGCAAGCTTCCTGCAGGCGGCCGACGGCGTCGATGTCGTGGACTCGTCGGAACACAGCCTCGACCAGACCGTGCAGGCCGTGCTCGACCTGGTACAGCTACGGGCCGGCGTGGGGCCGTCGTGAGCGCGTCTGCGCCGACGGCGCTCGGTGCCGCGGCCGGCTTGCGGATCGCGCGTGTGGTGATGCCGACCGGGTGGTCGGTGCGGGTCCATGATGCCCACATGGTTCCGGAGCACGGCCCGGTGATCCTCGCCCCGAACCACAGCGGCTTCATCGACGCTCCGCTGTTGATGGGCGCATCGCCGCGGCCGATCCACTGCCTGACCAAGAAGGAGATGTTCCGCGGGCCGATGGGCTGGTTCCTGCGCGCCATCGGGCAGATCCCGATCGACCGGTCTGGCCCCGACCGCACGGCTCTGCTCCGCGCGGTGGCCGTGCTCGACGCCGGCCGGGTGCTGGTCGTCTATGCCGAGGGCCGGCGTGGAGCCGGCGACTTTTCCGACGTACGCCCGGGCCTGGCCTGGTTCGCATTGCGCTCAGGCGCGCCGGTCGTGCCGGTCGTGTCCCTCGGGACGGGTGCCAGGGGTTCCACGTGGACCGCCGTCCCTGGCCTGCGGTCCCGCCTCGACGTGGTCTTCGGGGCGCCCGTCGAGCTGCCGGCGGGCGGTCGCTCCCGCGAGGCGCTGGCAACCGCCAGCGCGAAACTGCAGGACGCGCTCACCGCCCACCACGCAGTGGTGCTCCGGCGGTTCAAGGAGACCGAGTGAGCGACGAACCGTTCGACCCGGGTACGGCCAACGACGTGCACGCGGACCTGCTCGCCGACGAGAACGCGTACGTCGACGCCGAGGACGCGGGCCCGTTGCCCGTCGTCGCGGTGGTCGGCCGACCCAATGTGGGCAAGTCGACCCTGGTCAACCGCATCCTGGGCCGGCGCGAGGCCGTGGTCGAGGACGTCCCTGGCGTCACGCGGGACCGGGTCGCGTACGAGGCCGCCTGGTCCGGACGCCGGTTCACGCTCGTCGACACCGGCGGCTGGGATCCCGAAGCCGAGGGCATGGCCGCACGGATCACGGCCCAGGCCGAGGTGGCCGCCGCCGCCGCCGACGTGGTGGTCTTCGTCGTCGACTCGACTGTCGGTGCCACGGACTCGGACGAGGGAGTCGTCCGAGTCCTGCGACGCGCCGGCAAGCCGGTGGTGCTGGCGGCGAACAAGGTCGACGGCCCGACCGGTGAGGCGGACGCGGCGGTGCTGTGGAACCTGGGTCTGGGCGAACCTCATTCGGTCTCGGCCCTGCACGGGCGGGGGAGCGGCGACCTGCTGGACGCCGTGCTCGACGCGCTGCCGTCCGCGCCGGCTGAGACGTTCGATGCCGTGCAGGGCGGACCGCGACGGGTGGCCCTCGTCGGCAAACCCAACGTCGGCAAGTCCAGCCTGCTCAACAAGCTCGCCGGCGAAGACCGGGTGGTCGTCGATGCGGTGGCCGGCACGACCGTGGACCCGGTCGACGAGCTGGTGTCGCTGGGCGGACGTACCTGGCGCTTCGTCGACACGGCGGGAATCCGGCGTCGCGTGCACGAGGCGTCGGGTGCGGAGTACTTCGCATCGCTGCGGACGGCGGCGGCGCTTGACCGGTGCGAAGTCGCGGTCGTGCTCGTCGACGCAAGCGAGCCGTTGTCGGAGCAGGACCTGCGCATCGTGTCGATGGTTGTCGACGCGGGGCGGGCTCTCGTGCTCGCGTACAACAAGTGGGACCTGGTCGACGAGGACCGCCGGCTGATGCTCGACCGCGAGATCGACCGGCAGCTCGTGCGGGTCACATGGGCGCCGCGGGTGAACGTCTCGGCTCGGACCGGCCGGCATGCGGAGCGGCTCGCCCCGGCGATCGACAGCGCACTCGCCGGCTGGGAGACGCGCGTGCCGACGGGCCGGCTCAACGCGTTCCTGGGCCAGCTCGTCGCCGCGCACCCCCACCCGTTGCGGGGCGGCAAGCAGCCGCGGATCCTCTTCGCGACCCAGGCCGGCACCCGGCCACCTCGGTTCGTGCTGTTCACCACGGGCTTCCTCGAGGCGTCTTACCGCCGCTTCATCGAGCGCCGGGTGCGCGAGGAGTTCGGCTTCCCCGGCACTCCGATCGAGATCTCCATGCGCATCCGCGAGAAGCGCTCGCGTGGTTAGGGTGCTCCCGCCGGCCCGGGCGTCGGTCGGCTCCGGCACGACGCTGCCTGTGCAGGAATCGGTGGACGGACGGTGCACAACGCGGCCAGATCTGGGGACATCTCGCCAACTCTGTGGATGGCCGAAGAAAGTTCGGAAAAGATGCGTCTGGCCCCTTGCGCGGCCTTGGCGGCACCGCTAGAAATCTCTCACGTCACCAGCGACGGGATCCGGGCTCCGGAGTTAGCTCCAGAGCACGCGCGGACCGGGCAACCGGTTCGGGCGGAAGGGTCAGACGCAGCTGGCGACAAGGTTCCACTGAGCCGGTCCGCCGAGCAATCGGGGGATGCGGGCGAAGAGGAACCGGGCGAGGCCCCTCCATCTCATACATGGAGGGGCCTTGTCGGATCATCAGCCATTCTCCCTCCCCGGCGCGCTGCTGCACTCTGCCGCCGGGTGAACGTCACGTGGAGATTCGACACTCCCACCGCCGTCGCCGGGCAACGGCACGGCCGGCAGATGGAGACTTGACGGATGGCGCGCGTTTCCGATGGCAAGGCGGAGGAGCTCGCGCGGTGCGCGGCGGTGTTCGAGGCGGCCGATCCCCCGCGAGAGGCCACGTTGGCGTTCTACGACCCCCTCGCGGACCGGCTGCCCGATGTCGGTGATCCCGGTGATCTGACCGTCGCTCTCGCACGCGGCGGTTCCGTGGCGAAGCACACGGTGCCTGCGGTCCGGATGCCGGTGCGTGCGGCCATGCCTGTGCTGACCCGGGCGCGAAGCGATCCTCAGGCGCATCCAGCGGCGGCATTCTGGGGAGCAGCCGGTCTCCTGGCGTTGCACCTGGTCGCTCGTGGGCGCCTGCTGCCCGGGGTCTCCGCCGCCGGCTTCGATGCCTGGCGGATCGGTCCGTTGGACACCGAGGACGCCGACCGGATCGGGCGGCTGGCCGCCGCCATGCCGGTCGAGGCGCGGGCGGTCCCGGTGCCGGACGTGTCGGAGCCGACGCTGCCGGCGGCCGCAGGCCTGGTGCGCGGCTTCATCGACGCCGTTGCCGACCAGATGCCGCGGACAGCGGCGGCGGCCCGCGCCGCGGGTGGTCCTGCGTTCGCTGGCGTCGAGCGCGGTGCGCGTGCCCGAGCTACGGGGATGGGCGGAAGAGCTCGCGGCCGGACTGGACTCCGGCGTGCGGATCTCGTTGCGCCTGGAGGTTGCGGACGGTGACCTCGGGAGCAGCCCGCTCCGTGCAGTCGTCCAGGTACACAGCCTGGCCGATCCGACCCGCGTCGCGGATGTCGCGGCTCTGTGGTCCGGCCCGGATGTCGGATTCGGGGCCGCGCGCCCAGGTCGACGCCATGCTCGCCGTGCGTCGGGCAGCGCGAGTCTGGACTCCGCTCGAGCATCTGCTGGACCTGGTCGTGCCGGACGAGCTCACGCTGCCCGACGAGGACGTAGAGAGCCTTCTCGTCGGCGGCGCGGCACGGCTCACGGCCGCGGGCATCGACGTGCACTGGCCGAAGGAACTCGTGCGTGACCTGTCGGCGAGGGCGGTTGTGGGCCGGGCCGAGCTGGCGCCGTCCGACGTCCATGCTTTCTTCGGCGGGGACGAGCTGCTGCGGTTCGACTGGCAGCTGGCTCTCGGTGGTGACCCGTTGACCGAGGCCGAGATGGACCTGCTGGCGGAGGCGCATCGGCCGGTCGTCCGGCTACGCGGTCAGTGGGTGCTGGTCGACCCCGCACTCGCGCAGCAAGGCGCGCGAGCGGGCGTTGAAGCCGCTGTCGGCGGTCGACGCACTGGGCGCCGTCCTCACCGGAACGGCGGAGGTGGGCGGAGAGCAGCCCGTGGTCAAGGCGGACGGGTGGCTCGAGGCGCTTGCGCGATCAGCTCGCCGATCCGACTGGCGGCGAGCCGCTGCGCCAGCCCGCCGCGCTGAGCGCCACGCTGCGGGACTACCAGCTTCGTGGGCTCGGGTGGCTGCAGCGGATGACGTCGCTCGGGCTGGGCGGCTGTCTCGCCGACGACATGGGGCTGGGCAAGACCATCACGCTCATCGCGCTGCACCTGCACCGGCAGTCCGATCCTGCGACGGCCGGCCCGACGCTCGTCGTCTGTCCCGCGTCTCTGCTCGGAAACTGGGAGCGGGAGATCGAGCGGTTCGCCCCGGGCACGGCCGGTCCGCCGGTTCCACGGCACCGGCCGGGAGCTGGACGAGATTCGCCAGGACGTCGGCGACGGATTCGTGCTGACGACCTACGGCACCATGCGGCTTGACGCCGCCGAGCTCGGCGGCGTCAGCTGGGGTCTGGTCGTGGCCGACGAGGCGCAGCACGTGAAGAACCCGCTCTCGGGGACTGCCAAGGCGCTGCGTCGGATCCCGGCCGCGTGCCCGGGTCGCGCTCACCGGCACGCCGGTCGAGAACAACCTCTCCGAGCTCTGGGCGATCCTCGACTGGACCACGCCGGGCTTGCTCGGCCCGCTCAGGGTCTTCCGGGACCGGTGGGCGCGGCCCGTCGAGGCCGGCCAGGACGCTGCCGCGGCGGAGCGACTGTCCCGCCTGGTGCGGCCGTTCCTCCTGCGTCGCCGCAAGTCCGATCCCGGGGATCGCGCCGGAGCTGCCGCCCAAGACCGAGACCGACCAGCCCGTGCCGCTGACCGAGGAACAGGCAGGGCTCTACGAGGCGGTCGTGCGCGAGGCGATGGCGGAGATCAGGGCGGCGAGCGGCATGGCCCGGCGCGGACTGGTCTTCAGGTTGCTGACCGCGCTGAAGCAGATCTGCAACCACCCGGCGCAGTACCTCGGTGAGCACCAGCCACGACTGGCCGGGCGGTCCGGGAAGCTCGAGCTGCTGGACGAGCTGGTGGCGACGATCATCGCGGAGGGCGGCGCCGTGCTTGTCTTCACCCAGTACGTGCAGATGGCGCGCCTGATCGAGCGTCATCTCGACTCGCGAGGCGTTCCATCGCAGCTGCTGCACGGTGGCACGCCGGTGCGGCGAGCGTGAGGAGATGGTCGAGCGCTTCCAGGACGGCGAAGTGCCGGTGTTCCTGCTGTCGCTGAAGGCGGCCGGTACCGGGCTCAACCTCACCCGCGCCGACCATGTCGTCCATTTCGACCGCTGGTGGAACCCGGCGGTCGAGGATGCAGGCCACGGACCGGGCGTACCGGATCGGCCAGACCCGGCCGGTCCAGGTACACAGGCTGATCGCGGAGGGCACGATCGAGGACCGGATCGCCGACGCTGCTCGCATCCAAGCGCGAGCTGGCCGACGCGGTGCTGGCGCGCGGATGAGGCTGCGCTTGACCGAGCTGTCCGACGCCGAGCTGACGGACCTCGTCGAGCTGAGGAGCGCACGATGAGCGATCGGCGCGCGCGGCTTTCCGGCCTTTCCGCCGAGCAGGGGCAGGGCCAGGCGCGGGCAGTCCTGGTGGGCCAGGGCGTGGGTGAGCGCGATGGAGGAGTCCGCGCTCGACCCCGAGCCGCTCAGGAAGGGCCGCGCGTACGCGCGAACCGGCCTGGTGGGCACGATCACCGTCAGTCCCGGGCCGGATCGCCGCATCCGTGCAGGACGCCGATGACACCTCGTACCACACGGTGGTCTCCGTCGAGCAGCTGACCGATGCCGACTGGGAGCGCTTCCTGGACGAGGTGGCGGCCAAGGCCGGACACATCGCCGCGCTGCTCGACAAGGACATGCCGCACGACCTGGTCGAGGCCGCCGCGGACGCAGGAATTCGGCTGCTGCCCGGGCTCGGCGACCTCGACCCGACGTGCGACTGCTCCGAGTGGGAGCATCCGTGCAAGCACGCCGCAGCGCTCTGCTACCAGGTGGCCTGGCTGCTGGACCGGGACCCGTTCGTGTTGCTGCTGATGCGCGGACGCGGCGAGCGCGAGTTGTTGGACGACCTGCAGGCCCGCAACGCGCAGCTCGGCGAACGGACGCGGCGAGGCAGGCCTGAGCTTGCCGACCAGGCATCGAATGCCGGGACGCCGGCAGTGGAGGCGTATGCGCAGGGCGTCCGAGCCCTTCCGGAGATGCCGCCGGCCTCCGCCGTCCTGAACGAGCCGGCGTTCGAGCTCGCCGGGGTAGCGCCGGCCGCCGGCGTCGATCCGGAGGCGTTGAAGCGTCTCGCAGCCGATGCGGCAGCGCGAGCCCGTGAGCTGCTCACGGCCGGGCCTTCAGAAGTGGTGGCCGACCTTGATGTCTGGCAGGACAGCGTGCGGATCGCGGCGACGTTCCCCGACGAGCGGCTCGTGGCCCGGCTGGCGCAGGAGAGCGGACGGCCGGCGAGGTTCGCCCGAGCCGTCCAAGCCTGGACGTACGGGGGCCGAGTAGGGCTCGACGTCCTGGAATCGGCCTGGACCCCGCCGAAGGCAGATCTCGCCCGTGCTCGTGCCGCGCTGGTCGCAGGTTGGGATGGCGACGAGCTTCCGGAGATCGTCGAGTGGCGGAACCGGTGGACGTCGACCAACCGTGGGGTGCAGCTGCGCTACGGGCGCGACGGCCGCTGGTACCCGTTCCGCGAGGAGTCGGGGGAGTGGGGGCCCGCGGGACTGCCGGACGCGGACCCGGCCGCCGTGATCGCTGAACTGCTCGGCGTGTGACGGGCGGGCTTAAAGGCGTCCGTGTGGCGCGTCCCGTCATCGGGTGCCCTCAGAAGGGGCAGTCGTCGTCTTTCGGCGTTATCGCGATGTTGGTCGGCTCGACTTCGAGTACGGGCGGGGTATCGGCGGGATATTTGTGGCCGCTTGGGGCGATCCAGGTGACGGAGCCGTCGTCGTCTCGGATCCAGATCCAGCCGCCCTCTGTCTTTGCGCGGTGATGATGCCGGCACAGCGGGCCGAGGTTCTCGTCGCTGGTGTGCCCGTCGGGGAATCGTCGCCGATGGTGGAGATCGCAGCGCCACGCCGGTTGTCGGCAGCCGGGGAATTGACACACCTGGTCGCGGGCCCGGACGTGACGGGCCAGCGATCGCGGTGGCCGGTACACCCGGGTCCCGTAGTCGAGCAGCGTCCCGGAGGCCGGGTCGGTGAGCAGCCGCCGCCAGGTGCCGTCCGGGTCGGCAGCGATGGCTCGGGCCACCTCAGCCGGGATCGGCCCGTAGCCTGCCAACTCGGCCGGCGCCTCGTCCACGCCGAGCAGGGTGCTGGCGGCCACCGTGACCTGGATCTGCGGGCCCCGCACGCGCTGACCGGCCCCACGGCCCATCCGCCGCGTCGCTCGGCTCCCGGCCGGCATTACGGCGTTGATCT
Source organism: uncultured Actinomycetota bacterium (assembly GCA_963801065.1). GTDB lineage: Bacteria > Actinomycetota > Actinomycetes > Jiangellales > Jiangellaceae > CAWDDG01. The sequence continues at coordinate 305,762 of CAWDDG010000006.1, read as the reverse complement.
CGGCCATCCCGTCCGGCAGCGGCTGCAGCCGCACGCACCGGCCGGCTTTCGCCCTGGTGTGGCGCTTGTTTGCAGCCTGCGGGTCGGCCGCGGTCACGGCCCGGGCCAGGGAGCGGCGCAGATGGGGCAATGTCTGGCAACCGGCCCGCGCCAGCACCCGCACCTCCACCGCTCGGCAGACCGGCAAGTCGGGCAGGCTCGCCGTGTGTTCGGCGATGGCGCGGGCCTTCGGCAGGTCGATGTGGCCGGCTAGCAGCGCGTCGCGCGTGGCCGGCAGCAGATCGACGAGCGCCACCGCGAGGTAGAGCTTGTTCTCGGCGGCTTGCCGCGACACCGACAACCGGGCGGCGATCTCGTCGGCGGCAAACTCACTCACCGACCTGCCCCGCTGATCCGGCGCGTACGGGCCCGGCCGACGGCGGGCGAACTCGGCGATCACCTCTGCCTGCCGGGCCTGCGCCCACGCCACCAGCCGTTCCCACCCGGCGATTGCCTCTAGAAGATCGAAGCTGGACAGCCCGTGGGGCTGCGTCGCCGACAAGGCCGTGGCTAACGCCGACCCCGACAAGACGACTGCGGGCGGAACCGCCGTTACCGGGTCGGGGCCTGACTCGCCAGCCGGCACCGCCGACGCCTCCCGTGCGTCGACCCGCCGCAATGCAGCCGCAGCGGGCCACAAGGGCGCCCTGCCGGCCGACCGGAACACCCCGGCGCCAGCTGTACGGCACGACGCACCGGCCCCTCGGCGACCCGCAGCGGCCGCGACGGCAGCACCGCAGCCAACCGCGCCAAAGCCGCCTCACGGGCACTGCCGGCGGAGGTGTCGGAGGAACCGGCCGGTTCGAACTGTGTCTCTCTCCTCACGTTTGTGTGGGTAGGGGGATGTTGATTCCGCCGAGGCAGAGGTAGATCATCGCGGTCAGTGTGTCGGGGTTTCGGTGGCCGTAGCCGCGGCGTTGGATGACTCTGATCTTGGTGTTGATGCCTTCGAGTCGGGAGTTGGACAGTCCGAGTTCGACGGCGGCGATGACGGCGTCGAGGTGCTTGCGGAGCCGGCGGGCCAGGGTCTGCATGGGGTCGATGCGGCTGCGCAGCGCTGCGGTGATCCAGCTCTTGAGGTTGGCCCGGGCGGCGGCCGGTTCGGTGCTGTGGTAGAGCTCGCGGAGTTCCTCTTTGAGCTGCCAGGCCCGCCACAGTCGTCGGCTGTGCCGGCGCATCGCGGTGATCAGGGCGTGTTGTCGGTCGTCGAGGCGTTCACCGCCGGTACGCAACGCGACCCGCAGCCGCTGCCAGTTCGGCCGGCGGCGTTGCCCGGACTTCCATCCGGCGACATCGTCGAGGGTGGGCAGCGGTGGGGTGCTGCGGTAGAACGCGTCCAACGCCTCGTTCGCCCACTTGATCACATGGAACGGGTCCAGACAGATGGTGGCGTTGACCGCCCGGGCCCGGGCCACCGACTGGTAGGCGCCGGCGGCGTCGCAGGTGACCGCGGTCAGCGCCGCGCTGGGTTGCTCACCCAGGGCGTCGAAGAACCCGGCGAAGGCTTGTTTGGTGCGGTCGCGTGCCACCCACACCACCCGACCGGTGTCATGGTCGGCGACCACGGTCAGGTACCGGTGCCCGAGCCGGTGGGAGACCTCATCCACCCCGATCCGGTACAACCGATCCAGCCGGGTGTCATCGAGATGGTCGGCCACCACCCGTTTGACCGCCCGGTCCACGGTCTCCCAGGCGCAGCGCAGCAGCCGCGCCACACTGGTCTTGTCCATCCGCTGCGCCAGCCAGCCGATCACGTCCTCGAAGTCCCGGGTGCACCGGGCACCCGGCCGCGCCCACGGCACCTCCTCGGTGCGCACCCGCCCGCAGCGGCGGCAATCCAACCGGGCAATCTCGGCCTCCAACCACACCCGGGTGGCGCCGAAGTCCAGATGCCGCCACCGCCGACGCGACACGTCGTAGCGGAACCCGGTCGACCAGCCGCACGGGCAGCGATGCCGGCGAGCGCGGCGCCGGACCCCCAGCACCAGCCCGGAATCGGTGAAGCTCACCGAACTGACCGAGGTACCCGGCACCGACAAGACCCGGTTGAATGCGGTAGTGACGCGCACGTGCGTGGCTCCCTCGGCTCGACGGTCTCAGCAACCACGAACCTAGGCCCGCCCCACGTGCGCGTCACTCAACGCCGCCGGCGACGCCACGAAACCCTTGCGCCGCAACAGATCCCCGCCTCAACCCGGCCGCGCACACCCACACGAAGCCGAGGAGAGGGACATGTGTCCAATCATCCCATCCAGCGCCGACAAACCATGCCGCCCGAGGCCAGGCGGCGCGGTCCCGCCGAGACAGTCACCAAGTCATGCCGGTGACGCCAGTCCGGACGGGGGATGCATCACCTGCTGGTGCGGGCAACGGGGAGGCCGAGGCGGTGCGGAAGGATCTGCGCGGGCGATGTGGTGGACCACTCGAATGATCACTAGCTACTTCGACCTGAAGAACCCGCCGATTTGGTGAGTGGCCGACGGGCGTTGGGCGTGAGGCCGCAGTCCCGGAGTGTTGATCTTCATGCCGGTGGCTGGTTAGGCGGCCAGGGCGCTGATCTTGACCAGTCGGAGGGACGGCGCTTGTGTCCGCGCCTCCGACTCCGGTTAGCGAAGTGGGTTCAGGACGCCACGGCGATAGAGGATCGTTTGCCTCACCGACGTGACGAGCGCCCACAGGACGACAAGCAGGATCGGAAAGAAGAACACCCACGTTCCGATCGCCGCGACAACCGCGCCGACCACGACGAGGACCACGGTCCACCGCGGCTGCAGCCCGCCGCGGTAGGCGACCGTCGCAGCCGCGCTCATCAGCAGCGCGCCCGCGATTCCCGCCAACCCCAGAAGGCCGAGGGCGATGCCGGTGAGGAGGGCATACGCCGTCGCAGTCGTCTTCGGGTCGGCTCCCTCGAGCACGCTGTGACCGATGTTGAACAGCGGCGCGAGCAGGGTGGTGGTGGCGGCGACGAGGGCCGTGATGAAGACGACGCCGGCGGTCGGCACCAGCGACGCGAACATTCCCTGCGAGAGCGAACGCATGGTCGCGGTGAGGTCGGCGAGGAACCAGAGGAAGCACAACGCGCTGAGCAGGATGAGGATGAAGACGAAGCCCGCCGTCGACTGATAGTCCTCGGTCGCGAAGTTCTGCGTGAGCTCCGGCAGTTCGTAGCCGATGTCAAGGCCGGCCTCGATGATGACGGCGGCAACGAACAGCGCAGCAAAAACCGACCCGGCGGCGGGCGCCCAGCGTTCGAGGGTCGAGGGCGCGGCAACGCGAGGAGCGGCGGCGCTGGCGGCCGTTGACTCCATGGTCGATCCTTTCCGTCGGATCCGGACGTTGCATCCTACGACGCGCGGCGGCTCCCTGGTCGAAGTCTGGTTCTCCCTGATCGAAGGGCAGGCCATCCACCGCGGCACCTTCGGCTCGGTCAACGAACTCCACACCAAGATCCGCCTGCACCAACAGCGGGAAGGACCGCTGCCACCCCTTCATCTAGGGCTGGAGTGCTAGCCGATTGGGCCCGGGTCAGGTCGTGATGAGTACGTCGGGCTGGCGGGATTTGAACCCGCGACCCCTTGACCCCCAGTCAAGTGCGCTACCAAACTGCGCCACAGCCCGGCCGCCGTCGCAATGCCGGTCCGGCCGCTTCGGGGCGCTGAAACTGTACCTCACCACGGCCGCGGGCCTGGGAAGCCGTGCGACGCCGGGCAGCGACCTGTCAGCGGCCGGTCAGGCGCTCCACCACGGGCGCGAACGTCTCCATGGCACGGTCCGAGACGACGTAGTACGAGAATCCGTAGGAATCGCGTTGCGCCAGCATGTCGTCGACGATGCGGTCAGCCGACCCTACGAACACCGACGGCATCCCGAGCACCTGGGCCGCGTCGATGCCGTGCCATCCGCGCTGCGCAGCGAACCGCAATGCCGCGGCCTCGTGGTCGTCCTCGAGCACCGGTGAGATCATCATGCTCAGCTCGACCTGGTCGAACCGGTCCCCGGCGCCCTCACGAATCCAGGCGATCTTCTGCGCCGTGGCCTCCGGCGCACGTTCCGACGAGGTCCTCCGAGATCGTCCCGTTCGGCAGCGCCTTCGGCAGGATGCCGACGATGTCGGCTTCCCGGCCGGCGATCCCGAGCATGCGCCTGCTCCCGGCCCCGACGAGGAGAGGCGGGTGCGGGCGCTGGACGGGCTGCGGAAAGCCCACCAGATCGGTCACCGTGTAGTGGTCGCCGGAGAATGTCACTGGCGAACCGGACCACAGGCCTTTGAGCACGGCGAGGGACTCCTCGAGGCGGCTCACCCGCACGCCACCGCCGTCGAACGACAGGCCTGCACTCGCGTACTCATCGCGCAGCCAGCCGGCGCCGATACCGAGCTCGAACCTTCCGTCCGACACCACGTCGAGCGTCGCGGCCTCCTTGGCCAGCATCACAGGATGCCGGTAGTCGTTGTCGAGGACGAGCGTCCCGACGCGGAGCGTGCTTGTGACAGCGGCAGCGGCCGTGAGCGCGACGAGCGGTGCGAGCTGCTCGCCGAACGGCTCGCGCACGAAGTGGTCGCGCAGGAGCAACGTCGAGTAGCCGAGCTCTTCCGCAAGGCATGCCTCACCGGCCAGGTCCTTTGCGGACTGGACGGATTCGCCGACCACGCCGAAGCGAAAGCGCCGCTCTGTCGATGCCACGTCCATGTCCCCTCCTGTGCGCGTCATCCATCGTGACGGCGGAGGAGACGTGGCGCTAGCGGGTTTCGGACACGGCAATTCGGGCAGGCGGCTAGGCCGATCAGGCGGGGCCGACCACAACGACCAGGCGGCGATTGGAGTCGTAACGCCAGTCCGGGCGACCTGGGCCGAGCTCGACTCCGCCGAGCCATCTGGACACTCGCGGCCGGTCGGCCCGGCCACGCAGCACGTCGACGCCATCGCGGGTGATGGCATAGGTCCCGTCGAGCGCACGTCCAACCAGTGGAGCGAGGTCGTCGGCCACTGCCCATAGCGGCGCGTCGGCGATCCACGGCGGCTGCTCCAGGGCGGACACCTGGGCAAACAGCTCTGACGCCGGCAGAGGTCCCGGCTGCAGCGCCTCCAGGATCTCCCGCTCCAGGCGCGACAGACCTGACGCGACGTCGGGCAGCTCCTCGACCAGTCGGCCGAACGCCGGCACGTCCAACCACGCCCGCGGATCGTCGGATCGCAGTGCCGCGAACGCGTGCCGGTTCGGCTCGTGCACAACGCGCTGTTCGTATGCCGGCGACAGCCCTCGCGGCTCGGGCTGCGGGACGTCGACGAGCCAGACCGGACCGGAGCGTCCGGCCAGCCGGTCGGAGACCTGAGCAAGCTGGAGCGCGCAGTCGAGGTCCTGCTCGAACCAGAGGACGACTGGCGCATCATCCGGATGCGACGCCACCCGATCGTCGCGTTCCGTGAGCACCTTCAGGGCGGCAGCCTCCGGCGTCCAGCCGCGGGTAGCCAGATGGGCGGCGCGAACCCTGGCGAGCTCGTCCGGTGGGAGCCAGGCCGGCACCGGGCCGTCGTGGAGCACGTCGCGCCACGGCACGAGATCAGCCACGTCGACGCCCGCCACGTCTGCGACCTCGGCCCCGATCTCGTCACCCGGGATGACATGAAGGGTCTCCGCCATGGGCACCACTCTGCCGGACCTCGCTGGACACCGGACGGCTGCGCCGCGCGGCGAGATGATGAATAGGCGAGAGCCGGACGCGGCACGGCGAACGGATGAGGTGGCACACATGGCCCGCAGGAACGAGCGCCTGGGGGAGTACCGCGACAAGCGCACCTTCGACAAGACACCAGAACCGAGCGGGGCTGCCCGTCGTCCGAAGAAGCGCGCGGCGAGCGCCAAGGCCGCGGGCAACCGGTTCGTCGTCCAGGAACACCACGCCCGCAGGCTGCACTGGGACCTGCGTGTCGAACGGGACGGCGTACTTGTGTCGTGGGCACTTCCTCGTGGCTTCCCGGACACGCCGGACGAGAACCGGTTGGCCGTCCACACCGAGGACCACCCGCTGGAATACCTCGCGTTCGAGGGCGACATCCCGGCCGGGCAGTACGGCGGCGGGAAGATGACGGTCTGGGACACCGGCACCTATCAGGCCGAGAAGTTCACCGCGGACAAGGTGGTGCTGCGCTTCGACGGCGAGCGGGTGCATGGGCGGTACGCCCTCTTCCAGACTCGAGACTCAGACTGGCTGATCCACCGCATGGACCCACCCGACGCCGGCCGTGACCCCGTCCCCGAGGATCTGGTGCCCATGGCGGCCACGTTGTCCACGCTTCCGCGTGGCGACGGCGGCTGGGGCTACGAGATCAAATGGGACGGGGTCCGGGCCATCGCATACGGTGAGCCGGGCCGCTTGCGCCTGGTCAGCCGGAATCTTCGCGACATCACGGCGCAGTACCCGGAGGTCGGTCCGCTGGCCCGCGACCTCGGTGCGCGGCACGTCGTGCTGGACGGCGAGCTGGTCGCGTTCGACCCCGATGGCCGGCCCAGCTTCCAGCGCTTGCAGCCGCGCATGCACGTGAAGTCGGAGTCCGAGATCCGCAGGCGGCGTCAGGACACGCCGGTGACCTATGTGATCTTCGACCTGCTCTACGTCGACGGGCGCTCGCTGCTCAGCAGGCCGTACGAGGAGCGGCGAAGCGAGCTCGAGGGGCTCGATCTCAGCGGCCCGAGCTGGCAGGTCCCGGCGTACCAGCGCGGTGAGGGCAGGGCCTTCCTCGCCGCCAGCAGGGAACGGGGCCTCGAGGGCATCGTCGCCAAGCGCCTGGCGAGCACGTATCAGCCCGGCCGGCGCAGCCCGGACTGGCTGAAGGTCAAGAACGTCCGGCGGCAGGAGATGGTGATCGGTGGCTGGGTCGCGGGCCAGGGGCGCCGCGAGGGCGAGTTGGGCGCACTGCTCATCGGTTACTACGCCGACGACGACGGCGAACCGCGTCTGCGCTACGCCGGCAAGGTCGGCACCGGCTTCGACGCCACGGCGCTACGGCTGCTCCGCGAGAAGCTGGAGCCGCTTCGGACCGACGAGAGCCCGTTCACCGGCCGTCAGCCGCAGAAGGACGCGGTCTTCGTGGAGCCGAAGCTCGTGTGCGACGTCGAGTTCTCCGAGTGGACCGGTTCCGGTACGCTCCGCCATTCCTCTTACCAGGGTCTGCGCGACGACAAGCCCGCGACGGACGTGGTGCGCGAGGTCGGCTAATGTCGTTTGCCGGGAGCGCCCGTGGCGGGGTCTGAGGAGGCACACCGGATGGAGGTCCAGGAGACCGAGGTCCAGACCGACCGGGTGCTGACCGTTCCCAACCTGCTCTCGTTCCTCCGGCTGCTCGGTGTCCCGCTGTTCCTGTGGCTCGTGCTCGGGCCCGAGGCCGACGGCTGGGCGTTCGTCGTGCTGGCCGTGTCGGCCTTCACCGACTACCTCGACGGCAAGCTGGCCCGGCGCTGGAACCAGATCAGCCGCTTGGGCCAGCTGCTCGACCCGCTGGCCGACCGGCTGTACGTCCTGTCGACGGTCGTCGCCCTGACGCTGCGCGAGATCATCCCGCTGTGGTTCGCGGTGCTGCTCGTCGGGCGCGACGTCTTGCTGATCGCACTCGTCCCGGCGTTGCGCCGCCGCGGCCTCACCGTTCTGCCCGTGCACTTCCTGGGGAAGGCCGCGACGTTCTGCCTGCTGTACGCATTGCCGCTGCTGCTTCTCGGTGACGGCGACGGCACGTTGGCGCTGCTTGCGCAGGTCTTCGGGTGGGCGTTTGCGATCTGGGGCGTGGGGCTCTACTGGTGGGCTCTGCTGCTCTACGTCGAGCAGGTCCGCCGCCTGCTGCGCACCACGTAACGACCGCGTAGCATCGGCCGCGCCACTGTCGGCAAGACCATCGCGTCATGCGACGATAAGGCCGTGGTGACGCGGCAGACCAGGCGCGTCCGGCTGATCGAACGGCCGGACGCGTCGATGTCGTTGATCACGGATCTGTTCGCCCACCCGCTCGACGAGGGCTACCAGGAAGCCGCCGAGCGGCGCCGGGCCGCAGGGGGCCCGGAGTCGTCGGGAGGCGCACCGCGGATGTCTGCCGCGCTGATGGGCGGCATGCTCGCGTTCGGGCTCCTGCTGAGCATCGCGGCGGTCCAGGTGCGTAACGACCGCGTCGTCGTTTCCGCGGAGCGCCAGTCGCTCGTCGAGCGGATCGAGCGCGAGAACGCCCACGCCGACGACCTCGAGAGCACCCTGGCAGCCGTTCAGAGCGACATCGTGGCGATCGAGGCCGATCAGCTGGACGACCTGGCGGCGGGCCGGGAGCTGCGCGACTCGATGGAGGTGATGCAAGGCTCAACCGGCGCGGCACCCGTCCAGGGGCCGGGTGTGGTCGTACACGTCGACGACGCCGATGCCAGCAGCCAGGGCTCCACGAGCACCGTGCTCGACATCGACATCCAGCAGGTGGTCAACGGTCTGTGGGCGGCCGGAGCGGAGGCCATCAGCGTGAACGGCCAGCGGGTCACCGCCCTGACCGCCGTCCGGTCGGCCAACGATGTGATCCTGGTCAACTTCCGGCCGCTCAACCCTCCCTACGAGGTGCAGGCCATCGGTGACTCGCGGACGCTGGCCAGCCGCTTCCTGGAAGGCCCCGGCGGCGACTGGCTGCTGGCCGTGTCCGAAGGCAGCGGGATCCAGTTCGACATCCGTACCGAGAAGTCGCTGAACATGGCCGGAGCCAGCGCCGTGCTCCGCCTCGCCCAGCCAGAGGAGGAGTCGTGATACCGGCCATCGGCCTGCTGCTCGGCATCGGCGCCGGCGTCCTGCTCGACGTCGAGGTGCCATTGGGGCTGCAGCCATACCTCCCGATCGCTGTCGTCGCGGCGCTCGATGCCGTTTTCGGTGGCCTGCGCGCCGTGATGGACGGTGTCTTCAACGACAAGGTGTTCGTCGTGTCGTTCGTCGCCAACGTCCTCATCGCGGCGTTCATCGTGTTCCTCGGCGACCAGCTCGGTGTGGGTGCGCAGCTCTCCACCGCAGTGATCGTCGTGCTCGGCATCCGAATCTTCACGAACGTCGCGACGATCAGGCGGCATCTGTTCCGTGCCTGAGCCCACGCCCCCTCCCACGTCCGGCCCCGTCGCGCCGGAGCGCGAGCGTGCCGCCCATCCCGCGCCTGAGGAACCGGATCCGGAGGTCACGACGGGCGGTCCTGAGCCGCTGCCGCCTCGGCATGATTACGCGTCGTTGCGGGAGGCGGACCCGCCGGTCCCGTTCGTGCCCACCGCACCGACGGGCCTGAGCCGCCTCATGCGGGCGCTGCGGGCGAAGCCTGACCTCGGTCAGGTCGCCGTCGGTTCGCTCGTGGGCCTGCTGGGCTTCGCGGTGGTGCTGCAGATCCAGGCCGACGACGACGACCTGCTCACGCGCGCGCGTCGAGCCGACCTGGTCCAGATCCTCGACGGCCTGACCGAGCGCGGCGACCGGCTCGAGGGCCAGATCGCCGAGCTCGAAGCCGACCGTCGTGACCTCATCTCCGGTGCCGACAGCGACCAGGCGGCACTCGAGCAGGCGACCACGCGCGCCCAGCAGCTCGCCGTCCTGGCGGGCACGGCGGCGGCCAGCGGCCCGGGCATCATCGTCACCGTCACGGATCCTGACGCCGGCGTCGACGCACTGACACTGCTGTCGGCCGTGCAGGAGATGCGTGACGCGGGCGCCGAGGCGATCGAGGTGGCCGGCGCCGGCGACACGCAGGTGCGCGTCGTCGCGAGCTCGTACTTCCTCGACAGCGGTGACGGCGTCGAGGTCGACGGCGTCGAGCTGCGTCCGCCGTACCGGTTCACCGCGATCGGCGAACCGGAGACGCTGGCCAGTGCCATGCAGTTCCCGCAGGGCGTCGTCTCGCGCATCACCGACAAGGGCGGCCGGGCGATCGTGAGCCAGGAGGACGAGCTGACGGTCGACGCGCTGCACGAGGCCGCGCCGCCCGAGTACGCTAGCCCGGCCCCGGACGACGACGCCGGCTGATGCGCGAGGAGGCGGTCCGTGTACCCCGACGACCTCAGATACACATCAGAGCACGAGTGGGTGCGGAGCCCGGGGGACGCCGAGGGCAGTGTGCGCGTCGGCATCACCCATTTCGCCCAGGAGCAGCTGGGTGACATCGTCTACGTGCAGCTGCCCGAGGTCGGCGACGAAGTGGTCGCAGGAGCGCCGTGCGGCGAGCTGGAGTCGACGAAGAGCGTCAGCGATCTCTTTGCGCCGGTGACCGGGCGGGTCGTGGCGCGTAACGAGAAGCTCGGCTCTGCACCCGAGCAGGTCAACGCGGACCCCTACGGTGCCGGCTGGATGATCGAGATCGTCCCCACCGACCCGACCGATGCTCGACGACCTGCTGGCCGCGGAGGAGTATCGCGCCCAGGTCGAGAGCTGAGCCCTCGACGTCAAGTTGACCCTCCGGCTCGTACGGCCCTAGGTTTCCAAGGACCAAACCCTCAGGTGGCGATCGAGGGTCCATCCCGACCGGGCGATCCGTCACCTCCGTCGTGCCGCGGACCACGCGGCGGGAGGCCGAGAGCCGATGCCGTTCTGCACGCAGTGCGGGCAAGAGAACCCAGCGGACGCCAACTTCTGCTCCCGGTGCGGAGCCCGACTGACACCGGCGCCGGCCGGCGAACCGGCAACCGACTCGACGAGCACGCTCGCGATCGCCCGCGACGAGGTCGACCGGGAAGAGCTGGCCCGCGAAGAGGTCGGCGATCTCGGACCGGCCGACCAGGCAGCGGTCGACGCCCTGCCGGCCGGGAGCGCGCTGCTCGTCGTGCTCAGGGGGCCCAACGCAGGTAGCCGGTTCCTGCTGGACACCGACACCGTGAGCGCCGGGCGGCACCCCGACTCCGACATCTTCCTCGACGACGTGACCGTCTCCCGGCGGCATGCGGAGTTCCGCCGCACCGACGAGGGATTCGTCGTGAGCGATGTGGGCAGCCTCAACGGCACATACGTGAACCGCGACCGGATCGAAGAGGTGCTCCTGACCAACGGCGACGAGGTCCAGGTGGGCAAGTACCGCCTCGTCTACTACTCGAGCCAGCACGGGTTCGGCGGCGGGCCGAGGTGAGTTCGGCGCTGCCGGCGCGCCAGACCTTCAACATCGGGGAGGTTCTGGAGCAGCTACGTCCGGATTTCCCGGGCGTGACGATCTCCAAGATCCGCTTCCTGGAGTCCGAGGGCCTGGTCGAGCCGCAGCGCGCGCCGTCGGGATACCGCCGTTTCAGCCACGACGACGTCGCCCGGCTGCGCTATGTGCTCACGGTCCAGCGCGACCACTACCTGCCCCTGCGGGTGATCAAGGAACAACTCGACCAGCTCGACGAGGGGATGGAGCTGACGGCGCGCGGGGGCCGTCCGAGCATGCCCTACGGCATCGCGTCGGTCCCGGAGGAACTCGGCCAGGTCAGGCTCTCGCGCTCTTCGCTCGCCGAGGCAGCCGGCATCTCCGACGAGCTGCTGGCAGATCTCGAGTCCTACGGCCTGATCGCGCCGCGCGGTTCCACCTTCGATGCCGATGCCCTGGTCGTGGCGCGGACGGCAGGGGAGCTGGCGGCCTACGGCCTCGAACCTCGGCACCTGCGGACGATCCGCAGCGCCGTCGAGCGCGAAGTGGGATTGATCGAGCAGGTCGTGGCTCCGATGCTGCGCCAGCGGGCCGCCGACGCACGCGGCCGCGGCGAGGAAGCGGCGCACGAGATCGCCCGGCTGACCTCGCGCCTGCACGCCGCCCTGGTGGACGGTCAGCTGCGGCGCGTGCGAACGCGGTGACGGCTTCGCATGCCTGGCCGCGGCGTTCGTGTTCGCCGCCTTCGGACACTGGCGTAGGGTTGAAGTCGTGCGCGAGCTCGACGTGGTCGGCGTCCGAGTGGAGATGCCGTCCAACCAGCCGATCGTCCTGCTCCGCGAGGTCGACGGCGAGCGCTACCTCCCCATCTGGATCGGTGCGGTGGAGGCGACCGCCATCGCCTTCGCACAACAGGGCGTGACTCCAGCGCGACCGATGACGCACGACCTGTTCAAGGACGTGCTCGAGGCGGTCGGTGCACAGCTGGAGCAGGTCAGGATCACCGAGATCCGCGACAGCACCTACTACGCCGAGCTCGTCTTCTCCGGCGGCATCCGGGTCAGCTCGCGCCCGTCGGACTCCATCGCTCTGGCGCTGCGAACCGGCACCCCTATCTTCGCGGCCGAGCCTCTGCTCGACGAGGTGGGGATCGTCATCGCCGACGCGTCCGACGACGAGCAGGAGAACGAGGTCGAGAAGTTCCGCGAGTTCCTCGACCAGGTTTCCCCCGAGGACTTCGCCAGCTGACTGGGCTGGCGAGGCCGGCTGTGATCAATCGCAACTCTCGAGTTGAAGTCGAGGTCGAGGTCGGCCCGCGTGTTGCGTTGACCCTGGTCGGGCCCACGCCTAGCGTCGCGGGTGTCGGTTGGACGGACGGAGGGTCGACGTGAGCGGAGATACGACGGGCGGCAAGGGCCCGGTCGGTGCACCGTCGGGCGACGCCGTCACAACTGCCACCACCGAGGCCGGCCGGCAGGGCCTGCTCTTCGAGGGCATGGTCGGCCCGATCCGCGACGATGTCGGCTACCGAGGCCCGACGGCCTGCGCCGCTGCCGGCATCACGTACCGGCAGCTGGACTACTGGGCCAGGACCGGCCTGGTCGAGGCTACCGTCCGGCCGGCGTCCGGCTCCGGCACCCAGCGGCTGTACTCCTTCCGCGACATCCTGGTGCTCAAGATCGTCAAGCGGCTGCTGGACACGGGTGTCTCGCTGCAGCAGATCCGCCAGGCCGTTCAGCACCTTCGAGACCGTGGTGTCGAGGACCTCGCCGGCATCACGCTGATGAGCGACGGCGCGAGCGTCTACGAGTGCACGTCGGCCGATGAGGTCGTCGACCTCGTCCAGGGCGGGCAAGGTGTGTTCGGCATCGCGGTCGGACGGGTCTGGCGCGAGGTCGAAGCCACGCTGATCGAGATGCCGGGGGAGCGGCCGGGCGAGGAGCCGGGCGAGCACCCCGCCGACGAGCTCGCGGTCCGCCGCCGCACCCGAGTCGCCGGCGCATGAGACGCCGGCGTGCCGGGGTAGGCTGAACGCAGCCGTCGACCCCGGCCGGGAGAGACTCCGCGCAGCCGGCGCGGAGCGCCGAAGGGGCAACATCCCCGGAACCTCTCAGGCAGCGCGGACCGCCCGGGCGAGGCCACTCTGGAGTACCGCCGCGGGCGACGCGACAGAGGGGGAGCCCGTCGCCGCGTGCCGTCGAGGAGCCCTAAATGTCCGACCCGTCCACCCTGACCGGGGTCAGCACTGCCGCCCCTTTCGCCGGCCGCCATATCGGTCCGCGTGACACCGAGATCGCCCGGATGCTCGAGACGGTCGGCCATCCGACGCTCGCGGCTCTCGCCGCGGCTGCCGTCCCGGGCGGCATCCGTACGCTCGGGACGCTCGATCTGCCGGCGGCGGCCACCGAGAGCGGTGCCCTCGAGGAGCTGCGCGGCCTTTCGCGCCGCAACCAGCGCCAGGTCCAGATGATCGGGCTCGGGTACTACGACACCGTGACGCCGGCGGTCGTGGTCCGCCGGGTGCTCGAGAGCCCGGCGTGGTACACGGCTTACACGCCCTACCAGCCCGAGATCTCGCAAGGCCGGCTCGAGGCTCTGCTGAACTTCCAGACCATGGTCGCCGACCTCACCGGACTGACGACCGCCAACGCGAGCCTGCTCGACGAGGCCACGGCGGCCGCCGAGGCGATGACCCTCATGCGGAGGTCGGTGCGCGGCGGCTCGGAGCGGTTGATCGTCGACGCCGACTGCCTGCCCCAGACCATTGCCGTCGTACGGACGCGCGCCGAGCCGCTCGGTATCGCGGTCGAGGTCGCCGACCTCACCGGCGGGCTACCGGAGGGCGACCTGTTCGGCGTGCTCGTGCAGTACCCCGGCGCATCCGGCCGGCTCCGCGACCTGCGGCCGGTGATCGATACCGCACACGAACGGGGCGCGCTGGTGGCCGTCGCTGCCGACCTGTTGGCGCTGACCCTGCTCACACCGCCTGGCGAGCAGGGCGCCGACGTCGCGGTGGGCACGTCGCAGCGGTTCGGTGTGCCGCTCGGGTACGGCGGCCCGCATGCGGGCTACATTGCCGTCCGGGCCGGGCTCGAGCGTGGCCTTCCTGGTCGGCTGGTCGGGGTGTCGGTCGACGCCGACGGCGCGCAGGCCTACCGGCTGGCGTTGCAGACCCGTGAACAGCACATCCGCCGAGAGAAGGCGACGTCCAACATCTGCACCGCGCAGGTGCTCCTCGCCGTCGTGGCCTCGATGTACGCGGTGTGGCACGGACCGGAGGGCCTGCGTGAGATCGCCTCGCGGGTCCACCGGCAGGCCGTCACGCTGGCAGCGGGGCTCCGCTCGGGCGGAGTCGAGGTCGTGCACGAAGCGTTCTTCGACACCGTCCTCGCGCGGGTGCCTGGCCGCGCGGAGGCCGTCGTAGCGGCAGCCGCCGAGCTCCGTGTCAACCTCGGGCTCGCCGATGCCGATCATGTCCGGATCGCCTGCGACGAGGTGACGACGACCGCCCACCTGGAGCTGGTCTGGAAGGCGTTCGGCACGTCGGGCGGCGAGCCTGCCGAGGCCACCACGGTCATTCCCGACGCGCTGCGCCGCACCAGCCCGTACCTCACCCACCCGGTGTTCTCCACACACCGGTCCGAGACGTCGATGCTGCGCTACCTGCGTCGGCTTTCGGACAAGGACTACGCGCTGGATCGGGGCATGATCCCACTGGGCTCGTGCACGATGAAGCTGAACGCAGCCACGGAGATGGAGCCCATCACGTGGCCCGGGTTCGCCGGTATCCACCCGTTCGCCCCGGTCGAGCAGGTGCAGGGCTATCTCGAGCTGGTGCGCCAGCTCGAGCAGTGGCTGGCCACGATCACCGGCTACGACGCCGTATCCCTGCAACCCAATGCCGGTTCTCAGGGCGAGCTGGCCGGTCTGTTGGCGATCCGCGCATACCACCGCTCCCGGGGCGACCACGGGCGCGACGTCTGTCTCATCCCGTCCAGTGCCCACGGCACCAACGCGGCGTCGGCCGTCATGGCGGGGATGCGGGTCGTGGTGGTGGGCGCCGCAACCGACGGCACGGTCGACCTGGCCGACCTGCGAAGCAAGATCGAGACTCACGGCGAGCGGCTCGCGGCGATCATGGTGACCTATCCGTCGACACACGGCGTCTACGAGGAGGGCATCACCGAGATCTGCCGACTCGTGCACGACGCCGGCGGCCAAGTGTATGTCGACGGGGCCAACCTCAACGCACTGGTCGGTCTGGCCAAGCCCGGCGAGTTCGGCGCCGACGTCAGCCACCTGAACCTGCACAAGACCTTCTGCATCCCGCACGGCGGCGGCGGTCCCGGCGTGGGACCGGTTGGCGTCCGCCAGCACCTCGCCCCGTTCCTGCCCAACCACCCACTGCTGCCCGAGGCGGGCCCGTCGACCGGTGTCGGACCGGTGTCGGCCGCGCCGTTCGGGTCGGCGTCGGTCCTGCCGATCTCGTGGGCCTACGTGCGGATGATGGGACCGGACGGCCTGCGGATGGCGACCGAGGTGGCCGTGCTCACGGCCAACTACGTCGCGGCTCGCCTGCGCGAGCATTACCCGGTGCTGTACACCGGCCAGAACGGCCTGGTGGCCCACGAGTGCATCGTCGACCTGCGGCCGCTGACGAAGGCGACCGGTGTCAGCGTCGACGACGTCGCGAAGCGGCTGATCGACTACGGCTTCCACGCGCCGACGATGTCGTTCCCGGTGGCCGGAACGTTGATGATCGAGCCGACGGAGTCAGAGGACCTGTCGGAACTCGACAGGTTCTGCGACGCGATGATCGCGATCCGGGCCGAGATCGACCGTGTGGCGGCGGGGGAGTGGCCGGCGGACGACAACCCGCTGCGCAACGCTCCGCACACGGCCGCGATGCTCGCCCGCGAGTGGCCGCACCCCTACGACCGCGAGACCGCGGTCTTCCCGGTCGCCTCGGCACGGGCCGACAAATACTGGCCGCCGGTGCGCCGCATCGACGGCGCGTACGGCGACCGGCACCTCGTGTGCTCCTGCCCAGCACCTGAAACCTTTCAGCGCTGATGGAGTGATCACGTCGTCTTGAGCAGCCCATCCGGACACGGCAGAGCACCTGACGCCCGACGTACGATCCCGACAGGGATCGGGCCACTCGGTGCCGAGGTCAGCAGGGCCGCCCTCGGCGGCGGAAATGGTGCGCTGTTGCAGCCGGGTGCGCCTCACCCAACGGGTAGCGGAGCTGCCACGCGGGCGGCTCGGGCTTCCTCGAGGAGGATCCGTTCGGCGCGGCGATAGACGGCGTCGGCCTGCGCGGGGGTATCGGCGACGGCCGTCAGACCCACTCGGCCGTGCTCGGTAAGGCAGCTGATCATGTGGAACACGACACCTGTCTGCGTCGCCTGGTCGAAATGCAGGCCCCGGCGCGCCACGATATCGAACAGATCTTCAATGCACAGGACCTTCAGCTCTGGTGACTCGAGGTGATCTGTCGCGACCAGGTGCTTCTCCCGCCCGCTCGGCGTCAAGAACAGTGCTGTCGTCGGGTCGTAGGCACCGTCGGTGAGGAACTGCATCGTAAGGAACGGATGCGTGGTTCCCCCCTTTCGCAAGTTGAGCTCGATGGCGTACGGAGTCCAGGCACCACTCGCATCCTTGACGACTACGAAGTCGACGGCGAACCGCCCCAGGACCCCTTCCTGCGCGAGCTGTTCCCCGATCTGCATGGCTTCCCGGCTGATCGCGGCGGCGTACGAGGAGTCCGCCGGGAACCGACACCCCAGGTAGGTCTGTCCTGTGGGTCCGCCGAGAAGCTGGTCATGCGTGGACAGCAGCTCAACCTCGCCCTTTGGCGTTGCCCGCAACTGGACGCTCGGACTGCGCAACTCGACCCCGGTGATGAACTCTTCAACGATGCCACCCCGTTCCGCCAGCTTCGCCGCGTAGGCGTCGAAGGGCATGGTCTGACTCTCGAAGCTCATCTCCCGTACGCGGTGTAGGACCGCGTCCTTCGCCTCCGCGGAGCCAGGCGCGGGCAGGCCATCAAGGTCGACGAGGGCGTTCCCGGCGCCCGCCACGCCTTCGTTGAGCTTGACCATGGCCTGGGTCACCTTCGGACGCTTGGCGCGGAGCTGTATCAGCGCGTCCGCCACTTCGGCGAGGTCGTGCAGATCTTCGACGCCGACGGGATGGCGGACGCCAACCTCTGCGAACAGCCGGCGGCAGCCGGTCTTCGTACCCAGGTCGAACAGCCTTGGGTCGGCCCCGTACATAGGGATTCCTAGTGACAGAGCGAGGTCGCGTTCCAGCGTGGTCGTGTTGTAGGGCATGAGGTGAGAGCGTGACCGGTCCGGCACGAGCGCGGCGATCCTGCGCAACAGTCGGGGCCGCTCGAGAAGCTTGGCGCTCAACGGTCGTGGCGAGGAATCGTTGACTGAGACGAGTGCCAGCCTGGCGCGCGCGTGGCTCGGAATGATGCCGGGAAGGAGCGCGAGGTAGTACTCGACGATCGCCGGCAGTATGGGCATCGACGTCACGTACACCATGCGAAGCCGGGGTTGTCGAAGGAGCAGGAGGATAAAGAGAAAGCGCTCCTCGGTCGCCTGAATCAGGGAACCGCTGTCCGGCTCGACTCGGTCGAGGGTCACGGACGGGATCACGACGACGGACTCACCCTCCTGGTTGAGCCGCATGGCCTCCCACACCTGCTGGAGGCGCAACTGCAGGCGGTCGAACCGCCGGTAGCGCTCGTCCTCGGTGAGCGCCTCGAGCGTGTCGTCGGACTGGCCCAGCGATGCGGCGTGGTCCGTGGTCACGACGTCACCCCGGCGGAGTCCAGTCCCTTGATGTCGAAAGCCCGGATGGGTCGGGAGAAACCCTTGAGGGCGAGTTCTCCGACAGAGTCGGCCACGACATACTCCTCGGCTGCCGCGTGCACACTCTGAGTTACGAGAATCTGCCAAGGTACGGCCTCAGAGCACAGACGGGCAGCTAGGTTGGTGACACTGCCGATGGCGGCGTAGTCAAACCGGCCTTCGTAGCCGATTCGGCCAAGAGTGGCGTAGCCGTGGGCCACACCAATCGACAGTGCCAGGTCGTGCCCACGCCGAGTCCAGCCCTCGGCCAGCTTGTGTGCCCTGCTCCGCATGGCAACCGACATACGGATAGCGCGCAACGGTGCGTCATCGCACGGCATGGGGTCGTTGAAGAAGACCATGAGCCCGTCGCCGACGAACCGCTCCAGCGTTCCTTCGAACCGGAAGATCAGGTCGCCGAGCGCCGCGTGGTACTCGCGGAGGACGTGCATGACCTCCTCGGGTTCGGCGGTTTCGGCAAACGGTGTGAAGCCGCAGAGGTCGCAGAAGACGACGGTGATCTCACGGCGGTGGCTCTCGAGGAAGGACTCGTCGCCGGAACTCACTACAAGGTCCGCGAGCTGAGGGGCCAGGAACCGCCTGAGCCTTCCCAGGCGCTGCAACTCGTCCACCTGCGTCTGCACACGACGCTGGAGCTCGCTGTTCCATTCCTCAAGCTCGGCGGCTTGTCGCTCGATCGTGTCGTGATACCGCTTGATCCGCACGAGCGAGCGGATGCGTGCCAAGAGCTCGGCTTGTTCGAACGGCTTGGTGACGAAGTCGTCGGCTCCAACATCGATGGCCTGCAGCTTCTCCTGGTCACCGCTTGCGGTGACCATCACCACGGGCAGGTATGCGGTGACGGGGTTCGAACGGATGCGTCGGCACACCTCGTATCCGTCCATGCCCGGCATCAGAATGTCGAGGAGAACGAGGTCGGGCTTATCCTCCCCGAGGATCCGTAGGGCCTCCTCGCCGGAGGCCGCGCCCACCACCCGGAACCCTCGCGGGCTCAGCACGGCATCGAGCAGTCGCAAGTTCTGCGGCAGGTCGTCGACGACGAGCACCGTCGCTTCTTCACTCACTCGGCCACGTCCTTTGAGCCCATGAATCCCCGGATCTGATCCGGTAGGGCACGCACGCTGATGGGCTTCTCCAGGTAGCCGTCGAAGCCGGCGCTCAATACCCGTTCCCGGTCGTCTCTCATCGCAAAGGCCGTGACCGCGACCACGGGCAGCGATCGTGTCTTTGGCGCGTCGCGTAGCAGGCGCAACGCGTCGATGCCGTCCATTCCCGGCAGCTGCAAGTCCATGAGCACGATGTCGGGTGAGCGCTCGAGTGCGAGCGCAACGCCTTCCTCTGCCGTCGTGGCTTCGATGACCGTGAAGCCGGCAAAGCCGAGGACGTCGCGCACGAGCTTGCGATTGCGTTCGTTGTCCTCGACCACGAGGACCACCTGCGCTTTCATGAGGCCTCCGGTGCACGGCTCGTCCGAGCGGAGGTGACCCGGTCGACCAGGCTCAACAGCGCAGCCGAGTCGAACTCCGCCTTCCTGGCGACGTATGAGATCTGTCCGTTGAGTCGGTCCTTGTCCTGTGCGGTCATCGTCTTCGATGTCAAGACGATGATGGGGATGTCCTTGGTCGCCTCCGCCCGGCGCAGCGCGTCGACCAGGGCGAAGCCGTCCATGCCAGGCATGAGCAGGTCGAGCAGGACGACGGCAGGTTGTCTTGCGGTGGCAAGCGCCAAGCCTTCCTCGCCGGAGGTTGCTCCGAGGACAGTCCAACCCTCCGGCTCCAGCACGGCACGGACGAGATCGACGGCAAGTCGGTCGTCATCGATGGCTACGACGAGCCGATCGCGGTTGGGGAGAACGGTGACCCGGGCGAGCGCGGACAAGACGTCGTCGCGACCGACCGGCTTCACCAGGTACTCGGCAGCGCCGAGCGCGAAGCCCTTGCCCCGCTCGTCGAGCATGGACACGATGATCACGGGTATGGGGGCGGTCGCGGGGTCGGCCTTCAGGAGCGCGAGCAGATCCCACCCATCCAGCTTTGGCAGTCGAATGTCGAGCACAACGCCCGTCGGCCGAAGCCGGCGGATCAGGGCCAGCCCTTCCTCGCCGTCGCGGGCGGTCACGACCTCGATGCCGGCGCCGCGAAGGTAGAGCGCGAGCAGCTCCGAGGACCGCCGGTCGTCCTCGACGACGACGACGCGGGGCGCCGACGGCCAGGGGATGTCTGGCGCTCCGGTCGTCGGCTGACCCGACGTCACCCGGGCGCTGGCAGGGATGCCGATGCCGAATGTGCTTCCGACGCCGACCTCGCTCCCGAGCCAGATGTGCCCGCCGTGCAGCTCGACGATGCGCTTGGAGAGCGTGAGACCCAGCCCGGTGCCTTCAGCCTTCGGAGCTGCGCGCTTGCCCTGCTGGAACGACTCGAAGATGCGTTCTCTGTCCTCCGGCGGCACGCCCATGCCCGTGTCGGAAACTGTGACCACGAGTTCGGTGCCCTGGCTGGTCGCTCGAACACTGACGCGGCCACCGTCGTCGGTGAACTTCACCGCGTTGGATAGCAGGTTGAGAACGACCTGCTTGAACCGAAGCTCGTCGGCATCGAGCAGGTCCACGCCGGGACCGACCTCGAGGCTCAGCGCGATGCCGTGCCGGGCTGCCCGCTCCCGGACCAGGGACATGCTGTACTCGAGTGCGTCACGTACGCCGAAGGTCGAGTGCTCCAGGATCATCTGCCCCGCTTCGATCTTCGACAGGTCGAGAATCTCGTTGAGCAGCTCTAGCAGGTGCTTACCAGAGCCCCAGATGTCTCGTAGATACTCATCCTGACGCTCATTGAGATCGCCGAACATGCGCTCCAGCAAGACCTCTGAGAATCCGATGACGGCGTTGAGTGGCGTCCGGAGCTCGTGCGACATGCTGGCCAAGAACTCGGACTTGTGCCTGCTCGCCACCTCGAGTTCGGCGCTCTTGAGCTCCAGCTCACGGAACAGTCGCGCGTTGAGGATGGCGAGGGCCGACTGGCTGGCGAAGGTCTCCAACAAGTCGCACGTCTCGTCGGAGAACCCACCGGGAGTCATACGGCGCACGACCAACGCGCCGACGATCGTGCCTTCACGCAGCATGGGCACAGCAACGACCGACAGCCACCCCGCGTCGTGCAGTCGCTGCAGGTGCGGATCGAGAGGCACCTGCCGCAGGTCCGGCACCTGTTCTGGGTGACCCAGCGTGGCGGCCCGGCCAACCAGGGTGCCGGTCAAGGTGATCCGCGTGCGGCGCAGATCGTCTACCAGCTCCGTGCTTGTGCCGAACGCCGTTCGTACGTTGAACTCCTGCTCTGCATCGTCGAACTCGAAAATCGAGCCACCGTCCGTACCGGAAAGCTGGACGGCGTGCGTGACGATCGTCGACAGCACTTCGTCGACGTCGAGGCTCGAGCTGACCACCTGTCCGACCTCGGCCAGTGCCTCGAGCTGTTCGACCTTGCGGGCCAGCTCATCGGACCGTGCCTCCAGCGCGCGCACCAGGTTGACACTGCGCAGCGCAATGGCCGCTTGGGCGGCAAAGGTCGTGAGGAGCTCTTCGGCACGATCGTCGAAAGGGTCGACCTCGGTGCGCCACACCACCATGACGCCGACAAGATCGTCGTCGAGGACCATGGGGACGCCGAGTGTTGTCCGCAGACCAGCGAGACTCTGGAGCTCGAGCCGCCCGTACTCGGGATCGGCGAGCACATCCGTGATCTGCTGCGTCCGGCCGTAGAGTGCCACGCGGCCGATGAGCGAACGACGGTCACGGTCCACCGGGTTTGCGACCATGTAGTCGATGACATCTTGGGAGCTACCGGCCGCTCGGGCCAGCCGGAGCAGGTCACCGTCCACGAGATGAATCTGTGAGACGTCCGCCGTACAGAGGCGCTGGGCGCTCTCGACGACCGTCCCGAGGATGGCGTCGAGGTCCGAAGCCGCCTTGCCCAGGGCTGTGAGGATCTCGCTGGTCGCGGACTGCTGCTGCCGGGCCGCGGCCAGGTCAGCACGCAGCCGATTGATCTCCTCGTACGCTTTCCGGTCCGCCACGTCGGCCACGGCGGCCTCCCATCCCGTCGCGTCCCGGTGGAGAGGCGCCCGTCAACCTCTCGTAACACAACAGGACAGGCGAATCACCGCCCCACGTGAGGTGAGCCCCCTCGCGGTGACTAGACGCGATGCTGCGTGCCAGTTTGCCGTGATCCGCGACCCGCCACAACGGCGTTCCCGCTGTTGGGCAGCGCAGATGTGACAATGTGTGTCGCAATGATGGGAGTCAATACAAGCGGCGTGGGGCTCTTCCCGCCGGCGACCTGGTCCGGTCCGCGCTCCCCTGAGGCGTTCGGCGGGGACGAGACCGACTACCCGGGTCCACGACCTGCTGGGTCCTTCCTCATCCAGGACGGGCGGGTGTACGGGCTCGATCCATGCCGCGAGGGATGGCGCCGCCGCGACATCGGAGAGCCGATCGACCTGACCGGAAGACAACTCGTGCTCGCGTACGGGTCGAACCTCGACCCGCGCAAGCTCGTCCGACGACTTCCCCATGAGGCCCTGATGGCGCTGCGCTGCGCGATCTACGACTATGCGGCGGTGTGGTGTGACGCCCGTCGGCGCAGCGGCGATGTCGTGGCGACCTTGGCGCGCATGCCAGGGCGGGTAGAGGTGCACGGGCTGCTCGCGCTTACCCCGAAGCAGCTGCACTGTGTGGACCGCTGGGAGGGCAACCCCGACTACTATCAGCGGCGGCCCTTCACCGCGAGAGTGCTGGTCGAGGACGGCACGCTCGCCGACGGTGTCACCGCCTACTTCGGCACGCCGGAATGCCGCCCACCGTTGCGCCGCGATGGCCGCATCTTTCCGCTGGCGGAACACCCGTATCGCACGATCGATGCGATGGTGCCGCAGATCTGCAAGGGGGCCGAGTGGAGCGAGTGACGGGGATCGGCGGCTTGTTCTTCCGTGCACGCGACCCAGAATCGCTGGGTCGCTGGTACGCCGAGCGGCTCGGCATCGATCCGGCTCCCGACTCCTATGACAGGCCACCGTGGTGGAAGCAGCCAGGACCGACCGTGTTCGCCCCTTTTCCAGCGGACTCCGAGCATTTCGGACGATCGGAGCAAACCTGGTCGGTTAACTTTCGAGTTCGCGACCTTGATGAGATGGTCCGTCAGCTGCGCAGCGCCGGGGTCGCTGTGGATGTCGATCCTGAGCACAACCCCAACGGTCGGTTCGCAAGCCTGCATGATCCCGAGGGCAATCCCGTCCAGTTGTGGCAGCCCGAAGGGGTCGACGGACGGGCGCGAGGCTGATGGCGCCAGCCCACGCCTGATTCCAGCCGACTGGTGCCGGCTGCAGGCTCCCACCGTCCGTGCTGTGGCGCCGATCAGTCGGACCTGTGAAGCTCGTTGTAGGCCCGTTCCGCGGCCTCCGCCTGCCCGGGTGCTTGCGCCAGGGCCCATCGTCGGGACTCTCTGTGAACGGCAAGAACGGTCCATCCGTCACCGTCCTCGTCGCTCTTCGGGTGCCGCAAGACCATTCGGCCGATCCGGTTGGCACGCCCCATCGCTGTTGATGGCACGCTCAACCATTGCTCCAGCGCCCGAATTGTCCCGTATGTGGAGTGGTCCAGCGTGCCATTCGGGCCCGGGGATACGTGTCGTGGGTGGTGCGCAAACACCTGCCGA
The DNA here is from genome assembly GCA_963801065.1 of uncultured Actinomycetota bacterium. Lineage (GTDB taxonomy): Bacteria > Actinomycetota > Actinomycetes > Jiangellales > Jiangellaceae > CAWDDG01. The sequence continues at coordinate 282,032 of CAWDDG010000006.1, read as the reverse complement.
GGCCTCGACCGATCACCTACACAGGAGTGACGACGACAGGCACGAGCAGTGACCGGCTACGAGCGATCCGGGCAAGCGGCGGGCGCTCTGCACCGCGTGCGGCGCGATGCGGACCCGCTCGGTCAACTACTACGGGCGGAACCCCACATCGGAGCGGGAATCGGGTCGGCTGCTCGGCGACATGAAGTGCACGACCTGCGACGGTCCTGGCCAGCGTGCGACGCCAGACGAGGGCCTCGACCGCGGTCTGACGGCACCGAGGGTGCGTTGGAATGCAATTAGGTGGGCAGCTCTTCCACACGTGTCCACGCGCGCTCGTTAAGAAGCGGCACCACTTGCTGCTCGATGATGCCCTCGAAGTGCGGCGTGCGCCGGTGGGCCTGGAAGGCGTCCTCACTCGTGTACCGCTCGTAGAGCAGGAACGCCCGGGGATCGTCAATCTGCTGGTAGACCGAGAATTCGAGGCATCCCGGTTCGGCCCGGCTGGCCTCCGCGTTCTTACGCAGCAGTCGCGCCACAGTCGATTCGTGCCCCTCCGACACCACGTATTGTGCGACGACGATCAGCATGATCCCTCCGAGCCCTAGGCTCCCCGATGGGTGTAACACTCAGCGGCGTGGCTGCTTCGGCAGGCATGCTAGGCGGCATGGGCGACCAGTTCGGGTTGGCACCGCGACGTACCCGGCCACTCGCAGAGGGTTGCTGCACCAGCAGACAACCACCCGCAACTGCTGGTAGGTGCCTCTGTCCCTGTGGAACTAACCGGCTCGCCCCACAGTCAGCCGATGACAGGCAGTCGTGAGACGACGCTAGTCCACGAGGGCGTCCTGGTCGTCGAACACGAATAGTTGCGGACCGGGCGCCGCGGTCGACGCGGCGGCGAACGCCGTCACTTCCGCGACCGCCCCGTGGATGCGGCGGGTCGAGTCCTTGTGCTCCTTCACGATCCGGTGCCCGCGAGAGTCGTTGCGCACGGCGCCATTAGGCGGCGCCACCGCGAGGATCGTTCTGGACTGTCTGCGGACTAGGGAGGTGTCGGATGACATAAGCGCAGGTCAACGGGTCACGACGCCTGGCTGACCGAGGACATGTTGAAATCGGGCACGCGTAGCGATGGCATCGCGGTTCGGGGGAAGTAGTCACCCCACTCGCGACTGAACGCCGGCACCGTGGCGCCGGCCGCACCGAACCGCTCCAGCAATCCGACCGGGCTCTCGTTGAACCGGAAGTTGTTCACCGCGCCCACGACCTCGCCGCCCTCGACGAGGTACACGCCGTCGCGGGTGAGGCCGGTGAGCAGCAGCGTCTGCGGGTCGACCTCGCGGATGTACCACAGGCACGTCAGCAGCAGCCCTCGCTCGACGCCCGACACAAGGTCGTCGACCGAGCCGACACCGTCGGCGACGGTGAGCCCGAGGTTGCCGACGACGGGGGTCGTGGCCAACCCGGTGAGCTCGGCCGAGTGCCGCGTTTGCAGCAGCCCGGCCAGCGTCCCGTTGCTGATCCACTCCGTCCGCCCGACCGGCAGGCCGTTGTCGAAGACGCTCTGCTCGGAGCTGGACGCGTGAGCCACGACGAACGGCGCACAGCCGAGGCCGGGCGCCACCGGGTCGGACCAGAGCGTGACAGGCTTGGGCGACAGCCGCTCGCCGACCCGGGTGCCCTTGCCGGGCTTGGAGTAGACCGTGCGCCCGTCCTGCGCGTCGCGGGCGCTCATCGTCCAATACGCGTAGATCATCAGGTCGGCGACCGCCGTCGGGGGCAGGACGGTGTCGTAGCGGCCGGCCGGTAGCTCGACGCTGCGCGACGCCCACGCGAGCCTGCGGACGAGCTCCGCGTCCAGCGCGTCGACGTCCACGTCGGTGAAGTCGGGTGACGCCTGGCCCAGCCAGCCGGACCGGGCCAGGTCGGCGGACTTCCCCGTGACGCTGATGTGACCGGTCGGCTGTTCGTGGCGCAGCCGTAGTCCCGCCGACGAGCCGAGGTAGGTCGTCGTCACATCGTGTTCCACGTAGCCGTACGACCGGCGGTCCTCGGCGACAGCGCGGGCGAACGCCGCACCGAGCGCAGGCGCGACGTCGGCGAATACCGTGACCGATGTCTCGCCTGCCGGATCGTCCCAGTCGGCCGTGGTGGCGCCGGCGACCAGCGGCTGAGCGTCGTCGGCCGGCCCGTTGTCGCGCGCCGCCTGCTCGGCTGCCCGGACGAGTGGTTCGAGCGTCTCGGACGTGACGGCGCTACGGGCCACGACGCCGGCCGCCGTCCCGGTGCCGTCGCCGACGGTCGCGACCACGGTCACCGAGCGCGAGCGCATGAGGCCATTGGTCGTCAGGGTGTTGTTGGCCCAGCGCAGGTTCGCGCTGTGACCCTCGTCGACGATGACGACGCACCCGTCCGCCTTCGACAGGGAGAGGCAACGCTCGACGATCTCCTGCGGTGTCACTGGCCACCCTCCGCGACGGTGTTGAGGATCCGCACCTCGCGGAACAGCGCCGACGGGCACCCGTGGGACACCGGGGCGACCTGGCCCGGCTGGGCCTTGCCGCAGTTGAAGGCCCCGCCGAGGTGGTAGGTCTGCGGTCCTCCCACGGCGGCCATCGAACCCCAGAAGTCCGTCGTGGTCGCCTGGTAGGCCACGTCTCGCAGCTGGCCGGCTAACCGGCCCCGGTCGATGCGGATGAAGCGCTGACCGGTGAACTGGAAGTTGTACCTCTGCATGTCTATCGACCACGACTTGTCGCCCACGACATAGATGCCCCGGTCCACCTGCGCGATCAGCTCGTCTGTCGACGGGCCACCGTCCAGCGGCCGCAACGAGACGTTCGCCATTCGTTGGACTGGCACATGTCCCGCGGAGTCGGCGAACGAGCAACCGTTGGACCGGCTGGTTCCGAGCGTCGCCCCCATCAGCCGCGCCATCCGGCGGTCGAGCTGGTAGCCGACGAGCAGCCCGTCGCGGATGATGTCCCAATGCTGGGCTTCGACTCCCTCGTCGTCGAACCCGATGGTGGCCAGGCCGTTCGGCACCGTGCGGTCTCCGGTCACCTGCATCAGGGGCGAGCCGTAACGCAACGTCCCGAGCCGGTCCGGCGTAGCGAACGAGGTGCCGGCGTAGTTGGCCTCGTAGCCCAGCGCCCGGTCGAGCTCGGTCGCGTGCCCGACGGACTCGTGGATGGTGAGCCAGAGGTTCGTCGGGTCCACGACGAGGTCATATGTACCTGGCTCGACGCTGGGAGCCGAGAGCTTCTCCGCGAGCAGGTCCGGGAGCTCGTCGAGTGCGGCAGCCCAGTCGACGAGACCGTCCGCGCCCGTCGCGTACTCCCAGCCCCGGCCCGCAGGCGCGGCGAGCGTCCGCATCGTCTCGAAGCGCCCGCCTTCCGCGTCGACGGCCAGCGCCTCGACCACCGGATGCAGGCGAACCCGCTGCTGGGTCGTCACGGTGCCGGCCGTGTCTGCGTAGAACTTCCCCTCGAGCACCTGATCGAGGCGCGCGGTCACGTGGTCGACACCGTCGTGGTCGAGGACTTGTCGCGAGTAGGACGCCAGCAACTCGACCTTGTCGGCGTCGGGCACGGAGAACGGGTCGACCCCGTAGGTCGAGACCCACGTGGCGTCGGGATGGACCGCTTCGTCGGCAAGCTCGACCCGCTCGGGGCTCATGTCGTGCGCCGTCCGGGCGATCTCGACGGCCTGCTCGGCGACGTGCACGGCCTCGTCGATGGTCAGGTCGACGGCGGCCGCGAACCCCCAGGTGCCCGCATGGACGACTCGCACCGCGAAGCCGACGTCCTCACCGTCATGGCTGCCCTCGAGCCGGCCGTCCCGCAGGGAGATGTTCTGGTCGCGGATGCGTTCGAGCCGGAAGTCGGCGTGCTCGACGCCGAGGTCCTGCGCCCGCTGCAGGGCGGCGTCTGCGAGCGCTCGCATGGGCAGCGCGAGGAACGTGGGATCAATATCCTGGGGCACCCGGCGAGCCTAACCTGCACGGCAGTCCTGGCCGGACCATCGGAGCCATCCGGTTCGTCTGAGACGATGCGAACGTGACTCGCGTCGTGTCGGCCGCCACCGCGCTGCCTCCGCACCGGTACGAACAGGCCGAGATCACGGCCGCGGTCGCCGACATGCTCGGGCTGACTGGCGCCCGCCGCAGCGTTCTGGAGCGCTTCCATGCCGCCAGTGGCGTCGAGACCCGCCACCTCGTGCTGCCACTCGAGCGCTACCCCGCCCTGAGCGGGTTCGGCGAGGCGAACGACGTCTTTCTCGCCTCCGCGGTCGAGCTGGGAGAGCAGGCGGTCAAGCAGGCTCTGGCCGAGGTCGGCCTCGCGCCGGCCGACGTCGACGTGCTGATGACGGTGTCCGTGACCGGCATCGGGGCGCCGTCGATCGATGCGCGGCTCGTGCCCCGGTTGGGCCTGCGCGACGACGTGCGACGGATCCCGGTGTTCGGGCTCGGCTGCGTGGCGGGGGCGGCCGGCATAGCGCGTCTACACGACGTCCTGCGTGGAGATCCCGAGGGCGTCGCGGTGCTGCTGGCCGCAGAGGCGTGCTCGCTGACCGTGCAACGCGACGACGACTCCACAGCGAACCTGGTCGGGAGCGCGCTGTTCGGCGACGGAGTCGCGGCGGTGGTGCTGGTCGGTGCGGCCCGTGCGCGCCGGCTCGCCCTGGCTGGACCCGACGTCGTCGCGACGCGTAGCCGGCTCTACCCCGACACCGAGCACGTCATGGGTTGGGACGTCGGCGGCAGCGGGTTCCGCATCGTGCTCGCGGCGAGCGTTGCCGACGTCGTGGAGGAGCATCTCGGCGGTGACGTGCGGCGCTTCCTGGGGGAGCACGGCCTCTCTTTCGGAGATGTGCGCCGCTGGATCGCCCACCCCGGCGGGCCCAAGGTGCTCGAGGCGACAGCGCGGGCCCTGGAGCTGACCGACGGCGAGCTGGACGTGACGTGGCGGTCGCTTGCTGCGGTGGGCAACCTGTCATCGGCCTCCGTCCTGCACGTCCTGGCCGAGACGCTGGCTCAGCGCGGGCCCGCTGCCGGCTCGCCGGGGATGCTCTTCGCGATGGGCCCCGGGTTCTGCTGCGAGCTCGTGCTGCTGCGGTGGCCGTCGTGACCGCCTATTTCGTGCTGGTGGCTGCCGTCGCGGTCGAGCGGCTCGTCGAGCTGGTCGTCTCGACGCGCCACGCCCGGTGGGCCTTTGCGCGCGGCGGTGTCGAGTACGGAGCGGGTCATTTCCGGGTCATGGCGGGTGTCCACGCCGCACTGCTCGTCGCGTGCGTGGCCGAGGTGGCCGTCGCCGATCGGCCGTTCCTGCCGTGGTTGGGCTGGCCGATGCTCGCACTCGTCCTGGCGGCTCAGGCGCTGCGATGGTGGTGCGTGGCGACGCTGGGGAACCAGTGGAACACCCGGGTCATCGTGGTGCCCGGGCTGCCGCTGGTCACCCGCGGCCCGTACCGGTGGCTGCGCCATCCCAACTACCTCGCCGTGACGGTCGAGGTTGCTGCGCTGCCGCTGGTGCACACCGCATGGGTGACGGCCCTGGTCTTCACGGTGGCGAACGCCGCGGTACTGAGCGTGCGCATCCCGGTCGAGGAGCGAGCGCTGGCGACCGTGACGTGACCGCGGTCGACGTCCTCGTGGTCGGCGGCGGACCTGTCGGCCTGGCTGCGGCCGTCGAGGCACGAATGGCCGGCCTCTCGGTTGTCGTCTGTGAGCCGAGGTCGACGCCGGTGGACAAGGCATGTGGTGAAGGCCTCATGCCCGGGGCTGTGCGAGCGCTGGAGCGGCTCGGTGTGCGGCCGGTCGGCCATGTGTTCACCGGGATCCGCTATCTCGACCCGGGCCGGTCTGTGGAGCACCGGTTCCGGTCCGGTCCCGGCCTGGGAGTACGGCGAACGGCGTTGCACGCAGCGCTCGCGACCCGGGTTGCGAGCCTGGGGATCGAGGTCCGGCCGGTGCGCATCGGGGACATCCGCCCCGACGGCGCCGGTATCGCGGCCAACGACGGCACGCGTGCGCGTTGGCTGCTCGCGTGCGACGGCCTGCACTCCGGGGTGCGCCGGCAGCTCGGGCTCCAGCTCGAATCCGGCCGCCCACCCCGGTACGGGCTGCGCAGGCACTTCCGGATCCCCCCGTGGAGCAGCCTCGTCGAGGTGCATTGGGCGCCCGCAGGCGAGATCTACGTGACACCGGTCGACGACGACCTGGTGGGGGTGGCGGTTCTGGGCACGCAGGGGCTGGACTTCGCCGCCGTGCTGGACCAGGCGCCCGCCGTTCGCGACCGGATCGCGGGCGCCACGGCGGTGTCGGACCTGCGGGGAGCCGGGCCGTTGCTGCAGAAGTCGACCCGCCGGACCGCCGGGTCAGTGCTCCTCGTCGGCGATGCCGCCGGCTACGTGGATGCCCTGACCGGCGAGGGGATCCGGCTCGGCCTGGCCCAGGCCCGCGCCGCGGTGTCGGCCGTCCGGAGGGGGCGGCCGGAGGAGTACGAGCGCGCTTGGCGCGGCATCACCCGCGACTACCGGCTGCTCACGACGGCGCTCGTCGGTGCGGCGAACCGCCCCGCGCTGCGTCGGCGTGTTGTGCCACTGGCCGCACGGCTGCCTTCCGTGTTCGGCGCGATCGTCGACCGCCTCGCCGGCTAGTCGAGCGCCCCGGCGAAGATCGGAGTGGTGGTGGGCTGCTCCGAACCGCCCTCCGGCTCCACCGAGAGCGCGATCGTCGTGACACCGGCGAGGTCGCCCGCGGTGACATACGTGATGTCGCCGCCGGCGGGGACGTCGACGACACCACCGGACACGATCTCCGCACCGATCAGCCAGAGCTGGTACGTGCGGTCGCCCTCGAGTTGCGGCAGAGCCTCGGCGAGGAAGACCACCTCGCCCTGCTCCTCGGAGGCGACGGCGTTGGCCAAGCCACCGCCCTCGACCGCCCCGGCTGCGCTGACCGCGTCGGGTGCCGTGAGCACGGCTGCCACGCGCTCGGCGTTGGACTGCAGCTGAGCGGTCTCGGCGGCGAGCTCGTCGGCGCGCTGGTCGGCCTGGTACGCGACCACACCGAGCGAGATCGCGAGGGCTGCCAGGATCGCCGCGGCCGCCGACAGCATGGTCGTCGTGCGACGGGACACGCCGCGTAGCGGTCGGACGTTGGTGTGCTGCGGCGGCAACTGGCGGGTGTGACCGATCTCGCCGAGAACCTGCTCGCGCAGGCTGGGAGGAGCCGGAACCGCCACGGCGACGCCCAGGTACGCCGCGGTAGCCCTGAACTCTGCGACCTCGGCGCGGCATTCCGGGCACGTCTCGAGATGCTGCTCGAACGAGCGGCGCTCGTCGTCGGCGAGCGCATCGAGCGCGTAGGCGCCGGACAAGGTGTGCCGGTCGTCCATCGTCGTGGTCATCGGCTCACCCCCAGACAGTCGCGCATGCGGACGAGACCGTCGCGCATCCGGGTCTTGATCGTGCCCAGGGGAGAGTCGAGCAGTTGGGCGACCTCCGGGTAGGTGTAGCCGCTGTAATACGCGAGCGTGACCGACTCGCGCTGCAGGTTGGTGAGCGTCTCGAGGCAGCGCCGAACTCGCTCTGCCTCGAGCGAGCGCTCGACGGTCTCGACGACCTCGTCGTAGTCACGGGTCACCGACCGGGCCGCGGCGCGTTGCTCACGCTCGCTCGCGGCCTCGGCACGGCGGACCCTGTCGACGGCCCGGCGGTGGGCCATCGTGAGGATCCAGGTGCGGGCGGACCCGACCTCGGCGTCGAAGCGCGCAGCGTGCCGCCACACGTCGACGAAGACCTCCTGGGTCACCTCCTCGCTCTGTGCCGGGTCACGGACGACTCGAAGGACGGTGCCGAAGACATGAGACGCCGTGGCGTCGTACAAGGCGGCGAAGGCGGGCTGGTCTCCGCGGGCGGCCCGCCCGAGCAGCTCCTCGAGCAGGCCGACCCCGGCCCCCGTGCCGGCGGACCGCTTGTGCAGTCCGACCGGCCTGCTCGACGCCTTCACGTGGCCGAGTCTGCCAAGTTCTCGGGCCATTGGCCCACCAGCGCGCCGACAACCGGTCCGTTCGCCCCCGAAACGGTACGAACGTGTGTCGCAACCCGGACTGAACAGGGCATGCGAACTCCTTGGGGTGCTCAGGTGTCACCCGTGATTCGCTGCCGACGCGGCGCCAGATTGGTCAGGTCTCGCCGAGGCGCTCCTGGGCATCGAAGAGTGTGGGCTGCGCACGGCTCCACTTCGCCTCGAACACCTCGAATCCGGCGTCACGTGCGGCGCGGCACACCGCGGGGTCGTCGTCGACGAGGACGGCCACCGGGCGCTCACTGGCCAACCGGCGCAGCACGGTCAGCTTCACGATCCGAGCCGGTCGGCGGTCACCGTCGTGACGCAGCACGACGCGGCCCTGCGGCGCGCCGTTCCGCGTGAGCCAGGCATCGGTGTCGGCGCGGGTACGCTCTGGCCGGCCGCTGAGGTAGACCATGTCATGGTCGGCGGCGAGTCGGCGCGCGACCGCGATGCCCTCAGTGTGCGGCGGATCGTCCGGGATGCCGGCGAAGAACGCTTCCCAGTCCTTGCGCCGGCCCTGGATGTGGTGCAGGCGGGCGGAGACGTCGGCGAGGACGCCGTCGATGTCCACGACCGCGTACGGGGGCGTCACGGCGCTGGAATGACGAGCTCGTAGCCCGCGTCGTGCAAATCAATGATCAGGTCTTCGAGTACGGCAACGGTGCCCGACCGACCCTGACCGCCGTCGCGGAGCAAGACGACCGCCCCGGGCTCGACCCGGTCCATCACCGAGTCGACGATCGCGCGTGTACCGGGCCCCGCGGAGTCGGCGATGTCGATGCTCCAACCGAGCGGAACCTGGCCGTACGAGGCGGCGATGTCGTTGAGCCGAGGGGAGAAGTCACCGCCCGGGGCCCGGAAGAAGGGGACGGTCGCCGCCGGAGCGGCCGCGATGATCGCATCCAGGGTGGGACCGATCTCCTGGCCGAGGCCCCGGTCGCACAGCGCATGACCTTCGGCAGCGATCCTGCGGATGAGCTCCGGCTGCTCCCGGGCGTTGGCGCCAAGGACGCAGAACGTGGCATCGACGCCGTGCTCGTCGAGGAGGTCGAGCACCTGCGCGGTCGACCCGGGATCTGGTCCGGTCGAGAAGGTCAGGGCGATGGTGCGGCCGCGGCGCCCGGTCGACGTGATCGTCCCGTCGGTCTCGACGACGGACGGTGGACCGGCTTGTCCGCCTTCGACGCTGGTCGGGTACGCCGGCTCGTCACCTTGGCCGGACGCGGCGGGCTCGTCGGACGCGGTGGGCTCGTCGGACGCGGCGGGCTCGTCGGGATTCGGCGTGGACTGCGCCGCCGCGGTGTCGTCGACGCCGTCCCCGCCCTCGTCGCTGGCGCCGAAGTCCACGGCCTGGGTCGCGAGGATCACGCCGATCACCAAACCGGTGACGGCTGCTCCCGACGAACCGTTGGCCACGAACACCTCGCCGCTGGTAGCACGGCCCTGGTACGGGTCCCAGAGCTCACGCTACCCATGGTATTGATCAATGAATCCGGCGTGACGAGGCTCGCGGGAGCCGTCGAGACCTCGTCCCACCCGGCTTCGACGTGTCCGTCAGCAGTTCGGCCGGCATTGACGCTCGACCATGGCGTCGAGGAAGACCTGTTGGATGTCGCGCGGATCGTCGGCCTGGTAGGCCTTCGCGCCGGTCGCCTCGGAGATCTGGCTGAGCGCGTCCATGTCGGCGTCCGGTCCCATACCGATCGTGATGACCGGGATCGGCCGGGCCGGGTCGACCTCTGCGTGGAGCATCGTGAGGAGGGTCTCGAGGTCGATGCCGTCGGGGTCGTCCTCGTTTCGACCGTCGGTGAGCAGGACAACCGAGTTGATCTTCTCGCCGTCGTAGTTCGCACGGACGGTCCGGAAGGCGGCGAGCACTGTGTCGTACAGGGCGGTGCCGCCCTCGGTGATGCCGGGCAGGCTGTCAGCGGCCGCGACGAGCGCCTGCCGGCGGGGGACGCCACCGACCAGCTCGGCCAGCGGCCCGACCGGCACCAGCTCCATGTAGTCGTTGGGTGGGTCCCTCTCGACCGAGAACGCCCACAGGCCGATGGAGCTCGTGGGGGGGAACAGGCTCAGCGCGGTCTTCGCGGCGTCGCGGGTGAGCTCGATTCGGGTCACGCCGTCCTCGACCTGTTCGTCCATGGAGCCGGAGATGTCGACAACCGCGAGCATCCGGGTGTCGATGGACAGGGCGGCCCATTGCCGAAGGATCGCGGCGGCCTGCGTGGGCACGGGCGTCGGCAAAGCAGTGGGCGGGGCGGGCTGGATGCCGACGACCTCGCCGGCGTCGCGGGGCTCACCGTCGGGTGCCCGGAACCCGGCCTCCTGCAGGATCGCGACGGCTGCGTCGGTACGCAGCGCAGTGGCGAACGCCTCGGCGGCCTCAGCCCTCGTGGTACTCGTGTCCGCAGTTGCGACAGCGATCGTCGGATAGTCGAAGACGAGGGTCCCCTCGGCAGGATAGAGCGCGACCACGGGACTCTCGGGGTCGGCCGCGTTGTGGGCAACCACCGACTGTTCGGTCGCCGTGAAGAGCGGGGCCGCCGCAGGGTCCGCGGTGACCTGCTCGTACGCCGTTGCGATGTCGGGCACTGCCGTCCTTGCGACGGCCGTCATGGCCTGCACGAGTCGTGTTCGGTCGGCCTCGTCGACTCCCACCGTGGCTCCCACCACCAGTAGCGTGGCCATGCCTTCGCCCGTCGTCATGGGGTCGGCGATCGTCGCCTCTCCCGAGGACTCGAGGACAGCGCTCCAGGAGAACGGGGCATCGGGCCAGCCGAGCAGTTCGGCGACCGGACGTGGCGCCACGACGACGAGTGGCGACGATGCGACGGACTGCCCAGCAGACACGGTCACCGCGTCCGACACCACGTGGTCGGTCCAGAGGCTCGAGTCGGGCACCCAGAGGTCGGCCGTGACGCCTCTGCCGAGTCCGGCGGCCACCTCGCCCGAGAACCGGGGCGTCACCTCGACACCGACACACATGCCCTCGACGGCTGGCGCCGTGGCCTCGTAGCCGTCGGCGATCGCTGTGAGTGCCGGCTCGATGGCCGGGTCGGCGACGACGGCCAACGGGGTCGCCTGTTCGCAGCGTGAGCCACGGCCGTCGAGGAACGCGGTCGCTCCGAATGCGCCTGCCGCGACGAGAACGACTGCCACGCCGCCGAAGGCGAGTCGCCGCGCCCGCGGGTGCCGGCGGCGCGGGGATGCGTGGCGTCCAGGCATCGGTCTCCGGGCAGGTGCAGGGGAGGGAAGACTAGCCGGTAGGGGCCGACGAATCGGGAACAGAGTGTCTTATGGGGCAGGTGGCTCCAGTTCGGTGCGAGCGGTGTCGTTGGCGGGCTCGGGGTCGGTGTCGGAGCGTGGAGGCAGCGCCTGCGCGGTCGCGCCGAGGAGCGCGGGCGCGTCGGCCGTGACCTTGGCGGCGAACGTGACGACCGCCTCGTCGCCCACGCGCAACGGGGCGACCGCACAGACGGCGCGATCTCGTGCGAGTCCGCAGGTGCCCGATGTGGTGGAGAGTGAGACGGCGTCGGGCTCGACACCGTCCGGCGTCACGGTCAATGTCGCCGGGCCGGTCTGGTCGTCGGGCCCGCTGTTGGTCAGGCCGACCGTCACGGTCACGATGCCCTCCAGACCGACCGCACGAGCAATCCGGGCCGTCGTTCGCAGGTCTGTGACTGCCGCGGCTCGACTGGCCGTGGTCACGGCGGCGACCAGGATCTCGTCATCGGTGGCGGACTGGACAGGCACGGTGGCGGTGGTGTCCCCGGCGTGGACGTCGGCCTCGGCCTCGGCCTCGGCTCCGTGGGACACAACGCCGACCGAGGTGTCGACGGCGCCTCGGCGTGGGGTTGACAGACCGGATACCTGGAAAGAGGCCGGATCGGATGGCGTCACGCTCGCCAGTCCGTCCACGATGCGGAGGTCCCGCAACGGCTCGGTCGGGGAGCTCCATGCCGTGATCAGGGACCAGCCCACACCGGGCGGCTCGTCGACCGAGAGGTCGACCGACGGGCCGGTCCCGCGGAAGAGCTCGGTGACGTCGGCGACAGCCCCGAAACCACGCCTCGGGTCGGTGTCGAGCTGCTCGGCCAGCACAAGGGTCGGAGCCGCCGAACCCACCTGGACCCGGACCCCGCCCGCGCCGGCGCCTGCGGGCACAGCTCCACCCCAGTAGAGACCGGCGAAGAGCAGTGCGCTGCCGGCCGGCCTGGTGACCGTGCTCACAGGCGCGTCATCAGTGACAATCGAGATGTCGCCGTCGACCCGCTGCTGGAACCGTGGCTCGAACGGGCGCACGTCGGAGGCCTCGGCCGATGCGGCGTTGCCGAGGAGGATTCCGCCGGCCAGCACCGCCGCAAACACGCTGGTAGCGCCGCTGTTCCTCATCGGTTGCCCAGCGTAGCGCTCGGTCAGGTGCCATCGAGAAGCCAGATGGACCACAATCGCGCAGATGGCGATCTCCGTGGTGCCGGTGACGGCCGACCGGTGGGACGACCTGGCGACGTTCTTCGGGCCGACCGGTGCATACGGGCACTGCTGGTGCGCGTACTTCCGGGTGCGGGCGAAGGACTTCGCCGCAAGCACCACCTGCGCACCGCCCGATCGGGGCCGAACGAACCGAGAGGTGCTGCAGCGGCTGACCATGAACGGCGACGTTCCCGGGTTGCTCGGCTATGCGGGCGGCGACGTCGTCGGGTGGGTGTCGGTGGCACCACGCGAGCAGTTCGAACGCATCCTGCGCTCGCGAACCGTCTATCCCACAGAACCGGACGAATCGGACGTATGGTCGCTGGTCTGTTTCTGGATACCCGCTCTGCGCCGGCGTCGCGGAGTCGGGACCGCACTGCTGGACGGCGCTGTCGCCTACGCCAGGCGTCGCCACGCCAGGGTGGTCGAGGCCTATCCGGTGGATACGGCGGGGGAGAAGCGGCCAGGCGCCGAGATCTACCGGGGAACCGTTGCGATGTTCCGGCGCGCAGGCTTCGACATCGGCCCGCATCCGGTGAGCGGACGCCCGATCGCGAGGTTCACGCTGGTCCGGCGCGCGAGCCGTGAGCCGTGATCTGGTCGGCCGCCGAGCACGAGGGGGGCCACCCGGTGCGCTCACGTCCAGGTCGCGGGAGTACCGGCGATGTCCCGCGAGTTTGGCTGGGTGGCGGTCGGGCACATCCGTGGCTGAGGCACGGTGGTGCGCGATCCGGGTCCGAGCCCGTCAAGGAAGACGGCCGAGAACGAGGAGCGAGATGGATCAACACGAAATCCTCGCGCAGGTGCAGTCGCTGGTCGACGAGGAGCACGCGCTGCGCGCCCGTACCCAACAGGGCGAGCTCGCCCCCGAGGAGGAGCAGGCGCAGCTGCGACGGGTCGAGGAGGCTCTCGACCAGTGCTGGGACCTGCTTCGTCAACGACGTGCCCGTCAGGATGCCGGGCAGGATCCGGACCAGGCGGTGGTGCGACCGGTGAGCGAGGTCGAGGGCTACGAGCAGTGAGGCGTTCAGATATACCAGGGTTGACTTATATAAGCTCGGACTGGAATGCTGACGCAGGTGCAGGCGTTCGACGTGCTCCGCGATCCGATCCGACGCCGGATCCTGGAGCTCCTCGCCGACGGAGAACGATCTGCCGGTGAGGTCACCGTTGTTGTGCAGCGGGAGTTCGGGATCTCCCAGCCGGGGGTCTCGCAGCACCTGCGGGTGCTCCGCGACAGCGGGTTCACCAGCGTCCGTGCCGTCGGCACTCGGCGGCTCTATGCCGTCGATCCCGCGCCGCTGCGGGAGGTCGACCTGTGGCTGGAGCGCTACCGACGGTTCTGGGCGCCGCGCCTGGACGCCCTCGACACAGAACTGGCCCGGGGGAGGCGAGAACGGCGCATGAGGGCCGAGCCGGATGCCGCCGGCCCCACCAGGGCGTGAGCATCCGCCTGCCCGCGCACGACACTGTCGAGAGAGGAGCGGTATGGCGGCGCCGCAAGACACGAAGCTGGCTGAACTGAGCGATCTCTGCACTCCCTGGTGCGTCCATGTGGCCGCGACTCTGCGGATCGCCGACCGGATCGCCGCCGGCATCGTCGAGATCAATGACCTCGCCGCGGCGGCAGGGTGCGATCCCGACTCGTTGCACCGGCTGCTCAGGCACCTGGTGGGCAAGGGGGTCTTCCAGGAGCCCGCGCCCGGTCGATTCGCGCTCGACGAAGCTGCTCAGGGGTTGCTCGACCCGTCGCAGCGTCTCGGCCTCGACCTCGATGGCATCGGTGGCCGTATGGCGTACGCATGGGGAAGTCTCCTCACCGCCGTACGGACCGGCGAGCCCGCGTACCACGAGATCTTCGGGCTGCCCTTCTGGGCGGACCTGGACGCGCATCCGGACATCGCGGAGAGCTTCGACGCACTGATGGGACCGCCCGGCCACGGCATTCCCGACCCGGACGTGCTGATCGGCGAGGGCTGGGAGTCGGTCCGTACCGTGGTCGACGTCGGCGGCGGGACGGGAGCACTGCTGGCGGAGATCCTTCGGGCCCGGCCGGAGACGCTTGGCACGTTGGTCGATCTGCCGAAGACCGTCGCCCGCGCCGGCGAGATCTTCCTGGCTGCCGGCGTGACCGGCCGTGTCACGATGATCGGGCAGAGTTTCTTCGACCCGCTGCCGGCCGGCGCGGACCTGTATCTGCTCAAGAGCGTGCTGTCCGACTGGCCCGACCGTCAGGCGACGGCCCTCTTGCGACGCTGTGCCGAGGCGGCGCGTCCCAGCGGGCGGGTCGTTGTCCTCAGCGGTGTGTCGCCAGACGAGGGGGCCGGCGGAGCATCTCCGGAGTTGCTGATGATGGTGTTGGTGGGAGGAAAGGACCGCACACTGGCCGAATTCCGGGTGCTCGCCCGTGACGCTCGGATGGAGGTGTTGTCCGCAGAGCGGCAACCTTCGGGCCGCTTTGTCGTCGAATGTCGTCCGGCCTGATGGTCCGCGGGCCTGACAGTCGCCGGGCCCGAGGTCCGTCGGGATGGTCGGCTTGCCGAGTCGCGGTCAGCTCGTTTCCGGCCGGACCTGGATGACAACCTTCCCGCGGATGTGACTGTCGCGCTGGGTGAGGACGGCGTCAGCGGTGTCCGACAGTGGGAATACACGGCCAACCGCGGGACGGAGAGAGCCGACGTCGACGAGCCGCGCCAGCTCGACGAGCTGGTCCTTGTTGGGCTCGACGACGAAATACACGCCCCGGGCGCCGTGCGCCTCGGCGTCCTCGGCGGATGGCGCGTCGGAAACGCCGATCACGATGCCACCGGGCCGCAGCACCTGCCAGGACCGGGCCAAGGTGTCGCCCCCGACCGTGTCGATCACGATGTCGACATCCGCGACGTGGTCCTCGAATCGTCCCCTGTAGTCGATGACGGTGCTCGCACCGAGAGCCGCGACGAAGTCCGCGTCGCGCGCCGAGGCCGTTGCAGTAACCCGGGCGCCGAGGAGTGCGGCCAGCTGGACGGCGAAGCTGCCGACCCCACCAGCACCGCCATGGACCAGGACATGCTGATCCTTCTCAAGCCGGGCATGGTCGGTGAGCGCCTGCCAGGCCGTGAGTGCGCCGAGTGGCAGCGTCGCGGCGGCGATGTGGTCGACCGTCGCAGGCTTGGCCGCCAGGTCGCCTGCAGGCACGGTGACGTATTCCGCAGCGGCGCCTGGACGGTCGAAACCGATCAGGCCGTACACCTCGTCGCCCACCCGGAGGCCCTGCACCTTCTCGCCCAGACCAGCAACCACGCCGGACAGGTCGTGGGCGGGGATGAAGGGCGTGGACTCCGGCCAGGTCAGCTCTCCGGCAGTGATTGCCGTGGCGTGGACCTCCACCAGAACCTCGCCGGGACCGGGTGCGGGAACGGGCATCGTCTCGTAGGCCAGGCCCGACGCGTCATTTGCATGTGCAAGTACGGCGCGCATGGTGTTCACGGGGCTCACGACCGCGGATCTCCCTTGTCGAGTGGCCCGCAATCGTACCCGCGCGTGCGCGCAGGATGGAGGGCCCGGCGACGGCGGGGAGGACCGCAGCGACGGCACAAGTTGACATAATGTCCATTATCGGCGCGGAAAATACGGGAGTCGCATCTAATGCAGGAACTCCCGTCCGAGATGTTGGCCTGGGACGACGTCAAGGTCACCGCCGACCTCGTCAGCGTCCAAGTCGGTGCGATCGAGATCGCACTCCCAGACCCGCTCGACGCACCCTGGCGCGAGCTGGCGGCGAACCCCGGTAAGGACCTGACCGCCGTACACCACGACAGCAACCGGGTCTTCCGTGGGTACTCCCCCGGCCGTTGACTCGGCTACCGCCTACGCCCGCTACATCCCACGGTGAGGGCGCGATGAGCTGGGTCGACACGGCCGAGGTGTGTGGTGACCTCCGAACGGGGCAGAAGAGCGGGTCAGTTGGGAAGGATGACGAGGCGCTTGCCGGCCAGGTCGGTGCGAGTCCAAGCGGCCTCGATCTGGCTGAGCGGCGCGCGCTCGATGCTGAAGATGAGCTCGCCGGCGCGAGCCCAGCCGACGGCTTGCTGGTATGCGTCCGCCATGAACTGCGGGGTGAGTCCCTTGGTAGCCCCGTACAGCTCGACACCGGAGGTGCGCAGACTCGCGGCCGAGAGTGTGAGGGTTTCCCCTGCGCTGGCGCCGACCTGGACCAGTCGGACCGGCTCGGCGAAACCAAGCTCGTCCGGAGTGAGGGCTCGCAACAGCAGCTCGGTGGGCCTGCCCCAGAGGAAGTCGAGCACCACGTGGTAGCCGTCCCGTGCCTCGCGGGCGAACGCCGCCACCAGCTCCTCGTCCGGGACGGCCGTGTCGATGGTCGCGTCCGCGCCGAGCTCGGCTACCTCGCTCAGGGCCTCCTGCCTCCGCCCGGTCGCGACGATGCGGCCGGCGCCGAGCTTGCGCGCCACCTGGACCGCGAGGCGCCCTGCGACACCGGTTGCGCCTTGCACCAGCACGCTCTCGCCCGGCTTGAAGCCGGCCGCGCTGCGGATCGCGAACCCGGTGACCGCCGACGACAGGACCACCGCAACCGCAGGGTCGACGCCCTCGGGCGCCGGCGCGATGTATGCCTCCGGCACCACGACCCGCTCGGCCAAGGCTCCGTACGGGGGTTTAGCACCGCCGAAACCCACGACGGTCCCGTCCGGCAGGGTTCCCACTCCGTCGGAGCACGGAATCGCCGGCAACGCCCCGGTGAACGCGCCCGCCGAGAAGTGCCGTCCGGCGACGATCTCCCGGTCGAGGTTCTCGACTGCAACCGCCTTCACGTCGATCAGCACCTCGCCCTTGCCGGGGATCGGATCGGCGAAGTCCTCGTACCGCGGGACACCGCCGACCTCGGGAACAACCGCAGCCTTCATTGCCAACACCTCCACGTTCTCTAACACTGTTAGAGCACTACTCTAACAGTGTCAGGGAGGAAATGGAATCATGGCGCTGAGTCGGGAGCGGATCGTCCAGGAGGCGCTCGCGCTGCTGGACGAGGACGGCCTGGACGGCGTAACCCTGCGCCGACTGGCCGCCCGCCTCGGAGTGCAGGCACCGACGCTGTATTGGCACATCCGCAACAAGGCGGAGCTCGTGAACGAGCTCGGCGAAGCCATCTTGGCGTCCGGGTTGACCGAACTACCGGACGCCACCGAGATCCCGTGGCGCGACTGGCTCCTCGAGGTGGCCGCCCGTTTCCGCGGCACCTTGCTCGCCCATCGCGACGGGGCACGGGTCGTCGCCGCCGCGCAGCTGTCGCCCGCCATGGCGGCCCTCTCGGAGCGGGCCATGTCCGTTCTCGTCGAGCAGGGCGAGCCGCTGCGCCGGGCGCGCCTTCTCGTGCTGATCATCGAAAGGTTCACCCTTGGCCTCGTGCTCGAGGAACAGTCCAGCTCCCGCGAGCGGATCGCCGATGCGGCCCTCGATCCCCGCAAGGTCGCCGCCCGATACCCGACGCTCAGCGCGGGGATCATCGAGTACTTCTCCGAGGGCGCCACCCTCGACGACCTCTACCGAGACAGCATCCGGCTGATTCTGTTGGCGCCCGAATGCCGCTGATCGTTCCGGCAGGCCGCGTCGTCGGATTGAACGGCGATGGTCTCTTCAAGCTCCTCTAGGTCGTCTGGGGAAGCCGGATCGCCGACGGGGACCTGGAACTGACGGTGACCCGAGCGTGCCGTCTCTCACGGTGTCCGCGAGGGCCTCGGTCAGGTGCCGACGTATGCCGCGAGGTGCTCGCCGGTGAGGGTGGAGCGGGCAGCGACGAGGTCGGCGGGTGTGCCCTCGAAGACGATCCGGCCGCCGTCGTGGCCGGCGCCGGGGCCGAGGTCGATGATCCAGTCGGCGTCCGACATGACCGCCTGGTGGTGCGCGATGACGATGACCGACTTGCCGGAGTCGACGAGCCGGTCGAGCAGGCCGAGGAGCTGCTCGACGTCGGCGAGGTGGAGGCCGGTGGTCGGCTCGTCGAGGACGTAGACGTCACCCTTCTCGGCCATCTGGGTGGCCAGCTTGAGCCGCTGCCGCTCGCCGCCGGACAGCGTGGTGAGCTGCTGGCCGAGGCTGAGGTAGCCGAGCCCGACGTCGGCGAGCCGGTCGAGGATCTTGTGGGCGGCCGGCGTGCGTGCGTCGCCGTCGTCGAAGAACTCCTCGGCCTCGGTCACCGACATCGCGAGCACTTCGGCGATGTTCCGGCCGCCCAGCGTGTACTCCAGCACCGACGCTTGGAACCGCTTCCCCTCGCACTCCTCGCAGGTGGATTCGACGGTGGCCATGACGCCCAGGTCGGTGTAGATGACGCCGGCGCCGTTGCAGGTGGGGCAGGCGCCCTCGGAGTTGGAGCTGAAGAGCGCAGGCTTCACGCCGTTGGCCTTCGCGAACGCCTTGCGGATTGGGTCGAGCAGTCCGGTGTATGTCGCCGGGTTGCTCCGTCGCGAACCGCGGATCGCACCCTGGTCGATCACCACCACGCCGTCGCGGCCGGAGACGGAGCCGTGGATCAGCGAGCTCTTGCCGGAGCCGGCGACGCCCGTGACCACGCAGAGCACCCCGAGCGGGATGTCGATGTCCACGTCTTGGAGGTTGTGCATCGACGCGCCGCGGATGTCCAGCGTGCCGGAAGACGAACGCACCGATTCCTTGAGGGTCGCCCGGTCGTCGAGATGCCGGCCGGTCGTGGTGTCACTCCCCCGCAGCCCCTCCACGGTGCCCTCGAAGCAGACGGTGCCGCCCTCCGTGCCGGCGCCGGGACCGAGGTCGACGACGTGGTCGGCGATCGCGATGCTTTCGGGCTTGTGCTCCACGACGAGCACGGTGTTGCCCTTGTCCCGCAGCTGCAGCAGCAGGTCGTTCATCCGCTCGATGTCATGGGGGTGCAGGCCGATCGTGGGCTCGTCGAAGACGTAGGTGACGTCGGTGAGCGACGAGCCGAGGTGGCGGATCATCTTGGTGCGCTGTGCCTCACCCCCGGACAGTGTGCCCGACGGCCGGTCCAGTGAGAGGTATCCCAGCCCGATCTCCGCGAACGAGTCGAGGGAGTGTTGCAGCCCGGTGAGCAGCGGCGCCACCGACGGTTCGTCAAGGCCCCGGACCCAGTCGGCCAGATCGCTGATCTGCATCAAGCAGACGTCGGCGATGTTCTTCCCTTTGATCTTCGACGACCGGGCCTCCTTGGTGAGTCGGGTGCCGTCGCACTCGGGACAGGTCTGGAACGTCACCGCTCGCTCGACGAAGGCACGGATGTGCGGCTGCATGGCATCGACGTCCTTGGAGAGCATCGACTTCTGGATCTTGGGGATCACGCCCTCGTAGGTCAGGTTGATGCCCTCGACCTTGATCTTGGTCGGCTCTCGGTAGAGCAGGTCGTGCAACTCCTTCTTGGTGAACTTCCCGATCGGCTTGTCCATGTCGAAGTAGCCGCTGCCGCTGAAGATGCGGCCGTACCAGCCGTCCATGCTGTAGCCGGGGATCGTGAGCGCGCCCTCGTTGAGCGACAAGCTGTCGTCGTACAGCGCAGCGACGTCGAAGTCGGTGACCGAGCCCATGCCCTCGCAGCGCGGACACATGCCGCCGAGACGGGTGAAGGTCGCCTGCTCGGTCTTCGTCTTGCCGGCGCCGCGCTCGATGGTGATCGCAGCGCTGGCCTTCACCGAGGGGACGTTGAACGAGTACGCGTTGGGCGAGCCGATGTGCGGCTGCCCGAGCCGGCTGAAGAGGATGCGCAGCATCGCGTTGGCGTCGGTGGCGGTGCCGACGGTCGAGCGGGGGTTGGAGCCCATCCGCTCCTGGTCGACGATGATCGCGGTCGTCAGCCCTTCGAGTAAGTCGACCTCGGGCCGGGCCAGCGTCGGCATGAAGCCCTGCACGAAGGCGCTGTAGGTCTCGTTGATCATCCGCTGAGACTCCGCGGCGATCGTGTCGAACACCAAAGAGCTCTTGCCCGAGCCGGAGACGCCGGTGAACACCGTCAGCCGGCGCTTCGGGATCTCGACGCTGACGTCCTTGAGGTTGTTCACGCGCGCGCCATGCACGCGAATCAGATCCTGGCTGTCGGCAACGTGCAGCACAGGCGACTGCGTCTCCGTCCTCGTGGCCATGCTCATCGTGTCTCCATCAGTCAAACGGGCCGTCCTCGCCGTCTCCGTCGGCGTCGCCTGGCTCGATCTAACCAGCTTCGAGCGGTACGTCCGGTTCTAGCGCTGGACTAGCCCCGGCCGGCCAGCTGCGTCAGCTGGATCAGATTGCCGCAGGTGTCGTTCAGCATGGCGATAGTCGAGCCCGTCACCTGGGTTGGCGGCATCGTGAAATCGGCTCCTCGAGCCTCGATGCGCTCGTAGTCGGCCTGGACGCCGTCGGTGTAGAACATCGCCGCCGGCTGGCTCTGCTCGAACATCGCCCGTTGGTAGGTATTGGCGGCCGGGTTGTCGTTGAGCGCAAGCTGCAGCTCGGCGCCGTCAGGCTCCTCAGGCGAGGCTACGGTCAGCCAACGATATGGGCCCTGCGTAACGTCGGCCTTTTTTGCGAAGCCCAGCACTTCGGTGTAGAAGCGAAGGGCCCTCTCCTGGTCGTCCACATAAATGCTGGTCAGTTTGATCTTCATGTTCTATCCCTTCTGTGCATTCGAGCCTTGTGTGGCTCGTCAACGGTGAATGGTGCTGTCAACGGCGGTCAGGCCAATTGCGGGTCGGTGTGCGACGCTTCTTGACTCCTGATCGGTCTGGTCACCCCGAGGAAATGGCCGGGTGGACCCGGATGTGCTCATCGAACCTCCTCAGGGGCGGTCCCGTAGCATTGCCACGGCTTTCTCGATCCGCCGTATGCGCGTCTCAGGTTTCTTCGCGCTCTCGATAGCGAGCACGTGCTGCAGCTTGTGACCGTAGGACAGGCGGTCGTAGGCGGTGCGGGCGACCGGATCGGCGTTCAAGGCGCGGGCGAGATCTGCGGGCTCGACTACGACGCGGGGTTTCGTATCAAGTTCCACCTCGACCTCGACCTCGTCGCCGGTCACGACGCCGGCGGCTTGTCGGTTGGCGTTGCTCAGGCCGAGCAGGTTGCGGCCACGCATGATGGCGACCCTGCTCTTCCAGGAATGGCCGTTGATCGTGATTGTCACCCTCGGCCGCTTGCCTCCACCGAGCGCCTCGACGACCTCTGGGGGAACTTCCAAGCCCCTCATGGGCTCTGCAGGCTCGACGTGGGCTCGAAACTTCATGATCTGCTCCTGCCATCTTTGCCCTCGGTAGGTGAAGCTGACCTCACGAGAGTTGGCGCGATCCGGCGCCGGTCGGCGCCACCGCCTCTACGCGCCCGTAGCTCGTACAAGACCACCGCCGGGTCGCCCGCCCTCGCCATGAAGCTCTCGTCGGCGGCTACTCCGCGTAGGGCTGGTCCTTTCCCTGGGCGCTGTAGCCGATGCTCCAGATGTAGCCGTCCGGGTCCGCGAACGAACCGCCGTACCCGCCCCACGGCAGGGTGGCGGCGGGCTTGAGGATCGTGGCGCCGGCCTTCTCGGCCTCCGCGATGATCTCGTCGACCCGCGCCTCGCTGCGGACGACGTAGGTCAGGACCAGCCCGCTGAAGCCGCTACCCTCCGGGCTCGCGCCCACGTTGGCGGCCAGGCCGTCGCGGCCGTAGAAACCGACGAGCGAGCCGCCGTCCGGCTCGAAGAACACCGAGACGCCGTAGTCCCGCTCGACCTCCCAGCCCAGACCCTCCGTGTAGAACCGCTTGGACCGGTCCATGTCCCGGACGCCGAGGAGGATCGAGCTCACGTGCGCGTTCATGCCTTGTCTCCTTTGGTAGTTGGGTACCACTTCACAAATCACGCTACGGGTGGCTCCGTGACCCGCGCTTCTCGATTCCTGATCGGTTTGGTCACCGAGCGAAATGGCAATGAATGGTGATGTTTCATAGCGGTCAAGCTATGGCGGCTTGGCGACCCGTGCTTCTCGATTCCTGATCGGTCTGGTGACGCGCTTCGCGACGCACGACGGGTGGCGCGCCAGGCTCACGTGCCCACTGGGTCCTGCGCCGGGCCAGCAGCAGGACGCACGCGAGGGCGCCGAGCGCCACGGTGGCGAGTCCTGAGCCGCCGAGCGTCGCTCGCGGGCCCAGCGCGGTGGTGAGCGGTCCGCCGAGAGCGGCGCCGAGCGGCGATGCGGTGAGCAGCGCCGCGCTGCGGGCTGCGAGCATCGCGGCCAGGTGCTGCGGTGGCGACTTCGCCTGCATAAGCGTCACCGAGAGCGGTACGAACGGTCCGTAGATCGCGCCGCCGAGCGTGAAGCACGCGACGGTGACGGCCGTCGGCACGCCGAACCCGAACGGCAACAGCACGAGCCCCCAGCCGACCACGATGGCGACGGTCACCGGCCACAGCGGCAGCTGCCGCAGTGCGCCGACCGCGAGCCCGCCGAGCACCGCGCCTATGCCGAACAGCATCCAGTACAGGCCGAGCAGCGTGCCGGGTGCGTGCAGGTCGTCGGTGACGTGCAGCGGCAGCGCGACCTCGACCGGGCCGTACAGCAGGTTGAAGAACCAGGTAAGCGTCAGCAGCCCGAGCAGCTCGGGATGGGACCGCAGCAGCGTGAACCCGCCGCGTGCGGCCGTCTGGTCGACGGGAGAGATGTCCCCCGCCTCCGGCAGCCGGGTGCGTGCGATGAGCACGGCGAGGAACACGTAGGTGAGCGCGTCCAGGCCGAGCACGAGCGCCGAGCTGACGTATGTCACCAGCACACCGGCGATCACCGGCCCGGCGATCGTGGCCGCGAAGTTGAGCGAGCTGACGAGGGTGTTCGCGGCGAGCCGCTGCTTTTCGGGCAGTAGCTCGGCCAGCAGGGTGTACGTGCCCGCGCTGCCCCACGCGTGCAGCAGCGACGAAACCGCGAGCAGCATGACGTACAGCGGCAGGGTAAGCAGCCCGGCGAGCCAGGCGAGCGGTATGGCGCCCAGAAACACGCCGCGCACGACGTTGTCGGCGAGCAGTAGGCGCCTGGCCGGCACCCGGCGCAGACGGCGACCGAACACCAGCGCGCCGACCACGCCCGGCAAGGCGTACGCGGCCACCGCGCTGCCGACCCATAGCCCCGCGGTCGCCTGCGGCGCGAGCTCGATGGCGAGCCACGCCACCGCGACGAAGCTCATCCCGTCCCCGAGGTAAGAGACCCCGAAGCCGAGGATCAGTCGCCGGAACACCCGGTTGGCGAGCACCGGCCGGTAGGCGGAGGGGACGTGGCGTCGGAGCATCAAGGGGCACCTCGTGACGATGCGCCTGAGATCGATCTCGTCTCAGCTGCCAGTCGGCAGGCGCAGTCGCGAACCCCGTACGGGCGGCTCGGTCGGCGCTTGGACGACGTCGGCGACGCTGGCCCACAGCCGCGCGACGGGGTCGCCGAGGTCCGCGGTGGCCAAGTTGATGCCGGCGTCGGTCCCCTCGGCCATCATCTCGACGATGGTGCGGCGCTCCTCCTCGGTGATGCCGGGGTTGGCGGCCGGTGGCTCCGGGAGGTCGGACGCCGAGCCGGTGGTCCGGGAGGAAGGTTGCGTGAGTCCTTTTATGCACATGACGGTCACGCTAGGTGCGGCTCCGTATCCGGCGCTTCTCGATTCCTGATCGGTCTGGCCAGGTCAGCGCAGTTCCTGGATGCGGACATGGTTGCCCGCGGGGTCGCGGAAGGCGCAGTCGCGAACGCCGTACGGCTGCTCGGTCGGCTCCTGGACGACCTCGGCGTCGCCGGCCTGCAGCCGCTCGAAGGTGTCGTCGAGGTCTTTGGTGGCCAGGAGGATCCAGCCGTAGGTGCCCTTGGCCATCATCTCGACGATGGTGCGGCGCTCGTCGTCGGTGATGCCGGGGTCGGCGGCCGGCGGCGCCAGGAGGATGGACGTGTCGGGCTGGCCGGCGGGCCCGACTGTGATCCAGCGCATCTTGCCGTTTCCGACGTCGCTGCGGACCTCGAAGCCGAGGGTGTCGCGGTAGAAGGCCAGGGAGGCGTCCGGGTCGTCGTGTGGGAGGAAGCTCGTGTGAATGGTGATGTCCATGGCGGTCACGCTAGCTGCGGCTCGGGTGCCGGGACTTCTCGATTTCTGATCGGCCTGGTCACCTGCTTCGCGATGCACGCCGGCATCCCCGCCGTGATGCGCGCCCCCTCACGCCGATAGATGCTGGGCGGCACACCGACCAGCTCCGTGAAGCGAGTGCTGAAGGTGCCCAGCGACGAGCAACCGACCGCGAAACAGACCTCGGTGACGCTGAGGTCGCCTACGCGCAGCAGCGCCATCGCGCGCTCTATGCGCCGCGTCATCAGGTAACTGTACGGCGACTCGCCGTAGGCGCGCCGGAACTCGCGACTGAGGTGCCCGGCTGACATGTGTACGCCGCGGGCAAGCGCCTCGACGTCCAGCGGCTGCCCGTACTCCCGGTCGATCCGGTCGCGAACGCGGCGCAGCCGCGCGAGGTCGCGCAGGTGCTGCGCCGCGGCGGGACTGCTGGTCACCTGCAAAATCGTGCCACGTCGCGCCGGAGTTGCCTAACGCCGCTGGCGTCCCACCCACTTCCGCGTCCGCTCGGGCCAGATTCTGCTCCGCTTTACGTTCTCGACCCGTTCAGGCCATGAAGTATCCGCCACTCGTCCCACGTCAACACGTCTCGCTAGCGGCTTCGCGAAGCGGCAAGTCAGATGCCGGTCAGGTCACGCAGAACTCGTTGCCCTCAGGATCCTGCATGACGATGCACCAGCCGATCGGCTCGTCCTTCTCGTGCAGGATCGTGGCTCGGGCCTCGACCAGCCGAGCGGAGTGCGCTCGGGCGTGGTCGCGGCCTCCTCACCCTCACCGGCCCCGGCGCTGGCCCGGATGTCGAGGTGCAAGCGGTTCTTGGCGGTCTTCCCTCGGGTAGTTGGCGGTAAGACGTAACCGCCGGTGAGGCTGGTCACCTCCGCGGCGCGAGGCTAAGCGCCGCGTGAGAGCCCCGACTGATAAGGACTACGACGCGCGGCTCCGGCCGGTGCGCGTCGTCTCACGACCCGCCGGGTTCATGTTCTGACAGGCTCCCTCAGCCAGCCGCCGAGCCCGACCTGCTGGCCGACTTGGCGAAGTCTGAGCTGAGCGCGGGCTTCACTCGGCCGGCTCGTCAGGGGTCCGACCGCTGCGCGGCGAGCTTTCGGCGATAGTCGGGCAAGTGGAGTTGGGCGAGCGCGTCGAGCGCGGTCGATATGAGCGCAGCCAGCCTCACCAGGTTGGCCTCGTCTTGCTCGGTGAAGTCGCCCTGGATCCGATCGGAGGCCTGGATGAATCCGTAGTTCGCGTGGTCCGATCCGATGAGGGGGACGGCCAGCCAGCCTCGCATCGGCTGATGGTTGTCGATCTCCTCGCCAAAGTTCCGCCACTCGGGGTGGGCGCGCAGCTCCTGGTCGGTGAGCCGGATCGGACGGCTGACCTGATGCGCGTACGCATGAATGCCCAATCCCTTGGCCGGTGCTCGATAATCCGCCCACGCCGCGTACTTTTCCGACAGCGAGAAGTACTTGCGTGCATGCGCCCATCCCTCACCGATCAGCTGCGTCGCCGCCCCCTGGTGCGCGCGAGCGAGCACTCGGGCGAGCTCGGCCGCCTCGACGAGGACCGGATCGGCGGCCAGCATGAAACCGGCCAGGTCCTCTGGGACTTCCTGGCTCGGCTGGGTGCTCGCGTTGTGGTAGGCGTTCAGGAAGCGTTCGTCCGTCATGAGTGGATCCTCATCCTCGGGTCTCTTCTCCAGTCTGGACCCTTGCGCGCCAACAAGCTCTCGGCACCGAGGCTATTGGAGCCCGAAGGACCGGGTGCCGAGACACCCCTCAACTCGCACCTCGGACCAGGCCGACCATAGCCATCGAGGCGCGGTTGATTGTTCGCCCACGGCGAAGTTCGCGCAATGCGAAAGAGGTAGCCAGCGCGGCGGTGACTCGCTTATCTTCCGACGAAACGAAACCGTTTCGTTTCGTCCTTGTTGGGGGTGTCACCGTGTCGACGCTGACGGCGCCTGCGCACGTCCGACCGAGAGTCGAAGGCGAGCGCGAGGAGGAGATCCTCGACGCGAGCGTCAGGCTGCTCCTCGAGCTGGGATACGACCGGCTGACGCTGGATGCCGTCGCGCTCGAGGCGCGGGCCAGCAAGGCGACGCTCTACCGGCGTTGGCGCGGCAAGGCCGACCTCGTGGTCGACGCCATCGCGCGCACGAAGAGGTGCGCCGAGGCGGTCGACCCGGACACCGGAACGCTACGCGGCGACCTGATGGCCCTGGCCTGTTGCGCCGGCGGACTCATCGACGACGCTCCGTTGTCGGTGGTGGCTGGTCTGATGTCAGCCATGCAGCACGACGCCGAGTTGGAACAGGCCATCCGTGAGCGCTTCCTCGATCCGCGGATCCAGGTCGGTCGAACCGTCTTCGAGCGGGCGCAGGGCCGCGGCGAGATCGACGCCGAGGTCGATATCGAGTTGCTCTTCGACGTCCTGCCCGGCATGGTGATGAACCGGCGCCTGGTGCTGGGGAAGCCTGTCGACGAAGACTTCATCGCCCACGTCATCGACGACGTGGTGCTGCCCGCCGCCCGCCGATCCTCCCCTGCAGTCCACGTACCTTCGTCAACGTGAAGAGAGCTGACATGACTCACGACACGACGGCCGTAGGCCCGTCCGTCCCCGAACCGATATCCAGCCCCGCCGAACACGACCACGGTCACCGCCATCTCGGCATCGCGTTGGCGATCATCACCACGGCGCAGCTGATGATCGTGCTCGACGCGTCCGTGGTCAACATCGCGCTGCCGTCGATCCAGGCCGACCTGGGGTTCTCCAACGCAAACCTGTCGTGGGTGGTCAACGCCTACGTCTTGGCATTCGGCGGTCTGATGCTGCTGGGCGGTCGCCTGGGCGACCTGCTCGGCAGGCGCCGTATGTTCATGGTCGGCATCGCGCTGTTCACCCTCGCCTCCTTCCTCGGCGGAATCGCGCAGGGTGAGGCAACCCTGCTGATCGCCCGAGCTCTGCAAGGCGTCGGCGCAGCCATTGCGGCACCGACGGCGCTGGCGCTGATCACGACGACCTTCCCGGCCGGCCCACCCCGCAACCGGGCCATCTCCGTCTACGCCGCGATGTCCGGCATGGGCGCCGCGATCGGCCTGATCGTGGGTGGCTCGCTCACCGAGGTGTCGTGGCGGTGGACGCTGTTCATCAACATCCCGATCGGCATCATTCTGCTCGTGCTCGTTCCCCGCTTCCTCGGCGAGTCGCCGCGGCAGCACGGTGAGTTCGACTTCCTCGGGGCCGCTGTCGGCACCGCTGGGCTGGTCTCGCTGGTCTACGGCCTCACGTATGCGGCGTCGCACGAGTGGACGTCCGGCACGACCATGGCGACCCTGACGATCGGCGTCGTGCTGCTCCTGGCTTTCGTCCTCATCGAGTCCCGTCGAGAGCACCCGCTCCTGCCTACCCGGATCCTCGCCGACCGCACTCGGGCGGTCAGCTTCGTGTCCATGCTCATCACGGGTGCGGCGCTGTTCGCGATGTTCTACTTCATCAGCCTGTTCGTTCAGCAGGTGCTCGGGTACAGCCCGCTGAAGGCCGGTTTCGCGTTCCTGCCGTTCACGGCCGGCATCATCGTGTCGGCCCAGCTGGCATCGACGCTCGCCTCGCGGGTCGACCCGCGCTGGATCGCCGGCCCCGGCGCGGTGATCAGCGCGTTCGGGTTGTGGGGCTACACGATGCTCGACGTGGACTCCACCTACGTCAGCGATCTGTTGCCGTGGATCCTCGTCCAGTCGTTCGGCATGGGCCTGGTCTTCGTGCCGCTCACGCTCACTGCGGTCAGCCGGGTCGCCCCCGAGGACTCCGGCGTCGGCTCGGCGGTGCTGAACACGATGCAGCAGGTGGGTGGAGCACTGGGCATCGCCACGCTGGGCACGGTCGCCGTCCAGGCCGCCGAGAACAAGGCCGGGGAGCTCGCGGCGAGCGGCTTCGACCCACAGCTGCTCCCGCTCGTCGCACAGACGCACGGCGCGACGCAGGCGTTCTGGGTCGCCGCCGCGATGATCCTGGCTGCCGCCGTGATCGTGCTGTTCGGCCTGTCGATCAAACACGAGGAGCTGTCGACGGACGACATCCCCGGCGCCCCGGTGCAGCCGGACCGGGTCTGAAGGCTCGGCGACGGGCCCGGGATTCCCACATTGTGGGGTCCCGGGCCTGTCGGCATCCCGTGCAGTGTGAGCTGGAACGATCGAGGCGTGATGTTCGTGCTGGTGCACAGCCCGCTGGTCGGACCGACGACGTGGCGGTCGGTCGGGACACACCTGCGCGCGCGGGGTGAGTCGGTGGCGGTGCCGGCGATCTCCCCGGACGTCTTCGCGAGCAAGCCGATCCTGCCCACGATCGAACGGGCGGTGGCGGACTCCGTCGACGCCTGCTCCCCGGGCGGCTCCGTCGTTCTCGTCGGACACAGCGGAGCCGGTCCGCTGCTGCCGGGCATCGCCGACCTGATGACGTCTCGCGTTCACGCCTTGGCGTATGTCGACGCGCTCTTGCCGATGCCCGGCATCAGCTGGTTCCAGCGTGCTCCTGACGAGCTTGCCGCTCGCCTGCGTGATCTCGCCCGAGCGGGTGTGCTTCCCACCTGGGACGAGTGGTTCGAACCGGGCGCGGTCGACGAGCTGCTCCCCGACTCGCGCGTGCGGGCGCAGTTCCGAGCCGAGCTGCCGCGGCTGCCGTTGCGCTACTTCGACGAGCCCGAGCCGGCAGCTTCATGGCGCGGGCCGAACGGCTACCTGATGCTCAGCGAGGCATACCTGGCCGAAGCAGCTCGAGCCCGC
Source organism: uncultured Actinomycetota bacterium (assembly GCA_963801065.1). GTDB lineage: Bacteria > Actinomycetota > Actinomycetes > Jiangellales > Jiangellaceae > CAWDDG01. The sequence continues at coordinate 252,635 of CAWDDG010000006.1, read as the reverse complement.
ACCCTCGGCTGGCCCGTGCTCGAGCGTCCCGGCCACCACCTGTCCATGGTGACCGAGCCTGCCGCGGTCGGCGATGCGATCGTCGGGCTGGCACGCCGACTCGGCAGGTCCTGAGCCCCGCTCGCCGGGCCGCGGGAGGACGTCACTGGGCCTCGAGCACGGCAAGGATGTTGCCGGCCGGGTCCGTGAACCAGGCGATCTTCGGGCCATCGCCGCGGAAGATGCTGTCGTCGTCGGTCCTCAGATCGGGGGTGTCGTAGCTCTCGAAACGTACGCCGCGCTGCTTGAGCTCGGCGACCGCCTTCTCGACGTCGTCGACCGGGAAGTTGAGGATGGTGAACGTCGCCGGGATGTGGTTGGGCTTGGGGTAGATGAGTACGCGACCGCCGCCCGCGAGCTGCAGCTCCACCATGTCGGACACCTCGGAGACATCCAGACCGAGGGTCTGACCATAGAACTCCCTGGCCTTGGGGATGTCGTCGACCGAGAAGCCGGAGAAAGCCTTCGTGTCCTTGAACATCCTTACGCTCCGTCCTGTCATGACGCTACGAGTCGACGCCACCAGGCTATCGACCTGTGCCCGTGCGCCGGCCACCACGCCGTCCGACATACCACAAACGGCCTGTGGATCGCTGCAACGGTCCACAGCCCCGATCCGCGAGCATCCGCGGTCATGGAAACCAGGACACAGCTCGACGTGGAGGCCAACGCGGTCCGCTTTCTGGCGACGGTCGTCGCGGCCGGCGAGTTCCGACCGGGCTCCCTTCTACTCGTCCTCACCGACGTCGACGCAACCATGGCCATGACGGCCGCGGTCGACGACGTGCCGCCCGACCCGCCGCAGCACTCGAGGGTGCGCGCCCTCGGCCCGCTGTTGCGCCACGTGGCGGCAGAGTTCGGGTTCGCCGGGGCGCTGCTCGCCGTTGCCCGTCACGGTGATCCCCGGGCCCAGGGCGGCGACCTGGCCTGGCACGACGCCTTCGCCGGCACGTCACGGCTGGCCGGCCTGTCGTGCCTGGGCACCTACGTGGTGACACCGTCCGGCATCCGGCGCGTGAGACCGGGACCGCTCTTCGTCGCGGCGTAGGGTGGCGCCTCGAGTGCGTCGCCGGCTTGCGCTCGGAGCGGAGGGGTTCCATGCGATCCGCCATACTCGGCCTCCGTTTCCTGCTCGAGCTCGCTCTGCTCGCGGCTCTGGGATACTGGGGTTTCACCGCGCCCGACGGCGTGCTCCTCAAGCTTCTGCTCGGGCTCGGGGCTCCCATCGTGGCGGCCGTCGCGTGGGGGCTGTTCGTCTCACCGAAGGCGGCGGTACGTCTGCCGGCGCCGGTCGTCGTGGGGCTCGAGCTGGCGCTGTTCGGTGCCGCCGCTGCCGCGCTCTACGCGGCCGGACAGCAGACGCTGGCGGTCGCGCTCGCCGTGGCTGCCGTCGCGCAGCGGGCGGTGCTCTCCGCACTCGGCGAGCCGGCGGGGGTCAGCGAGCCGCGTTGAACCACTCGCTCTCACGGACCGCGCGCATCGCGTTCCGGCGAGCCTCGCCCTCGAGTCGGCGCAGGAAGACGATGCCGTCGAGGTGGTCGACTTCGTGCTCCAGGCAGCGGGCCATGAGCTCCGCGCCCTCGACACGCACGGGCGTACCGTCGGCATCGAGCCCTTCGACGGCCGCGTAGGCCGCTCGTTTGGTCGGGAACCACAGGTCGGGAACCGACAGGCAACCCTCGTCAGCTTCCTGCACGCCCTCCCTGGACACGACCACCGGGTTGAAGACCACGCCCACCCGGTCGTCGACGTTGTACGAGAACGCGCGGAGCGCCACCCCGATCTGCGGCGCCGCGAGCCCGGCCCGGCCGGGTTGCGCGACCGTGTCGAGCAGGTCGCGAGCCAGAGCACGGGTCGCATCGCCGAACGACGTGACCTCATCGGCGACGGTCCGCAGGACCGGATCGCCATAGAGGCGGATCTCGCGTTGTGCCACCGCGGCCCCTCGTGATCGCTCCGACACCTGACGTACGTCCGTTGGTCCGCGCGTCGTGGTTCCCGGACGGCGAGTGTACGGATCCGGTCCCGGCAGCCGGGTCCACGAGGAGATGCCGGTAACCGCCGCCCCGAGTCCCGGCGGTCCTGCGGGCGTGAGCGACGTCACGCCTGGTGAACCGCGGTGTCACATGGCGCGTGGAACAAGACAGCCGGCCCGGTCGTTCTTTTGAATGTCTCCCCAGGTTGCCCGACCGGTGGCCGGGGAAACGCCAAGACCTGACCTCCGACTCCCAAGGACTACCGTCCTGGAAGGGCTAACACGATGGCCGAGCGTTCTACCCTTCGTGGCTCGCGCCTCGGCGCCACCAGCTACGAGGACGAGCGCGGCGTCGAGTTCGCGGACCGTCAGACCGTGACCTACGACTGCGCGCATGGTCACCGCTTCGAGATGACCTTCTCGGTCGAGGCCGAGGTGCCGGCGCTCTGGGACTGCCCGCGCTGCGGCGCACAGGCGCTGCGAGTTGCGAGCGACCGTCCCGACGAGAAGCCGGGCAAGGCGCCGCGAACCCACTGGGACATGCTGCTCGAGCGCCGCACCGTGGAGGACCTCGAGGTACTCCTCGGCGAGCGGCTCGACCTGCTTCGCGCAGGCCTGCTTCCCGGTGGCGCGCACCTTGCCGCCAGCACCCGCGGACGCAAGAAGACCGCCTGACCGCCGTCGGGGGCGGGCGATCCCCCGCGCCTGCCACCGTCGGCACCGATCCGGGCCGCGTCGCTGTCAGCGACGCGGCCCGGATCTTTGTGCGGCGGACCCGTCTCGACAGTGGTCGGGCAGACGGAATCTCGCGAGTCGCAGGTCTCCAAGTCCTATTGACGGATTGTCAGGACAAAGTCTTGACACTCCGCACCGCTGGGCACTAGAAGTGACGTCCAGTCACGTCGCGGCGTGATCGGGACGGAGGCGCACCATGCGGGTCGGCGTGATCGGCGCGGGACGCATCGGCGCTCTACACGCCGCCACCCTCGCCGAGCTGTCAGAGGTCGGCGAGGTCGTGGTCACCGACCTGGACCAGGCGCGGGCAGCCCGGGTCGCGGACGCGGTCGGCGCGGCCGTCGCCGCCGATGTCCCCGGCCTGCTCGCCACCGCCATCGACGCCGCAGTCATCGCGACGCCGACCCCGTCGCACGCCGGCCTGGTCGTCGCGCTGGCCCGATCCGGCCTGCCGATCTTCTGCGAGAAGCCGGTGGCCGTCGACGTCGCCACCACCGTCGCCGTCCTCAAGGAGGTCGAGGCGGCCGGGACGCCGCTGCAGGTCGGATTTCAACGTCGCTTCGACGCTGGATACCACGCTCTTCGCGAGGCGGTGCACGCACGACGGTTGGGTCGCCTGCACGGGGTGCGGGCCGTCACCGCCGACCCGGCGCCTCCGCACGCTTCGTACATCCCGAGCTCGGGTGGCATCTTCCGCGACTGCAGCGTCCACGACTTCGACGCGATCCGCTGGGTCACCGGCCGAGAGATCGTCGAGGTCTACGCAACCGGCTCGAACCGCGGGGAGCGGTTCTTCGCCGACGCCGGCGACGTCGACACCGGCGTCGTCGCCCTTTCGCTCGACGACGGCACGCTCGGGACGGCGTACGCGACCCGCTACAACGGCGCAGGGTACGACGTCCGGTTGGAGGTGTCCGGCGCGGCGGGCACGCTGGTTGCAGGTTTGGACGCACGGGCTCCGCTAACCTCGGCCGAGCCTGGCGTCGGTGGACCGGCCGGGCCGCCGTACGAACACTTCGTCGACCGCTTTGCCGCCGCGTACCGCGCGGAGCTCAGTGCGTTTGTCGAGGTCGTCGTGGGTGGCGTGGCCAGTCTCTGCCCGGGCGAAGAGGCGCTGGAGGCACTGTTCGTGGCCGAGGCGGCCGAGCTGTCCCGGGCAGAGCGGCGTCCGGTCCGGGTCGAGGAGGTTCGCGGGTCGCACTGATCGTCAGCACGCTCGTCAAAGGAGGACCATGCTCACCACAACGCACACCAGGAAGCGCGCGCTGCTCGCCTTCCTCGCCCTGCCCCTCGTGCTCGCTGCATGCAGCGACGGCGACGGCGACAGCGGCGGAGGCAGTGGCGCGACCGAAGAGGGCGGCGGAAGCGGTGACGCAGATTTCACGTTCGCCGTCGTCACCCACGCCTCAGCAGGCGACGCGTTCTGGGACGTCGTCAAGAACGGCGCCGACGCTGCCGCCGAGGATCTCGGCGTCGAGGTCACCTACCAGGGCTCGGGCGAACCGGACGAGCAGGCACAGTTCATCGACGCCGCGGTCAGCGACGAGGTGGACGGGATCGTCGTCTCTCTGGCGAACCCCGACGCCATGCGCGAGCCGCTGGCAGCTGCCGCGGACGCCGGTATCCCGATCATCACGATCAACTCCGGCGAGAACGAATCGGCGTCGCTGGGCGCGATCACCCACGTCGGACAGACAGAGACCGTCGCCGGTCAGGGCGCCGGTGAGCAGCTCGCCGAGGCGGGGGTGACGAACTTGATCTGCGTCATCCACGAGCCGGGCAACATCGGCCTCGAGCAACGTTGCGAGGGTGCGACCGAAGGCCTCGGCGGCACCGTCGAGAACCTGCAGGTCGACATCAACGACGTCGCCGGGGCTCAGAACACGATCCAGTCCAGCCTGCAGGCCGACCCGTCGATCGACGGTGTGCTCGCGCTCAACCCGGCCATCGGCGTCGCTGCCGTCGACGCAGTGGCGGGGGCCGGGTCGGAGGCACAGATCGCGACGTTCGACCTGTCCGGCGACGTCGTCAGTGCGATCGAGGACGGTTCCATCCTGTTCGCCGTGGACCAGCAGCAGTACCTGCAGGGGTACATCCCCATCGTGCTGCTCAAGCTGTACCAGGAGAACAACAACACCATGGGTGGTGGCCTGCCGGTGCTCACCGGTCCCGGCTTCGTCACCCAGGAGAACGCCGCCACGGTCGCCGAGCTGGCTGAGGCGGGCACCCGGTGACGGCGGCACCGGCCGCGACGTCCAGTGACGAGCGCGTCGTCGGCACCGGCCTCACCCGCCGGTTCCTCCAGCGCCCGGAGCTGGGCGCCGCGGTCGGTGCCCTTGCGGTCTTCCTCTTCTTCGCGATCCAGACCGACGCGTTCGCGACGCCGGCCGGGATCGCCAACTGGCTCGATGCCTCGGCGCCGCTCGGGATCATGGCGGTGGCGGTGGCGTTGCTCATGATCGGTGGCGAGTTCGACCTGTCCGCCGGCGTCATGACGGCCACGGCGGGCCTGGTCGTCGCAACGTTCGCCACCGAGTACGGCGTCAACGTGTGGGGTGCGTTGGCGATCGCGCTCGTTGTCGGGCTGGTTGTCGGGCTCGTCAACGGGGTGATGGTGGTCCGTACCGGGCTGCCGAGCTTCATCGTCACGCTCGGCATGTTCCTCGTGCTGCAGGGCCTCAACCTCGGCGTGACGAAGATCATCACCGGCACCGTCCAGGTGCGTGGTCTGGATGACGCCGCCGGTTACGACACCGCCCGGACGGTGTTCGCGAGCACGGTCTCGATATTCGGCGCCAACGTCCGGGTGACCGTCTTCTGGTGGATCGCGGTGACCGCGCTCGCGACATACGTCCTGCTCCGCACGCGACCGGGGAACTGGATCTTCGCCGTGGGTGGCTCGGCAGTCGCGGCCCGTGGCGTGGGCGTGCCGGCATCGCGCACGAAGATCGCGCTGTTCATGACGGTATCGACGATGGCGGCGCTGGTGGGGACCATGCAGGCGGTGCGGCTGACGTCGGTACAGGCGAACTCCGGCATCGGCCTCGAGTTCGAGTTCATCATCGCCGCCGTGATCGGGGGCTGCTTGCTGACGGGAGGCTTCGGGTCTGCGATCGGGGCCTCGCTGGGCGCCTTGATCTTCGGCATGGCCAAGCAGGGCATCGTGTTCGCGAACTGGGACAGCGACTGGTTCATGCTGTTCCTGGGCCTGCTCCTCCTGCTGGCGACCCTGCTGAACCTCTACGTACGCAAGCGGGTGGAGGTCATGAGGCGATGACGATCCCTTCGACCATGGACGGGCCCGCCGCCGGTGCGGCAGGCGCCGCACCCCTGCTCGAAGTGCGTGAGATCGGCAAGAGCTTCGGCAACGTCATCGCGCTGGACGGCGTCTCCATGACGGTCCGGCCCGGCACTGTCATGTGTGTGCTCGGGGACAACGGCGCCGGTAAGTCGACCCTGATCAAGATCCTCGCGGGCGCACACCAGCACGACCGCGGCGAGTACCTGATCGACGGTCAGGCCATCCGGCTGTCAAGCCCCCGTGAGGCTCTCGACCGCGGCATCGCCACCGTCTATCAGGATCTCGCGTTGGTGCCGCTGATGGCGATCTGGCGCAACTTCTTCCTCGGCTCGGAGCCGACCAAGGGCTGGGGGCCGCTGCGGCGGTTCGACGTCGCAGGCGCCAAGCAGATCACCCGCGACGAGCTGCTGGCCATGGGCATCGACATCCGCGATCCCGAGCAGCCGGTCGGAACCCTCTCCGGTGGTGAGCGGCAGTCGGTGGCGATCGCCCGGGCCGTCTACTTCGGTGCCCGGGTGCTGATCCTCGACGAGCCGACGTCGGCACTGGGCGTCAAGCAGGCCGGAGTGGTGCTGCGCTACATCGTGGCGGCGCGGGACCGCGGGCTCGGCGTCGTGTTCATCACCCACAACCCACACCACGCCTACCCGGTGGGCGACCGGTTCCTCATCCTCAACCGCGGACACAGCCTCGGCGATTTCGGCAAGGACGACATCGACCTGGCCGAGCTCACCAGGCTGATGTCCGGCGGTGCCGAGCTCGAGCAGCTGGCCCACGAGCTCCAGAGGGCTCCGACCGAGAGTCCCGGCTGAAGAGACCCGGGTCCCGGCGCCACGTCGGCGCCATGCGCGCGCGGCCGGCTAGTCCCGCGACCCGCCGGGGCTATCGTCGGGGTCGGCCGGGTCGCTCTCGATGACGTTGCCGCGGATGACCGGACCGTTCCCCCGGCGATCCTGAGCCGGGTCGATCACCTCGCCGGGAATGACGGGACCGGTTCCGTCCGGCGAGGCTTGACGTCTCGGGCCGGCCAGCCGGGCCCGTGCGAGCAGTCGGCGGGCCAGCGGCCTGGTCGGCGGCAGGACGGCGAGCAACCCGGCGATGTCCGTCAGAAAACCCGGCAGCACCAGCAGCAGGCCGCCGGTCAGCACGACGCCGGTGTCGGCGACCTCGCGGCCTGGGGCGCGCCCGGCCTGGACAGCCTCGTTGACGGCACCGAAGGCACGCAGTCCCTCGTTCCGGATCAGCCATCCGCCGAGCAGGGTCGTGGAGAGCACGAGCAGGAGCGTGACCCAGCCGCCCAGCCAGCGCACGGCCAGGACGAACAGGGCGACCTCGGCGATGACATACGCGACGAACGCGAGCCGGACCACGAACGGTGCCCTCATCGTCGCCACACCACCGAGCGCACCTGGTCGAGCCGCCGCGCGACACCCCATTGGGTCACCCGCCAAAGGGCCTCTCGCACGATCGTGCCGTTCATCTTCGACGTCCCTTCGACCCGCTCGACGAACGTGATCGGGACCTCGACCACACGCAGGCCGGCGCGCACGGCTCTCCATGCGAGGTCCACTTGGAAGCAATAGCCCTGCGAAGCCACGTCGTCGAGGCCGAGGCGGCGAAGTGTGCCGGCCCGGAAGGCGCGGTAGCCACCGGTGGCATCGCGCAGCGGAATGCCGAGAGCCAGCCGCGTGTAGAGGTTCCCGCCCCGAGACAGCAGCTCTCGGCGGCGGGGCCAGTTCACGACGCTGCCGCCGGGCACGTAGCGCGATCCGAGTACGAGGTCGGCGTGCTCGAGGGCGTCGAGCAGCCGCGGCAGCTCCTCAGGCTGGTGCGAGCCGTCGGCGTCCATCTCGACGAGTACTCCGTAGCCACGCTCGAGCCCCCACCGGAATCCCGCGACGTAGGCGGCGCCTAGCCCCTCCTTCCGGGTGCGGTGCAGGACGTGTACCTGACCGTCCAGCTCGGCGATCCGGTCGACGATCTGTCCGGTGCCGTCCGGAGATCCGTCGTCGACGACGAGCACGTCGGCGTCCAGGACCGCCGTGCGTACTCGCTCGACCGCCTTCCGGATCGTCTGCGCCTCGTTGTAGGTCGGGACGACGACGAGCACGCGCCCGGTCACGACGCGCTCCCTCGCTGAGCGTCCACGGCCACGGGTTCACCCGTCACCGCAACCGTCTCGACCGACCCGCGGCGTCGAAACCGAAGCCCGGCCAGCCCGAGTGCGCCGAGGCCGGCGATGACGAGGGCGAGCTCGGGCCATTCACCCAACGAGGTCGCCACGGTCCGACGGTCGGAGAGAGTGACGTCCGCCACGAGCACGTCCTGGGTGTAGAGCTCGGCCCGCTCGCGGACCTCGCCGTCGGTACCGATGATGGCGCTGACACCGGCCAGTGCCGAGACGAGCACCGTTCGACCGTGCTCGACGGCTCGCATCCGTGCCATCGCGAGTTGCTGCTCGGTCATGGGCGTGAAACCGAAGGTCGCGTTGTTGGTCTGGACGGCGAGGATGTTGCCACCGGCCCGCACGGCGTCGCGGACCAGGTTGTCGAAGGCGACCTCGAAACAGATCACCGACCCGACGCGTGCGGGCCCGATGCTGAGCACTCCGATCTCCTGGCCGGCGACGAAGTCGCGCGGCTGCCGGTCGACGGCGGGGGTGATCATCCGGGCGATACGCCGGAACGGGATGTACTCGCCGAATGGCATCGGGTGCCGCTTGACGTACGTCGCCGCCGGACCGCCACCGGGCTCCCAGACGATCGACGTGTTCTCGACGTTCCTCTCGTCGGGGGTTGGCACGACTGCACCGATCAGCGTCGGTGCACCGATCGCATCGACGGCCTCACTGATGTCGGCGTATGTCTCCGCGTCGGCGAAGGGGTTGATGTCAGCGGAGTTCTCGGGCCAGATGACGAGGTCCGGCTGTTCGGCCTCACCAGCGGCCACCTGGTCGGCGAGACGGCTGGTGACCTCGGCGTTGTTGCGGGTGATCACACGCCGCTCGGCGTTGAAGCGCAGGCCCAGCTCGGGCACGTTGCCCTGGACCACGGCGACGGTGACGGATGGCCCGTCCGGTGGCGGTGTCGACACCACGAGGCCTGCGGCTACGACCGCAACCGCTGCACCGAGCGCCGCGAGCCGGGATCGTGGGGACCGTGGCAGCATCGCCCACGCCAACAGACCGCCGACGAGCGCGACCGCGAACGTGACCAGCGGGGACCCTCCGAGCGCGACCAGCCCGAGCATCGGTCCGTCGACCTGCGAGAAGGCGAGCTTGCCCCAGGTGAAACCCCCGTACGGGACCCGGCCACGCAGCGACTCCTCGGCAACCCACAGGGCGGCGGTCCACACGGGCCATCCGGGCACCCGCTGCACGAGCATGAGCCCGATGCCGAGCGGCACGAAGAACAGTGCCTGGAGCAGGGCCAGCACCAGCCACGGGATCGGCCCCACCTCTTGCCCGACCCATGGCAGGAACGGCAGGAAGAAGCCCAGCCCCGCGAGGAGTCCCCACAGCCCCGCCCGGAGCGGTGACTCTCCGCGAACCAGCAAGACGAGCGCTGCCGGTGCGAGCGGGGCGACGAACCACAGGTCGTACGGCGGAAAGGCCAGCACGAGCACGGCGCCGGCAGCGACGGACCCGGCGGCGCGTGCAAGAGGCGTCACGGGCAGCGCGCTCCGTCCAGGTACCGGTCAAGGCGCACGCGCGCGAGGCGCATGCTTTCGCGTGACGGTACAACGTCCGGTGCGCTCGTCCCGTGCCCGCCCGGATCTGCGCCGGACGCGGCCCGGCCACACCCTTCGGACCGATGCGCGCACCGCAGGCTGCGGCTCGCGGACCGTTGTCTACTGGGCGGGCCGGGCCCGACCTCGTCGCACCCCGTGCCGCTCGGGACGCGACCCGGCGCGCCGCGCAATCATGAGCCTGGCTCGCGGATTCTCCGGCCGTACGCCGGTGGCTCCCTCGACCCCGGTCACGCGGCGCGCTCGGACGCCGGCCCGAGCAGTGTCCGCTGGTGGACAGCACGCGACTTTGCTCCCCCCGGCCCCGACCTGTCAATCCGAGCTTGACCTGCACGGACGCCGTGTCCTCGCAGGTCAGCTGGGCCCCTGAATGATCACGCTGATCATGCAAGAAATCAGCGAGCATCGGCGTGTCGTACGCGACACGCCGAGCACCATCGGCCAAACGGCCGACACCCAGCGATCGCGTCGACCGTGCGCGGCAGCCGGCGGCCGACGTCGGCGACATCACACCGCGAACCGGTCGTAGATCGTCCGGCCGCGGACCACGGTCCGCAGGCAGATGGGCAGGTCGGCGCCGGGGGTGAGGTCGGGCAGTCCGGGCACGTCCCAGACGGCGTAGCTGGCCAGCATGCCCGGCGCGATGGTTCCCGCGTCGTCGACCCGAGCGGCACGCCAGCCGCCGCGCGTCGCGGCCGCGAACGCGGCTCGCACGGTCATCCGGTGCTCACGCGTTCGGTGGTACGCCGCGGCGCGCACCGCCTCCCAGCCACCGAACGGCGTGACCGGCGAGTCGGACCCGAACGCCAGGGTCACGCCGGCCCGGTCCAACGCCGCGAGCGGGTTCAGCCCACCGGCACGTTCGGAGCCGAGCCGGGTCGCGTACATGCCGTCGTTCCCTCCCCAGAACTCGTCGAAGCGCGGCTGGACGCTGGCCACCACGCCCAGCCGGGCCATCTCGTCGATGAGAACTTTGGTGATCATCTCCACGTGCTCGAGCCGATGCCTCGCCGCGACCACCTCGGCGAGGCCGCAACGTTCGGCCGCTCCGGCGATCGCGGTGACGGCGATCCACACGGCCTCGTCGCCGATGCAGTGGAACCCGGCCTGGATCCCGGCCTCGGTGCAGGCGACCACATGCTCGATCGCATCCTCGAGCGAGAGGTACAGATACCCCCGCTCCCCCGGTGCGTCGGCGTAGGGCGAGCTGAGCCGCGCGGTGCGCGAGCCGAGGCTGCCGTCGAGGTTGAGATCCCCGGCCGCTCCGGCGCAGCCGAGTTCGACGGCGATGGCGACCCCGTCGCCGGTCGAGCCCCAGTAGGCCACGACGTCCGGGAGCGGCTCGTCGGCAGCGAGTGCGATCGCCGCGCGTACGTCTTCCGGACCGGCGATATGGGGTGCTCCGATCTCATGGACCGCGCCGATTCCGAGAGCTGCAACTCGGCGCAGCGTGTCGCGCTGGAGCCCCAGCCGCCGGGCGGCCGTGATCTCGTCCCGGGTCGCCCGCCGGGCAAGATGGTGGGCCTCGCGGCGGACCAGACCGTCGGCGTACCCGTCCGCAGCCGCGATCGCCGGAACCGCGGCGAGCAGGGCCGTCGACACCACGGCCGAGTGGACGTCGACCCGAGCCAGGTAGGCGACCGCTCCCCCGGCCGCCCGGGTGACCTCGTCGAGCGTGGGAGGACGTGCCTCGGGCCAGTCGCGCTCGTCCCAGCCGTGGCCGAGCACCGGCCCGCCGCGCCGCGAGCGCGCGTGCGCTGCGACCCGGTCCAGGCACTCGCTGAGCGAAGCGCAGTCGGCGAGTTCGACTCCCTCGTCCGCCAGGCCGGTCTCGGTGAGGTGGACGTGGGCATCGACGAAGGCCGGCGTCACGAGCGCACCGTCGAGCTCGACGACGGAACCGACGGCATCGACATGGGCCTCCGCCACATCCTCGCCGCCAACCCAGGCGATGCGGTCGTCGACGACGAGCATCGCGGTGGCGGACGGATCCGCCGGGCTGTGGACGGTGCCACCCCGGAGCAGGACCGACTCGGGCATGGCCCTCAGTCTTGCCCACGGGTGGCGAATCGTGCGTGCGCCGCCGTTCTTCCGGAGCGCGGCGAGTCTCCCGTAAGAGTTCCGTCAAGGTACGCTCTCTGCCGGAGAACCTCTCTTACACTGCGCCCGGCCACGCCGCGGTGCCGAACGATCCTCGGAAAGGCAGGCGACGTGACCTCTCTCACGGCCGAACGCGCCAAGGTGGCGCCTGGCGACGTCCACGACAGCCTCGCGAGACACCTGCTCACCGACGGGTTCAAGCTCGTCCTCGACACCCGGGCCAGCCAGGGGTCCTGGCTGGTCGACGCGCGCGACGGCCAGCGCTACCTGGACATGTACACGTTCTTCGCATCGGCACCGCTCGGGTGCAACCACCCGGGGATCGTCGGCAACCCGGAGTTCCTGGCCGTCCTCACCGAGGTCGCGGCCAACAAGCCGGCGAACTCGGACATCTACAGCACGCATCTGGCCGAGTTCGTCGAGACCTTCGTCCGCGTTCTCGGCGACCAGCGGCTGCCGCACCTGTTCTTCGTCGAGGGCGGGGCGCTCGCCGTCGAGAACGCCCTCAAGGTCGCGTTCGACTGGAAGAGCCGGCACAACGAGGCCAGCGGCCGCCCGGCAGAGCTCGGCACCCGGGTCATGCATCTCACCCGCGCCTTCCACGGCCGCAGCGGATACACGATGTCCATGACGAACACGGAGCCCGTCAAGACCGCCCGGTACCCGCAGTTCGACTGGCCGCGTATCGACGTGCCCGCGATCCGGTTCCCGATGGATCTCGACGAGGTCAGGGCTGCCGAGGAGCGCGCGCTGGTGCAGGCGGAGGAGGCCTTCGCCCGCCATCCGCACGACATCGCGGCCTTCATTGCCGAGCCGATCCAGGGTGAGGGCGGCGACAACCACATGCGCGCCGAGTTCCTGCAGGCCATGCAGGAGCTCGTGCACCGCCACGACGCATTGTTCATCCTCGACGAGGTCCAGACCGGTGCGGGCACAACCGGAACTCCGTGGGCGTACCAGCAGCTCGGCCTGGCGCCTGACATCGTCGCCTTCTCGAAGAAGGTGCAGGTCGGCGGCATCATGGCCGGTGGCCGGGTCGACGAGGTGCCGGACAACGTGTTCGCGGTCTCCGGGCGGATCAACTCCACCTGGGGAGGCGGACTCGCCGACATGGTGCGGTCCCGGCGCATCCTCGAGATCATCGAGAGCGAAGGTCTGATTGAACAGGCCGGACCGAAGGGCGACCGGTTCGTGGCCGACCTGCGCACCCTCGGCGAGGCTCACCCCAACCTCGTCACCAACGTGCGGGGCCGCGGCCTGATGGTGGCCATCGACCTGCCCGACCCGCAGACCCGCGACGACGTCCGGGCAAGGCTGCGCGACGATGAGCACGTGCTCGCGTTGGGCAGTGGCGACCGGGCGGTGCGGTTCCGGCCGGCTCTGTCCGTCACCGATGACGAACTCGCCCGTGCCGCGGCTGCGGTCGGGCGGGTGCTCGACCGTTTCGAGGAGCAGCAGAAGTGATCACAACTGTCACATCCGTCATCGAGGGCAAACCCGTCGGCGAGGGCAGGACCGTCGCGAGCACCAACCCGGCCCGCCTCGACGACGTCGTCGCCGAGGTCGTGTTCGCCGACGCGGCGACCTTTAGCGCAGCCGCAGCCTCGGCCAAGCGGGCCCAGCCCGCCTGGGCCGAGATCCCCGCGCCGGTGCGCGGCCGCGCGATCGCCCACATCGGCCGCGCCGTGGAGGACAACGCCGAAGCACTGGCCCGGCTCGTGACCCGCGAGATCGGCAAACCGTATGCCGAGGCCCTCGGCGAGGTCCGCGAGATCGTCGACACCTGTGACTTCTTCCTCGGCGAGGGCCGGCGCCTGTACGGGCAGACCGTCCCGAGCGAGATGCCGGACAAGCAGCTGTTCACGTTCCGCAACCCGGTCGGAGCGGTGGCGGTCATCACGGCCGGCAACTTCCCGGTCGCGGTGCCGTCCTGGTACATCGTCCCGGCGCTGCTCACCGGCAACACCGTGGTCTGGAAGCCGGCCGAGTACTCGGCTGCGGTCTCCAACGCGTTCCACGAGCTGTTCGTCCGCGGTGGCGGACTGCCCGATGGCGTCTTCAACCTCGTGCACGCCGACGGTGAGCAGACCTACGCAGGTCTCGAGGCGGCGCTCGAGGCCGGCACCATCGACAAGGTCGGGTTCACCGGGTCGTCGGCAGTCGGCCGAAGGATCGGTGAGCTCACCGGCCGGCACCTGCAGACCGCCTGTCTCGAGCTCGGCGGCAAGAACCCACTGGTCGTCACGCCGAGCGCCGACCTCGACCTCGCCGTCGAGGGCGCGCTGTTCTCCGGTTTCGGCACGGCCGGGCAGCGGTGCACGTCGCTCGGCACGGTCATCGTCCACGAGTCGCGCCACGACGATTTCGTCGCGCGGTTCACCAAGGCGGTCGGCCAGGCCGTGGTCGGCGACCCGTCCGGTGAGGTCCTGATGGGACCGCTGCTCGACGAGAAGTTCGCCGGCCGGTACGAGGAGTACCTCACCTGGATCCAGCCCCACCACAGGGTGCATGGGCGGACGGGCCGGATCGGCGGCGACAACCCACGCGACGGCTTCGTCGGCGACCCGGCCAGCGGGCTCTACTACCACCCGGTGGTCGTCGACGGTGTACGGTCCGGCGACGCGATCTTCGACGAGGAGACGTTCGGGCCGATCGTCGGCATCGCGACGTACGGCACGCTCGACGAGGCGATCGAGCTGGCCAACGCGCCCGGCTACGGTCTCTCCTCGTCGATCTACACGACCGATCCCAAGGAGGCGTACGCCTTTCGGCGGGGCATCGGCGCCGGCATGGTCAGCGTGAACAACTCCACGTCGGGCGCCGAGGCACACCTGCCGTTCGGCGGCAACGGCAAGTCGGGCAACGGCTCGCGGCAGTCCGGGATGTGGGTGCTCGACCAGTTCACCCGGTGGCAGGCGATGAACTGGGACTACTCCGGCAAGCTTCAGAAAGCCCAGATGGACGTCATCGAGCTCACGCCGGACCGGGACATCCGGTTGGTCGAGCAGTGAGGCGACCAGCGCGGAGCGAGCGGGAAGCCGAACGCGACCGATGGCTGGAGTGACCAACCCCCTCGAGGAGGCGTTCCGGTCGGCCGTCGGAGGGCTGCGGCTGACCACGGATGCCTCTGTTCCACCAAACGGACCCATCCGTCCCAGCAGCGGCCTGACGGCCGCCGCGGCGCTCGAGATCTTCGACGCCCAGGCGGCCAGCCGGCATCTGGACTTCGCCGCGCGGTCGTTGCAGTCGCAGGGTCGCGGCTTCTACACGATCGGCTCGGCCGGCCACGAGAGCAACGCGGCGGTCGCGGCGGCGCTCCGGCCGACCGACCCGGCGCTGCTTCACTACCGGGCCGGCGCCTTCTACCAGGCCAGGGCCGCGCAGGTGCCCGGGTCCGCGCCGGTGCGAGACGTGCTGCAGGGCGTCTTGTGCGCCGCCGACGAACCCATCGCCGGCGGACGTCACAAGGTGTTCGGGAACGCAGGGCTCTCGGTGATCCCGCAGACGTCGACCATCGCGTCACACCTGCCCCGGGCCGTCGGCCTCGCCGTGGCGCTGCACCGGGCGGTCAAGCTCGGCGTCACTCCCCCGTGGCCGCGCGACGCCGTCGTCATCTGCTCGCTGGGCGACGCCTCGGCCAACCACTCGACCGCCACCGGTGCGGTCAACACGGCGATCAACACGGCCTACCAGAACCTCCCGGTGCCGGTCTTGTTCCTCTGCGAGGACAACGGCCTCGGCATCTCGGTACCGACTCCGGCTGGCTGGATCGAACGCGCGTACGGCACCCGGCCCGGTCTGGCCTATTACGCCGCCGACGGCTTCGACGTTGCCGCGACGTACGACGCCGCGTGCGCAGCCGCCGAGCACGTGCGCACGACACGCAGACCCGCGTTCCTGCATGTTCGCACCGTGCGCTACCTGGGGCACGCGGGCAGCGACGCCGAGATCGGCTACCGCACGCCGAGCGAGATGGCTGCCGACTACGCGCGTGACCCCCTCCTCGGCACGGCGACGGCGCTGGTGCACGCCGGCCACGCGACGCCTGCTGAGCTGCTCGAGCGTTACGACGCCGCGGCGTCGCTGGTCGCCAGGACGGTCGGCGAGCTCACCGACGGGCCGCAGCTCGCGTCCGCCGGACACGTCATGGCGCCGCTCGCGCCGCGCCGGCCCGACGCCGTGGCCGCGGCGGTCGCGACGGCGGCGAAGCGCGTCAAGTCGAACGACGGCGAGCCACTGACCCTGGCTGCGTCGATCACGGCGGCGCTGGCCGATGGGATGATCGCGGACCCCCGGGTCCTGGTGTTCGGTGAGGACGTCGGACGCAAGGGGGGCGTGTACGGCGTGACCCGCGGACTTGCCCGCCGGTTCGGGGCCGGCCGGGTCTTCGACACACTGCTGGACGAGCAGTCGATCCTCGGACTTGCCCTGGGTGCGGGCCTCGCCGGGCTGGTCCCCGTTCCCGAGATCCAGTACCTGGCCTATCTGCACAACGCCGAGGACCAGCTGCGCGGTGAGGCCGCCACGCTCTCGTTCTTCTCGCAGGAGCAGTACCGCAACCCGATGGTGGTCCGGATCGCCGGACTCGCGTACCAGAAGGGCTTCGGCGGGCACTTCCACAACGACAACGCGCTCGCGGTGCTGCGGGACATCCCTGGTCTGGTCGTCGCATGTCCGGCTCGCGGTTCCGATGCGGCAGCGATGTTGCGCACGTGCCTGGCCGCCGCCGCAGTCGACGGCAGTGTCTGCGTCTTCCTGGAGCCGATCGCGCTCTACCACACCCGTGACCTGCACGACCCCGATGACGGCGCTTGGCTGGATGTGTACGCCCCCCCGGAGCAGTGGGAGGAGCGTCATGTGCCGATCGGTCGTGGCCGCACGTACGGTGAGGGACGTGACCTCACGCTGGTCAGCTTCGCGAACGGGCTGCGAATGAGCCTGCGGGTCGCTCGCCGGCTCGAGGAGCGCGGCGTCGCTGCGCGTGTGCTGGACCTGCGCTGGCTGGCTCCGCTCCCGGTCGACGACCTCCTGCGTGAGGCCTCGGCGACCGGCCGGGTACTGGTGGTCGACGAGACGCGCCGCAGCGGCGGCGTCTCGGAAGGCGTGCTCGCGGCCCTCGTCGACGCGGGCTTCACCGGGCGTTCGGCCCGGGTGACCAGCGAGGACAGCTTCATCCCCCTGGGTCCGGCGGCCGCCCACGTCCTGCTGGGCGAGGCCGAGATCGAGGCGGCGGCGATACGGCTCTGCGAAGGAGTACACCGATGACCCCGCCCGGCGCACTCGAGTTGCTGGCCGTCGACCATCTGCTCAGCGACGACGAGAAGGCCATCCAGGAGACCGTGCGTCGGTTCTGCGCCGAGAAGGTCCGCCCCGACATCGCCGACTGGTACGAGGCCGGCGAGATCCCGTTGTCGCTCGCCGTCGACGCCGGCAAGCTGGGCCTGCTCGGCATGCACCTGACCGGCTACGGCTGCGCGGGCACGAACGCCGTCTCCTACGGCCTCGCCTGCATGGAGCTCGAGGCCGCCGACTCCGGGGTGCGGAGCCTGGTGTCGGTGCAGGGTTCGCTGGCGATGTTCGCGATCTGGAAGTTCGGCTCCGAGGAGCAGAAGCAACGCTGGCTGCCCGGCATGGCCGCGGGCGAGATCATCGGGTGTTTCGGGCTCACCGAGGCGGACTTCGGCTCGAACCCGGCGGGCATGCGCACGCGCGCCCGCCGTGACGGCGAGGACTGGGTGCTCGACGGCACCAAGATGTGGATCACCAACGGGTCGGTGGCCGACGTCGCCGTCGTCTGGGCCAGAGCCGACGACGGCATCCGCGGCTTCCTCGTCCCGACCGACGCGGCCGGCTTCTCCGCACCCAAGATCTCGAAGAAGCTGTCCCTGCGGGCGTCGGTGACCAGCGAGCTCGTGCTCGAGGGCGTCCGGCTGCCCGCGAGCGCTGTGCTGCCCGAGGCCTCGGGCCTGCGCGGACCGCTGTCCTGCCTGAACGAGGCCCGGTTCGGCATCGTCTTCGGGGCGCTCGGTGCGGCCCGGGACTGTCTCGAGGCGGCCGTCTCGTATGCCGTCGACCGCGAGGTGTTCGACCGGCCGTTGGCGTCATTCCAGCTCACCCAGGCCAAGCTCGCCGACATGGCGCTGGAGCTGCAGAAGGGCTTCTTGCTCGCGCTGCACCTCGGGCGGCTCAAGGACGACGGCAAGCTCCGCCCCGATCAGGTCAGCCTCGGCAAGCTCAACAACGTCCGGGAGGCCCTCTCGATCGCCCGCACCTGCCGGACGATCCTCGGCGCCAACGGCATCACACTCGAGTACCCGGTGCTCCGGCATGCCAACAACCTCGAGTCGGTGCTCACCTATGAGGGCACGTCCGAGGTGCACCAGCTCGTCGTCGGCCAGGCACTCACCGGACTATCGGCCTTCGGCGCCTGAGCCGCGCCCCAGCATGATCCACGGAGCATTCTTGGCGCTATAGCCACCAAAACGTTCCGTGGATCACCTCGTCAACCACCGGAGCTGCCGTCAGTGGGTGGCCGCGACTCGTAGGGCGTCGAGAGCACGATGGTGGTGCGGGTCGAGACGTTGGCGGCCGCCCTGATCCGGGCCAGCAGGTCCTCCAGGTCCCCGGGCCGTGCCACACGGACCTTGAGGATGTGGCTCTCCTCGCCGGCGACCGAATGGCAGGCCTCGATCTCGGCGATCGCAGCCAGTCGATCGGGCGCATCGTCGGGCTGACTGGGGTCGATCGGCTTGATCGAGACGAAGGCCGTCAAGGGCAGGCCGATGGCCTCGTAGTCGACGACGGCCGCATAACCGCGGATGACACCACGCTGCTCGAGGCGGCGCACCCGCTGGTGCACTGCGGACGTGGACAGGCCGGTGGCCTTGCCAAGGTCGGTGAAGCTCATCCGGCCGTCGCGGGCGAGCAGGTCGACGATCTGCCGGTCGATCTCCTCCACGGCGCAACCCTAGTGGCAGCATGTCGGCGTGGAGATCGCGAAGGCGCAGTCACTGTTCGACCCCGTCCCGGGTTGGCTCGACACCGCGAGCTACGGCCTGCCTCCGTGGCCGGCGTGGGACGCGCTCCAGCAGGCGCTCGCCGACTGGCGGGTGGGCCGCGTTGCCTGGCAGGAATGGGGCGAGGCGACGAACCGTGCTCGGGAGGCGTTCGGCCGCCTGGTCGGAGCATCCGCGTCGGACGTCACGACCGGCGCGCAGGTGTCGCAGCTGCTGTCACTGGTGGCCGGATCGCTGCCGGATCGCTCGAGACTGCTGGTCCCGGACGAGGAGTTCACGTCGAACCTCTTTCCCGTGGCTGGTCCAGTCGCGTCGCGGTGTCGACGTGCGGGCGGTGCCGGCTTCGGAGCTGCCGGCACGGATAGACGCGGACACCGACGTGGTCGCGTTCAGCCTGGTCCAGTCCGCGACCGGGGAGGTGGCCGACGTCGCAGCGATCACGGCAGCCGCGGACACCGTCGGCGC
Source organism: uncultured Actinomycetota bacterium (assembly GCA_963801065.1). Taxonomy (GTDB): domain Bacteria; phylum Actinomycetota; class Actinomycetes; order Jiangellales; family Jiangellaceae; genus CAWDDG01. The sequence continues at coordinate 233,257 of CAWDDG010000006.1, read as the reverse complement.
CCTGACTGTCGTCGATGCCACACAGGCGTGTGGTTGGTTCCCGGTCGACGCCAGCCGCGTGGATGCGCTGGTGTGCGGTGCGTACAAGTGGCTGCTCGCGCCGCGCGGGACTGCGTTCCTCGTCACGACGCCGCGGCTGCGGGAGCGCCTCGTGCCCGCGCAGGCGGGCTGGTGGGCCGGCGACGACCCGCACACGTCGTACTACGGCCCGCCGCTCCGCCTGGCGTCGGACGCACGGCGGCTGGACATCTCGCCGGCCTGGTTCAACTGGGTCGGCACGGCTCCCGCGCTCGAGTTGCTCGAGCAGGTCGGCGTCGACGAGATCGGGGAACACGACGTCGGCCTCGCCAACCGGTTCCGCGCCGGGCTCGGGCTGCCGCCGGGCGACTCGGCGATCGTGTCGGTCGACATCCCGGACGCGGAGGTGCGGCTCGAGGCCGCCGGCGTGCGGGCGGCCGTGCGGGGCGGCCGGCTCCGCGCCTCGTTCCATCTCTATACGACCGAGGCCGACGTCGACCTGGCACTGGACGCCCTCACCTGACTCCCCCGTTGATCATGCAACTTCTGTGCGACACGCCGGTCGCGCGAGGAAACGCCTGAGTGCGTCGCCGTCCGACACGCCGGACGGCGCGCACAAGTTGCATGATCAACCCGGGTGGGGGTCGAGGATGGCGAGCTCGCGGGGGCGAAGGTTGAGCCGCTCGACGCCGTCGTCGGTCGCCACCACGATGTCCTCGATGCGCGCGCCGTATCGCTTCGGCATGTAGAAGCCGGGCTCGACCGAGAACACCATGCCCGGTTCGAGCACCCTGGCGTTGCCGGCGACGATGTAGGGCTCCTCGTGGGTCTCGAGGCCGATGCCGTGGCCGGTGCGGTGGACGAAATACTCCCCCAACCCGGCCTGGGCCAGGACGTCACGCGCCGCCGCATCGACGGACTCCGCACTGACACCCGGGCGGACCTGTTCCACGCCGGCCGCCTGCGCACGCTGCAGCACCCCATACGCCTCGACGAATCCGTCGGATGGTGTGCCGACGACATAGGTCCGCGTCTCGTCGGAGCAGTAGCCCCGGTCAGTGGTGCCGCCGATGTCGACGACGACCGGGTCGCCAGGCTCGATCACGCGGTCACCGTTCTCGTGATGAGGACTGGCGCTGTTCGGCCCCGAAGCGACGATGACGAAGTCGACCCGGGCGTGACCCTCGGCGATGATCGCGTCGGCGATGTCGCGGCCGATCGCCCGCTCGGTGCGCCCGCTCCGCAACCACTCCCCGACTCGTCCGTGAACGCGGTCGATCGCGGCACCGGCCTCACGCAGCGCATCGACCTCATCGGGCGTCTTGTGCATGCGCAGCTCGTGCAGGATCGGTCCGGCCAGCACCTGCTCGGTGTCGGGCATCGCAGTTCGAAACCGCAGCACCTTCTCGGCCCACATGTGGTCGTCGACGCCGACCCGCCGTGCCGAGGGCAGCATCTTCGCGACCAGCTCGACCGGGTCGTCGGTCTCGTTCCAGTCGACGACCTCCATCCCGAGCGACCCCGCAGGCGACGCCTCCGCCGCAGGACGCTCCAGTGCCGGGACCACCAGCGTGGGTTCTCCCCCCGACCGCAGGACCAGGCAGGTCAGTCGCTCGAGCGGGATCGCGTCGTAGCCGGTGAGGTATCTCAGGTCGGGTCCGGGCGTCACGAGCAGTGCGTCGAGGCCGGCGTCGACGGCAGCGGTCCGGGCCCGAAGGAGTCGGTCGGCGTCCACCTGCCCGAGCCTAGCGGTGGAATATTCCCTTGAACGTCGACACTCGACGATATATCGTCAACGTATCAACGTACGCTCGATGGAATAGGAGAGGCGCGATGACAGCAGACGCGACGCCCAGTGCCGGCGACTTCGGATGGCAGCCCGATCGGGATCAGGCCAAGGCGATCGGTGCGTGGCTGCGCATGTCGCGGCAGGCTCGGCGGGACGCGTTACGGGCTCAGATGGGCGGCGACGAGGCCGGCCGGGAGCGTCGCGGGCACCGGCGTGGTCGCGGACGTGGCCGCGGTTCGCGGCCTCCGGGCGGCTTCCCGTTCGGCGAGTTCGGCCCGCGTGACCTCGGCGCGGCCGGCTTTCCCGCGGTGCGATTCCCCTTCGGTGAGTCCCCGCACGGCCGCCGCGGACCCCGACGTGGCCGCGGTGACGTACGCGCGGCGATCCTCGCCCTGCTCGCCGAGGAGCCGATGCACGGCTACCAGATCATCCAAGAGATCAGCGAGCGCAGCGTAGGGATGTGGACGCCGAGCCCTGGTTCGGTCTACCCCGCGCTCCAACTCCTGGAAGACGAGGGGCTCATCCGGTTCGAGACCGGCGAGGGCCGCCGCGTCGTCCACCTCACTGACGAGGGCAGGCGATACGTCGAGGAGAACCGCGACGAGCTGGAGCGGGTCTGGCAGCCGTTCTCCGGATCCCACACCGAGGGCGTGGTCGACTTGCGCTCGGCGTTGACGGGAATCGGCATGGCCGCGATGCAGGTTTACCGGGCCGGTTCGCCCAGCCAGATCGGCCGGGCCCGTGAGATTCTCGCCGCGGCCACCCGGAATCTCTACGCGGTGCTGGCAGAGGCCGACCTCGCCGACGAGCCGTCCGACGAAAGGCCAGACCCCGACAACTGACGGACACGAGCACCGCCTCCGCGGTATCAACAGGAACGACTGCGGCGCGGGCGCGGGGCGCACCAGCGTCGGCCCGACATGGCAGGCTCTGCCCTCGTGAGCCGCCTCATGCTGCTCGATACCGCCTCTCTGTACTTCCGGGCGTTCTTCGGGGTTCCGGAGTCGATGACTGCTCCGGACGGCACGCCGGTCAACGCGGTGCGGGGCCTGCTCGACTTCATCGCCCGGTTGGTCACGGTCCGCTCCCCGGATCGCCTCGTCGCCTGTCTCGACACGGACTGGCGACCGGCCTTCCGGGTCGCCGCCGTGCCTTCCTACAAGGCGCACCGACTGCTCGACCCGGTGCGCAACATCGAGCAGGTTCCCGCGGCCCTGGAGGCACAGGTGCCGGTGATCCTCGACGTCCTCGATGCGCTGGGCATCGCCCATGTCGGTGTCTCTGGCTTCGAGGCGGACGACGTCATCGGCACCTTGGCTGTCCGCGACAAGGGTCCAGTCGACGTCGTGACGGGCGACCGCGACCTGTTCCAGGTCGTCGACGACGAGCGTCAGGTACGGGTCCTATACACGGCCCGTGGTGTCGGCCGGCACGAGGTCGTCGACGAGGCCGCCGTGACGGCGAAATACGGCATACCCGGGCGCTCGTACGCCGCGTTCGCGACGCTGCGTGGGGACCCGAGCGACGGCCTCCCTGGGGTGCCCGGCGTGGGCGACAAGACCGCTGCCACGCTGATCACCAGGTTCGGCGACGTCGACGGCCTGCTGGCCGCGGTGGACGACCCGTCCTCCAACCTTTCGCCGACGATGCGCCGCAAGCTCGCCGATGCACGTGAGTACCTGGCCGTCGCCCCGGCCGTCGTCGCCGTCCGCGCCGACGTACCACTCCCGGCGTACGACGACACGCTCCCCCGCGAGCCGCGCGACCCGGCGGCCCTGGTCGAGCTCGCTGAGCGTTGGGGCCTCGACGCCTCGCTGAACCGCGTCCTGACTGCGCTGACGAAATCGTCGGCATCATGATGCTGGCAATGTGCATCGCTGACCCGCCGTGGGGCAGCGGCTCCCCGCTACGTCAGCGACGCGTAGTCGACCACGCCTCGGCGCAGCAAGCCGGCAGCGGCACGGGCCGTCTCCCGCAGCGGGGTGTCGCCCGCCGCATCGGCCACCTGGTCGAGGAGGTCCAGCAGCTGCCGCATCGCCCGGACGAAGTCGCCGGCGGTCAGTTCGGCCTCCGTCAGCACCGACTCGAGCCGGTGCCCGCTTGCCCATCGCCACGCCGCGTGCGCGAAGCCGAGGTCTGGCTCTCGCAGGAAGTCCAGCCGGTGCTCCTTCTCGAGGGCGTCGAGGTCGCCCCACAGCCGAACCATCTCGCCGAGCACCTCCCGCACCCGCCCTGGCGGCATCCGCGGTGGCACGGCGTCGTCGGGCTGGCGCGACTCGTAGGACAGCGACGACAGGCACGCGGCCAGCTCTGCTGGGTCGAGGGTGTCCCAGAGGCCTTCGCGCAGGGACTCGGCGGCCAGCAGGTCCAACTCGGTGTAGAGCCGGGACAGCCGACGGCCCGCAGGCGTCACCTCGTCACCGTGCAGGTATCCCAGCTCCGACAGGACGGAGCAGACGCGGTCGAACTGGCGTGCCACGGTGTTCGTCCGCGACTCGACCCGCCGCTGGAGTTGCCCGGTCTCGCGCCGCAGCCGCAGCCACCGTTCGGCCCAGCGGGCGTGGTCCTCGCGGTCGGCACATCCGTGGCACGGGTGCGCGCGCAGCCGCCGGCGCAGCCGCACCAGCTCATCGTCGTCGACGGCCGGCGAGCGGGGCTGGCGAGGCGTCACGCGGCCCTCGTCAGGCACCTTGGCCCGTAAGGCCGCGGCAAGATCGCGGCGTGACGTCGCGGCCTTCGGGTTGAACGACCGCGGGATACGCATCCGGGCCAGCGGCTCGACCGCCACCGGGAAGTCCACCTCTGAGAGCCGGCGCACCTGGCGGGCCTGGGTCAGCACGGTCGGCCGGGGCCCGTCGCCGCGTCCGCCGGTGGACATGCCTGGGTCGAGCACGACGGCGATGCCCGCGAACTTGCCCGACGGCACCCGCACGACGTCGCCCGGACGCAGCCGCTCGAGAGACTCGGCGGCAGCCGCCTTGCGCAGCGCCGTGCCCTGGCGTGCCAACGCCGCTTCGCGCTCGGAGATCTGCCACCGGAGCTCGGCGTACTCCTCGAAGTCGCCGAGATGGCAGGCCATGGCCTCGCGGTAGCCGTCGAGCGCCTCCTCGTGCCGACGCAGCGTCCGGGCCAGCCCGACTACGGCGCGGTCGGCCTGGAACTGGGCGAACGACGACTCCAACAGCTCCCGTGCCGAGGTCCGGCCGACCTGACCGACCAGGTTGACGGCCATGTTGTACGAAGGACGGAACGACGACCGCAACGGGTAGGTACGAGTCGACGCCAGCCCTCCGACCGCGGTGGGGTCCAACCCGGGTTGCCACAGCACGACCGCATGGCCTTCGACGTCGATGCCACGCCGGCCGGCCCGCCCGGTGAGCTGGGTGTACTCCCCCGGCGTCACCTCGGCGTGCGTCTCGCCGTTCCACTTGACCAGGCGCTCGATCACCACGGAACGCGCGGGCATGTTGATGCCGAGCGCGAGCGTCTCGGTCGCGAACACGGCCCGCACCAGGCCGCGCACGAACAGCTCCTCGACCACCTCCTTGAACGTCGGCAGCATGCCTGCGTGGTGGGCCGCCAGGCCGCGTTCGAGGCCGTCCGCCCACTCGTGGTAGCCGAGGACGTGCAGGTCCTCGTCCGGGATGTCGGCGCAGCGGTGCTCGATGACGGCGCGGATCTCGTCACGCTCCTCCGGCGACGTCAGACGGATCCCGGCGTCCAGGCACTGCCGGACCGCTGCATCGCATCCGGCCCGGCTGAACACGAACGTGATCGCCGGCAACAGGTCGGCGCGGTCGAGCCGGTCGAGCACGTCGACCCGGCTCGGCGTGTAAGCGCCACCGTTCCGCCTCGGCCGGTGCCCGCCCCGACCCGGCCGGCGGTCGCCCGTCCGGGCCAGCCGCTGCTCGTCGCGCGAGTAGCGCAGCAGGTCCGGGTTGACCCGCTGGCCGTCGTCGGGCCCGGCGGACACGAACAGATCCAGGAGTCGCTGGCCGACCATGACGTGCTGCCACAGCGGCACCGGGCGGCGCTCTTCGACCACCACGGCGGTGTCGCCGCGCACCGCTCTGAGCCACTCGCCGAACTCCTCGGCATTCGAGACGGTCGCCGAGAGCGAGACCACGCTCACCGACTCGGGCAGGTGGATGATGACCTCTTCCCACACCGCACCGCGGAACCGGTCGGCGAGGTAGTGGACCTCGTCCATGACGACGTACCCGAGGCCCGCCAGCGTCGCGGAGCCGGCGTAGAGCATGTTGCGCAGCACCTCGGTCGTCATCACCACCACCGGCGCCTCGCTGTTGACCGTGTTGTCGCCGGTCAGGAGGCCGACGCGTTCCGGGCCGTGCCGGGTCACGAGGTCGTGGAACTTCTGGTTCGACAGCGCCTTGATCGGCGTCGTGTAGAAGCACTTGCGGCCCTGCTCGAGCGCGAGCTGGACGGCGAACTCTCCGACGACGGTCTTGCCGGAGCCGGTCGGTGCCGCGACGAGGACCCCGGCCCCGGTCTCCACGGCCTCGCACGCGCGGACCTGGTACTCGTCGAGGTCGAACTCGTATCCGGCCCGGAAGCGCCCCAGCGCGCTCGTCTGCTGCTTCTGGCGGCGCCGCGCGGCTGCGTAGCTCTCCGCGGGCGAGCTCATGCCCTGCAATCTACCGGTCGGGCTCCGGCACCCTGCCGCGCTCCGTACCGGCACTCGCCGACCTACCCTGGGGCAGGAACAATCACGCGCAGGGCTGCCGGAACCGTCTCGAACGTCTGCGGCAGCGGTCCCAGCCGCTCACCGTCGGCATACGCGGTGATGCCGGGCGCCTCGATCCGCACCTTCTTGGCGCGGCGGACCTCGACCACCGGCAGCTTCACGTGCGAGCCCGAGTAGACCTTGGGGAACACCCACAGGAACCGGGCTTTCGACAGCGGCTTGACCACCATGACGTCGAGGAGGCCGTCGTCGAGCAGCGCGTCGGGCGTCACCCTCATGCCGCCGCCGTACGACGGGATGTTCCCGATCGCCACCAGCATGGCGCTGGTCTCCCAGGTTTCCCCGTCCAGGTCCAGGACGTACGGAACGGGGTGGAAGACGCCGAGCTCCACCAGCATCGCGAGGTTGTAGCGCATCCGACCGCGGGGCCAGCTCATCCGGTTTGCGCGGTCGTTGACACGCGCGTCGAAGCCGGCGGCCACCACCCCCGCGAACCACTGCTCGCCCATGCGTCCGAGGTCGATCCGGCGCTCCTGGCCGGTCACGACGATGCCCGCGGCCGTAGCAACGTCGCGCAAGGGCACGCCGATCGCACGGGCGAAGTCATTGCCGGTCCCGGCCGGCACGACTCCGAACGGCACCTCCGTCCCGCCGACGGCCTGCAGGCCCAGGTGGACCATGCCGTCGCCGCCGACGACGACCAGGGCGTCCGTTCCCTGCTCGACTGCCTCATGTGCGAGGTCCTGGCTCTCGCGGACGTCGCGTCCGATCAGCTGGCGAACGGCGAGCCCGGCGTCGTACAGGCGATCGGCGACCTCACGGCCGGCACGGGCACCTCGACCACGGCCCGACGTGGGGTTGATGAGGAGCGCGATCTCGCGGGACACGGCCGAAGGGTAGCGGCCACCGGTGGGTGGAGCGCCAGCAGGATCCCGCGCCGGCTCAGGTCACGTCGTCGTCGAGACGTGACGGGCGGTCGTCGGACGGGTCCTGCCGGACCGGCTCCAGTGGCGACGCGAGGTCGTCGTCCAGGTCGGTGCCCAGCTCGCGGGCTCGTCGGCGGTCGTTGAACCGGCAGACGAGGACCGCGGTCTCGAAGAGCACCCACATCGGCACCGCGAGCATGAGCATGGTGATCGGATCGGCGGTCGGCGTCGCCACGGCGGCGAAGACGAAGATGCCGAGTACGGTCCATCTGCGCGTGTTCGACAGCGTCGCACCGGTCAGCACCCCGACCGCGTTCAGCAGGACGACGAACACCGGCAAGAGGAACGCGACCCCGAATACGATCATCAGCCGCATCACGAAGCCGAAGTACTGGCTGAACGACACGATGTTGCTGACGTCCTGAGGGGTGAGGTCGAGGATGATGCCGAGGCCCTTCGGCATCAGCCAGTAGCACAGGACGACGCCGGCGAAGAACAGCGGGGCCGCAGTCAGCACGACTGCCGTGGCCCAGCGACGCTCATTGCGATAGAGACCGGGCGTGACGAACGCCCAGAGTTGATAGATCCAGACCGGCGCCGCCAGCACGATGCCGGTCAGCAGAGCGAGTTGGAGCGGAACGGTGAACGGATCCGCGATGCCGGCGAAATTGATCTCCGCCCTCAGCCCGTCCGCCCTGAGTCGCTCGACCGCCTCTTTGAACGGGTCGATGAACCAGCTCAGGATCGTGTTGTAGAACACGATGCCGACGACGCCTCCGGCGACGACGGCCAGGATCGACTTGACCAGCCGGTCGCGGAGCTCGCGCAGGTGCTCGCCGAGCGTCATCCGACCTTCGGGGTCGTGATTCTGCGGCGAACCGGCCCCGCGACGTCCGATAAGGGCAACCATGATCGGGTCACCACTCCGCTGTCATGTCGTCCGACCGAGCCGGTTGGCGACTGGCTCGCGTCAAATGTCGCGGCGGGATGGGTCGGGGACGCTTTCCCCAGCCGGTTCGTGAACCGTGTCGGACCCGGGAGGGGTTGCCGCCGGCGCCTCGCGACGCGCTTCGACCTGACGCGGAGACGCGGCGTCGACATCGGTGCTGTCGGCCTTGTCGTCATCCTTCATGCCCTTGGTCTCTGCCCTGAAGATCCGCAGCGACCGACCGAGCCCGCGTGCGGTCTCGGGAAGCTTCTTCGCGCCGAAGAGCAACACGATGACCAGTACGATCAGAATGATCTCCGGTGGACCGATTCCCCTGCCGAACATCATGACCTCATCTCATTTGCGGCTGACCTCTGCGATGGTACGCCCCGACCTTGAACGGCTGGTCCGCTCCCGCGCCGCCCGGCCGACTGTCCCACGTCGCCCATGATTCGCTCGAGGTCCGTCGCCAGACTGGTCAGGTCCTGCGCCAATGCGCGGCCGCGGCGGTAAGTCGACCGTCCGATCAGCACGAGACCGACCACGGCCGCGACGAAAAGCACGGCGACCGCGACGAAGAGCCAAACCGCCAGCGTCGACACGACCGCGACCCTACCCGCCGGCCACCGGCTGGGATCGCACGCCGCTTCCCGCCGATGCGGCCGATGCGGTGCCTTCGTACGCCTCCAGCGCCGCGCGAGCGTCTGCCACCGCCGCAGCGACCAGTTCCGGTGGGTCGGTGATGCGCCCGGTGCCGCCGAGGCGTAGCGCCAGGCGGCGCACCCAGCGCGGGTCCGCCACACGGAGACGGATCCGCAGCTCGCGCTCCCCGATCTCCTCGACCGTCTCGCACGGGTAGTAGTCGGCGACCCAGCGTCCGGCCGGGCCCAGTTCGAGTGTCACCAACTCGTCGTCGGGCGACGGCTGGAAGATGCCGGCACCAAGGTCGCGCGACCGAGCCTGCGGCGGAACCTGCGCCGCGACGTCGAGAACCGAGATCGCGGCCACACGGTCCAGCCGGAACAGCCGAACCGACTCCGCCCGCCGGCACCAGCCCTCGAGGTAGAGCCGGCCGTCCGCCAGCGCGAGCCGCATCGGGTCCACGTCTCGCTCGGTCCGCTCGTCTCGTCCCGGGACCCAGTACGAGAGGTGCAGGCGCCGCTTCTCGTCCAGCGCCCGTCGGACGGTGGCGGCGACGTCGGCCACGGCATCGCCGTCGACCTCGACGCGCACGGCGGCGGCACGCTCGGCGGCGGCGCCCGCCGCACGCTCGAGCTTCGCCACAGCGCGGTCCACGGCACCTCGGTCGTACGTGCCAGGCATCGCGGCGAGTGTCCGCAGAGCGACGACCAGCGCCAACGCCTCGTCGGTGCCGAGCCGGAGCGGTCGGGCCAGGTAGTCGGCGTTGGAGACGTTGATGACGCCTTCGCCCTCCGCCGACTCCATGTCGACCTCGATGTAGTCGCCCATCGCGAGACCCGGCAGGCCCGAGAACCACAGCACGTTGAGGTCGCGCAGGATCTGCTGCTCGCTCACCCGGAAGATCTCGGCGACATCGGCGAGTCTCGTGTTCGGGTGAGAGAGCAGGTACGGCAGCAGGGACAACAGCCGTGAGACCTGCTGCTGGGCGCCGCCCGGCCGCCTGGTCACCCCGACTCCCCGATGACCGATCGCAGGCGTGCCACCACCCGCTTGCGCACGTCTTCGGGTTCGAGCAGTACTGCGTCGGCACCGTATCCGGCCACTTCGTCTGCCAGCACTCCGCCGTCGGCGAACGGGACCGTGAGCATGTCCCAATCGTCGGCCGCGCGCTGTTCGGCGGCTGCCCGTCGGCGCAACCCGTAGCCGCTGTCGCGGCGCACCCGGATACGCGCCAGGTTGGTCTGCCGGGGCGGTGCCAGGGCATCTGCGGCGTCTCGGATCTCCCGCGCCGAGGGGACGTCGTACGCGCCCGCGTCGCCGGTGGTGACCACGTCGCCAACGATGCGCGACAGGCGGAACAGTCGAGGCGCGCCCCGATCGACGTCGTAGCCGACGACGTACCAGCGGCCGTGCCATGACAGCACGCTCCAGGGCTGGATGTGCCGCAGCACGGGGGCGTCACCAGGCTGCTTCCGGTGGACGAAGGCCACCGGTCGCCGGTCCCGGACAGCCTCCCACAAGGGCCAGAACGCCGGCTCCTCGACCGCCACCCGGGGTTCGACGGCCGCGAGTGCACCGGTGTCGGTCTCGACCCCTGCGGCGCGAAGCTTGAGCACGGCCCGGCTCGTGGCCTCAGCGAGACTCGCATGCTGCCAGACCCGCGCGGCGAGACCGATGACGGCGGCCTCATCCGGCTCCAGCCTGATCTCGGGCAGCTCGAAATCCTGCCGCTTGATGCGGTAGCCGGGCTCCTCGTCGCCGTAGGGGTCGTTCGAGCCGGTCTCGATCGGGATGCCGAGCTCGCGCAACTCCTCCTTGTCGCGCTCGAACATCCGCTCGAAGGCCTCGTCGGCCTGATCGCCGTAGCCGCCGACGATCTGCCGGATCCGCGCCTTCGGCACGTACGTCCGCGAGACGAGCAGGCAGATGACGAGGTTCATCAGGCGCTCGCTCTTGGCCTGAGTCGGCACTGTGCCCCCTTCTTGACCACGTGAGGCTATCCGGTGACTAGCCTCGACCAATGATCCGGTGGCGGTCAGGTGTGGTGCGCTCGGTGGGCGCGTCGTGGCCGGGAGCCATCGAGGTCGACGTCGACCTCGAGGGCGGAGACAGGGTGCGGGCGCTCGCCTACGAGCACGTGGTCGGGCGCCCCGAGGTCGGGGACCGCGTCGTCCTCAACACGACCGCGTTGTCCATGGGTCTCGGCACCGGAGGCTACGCCATGATCGTGGCGCTTCCCGACCGCCTACCGGCCGATCCACCGCAGGGACCGGGCCATCTGGTGAAGGCGCGCTACACGCCGTTGCAGACAATGGTTCTCGGCGTCGACGAGCAGGACTCTCCCTCACACGAGGTGTTGCGCAACGCCGACGACCTGGAGGGCATGCCGGTGGTCGTCGCCGACCTTCACTCGGCTCTGCCCGCGGTGCTCGCCGGTGCCCGGTCGAGCGCGCCGGACGCGCGTGTGGTCTACGTCATGACCGACGGAGGCGCCCTGCCGGTGTGGTTCAGCCGCTCCGTCGCGGCATTGCGCGACGCAGGGTGGCTGGCCGGCGTGGTCACCGTCGGACAGGCCTTCGGTGGCGACGCCGAGGCCGTCACGCTGCACTCCGGCCTGCTGGCGGCCCGGCACGTGTCGAGGGCCGACATCGCGGTGGTCGCCCAGGGGCCGGGGAACCTCGGCACCGGGACCCGGTGGGGTTTCTCGGGCGTCGCATGCGGAGAAGCGGTGAACGCGACGGCGATTCTCGGCGGGCGATGCGTGGCGTCGTTGCGAATCAGCGACGCCGACCCGCGGGAGCGGCACCAGGGAGTGTCGCACCACAGCCTCACGGCATACGGCAGGGTCGCGCTGACTTCGGCCGACATCGTCGTCCCCGACCTGGACGGTGAACTGGGCACGAAGGTCGCCGCTCAGGTCGCAGGCCTCTCTGGTCACCAGATCGTGACCGTGGTGACCGACGGCTTGCTGGAGGCGCTGCGCAAGACACCCGTCGCACTGTCGACCATGGGGCGTGGCCTCGATGACGACCCCGCGTACTTCCTGGCCGCTGCCGCCGCCGGCCGCCACGCCGCCGACCTGCTCCGTCACGGCAGCGCGCCCCTCGACTGACGATTTGCGGTTTCGACAGGAACGTTCGGTGTACCGGCAGACGTGACCTGCAACGATCCGGGATAGCCCTGCCAACGTTCCTGTCGAAACCGCGCTCACCAGTGTCCTGGTTAGCGGACGTCGAGGAGGTCGACGACGAAGATCAGCGTCTCGCCTGGAGCGATCGCTTGGCCGGCGCCACGCTCGCCGTAGCCGAGATGCGCGGGCACGACCAAGCGGCGGCGACCGCCGACCCGCATGCCGGCAACTCCGCGGTCCCAGCCGGCGATGACCTCGCCTGCGCCGAGCGGGAAAACGAACGGCGCCTCACGGTTCCACGAGGCGTCGAACTCCTCGCCGGTCGAGTACGCGACGCCGACGTAGTGGACGACGGCGGACGCGCCCGGCACGGCCTCGGCACCGTCCCCGACGACGACGTCCTCGACGACCAGGTCGTCGGGTTCCGGGAAGTCGGGGAAGTCGATCTCGGGCCGCTCGGGTCCCATGGCGCCTCCGCTAGAACGCGCCGATGATATCGACGACGATCGCGATGGGCTCGCCGTTTGGCGCCTCTTCGGTCACGTTGTCTGCCGCGGAGATCCGAACCAGCGCACGCGTCCCGACCTTCTTGCCCGCCAGCGCCTCGGACAGGCCCGGCAGCTGGTCGGCCGTGATGGTGATCGGTCCTGGACCATCCTCCGCCCACGACGAGAACTGGGTCTCTTTCGTGTTGTACGACGCCTGGACGACCTTGACGACCAGCGTCTCGCCGAGCTCCTCTCCGTCGCCCTCGACCAGGACGTCGGCGCTGGAGCTCTCGACCGGCGTAGCCGCCGCCGGGAACCCGACCGTCGGCTCGTCGGCGCCGTCACCGGTGACCGTGGGAACGTCTGCTGGCAGGTCCGTGACCGGCGCGCCGGAGATCCCGGCGTCCGCGCCGAAGGTGTCGACCATGTCGACCACGAACACGAGCGTCGCACCCGGCTCGATGGTCGAGCCCTCCGGTGGCGAGTCGGCGTACCCCTTGTCCGGCGGAATGCTGAGCAGCACCCGGGAGCCGACCTTCTTGCCGACCAGGCCCTCGTCCCACCCGGGGATGACCGCGCTGGTGCCAATCGTGAAACCGGCCGGCGCTTCCCGGTCGTAGGAGTTGTCGAAGACGTTGGCCTCACCGCCCTCGGCTTCCTCCCAGGTCTGGCCGAGGTAGTGCGCGAGCAGGAAGTCGCCTGCCTCGACCTCGGCTCCATCGCCTTCGGAGAGCACCTCGACGACGAGTTCGTCCGACGGGTCGCCTTCCGGGATCCCCAGCTCCGGCTTGTCGCCGAACTCGCCGGAAACGGTGATGCCGCTCTCCGTCGATGCCGTCTCGTCGCCGTCCTCGGAGCCCGAGCCGCACGCGACGAATCCGAGCGAGGCTGTGAGCAGGACGGCCGCCAGAGCCGATGGTCTACGCACGGTGATGCGTTCCTTCATGGTCGGGAGCATGGCGCCGCCGAGGGGGCGCGAGAAGGCTCCACCCTAACCCGGCTTCCTGAGAAACCCGAAAGAGAGCAGGCGTCACATGCTCGCGATCAGCTTCTCCACCCGCTCGTCGACCGCCCGGAACGGGTCCTTGCACAGGACCGTCCGTTGTGCCTGGTCGTTGAGCTTGAGATGCACCCAGTCGACGGTGAAGTCGCGCCGGCGCTCCTGTGCCCGCTTGATGAACTCGCCACGCAGGCGGGCCCGGGTGGTCCTCGGCGGCACCGACTTGGCCTCGAAGATCTCGACGTCTCGGCAGGCGCGGGTGACGGCACCCCGGCGCTCGAGCAGGTAGTAGAGGCCTCGACCACGGTGGATGTCGTGGTAGGCGAGATCGAGCTGGGCGATCCGCGGATGCGTGAGGGAGAGTCCGTGCCGGTCGCGGTAACGCTCGATGAGGCGGTACTTCGTCACCCAGTCGATGTCGCGCTCGACCAGCGCCAGATCCCCTGAGTCGACCGCCTTGAGCGTGCGCTCCCACAGCTCGAGGACACGCCGGACCACCGGCGTGCCAAGGTCGCGCCGGTCGACGAAGTCGCGGGCCTTGGTGAAGTACTCGTCCTGGATCTCCAGTGCCGACGCCTCGCGCCCGTTGGCCAGGCGAACCCTGCGCCGCCCGGTGATGTCGTGACTGATCTCACGGATGGCCCGGATCGGGTTCTCGAGTCCGAGGTCGCGTAGGTTGGCGCCGGTCTCGATCATCCGTAACACCAGGTCGGTGGCGCCGACCTTGAGCAAAGTCGTCGCCTCGTTCATGTTCGAATCGCCGACGATCACGTGCAGGCGCCGGTAGCGCTCGGCGTCGGCGTGCGGCTCGTCACGAGTGTTGATGATGGGGCGGCTGCGTGTGGTGGCGCTGGAGACGCCCTCCCAGATGTGCTCGGCGCGCTGGCTCACGGCATAGACGGCGCCACGTGGGGTCTGCAGCACCTTTCCAGCGCCGCAGATGATCTGCCGGGTGACGAGGAACGGGATGAGCACATCGGCAAGGCGGGAGAACTCGCCGTGCCGGCCGACCAGGTAGTTCTCGTGGCAGCCGTAGGAGTTGCCCGCGGAGTCGGTGTTGTTCTTGAACAGGTAGACGTCGCCGGCGATGCCCTCTTCTCGCAGTCGCTTCTCGGCGTCGACGAGAAGCCCTTCGAGCACCCTCTCCCCCGCCTTGTCGTGGGTGACGAGGTCGGTGATGGAGTCGCACTCGGGCGTCGCGTACTCGGGGTGGCTTCCGACGTCGAGGTAGAGCCGGGCGCCGTTGGACAGGAACACGTTGCTGCTACGACCCCACGTGACGACCCGCCGGAACAGGTAGCGAGCGACCTCGTCGGGAGAGAGCCGCCGTTGGCCACGGAACGTGCACGTGACGCCGTACTCGTTCTCCAGGCCGAAGATGCGGCGGTCCATCGGGTCAGACTACGTGCTCGGGCTGTCGTCGCCCGGAACCGCGTCGTCCGGCGCCGCGTCGTCCGGCGCCGCGTCGCTCGGGGCAGGCTCACCGGTGCTGGCGAGCAGGTCGTCCAACTCGGGCGGATTGATGCGGCGGAACCGCCGCCGTGGCCGGTGCCGGTCGAGAACGGCGACCTCGAGCGAATCGGTGGTCAGGGACCGCGGCTCACCGCCGTTGTCGCGGCCCAGCCCGTCGACAGCGAGTCGCAATGCGGCCTCCAGCGACATGTCGGCGCCGTAGTGCTCGGCGACGTAGCGGCTGATCTGCTCGGCAGAGCCGCCCATGACGGCAATGCCGCGTTCCTGAGCCACCGAGCCGTCGTAGGTGAGCCGATAGACCTGGTCATCGGCCTGGCTGGCTCCGACCTCGGCGACGATGATCTCGACCTCGTAGGGCTTCGGCTCCTGGGTGAAGATCGTGCCGAGGGTCTGCGCATAGACGTTGGCCAGCCCACGACCGGTGACGTCGGCCCGGTCGAACGCGTAGCCACGCAGGTCGGCCATCCGGACACCAGCCACCCGGAGGTTCTCGAACTCGTTGTACTTGCCCACCGCGGCGAACGCGATCCGGTCGTAGATCTCGCTGATCTTGTGCAACGAGCGGGACGGCGTCTCGGCGACGAAGAGGATGCCGTCGGCGTACTGGGCGACCACCACGGAGCGGCCACGCGCGATGCCCTTGCGGGCATAGTCGGCACGGTCCTTCATCAGCTGCTCGGGCGAGACGTAGCCGAACTGCATCGACACCGGTGGTCCCTTCGGCTCGGGTGGGGTTGGTGGTCAGTGCAATGGTGCCTGCGGTCCGTCGGGCCGCAGGTTGCGGCCCTCCACAATGGACGTCACGACCGCTGCGACGTCGTCCTCGACCAGGCGGCGGTAGCCGTGGACGTCGACGAAGGCGACGATCGGGAAGATCTTGCGGGACATGTCGGGCCCGCCGGTGGCTGAGTCGTCGTCGGCGGCGTCGTAGAGCGACTGGACGCAGACGGTCGTTGCCTCGTCCTGGGTGAGGTCCTCGCGGAACAGCTTCTTGAGAGCGCCGCGGGCGAAGAGCGACCCGGACCCGACCGAGTAATAGGTGTGCTCCTCTGACCGTCCGCCGGTGACGTCGTAGGAGAAGATCCGCCCTTTGCCGAGGTCGAGGTCGAACCCGGCGAACAGCGGGAGCACGGCGAGGCCCTGTAGCGCCATCGCGAGGTTGCCGCGGATCATGTGCGAGAGCCGGTTCGCCTTGCCGTCGAGTGACAGGACCATCCCCTCGATCTTCTCGTAGTGCTCGAGCTCGAGCTGGAACAACCGCACCATCTCGACTGCGACGCCCGCCGCGCCGGCGATGCCAACGCAGGAGAAGTCGTCGGCCGGGAAGACCTTCTCGACGTCACGCTGGGCGATGATGTTGCCCATCGTGGACCGTCGGTCACCCGCCATGACGACGCCGCCCTGGTACGTGGCCGCTACCACCGTGGTGCCGTGTGGCGCCTCGGCAGCGATGTCGGCGCCTGGCAGCGCGCGCCGGCCCGGGAGCAGTTCGGGTGCCTGCTGGCCCAGGAACTCGGTGAATGACGACGTGCCCGGCGTCAGGAAGGCGCTCGGCAAGCGACCGGCACCGCTGGGGTCGATATGCACTCTTCTCCTCTCGGGTGCCTCGGACAAAAGGGGCAGCAAGCCTATTGACCACCTTTCTGGACGAAACCCCGCACGAAGTCCTCGGCGTTCTCCTCGAGGACCTCGTCGATCTCGTCGAGGATGGCGTCGACGTCGTCTGCGAGCTTGTCCTGCCGCTCCTTGAGCTCCTCGGTGGCCTCGGCAGACTCCTGTGCTTCGACGTCTTCCGCACGGCGGGGCTGCTTCTGCTGCTGCCCGCCCGTGTCGCGTGCCATGGCCCACCTCCGGCGAAGTGCGGTCTTCCTGCTGCGACCCTACCTAGCAGGAGTGACGCTCGGGGACACCGACAGGTGCCCGACCGTTTACGCCCAGCGCGCAAAGCGTGGGAGCGGTCACCCGCCGGACAGTGCCAGGACCAGCTCCTCGGCCGTGCGGCACCTGTCGAGCAGGTCGCCGACGTGGGCCTTGGTGCCCCGCAGCGGCTCGAGTGTGGGCACGCGCTGCAAGGCGTCGCGTCCGGGCAGGTCGAAGATGACGGAGTCCCAGGACGCGGCCGCCACGTGCGGTGCGTACTTCGCCAGGCACCGGCCGCGGAAGTACGCGCGGGTGTCCTCGGGCGGGTCGTGCGCCGCGCGGGACGCCTCGTCGTCGCCGAGCAGGCGCTCGATCCGGCCGAGCGACACCAACCGGTGGTAGAGCCCCCGGGCAGGCCGGACGTCGGAGTACTGGAGGTCGACGAGGTGCAGCTTGGGGTGGGACCAGTCCAGGCCGTCGCGGTCTCGGTACGACTCGAGCAACCCGAGCTTCGCGACCCAGTCCAGCTCCGCCGACAACGACATCGGGTCGCTCTCGAGGCGGGCCAGCACCGACTCCCACCGCTCGAGTACGTCGGCTGTCACCGGGTCGACGTCAGCGCCGTACCGGTTCTCGACGAACTTGCGGGCCTGCTCGGCATACTCCATCTGCAGCTGGACGGCGGTCAGCCTGCGCCCGTCCTTGAGCGTGACCAGGTGCCGCAGCGTGGGGTCGTGCGAGACCTCGTGCAGCGTGGTCACCGGTCGCTCGATCGACAGGTCGACCGCGAGGAAACCCTCTTCCACCATGGCCAGTACGAGGCACGTGGTCCCCAGCTTGAGGTAGGTCGACACCTCCGACATGTTCGCGTCGCCGATGATCACGTGCAGGCGCCGGTAGCGCTCCGGGTCGGCGTGCGGCTCGTCGCGAGTGTTGATGATCGGCCGCTTGAGCGTGGTCTCGAGCCCGACCTCGACCTCGAAGTAGTCGGCCCGCTGCGAGAGCTGGAAGCCTTGCCGGTTGCCGTCTTGCCCCAGGCCGACCCGCCCGGCGCCGCACACCACCTGGCGCGACACGAAGAACGGGGTCAGGTGCCGGACGATGTCGGCGAACGGCGTCTGCCGGCTCATCAGGTAGTTCTCGTGACACCCGTAGGAGGCGCCCTTGTTGTCGACGTTGTTCTTGTAGAGCTGGATCGGCGACGAACCGGGGATGAGCGTGGCCAGCCGGGCAGCCTCGGCCATGACCAGCTCGCCCGCCTTGTCCCAGAGCACGGCGTCACGAGGTGACGTGACCTCCGGCGAGGAGTACTCCGGGTGCGCGTGATCGACGTAGAGCCGGGCGCCGTTGGTGAGGATGACGTTGGCGAGCCCGACCTCCTCGTCGGTGAGCTGGCTGGGGTCGGCACTGTCGCGCGAGAGCTCGAATCCGCGCGCATCGCGCAGTGGACTCTCCTCCTCGAAGTCCCAACGGGCTCGCCGTGCGCGCGCCGTGGCTGCCGCGTAGGCGTTGACCACCTGCGACGACGTCAGCATCGAGTTGGCGGCGGGGTTGCCGGGCACGGCGATGCCGTATTCGGTCTCGATGCCGACGACGCGGCGCGCTGTCATGCGTCGAGCCTACGGCGTGAGCCCGACGCGAGAGTGCCGGCACGGAGCGAAGCGGAGTGCCGGAGCTCGACCATCGGACCCGAGCGTGCCGGGCGGCCTATGCGACGGGGGCCGGCTCCGGATAGCTGACGCCGAGCCCTCGCAGCGCCTGGTCGAGGATCCGCATCACTGCCACCGTGTCGGAGAGCGGCATGGCGTCGCTCTCGGTCCGGCCTTCGCGTAGACATTGCTGCACGGCCCGCAGCATGGGCACGTAGCCGCGGCCCTCAGGCTGTTCCTCGTACTCATGTACCCGACCGTCGGCGTCGGTGTGGATCAGGCGGCTCGGGTGATGGAACCGTGGCGGCACTTCCAGCCGGCCGGTCGTACCGACCACCCTCGCGACGTTGGGCAGGCGAGCGAGGAACGACGACTCGAGCAGGGCGTACGCGCCGCCGTCCCAGCCGAGCAGCAGACCGGCCTCGGCGTCGACGCCGTCATCGCTGAGGGTGCCATGAACCGCAAGCGTGTCAGGCGAGCCCAGCAGCATCTGCGCGAACGCGACCGGGTAGATGCCGACGTCGAGCAACGCTCCGCCGCCGAGGGCGGGGTCCCAGATCCGTTTCTTCGCGCCCGGCCCGGCTGGGAAGCCCAGATCCGCGCTGACGCTGCGGACCTCGCCGACGCCGCCGTCCGCGACGATCTCGCGCAACCTGACGATCATCGGGACGAACCGGGTCCACATCGCCTCCATGCAGAACACCCCGCGTTCACGGGCACGTTGCACGAGGTGCTCGGTGTCGGCCAGGGTCGTCGTGAAGGCCTTCTCGCAGAGGACGGCCTTACCGGCATCGATCGCGCGGCCGACGATCTCGGCGTGCTGCGCGTGGGGCGTGGCCACGTAGACGATGTCGACGCCGTCGTCGTCGACCAGGTCCTCGAACGACCTGTACGCCCGCGGGATCCCGAACTCGTGGGCGAACGCCTGCGCACGCTCCTCGGCACGTGAGCTCACGGCGTATATCTGAGCGTCGTCGAGTTGCAGCATCTCGCTGGCCAGCGTGTGGGCGATCCCGCCGGTGGCGACGATCCCCCACCGGATCGGTGTGTCGGCTGCCGTCATCCGCTCCTCGTGGATCTCGTCTCGTCCCGGTAGATCAGGCTGAGCCTAGGTGACCGCTGTGGGACCTACGGAACCGTGCTCAGCACCGCGCGGGTCCGTCTGGGTGGTCGTGCTACAGGTACTGCCCGGTGTTCGCGACGGTGTCGATCGACCGGCCGGCCTCGATCCCCTGCTTGCCGGAGACCAGCGTGCGGATGAACACGATCCGCTCACCCTTCTTACCCGAGATCCGAGCCCAGTCGTCCGGGTTCGTGGTGTTCGGCAGGTCCTCGTTCTCCTTGAACTCGTCGAGGCACGCCGCGAGCAGGTGCTGGACCCTGATCCCCTTGGTCCCGGTCTCCAAGAATTCCTTGATCGCCATCTTCTTTGCCCGGTCGACGATGTTCTCGATCATCGCGCCGGAGTTGAAGTCGCGGAAGTAGAGGACCTCCTTGTCACCGTTGGCGTAGGTGACCTCGAGGAATCGGTTGTCCTCGCTTTCCGTGTACATGCGCTCGACCGAACGCTGGATCATCGCCTCGACGGCGGCCTCGGCCGACCCGCCGTGCTCGGACACGTCGTCGCCGTGCAGCGGCAGCCCAGAAGTGAGGTACTTGCTGAATATGTCCCGTGCCGCTTCGGCGTCCGGGCGTTCGATCTTGATCTTCACGTCGAGTCGGCCGGGACGCAGTATCGCCGGGTCGATCATGTCCTCGCGGTTGGAGGCACCGATGACGATGACGTTCTCGAGCGACTCGACGCCGTCGATCTCGGAGAGCAGCTGCGGGACGATCGTGTTCTCGACGTCGCTGGACACGCCGCTGCCCCGGGTGCGGAACAGGGAGTCCATCTCGTCGAAGAAGACGATGACCGGCGTGCCCTCGCTGGCCTTCTCGCGGGCGCGCTGGAAGACCAGGCGGATGTGCCGTTCGGTCTCGCCCACGTACTTGTTCAGCAGCTCGGGGCCCTTGATGTTGAGGAAGTAGGACTTCTCCTCGGCCTTGCCGGTGCGGGCGGCGACCTGCTTGGCCAGCGAGTTGGCGACCGCCTTCGCGATCAGTGTCTTCCCGCAGCCCGGCGGGCCGTACAGCAGCACGCCCTTGGGGGGCCGCAGGCTGTGCTCGCGGAACAGGTCGGCGTGCAGGTACGGCAGCTCGATGGCGTCGCGGATCTGTTCGATCTGGCGCGAGAGCCCTCCGATGTCGGCGTAGTCGATGTCGGGGACCTCCTCCAGGATGAGCTCCTCGACCTCGGTCTTGGGGATCCGCTCGTAGACGAACCCGGATCGTGGCTCCAACAACAGCGAGTCGCCGGCTCGCATGACCGAGTCCTTGAGCGGCGACGCGATCCGCACCACACGCTCGTCGTCGGTATGCCCGATCACCAGCGCGCGGTCGCCGTCGGCGAGCATCTCCTTGAGCATGACGACCTCGCCGACGCGCTCGAACTCCATCGCACGCACGACGTTGAGGGCCTCGTTGAGCATGACCTCCTGGCCGGCTCGGAGCGACTCGGTCTCGACCTCCGGGCTCACGGCGACCCGCAGCTTGCGCCCACCGGTGAACACGTCGACCGTGCCGTCCTCGTAACGAGAGAGATAGATGCCGAAACCGGCCGGTGGCTGGGCGAGACGGTCGATCTCCTCCTTGAGCGCGACGATCTGGTCACGCGCTTCGCGCAGGGTCGCGGCGAGCCGGTCGTTCTGCGCCGTCACGGCCCCGAGTTGGGCCTGCGTGTCCGAGAGCCGTTCCTCCAGGAGACGGGCCTGACGCGGCGTGTCGGCCAAGCGCCGGCGAAGTGCCGCCACTTCCTGCTCGAGGAAGGAGACCTGGGCCGCCGCGTCGGAGCTCCCGCGCGCGCCGTCCCGGCGCGGACGATCGGCGCTGCCGTCGTGATTCGCCACGGTCCTCACCTCCCACGGAGGGTCGTCTTGTCACGACCCTACCTGCGGACGCCAGCTTGGTCAGTCTCCGCCACCGGCGTGAACCACCTCACGCGGCGGCGCAAGGGAAGGACGTCCGAGCGACCGGGAAGGTTCACGTCTGGGCGCCTGGGGCCGGGCGGCGGCGACGCGGTGGCGCCGTGATCCCCGGCGCCAGACGCCGGGAGGTGACCAGGAACCCGGTGTGACCGATCATCCGGTGGTCGGGCCGCACGGCCAGACCCTCGACGTGCCAGGTGCGGATCATCGACTCCCACGACGTCGGCTCGGTGAAACCGCCGTGCTCCCGGATTGTCTCGACCGTGCGTGCGAGCTGCGTGGTAGTCGCGATGTAGCAACACAGCACGCCGCCAGGGACCAACACGCCGCCAACCGCCTCGACGCACTCCCACGGCGCCAGCATGTCGAGGATGACCCGGTCGACCGGCGCGGTCTCCTGCAACGCCTCCACCAGATCCCCGACGGTCAGTGTCCACGCAGGGTGTGGGCCTGCGAAGAATCGCTCGACGTTCGTGGTGGCGATGGTGGCGAAGTCGCCGCGACGCTCGTACGAGTGGACGTAGCCCTGCGGGCCGACCGCGCGCAGCAGCGACATGGTCAACGCCCCCGAGCCGACACCGGCTTCGATCACCCGCGCGCCCGGAAACACGTCGGCCATGGCGACGATCTGCGCAGCGTCCTTCGGATAGACGACGGCGGCGCCACGCGGCATGGAGAGCACGTAGTCGGCCAGCAACGGTCGCAGGGCGAGATAAGCCGTCCCGCCGGTGGAAGTCACCACCGTGCCCTCGGGTTGCCCGATCAGCGCATCGTGCGCGAACGAGCCCTTGTGGGTGTGGAACTCGCGCCCGGCCTCGAGGGTGATCGTGTGGTGACGTCCCCTTTGGT
The DNA here is from genome assembly GCA_963801065.1 of uncultured Actinomycetota bacterium. Taxonomy (GTDB): domain Bacteria; phylum Actinomycetota; class Actinomycetes; order Jiangellales; family Jiangellaceae; genus CAWDDG01. The sequence continues at coordinate 210,777 of CAWDDG010000006.1, read as the reverse complement.
CGGTGAGCTGAACCTGGTCACCCGCACGTAGCGGGCCGGTCCGCCGGCCCGGGACGTCGCTCTGGTCGGTCACGGCATGCAGGGTAGGCGCCCTACGCGGTCGCCAGGGCCGCGTCGACGTCCGAGGTGGCCAGAACGCCATAGACGGCGCCCTCGTGATCGACCACCAGGTACTCGGAAGCGGGGGTGCTCTGTATCCGGCGCACCAGGTCTTCGCCGGCGATGTCGAGCGAGAGCACGAGGCCGGCCTCCAACGACCTGGCCACCTGGCCCACCGGCACCCAGGGCCTGCGGTCCTCAGGCGTGGCGGTCACCGACGCCTCGCTGACCAGCCCGGTCGGACGCCCGGCGGAGTCGACGACGACCAGGGCACGGACGCCGGCCGCCCCGGCCTGGCGCAGCGCCTCGGCGAGCGGGAGGTCAGGCGCGACGGGGGCGGCGCGGCGGGTCATCTGCTTGAGGTTCAGCCGGGGCAGACGGCTGCGTACCCGGCCGGCGGCGAGCGCCTGCGTCGCCCCGTTCCAGAGCATCAACGCCACCAGGACCGCCCACACGATCCCGATGATCGTCGGACTGCCGCCGGTCAGCACGAACGGGACGACGAGAACGAGCCCGGCCAGGACCTGGCCGGCCCGGGCCGCGACGACGGTGCCCTTGTTCTCGTCACCGGACACACGCCAGACCGCGGCGCGCAGCATGTGCCCGCCGTCGAGAGGAAGCGCCGGAAGGAGGTTGAACACGCCGACGATCAGATTGGCCACCGCCAGTTCGAGGAGCAGGAACTCGGCCACCTGCTGGTCGACGGGAAGCGCCGCAAGCGCCGCTATTCCGGCGACGACCAGAGATACGGCGGGTCCGGCCGCAGACACGATGATGTCGCGCCCTGGGGTCGGCGACTGTCGCTCGATCTCGGTGTAGCCACCGAGAAAATGCAAGGTGATGCCGCGGACCGGCAGGCCGAGTGCGCGAGCCGTGAGGGCGTGGCTGATCTCGTGGAGCAGGACCGATGCGTACAAGAGGACGGCGAACGTGAAGGCCACGGCGTAGGCACCGCCACCGAGGTCCGGAAGATAGCGGTCGACCACGGGTGCGAAGCCGACGGTGATGACGGCCGCCACGATGAACCAACTGGGGCTGACGTGCACCGGGATGCCGGCGACCTTGCCCAAGGTCAACCGCCGCACGTCACCGTCGCTCACGTACGCAAGGCTAGGCCACCGCGGAGGGCTCGCGAGCCCCGCCCGGACGCTCCTGTCGGGCGCGACCCGCACGGTCAGGCTCCATCTTGTGGCGGGTTGTACACGCCTTCCGGGCCGATGAGACGTGTACAACCCGCCACAGGTGGGTCCGGCCGCTGCGGTCGGGGCACTTCCGCTGCCACCGGGTCGTGTCGGCCCGCCGTCGTGTCGGTGCCCTGGCCTACAGTCGCTGACATGAACGCTGGGGCGCCCGTACAGGCCGCGGCACCCGCCGCCGAGCCGGTCGCGCCGTCGGCCGGTGACGGGCCGGACGGCCAGGGCGAGCTGCCGCCCCTCCCCACCCTCTCGCCGTCCCGCGCTTCCGACTTCATGACCTGCCCGCTGCTGTACCGGTTCCGCACGATCGACCGGCTGCCCGAGCCGCCGAGCGCCGCAGCGACAAGGGGGACGGTCGTGCACGCCGTCTTGGAGCGTCTGTTCGACCTCCCCGCCGGAGAGCGTACGGCTGAGCGGGCCATGGCCATGGTGGCCCCTGAGTGGGATCAGCTGCTCGCGGCCGAGCCCGAGGTCGCCGCGCTCTTCACCGACGACGTGGACGGCACGGCTCTCGCCGGCTGGCTGGCCGGCGCGGAGGAGCTCGTCCAGCGTTACTTCACCCTCGAGGATCCGCGTTGTCTCGAGCCCGCGGAGCGGGAGCTCTACGTCGAGACCACGCTGGGCTCCGGCCTACGCCTGCGTGGCTATGTCGATCGGCTCGACCGTGCTCCTGCGTCCGGCGAGATGCGGGTGGTGGACTACAAGACGGGCAAAGCCCCACCGGTGGGCTTCGAGCAGCGCGCGATGTTCCAGATGCGTTTCTACGCACTCGTGCTGTGGCGGCTGCACGGCCGGATCCCGCGTCTCCTGCAGCTGGTCTACCTGGGCAGCGGCGAGATCCTGCGCTACCAGCCCGACGAGGCCGACCTGCTGGCCACTGAGCGAAAGCTCGCGGCGCTGTGGCGCGCGATCGAGCGGGCCGAGCGCACCGGTGACTGGCGGCCGAGCCCGAGCCGGCTGTGCGACTGGTGTGCCCACAAGGCGCTCTGCCCGTCCTTCGGCGGGACGCTCCCCCCGCTGCCGGAGCGCGTCACGCCGGAGTCCGCGGCCGACGAGGCGCCATCCCCGCGCACGTCCCCTGTCGACGTGTGAGCTCAGACGCGGCCACCTGTCGCTACGGTTCGGCCGCGAGCTCCGGACACTCCCGTCCTCCTCGCGACGGAGGCCCGCGTTCGACGCACGGGACGAGTCGGGCGCGGGCTCGCGGACCTAGTGTGGTCAGGTGAGCAGGCGCACCCTCGTTCCGCGGTCGGGGCCGTGGGTGTTCGACGCGACCTTGACAGTCGTCCTGCTCGTGGCCGCCGTGGTGTCGTTGTTCGTCTACACCGACAGCAGTGGCATCCCCTACCGCGACGGCGACGCGCTCGGCGTCCTGCTCGTCACCCTCGGGACGGTCCCCCTGCTCGTCCGGCGCCGGGCACCCGTGATCGTCGCCCTCGTCGTCGCTGCTGCCGCGTTCATGCTGTCCTTCTGGGACTACGCCTCTCCGACCACGATCGTCGTGACTCTGATCGCCGCATACTCGGCGGGCGCATTCGCGCCGTTCACCCCGGGACTGGCCGCCTTGGCCGGGCTGGTCGGATCGCTGAACGGGTCGATCGCCCTTGCCAATGCGCGGTATCCCGACGCGATCGGGGTGGACCTCTCCGCGGCGACCTTCGCCACCCTGGGCTTCGTCGGTGTGTGGGGCATCGGGCGCGCCGTGCGGGGGCGCCGTCTCTACACCGCCGAGCTCGAGGACCGGGCCGAGCGACTGGAGCGGGCCCGTGAAGCCGAGGTCCGAGCCGCGCTTGCCGAGGAGCGGGCGCGGATCGCCCGTGAGCTGCATGACGTGGTGGCCCACCATGTCTCGGTCATGACCGTTCAGGCTGCCGGTGCGCGCCGCACGTTGCGACGCGATCCGGACCGAAGCGTCGAGGCCCTGGAGCAGATCGAGTCGACTGGTCGGATCGCCTTGGCCGAGATGCGCCGGATCGTCGGCGTCCTCCGCGGGCCCGAGTCGGTGAAGATCGACCGATCCGAGGCGCGGGCGCCGCAGCCGGGGCTCGCCGACCTGACCGAGCTGGTCGGGAAGCTCCACGACGCCGGCCTGCCGGTCGACATCCGGGTCGACGGAATGCCGGTGCGGCTCCCGGTCGGCGTCGACCTGACCGCCTTCCGCGTCGTGCAGGAGGCACTGACCAACACGCTCAAGCACGCCGGGCCCACCCACGCCGTAGTGACCCTTCGTTACGCTCCCACCGAGCTCGTGGTCCAGGTCGACGACGAGGGGCATGGGCTCGCCGCCGCTCTGGACGGCCACCGGCCTGGGCATGGCCTGCTCGGCATGCGCGAGCGGGTCGCGTTGTACGGCGGCACTCTGCACGTCGGCCCACGCCACGGCGGGGGTTTCGAGGTGCGCGCGCTGATCCCCTTCGACGAGGTGGCGGTATGACGATGCCCGCGACGGGCCCGATCCGCGTGCTCCTGGTCGACGACCAGCCGCTGTTGCGGACCGGGTTCCGGATGATCCTCGAGACCGAGCCGGACATCGCGGTCGTCGGCGAGTCCGGCGACGGCGAGGCCGCCGTGGCCGACACCCGGGCCCTCCAGCCTGATGTGGTCCTGATGGACATCCGGATGCCACGCATGGACGGTGTGCAGGCGACCCGTCTGATCACCGGCGCCGCTCGCGACAGCGCGCCCCGTGTCCTCGTCCTCACCACGTTCGACCTCGACGAGTACGTCGTCGAGGCGCTGCGGGCCGGTGCTAGCGGCTTCCTGCTCAAGGACGTGCCCGCCGAGGATCTCGTCGACGCGATCCGGGTAGTGGCGGCGGGCGAGGCCGTCGTGGCGCCGAGCGTGACCCGGCGCCTGCTCGACCAGTTCGCCAGCCGGCTGCCGGCGGCCAACGCTCCGACCCCGGCGAGTCTGACAATCCTCACCGAACGCGAGCGGCAGGTGCTCAAGTTGGTCGCGCGCGGCCTCTCGAACGCCGAGATCGCGGCCGAGCTCGTGGTGTCGGAGACGACCGTGAAGACCCATGTCGGCAACCTGCTGACGAAGCTCGGCGTGCGCGACCGGGTCCAGGCGGCCGTGTACGCGTACGAGAGTGGCCTGGTCCAGCCCGGCGCGATCTAATGCCCCCGGTACCGTGCTGCGCGTCACGCTGAAGAGCCTGCTCGCCCGCAAGGTGCGGCTCGTGATGAGTGCCCTTGCCATCGTCCTCGGCGTTGCATTCGTTGCCGGCTCCTACGTCTTCACCGACACGCTCGACATGACGTTCGAGGAAATCTTCAGCGACCTCAACGGCGACGTCGTCGTCCGGCCCGAGGGCGCCCAGGGCCTCAGCACGCTGGTAGGCAGCGCGTCCATCAGTAACGACGCGCGCACGGTCCCGGCCACCATGGTCGATCAGCTGGCTGCGCTCGACGGCGCACGGCGGGCTGACGGCGTGGTCGAGAACCGGTCGGTCTTCGTGGTCGGGACCGATGGACGCGTGGTCAGCGGTGGCGGGGCACCGGGGATCGGCGCCAACTGGACCGACGCGCCCAACACCACGGGTGAGTCACCCCTGCGGATCGAGGTCGGCAAGCCGCCCACCGCCGACGGCGAGGTCGTCGTCGACACCCGGTCGGCCGACCTGGGCGGATATGAGGTCGGCGATGCGGTGCGACTGATCACCAGCGGCGAGCAGGCAGAGATCCAGGCAACGCTGGTCGGGACGGCGACGTTCGGCGAGAGCGCCAGCCTTGCCGGGGCGACGCTCGCGCTGTTCGAAACGCGGACGGCGCAGCGCCTGCTCCTGGGCGGCGCCGACGCCTTCACGACGATCACCGTCGCCGCGCGCGAGGGCGTCAGCCAGGAGGAGCTTCGGGCCGACATCGAGGCCATCCTGCCCGACGGTCTCGAAGCGAAGACCGGCACCGAGACCTCGAACGAGACGTCCGACGGCCTGCGCGATGCGCTCGGCTTCTTCAACACGTTCCTGCTGGTCTTCGCCGCGGTGTCGCTGTTCGTCGGCACGTTCCTGATCCTCAACACGTTCTCGATCCTCGTTGCGCAACGCAGCCAGGAGATCGCGCTCTACCGTGCACTCGGGGCGGGGCGCCGACAGGTCACCCGCTCGGTCCTGACCGAAGCGCTCGTAGTCGGGCTGTTCGGTTCGACGGTCGGCCTCCTGCTCGGACTCGCCGTGGCGCAGTTGCTCAAGCTCGCCTTCAGTGCCTTCGGCCTCGACCTGGGGCCCGGCGGGCTGGTGCTGGAGCCCCGGACCGTTGCCATCGCGTATCTCGTCGGCGTCGTGGTCACGATGGCCGCGGCTTACATCCCCGCCCGTCGGGCGGCCCGGGTGGCGCCGGTCGCGGCGATGCGCGACGACGTGGCGCCACCGCAGGCCCCGGGCAGCCTTCACGCCGGTGCCGGCGGGCTGCTCGCCTCAGGGGGAGCTGCCGCGCTCGGCGCCGGACTCTTCCTCGAGAGCTCCCAGCAGGCAACGCTCGTCGGGGCCGGGATCACCGGTGTCTTCCTCGGCATCGCCCTGCTCGCACCGGTACTCGCCGGTCCCATCGTCCGGGTCATCGCCGCCGGCTACCCACGGTTGCTCGGCACCGTCGGCCGGCTGGCCCGTGAGAACGCGCTACGGAACCCGCGCCGCACGGCTGCGACGGCGTCGGCGTTGATGGTCGGGCTGGCTCTGGTGTCGGCCATGGCCGTGATCGGGGAGTCGACCAACAAGAGCATCGACGTCGCCCTCGAGGACGACCTGACCGCCGACTTCGTCATCTCGAACGCCGTCGGCCAGGCTTTCTCACCCACGGTGGCATCCGACGTCGCCGAGCTGAACGGCGTCGCGGACGTCGCCCGGGTCCGCTGGCAGGCCGGCCAGGTGGCCGGTGAGGACGCCAACCTCGCGGCGCTGGAACCCGAGGCCTTCGCCCGAGCGGTTCGTCTCGATCTCACCGATGGTGACGCCGATGTCGGATCCGACGGCGTCCTCGTGGCCAGGGCATTGGCCGAGCGCGAGGAGCTCGGCGTGGGAGACCCGCTCGCGCTCTCCTTGCCGTCGGGGGGCCGACAGCACAACGTGGTCGGGATCTTCGCCGACAACCCAGTGATCGGCAGCGAGGTCATCATCGGCCTCGACGTGCTCGAGGCCGCCGGCGTGAGTCCCGCGGACAGCTTCGTCTATGTCGTCACCGAGCCTGACGCCGATAGGGCGGAGGTGCGGGACCGCCTCGAGGGTGTGACGTCGAGCATCCCGACGGTGACCGTCAAGGATCAGGACGCGTTCAAGGAGGAGCAACGGGCGCCCGTCAACCGGCTGCTGAGCCTCGTGTACGCCCTGCTCGGGTTGGCCGTTCTCATCGCCGTCCTGGGGATCGTCAACACCTTGGCGCTCTCGGTCATCGAACGGACGCGCGAGGTCGGCCTGCTCCGAGCGGTCGGCATGAGCCGTCGGCAGCTGCGCGCGATGGTGCGGTGGGAGTCGGTCGCGATCGCGGTGCTCGGTGCCGTGCTCGGCATCGTGCTGGGCGTGATCTTCGGCGTGGCACTGCAAAGCGCTCTGTCCAGCGAGGGCCTGGAGATCCTGGCCATCCCGTGGGCCCGGCTCGCCGGGTTCGTCGTGCTCGCGGCGCTCGTCGGGGTCCTGGCTGCAGTCTGGCCCGCGCGACGGGCCGCCAAGCTGGACGTCCTGCGGGCCGTCACCACCGAGTAGCCGCCGGCCGGCGACGGAGCGGGATTCGCAGGGTGCGACCGGATGCTCCGGCGGGCTCCGCGATCAATGGCCGAAAGAGCATGCCATTGATCGCTCTTTAGACGCCCGCCTCCGCAGCCGGTCGCATCCTACGGGCCGAACCCTCGCTAGCTGTGCCTCAGGAAGTCCTCCCTTGGGACGAGGAGGCCCGCCGCGTCGTCCGTGCGAGGGATCCGGCGAACCGGCCTGTTCGCCGAGCGATCCAGGATGCCGAGCCCGTAACGTCGAAGCATCACGACGTCTGACCGAGGAGCACAGGTGACAGCGCAGACTGTTCCCACCCCGTCCGGCGGCCAGCCGACGGCCGCGGCGCGCGCCGTGGGGCTGTCAAAGGTCTACGGCCAGGGCGACACGCAGGTCGTCGCGCTCGACGACGTTTCCGTGGAGTTCGAGCGCGGTCGCTACACGGCGATCATGGGCCCGTCCGGGTCCGGCAAGTCGACACTCATGCATTGCATGGCCGCCCTCGACTCGGCCACCCACGGTCAGGTCTACGTCGCTGACGTCGAGCTGACGACGCTGGGCGACGGCGACCTCACCCGGCTTCGGCGGGACAAGATCGGCTTCGTCTTCCAGGCGTACAACCTGGTACCCACGTTGACCGCACAGGAGAACATCACCCTTCCGCTCGACATCGCCGGTCGCAAGATCGACCGTGAATGGTTCGACACCGTGATATCGACGATCGGACTCGGCGACCGCCTCGGGCACAAGCCCAACGAGCTCTCGGGCGGTCAGCAGCAACGCGTCGCCTGCGCGCGTGCGCTGGCGAGCCGGCCCGACATCGTCTTCGCCGACGAGCCCACGGGCAACCTGGACTCCCGCTCCGGCGCCGAGGTGCTGGGCTTCCTACGTCGCTCCGTGCGCGAGTTCGGCCAGACCGTCGTCATGGTGACGCACGACCCGAATGCCGCGTCGTACGCCGATCGGGTGCTGTTCCTCGCCGACGGCCGGATCGTCGACGAGATGACCCAGCCGACCGCGGAGCGCGTGCTCGAACGGATGAAGGGCTTCGACGCCGTGGGGCGGGTGTCCTGACCGATGCTCCGCGCCACCTTCAAGAGCCTCGCCGCGCGGAAGCTGCGGCTGGCCATGAGCGCGTTCGCCATCGTGCTGGGCGTCGCGTTCGTCGCGGGTTCGTTCGTCTTCACCGACACCCTGGACCGCACGTTCGAGCAGATCTTCGCCGACTCCAACTCCGACATCGTCGTGCGGCCCACAGTCGGCGAGGGTGACCAGTTCCAGTTCACCGGCGGGGACGCGCGCACGCTGCCCGCGTCGACGGTCGAGGAGCTCGCCGACGTCGACGGTGTCGACCGGGCTGACGGTGTCGTCTCGAACCAGTCGGTCTTCGTCGTCGGCGACGACGGAAGGGTCGTCGGCGGCAGCGGCGCGCCTGGCATTCTGACGAACTGGAGCGACGCGCCCGCCGAGGACGGGTCCGTACCGCTGCGGATCGTCGACGGCGATGAGCCACGAGCCGGGAACGAGGTCGTCCTCGACGTCAAGACGGCCGACAAGGCGGGATATCAGGTGGGCGACACGGTCACCCTGGTCACTGCCGCAGAGCAGCCGCAGGTTCGCGCCACGATGGTCGGGACGGCCGAGTTCGGGGGCGGGAACAGCCTGGCCGGTGCGACGCTGACCCTGGTCGACACGGCAACTGCTCAGCGTCTGGTTCTCGGCGGCGACGACGCCTTCAACAGCATCGCCGTCACGGCGGCTGACGGAACCGACGTCGGAGAGCTGCGCACACAGATCCAGGAGACACTCCCCGACGGCGTCGAGGCCAAGACCGGCTCGGAGATCGCCGCCGAGGGCGAGGACATGATCAAGGAGGCGCTGGGCTTCTTCAACACGTTCCTGTTGATCTTCGCCGCCGTCGCGCTGTTCGTCGGCATCTTCCTCATCCTCAACACGTTCTCGATCCTGGTCGCGCAGCGGGCTCAGGAGATGGCGCTGTACCGGGCCCTGGGTGCGGACCGGCGCCAGGTGACCAGATCGGTGATGATCGAGGCGCTCGCCGTGGGCCTGGTGGGTTCGACACTGGGTCTGCTGCTCGGCCTCGGAGTCGCTCAGCTGCTCAAGGTCGCTTTCGCTGCGTTCGGGCTCGACCTGGGCGGCGCCGGCCTCGTGCTGCAGCCTCGAACGGTGCTCGTGGCGTACGCAGTCGGAGTGCTCGTCACGCTGATCGCCGCCTACGTGCCCGCCCGCCGCGCCGCGAAGGTGCCACCTGTCGCGGCGATGCGCGACGACGTCGCACTCCCCCAATCTTCCCGGAACCTGCACGCCGGCCTCGGCGCGGTGCTTACGGTCGCCGGCGCGGTCCTGATGGGGGTCGGCCTCTTCGCCGACACCGCTCAGGCCGGCTTGCTGGTCGGCGGCGGGATCACGGCGGTCTTCGTCGGCGTGGCGCTTCTCGCACCGGTGCTCGGCCCACCGATCGTGCGCGTGATCGCCGGCTGGTTCCCGAGGGTGTTCGGCACCGTCGGCCGACTCGCGCGCGAGAACGCCCAGCGGAACCCGCGCCGCACGGCGGCTACCGCCTCGGCCCTCATGATCGGGCTGGCGCTCGTGGCAGCGATGTCCGTTGTCGGGCAGTCCGCCAACAGGAGCATCGACAAGGCGCTCGATGACGGACTCGACGCCCAGTTCGTCGTGTCGAACGCGATCGGGCAACCGTTCTCCCCAACGGTCGCCGATGACATCGCCGATCTCGACGGCGTCGCCGACGTGGCTCAGGTGCGGTACAACGCGGCCCAGGTCGACGGAGACGGTGTCTTCCTCGGCGCCCTCGACCCGGCCGCGTTCAGCCGAGCCGCTGACTTCACGATCGCGGACGGGACCGACGAGCTCGGCCCGGACGGTGTCCTGGTGTCGGAGAACTACGCCGAGGACCACGCGGTGAGAGTCGGTGACCCGTTGACCGTCACGCTTCCGGGGGGTGACCAGGAGCTGAGCGTCGCGGGCGTCTACGCCCAGAACCCGCTGTTGTTCTCGGACATGGTCGTCGGGCTCGACACGCTCGCCGACGGCGGCATCATCCCGGCGGACTCGACCGTCTACGTGCTCGGCGAGCCGGGTACCGACCTCGCCGACCTCGAGAACGGCATCGACGATGTGACGGCCGACCTGCCGACGATCGCCGTCAAGGACCAGGAGGCTTTCAAGGCCGAGCAGCGCTCGCAGGTCAACCAGCTGCTCTACCTGGTGTACGCGTTGCTCGGTCTGGCGATCATCATCGCCGTTCTGGGCATCGTGAACACACTCGCACTGTCAGTGCTCGAGCGCACCCGGGAGATCGGCCTGCTGCGAGCCGTCGGTCTCTCCCGAAGGCAGCTGCGCCGGATGGTGCGGCTGGAGTCGATCACCATCGCGGTCTTGGGGGCGGTGCTCGGCGTCGGACTGGGTGTGCTGTTCGGCATCGCCCTGCAGCGGTCGCAAGCAGGCCAGGGTCTCGAGGTGCTCTCGGTGCCGTGGGTTCAGCTGGTGGTCTTCGTCGCCCTCGCCGGGGTCGTCGGAGTACTTGCGGCGCTGTGGCCGGCCCGACGGGCCGCGAAGCTCGACATCCTGCGGGCCATCACGACGGAGTGACAGAACCTCCACCGACACGTCGATGAGCGAAGGCTTCGCGGCTCGCTCAGACGCCCGGCGGCGGGCCGAGTGTCGTCGTGCTCGGGTCGCCGGGCAGGGGCACCCTCGTCGGCGGCGGCTCGTCACGAACGGTCGCCTCGACGACGGCACTGGCCCGCGGCGTGATCACTCCCGCATGGATCTGTTCGGCCCAATGGCACGCGACCGTGTGGCCCGGCGCCATGTCGCGAAGAGCCGGCCGCTCGTCGTCGCAGCGAGTGGGCTGGCGGTAGGGGCATCGCGTGTGGAACCGGCAACCGCTGGGAGGGTTGGCAGGCGAAGGAAGGTCACCGGTGAGCAGGATGCGCTCGCGGGTGTCCTCGACCACGGGGTCGGGGATCGGGACGGCCGACATCAGCGCCTTGGTGTACGGGTGATAGGGCGCGGTGTAGAGCGCGTCGGACGCCGCCTGCTCGACGATCCCGCCGAGGTACATGACCGCGACCACGTCCGCGATGTGGCGCACGACGGCAAGGTCGTGCGCGATCACCACGTAGGTCAGGCCCAGCCGGTCCTGCAGCTCCTCGAGGAGGTTCACGACCTGGGCCTGGATGGACACGTCCAAGGCGGAAACGGGCTCGTCGGCGATGATCAGGTCGGGCTCGAGGGCGATCGCGCGGGCGATGCCGATCCGCTGGCGCTGGCCGCCGGAGAACTCATGCGGATAGCGCGATGCCGCCGATGCGGGCAACCCGACGAGGTCGAGGAGCTCGCTCACGCCCTTCGACTGCCCTCCCTCGATGCCGTGTGCACGCCGGGGCTCGGTGAGCACCGACTCGACGCTCTGCCGCGGGTCCAGGCTCGCCATCGGGTCTTGGAAGATCATCTGCATCCGGCGGCGTATCCGGCGCATGTCCTCGTCGGCGAGTCCGGCGATGTCGATGCCGTCGAAGCTCACCGTGCCGGCCGTGGGCTCGACCAGCCTGAGGACGGCCCGCCCGAGCGTGGTCTTCCCGCAGCCCGACTCGCCCACAAGCCCTACCGTCGACCCCCGCGGCACGTCGAGGTCGACACCGTCGACGGCCTTCACCGACCCCACCTCTCGGTCCACCACGATCCCTGACTTGATCGGAAAATGGACCTTGAGCCCGCGAATCGACAACAGGACGTCTTCCTGCCGGATCTCCCGGCGGTGCCGGACCTGCTCGTCGCGGGTGGTCTCGGCCGCAGCAGGTTCGCCAGGCACCTCCACCGCGCTCCGATCCGTCTCGGGGGCCTCCGCGGTGCTCACGCAGGGACCTCCTCGTCCGCCGTCAGCGGGTTGTAACAGCGCAGCGACCGGCCGAGCGACTCCTCGAGGACCGGCTGCTCCACGACGCACGGCTCGATCCGGTTCGCGCACCGGGGGGCGAACGCGCAGCCTTGCGACCAGGGTCGCAGATCGGCGGGCGAACCGGGGATGGGGTGCAGTGATGCCCCGCGGGGTGCGTCGAGCCGGGGTACGGAGGCAAGAAGACCACCGGTGTACGGGTGTCGCGGATCGGCGAACAGCTCGTGCCGCTGCGCCGACTCCACCACCTTGCCCGAGTACATGACGTGGACGGTGTCGACCACGCCTGCGACGACGCCGAGGTCGTGGGTGATGAGCACCAAGGCCGTCCCCGTGTCGCGGACGAGCTCCTTGAGCAGCTCGAGGATCTGGGCCTGGATCGTCACGTCGAGGGCGGTCGTCGGCTCGTCGGCGATCAACAGCCGGGGCTGGCAGGCCAGCGCCATGGCGATCAGGGCACGCTGCCGCATGCCGCCGGAGAGCTGGTGTGGGTACTCCCTCAGCCGGCGGGTGGGGTCCGGGATGCCCACGCGGGCCAGCAGCTCGCGCGCCTCCGTCGTTGCCGCGTCGCCCCTGAGGTCTTGGTGCCGTTTCAGTACCTCGGTGACCTGGATGCCGATCGGAACGACCGGGTTGAGCGAGGACATCGGGTCCTGGAAGACCATGGCGATGTCCTTGCCGCGGATGTCGCGCATCCGTTCCGCCGGCAGGGTGAGCAGGTCATCGCCGTCGAAATGCACCTCGCCGCCGATCCGGACGCCCCGTTCGGGCAACAGTCTCATCACTGCGAGGGAGGTGACGCTCTTGCCACTGCCCGACTCCCCCACCAGCCCAACGGTCTCGCCGGTCTCGACGGTGAACGACACGCCGTCGACCGCGAGCACGTCAGGCCGGCCCTTGCGCGTGAACGCCACCTTCAGGTCGCGGACGTCGAGCAGTGGCCCGGCGTCGACGCCGCTCACGCTCACCGCCGGTATTTCGGGTCGAGGGCTTCGCGCAGTCGCTCGCCCAGCAGGGTGAAGCCGAGAGCGGCGATGACGATGGCCATCCCGGGGAAAAAGGCCAGGTGTGGCGCGCTGGCGAGGAAGCGCTGCGTCTCTGCGAGCATCCGGCCCCACTCCGGGACGCGCGGGTCCGCGCTGCCGAGGCCGAGGAAGGACAGCCCGGCCGCTTCGATGATCGCGGTCGCCAGCGTCAGCGTGGCCTGGACGATCACCGGCGACAGCGAGTTGGGCAGCACGTGCCCGAGCACGATCGAGCGCCGCCGGACGCCGAGCGACGTCGCAGCCAGCACGTAGTCGCTCTGGCGTTGGGCGAGCATCTGGCCGCGCAGGAGCCGGGCGAAGATGGGGATGTTGATCACGGCGATCGCGATCATGACCGACAAGATGTTCCGGCCGAGCAGGGCCGCGATGGCGATCGCCATCAGCAGGCCCGGCAGCGACAGCATGACGTCGACGATGCGCATGATGACGGTGTCGACCTTGCCGCCGAAAGCGCCGGCGAGGACGCCTAGCAACAGCCCGCCGATCATGCCCAGGGTCAGCGCCACGACGCCGACCAGCAGCGACTGACGGGCTCCGAACACCACCCGGCTGAACTCGTCGTGGCCACGCTGGTCGAGGCCGAACCAGAACTCGGCCGAGGGTCCGGGGATGTTCGTCGGGGTGACGATGCCGGCACCGGGCCGGGCGGCGGGATCGTACGGGGCGATCCACGGCGCGAAGATCGCCACCAGCACGAAGAACGCGATGAGCCCGAAGCCGACCAGCGCGACCGGGTCGCGCCGCAGCCGCCGCCACGCGTCCCGACGGAGGCTGCCGCCCTCCTCGCCGACCTTGGCCGACTCGGTGGTCGCCTCGACCTGAGCCAAGCTCATCGCTCGCGCTCCCGTCCGGGGCTCATTGCACCCTCACCCTCGGGTCGATCAGACCGTAGGACACGTCGACGGCGAGGTTCACCAGGACATAGATGAAGGCGATCATCAGGATGAACCCCTGCAGCACCGCGTAGTCGCGGTTCTGGATGGCCTCGTAGACGAACCGCCCGACGCCATCCCAGGCGAACACGGTCTCGGTGAGGATCGCCCCCGAGAGCAGGAGACCGGCCGTGAGCCCGATCACGGTCGCGACGGGGAGCAGCGCGTTGCGCAGGATGTGGCGGCGGGTGATGGTCCGCTCCAACAGGCCCTTGGCTTCGGCAGTACGCACGTAGTCCTCGTTGACGACGTCGAGCACGCTGGCCCTGGTGATGCGGACGATGATCGCCAGCGAGATGGACCCGAGCGCGATCGCCGGCAGTATCAGGTGGACGATCGCGTCCCACGTCGCCGCCGGGTTGCCGGTGATCAGCCCGTCCAGGATGTAGAAGCCGGTCGGATGCTCGGCGTCTATCCGGGGACTCTGCCGCCCGCTGGTCGGCAGCCAGCCCAGCTGAACGGCGAAGACGTACTTGAGGATGTAGGCCAGGAAGAACACCGGCACGGCGACGCCGAGCAGCGAGCCGGACACCGAGAGGTTGTCCAGCCAGCTGCCGTATCGGCGGGCCGCGAAGTACCCCAAGGGGATTCCGATGCCGATCGCGAAGATCAGCGCCCCGATCGTCAGCTCGATCGTCGCAGGGAAGGTGCGGAGCATCTCCTCGACGACCGGGCGGTTGGTACGCGAACTGTTGCCGAAGTCGAGCTGGACCGCCCGGGTCAGAAATCTGCCGTACTGCACGTACCACGGCTGGTCCAGCCCGTAGAGCTCCTCGATGCGCGCGATGGCCTCCGGTGTCGCCCGTTCTCCCAGGAGGGCCACGGCGGGCCCTCCCGGAAGAGCGCGGAGCCAGAAGAACAGCAGCACTGACAGCCCCAACAGGATCGGGCCGAGCTGCAGCAGCCTCCGGGCGACGAATCGCAGCATCGGTGCTGGGTCACCCGAGAGTGACCGTGGCGAAGCTCTCGTTGTTCAGCGGTCCCGGCACGTACCCGGAGATGCCCTCGACGAACGCCACAGCAGGCTCGTTGTGGACGTACGGGACACCCGGGACGAACTCCGAGATCAGCCTGTTGGCCTCCTGGTAGAGCTCGATCCGGCGGTCGGGATCGGTCTCGGCCTCGGCGTCATCGAGCGCCTGGAAGATCTCCGGGTTGTCGAAGCTGCCGAACTGCGGGTTGATGTCCTGGAAGAACGTCCCGATGAAGTTGTCCGGGTCGCCGAAGTCACCCGTCCAACCCAGCAGGAACATGGGCGTGCCGCCCGTGGACGTTGCGTCCAGGTAGTCGGGGTTCCACGGCGCCGTCTGCGGCGCGATGGTGAAGCCCACCGCCTCCAGGTCGGCCGTGATCAGCTCCCAGTTGGCCTGCGGGTCCGGCATGTACGGCCGTGACACGTCGGTCGGGTACCAGAAGTCAAGCGTCAGGTCGGTCACGCCGGACTCGGCGATCAGCCGCCGGGCCTCGTCCGGGTCGTACTCGTAGACCGTGACGTCATCGGCCCACCCGAACAGCTCCGGTGGCATGAACTGGGTGGCGATCTCGGTGCCTTCCGGGTAGTTGGTCTGGATCAGGTTCTCCTTGTTGATGGCATGGGCGATCGCCTTGCGGATATCGATGTTCTCGAACGGCGCAGCGTTCTGCTGGAAGCCGATGTAGCCGACGTTGAACGCCGGCCGGCGCAGGATCTGGAAGCCCGCACCCTCCAGTGCGCCGACGTCGGCCGGGTCGACCAGGTCGTAGCCGTCGATGTCGCCGGCTTCGAGCGCCTGACGGCGTGCCGGGCCGTCCGGGATCACGGTGAAGATCAGCTCGTCGAGCTGTGCCGGCTCGCCCCAGTAGTCGTCGTAGCGGACCAACGTCAGCTGGCTGCCGCGCTCCCAGGAGTCGAACTTGAACGGCCCCGTGCCGGCCGGGTTCTCGTAGCCGAACGTGCCCTCGAACGCCGGCGACTCCTCGGTACCGCTGACAGCGTCGGCGTTGCCCTCCTCGAGCGCAGTCGGGCTGGCGATCCGGAACGACGGCATCTGCATCGCGGCCAGGAACGCCGAGGACGGACTGGTCAGCGAGATGACTGCTGTCAAATCGTCGGTGGCCTCACAGCCGGCGTACAGGCTTGGGGCCGCGCCGTCGGCGAAGCCGCCGAAGACGGTATTCCAGTAGTACGACACCGCCGGGCTCTGCATGACGCCCTCGAAGTTGTACCACCGGTCGAAGTTGAAGCAGACGGCCTCGGCATTGAACTCGGTGTCGTCGTGGAACGTCACTCCGTCGCGGAGGTGGAACGTCCAGTCCAGACCGTCCTCGCTGGCCTCCCAAGACTCGGCGAGGGCGGGCACGATCTCCGTGCCGCCCTCCTCGGTCTGTACCAGGCCCTCGAAAATCTGATACGCCGGCCGGGCCGACTCGCCGTCACTGAACAACGCGCCGTCCAGGATTACCGGGTCCGCCGACGCACCGAAGACGAGCGAGCCGCCTGCGGTATCCCCCCCTCCTCCTCCGCCGTCATCACCGTCGTCGCCACCGCACGCCGCCAGCACGAGGCCGCCGGCGGTGATGGCCGAGACCACGGCGACCCTGCGGGTCAGCCTCGTGGTTCGCATCTCACACCTCACACACTCGAGTACCGGCCGGGCGCACCCCGGCCGGGTCCTGTGACAGTAGTGTGCGCAGGCGGTCCTGAGGTCACCCGGACGTCATGGGCACGTCGCGATTTGGCAACAGTTGTCTCGAGGTATGGACGGCAGCGGTCAGGTCGACGGCCCGGAGCCCAGACAGCGTCGGCAGGACGGTCACGTCCAGGGACGGCTCGATGCCGACGACATGCGGCACGGCCAGCACGCGGCAGCCCGCCGCGACGGCCGCGGCTGCACCCGTCGATGAATCCTCGATGACGACGCAGTCAGTGGGATCCACGCCGAGGAGCTCCGCCGCCGTGAGGTACGGCTCCGGATGAGGCTTCCCGTTGACGACCTCGTCGCCGGTCACGACCGCGTCGAACGTCCCCGCCGGTAAGCCGGCCAGGACCACGTCGACCAGCCGGCGGTAGGACATCGTGACCAGCGCGCACGGCACGCCGGCAGCCCGAAGGTCGGCCAGCAGCTCTCGGGCTCCCGGCTGCCACGGCACCGCACGCCGGACCCGGCGCACCATATCGTCGAGCATCGTGTCGACGATCTCCTTCGGCGTAAGCGGCACATTGCCCCTGTCCCGGATGAGCGCACCGGCGGTCAGCAGGTCGCTGCCGACCAGGGCGAGGCTGTCGGCGTCGGTCCACGTGCCGCCGAACGAAGCCACCAGGGCGCGCTCACAGGCGATCCAGTCGGGCTCGGTGTCGACCAGGGTGCCGTCCATGTCCCACAGGACGGCGGCCGGAAGCGATGGTGGCACCCGCCAAGTGTTCCATCGCTGATGCTCAGGTCGCGTTGAAGTACTTCGCCTCGGGGTGATGCACGACGAGGGCGTCCGTGGACTGCTCGGGGTGCAGCTGCAGCTCCTCCGACAGTGTGACGCCGATCCGCTCGGGCTCGAGCAGCCGAACCAGCGTCGCCCGGTCGGCGAGCTCGGGACAGGCCGGGTACCCGAACGAGTACCTCGATCCGCGGTACCCCTGTCCCAGGATCGCGTCGAGATCGCCCTTGTCCTCGTCACCGAAACCGAGCTCGCCGCGGACCCGGGCGTGCCAGTACTCGGCCAAGGCCTCGGTGAGCTGGACCGAGAGGCCGTGCAGCTCCAGATAGTCGCGGTAGGCGTTCTCGGCGAACAGCTTGGCCGTCGCCTCGGCCACCTTCGAGCCGACCGTGACCAGATGGAAGGCCACCACATCGGGCTCGCCGGACTCGCGCGGGCGGAAGAAGTCGGCCAGGCACAACCGGCGGTCGCGCCGCTGCCGCGGGAAGGTGAACCGCGCGATCTCCTTCTCCTGGTCGTCGGCGTCGAACACGACGAGATCGTTGCCTTCGGACGCCGCGGGCCAGTAGCCGTAGACGACGGCCGCCTCCAGGATGCCGTCGGTGTGCAGGCGGTCGAGCCACATCCGCAGCCGCGGACGTCCCTCGGTCTCGACCAGCTCCTCGTAGCCGGGACCGTCGCCCCGGGACCCCCGCAGGCCCCACTGGCCCAGGAAGGTCGCACGTTCGTCGAGGTAGGCCGCGTACTCGGCCAGGTGCAGCCCGCGCACAACGCGGCTCCCCCAGAACGGCGGCGTCGGCACGGGGTTGTCGGCGGCGACGTCGGACCGGACGTTGGGCGCGTCGGCCAGCTCCTGCACCGTCGAGGACCGCCTGACCCGCCGCTTCCGTAGCGCCGGCAGCGCGTCGGCCAGCGAGGTCTTCGGGTCGTGCTTGGCCGAGACGACGGCGTCCATGAGCCGCAGACCCTCGAAGGCGTCGCGCGCGTACCGCACCTCGCCCGCATAGAGTGAGGCGAGGTCGTCCTCGACGTAGGCCCTGGTGAGCGCAGCGCCACCGAGGAAAACCGGCCAGCGAGCGGCCACTCCCCGCTGGTTCATCTCCTCGAGGTTCTCCTTCATCACGACCGTGCTCTTGACCAGCAGTCCGGACATGCCGATGGCGTCGGCCGCGTGCTCCTCGGCGGCGTCGATGATCGTGCTGATCGGCTGCTTGATGCCGAGGTTGACGACCGTGTAGCCGTTGTTGGACAAGATGATGTCGACCAGGTTCTTTCCGATGTCGTGGACGTCGCCCTTGACCGTGGCCAGCACGATCGTCCCCTTGCCGCTCTGGTCGCCCTCGATCCGTTCCATGTGCGGCTCGAGGTGGGCGACCGCGGCCTTCATGACCTCCGCGCTCTGCAGCACGAACGGCAGCTGCATCTGCCCGGAGCCGAAAAGCTCGCCGACCGTGCGCATGCCCGAGAGCAGCGTCTCGTTGACGATGTCCAGAGGTGGCCGAAGCTCCAACGCCTCGTCGAGATCATCGGTGAGCCCGTTGCGCTCGCCGTCGACGATGCGCCGCTCCAGCCGCTCGAACAGCGGCAGTCCAGCGAGTTCCGCCGCGCGGCTCTGTGCCGCCTCGAGCGCGTCGACGCCCTCGAACAGCTCGAGGAACCGCGCCAGCGGGTCGTAGCCATCGCGTCGGCGGTCGTACACGAGATCGAGCGCGACCTGGTACTGCTCCTCGTGGATCCGGGAGATCGGCAGGATCCGGGCAGAGTGAACGATCGCGGAGTCGAGGCCGGCCTTGACGCACTCGTGCAGGAACGCCGAGTTCAGCACGACCCGGGCCGCGGGATTGAGGCCGAAGGACACGTTGGACACACCGAGCGTGGTCTGGACGGTCGGGTGGCGTCGCTTCAGCTCACGGATGGCTTCGATCGTCTCGATGCCGTCGCGGCGGGTCTCCTCCTGGCCGGTGGCGATCGGGAAGGTCAGGCAGTCGACCAGGATGTCCTCGACCCGCATCCCCCACTCACCTGTCAGCTGGGCGATCGCCCGCTCGGCGACCCTCACCTTCCACTCGGCCGTACGTGCCTGGCCGTCCTCGTCGATCGTCATGACGACGACGGCCGCACCGTGCTCGGAGACGACCGGCATGACTCGGCGGATCCGTGATGTCGGCCCGTCCCCGTCCTCGTAGTTCACCGAGTTGACGACGCTGCGTCCGCCGAGGCACTCCAGGCCGGCCTCGATCACGGCCGGCTCCGTGGAGTCCAGGACCAGGGGCAGCGTGCTGGCCGTCGCGAACCGGCTGGCGATCGCGCGCATGTCGTCGGCGCCGTCGCGGCCGACGTAGTCGACGCTCACGTCGAGCAGGTGGGAGCCGTCGCGCGTCTGCGATCGGGCGATCTCGACGCAGTCGTCGAAACGCTGCTCGAGCATCGCGTCGCGGAAGGCCTTGGAGCCGTTGGCGTTCGTCCGCTCACCGATGGCCAGGTACGACGTGTCCTGACGGAAGGGCACATGCTGGTAGAGGCTGCTGACGCCGGCTTCGCCGCGCGGCTTGCGCGGCGCGACCTCGCGGCCGCCGACCCTCTCGACCACCTGCCGCAGGTGCTCGGGCGTCGTCCCACAGCACCCGCCGACCAGAGCGAGTCCGTACTCGGCGGTGAACAGGTCGTGCGCATCGGCGAGCTGGCGAGGAGTCAGCGGGTAGTGGGCGCCGTCCGCCGTCAGCTCGGGCAACCCGGCGTTGGGCATGCAGGCGAGCCCGACGTCGGTGTGGCGCGCAAGATGGCGAAGGTGCTCGCTCATTTCTGCCGGTCCCGTGGCGCAGTTGAGGCCGACGAGGTCGACGCCGAGCGGCTCGAGCGCTGTCAGCGCGGCCCCGATCTCGGTGCCGAGCAACATCGTGCCGGTCGTCTCGACGGTGACATTGACCAGAAGGGGTACGTCGGCGCCGGCGGCCTTCAGGGCCCGGCGGGCTCCGATCAGGGCCGCCTTGGCCTGGAGCAGGTCCTGAGCGGTCTCGACGAGCACGGCGTCCGCGCCACCGGCGAGCATCCCCTCGACCTGGGTGCGATACGCGTCGCGAAGCACCGCGAACGGCACGTGGCCCAGCGACGGCAGTTTCGTGCCCGGCCCCACAGAGCCCAGCACCCACCGGGGGTGATCGGCGGTCGACCACCCGTCCGCGACCTCTCGGGCCAGCCTGGCACCGGTTTCGGACAGCTCGTGGATCCGCTCGGCGATGCCGTACTCGCCCAGGTTTGCCCAGTTGGCGCCGAACGTGTTCGTCTCCACGCAGTCGACGCCAACGGCGAAGTACGCGTCATGCACGGATCGGACGACGTCGGGCCGCGTGACGTTGAGCACCTCGTTGCATCCCTCGTGGCCCTCGAAGTCGTCGAGGGTGAGGTTCGCGGCTTGAAGCATCGTGCCCATCGCCCCGTCGGCCACGACGACCCGCTCGGAGAGCGCCTGGCGCAGCGCGGCGGAAGCGGACACGACGTTCAGGCTAGTCGGGCCTGTCCAACCGCCGGACGCGGAGTCCGCGTGCTGGGACGGTGCGTGTGCGGCTGCGTAGGGTCGTACGCTGGCCGACAGGAGCCTCGAGGCGAGGGAGACGTGGGTGGCGGAGCTCGACGGCGTGCCGGAGCTGGACGATCCCGTTCTGGTCGCTGCATTCGAAGGCTGGAACGACGCCGGTGAGGCAGCAACCGCCGCCGTCGAGCACCTCGAGCTGTCGTGGCAGGCCGTTCCGCTCGCGAAGCTCGACCCCGAGGAGTACTACGACTTCCAGGTCAACCGGCCGACGGTCGCTGTCGACGAGTCCGGCGTGCGGAGCCTGGACTGGCCGACGACACGCATCTCGCTGGCCAGGCCACCAGGTTCAGGCCGCGACATCGTCCTGGTCCGTGGCATCGAGCCCAACATCCGCTGGCGTGCCTTCTGCGCCGAGCTGCTCGGTCTGGCGGCCGAACTCGGCGTCGAGCGCATCATCACGCTTGGCGCGCTGCTGGCCGACGTGCCGCACACGCGTCCGGTCCCCGTCACGGTGTCGACCAGCGACGACGATCTCGCCCGTTCGCTCGGCCTCGAGCGGTCTCGGTACGAGGGCCCGACCGGCATCGTCGGGGTCCTGCAGGATGCCGCGACCCGCGGCGGCGTTGCGGCCACCACCCTGTGGGCCGCGGTACCCCACTACGTCGCCCAGTCCCCATGTCCGAAGGCGACGCTCGTCCTGCTGCAACGAGTCGAGGACCTGCTCGACCTGCCGGTGCCACTCGGCGACCTCCCGGACGAGGCCCGCGCCTGGCAGCACGGCGTCGAAGAGCTCGCCACCGAGGATCCCGAGATCGCTGAGTACGTACGCAGGCTCGAAGAGGCACGCGACACGACCGAGCTGCCAGAGGCGTCCGGCGAGCACATCGCCCGCGAGTTCGAGCGCTACCTGCGGCGGCGGGACGAGTAACCGTCACCACCGCGTCGATCATGCAACTCCTGCGCGACACGCCTGCGTTCACACCCCGCTGATCATGCAACTCCTGCGCGACACGCCGGGCGCTCGGCGACCCTGTGGATAACTTGAGCAGATCCTGCGTTGAACGGGCACCTTTGGCCGATGGCCGAACTGCTCATCACATCCCCATTCAGTATCGCTGACGCCGCGGCGGCCGGCTTCTCGATCGCGCAGGTCCGCCGTCTCCTCGCTGACGGGCACGTCCGCGCCGTCGTGCGCGGCGCGTACGTGTCCGTCGATGTTCCTGACAGCGTCGGCCTGCGGGCAGCGGCGCTGAAGCGCATCGTCCCGCCCCGAGCGGTCGCCTGCCGGCGGACCGCTGCTTGGCTGATCGGGGTCGACGTCCTGCCGTTCGGTGCGCACCTCCAGGTGCCACGTCCCGAGCTCCTCGTCCCCGCGGGCACGGCCGCGACCCGACGCGACGGCGTCGTAGGGTTCTCGGCGCAGCTGGCCGATGACGAGGTCGTCGAAATCGATGGCGTCCTCGCGACAGCCCCCTGCCGGACGACACTCGACCTCGGCCGGTTGCTGTCTCTCATGGACGGCGTCGCTGGCGTTGACGCAATGCTCCACGCCGACGTGGTCACCTTCGATGAGCTCATCGCCGGGCTAGCGCGCCTGCGCGGTTTCCGACACAAGCTGCGGTTGGAGCGTGTGCTCGATCTTGCCGACGGCCGAGCCGAGTCCTTGCAGGAGAGCCGACTCCGGGTCCGACTCGTTGTCTACGCCGAGCTCCCGCAGCCCGACGTGCAGCACGTCGTACCCGTCGGGACTGGCGAGTTCCGGCTCGATATGGCCTACGTCAAGGCCAAGATTGCCGTCGAGTACGACGGTGTAGAGAACCACAGCAGCGAATCCGACGTCGTGCACGACGAATGGCGGCGCGAACTGCTCACGCGACGCGGATGGACGTTCCACGTTGCGCGTTCCGATGACGTCCTGAGCGGGTGGATGGCGTTCACCGCCGCAGTGCGGGCGTCGCTACGAGCGGCGGGATGGACGGATGCGGCGTGAGTACGGGCGGCTTCCGGCGTGTCGCGCAGGAGTTGCATGATCAGCGGGGGTTGAGCGCCGGCGTGTCGCGCAGGAGTTGCATGATCAATGTTGGAGGAGGTCGATGCCGAGGAGGGCGTCGACCGCATCCCGGACGAGTCTCGGACCAGACGGCTCGCCCCCGCCGGTCGAGAGCGCCACGGCGACCCAGTGGTCGACGGCGGCGAGCGCTGCCGGCGTGTCCAGGTCATCCGCCAGGTGCTCGCGGACGTCCCCCAGCACCGCCGTCGGCCGGCGGACCGGAGGCGGCCGTCACGGCACGGCGCCAGCGCTGCAGGCGCTCCGACGCCGCCCGAAGCAGGGACGGTGACCAGTCCCTGTCGGAGCGGTAGTGGTCCGCCAGCAGCGCAAGCCGCACCGCCGCGGCCGGCACGCCGTCGGCGCGAAGGCCCGAGACGAACACGAGGTTGCCCATGGACTTCGACATCTTCTCGCCGTCCAGGCCGAGCATGCCGGCGTGGACGTACGAACGTGCGAACGGCCAGCTCCCCGTCGCGACATGGGCCTCCGAGGCCGACATCTCGTGGTGCGGGAACACCAGGTCCGAGCCGCCGCCCTGGACGTCGAAGGCCGTTACCGAGGTGCTCGAGCGCAATCGCGGCGCATTCGACGTGCCATCCCGGCCGGCCGCGCCCGGTCGGCCCGTCCCAGGCCGGCTCGCCAGGACGTTCGCGCTGCCAGAGCAGGCAGTCCAGCGGATCCTTCTTGCCCGGCCGGTCCGGGTCTCCTCCCCGCTCGGCGAACAGCTCGATCATCGTCGCGCGGTCCAGCCCCGACACCTCGCCGAAGCGGGGGTCGGCCTGCACCGGGAAGTACAGGTCGCTGTCGACCTCGTAGGCGGCGCCTACTGACCGCAACCGCTCGACGAGGCCGGCGACCAGGGCCATCGACTCGACCGCGCCGGCGAAGCGACCCGGCGGAAGCACACGGAGCCAGGCCATGTCCTCGCGGAAGAGCTGGATCTCCTGCTCCGCGAGCGCCATCCAGTCCATGCCGAGCTCCGCGGCCCGTTCCAGGAGCGGGTCGTCCACATCGGTGACGTTCTGCACATAACTGACCTCGTGTCCGGCGTCCCGCCACGCCCGGTTCAACACGTCGAACGCGACGTAGGTCGCAGCGTGCCCGACGTGAGTCGCGTCGTACGGGGTGATGCCGCACACGTAGATCCGGGCCGTCGACGCCGACGCCGCGAGGCGCCGGCCACCTGTCGCCGTGTCGTGGACGCGCACCGGCGGGCCCTGGCCGGCCAGCCGTGGGAGGTCCGGGGCGGCCCAGGCGTGCATGGGCGGAGCCTATCCCGGGGGTCCGTTCAGAACGGCGGCCAAGGGATGGGCATCCGGGTCGCGCCAGGGCCTGGAAACCGGCCTTCGGTGAGCAGCGCGTCGATCCTCTTCACCGTCGCGGCGACCTCGGCGGGCGCGAGCAGCGATTCGAGCTGCTTGCCGAGACCCCCGAGCAGCGCACCGACGAGACCGGTCAGCGTGTCCCGCTCCTCGTCGGCCAACGGCGTGCCCGACCATCCCCACAGGACCGTCCGCAGCTTCGGTTCGACGTGGAAGCAGACGCCGTGGTCGACACCCAGCACCGTGCCGTCGGCGGCGACGAGCACGTGCCCGCCCTTCCGGTCCGCGTTGTTCACCACGACGTCGAACAACGCCATCCGCCGGAGCTGCCGGTCGTCGGCGTGGACCAGCGTGACCGGTTCGCCGGCGCCGTTGTCAGCGTCGAGCACGCGCAGCCATCCCCCGGGAACGGCGTCGCGGGCGACGACGTCGACGAGCTCGGTGCCGTCCTCGTCGATCCAGAGTTGACACATGCCCGGACCGAGCGGACCGTCGCGCAGAACGGTCGGCGGCACCACGTGCCATCCGGCGGCCTCGGAGACGAGGAATGCCGCCACCTCGCGTGCGGCGAGCGTGCCGTCCGGGAAGTCCCACAGCGGTCGTTCACCCGACACCGGTTTGTAGACGCACCGCACACCCTCCGGGCCGCCGAGTCGGCAGAGCAGCGTCGCGTTGGATGCCGCCACCAGCCGGCCTTCCACCCTGAGCTCACTTTCGCGGAGCAGGGCGGGCCCGAGATCGATCACCAGCTCAGTCCCGGCGCCGATAGCCGTTCTGCCGGGGGCACACGTGGCCCTCGGGGTCGAGAGGCAGGGCACACAACGGGCAGGATGGGCGCCCTGCCGCGATGAGTGCCTGCGCCCGCTGGACGAACGCACGAGCCGATGCCCCCGTGATCCGCACCACCAGGACGTCACGGTCGTCACTGGCATCCATCGGCGCTGCGTCGTCGCCTTCCACATCTGCGCCGTCGACGACTGCGAACGCTTCGATCACGACCCGGTCGTCCGCGCCGTCCCAGGCCAACGTGAGCGTGCCGACCCGGAACTCCTCCACGATCGGCTGTTCGAGCGGCTCCAGATCCTCGAGCTCGTCGGTGGGCAGGACGGGCACCGGGGCGGCGCCGGCCGATCGCCGGACGATCTCGTCCAGCAGTGCGTCGAGACGTTCGGCCAGCAGCGCCACCTGCTCCTTCTCGACCACCACGCTCGCCAATCGCGCTGAGTCGCGAGCCTGTAGGAAGAACGTCCGCTGCCCCGGCTCGCCCACGGTGCCCGCGACGAACCGCTCGGGCGGATCGAATTGGAAGACCTGGCGCGCCACATCTTCGACCCTACGACCTTCCCGCGCCCCCGCCCACCGCGGCATCGCCGGACGATCGGCGCCGCCGGCGGCCGCGTCGGCGCAGGCCGGACAGGTCGCCGCCGGTGTCGTTGAGCCGGACGACGAAGGGACGCGTGTCTGTGTACAGCAGGATCGTCACCGAGCCCGGGTCGACGACGAGTCGCTGGAAGAGGTCGAGGTGCATGCCGAGCGCATCTGCGACGACGGCCTTGATGACGTCGCCGTGAGAGACCGCGACCCACGCCGCGTCCGGCCCTGCGGCCGCGGCGACCAGCGCGTCATGCGCGCGGATGGCGTCGACGGCCCTGGCCTGCGCGGCGCGTATCGACTCGCCGCCGGGGAACGTGACCCCGGACGGATGCGACTGCACCACCTTCCACATCGGGTCGCGCGCAAGTTCCTTGAGCGGCCGGCCGGTCCAGTCGCCGTATCCATACTCGGTGAGCCGATCGTCCGCCTGCACCACCACACCGTCCCGTCCGGCGACGAGCGCGGCGGCAGTCTCCAGGCACCGCTCCAATGGGCTGGACACCACGGCCGCCAGGGGGACGTCACTCAGCCGTGCGGCCAGCGCCCGAGACTGCTCGTGACCGGCGTCGTCGAGCTGGATCCCGGGGGCACGGCCGGCCAGGATCCCGGCAGCGTTCGCGTCGGTCCGGCCGTGACGGACCAGCAGAACGGTGGGCACACGCGGAGCCTACGGAAGACCGTGCCGCCGCCGGGCCCGACGTGGCGTCTGGTTTACCCTCGTTTTCACCCTTCTTCACGCCGACGAGGGTCGCGCGGAACGGATCGATGAGCTAGGCATGGGTAGGCACTACGCATCGGGAGGGGGCCAGGGCCGGATGTGGACTCTCGCGAGACGGACGATCGTCGCAGTGATCGCTGCAGCGATGCTCGCGCTGATCTCGTCTGTGCCTGCTGCAATGGCGGTGCCCGCGCAGACGACGCCTCCGTTCACACCCGATCCGACGCCTACGCCGACCGCCACCCCGACCCCTGCTCCGACCGGCGTCCCGGCGGCGCCCACGCCCTCGAGGCCGCCTGTCCCGAACCAGCCCGAGCGCCTTGCGCCACCCGCCGACCCGATTCCCCACCCGGACGGCGGCGCCCTGTCGGAGCACGCCCACGACGTCATGTCCGCACATGCCGACGCGGTGACCCAAGCCCAGGCTCTACTCGAGAAGGCACTCGCGGACCTCAAGGCCGCTGAGGTCACGGTGGCCGAGGCCGTCGCCGAGGCCGACGCGGCTCGGGATGCCCGCGCGGAGGCAGTCCTGGCGGTGGAGCGCGCCGCCCGGGCCGAGCAGCGCGCCGAACGCCAGCTGACGCGGGTCCTGGAACAGATCGCGGAGACCCGCGACGACCTCGGGACGATAGCGCGCGACGCGTATCAGGGCGGTGGTCTGACGACGCTGTCCGTCGTCCTCGACGCCGACACGCCCGCCGAGTACGCCGAGAGGTACATCGGCATGAGGACGGTGCTCCGGGCCGGCGACTCTGCCCTCGGAGACCTCGCCGTCGCCCGCGCCGACCTGCTCAGCGCGCGGGAACGGCTGCGGGCACTCCGCGAGGAGAAGGAGAACCTGGCCGAGGTTGCCGCGCAGGCGCTGACGGTCAAGGAAGCGGCCGAAGCAACTGCGGCGGCGGCCCAGCGTGATCTCAGCGAGGCGGCGGCGGTCCGGCTCAAGGCGTTGCAGGCCGCCCAGGAAGCCCGCCTCGAGGACTACCTGCGCTACCAGGAGTTCCTCGCCGAGTCCGAGGCGCTGGGGCCGGTCATCGTCGACCTGTCCGAATTGCTGGCGCTGAGCTCGTCCACGGTCTTCGGCACCGGCGAGTTCGTTCGCCCCGGTACCGGCGATGTGACGTCGCCGTTCGGCATGCGGCGGCACCCGATCACCGGAGTGGTCAAGCTCCACACCGGCGTCGACCTGAGCCGCGGCGACGGCTCCGTGTACGCAGCCGACTCGGGCACCGTCGTGAAGGCCGAGTGGAACCGCGCGTACGGGTACATGACGGTGATCGACCATGGCCGCGGTGTCAGCACGCTCTACGGCCACCAGGCGGCCATGCACGTGGGACCGGGCGACCGGGTCACGCGGGGCACGCGGATCGGTGTGATCGGCTCGACCGGTTACTCGACCGGCCCACACCTGCATTTCGAGGTGCGCTGGGACGGCGTGCCGGTCGACCCGTGGCCACTCATCCAGAATGCGCCCTTCCCGCCGGGCGCCGAACGTTAGCGGCTGCCGCTTCAGGCGCTGATCGTTCCGGCGGCTAGTAGCGCGAACACCAGCAGGCCAAGGATGATCCGGTACGCGACGAAGGGCGCGTACGAGCGCCGCTCGAGCCACCTGAACAGCCACGCGATCACGGCATAGCCGACCGCGAACGACACGGCCGTCGCCAGCAGCATGGGTCCGAGGCCGTAGGTGCTGTCCTCCCCCAGCGCCGCAGGCCATTCGAAGATCCCCGCACCCAGGACCGCGGGAATCGCAAGCAGGAAGGCGAAGCGCGCGGCTGCGGCGCGGTCGTAGCCGAGGAACAGTCCCAGGCTGATGGTCGCCCCGGAGCGGGACACACCGGGCACAACCGCGAGCGCCTGCGCGAGACCGAGGAACAACGCATGTGGCAGGGTCAGCGACTCGAGGGTGCGGTCCTTGGCGCCGACCCGGTCCGCGACACCGAGGATTACGCCGAGCACGACCAGCGTGGTCGCGATGATCCACAGCGAGCGGAAGTCGTTCTCGATGACGTCCTTGAGGGCCAGGCCGACCGCCACTATCGGCAGCGTGCCGACGATCACGTACCACCCCATCCGGGCGTCGTGCGGATCCCAGTGGCGCCGGCGATGTGCTCCCCCGCCTTGCGCCGCGACTTCACCGCCTCCGACCAGAACCTCCTCGTGACGGCTCGTCCACACGGCCCGCTGGTCGAACAGCGACCGGGTCCAGGCGCCGACGATCCGCCAGATGTCCTTGGCGAAGTAGAGGATCACCGCCGTCTCGGTCCCGATCTGGATCACCGCCGTGAAGGCCGCGCCAGGGTCGTCCCAGCCGACCAGCTCAGGGAAGATCCGCAGGTGGGCGCTGGACGAGATCGGCAGGAACTCCGTCAGGCCTTGGATCACGCCGAGGACTGCGGCCTGGACCCACTCCGTCATGCCGAGCCCTCCGCGAGCCCGGCCGCCTCGACCGCGTCGACCATCGCGCGGAGCGTCGCGATCCGCTCGTCGAGGCGGCCTTCGTAGACGGCGATCGAGAGCGTCGTCACGCCAGCCTCCGCGTACGCGGCCAACCGGTCCCGCACCCG
The DNA here is from genome assembly GCA_963801065.1 of uncultured Actinomycetota bacterium. GTDB lineage: Bacteria > Actinomycetota > Actinomycetes > Jiangellales > Jiangellaceae > CAWDDG01. The sequence goes on along the minus strand of CAWDDG010000006.1, from coordinate 181,893 downwards.
GTCGACCGGGCCGATCAGAGCGGTCTCGTCGACGAACTCGAACGGCACAGCCTCCGCGGCCTCGCGGTGCTTGTGATCGAGGAAGAGCTCCTGCACCTCGGCCGCGGCCTCCCCGTACCCCATGCGGACCGCGAGTTGGTTGTAGAAGTTCTGCGTTCGGCTCCCCATGCCGCCGACGTAGAGAGCGGCGTACGCGCGGATCGGCGCCGCGCACGCCTCGAGGTCGTCTCCGAAGCACGAGTGGGACCGTCGGCACAACGTCGAAACCTTCCATGTCCCGCCCGGCCGCGACGCGTCCCTGCGCAACGTGGGTCAGCGACTCCGCGGCGTGCTCCGGCGCGAAGAAGATCGCGAGCCAGCCGTCGGCGATCTCACCGGTGAGTTCGAGGTTCTTCGGCCCGACGGCCGCGAGGTACACCGGGACTCGCTCCCGCACGGGATGGACGGTGAGCTGGAGCGCCTTGCCGGGCCCGTCGGGTAACGGGAGCGTCCAGTGTTGCCCGTGGTAGGTCAGCCGCTTGCGGGTCAGCGCGGCCCGGACGATGTCGACATATTCCCTGGTACGGCCGAGCGGCTGGTCGAACCGCACACCGTGCCAGCCTTCGGACACCTGCGGCCCGGAGACGCCCAGCCCCAGGCGGAACCGACCGCCGGACAGGCTGTCGAGGGTGGCGGCGGTCATCGCCGTGCAGGCCGGTGTACGGGCCGGGATCTGCATGACGGCGCTGCCCACGTCGATGCGTTCCGTCTGGGCGGCCACCCACGAGAGCACGGTGGGTGCGTCGGACCCGTACGCCTCGGCCGCCCACACGACCGCGTAGCCCAACCGGTCGGCCTCCTTGGCGAGCGCAAGGTTGTCACGGTCGACGCCCCCGCCCCAGTAGCCGAGGTTGAGCCCGAGCCGCATCGTGGCCTCCCTCGCCGTCGTCGGTCGCCGCGCGACTCTACCTGCCCGATAATCTCCCGCCGTGGAACAGCGACGGCTCGGGCGGAGTGGCCTACGGGTGTCCAGGCTTGCCTTGGGGACGATGACCTGGGGGCGAGATACCGACCAGCACGAGGCCCGTGACCAGCTCGAGGCCTTCGTCGAGGCCGGCGGCACCCTCGTCGACACGGCGGCGTCCTACGGCGACGGACAGAGCGAACGGGTGCTGGGTGACCTGCTCGAGGCCGTGGCGCCGCGCGGAGACGTCGTCGTCGCCACCAAGTCGGGCGTCTCACGGGCGCTGGGCCGCCGTGTCGTCGACGTCTCGCGCAAGGCCATGCTCGACCAGCTCGACGCCTCACTGGATCGGCTCGACATCGACTACGTCGATCTATGGCAGGTGGAGACCTGGAGCGACGAGGTACCGCTCGAGGAGACGCTCGCGGCCGTGGACTACGCCGTATCCACGGGGCGGGCGCGATACGCCGGCATATCCAACTACGCGGGCTGGCAGACCGGCTGGTCGGCCTCCCACCAGGCTGCGGCGCCCGGCCGGGCTCCGCTGGTGTCGACTCAGATGGAGTACTCGCTGGTGCAGCGGGGCATCGAGCGTGAGGTGCTCCGCGCAGCGAGCTCTCTCGGGCTGGGAGTGCTGGCGTGGTCACCGCTGGGGCGCGGCGTGCTCACCGGCAAGTACCGCAGCGGCACGCCGGCGGACTCCCGCGCTGCGTCCCCGCATTTCTCGAGGTTCGTCGACGTCTACCTGGACCCACGGTCCCGTCAGATCGTCGAGGCCGTGTGCACCGCCGCCGAAGGGCTTGCCGTCCAGCCGCTCGAGGTGGCACTCGCGTGGGTGCGGGACCAGCCGGGCGTCGGTGCGGCCATCGTCGGTGCACGAACGGCCGCGCAGCTGCGCGGGGTTCTCGCCGCCGAGGAGCTCACGCTTCCGGACGAGATCCGCACTGCCTTGGACGAGGTGTCGGCGCCGATCTGGGGCTACCCCGAACGCCGGCGGTAGCCGGGCGAGAACGGTCGATGGGTCAAGACGCTCGTCACTCCGCTTCGGCGTCCGGGGCCAGGACCTCGTCGACGCGGTAGACGAGCATCTCCTCGTCGGCGACGCCGAACGGGTCGTCGACCAAGGTCGCGGCGTCCTCGTCGTCGAGGGCCTGCACCCAGACCGTGCCGCCCCGCGGGCGCAGGCCGGCCAGCTCCGCCCTCTCGTCGAGGCCGTCGATGCCGTACACGTGGACCAGTTGGTAGAGAGCGCGCCCAGGGTGGCTGACGTCGGATCTCGCCGCCTCGTCCGGGTCGTCGGGATACAGCTCCGCGTAGGCCTCACGGCCGGCGGTGAGCAGCGCGTCGCCGTCGTCCAGGATGTAATCACGCCGGACCAGCACCCCGACGATCTGTGGTACGACGTCGGCGTTCTCGTACTCGACCTCGACATGCGGACCCTCTGGGAACTCCCATGGGGTGACCTCGTCGAGCAACGTGAACAGCAGGTCGTCGTAGCGGGATGCGGCGGTGCGCAATGCGGTGTAGGCCGCCTGGACGGCCGGATCGGCCTCTCCGGTCCGGCGTGTGCACGCAGCGAGGTGGGCCTCGAGTGCGTCGGTCAGGTCGTCGAGCGCGCGCGGTCAGGCGGGCCTGGTCCTGGGGCGTGGTCGTCACGGTGCCGACCGTACCCGCGGGCATGGCACCATGTGCCGATGGCGAGCACCGCGCCGACGGGCCGGCGCATCACGGAGTACGAGTTCCACCATCTGCTGTTGCCACGCGGAACGTCGCGCGGCGCCGCCCGAAGGCTGCTCACCGACCACGCCGAGTACGGACACTGGGAGCTCGACCGGCTCCGCCTCTACCCCGACGGCACCCGGAAGGTCACGCTCCGGCGCCGCATCCTCCGCGTCGCCAGGGCCGACCTCTGACCCTCCCCGCCTGGCGGCGACGCCCTCACCAAGCTCGACCCCACTTGTGGCGGGATGTCAACCTGTCCTCGGCCTGGGAAACGTGCACAACCAGCCACAAGTGATGGGGAGCTTGTCCACAGGGGGTGTCGGGGTCATCTGACCGTCCCCAGATCAGTCGGCCGACGTGGTGAGAACCGGCGCGGGTGCGGTGCCGTGACCGCATGCCGATCCCCGCATTGGTCCCTGACCGACTCCGGCTCGCTCCCTTTCTCGGCCGGGCGGCCGTTGACGCCGGCCTGCTCAGTCGACGCCAGCTGCAGTCGAGGCCGTGGCGCCGCCTCCTGCACGGCGTCTATGTCCACCGCGATCTACCCGTGACCGACCTGGTCCGAGCGCGCGCCCTGCTGCTCGTCCTCCCTCGCGGCTCGGTCGTCGCCGGGATGACGGCGGCCTGGCTGCATGGTGCTTGGCAGCCACTGCCGGGTCGAGTCGTGCCACTCCAGTACGCCCGCCACCGCGAGGCCACCAGCAGCCGGCTGGCTGGAACCGAGCTCTCGCGCCGCGTCCTGCACGTCGACAGCACGGTGTTCAGTGACCTCGCGGAGGTCGGAGGGATCGTCGTCACGTCACCGATGCGTTCGTGCTTCGACCTCATGCGAGGGCGCAACCTGGTCGAGGCCGTCGTCGTCGTGGACGCCTTTGCGCGCTCTGGCGTGCTCGATCTGCCATGGCTCGCGGCGTACGTCTCGGCGCACCGGAGATGGCCAGGCGTCCGCATGAGCTCGCTTTCCGTCGAGCTCTCGTCGGCGTACAGCGGTTCGCCCGGCGAGTCTCGTCTGCGCATGGTCGTCGTGCTCGCGGGCTTCCCTGTACCCCTGGTGAATCCGGCGGTCTTCGCGGGCACCCCGCCGACGCTGTTGGGCTATCCAGACCTGGTGATCGTCGCGAGGAGCCCCGTGCTCGGCTTGGAGTACGACGGCGCGTACCACGGCGAAGCAGAGCAACGGCAGGCCGACAACCGCCGCGAGAACTCGCTCACCCGCGCCGGGCTACCACTACTCAGGTACGGCGCGCAGTCCGTCCGACGAGATCGCGAGCTGATCGTCGCCGACATCACCGCATTGACGGGCCTCCGGCCCACGTCCGCCCTGCGCGACGAGGACTTCCGGCGCCCGCTGCCACCCATGGCCTGGTAGACCGATCGTCTTGTGGCGGGATGTCAACCTGTCCCGGGCCCCGGACACGTGCACAACCAGCCACAAGACGAGGGCGACGGTGGCAGACGTCAGGCCAGGTCGAGGAAGCGGTCGAGCACACGAGCGCCGAAGCGCAGCCCGTCCAGTGGGACCCGCTCGTCGACCCCGTGGAACATGCCGGCGAAGTCGAGCTCGGGCGGGAGTCGGAGCGGTGAGAAGCCGAAGCCACGGATGCCCAGCAGGCTGAACGCCTTGGCGTCGGTACCACCGGACAAGCAGTACGGCACCGGCACCGCGCCGGGGTCCTCGGCCCGCAGGGCAGCGCTCATGGCGTCGACGAGACGGCCCGCGAACTCGGTCTCCAAGGCGATGTCGGACACGAGCACCTCGCGGCGGACCTGAGGGCCCAGCACGTCGTCCAGCGTGGCCCGGAACTCGTCCTCGTGCCCGGGCAGGAAGCGTCCGTCGACGTGGGCCTCGGCGCGGCCGGGGATCACGTTGTGCTTGTAGCCCGCGCGGAGCATCGTCGGGTTCGCCGTGTTGCGCAGGGTGGCACCGATGATCTTGGCCATGGTGCCGAGCGTGCGGACCAGCGACTGCGGGTCCGTCGGATCCAGGTCGACGCCATAGGCCTCCGACGCGGCGTCGAGGAAGGCCCGTACCGTCGGCGTGATCCGTATCGGCCACTCGTGCCGGCCCAGCCGGGCGACCGCTTCCGCAAGCTCGGTCACGGCGTTGTCGTCGTTGACCATCGAGCCGTGGCCTGCCGTGCCTTCGACGGTCAGGCGCATCCAGTCGATGCCCTTCTGGGCCGTCTCGACGAGGTAGAGCCGCAAGTCGTCGCGGACCGTGAGGCTGAACCCGCCGACCTCGCTGATTCCCTCGGTGCAGCCCTCGAACAGCTCCGGGAGGTGGTCGACGACCCAGTGGCTGCCTAAGATCCCGCCGGCCTCCTCGTCGGCGAGAAAGCAGAGGACGACCGGACGCGCCGGCGGCCGGCCCGTGCGACATCGGTCCCGGACGACCGAGAGGATCATGGCGTCCATGTCCTTCATGTCGATGGCGCCGCGTCCCCAGATGCAGCCGTCGGCGATGTCCGCCCCGAAGGGGTCACGGCTCCAGTCCGCGGCGTCCGCAGGGACGACGTCGAGATGACCATGAACGAGCAGCGCGTCGTCGCGCGCCGGGTCCGCTCCGCCCATCCTGGCCACGACGGTCGTCCGACCTGGCGCAGACTCCAGCAGGCTGGGTTCGAGACCGACGTCGGCCAGCTTCTCTGCGACGTACTCGGCCGCCTTGCGCTCCCCCGGACCACTGTCGTCGCCGTAGTTCGACGTATCGATCCGGATCAGGTCTCTGCACAGTTCGACGACCTCGCGCTCGGGCTCGGTAGGCGGCGGCGGCGGATCGGCCATGGCCCCATACTGCCCGGCCCACCCGCGCCGGGACAGGGCACTCAGACCTGGCGCACGCGCCAGGCCTGTTGCTTCGCCCGGTTGCCGCACACTCCCATCGAGCACCACTTGCCGGACCGGGCTCGCGAGCGGTCGTAGAAGGCCCACCGGCATGCGTCGTTGACGCAGACCTTCAGCCTCGGCCAGGTCCCGTCGGCCATCGAGTCGACCACGGCCGCGAGCACCGAGCCGAGCGCACCCTTCACACCGCCCATCATCGGCCGAGACGTCCATCCGGGCTGGGGCGTGAGGGCGACGGACAACCGAGCGGAGCGGGCGGCATCGTTGAGACGGCCGACGGCTCCGTCCGGAATGGGTCCGCCTGCGTGGTTGGCCGCCAGCGCCTCGCGGATCGCCTCCCGGAGCTCGCTGGCCCGGATGACGTCCGCGGGCCCGGCCCCCGCGCCAGCCTCGACCAGCCCGTGCAGCCGCAGCCAGCTCGTCAGACCGTCCACCGAGGCGATCGCGTCCGTGTCCGCCTCGATGTCCCTCGTGTTGACGAACGTCCGGACCAGCTCCAGCCTGCCGGGCGCCGCGGGGCTCGAGTGGCTCATCCCCACATCGTAACCATCTTGTACTCGGTACCGGTTACTCATAACCTGTTCAACTATGACAGCGGTTACACCTAAGGCTGACCGCAAGCCGGCCGGAGCGTGGGCCAACCGAGACTTTCGCCGGCTCTGGCTGGGCTCGACGGCATCCTGGTTCGGCTCCGAGATCGCCGAACTCGCACTTCCGCTGCTGGCGATCATCACGCTGTCGGCCAGTGCCGCCGAGGTGGGCCTTCTGCGGACGTTCCAGTTCCTCCCGTTCCTGCTGGCAGCGCTCCCGCTGGGCGTGCTCGTCGACCGACGCACAAGACGACCCCTCATGATCGGCGCCGATCTCGGCCGCTTCGTGCTGATCGGTACGATCCCGCTGGCGATCTGGGCCGGAGTCGGCCAGATGGGGTTCCTCTACGCCGTCGTCTTCGCGGCCGGCATCCTGACCGTGCTCTACCAGCTCGCCGACTTCGCCTTCGTGCCCAGCGTCGTTCCGCGCGAGCAGCTGATCGACGCCAACGGCAAGCTCGCGGCGTCGCAGTCGGCCAACGAGATCGCCGGCAAGGGAGTCGGTGGGGTCATCGTCCAGGCCGTGACCGCTCCAGTAGCTGTCCTGGTCAATGCGGTCGGCTACCTCGTCTCCGCGCTCAGCCTGTGGAGCATCTCTGCGCGGGAGGCGGCGGTCGAGCCCGGACCGGAGCGCCGATCGCCGTGGCGCGAGGCCGCAGAGGGGCTGGGAGTCGTGCTGCGCAACCGGTACGTGCGCCCGCTGCTGGGTGAGGCCACGACGTTCAACTTCTTCAACGAGATCTTCGTCCTCGGCCTTCTCCTGTTCGCTTTGCGCGAGCTCGACCTCGGCCCGGCGCAGGTCGGTCTCGTCTTCACGGCAGGTGGGGTCGGCTCGTTCCTGGGCGCCTGGTTCGGAGCTCGGGCAACTCACCGGTTCGGATACGGCAGGGTGCTTCTGATCACGCTCATCCTCGGGAACACGGCTCCGGCGGCCGTCGTCCTGGTCACCCGGGAGAGCGCCTTGGCGGTCCTGACGTCGGCCTTCTTCGTCATGGGCGTCGGAATCGGCATCGCGAACGTGCACGCCGTCAGCCTGCGCCAGACGGCGGTCCCCGACGATCTCCGTGGCCGGGTGAACGCCGCCTACCGACTCATCTCCTGGGGAGCCATCCCACTCGGCGCTGCGCTCGGTGGTCTGTTGGCCGCCGACCTCGGTGGACGTGTGGCGATGCTGATCGGCGCCTTCGGCATGCCCCTCGCGACGGTATGGGTCGCGGCGTCCGCGGTTCGCTCACTCCCGACGATCCAGGACGCGCAGATGTGAGCTGCGCAATCGCTTCGCGCTGCCGAGGAGGATTTCAGCGCCCATTCAGCCGCCGCGCGCGAAAATGTCGCCAGGGAGGCTCATACGCGTATGCGGATCTTGGTGGTCGAGGACGAGGAGCGGCTGGGCGCCGGCCTGAGGGCGGGGCTCGAGGCTGAGGGCTTCGCGGTGGACGTCGCCCGGAACGGGACCGACGGGCTCTGGCTCGCGCGCGAGCAGCCCCATGACGCCATCGTGCTCGACATCATGCTGCCCGGCGTCAACGGCTACGTGATCTGCCGCACCCTGCGCGAGGAGGGGATCTGGACGCCCATCCTGATGCTCACCGCCAAGGACGGCGTCTGGGACCAGGTCGAGGCACTGGACACGGGTGCCGACGACTACCTCACGAAGCCGTTCTCACACGCGGTTCTCGTCGCGCGGCTGCGGGCACTGCTGCGCCGAGGAGCGCGCGAGCGTCCGGCCGTGCTTGCCGCGGGGGACCTCCGCCTGGATCCGGCTTCCCGGCGAGTGTGGCGCGGGGAGACCGAGGTCGACCTGACCACCAGGGAGCTGTCCCTGCTGGAGTACCTGCTGCGGAACCGAGGCGAGGTGGTCTCCAAGCAGGAGATCCTCGCCCATGTCTGGGACTTCGACTTCGAAGGAGACCCGAACATCGTCGAGGTCTACATCAGGCACCTGCGCCGCAAACTGGACCTCCCGTTCGGGCGTACCGCGATCGAGACCCTGCGCGGTGCCGGGTACCGGCTGGCCGCCGATGGTGGCTGACCGGACTCGGGCACTCGTGCGCCGTTTCGCGGCGTGGAGTGGCTCCGTCCGCGCCCGGACCACGTCCGCCGCGGTGCTGGTGGTGGCGGTCGTCCTGCTGCTCGGTGCGGTAGCCCTCGTGCTCTCGTTGCGCGGCGTGCTGACCCGCGAGGTAAGGACCGCAGCGGAGCTCCGGGCGGAGCAGGCGGTGGCGGCTCTGGAATCGGGCAGCGATCCGGGTGCGGTGGCGACGTCCGACGACGACGAGCTCTTCGTGCAGGTCGTGGACGGCGGCGGCGTGGTCGTCGCCGCCAGCCGAAACGTCTCCGGCCAGCCGGCCGCGGCCGACCCTGAACCTGGCACCGTGACCGAGACCGGCGTGACGTTCGACGACGACGAGTTTTTGGTGGTCGCGCAGGCCGCGGAAACCGGAGACACACAGCTGACCGTGCTCGTGGGTCGCAGCCTGGACCGCGTGACCGAGTCGACACGGGCAGTCACCGGGCTGCTGGCTGTGGGGCTACCGGTCATCCTCCTGGTGCTCGCCGGCGTGACATGGCGCCTGGTGGGCCGCGCACTGGCGCCCGTCGAGAGCGTGCGGCGCGAGGTCGACGCGATCTCGGCGACGGAGCTCCACCACCGGGTACCGGAGCCACCCGGCTCCGACGAGATCGCCCGGTTGACAGTGACGATGAACCAGATGCTCGACCGCCTCGAGCGGGCCCAGGACGACCAACGTCGGTTCGTCTCCGACGCCTCCCACGAGCTGCGGTCGCCGATCGCGGCGATCCGGCAGCACGCCGAGGTCGCCCAAGCCCACCCGGACAAGACGACGATCCCCGACCTCGCGGCCACGGTGGGTGCGGAGAGCGTCCGCTTGCAGGCGCTGGTCGACGACCTGCTGCTCCTGGCCAGCGCGGACGAGCGCACGCTGAAGCTCCACCGCCGGCCGCTCGACCTCGACGACGTCGTGTTCGACGCGGCGCGGCGGCTACGGGCGACGACGAGCCTCCGGATCGACACCACCGCGGTGTCTGGCGGCCGCGTCCACGCCGACCCCACCGCGGCCCGGCGCGTGGTCCGCAACGTCACCGACAACGCGGCCCGCCACGCACGGGCCGAGGTCCGGCTGGCTCTGGCCGAGCAGGACGGATGGGTGGCCTTCGACGTCGACGACGACGGCGCCGGTATCGCGCCCGAGAACCGCACGCACGTGTTCGACCGCTTCATCAGGCTCGACGACGCCCGGGCCCGGGACGCGGGAGGCGCCGGCCTTGGCCTGGCGATCGTCGCCGAGCTGATGGCCGCCCATGGTGGCGGCGTCACGTTGTCCGACAGCCCGCTTGGCGGCATCAGGGTCACGTTGCGGTTCCCCGCCCATGAGGCCGACGGACAGCCCACCGAATGAAAATCAGCCCGTTCAGCAAGGATTCAGGCAATGCGATGCATGCTTGCACTATTACGACCAGTGCATCCGAGGAGGGATCTGCCATGACACGCAAGTCCAAGCTTGCCGCCACCGCCATCGCCGGCGTCGCGGCCGTCGGGGCGGGCGTCGGCACGGCTGCGGCCGCCGGGGGCGACGACGACGCTACCGAGCGGCCCATCTCCGGCGACGCGTACGACCAGGCGGCTGACGCCGCCCTCGAGCACACCGGCGGCGGGAAGGTCACCGGCACCGAGGTGGGCGACGAGGAGAGCATGTACGAGGTCGAGGTCACCCTCGACGACGGCCACCAGGTCGACGTGCAGCTCGACGAGTCCTTCGACGTCGTAGGCACGGAGGACGACGGAACGGGCGACAGCGACGACTGACCGCGCCGGCTGACCACTCTGTCGGGGACCCGGCAAGTTCAGCCGAGAAAGCCCCGCAGTAGCGCAGCCGTGCCCTCGAGGTGCTCTTCCATGGCCTGCCTGGCGGCCTTGGGACGGCCGGCCAGCACGGCCTCGACGACGCGCCGGTGCTGCTCCGTGGAGTGCGCGATGTTCCGCGGCAGCAGCGGGATGGCGTCGAGCAGGTCGTTGAGCCGCATGCGGACGTCGGCCACTGCCGCCGACAGTGATGGCGAACCCGCCAAGCCGGCCAGGGCCACGTGCAGGCGTGAGTCGATCGTCCGGTACTCCCCCACTCCCACAGCCCGCTCCTCGGCGAGCATCGCCCCCAGCGCGGCCACCTCCTCCGGGGAATGCGCGCGCCGCGCAGCGAGCTCGACGGCCCCCGGCTCGAGCACCTGCCGCATCAGCAGCGCGTCGGTGAGCTCGTCGCCCATGTCGTCCGCGATGGTCCGGACGTCGCGCGCATCGCGCCGCCACTCCGCCGTCGGAAGCACGAACGTGCCGCCCGAGCGCCCGCGGCGGGACTCGAAGAATCCCTCCTGTGCCAGTGCGCGGATCGCCTCGCGCAGCGTCACCCGACTGACCCCGAACTGTTGGGCCAGTTCGCGCTCGCTCGGCAGCCGCTCCCCGGGCCGCACCTGACCGAGCTTGACCGCCTGTAACAGCCGCTCCACCGTCTCCTCGAAGGCGTTGCCGCCGCGGATGCGGCGGAACACGGGATGCGGGACGGCCAACACGGTCATGACCTGCACGTTACTCGGGCGTCACGTAAGCGGCGGTGATCCCTCCGTCGACGAGGAACGTGGAGCCGTTCACGTACGACGACTCGTCGCTCGCGAGGAACAGCGCGGCGTTGGCGATCTCGCGTGCCGTCGCGAGCCGGCCCATCGGGAGATGCACTCGCCGTCGCTCGTACGCCGCGGGATCGTCGCTGAACAGTCGCATGAGCAGCGGCGTCTCGACCGGCCCGGGGCACAACGCGTTGACCCGGACGCCTCGCCGGGCGAACTGCACCGCAAGCTCTCTCGACATCGACAGGACCGCTCCCTTGGATGCGGTGTACGAGATCTGCGACGTCGCCGCGCCCATCAGGGCGACGAACGAGGCGACGTTGATCACCGAGCCGCCACCGGTAGCCAGCAGATGCGGGATGCCGTGCTTGCAGCACAGGAACACGCCGCGCGTGTTCACGGCCTGTACCCGGTCCCAGGCATGCGTCTCCGTCTCGAGCACCGAGGCGTCGTCTGCGGGCATGATCCCGGCGTTGTTGTAGAGCACGTCGATGCCGCCGTACCGGTCGGCCGCGGCGGCGTAGAGCTCGGCAACGCTGGCTTCGTCGCCGACCTCGACCCGGTGGTAGAAGGCCTCGCGACACTCCGCAGCGGCGGCCTTGCCTGCCTCCTCGTCGAGATCCGCGACACACACCCGGGCACCCTGCTCCGAGAACAGGAGGGCCGCCTCGCGACCGATGCCGCCCGCGGCGCCGGTGATCACCGCGACCTTCCCGTCGAGCCGACCGGTACCCATCGCTCAGCCTTCCGTCGAGACGAAGACGTTCTTGACCTCGGAGTAGGCGTCGAGCGCGTGCATGCCCAGCTCCCGGCCGAACCCGGACTGCTTGAACCCTCCGAACGGCGTGCTGACGCGCACCGAGCTGTTGCTGTTCACCGACAGCACGCCGGTGTCGATCGCTCGGACGACCCGCATGGCGCGGCCGACGTCGCGGGTCCACACCGAGCCGGAGAGCCCGAACGGCGTGTCGTTGGCCAAGTGCACGGCGTCGTCTTCGTCGTCGAAGGCAAGGACGGTGACAACCGGTCCGAACACCTCCTCCCGGACGATTCGTGCGCCGGGATCGGCCGCCGCCAGCACGGTGCACGGGTACCAGTAGCCCGGCCCGTCGGGGACGTCCCCACGGAGCAGAACCTCCACGCCGTCGTCGTCGGCCGTGTCGACGTAGGACGCGACCCGGCGCCGCTGGTCGGCCGAGACCAGTGGGCCCATCTCGGTGCGCTCGTCCTCGGGATCGCCCACGCGCACCGTGCCGGTGGACTCCAGGAGCAGACCCACGAACCGGTCGTACACGCTTCGTTGCACCAGGATCCGGGACCGGGCGCAGCAGTCCTGCCCCGCATTGGCGAAGACTGCGTAGGGCGCCGCTGCGGCCGCCCGCTCCAGGTCGGCGTCGCCGAAGATCACGTTCGCCGACTTGCCTCCGAGCTCGAGCGTGACCCTGGTGACGTTGGCCGCGGCGCTCGCCATCACCTGGCGCCCGACCTCGGTCGATCCGGTGAAGGCCACCTTGGCGACGCCGGCGTGCCCGACGAGGCGCTGGCCGATCACACTTCCCTTTCCGGGCACCACCGTGACGACGTCTTCCGGCAGCCCGGCGTCGAGGGCCAGCTCGGACAGCCGGAGCGCAGTGAGCGGCGTCAGCTCGGCCGGCTTGAGCACGACGGTGTTGCCGCAGGCCAGTGCTGGACCAAGCTTCCAGCTCGCGATGTTCATCGGGAAGTTCCACGGCGTGATGAGCCCGACGACACCTATGGGTTCCCGGAATGTCATGTCGACGCCACCGGCGACCGGGATCGTCTCCCCGTGGTGCTTGTCGATCGCGCCGGCGTAGTAGTGGAAGACCTCGGCGACCATGCCGACCTCGGCTCGGGAGTCCGCTATCGGCTTGCCGACGTTGCGCGTCTCCAGCAGGGCCAGCTCCTCGCCGTGCTCCTCGACCAGGGTCGCGAGCCGCCGCAGCAGGCGCGACCGGTCGGTCGGCGACACCGCCCGCCACACCGGTCCGGCCGTGCGTGCTCGTTCCACTGCCCGGTCGAGGTCGTCGGCGGTGCTGTCGTGGACCTCGGCGATGGGACGCTCCGTCGCCGGGTTGAGGACCGCGGTCACCGTCGGTGCTCTCGGTAGGCACGAGCGGCGGAGACCAGCGCCTCGAACAGGGCGATGTCACCGTCTGCCTCCGCATGCCAGAGCACGCCCACGCAGAAGTCCCGGCTGGGGTCTTCGACGGCCTCGATCGTGCCGTCCGGGGCGTGCGCGACTGCGCGCAACGTGCGGCCCGGTCCGCGCGGCGCCTGGTGGTGGTAGGAGGAGACCGTCAGCGTGGTGCCCACCGCTGCCGCAAGCCGGCTGCCGGCCTCGACGTCGACGCGGTGCTGGGCGAACCGCCCCGGCTCGCCCTGGTGGACCGTTCGCGCGGGATTGACCGGCGCTCGGTCCGGAAGGTGCTGGTCGAGCACGCCACCGTGCGCGACGGTCAGCAGTTGGGCCCCACGGCAGATGCCGAGGATGGGCAGATCACGTTCCAGCGCCTCGGCGAGCAGGGCGAGCTCTCCGGTGTCGCGCTCGGGTCGGGTCTGGGTGGTCCGTGGATGCGGCGTCGCTCCATACGCTGCGGGCTCGATGTCGGAACCCCCGGCGAGCACCAGGCCGTCGAGCGCATTCACCGTCTCGGGCGCGCCGTCGGCCATCGGGGGCACGACGACGGGACGGCCCCCCGCCAGCGCGACCAGGTCGACGTATGCCGCGGGCACCAGCACGGCAGGCAGATCCCAGACCCCCCACCGGGCCTGCTCGACATAGCAGCTCACGCCGATGACGGGTCGCGACGCGCGCGCATCCGCGGTCATGTCTGCTCGAACAACCGCTCACGCTCGTAGCAGGTGACGACCTGGTCGAAGAGACGCTGCTCCGTGCGGGCATAGGTGAGGTAGTGGTCGACCACGTCGTCGCCGAACGCGGTCCGCGCCAGCTTGGACGTCTCCAGCGCGACGATGGCCTCACGGAGCGTGGCCGGAACCCGAGGCAGCTCGTCGTCGGCGTAGGCGTTGCCGGCGAACACCGGCGGCGCGGGCAGGTCGTTCTCGATGCCGTGCAGCCCGGCCGCGATGATCGCCGCGAAGGCGAGGTACGGGTTGGCGTCGGCCCCGGGGATCCGGCACTCGACCCGCAGGCCGTCGCCACGTCCGACCAGCCGGAACCCGCAGGTCCGGTTGTCGCGGCCCACGGCCATCGTCGTCGGCGCCCAGCTCTCGCTGGCGAACCGCTTGTAGGAGTTGACGTTCGGTGCGATGAACACCGTCAGGTCACGCATCACGGCGGTGAGCCCAGCGAGGTACTTGCCGAACAGCTCGCTGGGCTCACCGCCACCCCCCGCCGGGAAGAGGCTGCGGCTGCCGTCCGGCGCCCAGAGGCTCGAATGGATGTGGCATGAGCTGCCGATCCAGTCGTGCGCGGGCTTGGCCATGAACGTGACGGCCTTCCCCTGTTGGTGGGCGATCTCCTTGGCGCCGTTCTTGTAGATCACGTGCCGGTCGGCCATCGTGACGGCGTCGGCATACCTGAAGTTCAGCTCGTGCTGACCGTGCCACGCCTCGCCCTTGGAGAACTCGACAGGCAGCCCGGCGCCCTTCATGCCGCGGCGCAGCGCCCCCACGTAGTCCTCGTCCATCGTCGTGGCCAGCACGTGGTAGTCGAGGATGTACGGGATCGAGGGCTTCAGGTCGCGATAGTGCTTGTCCCGGGCACCGGCGTACGTGTCGCGGAACAGGTAGAACTCCAGCTCCGATCCGATCATCGGCTCGAAGCCGAGCCCCCGGGCCCGCTGCACCTGCCGCAGGAGCACCTGTCGCGGTGATGCCGGCACCGGCGAGCCGTCCTCGAACGCGACGTCACACAGCACGAGCGCGGTGCGGTCGAGCCAGGGGATGCGCCGCAGCGTCGACAGGTCCGGCTGCAGGCGAAGGTCGCCGTAGCCCTCCTCCCAGTTGGCCAACTGGTAGCCGGGGACCGGATCCATCTCCATGTCGAGCGCGAGCAGGTAGTCGCAGGCCTCGACCCCGTGCCCGACGACCTCCTCGCAGAAGAAGTCCCCGTCGACACGCTTGCCCATCAGCCTGCCCTGCATGTCGGTGAAGCAGGTGAGGACGGTGTCGACCTCACCCGACTCCACCGACGCCCGCAGTGCCGCGACGTCGAGCATCCCCCGGGCCTGCCCTCCCGGCTCGGGATCGACTGGCGGCTGCCCCATCAGGACCCGGCCGGCTCCGGGTCGACGGTGACATCGGCACCCTGGTCCACGAGGTCGGAGACGTGGGTCGTGCCGTACCCCTCCGCCTCCGGGTCACCGTGCTCGCCGCGTGTCATGGCGAACTCCTCCTCCGGCGAGAGCACCAGTCGGTGCCGGCCCACGAGCGCGAAGTACGCGATCGCAGCCACGAACCAGATGGCGACGCCGATGACCCCTGGCCGGTAGTCCGCGTTGAAGAAGAGTGAGACCAGCGACACGGCCGCGATGACGCCGGCAACGATGGCGCCGGTCGTGCCGAGCGGGCTGCGGTAGGGCCGCGCGATGTGCGGCTGGTTCCGTCGCAGCAGGACGAACGACACCATCTGCATGACGTAGGAGATGACGGCGCCGAAGACCGCCATCGTGAGCAGCGCCGCGCCCACACTCCCGCCGCCGTACTCGTACAGGATCCAGGCCAGCGCGTAACCGATCACGGCACCGGAGATCAGCGCGACATGCGGGGTCTGCCGCCTGCCGTTCGTGACCGAGAGCGCGTGGGGGAAGTAGCCGGCGCGCGACAACGAGAAGATGTTGCGGCCGTAGGCGAAGATGATGGTGTGGAAGCTGGCCACCAGGCCGGTGACCGCGACCAGCGAGAGCAGCGACGCCGCAGTGCCGTCGCCGAAGATGGTCTGGAAGCCCAGGAACAGCGGCTCCGCCGATGCACCGACCTCGGCGGCGCCAGGCGCGATCCCGGCGCTGAGGAACAGTGTGAGGAAGGCCGCCACGATCAGCGTGAACAGGCCGTAAAGCGTGCCACGTGGGATGTCGCGCTTCGGGTCGTGAGACTCCTCGGCCG
The DNA here is from genome assembly GCA_963801065.1 of uncultured Actinomycetota bacterium. GTDB lineage: Bacteria > Actinomycetota > Actinomycetes > Jiangellales > Jiangellaceae > CAWDDG01. The sequence continues at coordinate 166,068 of CAWDDG010000006.1, read as the reverse complement.
CCAGTGGGAGCTCCTCGATCGCCAGGTAGAACCAGATGGCGAACGGGATCGCGTAGAAGACGCCGGAGACGCCGTCCGGGAACCACCCTCCGCCCGCGTCGATCGCGTAGGTCTGGAAGTCGAGCTTCGTCAACGCGCCGATCCAGAACACGGCGAGGATGCCCAACGCAGCCAGGCAGATGAACACGGAGAACCGGAACGTGGCCTCGATGCCCAGGACGTTGAGACCGACGAAGATCGCATAGAAGATCAGCCACCACAGTGGCTGTGCGATATCCCAGCTGAACAGGTCGTTGACGATGCTGCCCATGTAGCCACCGATGCCGACCACGATGACGGCCGGCGTCACGATGTACTCGATGCTCTCCGCGACTCCGGTGATGAATCCTCCCCACGGACCCATCGCGTTGCGTCCGAACGAGTACGCACCGCCGGTATGCGGCATGGCAGGCGACATCTCGGCGATCGAGTAGCACATGCCCAGGTACATCACGGTGATCACGACGGTGGCCACCAGGAGTCCGCCGAAGCCGAACTCGAGCCCGAAGTTCCAGCCGAAGAAGTCGCCGGAGATGACGGCAGCCACCCCCAGGGCCCAGAGCGACCACACGCCCGCGTGTCGGCGCAGGGTGCGTCTGGCGAAGTAGTTCTGATCGGCCTCGCGGTAGGTGACGGACTGCGGTGTGCCGGCCATGAGAGTCTCCCGGTCTCGATCAACGGGTGCCGAACTTGATCGGGAAGGTAGACCCGGCGCAATCAATGGGTCAAGGTCGTGCCATAACCTATTTTCGCGCGTGGTGTCTGAGCGGCGCCATCCAGAAGCCGCGTAGTGACCTCGGCGCAGCCTGCCGAACGTGCGACCATCCGCGTCGCCCGCACGCCGTCTGGCGCTTGGAGTGGAACGAGGTCGAGTTCTTACTGGTCGATGAGGGCTGAAGGGTCTTGGAAGCCGGCTGGCTTCACATAAACACGATCACGATCATCACGAGCAGCGGGAGGAGCCGAGAAACATGGCGATGCCGGCGATGCCCAGACCCTTCTGGTCCGCAAAACTCGGCGACGCCTGGCTGCGGCCGGTCCGCCGGTCGCCTCCTCTGCGATGCAGTTGCCAATAGGTGCCCAACAGTTCTCGCTCGTGCCGCAGCGCGACGCCGAGCAGCAAGACCCCCGCCGAGCCGCGGGTCAGGTGCAGGTCGACAACTGTTCTGCCCGTGGCGTCAGCTCGGCGTGCGCCACCGCCAGCGCGCACAAGTCCCGCGGGTGCCCACATCCAGCGCTGCCACATACCGGGGCCCGTCCCGCGGCGCGAGCACACCGGTGCGGACACACGCGATGACGTCCTCCGACGAGTCGACGGTGTGGTACGAGCCGTGGACGAGTCGAGACCTGACAAGGCCCGCTTTCGCGGGCCTTGTCAGTTAAGCCGCCGGTGACCGCCGATTGCGGGTCAGTGGCTGCCCACCGGCTGGAAGTAGTTGTCGATCATGAAATTGGCCACGTTGATGCCGAGGTCACGCCCCTGAACGTCGGCGGTGCGGAAGTGCAAGCCCGCCCAGATGTGGGCCTCGACGATCTCCTCGAGTGGCTGCGAGAACCGGTCGAAGAACCGCGTCTCCCCACCGAACTGGCTGCTCGTGACGCCGTAGTGCATCACGTCCGTGCCGAAGAACGTCTGGAGCGTCCGGAGATGTGCGCCGTCGGGCACATGTGCCCGGACGTGTGGTCGGGATAGGGCGCCGAGAGGAGCGGCGTCCACGTCAGGTCGGGCGAAGTATCAGGGTTGCCGTCCGCTGCAGCGTTGCGGATCGCCTGAAACGGCCGCCAGAAGTCGAAGTGGTACTTGTCGTTCCAGCAGTTGATCGCCGCGTCCGCGCCGCTCAGGTTCATCATCGCCAGCAGACGCGCACTGTCGGCGAGATCGAGCCCCATGGCCGGGTCCTCGGCCAGGTTCCGCGCGACGCCACTCCACGACAGAGCCGGGCCTCCGGCGCTCTGCCAGAAGATCGCGTTGTGCGTCTGGGTCGCCGTGCGGGCCGACGGTGTCACCACCCCGTCGCCGCCGAGCGCCTTGACCTCGTTGAAGTCTGCTGTGTAGGCGCCGCTTGTCAGGGTGTTAGGACCGGCGCTGCGGAACTGCGACGAGCTCTGCATCAGGAACGGCTTGACGCCGCCCACCCACGGAGCCGGATCTTGCACCACCGTCCCGTTCGGCGCCACCGGGTCCCAGTGCCCGGGCGTCGGGTTCGGCACCCACTGCGACGGCCCGAACCGTCCGTCGCCCTCCCGTGCGGCAATCATTGCGTCGGCGGCGGCGTTCCCTGCGTCGATCCCCTGCCGTTTGAACGACGTCTCGGGTATCGCCGCGAGTGACGCATCGTATTGCGTTGCGAGCGTCTGCAGCAGGGTTCCCAGGTTCGGGAACGCGATACTCGCGGGTACGGTCGAGACGATGTGGGTGAGAACGCGGTACGCCGCGGTGGCGACAGCCGCCTCCCCCGAGGCGCTACCGGAGAAACGCCGCTCGAGGAGATGCGGCCGGTGATGCTTCGGCGTGATCGCGTTGACCGCGTCGTACACCGCGCCCTGGACCATCCCCAAGTTGATCTGAAGCGCATTCGGTGCTCTGCCCGCCGGCGCGGGGAAGGCGACGAGTGTGCTCGTCGCGATCCGGTTCCAATGCGTGACTGCGGTGGCGTCCGTCGCAGCGGGTGGTGGCGCGGCCGACGCGCCGACACCGCCGAGCGGAGCCAACGCCACTATGACCTGTGACCAATCTGGCGATCTTGGTCGGGTCTCAGCGGCCGTATGCCTCGCGACGGTGCCGGACGTTGATGACGAGCACCAGCAGCACGTCGTCCTCGATGCTGTAGATGACCCGGTAGTCACCAGAGCGCACCCGCCACAGCCGTGGCGCGTCGTCGCCGGTGAGCATCTTCGCTGCCGGCGGTCGCGGTTCCTCGGCCAGGAGGGCCACGACCTTGGCGATCCGGTCTCGCGCGGATCTGTCGAGCTTGCGGAGCTCGCGCGCCGCTGCCGGCCGGAACTCGACCCGGTAGGTCACGCCAGACCGAGGTCAGCCTTCACGACCTCCCAAGGAATCGAGGGTCCGTCCTCGTCGAGAGCCGCGCGGGCGGCGGCGACGTCCTCGGCATCCTCGAGCGCTTCGATCGCGCGGTCGTAGAACTCAGCGGTGACGAGCGCAGCAACGCGCTTGCCGTGGCGGGTGATGAACACCGGCTCGCGGCTTGACGCTGCAAGGGCCTCGGAGAACCGCTCCCGCGCGTCGGTCGCCGTCATGTCGCTCATGCACCCATTGTACGAAACCGCGGTTACAGCGTCAATTGCCCTGGCGGTGGAACAACCCGGCGCGATCACTTGAGGATACGAAAAGATCTTCGGCAGCTCGTACTCGTCTGGCATCCAAGGTGACAACGGTCGTTGTCAGCCCCGTCCGCACCGGGTCGCGGCACTGATCCTCGGCGTGCAGTCGGGCGCGTGAGAGTGCCGGAGCGCCGAGCCGTTTCAGGACTTGTGACCACTGTGTGACCAGTCGGCCTTCGGACACCTGAATCACAAGAGCAGCAGGCCGGTGACCTGCGGCTTCGTGTCGTGCGATGTGTGTCCGAGGGGGGACTTGAACCCCCACCCCCTTGCGGGGACTAGCACCTCAAGCTAGCGCGTCTGCCTATTCCGCCACCCGGACATGCTCCACCGATGCAGGAGCATCGCGGCGCGTGAAACTGTACCAAACCGGGGCGGGCAACTGTCCAACAGCGAGGCGCTGCTACGCGTTCTCGTCGTGCGCCGGCGCAACAAGTAGACGACCTCGTCGCCGACGTCGTCGGGGCTGGTCAGGCCGATGCGTATCGGGATGTCGTCGTGCATCGGCTGTGTGTCGATTGTGCTCCGGCGGGTAGCGTCCGGGTCCTACGGGCTCACGAGGGAGGTCGCGCAGGCGTGGCGGACGAGCACTACACCCGGGACGAGAGCGAGGCCGAAAGCCTCGATCGGCAGTGGCTGGAGCTTCTCCAGGAACTACGGATCGGCACAGCCGGCACTCAGATACTGTTCGCGTTCCTGCTGACCATCGCGTTCACCCAGGCGTTCCGACAGGCAGACGACCTGACCCACCGGGTCTACGCGGTCACGTTGGCACTCGCGGCTCTTGCCACCGCGTTGCTGATCGGACCGGTGCCGTTCCACCGACTCCTGTTCCGGCAGCGCCTGCGTGGTCGAATGGTCAGCATCGCCAGCAAGATGGCCAACGCCGGGCTGTTCCTGCTCATGCTCGCGATGGCGGGCGGCGTCTTCATGGCGTTGGACGCCGCGCTCGCCAGGTCCTCCGCGGTGGTGATCGTCGCTGGCGTCCTCGCCTGCTTCGTCCTCATCTGGTACGTGCTGCCGATCGTTGTGCGGGAGAGCTCCGACGGGGTGCGTGAGAACCTCGACAAGTGAACCAGCTGCACCGGACCGACGGCGACGGCTGGGTCGACTGCGTGTGCGGGCGGCGCCACTGGGGCCGCTACGGCGCCGCGGGGCTTCTGCTCGTCGGCGCCGACGGACGGGTTCTCCTGCAACATCGTGCAGCGTGGAGTCATCAGGGCGGTACCTGGGCTCTCCCCGGCGGCGCCCGCTCGTCCCGCGAGACCGCGCTCGAGACCGCACTGCGCGAGGCGGCCGAGGAGGCCGCGGTGCCGTCCGAGGCCGTCCGACCGTCCCATGCCTGGGTCGAGGACCACGGCCCGTGGTCGTACACGACCGTCGTTGGCCACACGGAGCGGCCGCTCGAGGGTCGGGCCGCGGATCCGGAAAGCGTCGAGATCCGCTGGGTCGCTCCCGACGACGTGCCGAGCCGGCCGCTGCACCCGGCCTTCGCCGCCGCCTGGCCGCGGCTGCGCTCCCAGCTTGGCCGGTGGCTCGTCCTCGTCGTCGACGCCGCCAACGTCGTCGGCTCCCGGCCCGACGGATGGTGGCGGGATCGGGTGGGCGCGAACGCGAGACTGCGGGACTCGCTCGCTCTGCTGGCCGCCGGGGGCGTTCCCGCGGCGCCCTTCGACCTTCCTGCCGACCGGTGGTGGCCCGACGTGCGCCTTGTGGTCGAGGGCCAGGCACGCGTGGTCGAGTCCACTCGCGGCGTGCACGTGCTCGCAGCCGACCGCGACGGCGATACCCTGATCGCCGACACGGCGTCGCGCTTGGCAACGGAGTACCCCATGCATGTCGTCATCGCAGTGACCGCCGACCGGGAGCTGCGGTCCCAGCTCGAGGCCTCTGGTGCGAGAGTGGTCGGGCCCAGAACGCTCCTCGGCCTGCTCTGAGCGAAAGGTTGGGCTCGGCCGCCTATGCCGACTTGCGCTTGGCGGCCGTCTTCTTGGCCGTCGCTGCCTTCTTCGCCGGTGCCTTCTTGGCTGGCGCCTTCTTCGCGGCGGCCTTCTTCACCGGCACTGCCTTGGCCGGGCGTGCGGCGCCGTCGCCCTCGCCGCGCTGCTTCTTCGCCTCGGCGACGCTGCGGCGCAGCGCATCCATCAGGTCGACGACCTTGCCCTCGTCCGGCGCGGCCTCTGGCGCCTTGGTGATCTCGGCACCGGCGACCTTCGCCTGGACGACCTCCAGCAGGGCCTCCCGGTACTCGTCGACGTACTCCTCCGGCTCGAACTCCTCCGCCATGGCGTCGATGTACGACTCGGCCATGCGCATCTCCTGCGAGCGCACGGTCACCTGGTCGTCGAGGAAGCGGAAGTCGGGCCGACGCACCTCGTCCGGCCAGAGCATCGTCTGCACGACGAGCACACCCTCGCGTGGGCGCAGCACGGCCAGCCGCTCACGGTTGCGGAGGGAGACCTTGACGATGGCAACCCGGCCGGCCTTCTCGAGCGCGTCGCGGAACAGGACGTACGGCTTGGGGTCGGCACTGGGCTCGGCGTAGTACGCGCGGTTGAGCGCAGTCGGGTCGATGTCGTCGAGCGGTACGAACGCCTGCACCTCCACCACCTTGCTCGACGCGATGGGCAGGTCGGCCAGGTCGTCGTCGTCGAGGATGACCATGTCGCCACCGGGCAGTTCGTAGCCCTTGGCGATGTCGGCGTACGCCACCTCGTGCCCACCGATTTCACAGATCCGCTGGTACCGGATCCGACCACCGTCAGCCGCGTGGACCTGACGGAAGCTGACGTTCTTCTCCTCGGTGGCGGCGACGAGCCGGACCGGGATCGACACCAGGCCGAACGAGATCGACCCCTTCCACACCGTCTGCATCAACCGCTCCCTCCGACACGTGCCTCACGATCATCTCTCGTCTTAGCCTGCCTGGCCAACGTCCAATTCCGGACCCGGCGCGCCTCCGCGGGGATGTCCCCGTCCTCTGCGACGGTAATGGTGTGAAAGGACGGGCGGTGAAATGACCTCGCTGTGGTGTTCTGACTGTGGCATCGTCCGGCTCATCGAGCCGGTACCGGACGGGGTGGACTACGAGTGGGCCTGCACCGGTTGCGGCGCTGCCGTGTTCGTCGGCGACCTGCCGCTGCCCGAGCGCATCCCGGTCGCGGCGGTTGCCTGAGATCCTCATCGCCGGGTCAGCACGTAGCACGCGATCGCGGCGGCCGCGGCGACGTTCAGCGAGTCGACACCGCCGGTCATCGGGATGCGGACGCGGCGGTCGACCTGGTCCAGCCATCGCGGTGAGAGGCCGTCACCCTCGGTGCCCACGACCAGCGCGACACGGTCCCCGAGTGACACGCTCTCGAGCTCGACCGAGTCCGTAGCCGGCGTCAGCGCCAGAAGCTCGAATCCGGCCGAGCGCAGGTCCGCGAGGCCGTCGTACCACCCGGCCATCCGTGCGTACGGCACCGAGAACACCGTGCCCATCGAGACCTTCACGGCGCGTCGGTAGAGGGGGTCGGCGCAGCGCGGGCTGAGCAGCACGGCGTCCATGCCCAGCGCGGCCGCGCACCGGAAGACCGCGCCGACGTTCGTGTGGTCGACCAGGTCCTCGAGGACGACCACACGGCGGGCGCTCACCAGCACATCGGCGACGCTCGGCAGCGGCCGCCGATGCAGTGACGCCAGCGCACCCCGATGGACGTGGAAGCCCGTCACCGCCTCGATCACGTCCGGTTCTGCCACGTAGCAGGGCACGTCGCCGGCCCGGTCCAGGACGTCCCCCAACGCATCGAGCCAGCGGGGTGCCATGAGCAGAGAACGCACGGGATAGGCGGCGCCGACTGCCCGCCGTACCACCTTCTCGCCCTCGGCCAGGAAGAGCCCGTGCTGGGTCTCGATCGAGGTACGCAGCTCGACGTCGCGCAGGGAGACGTAGTCGGCCAGCCTGGCGTCCGACGGTCCCGCGACATGCACGATCCGGGCCACGCCGGCATGATCCCACCCACGGTGCCGGTCTGGATCAGAGCACCCGGCTGATGAGGCCGTAGTCCAGCGCCTCGTCCGCCGAGAGTACGCGTCCGGATCTGAGATCGTTGTCGACCTCGGATCGGGTGCGCCCGGTGGTGCGGGTGATGAGATCCCGGATTCGAGCGACCTTGTGCTCATGTTGTTCGGCTTGGACTCTCAGCTGGCCGGCGGTTCCCTCAGCCCGCGAGGGCGGCAGCGAGATCACCAGCATGGCGTTGCGGTGTGCGGCGCGTTCCTGTGCGGCGCACAGGACGGCGACTGCAGGGCCAGCCAGCGTCCCACGCACGATGACGTGCACCGGCGCACGCACCAGGTCGACGGCGTCCGCGAGTGCGAGCGAGGCGTCCAGATCGCTCTCGGAGCATGAAATGTGCATCTCGATGGGTCGGCTGTCACTTTTTCCGACAAGCAGCAGCTCCGCGGCAACTCGGTTGGCGAGCGGGTCGTCCAGATGACCCCCGACCACGATCACCCGCTGCTCGAGCAGCCGGCCCGCCACGTCGATGTCCCGCTGGGTCGGATCCGGCTCCTCCCACGACGGGATGATCGGAACCGGCGGAGGTGGACTCGGCGGCGGGTGCGGCATCGGCGGCTCGGAGGGAGGGCCCGGCCGCCGGTATGGCGGCACCTCTGGCGGCCAGGGCGGCCAAGTCGCAGCGTTACTGTGCGAGGACATCGGGTTCCTCCGGTCGGTCATCTACAGGGTGCGCCCCCCGTGCCGCGCATGGAAGTGGTCACGAAGGTCGGTTCAGCAGGCGTTCAGCCACGGGTTGCTAGAAGAGGGCGGGCCATCGCTACGGCGGCGATGCCGACACAACCAGAGGAAGGTGCAGCATGAGACGTCGGTATGTGCTCCTCGCGGTTCCACTTCTCGGGATGATCCCGCTGCTTCCCACCGACGCGGCCGAGGCAGGACGGAAGACGATCCCCTTCGCCGACGCTCGGTTGAAGATCGAGGTCAACGCAACCGACGGCGACGCCGGCCTGCAGGTGTTTCTCGACGGGGAAGCATGGAGCGCGGTCAGCATCTTCAACCCTGCGGGAGAAAAGATCCTCGATGTCGAAGGCACGGGTCCCCTGATGGACCACGGCCTGACGGAGCTGTTCTCCGAGAGCAGTGAGCCGCCGTTCGACGTCTTCCCGCTCGAGGAGTTCAAGCAGCTCTTCCCAGAAGGCGCCTACACCTTCCGGGGAACGACGATTGACGGGAACGCGCTGGTGGGCGAGGCCACGCTGACACACGACATCCCCGACGGACCGCAGATCGTCGCGCCGAGCGAGGGTCAGACGGTGCAGCCGGACGACCTGGTCATCGAATGGGAGCCGGTCGCGACGCCGCCTGGCATCGACATCGTCAGCTACCAGGTCCTTGTGACCCGCGAGAATCCGCTTCGGGTGTTCAGCGCTGACCTGCCGGCCACTGCTCGGACGATGCCCATCCCATCGGAGTTCCTCGAGCCGAAGACCCGGTACAAGGTGGAGGTGCTGGCCATCGAGGCCAGCGGCAACCAAACGCTTACCGAGGTCGCCTTCACCGTGAAGTAGCCGTCCCGCAAGAGGAGCGTCAATCCCTTAGGCGAAGCGGAGCAGAACCTCGTAACGGCCGTCCTCCTCGACGACCTCCAGTGCACCTGGCGACCGCTGGAAGATCGACATCATCGCCTCGCTGCCGACGAGCACGTCGGCGGAGAAGCCCTGGACGCCGTGACGGCGTGCGTAGTCCAGCGCCCGCTCGTGCAGGGCCGTGCCGAGCCCTCGCCCCTGCCATTCCGGGTCGACCATGTAGGCGACGTCGGCGAAGCCGCTCTCCGGGTCGAGGAAGTAGCTCGCCGTGCCGACGACGCGTTCCATCTCCTGTTCGCCGATCACGGCGGCGAACGCCATCTCGTCCTCGTAGTTCACGCTGCACAGATGCTCGGCGTGCTCCAGCGTCAGCGACGAGAGCCGCCGGAAGAAGCGGGTCAGCACGTCGCCCGGGCGCAGCCGGTAGAACAACGCCTGGAGCAACGGCGCATCCGCCGTCCTGGTAGGTCTCAGCAGAACGCGCTGGCCGTCGGACAGCACGACCTCTCGCTCCTCTTCGACTGGATACGCGCGCCGGCTCCGCAGCAATTGGTCTTCAGGCATTAGGCCGAGCTCGGCAGCCTGGCGCAGCAAGGTATCGCGGTGGTCCGGGTGGGCGATCTCGACGAGTGCGACGGCGCGCTCCCGCAGGGAGGCGCCCTGCAGGTACGCAGCGCCGTACTCGGTGACCGCCCAGTGGACCTCCCAGCGCGCGATCGTGACCGGCTCACCCGGACCGAGTGCCGGCCGGATCGCCGACTGTCCGTCCGGGGTCGTCGACTGCAGGCAGACGATCGCCCGGCCTCCGCGCGACCGGACGGCTCCGCGATGGAAGCACACCTGCGCGCCGGCACCGCCGTACGGGGAGCCGGCCCGCGGCTCCGCGCACACCTGGCCGGTCAGGTCGATGCTGGCCGCCTCCGTGATCGACACCATCCGCCGCTGGGCGGCCACGACATCGGGGTCGCCGACCTCGTCGATCGGCCGCAGCACGATCTGGGGGTTGTCGTCGAGCAGGTCGTAGAGCCGGCGGGTGCCGACGGCCGTGCTCGCCACGATCCGGCCGCGACTCATCGTCTTTCGCCGTCCGGTGACCACGCCGGCATCCACCAGCTCCACGACGGTGTCGGTGATCACGTCGGAGTGGATGCCGAGGTCACGCCGCGACCCCAGGTGGCGCAGCACCTGGTCCGGGACGTCGCCCGGGCCCACCTGCAGGGTCGCCCCGTCGTCTACGAGGCGCGCGACGTATCGTGCGATCCGGTCGGAGACCGGGCTCCCGACCGGACGTGGATACTCCGGGACAACGGCGTCGGCCTCGACCAGCACGTCGAGGCGTTCGAAGGGCACGGTGCTGTGGGGCCCGCTACGCGGCATCGCAGGGTTGATCTCCGCGACGACGAGCCTCGCCTGCCGAACCGCCTCGAGGGTGGCGTCGACGGACACGCCCAACGAACAACGCCCGGCGGCATCCGGGGGCGTGACCTGCACGAACGCAACGTCGATGCGGATCCGGCCGCGGCGCATGAGTTGCGGCAACTCGGCAAGCGGAAGCGGCACGTAGTCGACCCGGGCGGCCGGCAGCAGACCGGCGGTGTCCGCGTCGACGGTGAACACCCGGTGCCGGAGCACCGAGCGCGGCTCGTCGGGCCCGATCCGGCGGTCGCCGAGACCATGGACGAGCACGACCCCAGGATGCTTGACCGCCTGCGATTCCAGCGCCCTGAGCAGCATGCGCGGCGTCGCTCCGGCGCCGCCGGCGAAGACCTGTGCGCCCGCCGTCACCGCCGCCACAGCCTCGTCCGCCGGGACGCAGTGCTCGCGCCACGAGCGCGCAGCAAGCCCGGGCCGGAGCCGCATCAGCTCACCGTAGCGTCACGATGGCGACCAGCCCGACCCCGACGACGACGGCCCGCAATGCGACCGGAGGCAGGTGCCGGGCGACCGGCGCGCCGACCAGACCACCCGCCGCTGCCCCCACGGCCACGAGTCCGGCGGCTGCCCAGTTCACATCCGCTACCACGGTGAAGACCGCACCAGCGACGAGGTTGGCCAGCCCGGTCAGAACGTTCTTGGTCGCGTTGACGCGCTGGAGCGTCTCGTCCAGGCCCAGGCCCAACACCGCGATCAGGAGCACACCCTGCGCCGCACCGAAGTACCCGCCGTACGCCCCGGTCAGGAAGATCAGTACCCAGACCAGTGGACCGCCGTATTCGTGCCTTGGCCGGTCGCCCAACCAACGGACCAGCCAGGGCTGGGCCACGACCAGGACACAGGCGAGCAGAATGAGGGCCGGAACGACTGCGTCGAACGCCGCCTCCGGCAGGACGAGCAGCAGCACCGCCCCGGTGACCGCGCCGAGGGCCGTGCCCGCGCCCAGGCGGAACAGCCGGGACCGCTGCCCGGCGAGCTCGGGCCGGTAGCCCCACGCGCCCGACACGCTCCCCGGTACCAGCCCGACCGTGTTGGAGACGTTCGCCACCACCGGGGGCAGCCCGACGGCGAGCAGGGTCGGGAAGGTCACCAGGCTGCCCGCACCCACGACCGTGTTGATCGTCCCGGCGGCCAATCCGGCGAGCACGACGGCCAACGCCTCCAGCATGTTCATGCGCCACCGGACCAGTCATCCGGCATTGAGGCGCAAGCTCCGGCGATCCGCCGGTGCGTCACCCCGGCCGAGACTGCGGTGGGTCGGTCGACACCGACGCCTCTTGTGCCGCCTCCAGCGCCTGCCGAACCTCCTCGGCCGCCGCCGAGACCGCTGCCTCGCTCTCCTTCGCCGCCTGCTGAGCCGCAGCCTCGATCTCGCTGAACCGCCCCGTCTCCGGCTCGCTCGGGGCTCCCGGCGCAGGCCCGCCTTCCGGGTAGCCGGACGGTGCCGCCCCGAACTTTCCCACGGCCATGCCGAGCCCCTCGAGGGCGGCACCGATCTCGCTCGGGACGATCCAGAGCTTGTTGGCGTCGCCGCGAGCGATCTCGGGCAGCATCTGCAGGTACTGGTACGACAGCAGCTTCTGGTCCGGGTTTCCTCGGTGGATCGCATCGAAGACGGCGTGGATCGCCTTCGCCTCGCCGTCGGCGCGCAGGATCTGTGCCTGCTTCTCGGCCTCGGCGCCGAGCACCGTGGCCTGCTTGTTGCCCTCGGCGGTCAGGATCGAGGCTTGCTTCTGGCCCTCGGCGGTGAGGATCTGCGACTGCCGGACACCCTCGGCCGTCAGGATCGTCGCGCGCTTGTCACGGTCGGCGCGCATCTGCTTCTCCATCGAGTCCTGGATGGACGGCGGCGGGTCGATCGCCTTCAGCTCGACCCGGTTGACCCGGATCCCCCACTTGCCGGTGGCCTCGTCGAGTACCCCGCGCAGGGCGTTGTTGATCTCTTCACGGCTGGTCAGCGTGCGTTCGAGGTCCATGCCGCCGATGACGTTACGCAGTGTGGTCACCGTGAGCTGCTCGATGCCCTGGATGTAGTTGGCGATCTCGTACGTCGCGGCCTTCGGGTCGGTCACCTGGTAGTAGATGACGGTGTCGATCGACACCACCAGGTTGTCCTGGGTGATGACGGGCTGCGGCGGGAACGAGACGACCTGCTCGCGAAGGTCGATCAGCGGCAGCACGCGGTCGACGAACGGGACGACAACGGTCAGGCCGGGGTCGAGGGTGCGGTTGTAGCGGCCAAGGCGCTCGACGATGCCCGCACGCGCCTGGGGCACGATCCGCACCGCCCTGCCCAGCGTGACCAAAACGAACACGGCGAGGAGGACGACAACGATGAGGACAACCGCCGAACCGACGTCCATGAACGAACAACCCTTCGACAGGTGGTGGACGCTGTGGGCGCCCTCGGTGGGATACGACGACGGAGCCTACGGACCCTCCGCCTCGTACACGAGCGCGGTGGCGCCCTGGATCTCGACGACGTCGACGCTGGCGCCGACCTCGATCACGGCCCGGCCGTCGTAGCTGCGCGCGGACCAGATCTCGCCGGCCAGCTTGACCCGGCCGCCGTGACCGTCCACCCGTTCGACCACCGAAGCCCGGCGACCGACCAGCGCGGCCACGCCGGTCCGGGTGCCCATCGGCGTGTGCAGGTGTCGTTTCGCCACCGGGCGGACCACGCCGAGCAGGGCGGCACTGGTGCCGATCGCGACCAGGGCCTGGACGAGGAAGCTCGCTCCCAGGATGGCCGCGAGCGCACCGGCGAGGGCGCCGCCCGCCAGCATCAGGAAGACCAGGTCGAGGGTGGTCGTCTCGATGATGCCGTTGACCAGGGCAAGCCCGAGCCATGGAACCCACGCGTTCTCGCTCAACCAGTCCAACGCGTCGCCCATGTGCGAAGCCTAAGCGATCAGACGGACGGAATTTGAGAATGTGACGCGCCTTCTCAACGCGCGCGGGCACTCCACCGTGCGCCGTTTCGGCTCACGGTCAGGGCGAGCCCGAAGCACTCGCTCAGCGAATCGTCGGTGACGATGTCGTCGACCTGACCGGCGGCGACGATCCGGCCTTCGCGGAGCAGCAAGGCATGGGTGAAGCCGGTCGGGATCTCCTCGACGTGATGCGTCACCAGCACGGTCGCCGGAGAGGTCGGGTCGGCCGCGATGTCGCCGAGTGTGCTCACCAGCGCCTCGCGTGCGCCGAGGTCGAGCCCTGCCGCCGGCTCGTCGAGCAGCAGCAGCTCCGGGTCGGTCATCAGGGCCCGCGCGATCTGCACTCGCTTGCGCTCGCCCTCGGACAGCGTGCCGAAGGTCCGGTCCGCAAGATGCCCCACGCCGAGCCGGTCCAGGAGGGTCGCCGCGCGGTCGGCGTCGTAGCCCTCGTACTCCTCACGCCACCGCCCGACGACCGCGTAGGAGGCCGTGACCACGAGGTCTCGCACGGACTCGCGACGGGGGATGCGCTCGGCCAGCGCCGCGCTGGTCAGTCCGATCCTGGGTCGGAGCTCGAACACGTCGACAGCGCCGAGCAGCTCGCCCAGCACCGCTGCGTACCCACTGCTCGGGTGCATCTGGGCGGACGCGATCTGCAAGAGCGTCGTCTTGCCGGCACCGTTCGGCCCGAGCACCACCCATCGGTCCCCGTCGGCCACCGCCCAGGTGACGCCGTCGAGGAGGTGGTGGCCGGAGCGCACCACCGACACGTCGGCGAGTTCGAGGACGTCGGTCATGGTGCGCGCAGCAGTCCTCCGAGTCGAGCATCGAGTCGCCGACGACCCTACGGCAGCCCCGAACCGTAGGCTCACCGGCATGCTCTCCCTGCCCCGTTCCGCCCGGCTGGCCGTGTGGGCCGGCGGGTGGCTCGACGGCGAGGCCACGCTCGCCGATGTCGTCGCGCGCGTACAGGGCGACGACGAGCCGCACACCGTCACCGGCGTTCCCGGGCTTGACAGCGCGGGCTCGCTGGCAACCGCCCTGGGAGCGCTGCGGGCGAGCGGTGTCAGGGCGCTGCGCGTCGCGCTTCCCCGGCCGGGCGATCCACATGGGCTGGCCGGACCGCCCGACCTGACCGCCGACGCCACGGCGGCCGGCGAGGCCGTCCTCCTGGTCGGCGCGCCGTACGGTCTCGTGCCGGATGTGCGGACGTTCGGTCCCCCGGGGGACCAGGGACACCTCGTGAGCTGGGCCTGGCGCGACGCCGTCCGCCCGCCGCCGGGACCCTCGCTGGAGGAGGCCGAGCGCACATTGTCCGAGGCGCTCATCGCGGCGGGGTCGACCCTGACCAAACTCGACGTCGCGGCCTGGCGTCCAGAGGTTGCCCAGCTCCTGGACGACATCCGGACCGGACGCTCCGGCGAACCGCTCCCCCGGACGTTTCCGCCGACGGCGCAGGCTCTCGCCGCGCGGGCAGCGCGTCTTCTCGCCGTGTGCGACGTCGCTCTGCGGGACGACGGCGCCGCCGTCAGCGCCACGAGGGCGGGCGAGCGGCGGGACGCGCTGGTGCCGCTCGAACGTGCCGCCCGGCACGCGCTGGCCGCCGCGTGCAACACCCGTGCCGACTCACCTCCCCCGTGATCGTCGGGGCCGTCCAGCGGGCGGACGATGGCCTCCGCGCGGCGCGTTCGTCGCTAGCCTGGCCGGGCCATGTCCGTCGAACCGCCCACTGGGCCGCCGACCGCAAGCCTCACCGGCGCCGACAGCGCAGGGACGCTGCTCGTCACGGTCACCGGGCGCGACCGACCCGGCGTCACGTCGAAGCTGTTCTCCGCCCTCGGATCGCACCCGGTCGACGTCCTCGACGTGGAGCAGGTGGTGGTCCGCGGCCGGCTCGTGCTCGGCGTGCTGGTCACGGCCACGGCCGACGAGGGCGAGGTTCGCGCGGCCGTCCAGGACATCGCGGACGAGCTCGCTCTCGAGGTCGAGGTCGTGCGTGGCGGACGGGACCTCCGCCGGGCGCCGGGCGGGGCCCACGTCACGGTCCTCGGCCACCCGCTGCGGCCGGTTGCGGTGGCCGCAATCGCCCGCCGCATCGCCGCGGCCGGAGCCAACATCGACCGGATCGTCCGACTCGCCGTCCTACCCGGTCACATCCCTCGAGCTGGAGGTCTCCGGCGCGGACCCGGCCCGGCTCCGGGTTGAACTTGCGGCAGAGGCGCTCGACCAGGGCATCGATCTCGCGGTCCAGCCGTCCGGGCTGATCCGTCGCGCCAAGCGCCTCGTCGTCATGGACGTCGACTCGACCCTGGTCCAGGGAGAGGTGATCGAGATGCTCGCCCAACGGGCCGGCGTGCTCGACCAGGTCGCCCGGATCACGGCAGCCGCCATGCACGGTCAGCTCGACTTCACCGACTCGCTGCGACGGCGGGTACGACTGCTCAAAGGTCTCCCGGTGTCGACTCTGGACGAGGTCAGCAGTGAGGTCAGTCTCACGCCTGGTGCACGCACGATGGTCCGCACGCTGAAGCGTCTCGACTACAAGTTCGCCATCGTCAGCGGCGGCTTCACCCAGATGACGGACCGCCTGGTCGAAGAGCTCGGAATCGACTATGCCGCCGCGAACACGCTCGAGGTCGGCGACGACCGGCGGCTCACCGGCGAGCTCGTCGGGCCGGTCGTCGACCGCGCCGGCAAGGCGGCGGCGTTGGCGCGCTTCGCCGCGGAGGCCGGCGTTCCGCTCTCCCAGACGGTTGCCGTCGGCGACGGAGCCAACGATCTCGACATGATCGCCGTATCGGGGCTGGGCGTCGCCTTCAATGCCAAACCACACGTCAGGGATGCCGCCGACACGGCGGTGAGCGTCCCGTACCTCGACGCTGTGCTGTACCTCCTCGGTATCAGCCGCGACGACGTCGAGGCCGCCGACGCCGCGGACGGCTACGAGACGCCCTCTCCTCGGGTCACGTGACCTGCCCACGCTCCGTCCTCCACCCAGGTGGCACGCGGAGCTTCTAGCGTGTGCCGCATGCTGCGCCTGCCCGACCCCACCCTGTTCGTTCTTGTCGGCCCGTCTGCCTCGGGCAAGAGCACCTGGGCGGCGCAGCATTTCGGACCCGGTCAGATCGTGTCGTCGGACCATTTGCGCGCGCTCGTCGGCGAAGGCGAGCACGACCTCTCCGCCAGCGCCGACGCGTTCGCATTGGTCGACAGGGTGGTCGAGGCACGGATGCGGCGCCGGCTCACCACCGTCATCGACACCCTGGGGCTCGACGACGAACGGCGGCGGTCGTGGCGCGAGCTCGCCCGGCGCCACGACGTGCCGTGTGTCGCGGTTGTCTTCGACACGCCAGCGGCCGAGTGCCGCAAGCGCAACGCCGCCCGGCCACACCGGGTGCCGGCTGCGGTCCTCGGCGGGCAGCTGCGCACCTACGCCGACGTCCGGAGCCGGCTCGCCGACGAGGGCTTCGCCGATGTCCTCGCACCGGAGCCGGTTCGCGTCGTGCCGCCATCCATGGCCGCCGCGGCACGATCGCTGCCGACGCCGGACCGGCAGCACGAGACGGGCCTCCGCTTCGGGCTGCAGATCTCGTCCTTCGAGGTGCCGGGTGGGCCGGCGGCGATGGGCGAACGGATCCGAGAGGTGGCGGCTGCCGCCGAAGCGGCCGGCTTCTCCTCGATCTGGGTCATGGACCACTTCCGGCAGGCGCCGCAGCTGGGGCGTCCCTGGGACAACATGCTCGAGAGCGCCACGACCCTGGGCTTCGTCGCAGCCGCCACCAGCCGGATCTCGGTGGGCTGCCTTGTCCATGGCGTCACGTACCGCAACCTGGCGCATCTGGGGAAGACCGTCGCCACCCTGGACGTGCTGTCCGGCGGGCGGGCCTGGTGCGGGATCGGCGCGGCCTGGTACGAGGCCGAGCACACGGCGTACGGGTGGCCCTTCCCACCGGTCACCGAGCGCTTCGAGCTGCTCGAGGACGCCCTGCAGCTGTTCCCGCTGCTGTGGGGGCCGGGCACGCCCTCGTTCGAGGGCCGGCGCATCCGGGTCCCGGAGGCGATGTGCTATCCGCGTCCACTCCGCGGTCGGATCCCGATTCTGGTCGGCGGCTCCGGGGAGCGGCGAACGCTCCGCCTCGCGGCCGAGTACGCCGATGCGTGCAACCTCTTCGGCGACGTGGACCGCGTTCAGCGCAAGGTCGAGATCCTGCGCCGGCACTGCGCCGACGTCGGACGCGACCCCGACGACGTCGAGGTGACCCACCTGTCGACCGTGCTGGTGAGTGGTGACGAGGCCGAGCTCGGACGCGAGGTCGAGCGCCGCCGCCCGCGGCAGGGTGGTCAGGCGTGGGCGCGCCGGACCAACCCGGGCACGGTTGAGGATCACGTGCTGCGGGCCCGTGCTCTCCAGGCTGCCGGCGTCGAGCAGCTGATCGTCAGTCTGGCCGGCCTGTGGGACTCCCCAGCCCTCGAACGCTTCGCCGATGTGATCGCCGCCGTCCGTTAGGTCCTGACATGTGCGCGGTCAACACCAGCGCACGGCTAGCCGCGGGGGACCGCGAATGCGCTCAGCCGAGCCGTACTGGGGTCGAGATCCGCCCAGCTCGTGCCGACCTCGAAGACGGCTACGGCGCTGGTCGGGAACTCCAGCCGAGGGCCTTCCGAGTCGTCCAGCAGGACGGCCAGGGTGCCGATGCCCGGGTTGTGGCCGATGAGGAGCGCGCTCTCGACGTCCTCCGGCAGGTCGCGCAATAGGTCCAGCAGCTCCCCGGCGTCGGCGGCGTACGCCGCGTCCGTGACGGTGTCCTCCGGCGCCACCGGCAACTCAGCAACGAGCAGGACGAACGTCTCGACCGTACGTCGCGCACTGGAGACGAGCGCCACCTGCGGAGTCAGCTCGTGGTCGCGCAACCAACGTCCGACCGCAGGCGCGTCCCGTCGTCCGCGTTTGGCAAGTGGCCGCTCGTGATCGGCGACGCCGTCCGGCCACGCGGACTTCGCGTGGCGGAGCAGAACGAGCGTCTTCGACACGCCGTGGAGCGTAGCCCCGGTGGCCCAGCCGGCGACCACGGACCGCTCAGAGCTCGCCTCTGGCCATGCGGATCAGCCGGTCGAGCACGTCGCCGGTCTCGCGCAGCCCGTCGTGCTCGTAAGCGTTGGTCTTCCACACCCGAAGGCCGCGAACAGCTGCAGCCGTCTCGCTCGAGAGGCGGGCGTCGACATACATGTCGTCGGTGTAGAGCGCAGCGGCAACGGGAACCTCGTTCCCTGCCAGCACCTCGCGGTCGTAGAGCGCGGGCCAGTCGTCGCGCTGTGCAAGGAGCTCGGCGACGTCACGCAGGGGCACCAACGCAGGGTCGTCGTCGAATATCCACGGGTAGATCATCTCGCCGGTGAGCAGCAGTGGCGAAGCGTCCGGGTCGAAATCGGCCGGCCGGGTCCGTTCAGCGGCCCAGCGAGTCGCCACGTTCTGCGCGTAGCACGCCTCGTGCAGCACCGCGTACAGCGGGCCACCCGCGAACGAGAGGTGCGTCTGCACCCCGTGCAGGAACGTGTCGGAGAGCTCCTCGCCCCCCGGGCCGTCGACGAAGGCCTCCTCCAAGAGGTAGTGCACAGGCGGCACCCCGCTGCGGGCACCGAACGCCATACCCAGGGTCTGGAGGCGACGGACGGACAACGGCGAACCATCGGGCAGCCGGACGTCGTTCGAGCGCAGGTACGCGGCGACGGCCTCGAGGCGCGCGCGATCGTCGGGAAACGCGGCGTGGAAGGCCGCGTTCTTCGCGCGGGCGTGGTCATAGGTCACCCGGTAAACCTGTTCGGCGGAGGCCTCCAGCGGGCCCAGACCACCGGTGATGTACGCCGCCGACAGGCCCTGCGGCGCGAACGAGAGATAGGTCAGGGCGCAGAATCCGCCGAACGACTGCCCGAGCACGCTCCATCGGCCGTCCGCGGCGAGCAGCGTACGCCGGATGTCCTCGGCGTCGGCCACGATCGCGTCGGCCCGGAAGTGCGCCAGGTAGTCGGCCTGGGCGGCGGCACCGCCTCGGCGCCGGATCGTGCGTGCGGTCGCCGGGCTCGACCGTCCCGTTCCGCGCTGGTCGAGCAGCAGGACGCGGAAGTCCTTGACCGCACGGCCGATCCAACCTGACGCACCTTCGGGGCGGGGCGACTTACCGCCCGGACCGCCCTGCAGGAACAACAGCCACGGCAGGTCGTCGTCGAGCTTGTCGACGGCGACGACCTCACGTGCGTAGAGGCGCACCGACTCGCCGCTTGGCTGCGCATGGTCCAACGGCGCGTCGAACCAGTGGTCGCGAAGCGCCAGGCCACCCAGCCGCACCGTGCCGTCCCGCGCCGCGGGGATCACGGGTGCGACCAGGCCGGGTTCGCGCTCTCCGCCGCGCTCACTGCGATCAAGCCCCCATCGCGTGCGCTCCGCCATCGACATGCACGATCTCACCGGTGGTCTTCGGGAACCAGTCGGACAGCAGGGCGACGACGCCGCGGGCAGCGGGCTCCGGGTCGGTGAGGTCCCACCCGAGCGGGGCCCGCCGGTCCCACAAGCCCTCGAACTGGTCGAAGCCAGGAATCGACCGAGCCGCCATGGTCTTCACCGGTCCGGCGGACACCAGGTTGACCCGGATCTCCTTCTCTCCCAGGTACTTGGCCAGATAGCGGGCGGTCGACTCCAGGCCCGCCTTGGCGACGCCCATCCAGTCGTAGCCGGGCCAGGCCACCTGCGCGTCGAAGTCGAGCCCGACGACGGAACCGCCACCTTCCATGAGCGGCAGCAGCGCCATCGTCAACGACTTCAACGAGTAGGCCGACACGTGCATGGCGGTGGACACAGCCTCGAACGACGTGTCCAGGAACCTGCCTCCGAGGGCATCCTGGGGGGCGAACGCGATCGAGTGCACGACACCGTCGAGACCGTCGACGTGCTCGCCGACGCGCTGCGCCAGCGTGGCCAGCTGGTCGGAGTCCTGAACGTCGAGCTCGAGGACCGGCGGCGGGTCGGGCAGGCGCTTCGCGATGCGCTCGACCAGGCTCATCCGCCCGAACCCGGTCAGCACCACGGTCGCGCCCTCGTCCTGCGCCAGCCGTGCGACGTGGAATGCGATCGAGGCGTCGGTGAGGACGCCGGTCACCAGGATCCGCTTGCCGTCCAGGATGCCCATCAATGTCCCATCCCTAGTCCGCCGTCGACAGGGATCACCGCGCCGGTGATGTATGCCGCCTCGTCGCTCGCGACCCAGCGCACGACCCGCGCGACCTCGTCGGCCGACGCGTAACGGCCGAGCGGGATCCCGCTCAGGATCTCCTCGCGACGCTTGGGCGGGAGTTGCGCGGTCATGTCCGACTCCAGGAAACCCGGAGCGACGACGTTGGCGGTGATTCCCCGGCTGCCCAGCTCGCGGGCGATCGAGCGAGCCATGCCCACCAGCCCCGCCTTGCTGGCCGCGTAGTTGACCTGTCCCGGTGAGCCCAGAAGTCCCACGACACTCGAGATCAGCACGATGCGCCCGCGGCGGGCCCGGAGCATGCCGCGGGCAGCCTGCTTCGCCACCCGGAACGCGCCGGTCAGGTTGGTGTCGACCACGCTGGTGAAGTCGTCCTCGCTCATCCGCAGGAGGAGCGTGTCGCGCGTCACGCCGGCATTGGCGACCAGCACCTCGACCGGGCCCTGCCGTTCCTCGACCGCGGCGAACGCCGCCTCGACCGACGCCTGGTCGGTCACGTCACAGCGGACCCCCGACAGGCCGTCCGGCGGCTCGCCGGCGCGGTGCGTCACGGTGACGGCGTCGCCCGCCTCGGCGAACGCCCGGGCGATGGCGAGGCCGAGCCCCCGATTACCCCCGGTGACGAGCACGGACCGGCTCACGTACGCACTCCCTTCGGACGATCGCAGCGCGACCGACGCTATCGGTACCCGCGACGTGCCGGCTTCGGGTGCCTGATCGTCAGCGGCCTGCCCGTGCCGCGACGGTCAGCGGTCCTCGAGCCGGAAACCGATCTTCATTCCCACCTGGAAGTGCTGAACCGTGCCGTCCACCAACTGGCCGCGGATCTCGGTCACCTCGAACCAGTCGAGATGACGCAATGTCTCACCGGCCCGCGCGACTCCGTTGCGGATCGCGGCGTCCATGCTCTCGGTCGAGGTTCCGACGATCTCGGTGACCCGGTACGTGCGGTTCATAGCGATCCCTTCCGGGTGACTGGTGCCATCGAGGTCATGATCCCGTACGCGCCGCGGAGACGGGTACCGTGAAGGTGTGAGCACGCCCGCGCAGCGGCGGCACCAGCCGGTCCAGTCCGTCACCACGGCCCGAACCGCGCACAGCGACGACGTGGACACCCGGCAGCGCCGGTACCTGCTCATCATGGGCATCCGCATCGCGTGCCTGCCGCTCGCGATCGTGGTGCAGGGTTGGGCCCGGTGGGTCTTCATCGTGGGCGCCGTCGTGCTGCCGTACGTCGCCGTCGTCGTCGCGAACGCCGTCAGCCGGCACGAGCCCGGGGCGCTCGTTCCGGTCGAGCAGGAGCCACGACGAGCGCTTCCGCCTGCGGATCCCGAAAACATGCGGGATACCGCATGACCCACCCTTCACGGGTCATGGATTCCGTGTAATACTCCGTGCGCGCGCGTTCCGTATTCCCCCGTCGGTGCGCGTCGTGACGGCGACGCCGGGCGGCTTCCCCCGTGGCTGCCCGGCGTCGTCCTCTGTCTGGCTCGGCTATCCGCCGATGGCCGACATCGGCCGGGCCGGCTGTAGGAATCCGGGGTCGTCGATGCCGTGGCCGGGAAGCTTGCCGGCCATCGCCACCCGCCACCGGTCGGCCAGATCCGCGTCGGTGGCCCCGCTGCGCAGCGGGGTGCGCAGGTCGGACTCGTCGCGTGCGAACAGGCACGTCCTGACCTGCCCGTCGGCTGTGAGCCTGGTGCGGTCGCAGGCCCCGCAGAACGGACGCGTCACCGAGCCGATCACGCCGACCCGGGCCGGGCCGCCGTCCACCAACCAGGTCTCGGCCGGCGCGCTGCCTCTCTCGTCGGCGCCTACCGGCGTCAGGTCGTACTCGGTCCGAAGCGATGCCAGGATCTCCTCGGCCGTCACCATCTCCTCGCGCCGCCACCCGTGCTGCGGGTCGAGCGGCATCTGCTCGATGAACCGCATCTGGTAGCCGCGGTCCAGGGCCCAGCGGAGCAGCCGGGGAGCCTCGTCGTCGTTGATCCCGCGCATGAGTACTGCATTGATCTTGACCGGCACCAGGCCCGCAGCGGCGGCCGCCGCGAGACCGTCGAGAACGTCGCTCAGCCGCCGCCGCAGGCTGATGGCCTCGAACCGCTGCTGGTCCAGCGTGTCGAGGGATCCGTTCACGCGGTTCAGACCGGCAGCGGCGAGTGCCGGCGCCATCCTGGCCAGCCCGACCGCGTTGGTGGTGAGCGCAAGCTGTGGGCGCGGCGTGAGTTGGGCGCACTGCGCAACGATGTCGACCAGCCCGCGCCGTAGCAGCGGCTCGCCGCCGGTGAAACGCACTTGCCGGACGCCGAGCCGCTCGACCGCGACCCGTACGAGCCGCACGACCTCGTCGCCCGTGAGCATCTCCGGTGTGGGCAGCCAGTCGAGACCCTCGGCGGGCATGCAGTAGGTGCAACGCAGGTTGCATCGGTCGGTGAGCGAGACGCGCAGATCCGTCGCCGTACGGCCATAACGGTCGACGAGCACGAGGCCTCCTGCCCGCATCGATGCCGATTCGCCGTCCAGCCTATGCCCCGCGAGGGACACCTCGGCGGCTCCCGGTCTACGGTCGTATGGTGTTCCGGTTCCTGGCCTCCCGGCGGTGGGCGGTGCGCATCCTTGCCGGGCTCGTCCTGGTGGCCGCATGCGTACGGCTGGGGCTCTGGCAGCTCGACCGAAACGATCAGCGAGAGGCCCGCAACGAGGTGATCGAGGCCAACGCGCACCGCGATCCCGTGGCCATCGACGACGTGCTCACAGCCGGCACACCCGTGGCGTCGGAACTCGTGTGGACCCCTGTCGAGGCGACCGGGCGGTACGACACCGACCACCAGCTGGTCGTGCGCCTGCGTCCCCTGGACGGCGAGCCCGGCGTCCACACCCTGACGCCGCTCGTCACCGACGGTGGGGCAGCCGTCCTGGTAGACCGCGGGTTCGTCCGGCAGGACGGTCCGGCGACCGTGGCGCCGAGACTGCCGGAGCCGCCGACGGGAGAGGTCGACGTCGTCGGGCGGGTCCGGCAGAGCGAGGAGGGGCGCGGCACCGGCGGCGATCCCGCTGGGCGTTCCGTGCGCTACGTCGATGTCGACGAGATCGCCCGGGCGCTCCCCTACCCGGTGTACGGGGCATGGATCGAACTGATCGAGGAGGACCCGGCGCCGGTCGATGCGCCGGTGAAGCCCTTGGCACCCACCACCGACGCAGGTCCGCATCTGTCATACGCGGTGCAGTGGTTCATCTTCGCGTGCATCGGAGTGGGCGGATTCGTGTTCCTCGTCAGGGCGGAGTCCCGGATCCGCCGCGCGTCGCAGCACGAGTCCGGTGACCACGAGCAGCTGGGAGTCGGATCCGGGCCCTGACCGTTCGCGACCACGAAGGGAAGCTGTATGGCGGGACTGATCGAGGACCACGGCCTGCTCGGCGACCTGCACACGGCCGCACTGGTCTCTCGCGACGGCACCGTCGACTGGCTCTGCCTGCCGCGCTTCGACGGGCTCCCCGGCGACGAAGGGGCCCACATCCCGTTGGTGACCTCCGCCCTCTTGCTCGCCGAGGTTCCCGGGCCCGCCACCGGGAGGGCGTAGAACGCCCCGTCGGCTCCGTCGATATTGGCAGGAAGCTTGGCCTGGCTGTCGGCGCTGCCACTCGTGGCCCCGCTCCTGGCCGCACAGCATCGGAACATGAATCTCGACGACAGCGCCGCGCTCATCGTGATCGACGTGCAGAAGGGCTTCGCCGACCCGGCCTGGGGCAAGCGCAACAACCACGAAGCCGAGGCCAACATCGCCCGTCTCGTCGACTCCTGGACCGGTTCTGGACGCCCGATCGTCCGCGTGCGGCACGCGTCGTCGGGCGCCGACTCGCCACTGCGACGGGATGCGCCCGGATACGCGTTCCAGTCTGTTGTCGCCGATCTCGCGCCGGCCCTGGACGTCACGAAGAGCGTGCACTCGGCATTCCTCGGCACACCGGACCTCAGGGGATGGCTCGAAGCGTCGGGTGTCCGACAGGTCGTCATCACCGGTATCCAGACCAACCGGTGCTGCGAGACGACCGCCCGGACCGCCGGCGATCTCGGGTACGACGTTCTGTTCGTGCTCGACGCCACGCACACGTTCGACGAGGTCGGTCCCGATGGAGCCCTGGTGACCGGCGACCAGTTCGCTTCCGTCACGGCCGCGAACATCGAAGGCAATTTCGGCCGGGTTGTGACCACCGGCGACCTGCTCGACGCCGCTACCTGAGAGCGTGGTCCACCAGCGCGGGCAGCACCGACGAGATCGGCTCGCGCAGGACAGCGGCGGCGAGACCGTCGTATGGCGTGGGTTCGGCGTTGACGACCACCAAACGGGCGCCAGCGTCGATGGCCGTGTCACACAACCCGGCCGCCGGGTAGACCTGCAGTGAGGAACCCACGGCCAGGAAGAGATCGCAATCGCAGGCCGCTGATACCGCCGCTCGCCACACCTCCGGGCGTAGCGACTGGCCGAACGAGATCGTCGCGGACTTCAACAGCCCTCCGCATCGACCGCAGCTCGGGTCCGAATCGCCCTCGTCGACGCGGTCCAGCACATGGTGCATCGGCCACCGGTCGCCGCAGCCGAGGCATTCGGCCTGCCGCATCGTGCCGTGGATCTCGACGACCAGGTCGGGTGACGACCCGGCGCGCTGATGCAGCTCGTCGACGTTCTGTGTTACCAGCGCGCGCAGCCTGCCGGCCCGCTCGAGATCGACGAGCGCGCGGTGGCCCGCGTTCGGCTGCGCGGTCCAGGCAGCGTGCGAACGGCGGTTGCGCCAGGCCTCGACCCGCACCTCGCGATCCGCGACGTACCGGTCGAGCGTGAACCTCTGCTGAGCCGCCGGGTTCGTGGTCCAGACGCCCTTGGGCCCGCGAAAGTCCGGGATGCCCGAGTCGGTGGAGATGCCGGCACCCGTGAGCACGGTCACCCGCGACGATTGTGCGACCCACGCCGAGACGAGAGCCACGACGCCGGCGCTCCCTATCGCTCGGCTCGAGTCCACTCCGTGGATCGTACGGGCGAACTCCCGATCGCCGTAGGGAAGGATGGCGGTATGGATCTTGGACTGGACGGGCGTGCATACATCGTCACCGGGGCGAGCCGCGGGCTCGGCCGCGCTGCGGCCGACACGCTGGTCGCCGACGGGGCACGGGTGCTCCTCTCGTCCCGGAACGACGAGGCCGTGCGACAGGCCGTCGCTGCGCTGGGCAGGAACGCGGCCGGCGTCGCCGCCGACAATGCCGACCCGGAGACACCTGAACGGCTCGTCGTTGCGGCGCACGAGCATTTCGGTCGCCTCGACGGAGCGATGGTGAGCGTCGGAGGTCCGCCTGCAGGCAGCGCGACTGACACCCCCGACCAGGCGTGGCGAGCGGCGTTCGACACGGTCTTCCTCGGCGCCGTCCGGCTGGGCCGGGCCATCGGTGCCGCTCTGGATGACGGCGGGTCTCTCGTTTTCGTCCTGTCCACGTCCGTACGCTCACCGATTCCAGGCCTCGCGGTCTCGAACGGGCTCCGACCCGGCCTCGCCATGGTCGCCAAGCAGCTCGCCGACGAGCTCGGACCTCGCGGCGTACGGGTCAACGGTCTGATGCCCGGCCGGATCGAGACCGACCGGGTCCGGGAACTCGACGCCCTCGACGGTGACCCCGTGCAGGTCCGGGCGCGACGGTCGGCGAGCATTCCGCTGCGCCGCTACGGGAGCCCGGGCGAGTTCGGCGCGGTGGCGGCGTTCTTGCTCTCGCCGGCCGCTTCCTACGTGTCCGGCGCCATGGTCCCGGTCGACGGCGGTGCGCTGCGCACGCTGTGAGTGCAGTGTTGCGATGACGCTGCCCGGCGCGGCCGCGCGGCCGAGCGGAGGCGCCCGCTATCAGACCCGACCGGCCGGAGCCGCAGGCCGTCCGTTCGCGTGGGAAGCCTGCGGTGCGAACTGGGTGCGGTAGAGCTCCGCGTAGAGCCCGCCCGCCGTGAGCAGGGCGTCGTGGTCTCCCGCCTCCACGATGCGTCCGCCGTCGACCACGAGAATCCGGTCCGCCCCGCGGATCGTGGACAGTCGGTGGGCGATGACCAGTGACGTACGCCCCGACAGGGCTGACTCGAGGGCCCGCTGCACGGCCGCCTCGGACTCTGAGTCCAGGTGGGCCGTCGCCTCGTCCAAGACCACGATCCGCGGCGCCTTCAACAGGAGGCGGGCGATCGCCAGCCGCTGCTTCTCTCCACCCGAGAGCCGGTATCCGCGGTCCCCGACGACTGTGTCGAGCCCGTCGGGCAATGACCTGACGAGGTCGGCGATCTGCGCCGCGCGCAGTGCGGCCCACATCTCGACCTCGGTGGCATCGGGCCTCGCGTAGGCGAGGTTCGCGCCGATCGTGTCGTGGAACATGTGCGCGTCCTGAGTGACCACGCCGACGGCCTCGTGCAGCGAGTCCAGGGTGAGGTCGCGCAGATCCCGCTCGCCGAGGCGGACCACACCGCTGGTCGGGTCGTACAGCCTGGACACGAGGTGGGTGATCGTCGACTTTCCCGCGCCCGACGGGCCGACGAGCGCCACCAGCTGGCCCGACTCGACTCGGAAGGTCACGCCGCGCAACACCTCGCCGTTCTGGCCCGTGTCGGCGCGCGCGACCGCTTCCAGGGAGGCGAGCGACACCTCGTCGGCCGTCGGGTAGCCGAAGCGCACATCGTCGAACTCCACGCTCAGCGGGCCCGTCTCGGCGGGCAGCGGCTGGGCACCTGGCCGGTCGCGCACCATCGGCTCGAGATCGAGGACCTCGAACACTCGCTCGAAGCTCACGAGCGCGGTCATCACGTCGACCTGGACGTTGGACATTGCCATCATCGGCCCGTAGAGCCGCGTCAGCAGCGCGGCCAGCGCCACCAGCGTGCCTATCTGCAGCGTCCCGTCCACGGCCAGCAAGCCGCCCACGCCGTACACCAGAGCCGTCGCGAGCGACGCCAGCAGCGTGAGGCCGGTGAAGAAGTACCGCGCATAGAGGGCCTGCGTGACACCGATGTCGCGCACGCGTCCGGCCGCCTGGCCGAATCCGACCGTCTCCCGGTCGTACCTGCCGAAGATCTTCACCAGCAGAGCGCCGGCAACGTTGAAGCGCTCGGTCATCGTCTGGCTCATGTCGGCGTTGAGCTGCATGGACTCGCGCGAGATGTCGGCCAGCTTGCGCCCGATGAACCGAGCCGGCAGCAGGAAGAGCGGCACCAGGACCAGCACGAGCAGCGTGATCTGCCACGAGAGCACGAGCATCGCGGCGGTCGCGAGGACGAGGGTCACCGCGTTGCTGACGACCTGCGACAGCGTCGAGGTGAAGGCCTGCTGGGCGCCGATCACGTCCGTGTTCAGCCGTGACACGAGCGAGCCGGTCTGGGCGCGGGTGAAGAACGCCACGGGTTGCCGCTGCACGTGGTCGAAGACCTGGGTACGGAGGTCGTAGATGAGCCCTTCGCCGACCCGGGCCGAGGCCCACCTGCCGGCCAGGCCCAGGACCGCGTCGAGGACCGCCAGGCCCGCCACCGCCAACGCGCCCCACACCACGAGGTCGGGCCGGCCCGGGACCACGCCGTCGTCGATGACGAACTTCAGCAGCAGAGGGACGGCGGCGGCGCTGGCCGCCGCGATCACGGTCGTCAGCAGGAACACCGCGATGTACCCGCGGTAGGGCCGCGCGTAGCGGAGGATCCTCCGCGCGGTGCCCTTGGCCAGTCGCTGCCGGGTCACGCTGCGGTCGCGGGAGAAGGACCGCGAGGCCATGTACCCGCCGATGTGACCACCCATCGACACCGGCTGCCACCTCCCACCCTCGCCTTGACCGTCCGGACCGGACGATGCGATCGCGCAACGTCGAGCGAAGCGGGATTCTTCCGGGCCACGCGGCGTCTTCGCTCTCGAGTGAATCAGGCGTAGGTGCTGATCTCCACCAGGTTGCCGTCCGGGTCGCGGATGTAGACACTCTCGATCGGGCCGAGGGCGCCGGTGCGCAGCACCGGGCCCTCCTCGACGGCAACCCCGCTCCTGGTCAGCTCATCGACGACCGCTTCCAGCGGCCCGTCCGCGACGAGGCACACGTCGGCGCTGCCAGCGACAGCCCGCGCCGCCTTCGGCTCGAACTCATGACCCTCCTGGTGGAGGTTGATCTTGCAGCGCCCGAAGGTCAGTGCGCGCCGGCCGTCGCCGAACGTCACCGGTTCCATACCGAGCACCCGGCTGTAGAAGTCGACGGTCGTGTCGACATCGGCCACCGTGAGCACGAGGTGGTCCAGCCGGTCGATGCGCACGGCGTCATCCTGGCAGCGCGCGGGCCAGGTCGGCGAGCCGGCGGGCCTGAGCCGCTCGCTCGGCCGCGAGCTGCTCGTCCTCGCCGCGGTGAACGGCTGCGCGAAGCAGGCCCTTGGTCTCGCGTAATGCGCCAGCCGGTGCCGCCAGGAGTGCCGCCACGAGATCGTCCACCGCGGCCGCGAGATCGGCGACGGGGACCGCAGTGACGGCGAGTCCCAGGTCGACCGCCTCCCGGGCACCGACCCATCGACCGGTCGCGCAGATTTCGAGCGCTCGCGGATACCCGACGGCATCGACCAGTCGGCCCGTGCCACCGAGATCGGGTACGAGGCCGAGGGACGTCTCGCGCATGGCGAACTGGGCGTCCTCGGCGCACACCACCAGGTCGCAGGCGAGCGCGAGCTGGAACCCGGCGCCGACGGCATGGCCGGCGACCGCGGCGACCGTCACCGCCGGTGACTCGCGCCACCAGGTGAACGCCGCCTGGAACTCCGCGACCGCGTCGTCCAGCGCAGCAGGCTCGAGGGTGGCGAGATCGATGAGCGACGGCTCGCCGGGGATTCCGGAGCCGTCCAGCATGCGGCGGTCGAGGCCGGCCGAGAACGACGGGCCTTCGGCGGCGAGGACGACCACCCGCAGCTCGGTGTCGAGGGACGCTCCCAGCGCGGCCAGCGCACGCCAGGTTGCGGGCGTCTGCGCATTGCGCGTCGCGGGGCGGTGCAGTGTGATGCGGGCGACGGGCGGTTCGGCCGAGAAGAGGAGCCCACCATTCTCCAGCATCTCGGCCGTCACGCCGTCGGTCAGGACCTCTTCTTCCGGCCTCGAGTGGCGCCGCCACGCCCGCGCAGCTCGACGCCCGACTCGGACAGGAGCCGGTGCACGAAGCCGTACGAGCGCCCGGTTTCTCCAGCGAGGTCCCGGATGCTCTTGCCGCCTTCGTACTTCTTCTTCAGATCGGAGGCGAGCCTGTCGCGCACTCCCCCACTGATCCGCGCGCCCTTCGCCAGCTTCTCGGCCACGCATCCTCCTCACGAAGATCGTCAGTTCATGTGATGACCATGATCCGACGCATTCTCGGTTCACGCCAGCCGAACGCAAGATCCGATTCGAGAACCGGCATCCGCCGATGCGTGCAGCCGGCACCTGGCGGCGCAGCGTCACGCGAGCGCGACCAGGTCGGCGTAGTCCGGGTTCCAGAGGTCCTCGACGCCGTCCGGCAGGAGCACGACCCGCTCCGGGCGCAGGGCCGCGACCGCGCCCTCATCATGCGTCACCAGGACGATCGCACCGGCGAACGACCGCAGCGCGGCCAGCACCTCGGCCCGCGACGCCGGGTCGAGATTGTTCGTCGGCTCGTCGAGAAGCAACACGTTGGCGCTGGACACGACCAGGGTCGCGAGAGCGAGGCGGGTCTTCTCGCCGCCGGACAGTACGCCGGCCGGCTTGTCGACGTCGTCGCCGGAGAACAGGAACGAACCCAGCACCCGCCTGGCCTCCACCTCGGGCAGGTCCGGCGCGGCCGTACGGAGGTTTTCGAGTACGGTCCGCGCCGTGTCGAGCGTCTCGTGCTCCTGCGCGTAGTAGCCGAGCTTGAGGCCGTGCCCGGGCGCGACGATCCCGGTGTCCGGTTCCTCGATTCCCGTCAGGAGCCGCAGCAGCGTCGTCTTGCCGGCGCCGTTCAGGCCCAACACCACGAGTCTGCTGCCCCGGTCGATCGCCAGGTCGACGTCGGTGAAGACCTCCAGCGAGCCGTACGACTTCGACAGTCCGGTGGCGGTCAGGGGCGTCCGCCCGCACGGCGCCGGCTCGGGGAACCGGAGCTTGGCCACCTTGTCGGCGCGGCGCCTGTCCTCCAGCCCGGCGAGCAGGCGCGCGGCGCGCCGGTCCATGTTCTGCGCCGCGGTCGCCTTCGTCGCCTTGTAGCGCATGCGGTCGGCCTGAGCCTTGAGCGCCGCGGCCTTCTTCTCGGCGTTCGCCCGCTCGCGGTGCCGTCGCCGTTCGTCGGTCTCACGCTGCTGGAGGTACGCGCTCCAGCCGACGTTGTACACGTCGAGCACGGCCCTGGCCGCGTCGAGGTGGAAGACCTTGTTGACGGTCTTGTCCAGCAGCGCCACGTCGTGGCTGATGACGACGATGCCGCCCTTGAACCCGCGCAGGAACTCGCGCAACCATCCGATCGAATCCGCGTCGAGGTGGTTGGTCGGCTCGTCGAGCAGCAGCGTCTCGGCGTCGGAGAACAGGATCCGGGCCAGCTCGACGCGTCGCCGTTGGCCGCCCGAGAGCGTGCGGAGCGGCTGCCCGAGCACGCGATCGGGAAGCCCCACGCTGGCGGCGATCGTCGCAGCCGCACTCTCGGCGGCGTACCCGCCGCGCGCCAGGAACTCGTTCTCCAGCCTGGTGTAGCGGCGCATGCCGCGCTCGTGCTCGCCCCCGTCCGCCGACGCGATCTGCTCCTCGGCCCGTCGCATGCCGGCGACGACGGTGTCGAGCCCTCGGGCACCGAGGATGCGGTCCCGGGCGAGCGCGTCCGGATCGCCGGTGCGAGGGTCCTGTGGCAGGTAGCCCACCGCACCGGTCCGGGTGACCGTGCCGGCTGCCGGCTGGCCCTCCCCGGCGAGGATCCGGGTG
This sequence comes from uncultured Actinomycetota bacterium, assembly GCA_963801065.1. Taxonomy (GTDB): domain Bacteria; phylum Actinomycetota; class Actinomycetes; order Jiangellales; family Jiangellaceae; genus CAWDDG01. Next base: position 134,555 of record CAWDDG010000006.1, on the reverse strand, counting down.
AGCGTCGTCTTGCCCGCGCCGTTCCGTCCCACCAGCCCCACCTTGTCGCCGGGCGCGATCCGGAAGCTTGCGCGTTCGAGGAGGACCTGGGCGCTGACGCGCACCTCGAGGTCGAGAGCAGTGATCATGTCGGAAGGACTCCGCGGCGTCGGGACAACGGCACTGATCGTTCTCCGGAAGCGCCGGCACGAAGCCAGGCTGCCTGCCGGACTCGACCGGACAAACCGCGCAGGATCAGCTCGCCGCGGGCATCATGGGGAGCATCCTAAGTGGTGCGGCGGACGGCCGGACGGCCGGACGAGCGCGAGGAGGCTGGACGGTGAAGTTCAACCGCAGGGCGCGTCTGGACACCTCACAGATCTCCGACCGGCGCCGAATGGGTCGTGGGGGCACCATCGCCGCAGGAGGCGGCATCGGAGCCATCGCCATCTTGCTGCTCGCCATGTGCACCGGGGCCAACCCGGCCAGCCTGCTCGGCGAGGACACCAACCAGGTGCAAGCCGAGCCCGGCGGCATCGACAACCTCGAGACCGAATGCCAGACCGGCGCCGACATCGACGACAATCCCGACTGCCGCTTCGTGCTGTACGTCAACTCGATCCAGGACTACTGGCAGGACGAGTTCGCCCGTCGCGGCTCGACCTACCCGATGGCCGTCACGACGTTCTTCACCGGGTCGGTCACCACGGGATGCGGCACGGCGTCCGCTCAGGTGGGGCCGTTCTACTGCCCGGCAGACCGGGGGGTCTATCTCGACCTCGGGTTCTTCGACGAGCTGCGCACGCGGTTCGGCGCCAGCGGCGGCGCCTTCGGCGAGGCCTACGTCCTTGCGCACGAGTACGGCCACCACATCCAGAATCTGACCGGGCAGATGCAGCAGGTCCAGCCGGGCTCGGGTCCGACATCCGATGCGGTCAGGCTCGAACTCCAGGCCGACTGCTACGCCGGTGTCTGGACGAGCCGCGCGCTGAGCACGGACACCGAGGACGGTCAGCCGCTCATCACCGAGGTGTCCCAGCAGGACATCCAGGACGGGCTGGACGCCGCGCAGGTCGTCGGCGACGACTACATCCAGGAGCGCTTCCAGGGCACGGTCAGCCCGGAGTCCTGGACGCACGGCTCCAGCGAGCAGCGCCAGCGGTGGTTCAGTACCGGGCTGGAGAGCGGCCGCCTGGAATCATGTGACACGTTCTCCACGAACCAGCTCTGACGGCTGCGCCACATAGCGACGACTGGCCGGGACCGACACCTACAGCCCGGAGAGCTTGTCCGTCCTGCACATGCTGGTTACCTGACGGTCACCCCTACGGTTGGCCCGTGAACCGACGCCTGTCCGCCGCCGATCTGGCCCGTGTGGCCGTCTTCGCCGGCCTCATCGCCGCCCTGAGCCTTCCCGGCCAGTTCTACCTGTTCGGGAGCAGCGTCCCCGTGACGCTGCAGACCCTGGGCGTGATGCTCACCGGCCTGCTGCTGGGCGCCCGGCTGGGCGCGCTTGCCGTCCTCGTCTACCTGGCGATCGGGGCCGCAGGCCTGCCGGTGTTCGCCGGCGGCGCGGCCGGGCTCGGGGTCTTCGCGGGTCCGACCGCCGGGTACCTCGTCGGCTTCGCCGTCGGTGCGTTCGTCATCGGGCTGATCGTTCGCCTCAGACGTCCGTTCCACCCCGCAGTCGCCTTCGTCGCCGCCGTGGTCGGTGGAATCGCCGTCGTCTACGCGATCGGTGTCCCCGTGCTCGCGTGGCGGCTCGACCTCGACTTCGGCACTGCCCTCCGGACAGGGGCAACGATCTTCCTGCCCGGCGATCTCCTCAAGGCCGTCCTCGCGACGGTCATCGCGTCCGGGGTCTACCGCGCATATCCAGCGCTCGCCCGTGACGACGCGCGCGAGGCCGCCTCCAGTCGCACGTGATCGAGGTCCGCGACGTCACGCACGCCTACGGCGATCGGATCGTGCTGCGGTCCGTGACGGTCGCGCTGCCCGAGCGACGAGTAGCCGTCATCGGAGCCAACGGGTCCGGCAAGTCGACGTTCGCCCGCCTGCTCAACGGATTGGTCCTGCCCGGTCGGGGTGACGTGCGCGTCGACGGGCGCTCGACACGCTCGGACGCGGCGGCGGTGCGGCGCGCCGTGGGGTTCGTCTTCACCGACCCTGACGCGCAGATCGTCATGCCGACCGTGGCCGAGGACGTCGCGTTCGGCCTGCGTCGGCACCGGCTGGGGCGCGACGAGACCCGTCGGCGCGTCGCCGCCGCCCTGGTCGACATCGGCCTGCAGGACCATGCCGACCACCCGGCACACCTGCTGTCCGGCGGTCAGAAGCAGCTCCTGGCGCTCTGTTCCGTTCTGGTGACCGGACCGCGGATCCTCGTCTGCGACGAGCCCACGACCCTGCTCGACCTGCGCAACACCCGACGTGTGCTCGACATCCTGCATCGGCTCCCCCAGCAGGTCGTCCTCGTCACCCACGACCTGGACTCGGTAGCCGGTTACGACCGGGTCCTGGTGTTCGACGAGGGGCGGCTGGTTGCGGACGGCCGGCCGGACGTCGCCGTCGGCCGCTACCGGGAACTGGTCGGATGAGCACGTACAGAACGGGTCGGTCGTGGCTGCACCGGGCCCCGGCCGGCGGCAAGCTGCTCGGCCTCGCGGTCGCGATGGTTGCCGTCCTCATGGTCGGGTCGCCGGCCGGGTTGGCCGTCGCGGCGGCGCTGACCGTGCTCCTCTACGCGTCCACCGGATTGGTCGCAGCGCTACCCGGCGAGGTATGGCCGCTGCGGTGGCTGGTCGGCGTATTGGTCGCCTTCCAGTGGATCACCGCGGGCTTGACGGCGGCCGTGGTCGTCACCGGCCGGCTGGTCGTGGCGGTCGCTGCGGCGGCACTGGTCACGCTGACGACCCGGGTCATCGACATGCTCGACGTCTTCGAGCGCGGGTTGCGGCCGCTGCGCCGGCTCGGTGTCGACGCCGAACGCGTCGCGCTGGTGCTGGCGCTCGCCGTGCGGGCCGTTCCGGTCGTCACCGGGCTCGCCGCCGAGGTTCGCGACGCCCAGCGTGCGCGCGGTCTCGGCGCGAGCCCTCGTGCGTACGCCGTACCACTGGTCGTCCGCAGCCTCCGGCACGCCGACGCGCTCGGCGAGGCACTCGTCGCCCGCGGCCTCGACGACCCTCCCCCGCCACGCCCATCGACCAGCGAGCCGGGGTGAACTGGTCGTCGCGGGCCTCAGCCGAGGTCGACGGGGTCGACCCGGACCCGCACCGGGCCACCGGACCGCCGCGCGGCCCGGACTCCCTGCGCGCCTTTCACCGCGGCGGTCAGCGCGGCCGCTACGGGGCGCGGCGCCCGCAGCACGGCCCGCTCCTGCGCCTCGCCGGCGCCCGGAACCGGTCCGAGGACCTGGGCACCGTCGGGTAACTCGAGCAGCCGGAGGAGCTCGGAGAGGTCGGCGGCAGCGCCGGTGAGCTCCACGGCACGGACGGCTGGCGGGAAGCCGAGTGCCGTCCGGTCGGCCAGTTCCCTCGCCGCGTGGCCTGCGGAGTCCCAGCGCACCAACGCCTGCACCGGCCGGGCCGCCGAATCGGCGACCACGACGACCTCCCCGCCCTCCGTTCGGGAACGGACCAGAGCGGCCGCTCCCAGCCAACGTCGAAGCGCCTCCTCGGCCGCTCGTAACCCTGGCCTCGACAGCAAGGCCTGCCCGTCGACCAGCACGGCGGCCGCGTATCCGTGCTCGGTCACGGGTTCGGCTCCCGGAGTCGCCACCACGAGCGCCGAGTCGTCCGGCACCTGGGCCAGAACCCCGCCACGGCCGGAGGTCAGCACCCGTACACCCGCGAACGCGCGCCCAAGCTCCTCCGCCGTGCGCCGGGTCCCGATGACAGCCGCGCGAAGCGTCGATCCGCCGCACACCGAGCACGACCACGTGTCCGCCATGGCACCACACCACTGGCAAGTCCTGGCGCCGCCCCGCTCACCGACACCCAGCGGACCGTGACAGACGGCACAGCGAGCCGGAGCCCGGCACCGGCCACACACGACGACAGGCGCGTACCCCGTTCGCGGCACCTGGACCAGCACCGGCCCGCGCTCGAGCCCGGACCGGGCCACGCGCCACGCCAGTGACGGCACGCGTGCCGTCCTCGCGGCCTCGTCGCGGGCTTGCTCGATGTCGTCACCGACGACCCGCACGCGCGGTGCGCGCCGTCGTACGTCGGCACGCGGCAGTGCAACCGGACGCGCCCAGCCGGTCTGCACGAGTTGTTCTGCCTCGGCCGTACGGGCGAAGGCGCCGAGGACTGCAGCGGTGTTCTCCAGGTGCGCCCGGAGCAGGAGGACCTCGCGCACGTGCGGGTAGGGCGCCCGCGGTTCGGCGTGCAGGTCGTCACCGTCGTCCCAGATCGCCACGAGCCCCAGGTCGGAGACCGGCGCGAACGCCGCCGACCGGGTGCCCAGGACGATCCGCACGGCCCCGCGCCGGACTGCCAGCCAGCGGCGGTACCGCTCAGCCGGCCCGAGGTCGGCTTCGAGGACGACGTGGTGTCCGGCACCGACGAGCCCGGTCAACGCCCGGTCCACCCGTGCCACGTCGCGGGCGTCGGGCAGCACGACGACGGCGCCGCGGTCGCCCGCGATGGTCGCGGCCACGAGCCGGGCGAGGAGATCGGGCCAGTCGGCCGCCGGTCCCGGCTCCCAGACGGCCCGCGGTGAGCCACCGACCGCGAGGGCGGCGAGCAGCGCTGCACCGTCGCCGTAGTCGCGCCAGCCGGACGGATCAGGCACCGCCGGGGCTCCTTCGCGCGACGCGACCGGCGTCTCGCGCTCGACAGTGGCGTGGCGAGGCGGCACCGCGAGCCGGAGAACGTCGGCGACCGTTCCCGCGTAACGGTCGGCCACGGCTCGGACCACGCGGAGGATTTCAGGAGCCAGTACGGGCTCCGGCGACACCACCCGCCGCAGCCGAGCCAGCTTGCCCTCGTGCGAACTCTGCGAGACCCGGTCGACCACGAAGCCCGCGACGTCCTGGCCGGAGAAGCGCACCGACACCCTGGCACCCGGAACCGCGAGCTCCGACATCGACGCCGGGACGACGTAGTCGAAGGGACGGTCGAGATGCGGAAGCGGCACGTCGACGACGACGTGCGCTACCGGCAGCTCCGTGGCCGGCGGTTCGGGCGAGCGGACCCGCCGCCGTGGTGTCGGAGGCCGGACCAGGGCGAGCTGGTCGGGCTGGTCGGGACCGCTCACGCCGGCGTTTCTACCGCACGCCCCCGACGGGTGCGGCGGGGCTCGGTCCCGAGGAGCCCTGCGGGGCACGAAGCCCAGCCAGCACGATCCTCGCCAGCCGCTGCCAGTCGCCGCCGCCGGCGATCGCGGCGGACAGCCCGGTCATCAGCGACTGGACGTCGTGCACCGTGACGTCCGTACGCAGGGTCCCGGCGGCTCTGGCGCGATCGAGCACGGTTCCGAGGCGCTCCTCGAGCCTGCCGCGTTCGAGCCTGCACATCGTCTGGTCCCTGCCGACCGCGGCCAGGCTGTCGCGCAACCCGGCGTCGGAGGCCATCTGCTCCGCGTTGGAGTAGACGAAGCACTCCACGGCCGCCCAGGCGTCGGCCATCGCCATGGCGGTCTCGGCCTGGGCGATGCAGCCCGTGACCCGGAGCGTGGCGAGCTCCTCGACCAGCGCCTCCTTGGTCGGGAAGTGCCGGTAGAGGGTTCCGACGCCGACGCCCGCACGACGGGCGACGTCGTCCATCTGGACCGCGGTGCCGAGCTCGCGGAACGCGGCCTCGGCCGCCGCCAGGATCCTCTCCCGGTTCCGGCGGGCGTCGGCACGGAGGTGGCGTTCGGTGATCGGAGGCACGGGCGCACCCGCAGCCACCTCACCCGGCTGGAACCTCGTCGTCGTCATCGCGCCGCACAGCTTACGGCAAACCTCTTGACAAACGGAAGTCCAGTTCCGGTACGCTCCTCCGGCAATCGGAACCGGAAGTCCTATTCCTGTTAGGAGCCCTTCGAATGACCTCCCAGGCGATGAGTCCACCGGCACCGGCGGCAGCCGGAACGGCGGACCGCAGTCGCTGGCTTGCGCTCGCCCTGCTCGCAACGACCCAGTTCGTCCTCATCCTCGACGCCGCGATCGTCGGCGTCGCCATGCCTTCCATCGGTGCCGACCTCGGCCTGGCGCAAGAAGACCTGTCCTGGATCGCCAACGCCTACACGCTGCTGTTCGGAGGCTTCCTCCTGCTCGGCGGCCGGCTGGCAGACCTGATCGGCCGGCGGCGGCTCTTCGTCGGTGGTCTCCTCCTGTTCACGGCCGCTTCTCTCGCCGCCGGGCTGGCCGACTCCGGTCTCATGCTCGTGGCGGCGCGCGGTGTCCAGGGCTTCGCCGCCGCACTCGTCTCTCCGGCCGCGCTGTCCCTCGTCATGATCTTGTTCAGGGACGGTCCGGAGCGAAACAGGGCCATGGGCGTCTGGGCTGCGGTCGCCGGATCGGGCGCGGCCGCGGGACTCGTGCTCGGTGGCCTGCTCACCGACTGGTTCGGCTGGGAGTCGGTGTTCTACGTCAACGTGCCGATCGGTGTGGCAGCCGTTGCCTTCGCGTTCCGGCTGCTACCGCGCGCGGCGGCGGCCGAGGGTGCCCGGCACTTCGATCTGGCCGGCGCGATCTCCGTCACGGCAGGGCTGGCCCTGCTGGTCTACGTCCTCGTCGACGCGAACGACGCCGGCTGGCTGTCGGCACAGACGTTCGGTCTCGGCGCCCTGGCCGTGTTCCTCCTCGCCGCGTTCGTCGTGATCGAACGGCGTGCGCAGCACCCGCTCGTTCCGCTGCGGATCTTCGACGCGCCGATGCTCCGAGGGGCGAACGCCGTCGCTGTGCTCCTGACGATGGGGCTCTTCCCCACCTTCTTCTTCGTGACGCTGTACACCCAGCAGGTGCTCGGGTACTCCCCCATCGAGTCGGGTCTGGCGCAGCTCCCGTTCGCACTGACCATCATCGCGGTGGCCAGCTCGGTGGCCCCGATCGTCGCGCGTGTCGGGCTCAAGGCGACCTTGGTGGCCGGCCTGACGCTGGTCGCGCTGGGACTGACGTGGTACTCGCGCCTGTCGCCCGACGGTTCCTTCATCGGTGACCTGCTCGGGCCGTCGGTGGTGACGGCGACCGGCGCTGCGCTTGCCTTCATCGCGACCACGATCGCGGCGACCAGCGGAGCTGCCGAGCACGAGGCCGGACTCGCGTCGGGCCTGATCAACACGACCCAGCAGGTCGGCGCTGCTCTCGGCCTCGGCGTGCTCGTCGCCGTCGCCACGGCACGTACGGACAGCGTCCTCGCCTCGGGCGAGCAGGTGGTGTCGCTCGCGTTGACCGAGGGCTACCGCACCGGCCTCGTGGTCGCTGCGGGCATCGCCGTGCTCGGCGCCGTGCTGGCGTCGGTCATGTTCCCGCGGCAGTCCGGGAGCGCGGTCAGCGTTCAGGCTTCGCACGAAGAACCGGTGCCGGTGCCGAGCTACGACTGACGCCTTTGCTCTGCGCACCTATGCGCTACCGGCCGCGGAGGTCTCCCGCTGGTGCGTATAGGTGCGCAGAGCGGAGCCTCGGCGGGAGAAGTACCAGACCAGTGCCGGGCTCAGCTACCCGATCGCAGCCTGGAGGCTCTGCACGCGGTTGGTGCGCTCCCAGGTGAAGTCGGGCAGCTCGCGGCCGAAGTGGCCGTAGGCAGCCGTCTGGGCGTAGATCGGGCGCAACAGGTCGAGGTCGCGGATGATCGCCGCAGGGCGCAGGTCGAACACCGCCGTCACGGCGTCCTGGATGCGCTCGACGGGAACCGACTCGGTGCCGAAACATTCGACGAAGAGACCCACCGGATGCGCCTTGCCGATGGCGTAGGCCACCTGGACCTCGCAGCGGCGCGCCAGCCCGGCCGCGACGACGTTCTTCGCGACCCAGCGCATGGCGTAGGCGCCCGAGCGGTCGACCTTGGACGGGTCCTTTCCGCTGAAAGCGCCACCGCCGTGCCGCGCCATGCCGCCGTACGTGTCAATGATGATCTTGCGGCCGGTCAGGCCGGCATCGCCCATCGGGCCGCCGATCTCGAACCGACCGGTGGGGTTGACCAGGAGCTGGTAGCCGGCGGCGTCGACATCGACGGCGGCAAGCACCGGCTCGACGACGTGGGTGCGGATGTCCGGCGTGAGCAGGCCGTCGAGGTCGATGCTGCTTGCATGCTGAGTCGAGACGACGACCGTGTCCAGGCGCACCGGCCGGTCGCCGTCGTACTCGATCGTCACCTGGGTCTTGCCGTCAGGGCGCAGGTATGGCACGAGCCCGGACTTGCGCACCTCGGCGAGGTGCTGGGCGAGCCGGTGGGCCAGCATGATCGGCAGCGGCATGAGCTCGGGCGTGTCGTCGGACGCGTAGCCGAACATGAGGCCCTGGTCGCCCGCGCCCTGTCGGTCCAGCGGGTCCTCGGAGTGCGTGGTTTCGAAACGCTGCTCCCACGCCTCGTCGACGCCCTGGGCGATGTCCGGCGACTGCGAGCCGATCGACACGGAGACGCCGCAGGACTGCCCGTCGAAGCCCTTGGTCGACGAGTCGTAGCCGATGTCGAGGATCGTGTCGCGGACGATGCCGGGGATGTCGGCGTACCCGGTGGTGGTCACCTCACCGGCGACGTGGACCTGGCCGGTCGTCACCATTGTCTCGACGGCAACCCGGCTGAGCGGGTCGTTCTTCAGCAGACTGTCCAGGATCGCGTCGCTGATCTGGTCGCAGATCTTGTCCGGGTGCCCCTCGGTGACGGACTCGGACGTGAACAGACGACGGGACAAGGGATCCTCCGGGATTGCGGCCAGATGCTTGGCGACACTGTAAGGGATCAGGGCCGGCCAGCAGGTCAGATGTCCGCCAGCCGGTCGCGGACGAGGTCCCACACGACGTGGGCGAGCGCCGCCTTCGGGCCGCGCGGCACGCGCGTGACCCCGCCGTCGGAACCGAGCACGACGGCCTCGTTCTCCTCGGACTCGAAGCCGCGGTCGATGCCCACCTCGTTGACGACGAGCAGGTCGCATCCCTTCGCGGCGAGCTTCTCGCGGCCGTGGTCGAGAACGCTTCCCGACGCGTCGCCGGTCTCAGCGGCGAAGCCGACGACGACCTGGCCCTCGCGGCGGCGGGCCGCCGACAGCTCGGCCAGGATGTCGTCGGTCCGCTCGAGCTCGACCTGCGGGACTCCGCCGTCGGCGGTCTTCTTGATCTTTGAAGCCGCGTACGACGAGGGCCGGAAGTCCGCGACGGCGGCGGCCATCACCACGGCGTCCGCCGTCGTCGCCGTGTCGAGCACGGCGTGGCGCATCTCGGCGGCCGAACCGACCCGCAGGAGGTCGGCACCGGCCGGGTCCGGGAGACTCACGTTGGCGGAGACGAGCGTGACCTTCGCCCCCCTCGCCGCCGCGGCGCGCGCGAGCGCGTAGCCCTGACGGCCCGACGATCGGTTGCCGAGGAAGCGAACGGGGTCGAGAAACTCGCGGGTGCCGCCGGCCGTCACGAGAACGTGCCTGCCAGCGAGGTCCGGGGCGGTCGGCGCCCCGGCGAGCAGGTCTCGGGCGAGTGCGACGATCTCGTCGGGGTCGGGAAGCCGGCCCTTGCCGGAGTCGACGCCGGTCAGCCGCCCCACCGCGGGCTCGACGACGACGGCGCCGCGAGCACGGAGCACGGCGACGTTGTCGACGGTGGCCTGGTGCTCCCACATCTCCGTGTGCATGGCCGGGACGTACACGACCGGACACCGCGCTGTGAGCAGCGTCGACGTCAGCAGGTCGTCGGCGTTGCCGTGCGCCGCGCGGGCCAGCAGGTCGGCCGTGGCGGGCGCGACCAGGACGAGGTCGGCCTCCTGACCGAGCCGCACGTGGGGCACCTCGTGGACGTCGTCCCAGACCTCGGTGGAGACCGGTTGGCCGGAGAGAGCGGCCCAGGTGGCCGCGCCTACGAAGCGCAACGCCGACCTGGTCGGCACGACCCGGACGTCGTGGCCGGTCTCGGTCAGCCCGCGCAGGACCTCGCACGCCTTGTAGGCGGCGATCCCACCGCTGACCCCGAGGACGACCCGGGGCCGTGCCATCTCTCGTTACTCCGGCTCGGCCTGCTCGGCCGTGAGCAGCCCCTGGTCGATCTCGCGCAGCGCGATCGACAGCGGCTTCTCCTGGACGTGGGTCTCGACCAGTGGGCCGACGTACTCGAGCAGGCCCTCGCCGAGCTGGGAGTAGTAGGCGTTGATCTGGCGGGCGCGCTTGGCCGCGTAGATGACCAGCGCGTACTTGGAGTCGGTTTTGGCGAGCAGGTCGTCGATGGGGGGAGAGGTGATGCCCTCGGCCACGCCGTGGGTACCGGACACGTTCATGCCTCCGGGCTGGGGATTGTCTGGGGGGAACCCAACAAGGTTACCAACTCCCGGCACACCTCACCGACATCGGCGTTGATCAGGGTGCGGTCGAACTCCGACTCCGCCGCAAGTTCCGCCTCGGCGACGGCCAGCCGGCGCTCCACGACCTGCGGCGGCTCGGTCGCACGACCGCTCAGCCGACGGACCAGCTCGTCCCACGACGGCGGGCGCAGAAACACCAGCTGTGCGTCAGGCATTTGCTCCCGCACCTGCCGGGCTCCCTGTAGGTCGATCTCGAGCAGAACGCTCTGGCCCAGGGCGAGCCGGGCCATGACCGGCGCCGCCGGCGTGCCATAGAGGTTACGGTCGAACTCGGCCCACTCCAGGAACTCGCCGTCGGCTGCCCGCCGCTCGAACTCGGCCCGGCCGACGAAGTCATAGTGCACGCCGTCGACCTCGCCCGGCCGCGGGAAGCGCGTCGTCGCCGACACGGAGATCCAGACCTCGGGGTGGCGGGCCCGGAGCATGCGGACGACCGTCGACTTGCCGACGCCGGACGGCCCGGACAGGACCACAAGGCGCCCCGTCCGCGTCCCGGAATCGCTCGTCGACGTCAGCCTCGGCCGCCGAACTCGCGCTCCAGGGCAGCGACCTGGTTGGCGCCCAGGCCGCGGACCCGGCGGGTCTCGGCGATACCGATGCGCTCCATGATCTGGCGGGCACGAACCTTGCCGACTCCAGGCAGCGCCTCGAGCAGCGCAGAGACCTTCATCTTCCCGACGATGTCGCTGGACTCGCCCTCCTTGAGCACGTCGGAGAGCGAAGCGCCCGAGTGCTTGAGCCGGTTCTTGATCTCCGCACGCTCCCGGCGGGCCTCGGCGGCCTTCGCCAGAGCGGCCGCGCGCTGTTCGGGGGTGAGGGGTGGGAGCGCCACGAGCGTGTCACCTCGGCTGGTCGTCAAAGACTAAGGACACCCGGGAACCTAGCGACTTCGGGGACCGGTCAGCAACGCGATCCGCCGTGAAGGCCCGGACCGATCGCCACCGTACCCGGCCCGCAGGGCGGTCAGCCGTACAGCGCTGCCCGGCACGACTCGGTCAGTCGGTCGGCCGTCTCGCGGAGCCGCCGCGCGTCCGGGCCGGCTCGGAGCAGGTCGCGCGACACCGACGGGAGCACGTTTCGGCGGGCGGTGCCGAACACCTGCGGCAGGTGGGACGGAGCGCCGCCCTGGTACCCGACACCGGGGGCGAGCAACGGACCGCCGATGTCGAGATCTTCCCCCGGCGGTTCGACCGTGGCACCGACGACGGCGCCGACACTCCCCCACGGCTCGGCTCCCGCATTCTCGCTCCTGAGGTGCTCCAGGATCCTCCCCGCGACGGTTCGGCCGTCCGCCGTCTTCGCATGCTGGACCTCGGGACCGTCCGGGTTCGACGTCAGGACGAGCACGAAGACGCCGTTGCCATGGCGTGCAGCCGTGTCGAGAAGCGGACGCAGTGACCCGTAGCCCAGGTACGGCGACGCAGTGACCGCGTCGGAGCACAAGGGCGACGACGGGTCCAAGTACGCGTCGGCATAGGCCTGGACGGTCGAGCCGATGTCGCCTCGTTTGGCATCCATGAGCACGAGTGCGCCGCCGGCGTGGGCGTCGGTGATGACGCGCTCGAGCACCGCAATGCCCCGTGAACCGTGCCGTTCGAAGAATGCCGACTGCGGTTTGACCACCGCCACCCGGTCGGCGAGCGCGGCGACGGCACGGCGGCAGAACTGGTCGAGGCCGGCCGGGTCGTCCTCCAACCCCCATGCGCGAAGGAGCTCTGGATGCGGGTCGATCCCGACGCACAGCGGACCCCGCTCGGCGACGGCCCGGTGCAGCCGGGTCCCGAAGGTCTCGGTCATTCGCGAGGCCACTCGGTGATCGTCGATAGCCAGATAGCTGCCAACCTTCGCCGGATCGGACTTTCGCGGCGTTCTCGCCATCGAGGCCCGGCCAGCTCACGGTTGACCCGGCGGGGCCACAGCGGCCCGCCGTAGACGAACCCGGTATAGGCCTGGACGAGCGTCGCGCCCGCGGCGAGCCGCTCGCGGGCGTCCGCGGCGCTGCTCAGGCCGCCCACCGAGATCAGCACCAGCCGGTCGCCGACCCGTCCGCGCAACAGCGCCAGCACCTCGAGTGAGCGCTGTCGTAGCGGCTCACCGGACAGCCCCCCGGCGCCCGCCGCGGCGACCTCGCCCGCCGATGAGCGGAGCCCCTGCCTCGACGTCGTCGTGTTCGTGGCGACGATGCCGTCCAGACCCACCTCGAGCGCGAGATCGGCCACGGCGAGGATCGCGGGGTCGGCGAGATCCGGTGCGATCTTCACCAGCAGCGGGACGTGCCGGCCTGCGGCGTGGTCGGCGGCGGCGCGGACGGCGGTCAGGAGCGGACGGAGCTTGTCGCTGGCTTGCAATGACCGCAGGCCAGGCGTGTTCGGCGAGCTGACGTTGACCACGATGAAGTCGGCCAGCGGCGCCAGCCGGCGCGCGCTCGCGACGTAGTCCACCGTCGCGTGCTCGTCGGGGACCACCTTGGTCTTGCCGATGTTGACGCCGACGACGACACGGCCCGTCGAGGCTCGACGCCGCAGCCGGCGTGCCATCACTTCGGCACCCGCGTTGTTGAAGCCCATCCGGTTCACGATCGCGCGGTCGAGGACGAGACGGTGCAGCCGGGGGCGTGCGTTGCCGGGCTGCGGTGCTGCCGTGACGGTCCCGACCTCGACGAAGCCGAAGCCGAGGGCCGCCAGCCCGTCGACACCTCGCGCATCCTTGTCGAAGCCCGCGGCGAGGCCCAGCGGGCTGGGAAAGTCCAGGCCCAGCGCGCGAACGGCGAGCTGAGGGTCGTCGACGACGCAGACTCGACGCATCAGGCGGACCCCGCCCGGAACCCGCGCGGCCAACCGGATCGCACCGAACCCCAGCCGGTGTGCCGTCTCGGCGTCGATGCGGCGAAGCACGGCGTCGAACAGCCCCCGGTACACCCGCCCACCCTCCTCGTTGATCATGCAATTCCTGCGCGACACGCTACGGCTCCGCCGGCGTGTCGCGCAGGAGTTGCATGATCAACGTGCGGTCCGTTCGGCCCAGGACTGCAGCGAGCGCACACCGATCCCGCCGGCGCGGGCCGCCTCGATCCCCTGGACGGCGGCGCCGAGCCCCTGCACTGTCGTGATGCACGGGATGTTCGCCTGCACCGCCGCGGTGCGGATCTCGTAGCCGTCGGCCCGGGGACGGCCGCCGGGCGTGGTGCCGCTCGGCGTGTTGATGATCAGGTCGATGTCGCCGGCCAGGATCCGCCCGATGATCGTCGGCTCGCCGTCGGCGTCGCGACCGGACTGAAGCTTGCGCACGACCTCGGCGTCCACGCCGTTCCGCCGCAGCACCTCCGCCGTGCCGGCCGTCGCGATGATCTCGAAGCCGAGGTCGGCAAGCCGCTTGACCGGGAAGATCATGTGCCGTTTGTCCCGATTGGCGAGTGACACGAACACCCGGCCCGCGACCGGCAGGCCCCCGTACGCCGCGGTCTGCGACTTCGCGAACGCCGTTCCGAAGACGTCGTCCACGCCCATCACCTCGCCGGTCGAGCGCATCTCCGGGCCGAGGACCGTGTCGACGGACCGCCCGTCGGGCGTCCGGAACCGGTTGAACGGCATCACCGCCTCCTTGACCGACACGGGCGCGTGCGCAGGCAGGTCGGTGCAGTCGCCGCTCGCCGGTAACAACCCCTCCGCACGCAATGACGACACCGACGCTCCGAGCATGATCCGAGCTGCGGCCTTCGCCAGCGCGACTCCGGTCGCCTTGGACACGAACGGCACCGTCCGTGAGGCGCGCGGGTTGGCCTCCAGCACGTAGAGGACGTCGCCGGCGAGGGCGTACTGGACGTTGAGCAGACCGCGGACCCCGACGCCTCGTGCGATCGCCTCCGTCGACGCCCGGATCCGCGCGACCTCCTCGCCGCCCAGCGTGATGGGCGGCAGCGCGCACGCCGAGTCACCCGAATGGACGCCGGCCTCCTCGATGTGCTCCATGACACCGCCGAGGTAGAGCTCGTCGCCGTCGAACAGGGCGTCGACGTCGATCTCCACGGCGTCGTCGAGGAAGCGGTCGACGAGCACCGGGTGCTCCGGGCTCGCCTGCGTCGCGCGCAAGATGTAGTCGCGCATCGAGTCCTCGTCGTAGACGATCTCCATGCCACGTCCGCCGAGAACGTACGACGGCCGGACGATCACCGGGTATCCGATCTCGGCCGCGATCGAGCGAGCCCCCTCGAACGAGGTCGCCGTGCCGTGCTTCGGCGCCGGGAGGCCCGCCGTCGCGAGGACGCGCCCGAACGCGCCGCGCTCCTCCGCCAGATGAATGGCCTCCGGCGGCGTTCCCACGATCGGCACACCGGCGTCCGCGAGAGCCTGAGCCAGCCCCAAGGGTGTCTGCCCGCCGAGCTGGACGACGACGCCGGCGACCGGGCCCGCCTGCTGCTCCGCGTGGACGACCTCGAGCACGTCTTCCAAGGTCAGCGGCTCGAAGTAGAGCCGGTCGGAGGTGTCGTAGTCGGTCGACACCGTCTCGGGGTTGCAGTTGACCATCACGGTCTCGTAGCCCGCGTCGTGCAGGGCCATCGCCGCGTGGACGCACGAGTAGTCGAACTCGATGCCCTGTCCGATCCGGTTCGGTCCGCTGCCCAGGATGATCACAGCTGGGCGCTCCCGCGGCGCCACTTCGGTCTCCTCGTCGTAGGACGAGTAGTGGTACGGAGTGCGGGCAGCGAACTCGGCGGCGCAGGTGTCGACGGTCTTGTACACGGGCCGGATGCCGAGTGCGTACCGCAGCCCGCGCACGACCTCCTCGGTCATGCCTCGCACGGCTGCGATCTGCCGATCCGAGAACCCGTGCCGCTTCGCGCGGCGCAGCACCTCCGGCGTGAGTTGCTGTGCGGCCCTGACCTCCTCGGCCACCTCGCTCAGCAGCAGGAGCTGGTCGAGGAACCACGGATCGACCCGGGTCGCGTCGTGCAGCGCGTCGACACCAACGCCGGCCCGGAGCGCCGTCACCACGTCGCGGAGCCGGCCGTCGTAAGGCCGGCGCACCCGCTCGACGAGGTCCGCGGCCTCGCCCGGCTCGCAGCCGAACTCCAGCGGCCCGTCGACCTTCTCCAGCGACCGCAGCGCCTTCTGCAAGGCCTCGGTGAAGCTGCGCCCGATCGCCATCGCCTCTCCGACGCTCTTCATGTGCGTCGTCAGCGTGTGGTCCGCGTGCGGGAACTTCTCGAAGGCGAACCGCGGCACCTTGACCACGACGTAGTCCAGCGTCGGCTCGAACGACGCCGGCGTCTCCGCGGTGATGTCGTTGGGGATCTCGTCGAGCGTGTACCCGAGGGCGACCCTGGCCGCGATCTTCGCGATCGGGAAGCCCGTGGCCTTGCTGGCCAGCGCGGACGACCTCGACACCCGCGGGTTCATCTCGACCACGATCAGCCGCCCGTCCCGGGGGTCGACCGCGAACTGGATGTTGCAGCCTCCGGTGTCGACGCCGACGGCCCGGATCACGGCGATCGCCTGATCGCGCATCCGCTGGTACTCGCGGTCGGTCAGTGTCATCGCCGGAGCGACGGTCAACGAGTCGCCGGTGTGCACACCCATCGGGTCGATGTTCTCGATCGAGCACACCACCACGACGTTGTCGGCCCGGTCGCGCATGACCTCGAGCTCGTACTCCTTCCAGCCGAGAATCGACTCCTCGAGGAGCACCTGGGTGGTCGGTGACGCTGCCAGGCCGGCACCCGCGATATGCCGCAGGTCGGCGGCCTGGAACGCCATCCCGGAGCCGGCCCCGCCCATCGTGAACGACGGCCGGACGACGACCGGGTAATGGAGCTCCTCGGCAGCGGCCAGGCACTCCTGCATGGAGTGGCAGATGACAGACCGGGCGACCTCTCCCCCGATCTCGGCCACGATCCGCTTGAACGACTCGCGGTTCTCGCCCCGCTCGATCGCCTCGATCGACGCGCCGATCATCTCGACGCCGTACTTGTCGAGCACACCGCGCTCGTGCAGCGAGACGGCCGTGTTGAGCGCCGTCTGACCCCCCAGCGTGGCCAGCAGGGCGTCGGGCCGCTCGATCTCGATCACCCGCTCCACGAACTCGGGCGTGATCGGCTCGACATAGGTGGCGTCGGCGAGTTCGGGATCGGTCATGATCGTGGCCGGGTTGCTGTTCACGAGCACGACCCGCAGGCCCTCCTCGCGCAGGACGCGACACGCCTGGGTGCCGGAGTAGTCGAACTCGCACGCCTGCCCGATGACGATCGGTCCGGACCCGATGACCAGGACCGACCCGATATCGGTGCGGCGCGGCATCAGGCGCCCCCCATCAGCTCGGCGAACCGGTCGAACAGGTAGGCGGCGTCGTGCGGGCCGGCCGCGGCTTCCGGGTGGTACTGGACCGAGAAGGCACGAACCGGTCCACGCCCGTCCCGCAGCGCCAACCCCTCGACGACGTCGTCGTTGAGGCAGACGTGGCTCACCTCCGCGATCCCGAAGGGCGTCTCCGTGGCGCCGTCGAGCGGTGCGTCGACCGCGAACCCGTGGTTGTGCGCCGTCACCTCGACCCGGCCGGTCGACCGGTCCCGGACGGGCTGGTTGATGCCCCGGTGGCCGTATCGGAGCTTGTACGTGCCGAACCCGAGCGCTCGGCCGAAGACCTGGTTGCCGAAGCAGATCCCGAAGAACGGCAGCCTCCGCTCGAGCGCGCCGCGGAGCACGTCGACGGCGTGGTCGGCCGTCGCCGGGTCGCCAGGGCCGTTGGACAGGAAGAACCCGTCCGGCTCGACGGCGAGCACGTCGTCGAGAGAGGACGAGGCAGGGAGAACGTGCGTCTCGATGCCGCGTTCGGCCATCCGCTTCGGTGTCATGGCCTTGATGCCCAGGTCGAGTGCTGCGACGGTGAACCGCCGCTCCCCTGCCGCCCGCACGACGTACGGCTCGCGCGTCGTCACGTCGCCCACCAGGTCGGCGCCCACCATCGGCGGCGACGTAAGCACGCGTCCGAGCAGAGCGGCGGCAGAGGGCTCGACGGTCGAGATCCCGACCCGCATCGCACCCCGTTCACGCAGGTGGCGGGTCAGCGCGCGGGTGTCGACCCCGCTGATGCCGACGACACCTTCCCGGTCGAGCTCTTCGTCGAGGCCGCGCCGTGACCGCCACGACGACGGCCGCCGGGCCGGCTCACGGACCACGTAGCCTGCGACCCAGATCCGGTCCGACTCGGGATCCTCGTCGTTGACGCCGGTGTTCCCGATGTGCGGGGCCGTCTGGACGACCACCTGCCGGTGGTAGGACGGGTCGGTCAGCGTCTCCTGGTAGCCGGTCATGCCGGTCGAGAAGACCGCCTCCCCGAACGTCTCGCCCTCGGCCCCGTACGACTCACCGCGGAACGTCCGCCCGTCCTCCAGCACGAGCAGCGCCGGAACGCGGCGGCTCACACGAGCTTCCCGTCGAGCACCGTCGGACGTCCCCGCAGGAAGGTGGCGACGACCCGGCCCGGGAGCGTCATGCCCTCGTACGGGGTGTTCCGCGACAGCGACGACAGCTCACGGGCGTCGATGGTGCGGACCGCCGCGGGATCGACGAGGACGAGGTTCGCCGGCTCGCCGACGGCCAGCGGCCGACCCTGGGCGCTCTCGCCGAAGTCGCAGCGGCCGACCCGCGCCGGCGCCGCGGAGAGTCGCTCGGCGACGGCCGTCCAGTCCATCAGGCCACCGTCGACCATGGTCGCCTGCACGACGGCCAATGCGGTCTCCAGGCCGAGCATCCCGAACGCCGCCGCATCCCACTCGCACTCCTTGTCCTCGAGCGGGTGCGGCGCATGGTCGGTGGCGACGACGTCGATCGTGCCGTCGGCCAGCGCCTCACGCAGCGCGTGCACATCTCCGTCCGTACGCAGCGGCGGATTGACCTTGTAGCGAGGGTCATAGGTCGCTGTGAGCTCGTCCGTGAGCAACAGGTGGTGCGGTGTGACCTCGGCGGTCACGTCCCAGCCCTTCGACTTCGCCCACCGGATGATCTCGACCGAGCCGGCCGTCGAGACGTGGCAGATGTGCAGCCGCGACCCGACGTGCGCCGCCAGCAGCACGTCGCGCGCGATGATCGCCTCCTCGGCAACCGCCGGCCAGCCGCGCAGGCCCAGTCGCCCGGACAGCTCGCCCTCGTTCACCTGGGCGCCCTCGGTCAGCCGCGGCTCCTGGGCATGCTGGGCGACGACGCCGTCGAACGCCTTCACGTACTCCAGTGCCCGCCGCATGAGCACCGCGTCGGCCACGCACCGCCCGTCGTCGGAGAAGACCCGGACACCCGCGGCGGAGTCGGCCATCGCGCCGAGCTCGGCCATCTGCTCTCCGCGCAGACCGACGCTGACCGCGCCGACGGGTCGGACGTCGACGTGTCCGGCCTCGCGGCCGAGCCGCCAGACCTGCTCCACGACCCCCGCCGTGTCGGCCACCGGCTCGGTGTTGGCCATCGCGTGCACGGCGGTGAACCCGCCGAGGGCTGCGGCGCGAGTGCCGGTCTCGACGGTCTCGGCGTCCTCACGGCCGGGCTCGCGCAGGTGCGTGTGCAGGTCGACCAGGCCCGGCAGGGCGACCAGCCCGGCGGCGTCCACCACGTCGGCTCCGGCGGTGTCGAGGCCAGGACCGATGTCGGCGATGCGCCCTTCGCGCACCAGGAGGTCGGTCGGTTCGCCGCCGAGCAGCCGCGCACTCTTGACGATCCAGCTCACAGCCGCGCCCCTCCCAGCAGCAGGTACAGCACGGCCATCCGCACGTAGACGCCGTTCGTCACCTGTTCGACGATCACCGAACGGTCGCTGTCGGCGACGTCGGCGGTGATCTCCATGCCGCGGATCATCGGCCCCGGGTGCAGGACGAGGGCGTCCTCCGGGAGCAGCGCGAAGCGCCGCGCGTCGAGCCCGTATCGGCGGCTGTACTCGCGGGCGGACGGGAAGAAGGCTGCGCTCATGCGCTCGCGTTGGACCCGGAGCATCATGACGGCGTCGCACTTGGCCAGGACCGGGTCGAGCTCGTAGGAGGTCTGGCAACGCCAGTGCTCCACGCCGACCGGGAGCAGCGTGGGTGGCCCGACGAGCGTCACCTCGGCTCCGAGCGTTCCGAGCAGCAGCACGTTGCTCCGGGCGACCCGGCTGTGCAGCACGTCGCCCACGACGGCGATCCGCCGCCCGGCCAGGTCGCCGAGGTGTTTGCGCAGCGTGTACGCGTCGAGCAGCGCCTGTGTCGGGTGCTCATGGGTGCCGTCGCCGGCGTTGACCACGCTGGCGCGGATCCAGCCCGAGTGGGCGAGCCGGTGCGGTGCGCCGCTGGCGGAGTGGCGGACCACGACACCGTCCGCGCCCATCGCCTCGAGCGTGAGGGCGGTGTCCTTCAGGCTCTCGCCCTTGGACAGGCTCGACCCCTTCGCCGAGAAGTTCACCACGTCGGCCGACAGGCGCTTCGCGGCGAGCTCGAACGACGTCCGGGTGCGGGTCGAGTCCTCGAAGAACAGGTTGACGACCGTTCGCCCGCGCAGCGTCGGCAGCTTCTTGACCGGCGCGACCCTCGGTGAGCCTGGCCATCTCGGCCGCGGTGTCGAGGACATGGGTGGCGCCGTCGCGGTCCAGGTCCGCGGCGGACAGCAGGTGGCGGATCATCGGACGCCGTCCTTCGCGTTGCCGATGAGGACGGCATCCTGTCCGTCGACCTCCTCGACGAGGACCTTCACGGCCTCGCGCAGTGACGTCGGCAGGTTCTTGCCCACGTGGTCCGCGCGGATCGGCAGCTCCCGATGGCCCCGGTCGACGAGGACGGCGAGGCGGACCGCCTGCGGGCGGCCCACGTCGTCGAGTGCCGTGAGTGCGGCGCGGATGGTCCGGCCGGAGAAGAGCACGTCGTCGACGAGCACGACGACCTTGCCGTCGACACCACCGGCCGGGATGTCGGTGTGCTCGAGCGCCCTGGCCGGTCGGAGCCGCAGGTCGTCGCGGTACATCGTCACGTCGAGCGCTCCCACCGGGACGTCCATGCCCTCGACGGCCGAGATGCTGGCCGCCAGCCGGTGCGCCAAAGGGACACCGCGGGACGGGATGCCGAGCACGACCAGCCCGGCCGCGCCCTTGTTGCGCTCCACGATCTCGTGCGCGATCCGGGTCAGTGCACGGGCGATGTCGTCGGCATCGACGACGGCACGAGCCTCGGAGAGCTCACGGGTCGCCGGACCCGGGTCGGAGACAGGCGTCGACATACCTGCGGACCTCCTTTCCCGCCTCACCGGACGGGACTTAAAGGACGTCGAATCTCTGCGCACAGTAGCAGCAACGCCGCACGCTCCCGTCCAGGTCGCCGGACACGGAGCGTCGTCAACGGAACCGCACGCTGCCCAGCATCTGCTCGAAGCCGGCGAACACCTCGGCCGCGTCGGCGCTTCCCTCCGTCACGCGGGCCCACGCGACGAGTGTCGTGTCAGCGACGTCGACGACGGCGAGCCGCAGCGCCATACCGGGCTGCAGCCCGAAGCAGTCGGGTGCGGGCACATCGGCGGCCGGGCAGCCGAGCGACCCGTCCAGGGGTGTCCCGGTCGTCCCGGTCACGATGGTGGTGGGCATGCCGTCGACGGAGGTCGTGGTCTCGTCGGCAAGCTGCGCACCGTGCGTGACTTGGCTGCGGAGATAGCTCAGGAAGTCGTCCGGCGGCGGGGTGGAGGCGGCGGAGCCCGGTCGGTAGACGTTCACCGGCACGAGGAAGCGGACGGCCCGATCGAACGACGCGTCTTTACCGATCCAGGTCAGGAAGTTCGGTTCGTCGGTGTCGGGGACCGCGGACAGCCAGGCCGGTACGGTCACCTCGAACGGAGTAACGAACTGCCGGCTCTGGTAGCGGTTGGCGTCGGCAGCCGGATCCGCGGTCGGGGACTCGGTGGTCGTGCTGGAGCCGGCGCACGCCGTGGCGGCGAGCAGCACCAAGGCGCCGACGCCCAGGAGGGGCCATGTCGAAGGTCTCATGTCGCGGGACAGACGCCGATCGTCGTCGCGGTTTACCAGGGCCGGTAACGACTACGCCCGGTAAACCTTCGCGCCTGCTGACGCCTGTCTCGTTCCGGAGGGATCATGTCGTCAGCAGGCGCAGTCGAATCGAGTTCCGTCCTGGAACCCGAATCCGGCCTGGATGGGCAGGCACGTGGTTCGTGGGTGGGGGCGATGGCACGGACGGAGGCCGAGGCGGAGTTCACCGCGTTCTTCCGGGTGGAGTTCCGCCGCGTCGTGCGCACCGTGTACCTGATCGTCAACGACCGCGGACGTGCCGAAGAGATCGCCCAGGACGCATTCGTCCAGCTGCTCGACCACTGGGCGAAGGTGTCGCGGTACGAGCAGCCCGATGCGTGGGTGCGACGGGTAGCAATAAGGCTGGCCAGCCGGGTCGCGAGACGGGAGCGGATGCGCAGCGTGTTGGAGGGGCGGTTCCGGCCAAGCGTGGCGACGCTCCCGCCGGACGATCCGGCCGTTGAGGTGTTCGAGGCGGTGCGCCGGCTGCCGCCCAGCCAGCGCGCCGCCGTGGTCCTGTTCTACGTCGAGGACCGCCCGATCGCCGAGATCGCCGAGCTTCTCGGTTGCGCGCCGTCGACCGCGCGCGTTCATCTGTACAAGGCCAGGCGGCGGCTCGCGGCAATACTGGACGAGGAGGTCGGCGATGTCGTTTGACGGTCGCCTGCGCGAGGGACTGGACCGGGCGGCGAGTCCGCTCGATCCGGATGTCGAGGGCTCGCTGCGGTCGGTGCTGGCTAGGCGACGCCGCCGGGTGCGCGCTCGCCAGGCCGCTCTCGTACTGGCGACGGCCGTCGCGGTCGCCGCATCGGTCCTCGGTATGCGTGGCGGCCTTGGGGCACGGTCAGCCGACGAAGCATCTCCTGCCGATGGCGCCCAGCAGATCGTCGGACGTTACGAGGTCACAATCAGTGCAGACGACAGCGCAGGTGTCTCGCCGTCGCTCACCGGCCGGTGGCGGATGCAGCTCAATACCGACGGCACAGTCCAACTCGCTGCTCCCGACACGTTTCGAGCGGAGCAGAACCCGCTGGGCATCTCCTACACCGCGACCGGCTCGGGCTTCCGAACCAATATCTTCTACGACAACTTCTGCTTGTCGGTCGGTTCATATACCTGGCGTCGGGCGGCCGACGAACTTGCATTCGAGGTCATGGACGACGCCTGCGAGATCCGGCGGGTTCTCCTTACGAGTCAGCCGTGGGCGAGATCAGGTTGAGCGGTAAACGTACCTGGTCACTCGGGGCTGTCCTGGTCAGTCGACAATCGGAGCAGGAGGCCTCGACATGGATATCCCCCGGCGAGTCAGCACAGTTCTGCTGGTCGGCGCGTTCGGCGCGCTCCTCGCGTCGTGTGGCGGGAACTCGGATGCAGCTCAGACCGCCCCGACGCCGGAACCAAGCCCGACAGCAGCCGCGGCGTCGATGCCCAGCGACCCGGTGCTGCCAGAGGGTACATACCGGACAGCAGAACTGACCGTCGACCAGCTGGTCGCCACCGGCGTGTCGGCTGGGTTCGACCAGGCAGCCGTCGAAGACCATTTGGCACGGGGGGATGGTGGCGAGCGCACCGCCGTGCTGACCCTCAAGCTCGAGGCGGGCCGCTGGACGCTGTTCGAGGCGTTCGACGGGCGACCGGCCGAGATGGGCTGGTCCGGTACCTACCAGGTCATCGACGCCGACACCGTGGTAGCCACCGATCCCTGCGGCGCGATCACCTACGACTACGTGCTGCACGCCGATGAGCTAACGATCGACATGGTTGCGGATGAGTGCCGAGGCCTCGATGAAGAAAGCCCCGATGGTGAGCTGATCGCCCAAACGATCCTCTACGAGACCGCACCGTTTGCGAAGATCGAGTGATGCACGGCCGACGGCTCGCCACGCTGGCGGTCCTGCTGGCACTGGTGGGCGCTGCCGGCTGTTTGGGGAGCGAGCCCGGCAGGCGCTCCGTGTTCACCGAGTCACCCTGTCCCGTCGACGTCACCGCGGTCATCCTCGAGGAGGTGAGCTGCGGATACCTGACCGTTCCCGAACGGCGAGACAACGCCGACAGTGCGCAGATCAGATTGTTCGTCGTACGGATCGAGCCACCGGGCGAGCCCGGTCCGGACCCGATGATCGTTGTCGGAGGGGAGCTGGGCAACCGGCACGACTACGGGGGCCTTGCGCCGATGGCGGCTCGGACACATCGGCCCGTATTCCTGCTCGACCAGCGCGGCACGGGGCTCTCCGAGCCGAACCTGACCTGTGTGGAGGTGCAATCCCGAGCACCGATATTGCTCGGTTTGCGTCAGTCCGACCCGGCCTGGCGAACCGCATTCCTCGAGGGTGTACGCGAATGTCACGACCGGCTGGTTGCCGACGGCGTGGACCTCGGCGCATACAACCTGACCGAGAGCGCCGCGGATGTGGCCGACCTGCAACAGGCGCTCCGGGTCGACCAGGTCAACCTCATCGGGACCGGCACCGGTTCGCGTATCGCCCTAGAGACACTGCGGAACCACCCCGACGGCATTCGAACCGCTGTCCTCGACTCCCCGGACCTGCCCGGTCTCGACGACCTGACCCGGGCCATCGAACGCACCGAGGACGCTCTGCAGGCAATGGAACCGGCCTGCGCCCGCGCCGGTGCCTGCGCGGGCTCAAACACCGACCTCGTCGGGTCACTCCGAGCTGCGGTGACCCAGCTTGACACGCATCCCATCACGGTCGACGTGGAAGACACTGACGGGCAGCCCATCCCGGTGCTACTGGACGGCGCACTGCTGGTCCGCACGGTCCGCCAACTCATGGCCAGTAGCGGCGGGCGTAACCTCCCTGAGGTCCCGCAGCTGATCGCCCACGCGCTGTCCGGAGCCCCGGTCAGCGCCACGATGCCGGGTGTATTCCGGCTGGCAAGCGACGAGGGCGTGTGCTTCGGATACGTGCCGCTGTGCGAGGGCCGCCTTACCCACGGCCTGTACTACTCGCTGCTCTGCCACGACGTGGTTCCGTTCGCCGACCTAGCATCGGCCGGCGCTGCCGGCGAACCCGACGGCTATTCGGACGCCTACCGGAATCACCCCTATGTCGATGTCTGCGACGTGTGGGACGTCGGCGAAGCGGCCGCCCAGATCGCCGAGCCAGTGACCTCCGACGCTCCGGTACTGATCGAGATCGGCGCCTATGACCCGTACGTCAGGCTCGAGGAGGTCGAGCGTGGCACGACCGGTTTGACCCACGCCTACCCCGTCGAGGTCCCGAACCATAGCTACAACGTCTTCGGCTTCTACGAGTGCCCGCGTAATATTCGACGCGCCTGGCTCGACCGTCCCCACGCGGCGCCGGCGGATACGAGTTGTCTCGAGACGGAGATCTTCGACCCGTTCGGATGAAGGGTGGCATCCCGTCCCCCGACTATGAGCAGTTCCCGGTCTGGAGAAGGCCGAGGTCTGGGATTCCTACGGCGGCAATAGGACATCGGACACTTGGCGGATCCACTGAATGTGCGGTCCGGATGAGGAGCAGGGATGGACGACGCATACCGGTCATCAGTGTCCTCGTATCAGCTCGCACCTCCAATGTGAAGTCGGTCGACGGCCGCCATGCGCCGGCGTCGCTTCAACTGACCTGATGGACCGGCTCGTCAGGGAGGGCGGTGACGTTCGTCGCCGATCATGCGACAGGTGACACGGTCGGACCGCGGTCAGAGCGGTCAATTGTCGCAAGATCCGCCGACTTGACGGTTCCTATGGAGCGGGGTCGGCTTGAGCTCGACGATTCTGGCCAGCAGGCCGTTGACGAAGCCCGGCGAGTCGTCGGTGGACAGCTCGCGGGCCAGGGCGACGGCCTCGCTGACCGCGACGGCGTCGGGAACGTCGTCGCGGTACAGCACCTCGTAGGCGCCGATGCGGAGCAGGTTGCGGTCGACGGCGGGCATCCGCTCGAGCGTCCAGCCGATGGCATAGCCGGCGAGCAGCTCGTCGATGCGCTCGCGGTTCGCGACGACCCCCTCGACAAGCGTCACTGCGTACGCGTTGAGTGGCGGCGAGGAGGTGGCGATCCGCTGGGCGAGCGTCGCGCCTGGGGGGAGGCCCTGCATCTCCGACTCGTAGAGGACGTCCAGCGCCCGTTTGCGGGCCTTCGTGCGAGCGGCCACGGTCGCCGACTAGGACGCGCGGCCGAGGTACGACCCGTCGCGGGTGTCGACCTTGACCTTCTCGCCGGTCGTGATGAACAGGGGCACCGCGATCTCGTACCCGGTCTCGAGCCGGGCCGGCTTCGTGCCACCCGTCGAGCGGTCGCCCTGTAGCCCCGGCTCGGTGTACTCGACAGTCAGGGCGACCGAGGTGGGCAGCTCGACGAAGAGCGGAACGCCGTCGTGCAGGCCGACGATGGCGTCCTGGTTCTCGAGCATGAAGCGCTCGGACTCGCCTACGGTCGTCGTGCCGACGTGCAACTGCTCGTAGGACTGCGTGTCCATGAACACGAAGTCGTCCCCGTCGCGGTAGAGGTACTGCATCTCGCGTTTGTCGACGTTGGCGGTCTCGACCTTGACGCCGGCATTGAAGGTCCTGTCGACGACCTTGCCCGAAAGCACGTTCTTGAGCTTGGTGCGGACGAATGCCCCGCCCTTGCCGGGCTTGACGTGCTGGAACTCCACCACGGTCCACAGCTGGCCGTCGAGGTTGAGTACCAGGCCGTTCTTGAGGTCGTTCGTCGTCGCCACCGGTTCTTGCCTTCGCGTTCGGGCCGTCCGGACGCCGGTCAGGCGTCGAGGACGAGCAGATCCTTGGTCGTGGTCGTCAGCAGCTCCGGACCACCGGCATCGCGGACGACCAACGTGTCCTCGATCCGGACGCCGCCGCGCCCCGGCAGGTAGACACCGGGCTCGACGGTCACGGGCATGCGATCCGCAAGTGTACCGGTCGCGGAGTACCCGAGCGTCGGCGCCTCGTGGATCTCCAGGCCCACGCCATGGCCCGTCCCGTGTCCGAAATGTTCGCCGTGGCCCGCGGCCTCGATCTGCTCACGCGCCGCTCGGTCGACGGCGATGCACTCGGTGCCGACGGCCAGTGCGTCGCATCCGGCGCGTTGGGCGGCGGCCACCAGCTCGTAGATCTCGCGTTGCCAGTCGGCCGCCGGAGCCCCGACGACCGAGGTACGGGTGCAGTCGGCGTGGTAGCCCTGGAACAGCGCACCGAAGTCGATCTTCAGAAGATCGCCGCGCTCGATGGTTCGACCAGTCGGACGATGGTGCGGGACGGCGCTGTTCGGGCCGGACGCGACGATCGTCTCGAACGCGAGCCCGTCCGCACCGTGGTCGTACATGCGCCCCTCGAGATCGCGTGCGACGTCCTTCTCGCTACGGCCCAGGATCCCACCCACGACGTAGAGGTCCTCGAGCGCGCGACAGGAGATCTCGCACGCCTCCCGGATGAGCCGCAGCTCGTCATCGTCCTTCACCGCACGCATGGCCTCGACGGCCCGCCCCAGGTGAACGAGCTCGGCGCTCTCGGCGCTCTTTTGGATCTCCGCGGCCAGGGCGAGTGTGACGTCGTGCTCCTCGACGGCGAGGCGTACCGGGCGGCCTGCCGCGGCGCGGGCGGCGAGCGCCGGCGCCACACCGCGTTCCTTGACGACCTCGAGGTCGGGCGCCACCTCGGCAGCCGCGGTGACGTAGCGACCGTCGGTCGCAAGCACGCCGATGCCGTCGACGCCGAGCAGAAGCGCCGCGTTGCTGCTGGCGAGACCGGTGAGGTAGCGGACGTTGACGAGGCGAGTGATCAGCGCGGCGTCGGCGCCGGTCTCGGCAACGGCAGCAGCCAGCCGGACCCGGCGGGCGGCGTGCTCGGCAGGCATGGCGCCGACCCTATCCCTGCCTTGGAGTTGATCGGATCTCACCCGAGCAGGTTCGCCACCGCCCGCAGGGCGAGGACGTACGAGTCCAGCCCGAACCCGGCCACCGTGCCGGTCGCCACGCCCGCCACCACGCTGGTGTGCCGGAACTCCTCGCGGGCGGCCGGATTGCTGATGTGCACCTCGACCAGCGGCGCCTCGAGCTGGGAGCACGCGTCACGCAGCGCGTACGAGTAGTGCGTGAACGCTGCTGGGTTGAGGATGACGGGCGTCCCGCCGTCGGCGGCTTCGTGCAGCCAGGACACCAGCGTGGCCTCGTCGTCGGTTTGACGGACCTCGACCTGGAGCCCCAGCTCGGCGCCTGCCTTCGAGCAGGCCGCCACGAGCTCGTCGTACGACGCCGATCCGTAGACGTCCGGCTCGCGGGAGCCCAGCCGGCCCAGGTTGGGTCCGTTCAGGACCAGCACGTGCGTCATCGGGAGACCGCCGCGTAAGCCGCCGTCAACAGCTGTGGATCCGGCGCCTCGAGGATGCCGGGCTTCGCGAGCGCGTCGAGCACGACGAAGCGCAGCCGGTCGCCGCGGGTCTTCTTGTCGACTTTCATGGCGTCGAGCAGTCGCGGCCACGCCGACGCCTCGTACACGGTCGGCAGGCCGAGCGACCCGAGCACCGCGCGGTGCCGGTCGGCCGTCCGGTCGTCGAGCCGGCCGGCCAGGCGGCCGAGCTCGGCCGCGAAGACCATGCCGATGGAGATCGCCGCGCCATGCCGCCAGCGGTACCGTTCGACGTTCTCGATCGCGTGTCCGAGCGTGTGGCCGTAGTTCAGCACCTCACGCGGCCCGGTCTCGTGCAGGTCCGCCGAGACGATCGCGGCCTTGACCCGCACCGAGCGCTCCACGAGCTGGTGGACGTCTGGGCCTTCCGGTCTCGCGGCAGCGGCCGGGTCTCGTTCGACCATCTCGAGGATCGCCGGGTCGGCGATGAATCCGCATTTCACGACCTCGGCCAGGCCGGCGACGTACTCGTGCCGCGGCAGCGTCTCCAGGGTCGCGAGGTCGCACAGCACCCCCGCGGGCGGGTGGAAGGCGCCCACCAGGTTCTTGCCCTCGGCGGTGTTGATGCCGGTCTTGCCCCCCACGGCGGCGTCGACCATCGCCAGCATCGTCGTCGGGACCTGCACGACGCGGATGCCGCGCAGCCAGGTGGCGCCGACGAAGCCGGCCAGATCGGTCGTGGCGCCGCCTCCGACGCCGACGACAGCGTCGGAGCGGGTCACCCCGATCCGGCCGAGCGCCGACCAACAGAAGGCCGCCACCTCAGCGGTCTTGGCGTCCTCCGCGTCGGGAATCTCGACGACGTGCGCCTCCAGCCCTTCGGCCAGCAGGTCGTCACGGATGGCCTCGCCGGTCCTCCGCAGCGCCCGCGGGTGCAGGACGGCGACCTTGGCGACGCCGTCTCCGAGCAGGCGGGGAATCTCACCGAGAAGGCCCCGCCCGATGACGACCTCGTACGGTCGCTCGCCACCGACGGCAACCCGGGCCGGTTCAGCTGACACCGAGCAGCACCTCGTCGACGACCTGCTCCGGGGTCCGGCCCGCAGTGTCCACCGTCGCCGTCGCGACCTCGAGGTAGACGGGTCGGCGCTCGTCGAGCAGACGCTTGAGCTGCGCCCGTGGGTTGCCGAGGAGCAGGGGGCGGTCGCGGTTCAGACCGATCCTGCTCGCGGCGTCGGCCAGGCCCACGTCGAGGAAGACGACTCGATGCGTGGAGAGCAGTGACCGGGTGCCCGAATCGGTCACGGCTCCCCCTCCCAGCGCCAGCACCCCGTCGTGCCGGGCCAGCGCGACGGACACGGCTTCTCGTTCCAGCGCCCGGAACGCGCTCTCCCCGTCGTCGAGGAAGATCTCGTTGATCGGCTTCGCAGCCGCACGTTCGACGTCGTCGTCGGTGTCGTGGAACGCGACCCCGAGGCGAGCGGCGAGGAGCCGTCCCACCGTCGTCTTTCCCGCGCCGGGCGCACCGACCAGCACGACCCGCGGGCTCACCGCACGGCCAAGACGCCGGGCAGCGCAGTCCAGGAAGGCGCGGTGGTTGCGGGACGTCTCCTCGACAGAATCACCGCCGAACTTCTCCAGGGCCGCGTCGGCCAGGACCAGCGCCACCATCGCCTCGGCGACGACGCCGGCGGCGGGGACGGCGCACACGTCCGAGCGCTGGTGGTGCGCCGAGGCGGCCTCGCCGGTCGCGGTGTCGACGGTCCGAAGGGGGCGCGGCACCGTCGAGATCGGCTTCATCGCGGCTCGCACCCGCAACACCTCGCCGGTGGACATCCCGCCCTCGGTGCCGCCCGACCGTCCCGACGTACGCCGCACGCCCGCCTCGGTCGGCACGATCTCGTCGTGGGCGGCCGAGCCGCGCGACCGGGCCACGGCGAACCCTTCACCGAGCTCGACTCCCTTGATCGCCTGGATGCCCATCAGCGCGCCCGCGAGCCGCGAGTCCAACCTGCGGTCCCAGTGCACGTGGCTGCCCAGACCCGGCGGCAGTCCGTGGGCCACTACCTCGACGACACCGCCCAGGGTGTCTCCGTCATGGTGCGCGGCGTCGACCTCGGCCACCATCCGGGCGCTCGTGTCGGCGTCGAAGCACCGCAGGGGGTCTTCGTCGAGGCGGGCGACGTCGTCGGGCTGCGGGACGACGCCGACAGGGGCGGCGACGCTCCCCACCTCGACGGTGTGGCTGACGAGCCGCACGCCGTACGCCTGCTGCAGGAAGGCCGACGCGACCGTTCCGAGCGCCACCCGGGCAGCCGTCTCGCGCGCGCTGGCGCGCTCGAGCACCGGGCGCGCCTCGTCGAAGCCGTACTTCTGCATGCCGACCAGGTCGGCGTGACCGGGGCGCGGGCGGGTCAGCGGCGCGTTGCGCGCGAGCCCGTCCAGGACCTCCGGGTCGACCGGGTCCGGCGCCATGACCTGCTGCCACTTGGGCCATTCGGTGTTCGCCACCTGGACGGCCACCGGGCCGCCCAGCGTCGAGCCGTGCCGGACGCCGCCGAGGAAGGCCACGTCGTCCTTCTCGAAGGTCATCCGCGCACCGCGGCCGTAGCCGAGCCGCCGGCGCGCCAGGGAGGCGGCGACGTCGCCGGTGGTGACGTGGACACCCGCCGGCAGACCCTCGAGGATCGCCACCAGGGCCGGGCCATGCGACTCACCGGCCGTCAACCACCGCAGCATGCCGCAATCCTTCCACCTGCGGTGTGCCCACGTGCCCGGACCTCGGGCTGCCGTGGTTCACGCGGCCGAACCCGGGAGAAATCGTCAGCGGCCGAGGTAGGCGTCCAGCAGGGAGTCGCCCCACGCGACGGCCAGAAGCGCGCCGGCCAGCATGAACGGTCCGAACGGGATCGCCGTGCGCCGGCCCGCGCGGCCGGCTACGACGAGTACCACCCCGACCAGCCCGCCCAGGAGGAACCCCAGGAACGCTGCGACGACGGCGGTCCCCCAGCCCAGCCAGCCCGTCATCAGGCCGACGACCCCGGCCAGCTTGACATCGCCGAGCCCCAGGTCAGCGGGCCGGAGCAGAGCGAGCGCGAGATACCCGATGAACAACGCGGCGGCGACCAGCCAGGCCCGCCCGTACGCCCCCCACTCGTCGGTCATGGCCGCCGCCACCGCGAGCAGGGATGCGGCCGCGACGAGCGCTGCGGACGTCAGCGGATCGGGCAGCCGGTGCTCGCGGAGGTCGACGTACGCCATCGCCACGCCCAGTGTTCCGACCACGAGGTAGGCGGGTAGGTCGGCCTCCCAGCCGCGCGCCGCCGCGAGCACACCGCAGGTCACGGCCGTCGCGACGCCCAGGAGAGGGCGCAGGCCCCGTTGTGCCGCGAGCACTCGATACGGCGTCCTGGCCCGTTCGCGCGGCTCCGCGTCTCGGTCGGGCAGCCGGGCGATCAGGCTCGGAACGAGCGCACCCGCCAGGAGCCCGAACCCCATGCACACAATGACGGTCATCCGGTCTCCGCCAACGCGTCGCGGAGGACGGAGACGGGCACGTCTCGACCGGTCATGAGCCGCACCTGGCCGGCCGCCTGGTGCACCAGCAGATCGAGCCCGCCGGCGACGGCACCCCCCGCAGCCAGCCAGCGCGACGCCAGGGCCGTCGGCCAGGGCGCGTACACGACGTCGAGCAGCACGCGTCCGGTCGTCCCCGATTCGGTCAGCGGCCCGGCAACGCTGTCCGCTGCGCCGGCCGGAGCCGTCTGGACGACCAGCTCAGCGACTGAGCATTCGGGCCACGGCAGCCACGGCCGCAGCGAGACGTCGACGCCGAGCCGCTCGCCGAGCTCGACCGACCCGGTGGCCCGCGCGATGTCCCGCGCATGGACGTGGACCGCACGCCCCTCGAGCCTCGCGACAGCAGCGATGGCGCTCGCCGCGGTAGCCCCGGCGCCCCACATGCAGACGGCGCCCATCTGCGGGATGGCTCCGCGCTCACGCAGGGCGGCGACCATACCGGGTACGTCGGTGTTGTCGCCGGTGATCCGTCCGCCGGGTTCCAGCAACAGCGTGTTCACGGCGCCCACGCTCGCCGCGACCGACGAGACGTCGTCGGCGACCTCGGCGCCGGTCCGTTTGAGTGGCATCGTCAGCGACAGGCCTCGCCACGACGGGTCGAGGCCCCTGACGAAGCCGGGCAGGCCGCCCTCGTCAACCTCGTGCGCCGTGTACTCCCAGTCCAGGCGCAGATGACGGTAGGCGGCACGGTGCAGCACGGGCGAGAGCGAATGTGCGACCGGGCTGCCCAGCACGGCGCAGTGGCGGCGACCCTGGAGACCGATGATCATGTCCGCGTATGGGCGCCCCACGCCAGTGTGGTCAGCACAGGTCGCTGTCGCGGCAGAACAGCTGCAGTTCGGCCACGTTCGCCGTGTGCTCGGCCGTCGTCACGCCGAACTTGGTCTCGCCGGTGTCAAGGTTGACGGCCGAGAAGTAGCAGAAGTCGCCCACGGACGGGTTCAGCGCGGCAACCAGCGCCGCCTCTCCCGGCGCCGCGATCGGACCGGGTGGTAGCCCGGAGTTGAGGTAGGTGTTGTACGGCGAGTCGATCTGGCGTTGCTCGTCGGTGGTGAACACGCTCTCTCCGTTGTCGCCCGCGGCGTAGTGCACCGTCGAGTCCATCTGCAGCCGCCCGGTCGGGATGCCGTTCTCCTGGCAGGCGCCCGACAGCCGGTTGTAGACCACTTGAGCGACGTTCGCCATGTCCTCCTCGCGGAGGACCTCCCGCTGGACGATGCTCGCGGCGGTGACGACCTGCCGCGGCGAGAGGCCTAGCGCCGCCGCACCCGCCTCGAGCTCGACGGTCTCGGCCGCCTGGCCGAACCGCGAGACCATGGCCTCGATCAATGTCGCGGCGGTCGTGTCCGGCTTGATGTCGTACGTCGCCGGGAACAGGAAGCCCTCGGCGTCGCCCTCCGCGTAGGCAGGCAACCCGGCGCCTCCGTCGATCGCCACCTGCAGCTCCTCGGCCGGGAAGCCGGTCTCCTCGGCGAGCCGGGCGACGATCTGGTTCTCCCGGTATCCCTCCGGGATGGTGACCCTGCTCACGACCGTGATGCCCTCGATCATCGCCAGCACGGCATCGGAGGCCTTCATCTGCCTCAGCAGCGTGTAGTCACCAGCCTGGATGCTGGAACCGTCGGGATGCTCCTCCGCGGCGGCAACGAAGGCGTCCTGGCTCGCCACCACGTCGGCCTCGACCAGCGTCGAGCCGATCTCACTCAGCGAGGATCCCGACTCGATCGTCACAGTGACCTCGCCGCTCCCAGGGCCGGGGTAGTCGGCCGCAGGCGCGAACAGGCCGCCGAACAGGGCCCGGCCCCCGAAGAAGATCCCGGCGACCAACGCGGCGACGACGACAACCGAGAGCACGACGGCCAGCCCCGAACCGAGCCGTCGGCGGCGACGCCGCCGCCGGTTGCGCCGTCGGTGACTTCGGGTCGTGCGCGGGCCGTCATCCATCGTCAGCCCGATATGACTCATGTATCCACCTGCACGATCTCGCCGGGAGGCCGGCCGCTGGCACGCTCGGCGTCGAGCGCGCCCTGGAGGATGACGACCGCGGCAGCCTGATCGACCGTACCCCGACCCTTGCGGGCCGACACGCCGCTGGCACGCATTCCTCGCGTAGCGGCCACGGTCGACAGCCGCTCGTCCACCAGCCGTACCGGGCATGGTGCCACACGTCGGGCCAGGGACGACGCGAAGCTACGGGCGGCCGAGGCCGAAGGCCCCTCGCGGCCGGACAGGGACCGCGGCAGGCCCATGACCACCTCGACGGCCGCATGCTCGTCGACCAGCCGGGCCAACCTCTCCAGGTCTCCGGCCCCGCGCTGGACCGTCTCGACCGGCGTGGCCAGCACTCCGGCGGGGTCGCACGCGGCGACCCCGATCCGGACGCTGCCCACATCGACCGCCAGCCGGACACCCGGTCGCACGTTCAGGTGCCACCGGTGACGGCCCGGCCGACGGCCTGCTCGATCCGGGCCAGCGCCTCGTCGACCCGGCTCGCGTCGACGCCGCCGCCCTGCGCGACGTCGTCCTTGCCGCCGCCTCCGCCACCGAGGACCTGCGCGGCCTCGCGTACCAGAGCCCCGGCCGAGAGGTTCCACTCCCGGCCACGGTCGTTGACCGCGACGACGACGAGCGGCCGCTCGCCGTCGACGCCCGAGACCGCAACGACGCCGGGCCGGTCACCGGGAAGGCTGCCCCGGACCTCCAGCGCGAGCCGTCGAAGGTCGTCGGCACCGGCGCCGTCGGGAGCGTGATGACCGACGTACGAGACACCGAACACGTCGCGTGCTCCGCTCGCCAGTGCCGACGCTCCCGCGAGGAGCCGGCCCCGGCGCATCCGCTCGATCTCCTTCTGCGCCTCGCGGAGCTGTTCGACGACGTGGCCGACCCGCTCCGGCAGCTCCTCCGGACGCACCTTCAACGCCTCGGTGAGCTGCGCGACCAGGACGTGTTCGCGGGCGAGGAACCGGTACGCGTCGACGCTGACGAGCGCCTCGACCCGGCGAACCCCCTGCCCGATCGAGGACTCGCCGAGCAGCTTGACCAGGCCCAGCTGGCCGGAACGGCGAGCGTGGGTGCCACCGCAGAGCTCGCGTGCCCAGTCACCGACCGAGACCACGCGGACCCGGTCGCCGTACTTCTCGCCGAACAGCGCCAACGCGCCCGCCGAGATCGCCTGCTCCTGGCTCATCACCTCGGCGTGCACCTCGAGGTCGGCCGCGAGCAGGTCGTTCACCCTGGCCTCGACGTCGGCGAGCACACTGCGCGGGACCGCTGCGGGCGCGGCGAAGTCGAACCGGAACCGCCCGGGCGAGTTCTCCGATCCGGCCTGCGTCGCCGTTTCGCCCAACGCCTCACGGAAGGCCTTGTGGACCATGTGCGTCGCCGTGTGCGAGCGCGAGATCGAGCGCCGCCGCTCGACGTCGACGACGCCCAGCACGTCGGCGCCGACGGCCACTTCACCCGCCACGACCCGGGCCCGGTGAACGATGACGCCCCGAGTCGGGGACTGGACATCGAGAACCTCGATCCTGCCGCCACCGGCGACCTCGATCAGCCCCTGGTCGGCGAGCTGACCACCACCCTCGGCGTAGAACGGCGTCCGGTCGAGCACGACCTCGACGTCGTCGCCCTCGCGCACGGCCGGCGCCGCGGCTCCCGCGACGAGCAGCCCGCGTACCGTCGCCTCGCTGCTGACCTCGTCGTACCCGGTGAACTCGACGGGAGCGTCGAGAGAGTCGGCGATGCCCCGGTACACGGACAGGTCGACCTGGCCGGTCTTCTTCGCCCTCGCGTCGGCCTTGGCCCGTTCACGCTGCTCGGCCATCAGTCGCCGGAACTCGGCCTCGTCGACCGACAGGCCCTGCTCTGCGGCCATCTCGAGGGTCAGGTCGATGGGGAACCCGAACGTGTCGTGCAGCCGGAACGCGGTATCGCCGGCCAGGACGGGGCTGCCCGCCTCCTTCGTCTGCGCCGCGGCGAGGTCGAAGATCTGAGTGCCGGTCCGCAGCGTTGCGCGGAAGGTCTCCTCCTCCGCGTACGCGGCCTCGGAGATCCGCCCGAAGTCGCGCTGCAGCTCCGCGTACGAGGCACGCATCGCCTCCATGCTCACCGGCAGCAGCTGGGGCAGCACCAGGTCCTCGACGCCGAGCATGCGCATCGTTCGGATGCTGCGACGGAGCAAGCGCCGCACGACATAACCGCGAGCCTCGTTCGAGGGGGTCACGCCCTCACCGAGGAGCATCAGCGCGCTGCGCACGTGGTCGGCGACGACCCGCATCCTGACGTCGGCGTCGTGGTCGTCCCCGTACCGGATGCCGGCGAGCTCCGAGGCGCGCTCCAGAACCGGGTAGACCTCGTCGATCTCGTACAGGTTGTCCACGCCCTGCAGGAGGTAGGCGACCCGCTCGAGTCCCATGCCCGTGTCGATGTTCTGGGCTGGCAGGTCGCGGACGATCGTGAAGTCATCCTTGCTGCGCACGTCGGCGAGCTCGTACTGCATGAACACCAGGTTCCAGATCTCCAGGAACCGGTCCTCGTCGGCGACCGGGCCCCCGTCCCCGCCGTGCTCGGGGCCACGGTCCACGTAGATCTCACTGCACGGACCGCCGGGACCGGCCTTTCCGGTGTGCCAGTAGTTGTCCTTGCGACCGCGGCGCTGGATGCGCTCCTCGGGCAGTCCGGCGATCCGCTGCCACAAACCGAAGGCCTCGTCGTCGTCGACGTAGATGGTCACCCAGATCTTGTCCGGGTCGAAGCCGTAGCCGCCGTTGTGCTGCTCGGAGGTGACGAGCTCCCAGGCGTACTCGATGGCGCCTTGCTTGAAGTAGTCGCCGAACGAGAAGTTTCCGTTCATCTGGAAGAAGGTGCCGTGCCTGGTGGTCTTGCCCACCTCCTCGATGTCGAGGGTGCGCAAGCATTTCTGCACACTCGCCGCGCGCTTGTACGGCGGCGTCTCCTGCCCGGTGAGGTACGGGATGAACGGCACCATGCCGGCGACCGTGAACAGCAGGGTCGGATCGGAGGACACCAGCGACGCACTCGGCACGACGGTGTGGTCACGGCGCGAGAAGTAGTCGAGGAACCGACGGCGTATCTCTGCCGTCTCCATCAGCGCGTGCCTCTCGGATTGTCGGCACGGAGCAGCTCGTCGAGGGTGGCAGCGTCGACGTCGCGCGCCGTGCCGTCCCCGGCGATGCCGAGGGCCTCACGGAGCTCGACGTCGCGCTCGGCCATGCCGGCCCTGACGTCGTCGGCGAACTCGCGGACGGCTTGGGTCAATCCGCCGACGGCACCCGATACGCGGTCGCCGGCACCTTCCGGCGTGAGCTTACGGGCCGTCCTGGTCAGCCGGCGAGCGACCAAGACCCCGGCGGTCGCGCCCAGCGCGACCCAGAACAGCCGTCTCATCGCCGCGCGCGCCCCTTCCTCTCGCGCCGGCGCGACAAAGCTCGCCGCACCCCGTAGGTGAACGCTGCGGTCCGCAACATGGGGCCACCGAACGTCGCCGCCAGGAGCGAGGACATGGCAGCGACATTGCCGGTGACCGTCTCTGCGTTCGACGTGATCGCGTCGACGCGCTGCAACTGGGCGTTCGTCGACGCCAGCAGCTCGTTGGTCTCGTCGACCGTCACGCTGGTCTTCGCCACGTGCTGCTGACGCAGGTCGCGCACCGTCAGCGTGAGCTCGTCGACCGTCTTGCCGAGCTTGAGGATCGGCACGGCGATCACGCCGACGAGCAGGACGAATGCGACAGCGGCGATCAGCCCCGCGATCTCGCCTGCGGACATGGTCGGGGACCCCTCCTGCGTGGTCTCTCGGGAGGTCCGACCCTATCGCGCGGCGAGGCGCTGACGTTCCCGGTACGCTCGTCAATCGCCGCGGATGATCTTGCGGAGCTTGGCGTGCCGCTCTGCGTAGTCTCGCTCGGCGCCGCGGGTGCCGGGCTCGTAGTACGCCTTGTCGGCGACCGGATCGGGCGCGTACTGCTGCTCCACGACGCCGCGCGGGTCGTCGTGGGCGTAGGCGTACGTCGTGCCGTGGCCGATCTTCCTCGCCCCGGCGTAGTGGGCGTCGCGTAGCTGCGGCGGTACCGGCCCGACCAACCCGGCCCGCACGTCGCCGAGCGCGGCGCCGATCGCCCTCACGACGCTGTTCGACTTCGGCGCCAATGAGAGCGCAATCACCGCCTGGGCGAGCGTGATGCTCGCCTCGGGCCATCCCACAAGCTGGACAGCCTGTGCAGCGGCGACCGCGGTCTGAAGCGCGGTGGGATCGGCGAGCCCGATGTCCTCGCTGGCCAGGATCACCAGTCGCCTGGCCAGGAACCGTGGGTCCTCGCCCGCCTCGGCCATTCGCGCGAGGTAGTGCAGGGCCGCGTCGGCGTCGCTGCCGCGGATCGACTTGATCAGCGCGCTCGTGACGTCGTAGTGCTGGTCGCCGTCGCGGTCGTACCGGACGGCCGCCCGGTCGACGGCGGTCTCGGCGGTCGCCAGGTCGATCGTCGGATTCTCCTCCCCGGCCACGGCGCCCGCGGCGGCCTCGAGATAGGTCAGCACCCGCCGCGCGTCGCCCCCGGCAAGCCGGACCAGGTGGCCCCTCGCGTCGTCGTCCACACTCACCGAGCCACCCAGACCGCGCTCGTCGGCGAGGGCTCGGTCGAGCACGGCGTTGATCCCATCCTCGTCCAGCGGGTCCAGCGTGAGCAGCAGCGAACGCGAGAGCAGGGGGCTGATCAGGGCGAAGAACGGGTTCTCGGTCGTCGCGGCCACGAGGGACACCCACCGGTTCTCGACACCCGGCAGCAGTGCGTCCTGCTGCGTCTTGGAGAAACGGTGAACCTCGTCGACGAAGAGCACCGTGCCGGTTCCGCTGCGGACCAGCTCCTTGCGGGCCCGATCGATGACGGCTCGGACGTCCTTCACGCCGGCCGTCACTGCCGACAGCTCGACGAAGTGCCGTTGGGTCGCCCGGCTGACGACGTACGCGACGGTCGTCTTGCCTGTTCCCGGTGGCCCCCAGAGCACGAGTGCCATCGGCTGGTCCTGCTCGACGAGCTGGCGCAGCGGAGAACCAGCGCTGAGCAGCTGGTCCTGTCCGACGATCTCGTCCAGCGTGCGCGGGCGCATGCGCACGGCGAGCGGTGCGCCCTCGTAGTCGGCGTCCGCACCGGCGAGAGCGCCTGGAGGCGTCGCGGGAGGCGAGGCGGGACGCCCGCTGACCTCGAACAATGCGTCGTCGTCGCCCACAGTGCCGAGGCTAGCCGTTCTCACGGACGATCCCGCACGGGCCGTTCGTGCGTACAGCGAGCGGCCTGCCGGAGCGCTCTTGGCCCGCAGGCCAAACACTCGCAGCGGCTTTGCTCTGCGCACCTATACGCAGCGGCCCCCGGTCCGGACGCGGTCATCGCTCGCGGGATATCCACGGCAGGGGTGGTGCGCATAGGTGCGCAGAGCGAAGCCACGTGCGCCAGGTCGACGAGCGCGCCGGTTCCTGCCGCAGTCAGCCGCTTCGGTCGGCTGGGCGATCAGGCACCGCGTCGACGCCGGCTTCCTTGCGCTGCTGCGGGGTGATCGGGGCGGGCGCCGCGGTGAGCGGGTCGTAGCCTCCGCCGGACTTCGGGAAGGCGATCACGTCACGGATCGAGTCGCTGCCGGCCAGCAGTGCGACGATGCGATCCCACCCGAACGCGATGCCCCCGTGCGGCGGCGCGCCGTACGCGAAGGCGTCCAGCAGGAACCCGAACTTCTCCTGCGCCTCGTCCGCGGACAGGCCCATCACGTCGAACACCCGCTGCTGGACATCGGCCCGGTGGATACGGATCGAGCCGCCGCCGATCTCGTTGCCGTTGCACACGAGGTCGTAGGCGTACGACAGCGCGTTCTCCGGGTCGGCCTCGAAGCGGTCGGCCCATTCCTCCGTGGGTGACGTGAACGCGTGGTGGACGGCAGTCCAGCGGCCGGAGCCGACCGCGATCTCGTCCGTGGCCTCGACGGGCTCGAACAACGGGTAGTCGACGATCCAGACGAACTCCCACGCGCCCTGGTCGATCAGCCCGCCCCGGCGCGCGATCTCGAGGCGCACGGCGCCGAGCAGCGTCTGCGACGGCGCCCGGGTGCCCGCAGCGAAGAAGATCGCGTCGCCGGCCGAGGCCTTCACCAGCTCGGCCAGACCGTCCTTCTCGCCCTCGGAGAGGTTCTTCGCGACCGGACCGGAGAGCTCGCCGTCGTCTCCGACCAGGACGTAGGCGAGTCCCTTCGCCCCTCGGGCCCTTGCCCAGTCCTGCCAGCCGTCGAGCTCACGCCGGCTCTGCGACGCTCCGCCCGGCTGCACGACGGCACCCACGTAGGGCGCCTGGAAGACCCGGAACCCCGTCTTGTCGAAATGCTCGGTGAGATCGGTCAGCTCGAGTGCGAATCGCAGGTCTGGCTTGTCGGAGCCATAGCGGTCCATCGCCTCGCGGAACGTCAGCCGCCGGATCGGCGCCGTGACGTCGTGGCCGACGAGCTTCCACAGCGCCGCCACGACACGCTCACCCAGCGCGATGACGTCGTCCTGCTGGACGAAGCTCATCTCGATGTCGAGCTGGGTGAACTCGGGCTGCCGGTCGGCGCGGAAATCCTCGTCGCGATAGCAGCGCGCGATCTGGAAGTACCGTTCGAAACCCGCAACCATGAGCAGCTGCTTGAACAGCTGGGGTGACTGCGGAAGCGCGTACCAACTGCCCGGTCGCAGCCGCGCCGGGACGAGGAAGTCGCGGGCGCCCTCGGGCGTCGAGCGGGTCAGCGTCGGCGTCTCGATCTCGATGAAGTCCTCGGCCAGCAGCAGATCGCGGGCAGCCTGGTTGACCCTCGAACGCAGCCGCAGCGCGGCGGCCGGACCGGGACGCCGAAGGTCGAGGTAGCGGTACCGGAGCCGCACCTCCTCGCCGACGTCGACATGCTCGTCGATCGGGAACGGCAACGGAGCGGCCTCGCTCAGCACCTCAACCGTGTCGGCGACGACTTCGACCTCGCCGGTCGGCAGGTTCGGGTTCTCGTTGCCGGCCGGGCGCCGCTGGACCGCACCGTCGACACGGACGCAGAACTCGCTGCGCAGTCCCGCCGCCACGGCCTCGTCCCGTACGACTACCTGGGCGACTCCCGACGCGTCCCGAAGGTCCAGGAACGCCACCCCGCCGTGATCCCGCCGACGGGCCACCCAGCCTGCGAGCGTGACGGTCCGACCGGCATGTTCGGCCCGGAGCTCTCCGGCCGACTGAGTGCGAAGCACGAGCTTGGTCCTCTTGGTCATGGATCGGCAGACGCGTCTCGGTCAGCGTCTGAGAATCGGGCGGACCCGATCCTACGTTCGGCGTGTCGGCGGGTACGAACCTGCTCGGGGAAACCCGTTGACGACGTCCTGGCTCTGCGGCGACGCTGGCGGTCGTGGACATCCGGATCCAGTGCATCGTCGTCGACTCCCTCGACCCACCGGGTCTCGCTCGGTTCTGGGCGAACGCGCTGGGTTGGCGCCTGACCTACGAGGACGAACGGGAGAGCGTGCTCGAGCCGCCCGAGGGCAGCCCGGAGGAGAACGTCGCGCCAGATCTGCTCTTCGGCTCGAACAACGATGCCAAGGTCGCAAAGAACCGCCTGCACCTCGACCTGCGCCCGCTGGACCAACAAGCCGAGGTCGACCGGCTCGTCGCGCTCGGTGCCACCCGGGTCGACATCGGCCAGCCGCCGACGGTCAGCTGGGTCGTCCTGGCGGACCCCGAAGGCAACGAGTTCTGCGTGCTACGAGCATTGACTCCCGAGGAGCTGGCCGAAGGCTGAGGAGGCGGCCGAGTAGCGGAGCCGGCGGCTACATGAGCGTGAGCTGCTGCGGCGCCGGCCCATCGGGCGCCAGCGGGTCGGACGAGCTCCCCGCCGGCACGACCACGTCGTCCTCCCCGGGAACTCCACGCGCCCGCCCTCCACCGCCGGACTCCAGCCCGTGGCGGGCGAGCAGCGGCCGCACCCGCTGGGAGAGCCACTCGCTGTATGCGCGTGGCACGTAGGCGCCCCGCGCGAACAAGCGCTCGTAGCCGGCGACGAGGTCGGGGCGCTCTCGTACGAGCCAGGCCATGAACCATTCGCGTGCGCCCGGGCGCAGGTGCAGCGGGATGGCCGTGACGCTGGACGCTCCTGCCTGCGCGAGGGTGCCGAGCGCGTCGTCGAGCGACCCCGTCGAGTCGGTCAGCCATGGAAG
The DNA here is from genome assembly GCA_963801065.1 of uncultured Actinomycetota bacterium. Taxonomy (GTDB): domain Bacteria; phylum Actinomycetota; class Actinomycetes; order Jiangellales; family Jiangellaceae; genus CAWDDG01. The sequence goes on along the minus strand of CAWDDG010000006.1, from coordinate 92,927 downwards.
CACCGGCGCAAGCAGCACACTGCAGTCGAAGCCGGCGGCACGGATCGAGCGGACCAGGTCGAGCCGGGCCCGGGGTGACGGCGTGCCCGGCTCGAGGCTCTGGTGCAGCGCCTGGTCGTAGATCGCGATGGACACCGCCAACCCGACGTCCACGTCCCTGGCGACCGAGGCCAGCAGCGGCAGATCGCGGCGGAGCAGGGTGCCCTTGGTCAGGATGGAGAACGGAGTGCCCGACCCGGCGAGCGCCCCGATGATCCCGGGCATGAGCCGGTACCGACCCTCGGCACGCTGGTAGGGGTCGGTGTTGGTGCCCAGGGCGACGTGCTCACGAGTCCAGGACCGACGTGCGACCTCCCGTGCCAGAACGTCGGGAGCGTTCACCTTGACGACGATCTCGGTGTCGAAGCCGGTGCCGGTGTCGAGCTCCAGCCACTCGTGACTCCCCCTGGCGAAGCAGTTGTGGCTGATCACGCCGTTCGCGACGAAGTCGCCGGTCCCGGTCGTGATGTCATACATGGGCACGTCGACGCCGAGCGGTTCGACGGAGGCGACCCGCGTCCGGGAGTCGGGGGCGATCGCGACGCCCCGACGCCCGACGGCGCGGCCGACCTGATCTCGACCCAGGCAGACGAGCTCGTCGCCCGCGCGCAGGTACGGGCGGGACTCCTGCTGGTCTCCGTCGGCAGCGACGTGCTTCCAGCCCGCCGGCGTCAGGAACCGGTGTTCGGCGCTCGCGACGAGCACCGTGCCGTCGCCGAGCTCGACCCCGAAGGCCGCCCTGACCGTCTGCCAGTGCGCTCGCACCACGGTCGGCGCCAGGTGGCGATCGCCGCCGCGAAGCTCGGTGCCGCAGACGGCATCGCCCGGTCGGATGTCGGCCAGCCGACGCACCCGCCCAGAGGCCAGCATGATCAGCGTGTCGCCGGCCAGGCAGTAACGGCACGCGTGAGTGCAACCGCGGTACGGGTTGACCGTCCACCGGAAAGGCATCACCGACTGCCCCGGCACCTCGTTGAGGACGCTGCGCGCCCTGACCTCGTGAAAGGTCACACCGGCGAAGTCGGGCGTGGTCACGCTGCGGATGAGACCCGGGATCCGGTTCAGACCGGGCAGTGCCGTCTCGTCCTCGGCATCGATTCGCTGGCCCTGCCATCGCACCAACTCATTCGAACATGTGTTCGAGTGGAATGCAAGGGGCGGCCGTATCACCGCCGGAGCTGACCTGAGCGGCGGCCGCCGTCAGGCGTCCGGCGCCCCGAGCCGCTTGCGCAGTTCCGCGACCAGGGTCTGGAGCGACGCCGGCGCCTGGTCGCCGGACCGCAGGTCCTTGATCTGGGCGACACCGTCGGCCAGATCGCGCTCGCCGACGACGATCGCGTACCTCGCGCCACTCCGGTCCGCCGCCTTCATCGAACCCTTGAGGCCCCGCGTACCGGTCGCCATGTCAGCGGCCACGCCGGCACGCCGAAGCTCGGTGACGACTGCGAACAGCCGCCGGGCCGCCACCTCGCCCAGCGGTACGGCGAAGACGTCCACACCGCCCGTACCATGCAGAGTCCTACCCTCGGCCTCGACGGCGAGCAACGTCCGCTCGACGCCGAGTGCCCAGCCGACACCCGGCAGCCGTGGACCGCCGAGCAGTTCCGACAAGCCGTCGTAGCGGCCGCCTCCGCCAACCGCCGACTGTGCGCCCAGCCCGTCGTGCACGAACTCGAACAGCGTCCTCGTGTAGTAGTCCAGGCCCCTGACCAGGCGCGGATCGTCCTCGTAGTCGACGCCGGTGTCGGCCAGCAGGGCGCGCAAGGTGTCGTGGTGAGCGCGGTCGGCAGCCGACAGGAAGTCGGCGATCACCGGCGCTTCCTTCAGGACCGCCTGCATCTCCGGCCGTTTGTCGTCGAGCACGCGCAGTGGGTTGAGCTCGACCCGTTCACGCGTCTCGTCGTCCAGGTCCCGCCGCCGCAGATAGTCCTGCAACGCCGCCCGGTACGCCGGCCTCGACTCGTCCGAGCCGAGCGAGTTCACCAGCAGGCGCACGGTCAGCCCCAGCGCCCGGTAGGCATCGACGGCCAGCACGATCAACTCGGCGTCGATCGCCGGATCCTCGGTCCCGATCGCCTCGGCGCCGACCTGGGAAAAGTGCCGGAAGCGCCCCTTCTGCGGGCGTTCGTACCGGTAGTACGAGCCCGAGTACCACAGCTTCACCGGCAGCGGGCCCCGGTGCAGGTTGTGCTCCAGCGCAGCCCGCAGCACGGGCGCAGTGCCCTCGGGCCTCAGCGTCACGTCGTCGCCGCCCCGAGTGGTGAACGAGTACATCTCCTTGCTGACGACGTCGGTCGACTCCCCCACCGCGCGCACGAACAGCGCGGTCTCCTCGAAGGTCGGGGTCTCGACGTAGCCGTAGCCGGCCCGACGCAGCGGTGCGGCCATCGCCTCACGCACGGCGAGGGTCGCCTCGCCACGCGGAGGTACGAGGTCGAACGTCCCCCGGGGTGCTCGGAACAACGGGCTCACTGGCGTCCTCGGTGTGCGCTCAGCTCGTTGATCATGCAGAGTCAGCGACCAGATCCGCGAGCGAGTCCGTGGCGATCACGGGACGGGCGCAGGCCCTGCAGATAGGGGTTGCTCGCGCGTTCCCGGCCGACCGTCGTCGAAGGCCCGTGCCCGGGCATGACCACGGTGTCGTCGCGGAGCGGGAGGACCTTATCGGCAAGGCTGCGCAACATCGCGGCGTGGTCGCCGCCGGGCAGGTCGGTGCGCCCGATGCTGCCCGCGAAGAGCACGTCGCCGGACAGGCACAGCTCCGTCTCATCGTCGGGCAGCCGGAACATCACCGAACCCTCCGTGTGGCCAGGCGCGTGGTCGACGCTCACGTCCAAGCCCGCCAGCGAGAGCACCGCGCCGTCGGACAACGTCCGCACGTCGTCCGGCTCCGACGCGGCCTTCGTGCCGAACTGGCGCTCGAACATGGCCACCAACGCGGGATCGAGCGTCGAGATCGGGTCGGCCAGGCGGTAGACGTCGTCGCCGTGGATGTACGCCGGGATGTCGCGGGCACCGCAGACCGGTGTCACAGAGAACACATGGTCGAGGTGACCGTGGGTGAGCAGCACCGCCGCTGGCTTGAGGCGGTGGTCGCGCAGCACACCGTCCAGCGCGTCGACGACGCCGATTCCCGGGTCGACGATCACACACTCGTGCCCCGCCGACGGAGCGAGGACATAGCAGTTCGTCCCGAACACCTGGGCCGCGAAGCTGACAACGAGCACGTCCGGAAGGGTACCGGCGGCCCGCTCATCGCCGCTAACTCGTTACATGGCCGGCCAGGCGCGCTGCCTAGACTGTGCCAACCCGGGGTGGATCGGCACGGCCCGGCGACGAGATCATGACAAACGGAGGTCAGGTGGCAAGCACGAGCCAGCGACGTCGCCAGCTCGCGCGGCAACGGTGGGAGAAGCAGGAGGCGCGTCGCGCCGCCGCTGAGGCACGATCCCGTCGTCGGCGCCAGGTGGTCGCCGTCCTCGCCATCTTCGCGATCGCCGTCGGCGGGATCGCCACGGCCGCCGTCGTCTGGGGCCCGTTGGGCAATGACGACAGCACGACGACCGCCTCGGACGACACCTCTGCGGCTCCCGGCAACTGTACTTACACCGCCGCCGGAACGCCGAACGAGGAGATCGGCCTCGCGCCGACCACGCCGACGGCCGCCTCGACCGCGACCCTGACGATCGACGGCCAGCCGGTCGCCCTCGAGCTGTTCGCCGACGCAGCTCCCTGCACGGTGGGCTCGCTGGCACATCTGGCGGCCCACGACTACTTCGACGCCACGTCCTGTCACCGGTTGACGACCTCGCCGTCGCTCCGGGTGCTCCAGTGCGGCGACCCGACCGGCACCGGCGGCGGTGGCCCGGGCTACGAGTTCGGCGTGGAGAACACCGACGGCGCGACGTATCCCGCCGGGACGGTGGCCATGGCGCACCGTCAGGACGAACCGGGTTCCAACGGCAGCCAGTTCTTCCTCGTCTACGAAGACTCGCAGCTGCCGCCCGATTACACCGTGTTCGGCCGGATCACCGCAGGGCTCGAGGTCGTCGCGGGCATCGCGGCCGCCGGTACCGGCGACGGTTCGGAGGACGGCGCGCCGAAGCAGCCCGTGACACTCGACGATCTCGTGACCGGGGCATGACGCCCGCCCGCCCCGCCCGGAGGATCGACCGGTGACCCTCACCCCCGCCGACTCCGGCTCTCCGCCGCCGGAGCCGACGCCGCCGCCCCCCACCGTGGCGGAGAACGTGTGGGGGCGGGTGGACGCGGCCGGCGATGTGTTCGTCCGCACCGCGGAGGGCGGCGAGCGTCAGGTTGGCTCATGGCAGGTCGGCGAGCCCGACCAGGCGCTGGCGTTCTTCGGCCGCAAGTACGACGACCTGGCGGTGCAGGTCGACCTGCTCGAGCAACGACTCGGCTCGGGGGCGGCCGCTCCGGACGAGACGGCGAGTGGCGTCCGCAAGCTCCGCGAAGCGCTGGTGGAACCGCATGCCATCGGCGACTTCGCGGCCTTGTCACAGCGCCTTCACGCGATCGAGGCGCAGATCGCCGAACGCCGCGCCGAGAGACGTGCCGAGCGGGCACAAGCCCTCGACGAGGCCCGCAGCCGGAAGGAGGCCATCGCGACGGAGGCCGAGACGGTCGCCGAGGGCGACGACTGGCGCAGCGGCGCCGACCGGCTGAGGGCGCTGCTCGACGAGTGGAAGACACTGCCACGGCTCGACCGGACAAGCGACGACGTGCTCTGGCGGCGGTTCTCGAGTGCCCGCACCCACTACACGCGCCGGCGCAAGACGCACTTCGCCGAGGTGGCCGAGCGGCGCGAGCAGGCGAAGTCGGTCAAGGAGAAGATCCTGGTCGAGGCGGAGGCGCTGGCCGATTCGACGGACTGGGCGTCGACCGCGCGCCGATATCGCGAGCTCATGTCCCGCTGGAAGGCCGCGGGACCGGCGCCGAAGCCTGCCGACGACGCGATGTGGCGGCGCTTCCGGACGGCGCAGGACACGTTCTTCACGGCCCGGTCGGCCGACCTCTCCAAGCGCGACACCGAGCAGCAGACCAACCTCGAAGCCAAGCAGGCTCTTCTCGCCGAGGCCGAAGCGCTCCTACCGGTCACCGACTGGAAGGCCGCCCGCGAGACGTTGCGCTCGATCCACGAGCGCTGGGAGGCCGCCGGCCATGTCCCTCGCGACGCCATGCGGACGGTCGAGGGCCGGCTGCGGCGGGTCGAGGACGCCGTCCGCGATGCGGAGCAGAACGAGTGGCGCCGCACCAACCCCGAGGCACGCGCCCGGGCCGAGGACACGGTGGCCCAGCTCCGGTCGTCGATCGCCGAGCTCGAGGCACAGGCCGCCGCGGCACGCGAGAAGGACGAACCGCGGAAGCTCGAGGAGGCCGAGGACGCCCTGGTCGCCCGTCGCTCCTGGCTCGAGCAGGCCGAGCGTGCCCTGGACGAGTTCCGCAGCTGACGCCCCCCTCCGCGTTGATCATGCAACTTCTGCGCGACACGCCGAGCACAAGCGCGGCAGGCGCCGCTTCGGCGACGGCGTGTCGCGCCGAAGTTGCATGATCAACGCCGGGGTAACTCTTGCTGGGCGGTCAGTCGCCGACGGTCACCGGGGCGGAGCGGGTGCTCGTCAGACGGTAGGCGTCGAACACGCCCTCGACACCTCGGACGGCCTTGAGAACGTGGCCGAGGTGCTTGGGGTCGCCCATCTCGAACGTGAACCGGCTCTTCGCGATCCGGTCGGAGCTCGTGGTCACCGTCGCCGACAGGATGTTGACGTGCTGGTCGGAGAGCACACGGGTGATGTCCGAGAGCAGGCGGGCGCGGTCGAGCGCCTCGACCTGCATGGCGACCAGGAACAGGCTGTTCGCCGTCGGCGCCCACTCGACGTCGACCATCCGGCCGTGCTCACTCTGCAGGGCGGCGACGTTGACGCAGTCGACCCGGTGGACGGAGACGCCGGACCCTCGCGTGACGAAGCCGACGATCTCGTCACCGGGAACCGGCGTGCAGCAGCGGGCGAGCTTGACCCACACGTCGCTCACGCCCTTGACCACGACACCAGGGTCGCCTGGGCTCCGGCGCCGCGGCCGGGTCGGCGTGGCGGCCTCGGCGGCGTCCTCGCTCGTCCCCTCTTCGCCGCCAAGGGCTTCCACGAGCTTCTGCACGACACTCTGGGCCGAGGCATGCCCCTCGCCGACCGCCGCGTACAGCGCCGAGATGTCTGCGTAGCGCAGCTCGCTGGCGACCGCCGTCAGCGCCTCCTGGGACAGCATCCGCTGCAGCGGGAGGTCCTGCTTGCGCATCGCCCGGGCGATGCCGTCCTTGCCGTGTTCGATTGCCTCCTCGCGGCGTTCCTTCGAGAACCACTGCTTGATCTTGTTGCGAGCGCGCGCGCTGGTGACGAACGTCAGCCAGTCACGGCTCGGTCCCGCGCCCTCGGCCTTGGATGTGAAGATCTCGACGACGTCGCCGTTGTCGAGCGTGGACTCCAGGGGCACCAGCCGTGCGTTGACCCGGGCGCCGATGCATCGGTGGCCGACCTCGGTGTGCACCGCGTAGGCGAAGTCGACGGGCGTCGCGTCGGCGGGCAGAGCGACGACATCGCCGCGCGGCGTGAAGACGTAGACCTCGTTGGTGGTGATCTCGAAGCGCAGCGACTCGAGGAACTCACCGGGGTCCTCGGTCTCCTTCTGCCAGTCGAGCAACTGGCGCAGCCAGGCCATGTCGCTCGGCGCCCGCGAGTCGTCGCCGTTGACCATGCTTCGCTGGAGCTCGATGCCGGAGTTGGAGTCTTCCTTGTACTTCCAGTGCGCGGCGATGCCGTACTCGGCGCGCCGGTGCATGGCGAACGTACGGATCTGCATCTCGACCGGCTTGCCACTCGGGCCGATCACGCTCGTGTGCAGTGACTGGTACATGTTGAACTTCGGCATCGCGATGAAGTCCTTGAACCGCCCGGGAACCGGGTTCCAGCGGGCGTGGACGATGCCGAGCACGGCGTAGCAGTCGCGGACGGACTCGACCAGGACCCTGATGCCCACCAGGTCGTAGATGTCGGCGAAGTCGCGGCCCCGCACGATCATCTTCTGGTAGATCGAGTAGTAGTGCTTGGGCCGGCCGGTGACCGACGCCTTGCACTTCGCTCCGCGCAGGTCGCCCTGGACCTGGTCGATCACCGCGGCCAGGTAGTCGTCGCGCGAGGGGGCCCGCTCGGCCACCAGCCGGACGATCTCGTCGTAGACCTTGGGGTGCAGCGTCGCGAACGAGAGGTCCTCGAGCTCCCACTTGATGGTGTTCATGCCGAGCCGATGGGCCAGTGGCGCGTAGATCTCCAGCGTCTCGCGGGCCTTGCGCCGCGCCGACTCCTTGGACACGTACCGCCAGGTGCGCGCGTTGTGAAGGCGGTCGGCCAGCTTGATGACCAGCACCCGGATGTCCTTGGCCATCGCCACGACCATCTTGCGGACGGTCTCGGACTGGGCCGCCTGGCCGTACTTGACCTTGTCCAGCTTGGTCACACCGTCGACGAGCATCGCGACCTCGTCGCCGAACTCGTCGCGCAGGTCGACCAGGCTGTAGTCGGTGTCCTCGACGGTGTCGTGCAACAGAGCGGCGGCCAGGGTCGGCGGTGTCATGCCCAGCTCGGCGAGGATCGTTGCCACGGCGAGCGGATGGGTGATGTACGGGTCGCCGCTCTTGCGCTTCTGACCACTGTGGGCTCGGGCCGCCGCCCGGTACGCCCGTTCGACGACGTCGACGTCGGCCTTGGGGTGGGTGGCGTGAATCGTCCGGAACAACGGCTCGAGCGCCGGGTCGGTCTGGTGGCGCTGGGAGGTGAGCCGGGCAAGCCTCGCCCGCACGCGGACGGGCGTCAGCGCGCTGGTCGAGAGAGTCTCGTCTGCCACAGGTCTCCTCGCGACCACCTACCGGGAGACCAGTCTACGGGGTTTCCCTCGACGTCAGACGCGCAGCAGCGCGTACAGGTCGACGTCGCGCAGTCGATCGCGACCGCCGAGGAAGCCCAGCTCCATCAGCACGCTGACGGCGACGACCTCGGCGCCGGCCTGCCGGACGAGCCCGACGGTGGCCTCGACGGTGCCGCCGGTGGCCAGCACGTCGTCCACCACGAGTACCCGATCCCCGGCGCTGAACGCGTCCTGATGCACCTCGATCGTCGCCTCGCCGTACTCGAGCGCAAAGCTGGCGGACCGGGTCGCGTACGGGAGCTTGCCCGCCTTGCGGACCGGGACGAAGCCCGCGCCCAGCACGTGCGCCACCGGAGCGGCGAGGATGAAGCCGCGCGCCTCGATGCCGACGACGGTGTCCACTCGCCGGACCCCGCCCTCGTCGCGGCCCACCCCGGCCAGCGCCGACACGACCGTCGCGAAGGCGGCGTGGTCGAGCAGCAGGGGCGTGATGTCCTTGAACGTCACCCCAGCCTGTGGCCAGTCGGGGATGTCGCGGATGCGGGAGAGCAGGAGCTCACGCTCGGCCGCCTCGAGGAGGCCGTCGTCGGTCGTCGGCTCGGTCACTGCGCGAGGCTATCGCGCCGGCCGCCCGCCGTTGCCTCGCCGCTGGGAACGGGTCTTTCGCTGCGGTTGCCGGCGCTCGCCGGTTTCGACGACCGGCCCACCGCGGGCCGCCGCCGGCGCCACACCTTGCCCCGGACTCGCCAGGCTGACGCTGGCCGGCTCGGTGCTGACGTCGCCGCGGGGAGCCTTCGCGGCCGACCGTCGCGCCTCGACCCGCCGGGCCAGCCCCGCGATCGTCGGCTCCCGGTTCTTGAGCTCCACCAGCAACGGCGTCGCGATGAAGATCGACGAGTAGGTGCCGATGGCGACTCCGACGAACAGGGCCAGCGCGAGGTCCTTGAGCGTGCCCGCTCCGAGCAGGCCGGCACCCACGAACAGGATCGAGCCGATCGGCAACAGCGCGATGATCGAGGTGTTCACCGACCGCATCAGCGTCTGGTTGAGCCCAAGGTTGGCGGCCTCGGCGTAGGTCATCTGGTTTTGTCCGGTGATGCCCTTGGTGTTCTCGCGAACCTTGTCGAAGATGACGACGGTGTCGTACAGCGAGTAGCCCAGGATCGTCAGGAACCCGATCACGGTCGCCGGTGTGACGTCGAACCCGACGAGGGCGTAGACGCCGACCGTGAAGAGCACGTCGTGCAGGAGCGCGACCAGACCCGCGGCCGCCATCTTCCACTCGTAGGCGATGGACAGGAACAGCGCCACGGCCACCAGGAACGCGCCGAGCCCGAGCAGAGCCTGGCGGGTGATCTGGTCCCCCCAGGACGGTCCGATGACCTGAGCGGCGATCTCGTCGGGCGACGCCCCTACCTCGTCGGCGACGGCGTCACGTACCGACGTCGTCTCCTCCGGTGTAAGGCTGCCCGTCTGCACCCGTACGGTGTCGTCGCCTACGAGCGTGACTCTCGGCTCGGCGGCCTCGTCGATCCCCGTCGCGATGATCGCTTCTCGCACGTCGCTGACCGTCGAGTCGGTCACCTGCGCGACCGGCGCACTCAGTTCCGCTCCCCCGCTGAACTCGACGCCGAGCTGGAGCCCGCGGCCGATCAAGCCGGCCAGGGCGACCGCCAGCAGCACCGAGCTGAGGATGTACCACCGCCGGGCGTTTTGGACGATCGGGTACGAGGTTTCACCGCTGTAGAGGCGGCTGCCGAGCGACGGCCGGCTCATGGCGTTGCCTCCTTCGGAACAGCAGCGCCGGTTCGTCGGCCCTGGCCGGTGCGTCGGGGCGCACCCAATTGTTCCGGGTCCAGGCCGGACCACTTGTGTCCCGCGCCGAAGAACCGGCTGCGGGCCAGCACGCTCATCAGCGGCTTTGTGAACAGGAACACCACGACCAGGTCGACGACCGTCGTCAGCCCGAGCGTGAACGCGAAGCCTCGAACGTTCGCTACTGAGAACACGTACAAGAAGAACGCGGCCAACAGCGTGATGGTGTCGCTGGCCAGCACGGTTCGGCGGGCCCGCATCCAGCCGGTCTCGACGGCCATCCGGACGCTGCGTCCCTCGCGGATCTCGTCGCGGATCCGCTCGAAGAACACCACGAAGGAGTCGGCCGTGATGCCGATCGCCACGATGATGCCGGCGATGCCCGCGATCGTGAGCGTGAAACCGATGGCCTCGCCGAGCAGGACTACGGCGGCGAATGTCAGCAGCCCGGCAACCACGAGGCTGGCGAAGACCACGAAGCCGAGCCCGCGGTAGTAGAGCAACGAGTACAAGAGCACCAGCAGCAGGCCGATTGCTCCGGCGAGCAATCCCCCGTTGAGCTGACTCTCTCCCAGCGTCGGCGTGATGGTCGACCGGTCGCTGATCTCGAAGGTCAGCGGCAGCGAGCCGTAGTTGAGCACCGTCGCCAGCGCCTGGGCTTCGGACTGGGTAAACGCACCCGAGATCTCCGCACTGCCCCCCGGGATGGGTTGTTCCACTGTCGGATACGACACAACCTGGCCGTCCAGCACGATGGCGAACGCATTCTGCGGGAAGACCTGCGACGACAGCGTCGTGGTCGATTCGAGGAACTTGTCTGCGCCCTCATCGGTCAGGTCGAGGTCGACGACCCACTGCACCTGGCCCTGCGGGATCCCAGCTGAGGCGCCGTCGACGTCGGTGCCAAGCAGGTCCGCCGGGCCCAGCAGGAAGCGTGCGGTGCCGTCCTCGTCGCAGGTGATGAGGGAGGCCTCCGGGTCGTCGAGCGAACCGGTCAGGATGTTCGCACAGTCGAAGGCCCCGAGCTGCGCCTGCTCCTCCGGCGTCGGGGCGCCTTCACCCGCCGGGGGCTGCACCGGGGTGGCGGCCGGGCTCGGGGATGGTGTCGGCGACGGCGAACCGGTCGGGCTGGGCGTGGTCTGGCCGGCCAGCCCGGTCAACCCCTCGGTCAGCGCGCGGCCGGCCGGTGGGGGCGACGCGGCGTCTGTGGAGGTGGAAGTGGGAGTCGGGGTCGCACCAGGGGTCGGTGTTCCGGTGTCGCCCGGAGTAGGAGCCGGCGCCGGCGCGGATCCCTCGATGATCGCGCGGACCGGCCGGAAGCGCAGCTCTGCAGTCTGGCCGACGAGCTGGATGAGCTCGTCCTCACCGACGCCGGGCACCTGGACGACGATGTTCGTATTGCCCTGCGTCGTGATCTCGGCCTCGGCCACGCCGCTGCCGTTGACGCGGTCCCTGATGATGTCGACGGCCTGCCGCATGCTCTCGTCAGTCGGTGTGCTGCCGTCGGTGGTCTTCGCCGAGAGCGTGACGCTGGTGCCGCCGCGCAGGTCCAGGCCGAGCCGCGGCGACCAGTCACCGAGCAGCGCGATGATGCCGTACAGACCGACCAGCACCACGGCCAGCACGCCTAGCGGGCGCCACGGGCGCGGCGCGTTCGAAGATGCCACTGTCGGTCTTTCTCCTTAGTTCCCGTCGTGAGCGCGTCTGCGCGGCGAGCCACCACTGCGGGTGAGGTAACCCCGCGGTCGAACGATCGGCGTCAGCGCTCGGTGCCCGTGGAGTCGTCGCCGGTCGAGCTCTCGCCCACGGGGCGCGTCGTCGGCTCGATGGCGTCGTCCGGTGCCACCGGCTCGGCGACCTCGTCGGGAATCACGCGCATGATGGCGCGCCGCACATATCGGTTGGTCACGCCCGGGGCGACCTCGAGCACGACCTCGTCGCCTTCGATCGCGATGACGGTTGCGATCAGGCCCGCACCCGTCATGACCCGCGCGCCCGGCGCGATCGTCGACTGGACCTGTGCGACTTCCCGACGCTGCCTCTGCTGCGGCCGGATAAGGATGAAGTAGAAGACGACGAGCAGCAGGAGAGGGAGGAGGAGCTCCATGGTTTACCGCGAATCCTTCCCAGTGCATGGGGGCGGTCTGCACAGGATGACATGCGGCTGCCAGGCGGCAGCCGTGCGGGCATTCTAAACCCCGGTGCCGGTGAACAGGTCAGGCTCCCCGTCGTCGTCCGGCGACGGGGCCGCGAACGGCGACCGCGGTGGAACCGCCAGCCCGAGGTGGCGCCACGCTCCCGGCGTGGCCACCCGGCCCCGGGGCGTCCGGGCGAGCAGGCCGGCGCGGACCAGGAACGGCTCGGCAACCTCCTCGACGGTCTCGCGCTCCTCCCCCACGGCGATGGCCAGCGTGCCGAGACCGACAGGTCCACCGGCGAACCGGCGGCACAGGGCGTCGAGGACCGCGCGGTCGAGCCGGTCCAGGCCCAGTTCGTCCACCTCGTAGACGATCAGGGCCGCTCGGGCGACCTCGCCGGTCACCACGCCGTCCGCCCTGACCTCGGCGAAGTCCCGGACCCGCCGCAGCAGGCGGTTGGCGATGCGCGGCGTGCCCCGCGACCTGCCGGCGATCTCGCTCGCCCCGTCCTTTCGCAGCGTGACCCCGAGCAGCCGAGCCGAGCGGACGAGGATGCGCTGGAGGTCGGCGGGCTCGTACAGCTCCAGGTGTCCGGTGAACCCGAATCGATCCCGGAGCGGGCCGGAAAGCAGGCCGGTCCGGGTCGTCGCGCCCACCAGGGTGAACGGGGGCAGGCCGAGCGGGATTGCCGTGGCACCCGGGCCCTTGCCGACGATGACGTCGACCCGGAAGTCCTCCATCGCGGTGTACAGCATCTCTTCCGCGGGCCTGGCCATGCGATGGATCTCGTCGAAGAACACCACGTCGCCCTCGGACACCGAGGACATGATGGCCGCGAGATCGCCGGCGTGCTGTACAGCCGGTCCGCTGGTGATACGCAGCGGAACCTCCATCTCGGCCGCGATGATCATCGCCAGGGTGGTCTTGCCGAGCCCCGGCGGTCCGGAGAGCAGCACGTGGTCGGCGACCCGTCCCCGGGCCCGGGCAGCGTCGAGAACCAGCGAGAGCTGCTCTCGCAGACGCTCTTGCCCGACGAACTCGGCCAGTGTGCGCGGTCGGAGCGCCGCCTCCAGCGCGCGCTCGTCCCCGTCGGCCTCCCGCGCCACCAGCCGCGCCGCCGGATCGCCCTGGTCGCCCGTCATGGCCGGGCCAGCGTTCGCAGCGCCGCCTTGAGCAGGCCGGGTACGTCGGCGCCGTCGACGCCGTCGCCGACGAGCGGCGTCACCTGTTCGAGGGCGGCATCGGCCTCGCGGCCCGTCCAGCCCAGGCCGAGCAGCGCCGCGTGGACCTGTCCCCGCCACCCGTCTGGCGCGCTCTCGGCGGCGTGCGGTGCCGTACGAAGCGCAACGGGCGGGCCGAGCTTGTCCTTGAGCTCGATGACGATCCGCTGGGCGCTCTTCTTCCCGACGCCCGGGACCCTCATCAGCGCGACGAGATCCTCGGTGGCGACGGCCCGCCGCAAGTCGTCGGGGGGGTGGACGGCGAGCATCGCCTGCGCGAGCCGCGGGCCGATGCCACTGGCCGTCTGCAACAGCTCGAACACGATGCGTTGGTCGTCGTCGGCGAAGCCGTACAGCGTGAGCGAGTCCTCGCGGACAACCAGGCAGGCCGGCAGCCTCGCCTCGTCGCCGACCCGCAGCGATGCGGCCGTCGACGGCGTGCACTGCAAGGTGAGGCCGATTCCGCCGACGTCGAGGACGACCTCTCCGGCACCGGCGGCCGCCACCCGGCCGCGGACGAACGCGATCACCGCAGACCTCCTCCTGACGCGACCGCCGCGTTCAGCCGAGCCTGGGCAGAGCCCCGCCACACCTCGCAGATCGCCAGTGCGAGCGCGTCGGTCGCATCTGCAGGACGCGGCCGTTCGCCGAGCCGCAGCAGACGGGTGACCATCGACGCGACCTGGGCCTTGTCGGCCCGGCCGCTTCCGGTGACAGCCGCCTTCACCTCGCTCGGGGTGTACATCGCCAGCCCGAGGCCGCGCCGGACCGCGCCGAGCACCGCCACGCCGCCGGCCTGGGCCGTGCCCATGACCGTGCGGACGTTGTGCTGGCTGAAGACCCGCTCGACGACGACCGTGTCCGGCTCATGCTCGTCGATCCAGGCGTCGAGCGCCCGTTCGAGGGCGAGCAGGCGCTCGCCGAGCGCCGTACCTGGCGGTGTTCGCACCACGTCGAACGCGACCAGCTCGAGGCGCCGGCCCGGCAGGCCGTCGACCACGCCGAGGCCACACCTGGTCAGACCGGGATCGACTCCCAGCACGCGCATTGCGCCGCCCCTTCGCCCGAACACCTGTTCGGACGACACGCTACCGGCGGTTCCACCATGGACGGCGACACGACGCGCCGCAGATGTCGGTCAGCCGACTCTCTCCATGACGTCGTCGGAGACGTCGTAGTTCGCGAACACGTCCTGGACGTCGTCACTGTCCTCGAGCGCCTCGATCAGCCGGAAGATCCTACGCGCGCCGTCCTCGTCGAGTGGCACGGTGACAGAGGGCACCCACGACGACTCCGCCGACTCGTAGTCGATGCTGGCCTTCTGGATGGCCGTCCGGACGGCGACCAGATCGCTCGCATCGGACTGGACCTCGAACGCCTCGCCGAGGTCCTCGACATCCTCCGCGCCGGCGTCCAGGACCACCTCGAGCAGATCGTCCTCGCTGACCTCACGGCCGTCCTGCTGGCGCGGCACGACCACGACGCCCTTGCGGTTGAACAAGTACGCCACCGATCCCGGGTCGGCCATCGAGCCGCCGTTGCGCGTCATGGCGATCCGCACCTCCGCCGCGGCCCGATTGCGGTTGTCGGTCAGACACTCGACGAGGACCGCGACGCCGTTCGGGCCGTACCCCTCGTAGGTGATCGACTGGTACTCAGCGCCGCCGGCTTCGGCGCCCGAGCCTCGCTTGACCGCACGATCGATGTTGTCGTTGGGGACCGACGACTTCTTCGCCTTCTGGATGGCGTCGTAGAGCGTCGGGTTGCCCGCGGGGTCCGGGCCGCCGGTACGCGCCGCGACCTCGATGTTCTTGATCAGCTTGGCGAAGAGCTTGCCCCGCCTCGCGTCGACGACGGCCTTCTTGTGCTTCGTCGTCGCCCACTTGGAGTGGCCGGACATCGGGTCAGATCTCCTTCACCATGTCGAGGAACAGCCGGTGCACGCGCAGGTCGCCGGTGAGCTCGGGATGGAAGGCCGTGGCGAGCAGGGCTGCCTGGCGGACGGCGACGATCCTACCGGCGGCAGGACCCGCAGCTACGGTCGCGAGAACGTCGACGCCCGGGCCCGCGTCCTCCACCCATGGCGCCCGGATGAACACGGCATGCAGCGGCGGCCCCTGTCCGAACACGGCCACGTCGAGGTCGGTCTCGAAGGACTCGACCTGCCGGCCGAATGCGTTGCGCCGAACGGTCACGTCCATCCCGCCGAGCGTGCGCTGGTCGGCGGTTCCGTCGGCGATCCGGTCTGCCAGCATGATCATCCCGGCGCACGACCCGAATACCGGCATCCCCCGCTTGATCCGCTCGCGCAGCGGCTCGTACAGGTCGAAGGCCCGAACCAGCTTGTCCATCGTCGTCGACTCGCCACCCGGAATGACCAGGGCGTCGACCCGCTCGACCTCGGTCGGGCGCCGCACGGTGAGGACGGCAGCGCCGCACTCTCGCAGCGCGGTCGTGTGTTCGCGTACGTCGCCCTGGACGGCAAGCACACCGACAACGGGTTCGCTCACGTTCGCCGTACTCCTTCGCCCGTCAAATGATCACGTTAAGTGGGCGTTTGAGGCCGTTACCCGGTCTCGAGACCTGGTAACGGCCATAGAGACCCACTTAACGTGATCAATTGGAGAGGTCTACCAGCCGCGCTCGGCGAGGCGGTGTGGGGCCGGGACGTCCTCGAGGTTGATGCCGACCATGGCCTCGCCCAGGCCGCGTGACACCTTCGCGATCACGTCCGGGTCGTCGTAGAACGTCGTCGCCTTGACGATCGCCTCGGCTCGCTTCGCCGGGTCGCCGGACTTGAAGATGCCGGAGCCGACGAAGACGCCCTCGGCGCCCAGCTGCATCATCATCGCCGCGTCGGCCGGCGTCGCGATGCCGCCCGCGGTGAAGAGCACGACCGGCAGCTTGCCCGCCTCGGCGACCTCGCGCACCAGCTCGTACGGAGCCTGCAGCTCCTTGCCCGCCACGAACAGCTCGTCCTCCGGCAGCGACGTCAGCCGGCGGATCTGGGCCCGGATCTGGCGCATGTGCGTCGTCGCGTTCGACACGTCGCCGGTGCCGGCTTCGCCCTTGGACCGGATCATCGCCGCGCCCTCGGTGATGCGCCGTAGCGCCTCGCCCAGGTTGGTCGCGCCGCACACGAACGGCACCGTGAACTGCCACTTGTCGATGTGGTTCGCGTAGTCGGCGGGGGTCAGCACCTCGGACTCGTCGACGTAGTCGACGCCCAGGCTCTGGAGCACCTGGGCCTCGACGAAATGCCCGATCCTGGCCTTGGCCATGACCGGGATCGACACCGCCTTGATGATGCCGTCGATCATGTCCGGGTCGCTCATCCGCGACACGCCACCCTGCGCCCGGATGTCGGCCGGCACCCGCTCCAGGGCCATCACGGCCACCGCGCCTGCGTCCTCTGCGATCTTCGCCTGCTCAGACGTGACGACATCCATGATCACGCCACCCTTGAGCATCTCGGCCATCCCGCGCTTGACCCGCGCGGTTCCGGTCTCAGGGCTGGCGGTCGGCTGCTCGGACATGGTGAACCTCGTGACAGGGGCGTTGAGTGGTTACACCTCCATGGTAGGCCCCGCCGCGGGCGCCATCATGGCGACGCCCTTCGAGCCGGAGCCTTGCACGCGCAGATTCCAGGTGGCACGCCAGACCGCCGTGCGTGGCACGCTGTGCCGTCGCAGTCGCGGGCGTTATAGGCGATTTGTGGGACGCCGCAGCGTGCCACGCCGGCCGCGGGCGTCCCGCGGTCAGGCTTCGAGGCCGCGCGGGACCTCGTCGTCGAGCTCCACGGTCTCGGGCCAGGGGGCACGACCCGCCAGGCCGAGCCAGCGCACGAGCACCTTGCGCCGTAACCGGCGCGCGGCCCGGACCGTGTCGTTGTAGAACCGCCGGGCGTGGCCGGCGCGCCGGAACGCAGCGCCGAGCTCGTCCAACGCGGCCGTGGCACCCTCCTGTGAGCGGAGGGACGCCGTGTACGCCGGGTCGGCCAACGCGGCGCCCAGCGCCTCGGTCAGGTCGCTCTCGGCCTGCTCGCGGCCGGACTCGTCGACAGTCCGAGCACGCGATGCGGCGTCGGCGATGAGCACAGCGCTCGCCGGGTCGAGCAGTCCGCCGCTGGCGAGGTCGAGGGCGGCACCCGACCGGCGCAGCAGTTGAGCGTCGAGCACGGCTCGGGACGCGTCCACCCGCCAGTGCAGCCGATCGAGCCGGTTGGCCGTCCAGGTGAGATAGAGGCCGAGCAGCAGCACGACAGCGGCGACGACCCACTCCACGACGAGGGAACCTACCGGCCCGGCAGGCGGAACCGGCCGTGGCCATAACCCGTGCCGGCCGCTACGGCCATCTCGTACACGGCGAGCACCTCGTCGGCGACGGTCGACCAGTCGTAGCGGCGCACAGCGACCCGGGCCGCTTGGCGCAACTCGTCGCGTCCGGCCGGATCCGCCAGCAGGTCGAGTGCCGACTTCGCCAGCGCGTCCGCGTCGCCGATGGGCATCAGCACACCGAACCGGCCTTCGTCGAGGAGGGTCCGGAACGCCACCAGCTCACTGGCGAGAACCGGGGTGCCCGCCGCCATCGCCTCGGCGAGCACGATCCCGAACGACTCACCACCGGTGTGCGGCGCGACGTACACGTCGCTGGACGCGAACATGGCGACCTTCTCCTCGTCGCTGACGCCGCCCAGGAACGTCACGGCGTCACGGCAGTCCGCCGGAATCCCCTTCCGGATCTCGTCCACGTCACCCCGGCCCGCGACGAGGAGCCGGGTGCCGGGACGCTCGCGGTGAATCGTCGGCCATGCCTCGAGCAGCACCGGAAGACCCTTGCGGGGCTCGTCCAGCCGGCCGAGGAAGGAGAGCGTGCCCCCCTCGCCCTGCCATTCGGGACGCGGCGGAATCCCGGTGAAGCGGTCGACGTAGAGCCCATTCGGGATCACCACGGGGTCGCCGCCGAGGTGCTGGACGACCACCGTGCGTGCCTCATCGGACACCGCGATCCGAGCGGAGATCTTCTCCATCGCCGACTGCAGGATCCCGAAGGCAGCGCTCATCGCCCGGGACCGCGGCGTGGCCTGGTGGAACGTCGCCACCACCGGCATGTCGGCCCACCACACGGCCAGCAGCCCCAGGCTGGGGGACGCGGGCTCGTGCACGTGGATCACGTCGAAGCGCCCGTCGGACAGCCACCGCCGCACCCGCGATGCCGAGAGCGGCCCGAAGGTCAGCCTGGCGACGGAGCCGTTGTAGTGGATCGGCACGGCCCGGCCGGCCGAGACGACGTACGGCGGCACCGGAGTGTCGTCGTCGGCGGCTGCCAGCACCGACACCGAGTGACCCCGGCGCATCAACTCCTCGGCAAGGTCGCGGATGTGCACCTGGACGCCGCCCGGCATGTCCCAGGAGTAGGGGCAGACCATCCCGACCTTCATCGGCCGGCCTCACGAGCGAGGACCCGCCGCGGGTCGCCCTCGGGCAGGTCGGCGAGGAACAGCGGCTGCATCATGTGCCAGTCGTGTGGGTGGGCCGCGATGCCCCTGCCGAACTCGTCGGCAAGGTCCTGGGTCATGCGCGCGGCGCGCGCCGCGCCGCGGCCATCGACCGGCGGCGGTAACTCGTCGTGGAACCGGACGACCAACCGGTGCTCGGGGTCGTCGCCTTCATACCAGAGGCTCACAGGGACCAGAGCCGCGCCGGTCCGCAGCGCCAGTGCCGCCGGGCCGGCAGGCATCCTGGTCGCCTCGCCGAACAGGGTGACGTCGACGCCGCGCCGTGACAGGTCGCGGTCGGCGAGCAGCGGCACCAGCCGGGGCTCGCGCAGGCGGGTCGCCAGCGTGGCGAACACGTCGCCCTGGCCGCCCGTCAGCGGCAGGATCTCCATGCCCAGGCCCTCCCGGAAGGCCACGAACCGCTCGAAGAGCCGTTCCGGCTTGAGCCGTTCCGCCACCGTCGTGACGGGCGCACCGGTCACGCACGCCCAGGCGCCTGCGTGGTCCCAGTTGGCCATGTGCGGGAGGGCCGCCACCACCCCTCGGCCGGCAGCGAGCGGCCCGCGCATGTTGTCCTCGCCCTCGACCCGGATCCGGGAAACGATCCGGTCGGTGTCCCAGTCCGGTTGCCGGAACGCGTCGCACCAGTACCGCAGGTACGAGCGCATCCCGGCGCGGGACGCCTCCCGGACGGCGGCCTCGTCGGCCGTGCCCAGGGCCCGGGAGAGGTTCGCCTCGAGGCGGCGCACGCTCGGACCGCGACGCCGCCAGACCTGGTCGGCGACCGTCCGGAACATGGCGTACGCGGCGCGGTCGGGCAGACGCCGCACAGCCGACCATCCGGCCGTGTACCCGAGCAGGGCGAGCCGCTCTGTCAGGTTCGCGCTCATGTCGCCTCGACCAGGGCCTGCCGGCGCACCGTCCGTACCCGCTGGAGCACGGTCCAGGCACTTGCCGCCGCGAGCAGCCAGAGCACCACCTCGAGCACCACGATCGGCAGGTCGAACCAGCCCACCAGGCCAGTCGTCACGAGGACGGCGACCAGCCGGTCGGCCCGCTCCGCTATGCCGACGTTCGCGGTGTAGCCCAGCCCCTCGGCCCGCGCTTTCGCGTACGAGACGACGGCACCGAGTACCAGGCAAGCGAGGCACAGCGACGCCATCCGCAGGTCGTCCCCCCTGCCCGCGAACCAGAGAGCCAGCCCGGCGAAGATCGCCGCGTCGCCGAACCTGTCCAGGACGGAGTCGAGAAATGCGCCCCACGAGCCCTGCCGCCCCGAGAGCCGGGCCATGATCCCGTCGACGTTGTCGGAGAAGACGAACGCCGTGATGACGAGTGTGCCGACGAGGAACTCGCCGCGAGGATAGAAGGCGAGCGCCCCGATGCAGACGCCGAGGGTTCCGACGATCGTCACCGCGTCCGGGCTCACCCGTAGCCGCAGCAGCCCCCTGGCGACCGGGGTGAGCAGGCGCGTGAAGAACGCACGGGCGAAGCGGTTGAGCATGCTGGGTACGCGCTCCGTTCAGTCGGCGGGCGGCGCCATGCTAGCCGCGCCTTCCAGCGTTCGCCGATGGCAGATGCCCGTTGCGCCGGACACTGGTCCTACGACCCGGGGCCTGGCCCTGCCGGCGGGCCACTGCCCTTGTGTCGCGCGACGCGTCGGGCCAGGGTGGTTTCACCAGGTTGTGTGAGTACGCCGGAGCCGTCCCGGCATCACCGGGGCCTCCGGACGTGACGTTCAGGAGGCGATTGCCATGGCGGACAAGACCCCTGCGGCGGCCGACGGCACAGTGCCCGGGGCCGACCAGGCCACTGACGGACGGGGTGTGCGGAACGTCGTGCTGGTCGGCCACACCGGAGCAGGCAAGACAACCCTCGTCGAGGCCCTGCTGGTCGCGACGGGAACCATCCACCGCGCCGGCCGGGTCGAGGACGGCACCACGGTCAGCGACCACGACGAGGCCGAGCTTCGGCAACAGCGCTCGGTCGGACTCTCCCTCGCGCCGCTGAACCACGAGGGGGTGAAGGTCAACCTCCTCGACACCCCCGGATACGCAGACTTCGTCGGCGACCTGCGCGCCGGCCTGCGCGCTGCCGACTGTGCGTTGTTCGTCGTCTCGACCGCCGAGGCGATCGACGGATCGACGCGGATGCTCTGGGCGGAGTGCGCGGCCGTCGGGATGCCGCGCGCCGTCGTGCTCACCAAGCTCGACCACCCTCGCGCCGATTACGCCGCGACGCTCGCCGCCTGCCGGGACGCGTTCGGTGAGAAGGTCCTTCCCCTCTACCTTCCGGTCGCGGGTCCCGACGGCGCGACGAACGGGCTCGTCGGCATGCTCAGCGGGCGCCTGTTCGACTACAGCAGCGGCAAGCGGGTCGAGACCGACCCGTCGCCCGACGACGCCGACCAGCTCGAGGCGGCACGCGGCGAGCTGATCGAGGGCGTCATCGAGGAGTCCGAGGACGAGAGCCTGATGGACCGCTACCTCAGTGGCGAGGAGATCGACCAGAAGGTGCTGATCGACGACCTTGAGCAGGCGGTCGCGAAGGGGTCGTTCCACCCGGTGATCCCGGTCTGCTCGGCGACCGGGCTGGGCACCGCGGAGCTGCTCGAGATCATCACCAGTGCCTTCCCCGGACCCACCGAGCACCCGATCCCGGAGGTCTACAGCGTCGTCGGCAAGACGCGGGAGGGTCTCACCTGCGACCCGGGCGGCCCGCTGCTCGCCGAGGTCGTCAAGACGACGACCGACGCCTACGTCGGCCGGATCAGCCTGGTCCGGGTCTTCTCCGGCACGCTGCGACCGGACCAGACCGTCCACGTGTCCGGCCATTTCCTCGCCGACCGCGGCCACGAGAAGCACGACGAGGACGAGCGAATCGGAGCCGTCACGTCCCCGCTCGGCAAGACCCAACGGCCGGTCTCGGCCTGTGCCGCCGGCGACATCTGCGCGATCGCCAAGCTGTCCCGGGCCGAGACGGGCGACACGTTGTCGGCCAAGGACGACCCGCTGCTGATGCGGCCGTGGGACATGCCCGAGCCCCTGCTGCCCGTCGCCATCGTCGCCCACGCCAAGGCCGACGAGGACAAGCTGTCCCAGGGCCTGCAGCGGTTGGCGGCCGAGGACCCGACGCTCCGCATCGAGAACAACGCCGAGACGCATCAGCTGGTGCTGTGGACCATCGGCGAGGCGCACGCCGACGTGCTGCTGGACCGCCTGCGCAGCCGCTACGGCGTGGCCGTCGACCAGGCGGATCTGCGGGTGCCGCTGCGCGAGACCGTGGCCGGCTCGGCCAAGGGCCATGGCCGGCACGTCAAGCAGTCCGGCGGCCACGGCCAGTACGCCGTGTGCGACGTCGAGGTGGAGCCCCTGCCCGAGGGGGCCGGGTTCGAGTTCGTCGACAAGGTCGTCGGCGGGTCGGTGCCGCGGCAGTTCATCCCCTCGGTCGAGAAGGGCGTGCGGGCACAGATGGAGCGTGGCACGACGCCGGCCGGGTACCCCATGGTCGACCTCAGGGTCACCCTGTTCGACGGCAAGGCGCACAGCGTCGACTCCTCCGACATGGCCTTCCAGACCGCCGGCGGTCTGGCCCTGCGGGAGGCGGCGGCCGCCGCCGGGGTCAACCTGCTCGAGCCGGTCGACGAGGTCGGCGTCCTCGTCCCCGATGACTACGTGGGCGGCGTCATGGGCGACCTGTCCAGCCGCCGCGGGCGCGTGCTCGGCACCGAGCCGGTCGGCGAGGGTCGCACTCTCGTGCGCGCGGAGGTGCCGCAGACCGAGATCGTCCGCTACGCCATCGACCTGCGCGCGATGAGCCACGGCACCGGCACGTTCACCCGGACGTTCGCCCGCTACGAGCCCATGCCCCACAATCTCGCCGCCAAGGCGATGACCAAAGACGCCTGACCCGCGTTGATCATGCAACTTCTGCGCGACACGCCGCGCAGTCTGGTGGGCTTCCCCTCGGAGCGGGCGGCGTGTCGCGCAGAAGTTGCATGATCAACGCGGAGGGGGGCCCGCGGGCCAGGCCTCTGCCAAGAGTTTCCGGGTGTCGGCCAACAGCTGCGGCATGATCTTTGTCTGGCCGAGGATCGTCACGAAGTTCGCGTCGCCGTTCCAGCGGGGTACGACGTGCTGGTGCAGATGATCGGACAACGACCCGCCCGCGACATCGCCCAGGTTGATGCCGATGTTGAACCCGTGCGGCCGGGAGGCGGCCTTCACGGCCCGGACGGCATCGCGGGTCATCGCCGCGAGCTCGGCCGATTCGTCGCCGGTCAACTCCTCGAGCTCGCCCACGTGTCGGTAGGTCACGACCATGAGGTGGCCCGGGTTGTACGGGTGCAGGTTGAGCACCGCGTACCCGCTCGTTCCCCGGGCGAGGATCAGCCCTTCCTCGTCGCCGAGCGTGGGGATCCGGCACAGTGGGCAGCCGGCGTCGGCGTCGCGACCAGTCCCAGGCTCGCCCTTGATGTAGGCCATCCGGTACGGCGTCCACAGCCGTTGCAAGCGATCGTCCTCGGCCACCGACGGCCGCACGAAGCCGCCGCTGTCACGTGCCATCACACCTGGATCCGGCGCTCGACGGCGTCGACGACCTCGGCGACGGCGTCCGCGACGGGCACGCCGTTCTTCTGCGATCCGTCGCGGTAGCGGAACGACACGGCGCCCTTGGCCACGTCGTCGTCGCCCGCGAGCAACATGTACGGCACCTTCTGCTTCTGCGCGCTGCGGATCTTCTTCTGCATCCGGTCGTCCGACGCGTCGACCTCGACCCGGATGCCCCGCTCACGAAGCGTCGCCGCCACCTTGTCCAGGTATGGCACGTGCTCGTCGGTGATCGGGATTCCGACGACCTGGACCGGCGCCAGCCAGGGCGGGAACGCACCGGTGTAGTGCTCGGTCAGGATGCCGAAGAACCGCTCGATCGAGCCGAACAGCGCCCGGTGGATCATTACTGGACGCTGGCGCGACCCGTCGGCCGCGGTGTACTCGAGATCGAAGCGCTCCGGCAGGTTGAAGTCGAGCTGGATGGTCGACATCTGCCAGGTGCGGCCGATCGCGTCGCGAGCCTGCACCGAGATCTTCGGACCGTAGAACGCGGCGCCTCCCGGGTCGGGCACGAGCTCCAGCCCCGATTCCTCGGCGGCCTGTCGCAGAACCTCGGTGGCCTCGTCCCAGGTCTCCTCGGTGCCGACGTACTTGTCCGGGTCCTTGGTCGACAGCTCGAGGTAGAAGTCGTCGAGGCCGTAGTCGCGGAGCAGGTCGAGGACGAAGGTGAGCAGCGACGTGAGCTCGGCGCCCATCTGCTCCTTGGTGCAGTAGATGTGCGCATCGTCCATCGTCAGCCCGCGCACCCGGGTGAGCCCGTGCACGACGCCGGACTTCTCGTACCGGTAGACGGTGCCGAACTCGAACAGCCGCAGCGGCAGCTCGCGGTAGGAACGCCCCCGGGCCTGGTAGATCAGGTTGTGGAAGGGGCAGTTCATCGGCTTGAGGTAGTAGTCCTGTCCTGGCTTGCGGACCTCCCCCGTCTCCTCGTCGACGTCGGCGTCGAGATGCATCGGCGGGTACATGCTGTCTCGGTACCACTCCAGGTGGCCGGACGTCTCGAACAGCGCCGCCTTGGTGATGTGAGGGCTGTAGACGAACTCGTAGCCGGACTGCTCGTGGCGATCGCGTGAGTAACCCTCCATGATTCGCCGGACGACGCCACCCTTGGGATGGAAGACCGCCAGGCCGGATCCGATCTCGTCGGGGAAGGAGAACAGGTCGAGCTCCGCGCCCAGCCTGCGGTGGTCGCGCCTCTCCGCCTCCGCCAGGTGCTCGAGGAAAGCCTTCAGCGCGTCGCGCGACTCCCAGGCGGTGCCGTAGATCCGCTGCAGCTGCGGGTTCTTCTCACTCCCCCGCCAGTAGGCCGCGGCAACTCTCATGAGCTTGAAGGCCGGGATTTGCCGGGTCGTCGGCAGGTGTGGCCCCCGGCAGAGGTCCTTCCACGCCAGCTCACCGTCGCGGCGGAGGTTGTCGTAGATGGTGAGCTCGCCCGCACCGACCTCGGCGTCGGCACCGTCGGCGGCCGCGGCGGCGCCAGGCCCCTTCAGGCCGATCAACTCGAGCTTGTAGGGCTCGCCCGCGAGCTCGGTCCGCGCCTGCTCGTCGGTGACCGGGCGACGGGAGAACGACTGCCGCTCCTTGACGATCTGCCGCATCCGGTTCTCGATACTCTCGAGGTCGTCCGGGTGGAAGGGGCTCGGGACGTCGAAGTCGTAGTAGAAGCCGTTCTCGACCGGCGGGCCGATGCCGAGCTTCGCCTCGGGGAAGAGGTCCTGGACGGCCTGGGCCATGACGTGCGCGGTCGAGTGCCGCAGGATCGCCCGGCCGTCGTCCGACCCGATCTCGACGGGCTCGAGCCGGTCTCCGTCGCGGAGCGGTCGGGCCAGGTCGACGAGCTGGCCGTCGATCCGGGCCGCGATCACGTCCGGCGCGTCGGCGAAGAGGTCGGCAGCCGTCGTGCCCGCGACGACCGATCGCTCGCTCCCGGCGACCACGACGCGGATGTGCTCGGACACGACTGCTCCTCGAACAGGACGGATGGGTTGGCGGACCCCGCCGATCGTACCGACGCACAGACCGGCGACGCGCCTGCATTCCCGGCGTCGGTCGACCAAGCCGCATCGATCAGCCGGCCACCGGCCATTCCGGACGTCCGCGACCAATCCGTGCGACCGATGGTGGCGAATGTGGGCTGAGCGACCCGGCGTCCGAAGGTCGACTGAGCCGTTCCCGACCATCCACCGACGGTCGGTCGCAGCGAGCAGGGGGACCCCATGAGCCAACTGTCGAGACGGACCTTCATCGGCGGCGCCGCCGCCGGGGTCGTGGCCGTCACAGCCGCCTCGATTCCCGGTGTGGCCGGTGCCGCCCCACCGTCGTCGCCCGACGACACCTCCGACGACGCTCCCGATCTGACCGGGCCGGTCTTCGCCCGCGTCCGTGACCTCCGTAGCGGAGAGATCACGCTGTACGTCGGGACCGAGGAGCTCTCTTACACCGACCGGACGCTGGCCCGCCGCCTGGCGCGCGCCGCGGCCCACTGACCTCCAGGAGCGAGCAGCATGTCCTCCCACCGCGAAGCACCCGAGATCTCCAAGGACCCCGTCGCCGACAGCACCGACGTCTACGCCTTCGTCAGCCCGGACAAGCCCGACACCGTCACGCTGATCAGCAACTACATCCCGCTGCAAGGACCTGCCGGCGGCCCGAACTTCTACGAGTTCGGCGACGACGTCCTCTACGAGATCCACATCGACAACGACGGCGATTCCCGACCGGACATTACCTACCAGTTCCGCTTCACCACCAAGGTGCGCAACCCGAACAGCTTCCTCTACAACACCGGGCCGATCACGACGCTCGACGACGCCGACTGGAACCGGCGCCAGTTCTACTCGGTCACCAAGGTGGTCGAGGGTCTCGAGCCGAAGGTCCTCGCCTCGCGGGTGCCGTGCCCGCCATGCAACATCGGCCGCCGGTCGACTCCCGACTTCGCCAGCCTCGCCCGGGCCGCGACCAGGAAGCTGCCGTCCGGCGAGAGGGTGTACGCAGGGCAGCGGGCCGAGGGCTTCTACGTCGATCTCGGCTCGATCTTCGACCTGGGTGCGCTCCGGCCCTTCCAGAACCTGCACCTGCTTCCGCTGCCGGCGGTGCCGGGCGTCAATGCGACCGCGAAGGTCAACGTGCACACGATCGCCATCCAGGTGCCCATCACGGACGTCACCCGAGACGGCAGCCGTCCGCGGAATCCCGCGGGCGCGAAGTCCACGATCGGCGTCTACGCCTCGGCGCGCCGCCAGCGGGTGCTCGTGCGCGACGACGACGCGGACCAAGGCGTGGGCCCCTACGTGCAGGTCTCACGGCTCGGCAACCCACTCTTCAACGAGGTCATCGTCCCGATGGGCCGCAAGGACGAGTGGAACTCGCGCGAGCCGGCCGGCGACAAGGTGTTCACCCCGTTCGTCGAGCGTCCCGAGCTCGCCGCACTGCTGCCGGTGTTGTACCCGGGCGTCTTCCCGAACCTGGCCGGGTTGACGGCGCCGCGGGCCGACCTGGTCGCGATCCTGCTGACCGGGATCCCGGCCGGCCTCATCCCGGGCTTCCAGAACTTCACCGGTACCAAGCAGGCCGACCTGTTGCGGCTCAACCTGGCCATCCCGCCTGCGAGCAGCCCGAGCGTTTTCGGGCTTCTCGGCGGAGATCTCGCCGGCTTCCCCAACGGTCGGCGGGTCTTCGACGATGTCGTGGCGATCGAGCTGCGCGCCATCGCGGGCGCCACCTACCCGCTCGTCAACGCGGACTTCACGCCGGACGCCGCGGCATCGCAGGTCGACGACGGGGTGACGCCCGACGACGTCGGCATGCCGTACCTGAACTGGTTCCCGTACCTCGGGGTGCCGCACAGCGGCTTCGACGTGCCATCGGCGGCCTGATCATGGCGACGGACGCGCTGGTGATCGACATCGGCGGCGACACCGGTGCGGTGGTGGTGTACGCATCGGACGACCTGGTCGGGCGGGAGATCGAGATCGCGCCCGAGGGGACGGTGACCGGGCACCCAGTGCACAGCGTCGTGCGGCGGCGCCGAGTCGGCACACACGCGGTCTGCGCTGCCGTCTTCCCCGACCTGCCAGCCGGCACGTACGTGCCCTACGGCGACCCGCAGGTACGTGCCGACATGTTCACGGTCGTCGGCGGCGGCGTCACCGAGATCGAGTGGAGGCGTCCGTACCGGTCGTCGGACGAGCACGCGCGTACCCGGAGCTCAGCCGCCGAACGCGTCTAGCCTCGCCGCGTGGCGAGCCACGGAGCGCGCCCGTCCGCCTCATCTGGCGGGCGGGTGCTCCAGCTGTCGCACGCACATGACGGGTATCTGATCGCCGCAAGAGCTTGCGGGTGGACCGGTTGGCACGCTGAATCGTTGTCAATGGCACGCTCAACCGCTGCGCCAGCGCCCGACTTGTCCGGGTATGTGGAGCGGTTCAGCGTGCCATACGGGCCTCGAATGGCAGCTCCGATCCTGCGCGGCTGGCGCGGGCGAGATGAGCGGAGCGGTGAACCCGAGATCGCGGATCCGCTCACCTAGTCCATGATCGCGCCGCAGGAGATGTTGACGTCCGCCGCGGTCATGGTCCGCGCCTGGTCCGAGGCGACGAAGGCTGCCACGTTGCCCACGTCGGCCAGCGTCGCCGTCCGATTCAGCAAGGCTGCCTCCTCGAGGCTGGCGATGATCCCGTCCCGCCCCTCGAAGGGATCGGGGATGGACTCAGGTATACCGCCCGTTTTCAGAGTGACGACGCGGATGCCGTGCGGCCCGAGCTCGCATGCCCACTGCCGGCGAAGACCCTCGATGGCGTCGATGGCGACCTTGAAGCCTCCCAGCCCGGAGAGTTCGTGGCCCCGATCCGCCGAACGCCAGGATCACTCCGGATCCGCGCCCGACCATGTGCCGGGCGGCCGCCTTCGTCGTCAAGAACTGCGTAGCGCATCGCGGTCGTGATCGGCTGAGTGAATTCCTCGACCGAGATCTCGGTCAGCGGCTTCTGGACGTCTCCGTACGCGATGACGTTGAACGAGATGTCGATGAACCCGGCCTCCTCGACCATCGCATCGACGTAATCGTCAACCGCCCGCTCGTCGAGTGCATCGACGACGGCGGTGTCCGCTATGCCGCCATTCGAGCGGATCTCTTCGGCGACCCTGTCCAGCTTCGCCTTGGTGCGACCGGCGAGGAAGACCCCTGGCTCCCTCGCGGGCGAAGGCACGGGCCACCGCACCGCCGATCGAACCGCCCGCTCCCTAGATCACGCCAACCTTGTTCTCCAGCAACACTGCCGAACCTGTCCTCTCTGCGCCACAAGCCCTCCGGCGTCACGCTCCTCAGGGCTGGCCACCCGTCATCGATCGAACCGCCAGCGTGTCGCCCCGTAGGGCTCCGCGGTGGCGACCCCGAAGGCGGTGTGGAACGTGAAGCGGTACAGGTGCCAGGGCGGCGGCCCCGCGCTCGGCGCGCTGAACGGGGCCATGAAGGCGTCGTCCTCCACCTCGGCCGGCCACCCGCCCTCGCGGTAGAGGCCGGCCGCCTCCTCCAGCGCCGCCCGTTCGGTGACCCTGATCGCTTCGCCCTCGAAGACGACGTCGATGCCGTCCAGCCTGACGGAGATCGTGCACGCCGGATTCGCCGCCAGGTTGCGAGCCTTGCGGGTCCCCGGCCCGCCAGTGAAATAGAGGTCGCCGTCGAGCCAGAGCGCACCGACCCCGGCTGCGTGAGGGCGGCCGTCCGGTCTGGACGTCCCGACGAAGAACGTAATGTCGGGCGACGGCGGGCCGGCTGCAAGTAGATCGCGGGGCCTGTTCCAGGGCAGTTCCGGGAATCCGTAGCGGTCGAGATTGGTGACCTCGACCGGCTCTCGGTCGGTCATCTGCTCACCTCCGGATGTTTCTGGCACGTAACTCGGGAACGCTGGAATCGGCGGTGCGCTCGCGGCCGCTTCGCTGCTCGCTCGCCGACGTCCGCTCCGACCTGTTGCCTTTGGTCTTTGGACGGTTCCCAGAGCGGCCTCGTCGGAATCACCGGGCGGGCAGCGCGACAAACGAAGCCAGCGCAATCGATTGAGTCAGACATATGAGCGATATGTCGCATGGTGGGCGATACTGGGATCGAACCAGTGACCCCCTCGGTGTGAACGAGGTGCTCTCCCGCTGAGCTAATCGCCCTGGTGCGGGCAGAACGATACCGGACGAGGCCGGCGCCGCCCGACCCCGCGGACGTCAGCCAGACGGCATCGGCTCCGCCGCTCCGTTGCCGCGCCGGGACATGACGCGCCACACGATCTCAAGCGCTCCGGCGCCGGCAACGGCGATCGCCGCCGAGATCCACGGCCCGCGCACGCCGACCAAATCGAGCTGGAAGAACTCCTGCAGCCACGGGACGGTCAGCACGAGGGCGAACCCCGCACCCATGGCGAGCACCAGCAGGATCCGCCACCAGGTGTAAGGGCGGGCGATGATCGCGAGCACCCAGAGGGCCACCAGGAACAGGGTGAGTGTCGCGGCGGATGTCTCCGCCTCGAGGAAGCCGTCGTAGTAGCTCCGGGCGTGCATATACGACGCGATGGTCGCGGCCGCGGCGATCGTCCCCGCGGGGATCGCGAAGCGCAGCACGCGACGAGTGAACCCGGGCCGCGCGCGCTCCGTGTTGGGCGCCAGCGCGAGGAAGAACGCCGGCACGCCGATCGTCAAGGTGCTGATCAGTGTCAGGTGGCGGGGCAGGAACGGGTACGGCACCTGCGTGATCACCACCACCACGGCCAGGATGACGGCGTAGACGGTCTTGGTGAGGAACAGGTTGGCGACGCGCTCGATGTTGCCGATCACCCGCCGTCCCTCGGCGACCACCGACGGCAGCGACGAGAAGCTGTTGTTCAGCAGCACGATCTGCGCCACTGCCCGGGTCGCCGCGCTTCCCGACCCCATCGCGACGCCGATGTCAGCGTCCTTCAGGGCGAGGACGTCGTTCACGCCATCTCCGGTCATCGCGACGTTGTGACCCCGGGACTGCAATGCGTGGACCATCTCGCGCTTCTGCTGCGGGTTCACCCGGCCGAAGATCGCGTTCGACTCCAGCTCATCGGCGAGCAGATCGCGCTCGGTGGGAAGCGTGCGCGCGTCGACGGGGTGGTCCGAGCCGGCGATCCCGAGCTTGCCTGCCACGGCTCCGACCGAGACGGCGTTGTCACCGGAGATCACCTTGGCCTGCACACCCTGCTCGGCGAAATAGCGCAGCGTGTCCGGCGCCTCGGGACGCAGCCGTTGCTCGATGACGATCAAGGCGGACGGCGTCAGGTGTTCGCCCAGACGCTGTGGGGAGGCGAGCGCGTCGTCGATGGACACGGAGCAGGCGGCGAGCAGCAGCACCCGCAGCCCCTGAGCCCCGAGCTCGTCGGCCTTGGCCAGCGCCTCGTGGCCGGCAGGCAGAAGGACGTCGGGTGCGCCGAGCAGCCAGGTCGACGACGCCCCCGACGGCTGGGTGAAGGTCGCGCCGCTCCACTTCCGTGCCGACGAGAACGGCGCGGTCGCGGTCTTCGTCCATCCGGCGGGAGCCGGGTAGGCCTCGATGATCGCTTTCAGGCTCGCGTTGGGCCGTTCCTCCGCCGAACCGAGTGCGCCGAGCACGGCGGCGATCGGCGCGTCCGCCGCGAGTGTTCGAACCTCGACGACGTCCATCGCGCCCTCGGTCAGCGTGCCCGTCTTGTCCAGACAGACGACGCTCACCCGGGCCAGGCCCTCGATCGCCGGCAGCTCCTGGACCAGGCACTGCTGGCGGCCGAGCCGTATCACCCCCACGGCGAAGGCCATCGACGTCAGCAGCACCAGACCCTCGGGCACCATCGGCACCAGGCCCGCGACCATGCGCCGGATCGCCTCCGAGAGGTCGTCCTCGTTGACGACAAACTGGCTGATGATCAGCGCGATACCGGTCGGGATGATCGCGTACGTGACGAACTTGAGGATCTTGTTGATGCCGTTGCGCAGCTCGGAGTTGACCAGCGTGAACCGGCTCGCCTCCTCTGCGAGCTGCGCGGCGTATGCCTCACGTCCGACCTTCGTGGCCCGGAAGGCTCCATCGCCGGCCACGACGAAGCTTCCCGACATCACCGGCTCGCCGAGTTCTCTGTGCACCGGGTCCGCCTCACCGGTGAGCAGGGACTCGTCGATCTCCAGGCCGTCCGCCTCGACGACGACTCCGTCGACGACCACCTTGTCGCCCGATCCGAGCTCGATCACGTCATCGAGGACGATCGCCGACGGCTGCATCTCCGTCACGACACCGTCACGACGGACGTGCGGCCTGGCCTCCCCGATGACGGCCAGCTGGTCAAGTGTCTTCTTCGCCCGTAGCTCCTGGATCATCCCGATCAGCGTGTTGGCGATGATGACGCCGCCGAACAGGGCGTCCTGGATCGGCCCGACCGACAGAATTATGACGAACAGGACGCCGATGATCGCGTTGATCCGAGTGAACAGGTTCGCCCGGACGATCTCTCCGATGCTCCTGCTGGACCGGACCGGGACGTCGTTGACCTGACCCGCCGCGACGCGCTCGGCCACCTCGGCGGCGGAGAGCCCACCGGGCCGTTGCTCGAGGGTCCCGACCGTGGCGTGCCTGACCGGCTGCTCGTCCGCTTCGGGCATGGGGAAACCGTACGGGGGCCGCCGGCCGCGTCGCATCAGGAGGCACACCTAGGGGATTCGCGCCCAGCGTGACGGCCGTCACCAGCGTGTGGCGTTGGTTACGTTCGCGTTTGTCGACACACCCCAGACCTGGCAGAATATTGCTGCACGGCATCCCGTGCGTCTTCCACGCTTCGCACGACCCGCGTAGGGCGCGCGCGGAAAAGGATCAATCCCATGGACATCACGACGGTGTCGTACAAGCTTGCCCTGAACCTGTTGGGCGCCGATGGTGCCGCGTCCCCCCTCGATGCCGAGCTGCGCTACAGCGCTGCGGACCCATTGGCCGTCGAAGCACTCTTTGACGACGGCAGCGCGGACCCCATCCGGTGGGTCTTCGCCCGTGACCTGCTCGCGTCCGGGCTCCACCAGCGCAGCGGTGAGGGCGACGTCGTCATCTGGCCGACCACGGACGCGGACGGCCGGCCGGCCGCGCACCTGCGGCTGCACTCCCCCGACGGCGACGCCCTGCTCGAGGCATCTGCGAACGCCCTCGAAGCGTTCCTGGCCGCCACCCAGCGGCTGGTCCCGCCCGGCACCGAGCATGAGCACCTGGACGTCGACAGCGTGCTCGACGCGCTTCTGGGCGAATCCTGACGCATCATGTTGTCCAGGGACGGCTGTCCAACTACGGTCAGCCACACCCTGGCACCTTGTCACCGAGCGAGGAAGCTGCGTGACCTTCACCCACGACGTCGAGCACTCGCTGTCGACCGTGGTCGACCTGGTGAACACCGACCCGGCTGCCTGCGGCGACGAACTGCTCCCTGACATCGCGAGGCTGAGGGCGTTCGTCGACCACCACGCGGTGAGCGACGTGGGCCGGCTCACGCAGGACGACCTCGACGCAGTTCACGCCGCCAGGCCACGGCTGCGCAAGGTCTTCCTGGCCGACGACCCGCGACAGGCCAGCATCCTGCTCAACGACCTGCTCAGCACGCACACCGTCACACCACGGCTCACCGACCACGACACCTACGACTGGCACATCCACTACTTCGCGCCCGGTGCCGGGCTGGCCGAGCATCTGACCACCGACGGTGGCATGGCCCTGGCCTTCGTCGTCACGGCCGGCGAATACGAGCGGCTGCAGGTCTGCGCCGCGCCGGACTGCAGCAGGGTCCTGGTCGACCTGTCCCGCAACCGGTCCAAGCGGTATTGCGACAGCCGCACCTGCGGCAACCGGCTGCACGTCGCCGCGTACCGCGAGCGGCGCCGCGCCGCCGCCAGCTAGCGACCACCCGCACCCCCCCGCCAACTGACCACCCACGCGGCCGTCGTTGACCACCCACGCGGCCGTCGTTGGCCACCCACACCCCCCGCGTTGATCATGCAACTTCTGCGCGACACGCCGTGAAAGTAACGACGGGCGCATCCAGCGCGTCCGGCGTGTCGCGCAGAAGTTGCATGATCAACGTGGCTATGGCAGGGATTTGCTCATCTGCATCTGGGTGGTCCGGAAGCCGAGCGACTGGTAGAGCCTGATCGCGACGTCGTTGCCGCCGAACACGTTGAGCCCGATGCTCGTGCACCCCAGACGCCTCGCCTCCTCGCACGCGGCGAGCATCAGGTCGCGGCCGTATCCCCGGCCTCGGTGACGGGTCTCGACCTCGACGTCGTAGATCCACGCCTGCCCGACGCGGCCGGCGGACTCCTCGGCCAGCCAGAGATGGCCGACGACCTCGCCGTCGATCGCGGCCATGAACAGGTGCTGACCCTCACCGGGCTGCCCGCCCGGCCAGAGCCGCTCCATGTCGGTACGAGCCTTGGCGAATGCGTCCGCGTCCTGGATGCCGCCGAACTCCACCATCTGGCGGGCGTAGCCGCTCTCTTGCTGCTCGACGAACTTCGCGAGCTCGTCGTCGGTCATCGGGCGCAGGGTCAGCGCGGTCACGGTTCGGGATCCTCCAGGCTTCGCTTGGCAAAGGCGGCGGCAGCCTCGCGGGTCACGGGGCCGGGCGCCTCGGCGATGCTACGGACTCCGCCTTCGCGGGCGACTGCCGCCACCGCCTGGACGTCGCGGGTGGTCGACGCCAGGAAGACCTCGTCGGCCTCGTCGAGCACCTCCAGCGGGAGGTCGGCCTCGGTCGCGTCCGTCCATTCCAGCAACAGCGCGCGGGTCACACCCGGCAGGCATCCGGAGGACAGCCCAGGCGTGAGCAGGCGCCCGCCTACGACGACGAACACGTTGCTGCCGGTGCCCTCGGAGAGCCGTCCGCGGGTGTCGCCGAAGACGGCCTCCCCGGCGTCGAGCCGGCGCGCGTGGGCCAGCGCCACGACGTTCTCGCCGTACGAGGTCGTCTTCAGTCCGGTCAGGGCGCCTCGCTCGTTGCGCGGCCACGGGACGACCGCGATCGTCGTGCTCTGCGGCCAGGTGCCCATCGCTGCAATGGCGACGACGAACGTCGGCTCGCCGTCGCCACGCCCCGAGCCGAGCGGTGCGACCCCCGCGGTGTAGGTGACGCGCAGCCGGTGCCGGCCGACCGGTGCCTGCGCGACGACGGCGGCGCAGGCCGTCCGAGCCTCGTCGAGATCCGGCGCCGGCAGCCCCAACCCGGTTGCGGACCGGGCAAGTCGTTCCAGATGGCGGCGCAGCGCGAACGGCACGCCGTCGACGACCTTGACCGTCTCGAAGACGCCATCACCTACGGTCAGACCGTGGTCGAACACGCTGACGACCGCGTCGGTCTCGTCGACCAGCCGCCCGTTCACCCAGGTCCTCATCGGCCTCCCTCCGGCTCAGCCGACGCCAACCCTATGAGCCGCTCCGCCTTCAGTTCGGTCTCGGCCCACTCGCGCATGGCGTCGGACCCCCAGGTGATTCCCGCACCGGTGCCGAACCGCAGCTCACCGTCCTGCGCCCAGAACGTCCGTATGCCCACAGCCAGCTCGCCCTGGCGCGTGTCCGCGTCGATCCAGCCCACGGCCCCGCAATAGGGACCGCGAGGAGCGGGCTCGAGGTCGGAAATGGCCTGGACCGCGGTCGACTTCGGCGCTCCGGTCACGGATCCGGCAGGGAAGGTCGCGGCGACCAGTTCGGCCCAGCCGTTCTCCGGCGCGAGCCGCCCCGTCACGGTCGACACCAGGTGCACCAGCCCGGGATGCTTCTCGACCGTGAGCAGGCCTTCGACGGCGATGGTCCCGGTCTCGCACACCCGCGACAGGTCGTTGCGGACCAGGTCGACGATCATGATGTTCTCTGCAGTGTCCTTCGCAGAGAGATCCGCCGCCGTCCGGCCGGTGCCCTTGATCGGCGACGACGCCACCTTGTCCCCGTCCCGGCGCAGGAAGAGCTCGGGAGAGGCCGTCGCGACGTGAACGCCCGCGCCCGGGATCCGGATCCATCCTGCGAACGGCGCGTGGTGCCGTCCGGACAGCCGCCGCGCCAGGGGTAGCAGATCTGGCGCGCCGTCGAGCGGCGCTGACAGCACGCGGCACAGGTTGGCCTGATAGACCGTGCCGGCGGCGATCCGCTGTCGGATCTCCTCGACTCCTGCGACATAGCCCGTCCGGTCCAGCGACGTTCTCCAGCTGCGGGCCGCCGGACCGGTCCACCGCGGAGCCTCGGGCAGCAGAGCCACCTGCCAATCCGCGAACCGGGCACATGTCACCGCACCTTCGTACGTGACGACGACCGCCCACCTGCCCGAACCGTCGAGAACGCGCAGGTCGGCAGAGACCTCGACCAGGTCGGTTGCCAGCCGGCCTCCCAGGTGGGCCAGCGGCTCGGCTGGGTCGTACGGCGTGTCCACGGTGCGGCGACGCTACCCGTACGCTGCCGCGCGTGCGAACGCGATCTCGGCGATGCTGGCGGTGATGAACCTCGAGACCGCCCTCACCGAACGCGGCGTACCGGAACCGAAGAAGTACACCTTCCGGGTCGGCCCCGTGGCCTTCGACGCGCCCGCGTTGGCCGGTGTCGACGTCGTGACGAGGGCCAACAACCACGCCGCTGCGCCCCTGCGCAGGGCCAGCTGCAGGTTTGGATGGCACCGAAGCCATGAGCTAAGGTTCTGTGCGCACCCCACCCCTTCCAGGCGTTGGGTCTGCGGACGTAGCGCAGTTGGTAGCGCGTCACCTTGCCAAGGTGAAGGTCGCGGGTTCGATCCCCGTCGTCCGCTCGGAGCGAGGCCACGCAGGCCTCACCTCGGTGGAGTGGCCGAGAGGCGAGGCAACGGCCTGCAAAGCCGTCTACACGGGTTCGAATCCCGTCTCCACCTCGGCAGCCAGCAACAGCAAGGGCGATTAGCTCAGTGGGAGAGCACTTCCTTGACACGGAAGGGGTCACTGGTTCAATCCCAGTATCGCCCACCCGTAAAATCGCGGGTCAGAGGGATGTGGATCTAGGAAAGGCAGGTTTCGTGCCCCGTTCGTGCCCACAAGGTCCGGGCAGTTTGCCCCGGAGGTCGCGCCGGACATGATCGGCTGCCCGCGCTGCGCGAGCTATGCGTGCGCGGGCCATCAGCCTCCACGGGACTGCGAGCACGGCGAGGTCGAGGTGTCGTGGAGCACGAGTCGGACGATCACCGGTTCTGCCAGCCTCCGTGCGCGTGGGCGGTCACGGTGCGCCCGCTGGTGCTGGCCGCTGGCCTACCCCATGGCACCGCTGCCCAGCCGCTGGCGTTGGTGCTGGTGTCCCCAGCTACTGGCCGTGCTCTGTTCGCTGGTCAGGTGTTCGCCAGCCACCGGGAGGCCAAGCCTGCTCGGTCCCGCGCGGGAGGTGGAGGCTGGCAGGCCAAGGGCATTGCGTACCTGGTGTGCGCCCGTTGTGCGAGCTTGCACTGATATGTAGAGCCTGTTGTCAAGGGGGCGTGGTGAGGCGGCACCCCTGATGGCTTCGGGGGTGCCGCCTTTGACCGGTTCCGGCGCTGGTTGGTGACGGGCGTGTCGGTGTCGACGCGCGGTCACTCTGATATGCGCGGGTTGGTTACCGCAGGACGGGCTGTTCGGCTGGAGCTGCACCGCGGGTCTAGAGATCGAGCGTGGTCTTGGCCCGGAACGGGCTGGGACCGCTCATAGTGCGTTCGCGGGTCGCTCCCAGGCGCTGCCGTCACCACCGTCACCGGAATCGGACGCTTGGGGTTGTGCCGGGTTACTCCTCGTCGAGGACGGCCAGGGACCAGCACCACCCGGCGAGTTCGCGGGCGATCGCTGCGTTGGCGATGACGGACTTCTTGCCGCGTGCGTTGAATCTGTGCCAGCGGGCGTGCAGTCGCTGGTTGCCGGCGTGTCCGCGGGCTCGGGCTGCGGGTCCGGCCAGGTCCCAGCGACGGCGCATGCTCGCGCTGGCGGCCCGGTAGGGCTGGCGGTGGTGCCAGGCGGCCTCGATCAGCAGCCGACGGGCGTGCCCGTTGCCGGTCTTGGTGAGCCCGCCCTGGGATCGGGAGCCGCCCGAGGATGACTCGGTCGGGCACCAGCCCCAGGTAGGGGCCGATGCTGCGCCCGGTCAGCCGGTGCCAGTCACCGATCTCGACCGCAAGCCCGAACGCGGTCAGTGTGGAGACCCCGCGCAGGCAGCCCAGCCGGTGCACCACCGGGGTGAACTCGCTGTCGGCGGCCATCTGCGCGATCGCGACGTCGAGGCGGTCTCTGCGGTCCACGGTGGCCAGCATCGTGTCGTGGGCGGTCTCGAAGGCCATCTGCAGCCCGGGCTGGTCGAACCGCTGCTGACGAAGCCACCCCTCGTGGACGCCGGTCCAGGCCCTGCCGCCGATGTAGACGATCCCCCGGCGCAGCAGCAGCTTCGAGAGTCGATGCCGCGCGCTCATCAGGTCCCCACGCACGTCGTCACGGGCTCGGACCAGATCCCGGGCCGCCTCCTGCTCCACGCTGGGCACCGCCACCTCGACGATCTCGCCCAGGTGCAGCAGCCTGGCCAGATGCAGCGCGTCCCTAGCATCGGTTTTGACCCGGTCACCGACCGGGCGCTGCAGCTTCGACGGCGCGGCCACCACACAAACGACTCCCGCGGTGCTGAGGAACCTGGCCAGTCCGAACCCCGTCGGGCCGGCCTCATAGACCACCCTGACCGGGCCCGGCAGCGACCCGACCCAGGCCAGGATCTCCCCGGTGTCCGGGCTCAGCCGCTGGCGCATCACCTCGCCGGTCACCCCGTCCAAGCGCAACCAACCACCGACCGGGCATGCACATCCAGACCCACACTCGTACGCTCGAAGGACATCCGGCGCCTCCTCTGCCACCTGCGGCACCCGCCCGGAGCCCTGTCAACGGACAGCAGGACTTCCCTGTGGGCGGTCAGCTGATCTCCCTGCTGGCGGACACGTGATCTCCCTGTCCGCGGACAGCTGATCTCCCTATGGCTGTCAGGTCAAGGGCATCACTCCTCGTCCGGCGGTGGCTTCGGAGAGCCTGAGTGAGGTGCCCTCGGTGATGACGACGTGGGCGTGGTGGAGGAGTCGGTCGACGGTGGCGGTGGCCAGGGTTTTGGGCATGATCGTGTCGAACCCACTGGGGTGCAGGTTGCTGGTAACGGCGATCGAGCGGCGTTCATAGGCCGCGTCGACGACGCGGTAGAATGCCTCGCCGGCGGCTTGTCCGGCGGGCAGCATGCCGATGTCATCGATCACGATGAGCTCGGCGCGGGTGATCCGGGCGATGGTCTTGGCGACCGACCCGTCCACGGTGGCGCGGCCGATGGCGGCGGTGAGGGTCTCCAGGGTGAACCAGGAGACGCGCATGCCGGCGTCGATGACCTTGTGGGCGAGGGCTTCGACGAAGTGCGTCTTCCCTGTGCCGCTGGGTCCGGCGATCGCGAGGTTCTCGGCGCGGCCGACCCATTCCAGGGTGGCCAGGCCGGTCTGGGTGCCCGGTGGGATAGAGGAGTCGGTTTCGCGCCAGGACTCGAAGGTCTTCCCCGCCGGTAGCCCAGCTGCCTTGCGGCGCATCCGGCGGGTGGCGTCGTCGCGGCCGCGGATCTCCTCGGCGATCAGCACCCGGAGCACTTCGGCGGGGTCCCAGCGTTGGGCCCGTGGCGGTGGCCAGCACCTCGGGTGCGGCGTTGCGCAGATACGGCAGTCGCATCCGTTTGAGCACCGCGAGCAGTTCCTCGGGCAGCTCCGGTGCCGTTGTGGTGGCGGCCGGCTTGGGGCGCCTGGTGGCGGTCGTGGCGGTGGCGGTCATCAGAACTCCTCACCGTCCGACGTCGGCGCGGGTGCCAAAGCTGGCCCAGGAACTGGTGCCGGGCTGGACCGAGTGACCCTCGTCGGCGACCACCAGCGACGCGATCGAGGCGCCGTTGGCGCGGTGGTGCACGATCGCGAGTAGGTCGCCCTCGGCGAACCGTCCCGCGGCCGCGGCAACTCCTAACGCGGCGTCGACCGGTTCGACCCCGACCAGGGCGGCCAACTCGAGTGCAGCGGTCATCTTCGACCGGACCCGTTGGGCACCGACTGCGGCGGCTTCGACCAGCCACGTGTGGGCACCCGGCCCGAGCATGAGGAACGCCTTCTCCTCACGGTTGCGGCCCCTGGGCTGTGGCGGCCTGGGCGACCCGTCGGGCTGCTGGGGATGATCGGGGTAGTGCGATAGGTCGATCCGCGGGTTCCCCGGTGTCGACAACCTGTGCCGCGCGACCTCGGTCAGCCCGATGCTGTCGACTGGTGGGCGGTGATGACCAGCTCCTCGCCGTCGGCGCGGACCCACACCTCGCGGCCGACCAGACCGGGCGGGGTGGAGTAGCGCACCGACCCGAACCGGATGGTCTGATCGCCGTTGACGCTGCGGGTCTCCCCGAGGGTGGCGGTGAACGGTGCGTCCGGGATCGGATGCAGCCGGTTCTGCTCGACCAGCAGCGCCTCGACGGGGACTCCGGTTGGTCTCGCGGTGGACCCGGTTGTTGACCTTCTCGCAGAACGCCTCACACGCCTCAGCCAGCTCGGCGAACGAGTTGTAGCCGGTGCGCAGGTTCGCCTTCGTGGGCACCAGGTCGGCCTTGGCGATCCGCACGGTGGCCTCCGACCCGCCCTTGGACTCGGGGTCGAACGGGACACAGGTGTGGACCGTGAGGCCGTAGTGCCGGCCGGCGGCGACGATCATCGGATGACGGACCGGGACCCCGGCGACGTGCTCGACGGTCACGGTCTTCTCGTTGTCGGTCAACGCATACGTCGGTGCCCCACCGACCTGGCGCAGCATCGTGTCCAGGCAGGTCAACAGCGTGCTGAGCTTGCGGTCCCAGGTCGGGATCACCACCCGGAACCGCGACCAGGCCAGCCACGCACAGAACAACAACGTCGGCCGTGGTCGGCCGTCGGGACCGAACACGATCGGCCCGCTGCCCCAGTCGAACTGCAGCCACAACCCCGGCTCGGTGATCCACGGCCGGTACTGCCGACGATGACCCTCGGCATAGGCCTTCCTCACCCTGGCGACGGCGCGGCGGGTGGTCCGCTCGTCCCCGGTGAACCCCATCGCCACCAGCCGCTCATGCACCACATCGGCACGGACCGCGCCCTCGGAGGTCTCGACCAGCTCCTCCATCTTGGGCAGGAACGGGTCGATCAGCTTCGGCGCTGCACCTGCTCATCGACCGGCCTCCCGGCGTCTCGCTTGGCGACGTAGCATCGCACCGTCTTCGGGTCCACGCCCGCCAACCCGGCCGCCGAGTTGGCGCAGCCGGTGGCGTCGAACGCTTCCAGAATCTCCATGATCTCCCTGTCAGACTTCTTCACAGTCCCTCCGCGTGGCCCGCTCGTGTGTGGTCAGAAACCTCGAGCGTTGGCCCCGGAGGGACCCTTCATTTGGGACCCACACGACCGGTCCCGATGTCCGCGGAAAGGGAGATCAGCTGTCCGCGGAGAGGGAGATGAAGTGTCCGCCTACAGGGATGTTGGACTGTCCGCTGTAGCTGGCCCTGGTGATCGGCCCGTTGGCGCTCCTGCGGACCTTCCGCCCTTGCGACCCTCCTCGCGACTCTCATCGACGCTGTCCTTTTAAGGACCTCTGCCGCCTGTTCGGCCACCTGTTCCAGCTGCTCTAGCTCGAACGTGAAGCCACCTGGCGTCTCGATCTTCTTTTACTCGGCGTCGGTCGAACAGATCGCCGCGGGCCGCGTGCTGGTAGGGCGACGGCTTAGAGCAGACGCTGCTCCCGGTCGGCGATCGCGGTGCGCAGACGCTCTGTGATGTCAGGCGACTCGTCCGCAATCCTTCGCAATTGGTGTGTCGTCAACCTGATCGCCTTCATCGGCGACGTGGCCACCACGCTAGCCGTCCGTCTCTGGTCGGACGCCATTGCACCCATCTCGCCGAAGAAATCCCCTGCGCCTAGGGTCGCGAGTATCTTCTGGCCGCGCCTAACGTCCGCGCTGCCCTCCTCAATCACGTAAAAATCCCAGGCCAGGGCGCCGTCACGCAACAGCGCCTTGCCTTCGGGAACGTCGACCTCGACCGCGTAATTCGCGACCATCTCGCGTTGTTGTGCTGACAGGCCGTCGAACAGCTGCAGTCCGTCAAGTTTGGCGATGTCCATGCGCAATCTCCTCCGCCCAGATTCACAGATAATCTCACCGGTCTCGGAACTCGACAAGGCCGGTCTCGCAGAGCTGGCCTCTAGGCAATCCGGCGTCCAGCAGTCCACGGGCGGCGGGACCGCCCAGGGCGACGACCAGCGCCGACCGGCCTTCCCCAGCAGGGTCCGCATTTCGGATCGGCCAGCCTGCCCTAGTTCGTCGTCTCAGCGAGGCACACAGCGCCGCGAATGATCCCCCGCCCCGGTGTCCTCTCGGGCGAGATTTCCGGCAGGGGGTGGGGGGCATGGTCGGCGCGGCCCAGTGCGGAGAACCCCCGGCCAGGCGTTTTCGCGCGCTCCCGACCATCTGAACCGGAGATCGTACGTCGATCCCGGCCTGCCACCGAAGGGTTTCTCAGCCTGCGCTGAGATGGTCGCTCACGAACTCTGCCGTTGGGTCGTCGGTCGACGTGCAGCGAGCGTTGGACGCCGAGCTAGATGCCCGCACCGACGGCGTGGACAGCCGCCTCGCCCGCGACCGGGCGGGCATGGGACGACGTCCGGCCATGTTCGCCGCCACTGGGTGGTCTGCCGCGGCGTCAAGGACTGGCCAGTCCAGGAATCGATCACGAGAGCAGCTCACGAGCAATGGGTGAAATGCCAGCGTGGACTGCTCGACCTGTCGACCGCGTCGACCTGGGTTGTGGCGGCCGGAAGCGGTCACC
The DNA here is from genome assembly GCA_963801065.1 of uncultured Actinomycetota bacterium. Lineage (GTDB taxonomy): Bacteria > Actinomycetota > Actinomycetes > Jiangellales > Jiangellaceae > CAWDDG01. Next base: position 50,798 of record CAWDDG010000006.1, on the reverse strand, counting down.
ACGTCGCGGCGGAGGACCCCCTGCTGGTCGCGCGAGTAATCCGTGATGCTGTCGGCACACTCACCCAAGATCAGCAGCCGCCATCGTAGATTGCCGGGCATCCGATCCCGAACACAACGGCCGTCAGTCGCGCCGACGGCCCCAGGCACCCTGGGCGTGAATGGCGCTCCCTCCCCGCGCGACCGGCGGCACCCCAGGGCGTTCCAGCGGGAACGTCCGGGCTCGATCAGCGGCTATGTGAGTGTGTTGGGCGACGATGGCGCTCCCCAGCCTCGTCGCGTCGCGTGCGCATAGCGATCGGCCCATGTCTGTCGTGTCCGAACCGTCAAACATCACGTGCGACTTCGCTTTGACCGCATCGCCGTGTATGACGAGGAGCCTCGCTCATGGACAGGCTCGTTCAGTGTCCTGGCGGTTTCCCATCGTGTGGCCGCAGCACCATTGGTGTAGACATCGGCTGTGGCGTCCCATCCCGAACTAGACGGCAAAGCCGCATGGCAGGCGCTGGCGCCGCTCTCGCGCGCATACCTTCCTTGGTCCTCGGGGGCCATGCGGCCGTCCGGCCTGGTTGCCGTGCTGAACGACGTCTGGCTGCTACGGCGCCGGAGGGTGGTCGAACTCGGCGGCGGAGTGAGCACCGTCTTCCTCGCCCGGCTGCTCGCAGACCTGCACGGCTGCGACCGGCTGTCGCTGGTGTCGGTTGAGCACGACGATGCTTGGGTTGTCCGCATCACCGACCAGCTGGGGCGCGAAGGACTATCGGGGGTTGCTCGAATAGTTCACGCGCCGCTTCGGGCGCATGCGCTCTCGTGGGACGACGCAGGCTGGTACGACGAGGGCGAGCTTCGGGCTGCGATCGAGGGCGCGTACGGACACGATCGGGTCGATCTGCTCGTCGTCGACGGTCCGCCAGCCTCGCTACCCGGCACGGAACATTCCCGCTATCCCGCCCTCGGTGTGTTGTCGGACCGCCTGACACCGGGGGCGACGATTGTGCTTGATGACATTCAACGATTGGGCGAGCGCCGTGTGCTCGATCGGTGGGCTAGGGAGTACGGCATCGTTCCGGTCGTACGGGTCGAAGCCGAGATTGCTGTGGCGACGTGGCCGAACGGCACGAACTGAGACTCGGCCCTGGGCAGCCGGGCCCGACGCCGCGCCTCACGGATCCGCGGCAGCCGTCGGGGTCTCCACAGCCATGTCGGCATGATGGCGGATCGTCGAAATGTGTGACCATGATCAGCACGTCTTCAATTCGGCAAGAGTGGACACCTCGCTGCCCTACCTCGTGGACGGGTGCGTCACACCCGCCTCGAGCCGGCGACCTGACCGCATGTCTCGCGGGGTCCGATGATTTCAGGGAGCTGCGCGGGTCGTCTCCTGCGCCGGGTTCCACGGAACTGGGACGGCGGCGAGGCGTCGACGGCGACGGGCTGCGGGGAGCAGCCTCTGGCGACAGGAGCAGTGAGATGGACCGGACCCTTGAGGTCGTCGTCCTCTCCGTGAGTGACATGGCCCGATCCGTTGCCATCGACCGATGCTGACCGTGGAGGTGATCCGAATGGACGCAACGAGAATGATGAGGAGATGGCGCGATGGGTGAGGTGCACGTCAACATGAACATCACGCTCGACGGCGTGATCCAGGCCAACGGTGGCCCCACCGAGCAGGACGGCGACTTCGAGTACGCCGGCTGGGAGCGCCCGTTCGGGGATGCGGAGTCCGGCGAACAGATCATTGCGGACGTGCAGGCATCCGACGCGCTGTTGCTGGGTCGCACGACGTACGACATCTTCCGCGCCTACTGGCCGGGCAAGACCGACGAGATCGGGCGGGCCTTCGACCGGGTTCCCAAGTACGTCGCGTCCCGCGGCACGCCAGAACTGTCCTGGGACACCAGCATCCAGATAACCGACGTGGGCGCCGAGGTTCGTGACCTGCGTGAGCGGCATGAGCAGATCCACACGTGGGGCAGCGCGAACCTGCTGCAGACCCTGTTCCGCGAGGCCCTGGTCGACCGGGTGAACCTGTGGGTTTGTCCGGTTGTGATCGGGCAGGGCAAGAAGCTCTTTCCTGAAGGCACAGCAGCCACCCGGTTCGAGCAGGTCGAGTCGCCGAAGTCGTATCCCGGAGGGGTGATGCTGCTGCGCTACCGGTGCCTGGAGGGCCCCCCGGAGACGGTGACCGAGGCCGTCAACGCTGAGGACTGACTGTTCCGGCTCGTGCCAGCGGACGGGCAGGCGTCGTTGGTAGTCGCCCTTGGGTGCGTGACAGGCCCATCCGCATCGCCCACCCAGAGTTGCCGCAGAGGCCGTTCCCGTCGGGGAGGCGGCCTCGCGTGCAACATACGTGCAACAAGGTCACGCTCGGGCGACCAGAGAGGTCGGATCACGCGCCGGGCCGGACGTGGTGGACTCAGGCCTTGGATGAGGCACGAGCCCGCTGACCTGGTCGTCGGCCCAGGTCAGCGGGCCAAACACGGCCAGTCATGGAACAATCCGGCGATGAAGCAAGCGATGCTTGCTCCCGCCCCACGGAGCGTCCCGGTCGAGGGAGAGCACACGTGAAGCTGCAGGACTTCCCCCGGTATCCGTTGACGTTCGGGCCGAGCCCGGTCCACCTGCTCGATCGACTCACCAAGCACCTCGGCGGAGCGACCGTCTGGGCCAAGCGCGAGGACTGCAGCTCGGGGCTCGCTTTCGGGGGCAACAAGACCCGCAAGCTCGAGTACATCGTCCCCGATGTCCTCATCAAGGGAGCCGACACCCTGGTGTCGATCGGGGGCATCCAGTCCAACCACACCCGGCAGGTCGCGGCCGTCGCGGCCAAGCTCGGCCTCAAATGCCGCCTGGTCCAGGAGAAGTGGGTGGACTGGGATGACCCGGTCAACGACAGGGTGGGCAACATCCTGCTGTCACGCATCATGGGCGCCGACGTGCGCCTCGACCCGGCCGGCTTCGACATCGGGATTCGTAGCTCGTGGGAAGAAGCCATGCGTGAGGTCGAGGAAGCCGGTGGCACCCCCTACGGCATCCCTGCCGGTGCGTCCGAGCACCCGCTCGGAGGACTCGGCTTCGCCAACTGGGCCTTCGAGGTCGCGGAGCAGGAGCAGCAGCTCGGTGTCTTCTTCGACACGATCATCGTCGCACGGTGACCGGCTCCACCCACGCAGGCATGATCGCCGGCTTCGCGGCCCTGCAAGAGCGGACCCAGGGTCGCCCCCGAAGAGTCCTCGGCATCGACGCGTCCGCGACGATCGAGAAGACCCGCGACCAGGTTGCCCGGATCGCCCGCAACACAGGCAAGCTCATCGAGCTCGGCCGGAATTTGACTGACGACGAGATCACCCTCCTCGAGGGTTGGGCAGGGGACCTCTACGGCATCCCGGTCAAGTCGACGATCGAAGCGATCAGGTTGAGCGGCTCGCTCGAGGGCATGATCATCGACCCCGTCTACGAGGGCAAGTCCATGGCTGGACTGATCGACCTGGTCAGCTCGGGCGAGATCCCGAAGGACTCCACGGTCCTCTACGCCCACCTGGGCGGTCAGCCGGCGCTCAACGCCTACGCGGGCATCTTCGACTGAGACCGGCGAGTCGCCCCGAGACCACAGCACTGGTCAAGTCGGTCCCCTCAAACGTCGAGGACGAGATCGGCGGGGCGCCGAACTGGATCGGGTGGGCTGGTAATCCGCTGGTCGGTGCGTCGCGAACGCATCGAGCGGCGATCAGCGCTCGGCGGCGGACTGGCTCGGGCGTTGGCTGCCGACCACGCCGGATCCCTGCTCCAGACGCAGCCGCTCGGTCAGGAAGTCTTCCCAGGTTCGGTGGCCAACGGCATGTTCGGGGGCGAGGTTGGCGCCGTCCCGGAAGGCGCGGGCGGCCTTGCCGGGGAGCCTCATCGGCATGATCAGTCGGCTCTTGCCCGTGGCTCTCAGGTAGCTGCGGACCAGTTCCTTCATCTCGTACACGCGCGGCCCGCCGAGGTCGGGCACGAGCCCGGACGGCTCGCCGAGGGCGAGCTCGACGAGTCGGGCCGCCACCTCTCCGGCGTCGACCGGTTGGAACCGGAAGCCAGCCGGGACCGGCACCACCGGCAGCTTCGCCATTGTCCGGACCGTCGTCAGCATCGAAATCGTGGAACTGGGTGGCGCGCAGCGTGGTCCACGGCAGTCCGGAGTCGGCGACGACCTTCTCTGCGGCCCGCTTGGACGCGAAGTAGCCGAACATGGCGCGGTCGACCCCGCTGACGATCGGGATCCGTTCGGCGCCGACGACCGAGATGTACACCAGGTGCTGGGCACCGGCCTGCGACGCGGCCCGTACCAGATTGCGGGCCTTGTCCTCGTCGCCCTTGGCGGTGCCCGCGAGGTGCACGATCGTCTCGGCCCCGTCCACCGCGGCTTCGATCCCCTCGCCGGTGGCCAGATCGCCGGCCATGAATTCGATGCCGTCCTCGGACTCGTGGCTGTGCCGACTGAGCACCCGCACGGTATGGCCGGCATCCCGCAGGAGCGGCGTGACGAGGCGCCCGAGCGTGCCTGTGCCGCCGGTAACGCAGTATGGGTGTGGTCATGGTCATCTCCACTTCGTTCGTTCGGGAGGCGATCTCCCGGTCACATCTGCTGCGTTTCGTGGGTCTACCCGTATGACACCCGGCAACGTAGGAATGTGACCCTGATGGACGAGCGCGAATGGCTGACGGAGCGTTTCGAGGAGCACCGGACTCGCCTGCGAGCGGTGGCCTATCGGATGCTCGGCTCGCTCAGCGAGGCCGATGACGCCGTCCAGGAAGCCTGGCTGCGCCTCAGTCGCGCCGACACCAGCAGCGTGGAGAACCTGGCCGGGTGGCTGACGACGGTGGTGGCACGGGTGTGCCTGAACATGCTGCGCACGCGCGAGTCGCGGCGCGAGGAGCCCCTCGACGTGCACGTGCGAATGCCCGACCCGATCATCAGCCGCGAGGACGGGGTCGACCCCGAGCACGAAGCGCTGCTGGCCGACTCGGTCGGGCTGGCGCTGCTGGTGGTGCTCGAGTCGCTGACGCCGGCCGAGCGGCTCGCCTTCGTGCTGCACGACATGTTCGCCGTGCCGTTCGAGGAGATCGCCCCGATGATCGAGCGGTCCCCGGCCGCGGCCAGGCAACTCGCGAGCCGCGCCCGCCGCCGGGTGCAGGGGCAGGCCCCGGCTCCCGACCCTGATCTCACCCGCCAGCGCGAGGTTGTCGACGCGTTCTTCGCCGCCACCCGCGACGGCGACTTCGACGCGCTCGTCGCCGTGCTCGATCCCGATGTCGTGCTACGGGCCGACGGCGGCACGGCGCGCGCCCGCCAGACCGTCGTGATCAACGGCGCGCAGGCCGTGGCCGCACAAGCGGTGCTCGCCAAGCGGCTCGCCCCGTTCGCGCGACCGGCGCTGATCAACGGAACCGCCGGTGTCGTCGCCACCGCGGCCGGGCGAGTGCTGTCGGTCATGGGCTTCACCGTCGCACACGGGAAGATCGTCGCCATCGACGTGCTCTACGACCCCGAACGCCTGGCCGACCTCGACCTGGCAGTCCTCGATGACTCACCGTAGGTACGCGACTGAAGTGCCCGTCTGTCAGATCCGCGGCTGCGCCGTCGCCTCCGCCAGCGCCTGCCCCCGCCAGGGTCGCTACTTACGACCCTGCCAGAGAGGTTGCCGCACTGGGCCTTCCTATCTTCGAACGTGTGTTCGATACTGAGGAATGAGCCCAGGAGGTCGCCGTCGGCCCGACCCCGATCGCATCCTGTGCGCGCGGCTATCTGGCACTGCGATTCGCCTCGCCCGGGCAGGCGGGTCGATCGACGACGCGGCCGAGGTGCTCCACGAGCTGGCACACGGACGCGGCGACCTGCTCGCTCAGGAGGCGGGCGTCATGGCCGGAGCGTGGACGGTGTGGGTCGGGACCGCAGACCACCTGCTCGCGGCCGGACTGCTGGTGCTGGCCGGCGCGGACCACGACGAGATCGCCAGCTGGGTCGAGGTCGGGCGGGCGCGGGCATCCACGCCACGCCACAGCATCTAGTGTCCGCGTCTGAGGTTCGTTGACGCCGGGCGGGAGCAGGATTTCGTCGGCGCGCCGCACATTCACTGTCGCACCCTGACACGCGGACAGACCCGCGTCGTTCCGCTGGGCTCGGCGTCGAGGGTTCCCGCCGTGCACATCGCGCACTATGCCTCCTACCATCGGGCATGCGCATGGCGATCGCCACCTTTGCGGCTGTGCCGCCCGAGTTCACCGATGACGAGCGGCTCGCCGACGCGCTCCGCGCATTGGGCGCGGAGGTTGCCCGCATCCCCTGGGACGACCCTGGGGCGGATTGGGACTCGTTCGATTCCGTTGTCATCCGCTCGACCTGGGACTATGCGTCGCGCAGAGGCCAGTTCGTCAGCTGGGCGGAGTCGGTCGGGCGGCGCCTCCACAACGCCCCCGACGTTGTCCGCTGGAACAGCGACAAGCACTACCTCGCTGATCTCGCCACAGCGGGGATTCCGGTGGTCGAGACGGTCTACGTCGAGGCTGGCGATTCGCCGCCGGGCCTAGCAGGAGACATCGTTGTGAAGCCCACGATCTCGGCAGGAGCCGCGGACTCGGGGCGGTTCAGCGAGCGGACTCATGACCAGGCGCTCGACCTGATCGAGCGGATCCACGCGAGCGGCAGGACGGCGATGGTCCAGCCGTACCTGCATTCGGTCGACAACGACGGCGAGACGGCGATCGTGTACCTCGACGGCGAGCCGAGCCATGTCCTGCGCAAGGGCGCGGTGCTGCGGCCGGACGAGATTGCGCCGGTCCGCGACGACGCCGTGGGCGCGGCGGAGGTGATGTACCACCCGGGGCTGGTCGTCGCTGGCGAGGCGACCCAGGCCGAGTTTGCGCTTGCGCGGGCGGTGCAGAGCCACGTCGCCGAGCGCTTCGCTTACGTGCCGCTCTACGGCCGGGTCGACATGGTGGCGGGGGCCGAGGGTGCGCCAGTTCTGATGGAGCTTGAGTTGATCGAGCCGAATCTCTACCTCGACCAGGCGCCCGGGGCAGCCCAGCGGGTGGCCGCCGCGATTATCAAGCGCACCTAATTTGATGTCCTGCGTCCGCCGACCAGATCCTCAACAAAGCCAATCGTAAGAAGGCCTCAGACGCGGGGCACTAGGGGTTCAGGAGGGGTCGCGGAGTCTTCGAGTTCGTGACCGGACTCTAGCGCGCTTCTAGCACCGCGAGGTCGCGCACCGCGTAGCGGTGGTGCTCGCACTCCTCCTCCATCACCACGCCAAGGCAGCCACCGACCGAGCGCGATTCCTCGGGATAACCGGGCGCAGGCGCACGCGTGCATATCCGTTCGAGCTCGGTGTCGGTGAGACCGTCGACGATGCCGCGCACCAGCGCCATGCGGCCGGCGCGCACCTTCATCACGTCTGCGAACGACGGAGTCGCGTCGAGGTCGATGCCGAGCGCCGCCGCGTCCGCGGGCGCATAGGCGGTTTGGGTGACGCCGAACCACTGGTACGGCATCGGCTCGTCGAGGACCGTGCGACTCGCCCAGGCGTCGGTGATGAAGACGAGATGGCGCAGCGTCTCGACGAAGGACCACTCGTCGTCGACCCGTTCGTGGCGAGCCGTTTCGGGCAGCCGCTCGGCGCGGGCGACCGTGTCCGACCAGAGCCGTTCGATCGTGTCCCACATCGCGCGGTAGTCGTCGGCCGTCCGCATCTCTCGTAGCTGCACACGTTCCGGGTGTCGCCGGTCGAGCTCGGCGTCCACGAACGCAGTGACGTCGACGTCGTTGACGACGAAGTTGCTGACGAATCCGGACACGTTGACGTCGACGAGCCACGAGTCGACGATCTTGACCTGGCTCATATCGCAGTCGACGAACTTCGCGCCGGCGAGGTCGGCGACCGTGAAGCTCGCACCGCGGAACGCGTCGTTGTTGCCGTCGTCGTGATAACCCGCCGACCACCGATGTGGACCGTACTGCGCTGCCATCGCGCCATAGTCCTCGATCGATCGGACGCGTACAACCGGGCCGGTCACCTCGTAGATGATCCCGGGCCTGCTTGATCCGACCGGCTATGCGGCTGCTGCCGGGTAGGTCGTCACCAACCCGCCGCCACCAAGTTGTTCGCCGTTGATCAAAACCCGTGTCGTCGGCAACGCGCTGATCGGAGGGAGCTTGTCCCGGTCGATCGCGAGCACGATGCGGTAGGGAACGTAGTCGGCGGTGCACGCCAATACGCCGCCCGGCGCGACAGCATCGGATTTGAACGTGGTCGTGATTTGCACTACGCCCTCGGTGGTGAACTCGATTCCGGTTACCCACTCAGGACAAGTGCCGGACTGACCCGAGGAGTAGACCACCAGGGCCTCGCGGTCGAAGTCGATGTCTTCCAGGCCGCCGTAGAGCCCCGGCCGGGCAGGGTCACCCGAGCGCTGGGCAAGATCAGCGGGCACGTTGTTCTCCCAAGCCTGCGCCGCCGCGATTTCGTCGTACGCGACTTCGACGACCGCGTAGAACGGCCCAATGGCGGCCTGGGACACCACCCACCCATCGGCCTTGGCCAAGATCTGCACACCAGAATCAGGCTCCGGCGACACCGACGCCTGCACGCCTGGACTGGATTCCGGCGACACCGGCGCCGTAGAACAACCAGCGCAGAGCAACACGACCACGACGAGCGGCCACGTACACCCGCGTGGACCCCGCATTGCAGGCCTCCCCGCACTCTTATGTCCCTTGGACGCAGATGGGCACTCGCCCGTTCCATCGTTTGGGTCAATCCTTCGGCGCGGCTGGAGGCGCTGCCGCCGCAGCGGACAACGCGTCGGGGTTGCGGCTGGGTCCTCGACTCAGGGGTGATCGGTGAGCGCCTGCCTGGCTGTGTCGGCTGCCGTCGTGGCGCTCTGGCTGCGTGCGAGCAGAGCTTCCGCCGCGGCGAACGACAAAAGGCCGATCTGCCCGAACGGCGGCGTGTGCACGACGGCGATCGCCGTCAGCCCGAGCAGGATCGACACGGTCAGGCTCGCTCCTACGCCGCGATACGCCACGGCTGCGGCGATCACCGCCACGACCAACGCCACCGAGCCAATGCCGATGATCAGATCCGCTGCGATGAAGTTGTCCCAGAGGGCCTGGGCCGCACCGGCCGCGGCCGCGCGTTCATCCGCGGGCACGTCGTTGGCGTGCTGGACGAGCACGCCGGTCGCCACCCCCAAGATGGCCTCGCCGGCGCCATAGAAGAGCACGAACGGTCCGATCGCCAGCCGACTGACCCGCGCCGCATTCCCTGGCAGATCCCGGACCAACAGGTAGAGCGCAGCGCCGAACAGGCCGACGAACAGCACGGAGCCGAGATGCACGACCAGCCACCCGGTCGCTACGTCGTGGAGACTCCCATGAATGTCGTCCGCGTCCGGGGCCGGGTGGAACAGCAGTAGTACCGCCCAGGCAAGCGGCACAGCGAGCATGAAGGCCAATCCGCCACGGCTAAAGCGGGGTCGTCCATGAGCCAACTCCCGGGTCCGCTACGGCCGACCATACACACCAGTAGTTCTGGTTTCTACCTGCTACGGCTTTCACAGAGAATTGCCAGGGCCAGCCATTTCTTTCCCGCACAATGATTCAGCCGTGACGGTCCACCTGTAGGGAGCAATTGTCAAGATCTGTGGATTGAGGTTGGTCATACGTCCGCTTTAAGGTGTCGGTGCGGTTATTCGGGGAGTCGTGCGAAGGCGCGTATGGGGATGGTGCCCAGACCTTCGATGCGTAGCGGTAGAGCGGTGAACCGGGCGCCGGTCGGTGGTAGTTGGTCGAGACCGGTCAGGTGCTCGATGACGGGAATGCCAGCGGCGAGCAGCTGGGTGTGTGCCGGCCGTTCGCCGTCGGCGGTGTCATCGATGTTGAGCGCGTCGATACCGACCAACGCCGCGCCGCGGTCGGCGAGCCAGTTGGCGCCGGCGCGGGTGAGGAAGTGTCGCTCGTCGGTATAGGCCGGGGTGCCGAATCGGGCGTCGTCGCCGGTGTGGAGCAGCACGGCTGCGCCACGGACGTCCAGCGCGGCCAATGCGCCGACGTCGATACCGTGCCGTGTGGCGTCGGTGACACGCACGACCACCGCCGGTAGGTCGACGGTCTGGGCTAGGGGGATGGCGCTGAGGTCCGGGCCGTCGGGGTAGCGGTGGTAGGGCGCGTCGAGGTGGGTCCCGGTGTTACCGACCAGGGTGAGCTGGTCGATGGCGAACTCGGTGCCGGGGGCGTAGTGCTCACGTGAGGCTTCTCTGGTGAGATACGGGGCGATGGTAGGTCCGGGAATCCCGGGGTAGGTGATCATTCCGGCTCGGATTATGTGGTTGAGTTCGACGAACCGTCCGCCGGCGGGTGTTGAGTCACGATTGTGATCCGAGGGCCCGCCCCGCGTCCCCTTGTGTGGCTCGGCGAAGACCTGGACGTTGCTGAGCTCGACGGAGTCTGTCATCAACAACCCGAGCGAGGTGACGAACAGTGCGGCGATTTCGGCCTCGTCGACGTCCGGTGACCCGACATCCACACGAAACCCGTGAACGGTCAGGTCACCACCGTTGCTGAAATTGATGGCGGCGTCGAAGGAGGCGCGGTACTCCGGCATCGGGGCTCCGTTCGGTGTGCAGGCGGAGGTCAGGACTCAATGGTCATTCGGATGGACGTCGAGTTCAACGAACAACGTCGCGCACGTCCGGCGTGGGACAAGGCATTCCTGGAAATGGCACCGGCGTTCGAAGCTAGAAGACCAAGGCCGCCCGGTGTAGCGGACGGGGCCGGTGGCCGAGGTCAGCCCCTGGTGATGGCCCGCCAGCAGGCGGACGCCACCGCGCCGAGCTCGGCTTCGGAGGGATGGGAACGGCCGGCGGCCAGCCGAACGGCCGGCCCCAGGCCGAGATCGTAGAGAACCTCCATGGCCAGGTCGGCGAGCAACGGGCGAATGTCGGGGCTGGTGGCCGCAGCCACCAGCGGATCGTCGCGTCCTTCCAGCGCCGCGGCATGTGCCTGCTCGGCCAGCGGCGAGTGATCATTCTGAGCGAGTCAAGGGCGCGCTCGGTCAGCTCACGGTAGGTCTGCGGCGTCCGGCGGACGCCGGTGCTCGGGAGCCCGCCCTGCGGGCTGCTGCACCGGCGCAACCTCGGGTGGGGGCGGCACCGGCCGGGTCACGGGGAATCGACTTGCAGGTCGATCGCCTCGCCGTGGTGCCAGGTCCGGATGGGCTCGCCGTCCAGAAGGCGGTAGGTGGCCTGCTCGGGCCGGCCGGCTGCGTCGCCGACCGCCCCATCCCGCCCGATGTCGACGAGCACGACGCGGCCGGAGTACGTCATCCGGAAGCAGAGCCGCGACAGCGCCGGAGGCAGCCGTGGCGCGAAAGTGATCCGTCCACCGTGGTCCCGCATCCCGCCGAAGCCGGCGACGGCGCCCATCCAGGCTCCCGCCAGGCCGGCGATGTGCAGGCCGTCGTCGATGTTGCGGCGCAGGTCGCGCAGGTCGGTGAACGCGGCCTCGGCCCAGTAGTCGTAACCGAGGTCCAGATGGCCGACCTCGGCCGCGATCACTGCCTGCGTCGCGGCGGACAGGGACGAGTCCCGCACCGTCCGGGCCTCGTAGTAGGCGAAGTTCCGGGCCTTCTCCTCGGCGGTGAACGCATCGCCCCGCAGGTGCATCGCCAGCACCAGATCCGCTTGCTTGACCACCTGTTTCCTGTACAGCTGGACGTAGGGGTAGTTGAGCAGCAGCGGATAATGCTCGGGTGGCGTGCTCGTGAAGTCCCACTCTTCGTGGGCGGTGAAGTCCTCCGACTGTGAGTGCACGCCGAGTCTCGTGTCGTAAGGGATCACGACCGCGTCCGCCGCTTTGCGCCACAGCGCCACCTCGTCAGGGCGGACGTCGAGCCGTCGAGCGACGTCCGGTCTCCGGTCGCAGGCATCAGCGGCTTCCTGCAGATTCCGCTGTGCCATGAGGTTCGTGAAGATGTTGTCGTCCACCAGGGCGGTGTACTCGTCCGGCCCGGTGACGCCGTCGATCCGGAATCCGGCCGTGTCGAATTGGCCCAGCGACGCCCAGAGCCGGGCGGTCTCGACCAGCAGTTCGACTCCGCAGCGGGTCTCGAAATCGGTGTCGCCGGTCGCCGCCAGGTAGCGCGCCGTGGCGTCAGCAACGTCGGCGTTGATGTGGAACGCAGCCGTACTGGCGAGCCAGTATCCCGAGCATTCCTCGCCGTGGATCGTCCGCCACGGGAACGCGGCCCCCTCCAGACCGAGCTCGGCGGCACGCTGCCGGGCCAGGCCGAGTGTCGCGTGCCGCCAGCGCAGCGCGTCCCGAGCCGCAGTGGGCCGCGTGTACGTCAGCATGGGCAGCACGAAGATCTCGGTGTCCCAGAACGCGTGCCCGTCGTAGCCCGCACCGGTGAGGCCCTTGGCTGGGATCGCCTGCATCTCGGCCCGCGCACCAGCCTGCAGCACGTGGAACATCGCCACCCGGACCGCCTGCTGGAGTGCCGGGTCGCCGTCGATCTCGACGTCGGCCCTCCCCCAGAAGTCGTCCAGGAAGCGGCGCTGCTGTAGCACCAGGTCGTCCCAGCCGATCAGCCGGCCGATGGCCAGAGCCGCCTCGACCTGGTCTTGCAGTGCGTGCGCGGACCTACGGCTGGACCAGCCGTAGGCGATCAGCTTCACCAGCCGCAGCTTCGTCCCCTCGGGCAGTCGCGCTGCGACTGTGAGCCGGGCCAGGTCGCCCGCGGCCTCCATCGTGGTCTCGACGTGGTCCGGCACCTCGAGGAGGTGGTCCATCCCGGCGGCGACGCGCAGCCGGCTCCGAGCGGTGCGGTGGACGAGCACCGCGAGCCGGTCCCGGCGGGCCGCCAGCTCCGCCTGTAGGGGCCGGTCGAGGACTGCTGCGTGTCGTGGGTCACGCGACGCCCCGCCGCCGGGTTCGTTCGCCAGCAGGTCCGACTGCAGCGCAATGTAGATGTCACCCTCGAGCGGCTCCACCTCGTAGCTGATCGCGGCCAACGAGCGCTGGCTGAACGACACGAGCCGCTGGGTGGTCACCCTGATCGAGGACCCGTTCGGCGACGTCCACTCGGTCCGCCGGTCCAGCAAACCCGCCCGTAGATCCAGGACGCGTTCGTGCGAGCGCACGGTGCCGTAGCGGACGTCGAACGGCGAGTCGCCGACGAACAGCCGGATCAGCTTCCCGTCGGTCACGTTGACGACGGTCTGGCCCGATTCTGGGTCCCCGTACTGCGCCTCGGCCTGGGGTAGCGGCCGCTCCTCGAAGAAGCCGTTGACGTAGGTCCCCGCCACGGCCCGGGGCTCGCCCTCCTCCAGCGAGCCCCGCAGACCGATGTTGCCGTTGGCGAGTGTGAACAGGGACTCGGTCGCGGGCAGGGCGGAGGGATCGAAACTGGACATACGCAGCGACCACGCGTCCACGTCGAACTGCGGGCCGATGCTCGCCGCCGGGTCGTTCACGGCACCTCCAGGAGTTCGGACAGGTCGTGGACGACCACGTCGGCCCCATACGTCCGCAGCGCGTCCGCCTGGTCGGCGCGGTCGACTCCGACCACCCAGCCGAAGCCGCCGGCCCGGCCGGCGGCCACCCCGGCAAGCGCGTCCTCGAAGACCGCCGCCTCCGTGGGCTCGACGTCGAGCGCCCGGGCGCCGGCAAGGAACGTGTCCGGCGCCGGCTTGCCGGCCAGCCCGTCGTGGTCGGCGACGATGCCGTCGATCCGAACCTCCACAAGATCCGCGAAACCGCCCGCGCGCACGACGGCCTCGCCGTTGGCGGACGCCGTCACCACCGCCGTTCGGAGGCCGGCTTCCCGGACGGCCCGCAGGTAAGCCACCGAGCCCTCGAACACCTCGACGCCGTCGGAGTCCAGCCGCTGCAGCAGCAACTCGTTCTTGCGGTTGCCTATCCCGGCGATGGTATCGGCGTCGGGCGGGTCGCCCGGGTCGCCCTCCGGAGGGTGGATGCCCCGGGATGCGAGGAAGTCCCGGACGCCGTCCCGGCGCGGCTTCCCGTCCACGTACCGGGCGTAGTCCGCGTCGGTAAACGATGGCTCGCCGTGGCCGGCCAGGACCGCGTCGAAGGTCTGCTTCCATGCGGTGCGGTGCACGGTTGCGGTCCTCGTCAGCACGCCATCCAGGTCGAACAGGCATGCGTGCACGCCCGCAGGTAGTCCGAATCGGCTCCGGTCGGCGGTGTCCGCTCCTGCGGCCATGACTCGAACCGTAGCGCTCGTCGACCAGGGTTGCTGGTGCCCGGCTCCGCGATCTTCCCGGAGCCGGGCACCAGCCTCCTGAGCTCAGTCGAGCGTCTCGATCAGATCCAGCAGCGCCTGCTTGAGCGTGGCCTGGCCCGCGGAGTCGTCGAGTCGCTTGACGGCGTTGTTCAGCTGATCCAACGCCGATGCGATCTCTCCCTGACCGACCAGCTTCTCGGCCTTGTCAACGGCCTGTCGGACCTTGTCGGCCGTCTGGGCGTCGATGTCAGCGGCCCGGACCACCTGGTCGAGGTTGGCAAGCACCACGGCGAAGCTCGGCGCCGCAACCAGCTTGGACATCAGCTGGGAGTTGAACTGGTCCAGCTGCACCTCGGAGGCCGCCTCGATCTCGTTGGCGGACAGCTGGTCGCTCGCCAGCAGACCGAACGTGTCGAAGCCACGGGCGATCTCGGTGCCGTAGACGAAGCCGTTGTACCAGTACGTCGCCCACAGGCCACCGAGGTTGAGACCCATGGGATTGGCTGGCGTGGTGATCGGGCCGCGGTCGAGGAACGCGATCTCGACCGGGTTCGCGGTGTCGGTGAAGTCGACGACCGAGATGCCGCCCTGGTACCAGGCCTGAACATAGATGTCGCGGTTCGGCACCGGGATGAGCGACGAGTTGTGCGCCACGCAGTTCTCGTTGACGGTCTGCACCGCCGGCATCTTGTAGTAGCTCGCGAACTCCATCTTCCCGTCGACGATGTCGAAGAGCGCGTCCGCACCCCACTCCGGCTGGTCGGTGTCCCGGCAGCGGGCGGCGACGCCGCCACCCCACTCGTCGGTGAACATGACCTTGGTGCCGTCGTTGCTGAGCTGTGCCGAGTGCCAGTAGGAGAAGTTCGGGTCGGAGACCGCGTCCAGGCGCACCGGGTTCACCGGGTCGGAGATGTCGAGCAGGATGCCGTTGCCCTGGCAGGCGCCGGCGAGCAGCCCGATCTCCGGGAACGCGCTGACGTCGTGGCAGGTATTCGTGTTGGGCGTGGGCGAGTAGACCGTCCCGGACGGGTGCACCTGATCGGGCTCCGGGATCGTAGGTGGTTGCGTGTTGGGCACCGGCAGCGTGTTCTGCAGGCCGTTGAAGGCACCCGTGTCCGGGTCGGTGAAGATCCGCGGCTGGCTGACGACCGCGGCGTCCTCGGGAGCGTCCAGTGGGACCTTGATGACGTCGATACGCCACTGCGTCGGGTTCCCGGTGGTCACCGGATCCTTCGTAAGAGCAGCGTTCTCGCAACCTTCCAGCTCGAGCGGCGACCGAACCCCCGCGGTGCCCGAGTTGTAGACGTAGACGTTGTCCGGGTCGTCCGGGTCGGTGACCAGTGTGTGGGTGTGCGAGCCGCGGCATAGCTGCACGCCGGGCAGCTGAACCGGGTTGTCGATGTCGCTGATGTCAAAGATGCGCACGCCGCGGAAGCGCTCCGCGGCCACCGGGGTGCCGGGCGGGAATCCCTGCGTGCCGCAGTCGATGCGCCCGCGGGTCTCTTCAACCGAGATGAACAGCAGGTCCCCATACACCGACGGGTCGCCCTGTCCACCTGGGCAGACGAACGAGGCGCTCAGGTCCGGGTTCTCCGGGTCGCTGATGTCGTAGATCTGGAAGCCGTTGAAACTGCCGACGATCGCGTGGTTGCCGGTGAACGCCAGGTCGGAGTTGGCGAACGCGATGCCCGTGAAGCCCGTGGGCGGCGAGTCGAAGGGCGCGACCCGGGGGTCGTTGTCGAGCAGCTCGATGTTGCTGCTGGCCTCGGACCACGGGAAGTAACCGGGTGCGAGACCGACCCGGGGATCATCGTCGTCCTGGGCTGAGGCGGCCGCTGGCAGAACGGCGGCGAACAGGAGGGTAGCTCCGATCACCGCCCAGCTGCGTCGTCCGCTGCGTGTGGGAAGTACTGGCTTCGTCGCCACGGGCTTTCCACCTCCGGTGAAGCGGCCCTCGTCCGTGCGACATGGTGGTGCGCACGGCTAGGACCGTACGATTGCGACAGAGATTACTGATCTCTGGCTTGCTAGGCCATAGCCTCGTCAAGTGCCCCAGCCCCTTTATCGGACATATCGGGAGATCACCCGTTGATGTCGCCGATCCGTCGAACGCTCGTCGTGATCTTGGGCCTCGCCGCCCTCACGGCCTGCACTTCCGACGACGAGGAGCCGGACACGCCGCCGGTCGTCCAGCTCGGCTCCCCCGGTGAGCCCAACCGGGTCCTCACCGACGAGGAGGCCGAGGCGATGGATGTGCCTGCCTATACCGACGCCGACGTCGAGTTCGTCCAGGGGATGATCCCCCACCACGGCCAGGCGTTGGTGATGACGGCACTGGTGGCCGACCGCACATCGAGCGACGACATCCCACTGATGGCCGAGCGGATGGACGTCTCACAGCGGGATGAGATCGAACTGCTCGAGCAGTGGTTGGAAGACCGTGACGAGGAGGTACCCGACGCCTCTGCCGACCACAGCCACAGTGCCGGCGCCGGAGACCTCATGCCCGGCATGCTCACCGACGACGAGCTGGCCCAGCTGGCGGCGGCGACCGGCCCGGGCTTCGACCGGCTGTTCCTCCAGTACATGATCCGTCACCACCAGGGCGCGCGGACCATGGTGGCCGACCTGTTCTCCGGCGGCGGCGGCGAGGAGCCGCAGGTCTTCCAGCTCGCCCAGCTCATCGACTCGGACCAGAGCATCGAGATTGCGCGGATGAACGACCTGCTCAGCAAGCTCGCCCCGAGCCCCGCGCCCTGAGCTCGACGACTGGCCGAGCTCCCCGACCGTGCGCCCAGCGTCGCCCGAAGTCTCCGCGTGGGCAGGGCACTCAACGACGACGCGCTTTTCGTTCCCGAGCTTCTCGACGTCGAGGTCGCATCCGCCCTGGCACGTCTCGAGCGCGCCGGTGACATCGACGGCGCACTGGCCGAATCGGCCCACCAGCGGTCGGGAGCCTTCCCCGCGGAGCGCGTGTGACACGAGCTGCTGCGCGACGCCGCGTGGCGCCTGCGCCGATCGCTGCGGATCGCGGACCCTACTACGTCGCCTGCGCTGCTTTGGTCGACGGCACGTTGGTTACCACCGACGTCCGGTTGGCGCGCACCCTTGCCGCCCATCACCGTCAGCCTGGTGCGCTGACCAGAGCTAGCGCACCCCTGGGTCGGTGACGTCGGCTACTGTCGCGGCGAGTGCATTGACAAGCTCGTCGCCATCGACGGTCGCGGCGACTCCGGGGGCACCGGCGCCGATCGAGACCTTGCGGCCTCCGACGCGCTGGTCGGCGACGACGGGCCACGCGCGCAGCGACCCGAACGGCGTGATCGTGCCCCGCTCGTAGCCCGTGACCTCCTTGGCCGTCGCGGCGTCGGGCATCGAGAGCCGGCTCACGCCGAGCAGAGCGCGGAGCTTCGGCCAGTCGATCGTCCGGTCGCCGGGAACCAGCACGAACAGGTAGTCGTCGTCGCCACGACGGACGACGATCGTCTTGATCACGGCCGCCGGCTCGACACCACGCGCGGCCGCTGCCTCGGCGAGGCTGCGCACCGGCCCGTGGCGGACGACCTCGTACGTGACGCCCGACGCCTCGAGTGCCTCCAGCGCGCGCCGCTCGCTCACGCGCCTGGAGTCTAGGTGCGGGCGTGTGACGGCAGGAGCAGCAGGTGCGATGGTGACAAGGATCAGAGGACTGAGGGGGTCGCTAGATGACGGATACGGCGATCGTGCAGACCGATTCCGGTCCCGTGCTCGGCACTGTGACCGACGAGTACCGCCTGTTTCAGGGAATCCCGTATGCCGCATCGACGAGAGGCGAGCTGCGATGGCGGTCCCCGCAGCCGGTGCGGCCGTGGATCGAACCGAGAGACGCCACCAAGCCGGGCAGCAAGTGCCCGCAGCAGCCGTCCTCCTACGCCGATGTGGCCAGTCTCGAGGAGGACTGTCTGTGCCTGAATGTGACCACCCCCCGGTCGGCCGGCCCGGAACGGCTCTCGCCGGTGATGGTGTGGATCCACGGTGACGGCGCCGTCGGGGCCGGCAGCTTCTTCGACGCCCGCCGGCTCGCCACTATCGGCGACGTCGTCGTCGTGACGATCAACTACCGGCTGAGCATCTTCGGTGCCTTCGGGCACCCCGGGCTGGAGGGCTCGGGGACCTTTGGGCTGCAAGACCAGCAGGCGGCGCTGCGGTGGGTGCAGCGCAACGCCGCCGCGTGCGGCGGTGACCCAGGCAATGTGACGGTCTTCGGCGAGTCCTACGGCGGGCTGTCCACCAGCGCACACCTGGTCGCCCCAGGCTCGGCGGGCCTGTTCCACCGGGCCATCATCCAGAGCGGCTTTCCGCTTGATGGACCTGCCGGCCGGCGGGATGTTTCCCGGGCTGCCGGCGCTGCCGTGGTTCGGGTGGCGGCCGTCGGCGGAGGTGGAAGCGCTCGGCTCCGCGGTGGCACCCCAGCTGGGCTGCGCCGACCCGGCCTCGGTGCTGGATTGCCTGCGTGGCCTGCCGGTGCAAGATCTGTTTCCCCACGCGCCACCGTTTCAGGCGTACGCGTTCGGCAACAGCGTCCTGCCCGAGGTCCCGGCGCAGGCGCTGCGCGACGGCCGCATCCACCGGATCCCAGTCATGTCCGGCAGCACCCGCGACGAACACCGGCTGTTCGTCGGCCTGTTCCGCGTGCTGACCGGTCAACCGGTCACCGCAGAGCAGTACCCGACGCTGCTGGCCGAGGCCTTCGGTGAGCACGCCAGTCAGGTGCAGACCCTGTATCCCCTGTCGGACTACCGGTCGCCGAACCTGGCGTGGGCGACGGTGCTCACCGACCGGATGTGGGCGCGATCCACGTTCCAGCAGCACCGACTGCTCTCCGAGCACGTGCCGACCTACGCCTACGAGTTCGCCGACCGGCAGGCGCCGATGTACCTACCGTTCCCCGAGGACTTCCCGCCCGGCGCCTTCCACGCCTCGGAGGTCCCCTACGTGTTCCGCGACCAGAAGTTCGAGGCGGGTAGCACCCCCGACCAGCGGCGCCTGGCCGATCAGATGATCCGCTACTGGGCACGGTTCGCGCGCACCGGCGACCCCAATGGCGCCGAGCTGCCGCCGTGGCAACCCTTCGACCCTGCTCAGGTCGTGCCGTACGTGCAATCCCTCGCGCCAGGACCCGAGGGCATCAAGCCCGTCGACTACGCCGCCGAGCACAGGCTCGACTTCTGGTCCAGCCTGCCCTGATCGATTAGTCGGGACGCTTCACGGGCTGGGCGCGGCTGCCAGGGGGCGTACCCGGGCACGCAGTTCGGTGAGGAACCGGTCGGGTTGGGTGAACGCCGCGAAGTGGCCGGCGTCCTCGATCAGCGCCAGCTCCTTCGTCGGCGCCTCTACCTCCTCGAAGTACTCCTCGGCCAGCGTGGTCACGGTGACCACGTCGCTCTCCCCCTGAAAGACAAAGAACGGAACCTCGAACCGGGTGCCCAGCCGACGGGCGTCGTACGCCTTGAACTCCTCGAACATCTGGGCGGTGGACCATTGGAACCCCTGCAGCAGGGTGTAGATGCCCCGGAGCGTGTACAGCGGTGACGACAGCACGAGCGGGAAGAGCAGCGTGCGATCCGGGTTCGGGGTGGGCAGGTTCGTCTTGAACGCCCAGCCCATGTTCGTGTTCCAAGCCCGCAGGTCCCACGTGGTCGGGTCGGCGCCGATTCGTTCCATCGACTCGGCGGCCTTCGTGTTGCCCGCCGCGCGCAGTCGGTCGAGGGTCAGCTGGTACTTGAGGGCCTCGTTGCGCGCCATGTCGACATACAGGTCGGTGGCGACGTAGGCATGGAACAGGTCGGGCCGGCGCATGACCAGCGGCGTACCGGTCAACGTGCCCATCGACTCGCCCAGCAAGATCACCTTGTCCTTGTGCAGGTGGTTTCTCAGGTACTCACAGACCTCGATGGCGTCGGCGACCCGGCGATCGAAGGTCATCTCCCCGCTGCCGGCCTTGCCGTAGAGGCCCAACGTCTTGCCCGCCCCGCGGTGGTCCCACTGGACCACCGTGAAGTCCTTCTCCCACGAGCGCAGGGGCAGATTGAAGACCGCGTTGGGCCAACCCGGCCCGCCGTGCAGGACGAGCAGCACCGGGTTGTCGCGGTCCTCTCCCCGGATCTGGATCCACTGATCGATCCCGCCGATCCGAATGAACCGTTCCTCGACGATCCCGTTCGGAGTGTCGATCGCGAGCGCCTTGGCGACCTGCCGTTGGCGCATCTCGCGGTAGGCCAGCCCGCCGACCGCAGGCACTGTTATCACGGCGGCCGCGCCGGCCAGAATGGCGCCGATCATGGCTGCTTCCTCCTGATCCGGCTCTTCGCTTCACACGCGTCGTCGGTGTCTTCCCCTACCCGCCCGCACGGCCTTCCCAACTCTGAGTCGGCCGTGGTGCGGAACCGACTCGGCCGGCGTCGCGTCAAAACGATGAGTGGGGTGGTCCGCATGAGCGAGTGTCGTGTCGGCACGGTACGGAAACTCTTCGCGGGTGCGGCGATCGCCGTGTTGATCGCGGCGTGTGGCATCGGGGAGTCGACTTCTGTACCGGGCGGCGGGTCGGGAGCGCGGGTCGCCGGCGTCGATAGGGAAACGCCGCTGGCGGACGATCCTGTCGAAGCAGCCATAGCGGGGATGACGGCGTTCGGATACGACTTCTATCGGGTGAGCGCCGATCCGGTGAGCAACACGGTGATCTCCCCGCTCAGCATCGCGGGCGCGTTCGCGATGGCTCGGGTTGGTGCGCGCGGCGAGACCGCCGACCAGATCGATGACGTCCTGTACTTTCCGACGGATGGCGTCCACGCTGCCTTCAGCGCCATCACCCGAGAGCTCGTCACTGCGGCCGGCCCGCCGTCCCCCCGTCGCCCCCGGCGACCAGAACACCGGGGGTGTCGGCGCCGCCGGTGTTGAGCATCGCCAACGGACTGTTCGTACAGGAGGGTCAGCGCCTGCAGGACGAGTTCCTGCGGATCCTGGCCTCCCGGTACGGCGCCGGGGCCCAGGCCGTGGACTTCAGGTCACCAGAGGCGATCGAGATCATCGACGCCTGGGTCCGCGAACAGACCGCCGACCGGATCCGCAAGCTGTTCGACGAGCTGGATCCCGAGACGAAGGTAGTACTGGGCAACGCCGTCTACTTCAAGGCCGACTGGGCACTCCCGTTCGCTGAGCACCCGACGAGGACCGAGTCGTTCACCCGAACCGACGGCAGCACCGTCCGCACCCCGATGATGCGGCTGGAGGGCGACCTCCGGTACGCGACCGGCGACAGCTGGCAGGCGGCCGAGCTGCCCTACGCCGACAGCAATCTCGCCATGTGGATCCTGGTACCGACGGACGAGACGACGCCAGCGGAGCTGCTCGCACCCGACACGTTCGCCGACGTGGCGACTCGGCTGAACCCGGGCCGGGTCGACCTGTCGATCCCCCGCTGGGACTTCGCCACCGACCTGGACCTCATCCCGCCGCTGCGGGAACTCGGCATGGAGGCCCCGTTCGAACGGGATGCCGCGGACTTCTCCGGGATGCTTCCGGGCGTGTGGATCGACCAGGCGATACACCGCGCCAACATCACCGTCGACGAGTGGGGCACCGAGGCCGCCGCCGTCACCGGGCTTGGGTTTCCGTCGTCGCTCCCCCCACCTCCCGACGTGACCATCCGCGCCGACCATCCGTTTGCGTTCGCCATCGTGGACACAAACAACGGAACGCCGCTGTTTATCGGGCACGTCGCCGATCCAACCGATTGAGCTTGAGCGGTTCCTCCTCCCGTGATTCCCGTAACGAAACGGGACCTTCGCTCACGCGGCCAGTGGCCGCGGGGAGGCGCATAGACCTCAGCGGTGACGGGCCGTCTGGACGAGGTGATGGCCCGGATCGCCGGTGGTTTCGCCCGGGGGCGCGAGCTTGCAGCCGGCAGCGAGCAGCGTCGAGTGGCTGCCCGGCCTGCTCGAACAGCACGGCCGCCTGGTCGAGAAGGACCGCCTCCCGGTCCGGATCCTGCACGGCCCGGGCCATATGTGCGCGAGCCTCCAGGATCGCGGCCTGCCAGGAGGTGCCCTCCCACAACTCCGACGAGCGCTCGGCGATCGCCAGATACCTGCGGGCGTCGTCGAGATCGCCCACGTCAGCGCAGGCGATCGCTGCCGGGACAGCGAACATGATCACGCAGAAGGCGCACGTGTCCTCGGTTCCCATGGTGTCCTGGGCCTGGTCAACGACCGCCCGTGCGGCCTGTGTGTCTGGTGCCGCCATGATCATTGTCCCGAAGATGCGCTGGAGAAGGTGTAGGGCGACCACCGACCATCGCGCACGCGGCAAGGCCTGTCGTAGCAGCCGATCCGCCTCGATCTTGTCGCCCTGCAACAATCTGACTTCCGCCAGCCGCTGCAGCGAATTCGCCTCCCCCGCCGGGGCGCTGAGCTCGCGGTGAAGATCGATGGCGTCCTGCAGCTCACGCTCGGCTTCGGCGATCTCGCCGGCAAGTAGGGCCGCCTCGCCCACCAACGCCGTGGCGAACGCCTCGCCCCGCAACACCCCCGTACGCCTTGCCGTATCACGCAGGGACTGGGCGAGCGTCTTCACCTCGGTGTAGGGCGTTGTCCCGTAGAGCAGATACTCGGTTACGCATAGATAGGGGTCGAACAGAGTGCTTGCCAGCGCCGGCGTGTCCTGGGCACGGCGCAGCTCCACCCGCAGGCGGGAGAACAGCTCGCCCCGATGATGTGCGACGAGTGCCTGCAAGGTCAGCAGGTCCAGCCGCTGCCAGGTGTTCTCGTCCGGTCTCACGAGGCCACAGACCTGGTCTGCAGCCTTCCACGCCGCGTCGACGTCGCCCCTGAAGTAGGCCAGGTTTCCCTGCGCGAGCAGGATCGGCACGTCCCCCGGCCCGCCGTCCGGCTCCAGACCCTCCAGGACGGCGCGCCGCGGTGTCGAGGTCCCCTTCCATCACTGCCGCCTGCGCCATCCGGGCGCGCAGCAGCGAGCGCTCCGGTTCGACGGCGACGGCGAGCGCCTCACGGTATGCGTCGATCGTGGACCGATCTCCGAGGGCGGACAGCAGGTTCGCGCGCAACGCCAGCAACCTGGCACGGTTGTGGGGGTCCGCGTGGTCTCGTACCGCGTCGACGAGGGCCAGCGCGTCGCGGTAGGCACCGATGGCGGCTTCGGTCTCGACCGCCTGGATGACGTGGGGCACGGCATCCGAGAGTTGCCCGGCCGCGATCAGGTGGTGAGCGATCCGGGCCGGCGGAGCCCCGATGGCACTGAGCCGACCAGCGGCCTGGTGATGGAACACCCGCTGCTGGGCCGGCGGGATGTCGTCGAGGAGCGCATCGCGGATCAGAGCGTGCCGGAACCGGTAGCCCGATCCCGTGTGCACGACGACGAGCCCAGCCAGCGCAGCGTCCAACGCGGCGTAGGCCTCCGGCTCCGGCAACCCGGTCAGCGCCACGAACTGGTCGGTATCGAAACTGATCCCGATAACGGCCACGCGCTGGAGTGCCTCGCGAGTCTTGAGCGCCAGCCGGCTCAGCCCGAGCGCGCCGAGCGTACGAACCGTCGCGGAGGCCGGTGCCCTGGCCATCTCGACGACGGCGAACGGCAGACCTCCCGACACCTCCCAGATGTGGTCCAGCGTCGGCGTCGACACGTCGGCCATGTGGACTCGGACGAGGTCGTCGGTGCCCTGCCGGTCCAATGGGCGCAGCGGGACGTGGACGGCGAGGTTGCGGCGGAGCAGGCTGCCCTTGATCTGCTCCACGCGACGTCCACCCTCGCGGTGGCCGACGACGATGAGGGCGCGTTCCCCGGTGATGCATCGGGCGAGATAGTGCAGCAACCGCAGGCTGGCCTCGTCCGCCTCGTGCATGTCGTCCATGGCCAGCAGCAGACCGGTGCCCGACGCCGCAAGCCGGAGGAGCTCGGCCGCCGCGACGAACAGCCGCTGGTGGGTTCCCTCGCCGCTCCACGTCAGCTCAGCGCCCGCCAGAGCACGTTCGATCTCCTGCCGGTACGTATCCCCCAGCCCGTCGAGCAGCGTCGGATGCCGTCGGCACAGGTCGGCGAGCGCGTCGAGCACCGGAGCGTACGGCCACGCACCCTCGACCGCGGCTGCGACGCCCTGCCCAACGCGCCAGCCGGCGCGCTCAGCGCGCTGGCTGACCCATCCGAGCTGCGCTGACTTACCGACCCCGGGTGGTCCCGATACGAGCACGGTGCGGCCACCGCTGCGGCCTGGGTCGGCCAGCAACCGTTCGAACTGCTCCCGCTCGCCGCGGCGGCCGACCAGGCTGGCTTTGCCGTCGTCCGCGTGGTATTCGGGGAAGGCGGCCAGAATCTGGTCGCGGACGGCCATGGCGCGCTGACCCGGACCGACGCCGAGCTCGCGACGTAGGGCGGCGTCCATCCGTTCGAACTGCCGCAACGCAGCACGATGGTCGCCCGCCTCGATGTGCTGCGTCATCAGCGCGACGTGCGCATCCTCGTCGGCCGGGTCCTCGACGAGCAGGTCCTCCCAACAGCCCGCCAGGTGCAACAACTCCCGGTACCGCAAGCGGAGATGCTCGCGGCGGTTCTCGGCCCACGTCGCGTAGAGGTCCTCCGGGAGCAGCGTGCCGCCGTAGTTGGCGGCCGCCGCGGCGGCCGTACCTGGCGTCCCGTCCGCCAGCGCCTCCTCCGCGACCCGCTCGAAGACGTCGACGTCGACGACCACCTCCGCGTCGGGCAGCAGGGCGACGGTTTCGCTGCGGAGGACGATCGCCGTCCGATCCTCACCCAGGGCGCGACGGGCGTAGTGGGCGAGCTTGTGCAGGCGCGGGGCCGCCTCAGCGATGGTGAGGTCGGGCCACAACCGGTCGATGAGCTGTTCCCGATGCAGCCGACGCCCCGAGGCGAGGGCGAGCAACTTCACAAGCGTGGCCGCTTGTGGCCGCGGCCAGCGGGCAGCCGGTACGGGCGCACCGTCGAGCAGCACCTCGAAGCCGCCGAGCATTCTGATCTCGACCTTGGCGGCGCCAGACGATTCCCCCATGGTTGCCCCCCGTGCGCTTGATCCGGTGTACCAAATGTCATCATCCACCCAGGTCGGCAGATGTACGTACACGCGCGGCTGCCGAAGGGACCCGGCCGGCAGCCGGCAACCACGCCTCAGCCCGCCAGTACTGCTGCCCTGGACCGATCGTGCTGATCAAACCTCTGCAGAGCCTCGACCTGCTCACTCATTGCCGAGCTGGCCTCGAGCAGCAGGCGCCGCAACTCCGGGACCGTCCAGGTGAAGGACGCGATCGTCTCGACCGTGCCGAACAGCCTGCTGGTGAGTGTGTCCCTCGCCTGCTGGTATCCGACCAGCGCTGTCGCCTCGGTCGCGGTTCCGCTGTGAAGTCACCTACCGCAACATCCAGAAGCTCGGCGTCGCGTAGCGCATCAGTGATGCCGTGGGTGCTGAGCGGATCCTCGAAGCACCCGGCGTCCCCGACCAGCGCCCAGCCCGGTCCCCACGATTGACGCAGGTAACCGGGTATGCCCCCGAAGCCGCGCAGCCGCTGCGGCGCCCTCCCCGCGGACACCCGTTCGGCCGCCGCGGGTGACACCGTCTCGAGCAGAGTGCCGAACGCATGGTGAGCAGTCCCAGCTCGCCGGGCGGCCTTCATCCATGCTGGCGTCGTGCCGACGAACACCCCCGTCCGGCCGTCGTTGGTCGGGATCATGCCGGCGCTTACACCGGGTGCATACAGCCACTCGTAGCCGTCGACCGGCAGGTCGTCCCAGTAGCCGTACAGGAACGCGCTGCCGTCGCTACGTGCCGTTCGAATCACCGGAGCACCGGCCTCCCGGGCAACAAGTGACCGGATGCCGTCGGCGCCGACGGTGAGCGGCGCCGACGCGATCAACCGCCGGCCACCGGCGTCGCGGCCGGCAACCCCGGTCACCCGGCCGATGTCGTCGCGGAGCAGCCCGGTCACTGTCACGCCGAATCGCACATCGGCACCGGCCGCGCTCGCGGCATCCGCGAGCACCCGGTCCAGGACAGTGCGACGCGGCGCGTACAGCGCACGGACGCCGGCGGCAGGCTTGATCGATATCCGGGTGGTCTCGTCCGGGTAGTGGAAGATCACCCTCGTCACCGGCGGCGTGCCAGCGGCGACGATCTCGTCGAGCAGTCCCCAGCGCTGCAACTGCAGCACCCCGCCCCGCATGAGTGCGTGGGTGGAGACCGCGTCGCTGCCGTACCTGGCCCGGTCGAGCACGAGGACACGGAGACCTCGTCGGGCCAGTAGCATCGCCGTCGCCGATCCGGCGCAGCGCGCTCCGACGATGATCACGTCATGGGTCGATCGGTTCACGGCTGTCACACTCCTGCTCGTGCGGGTAGGGATGGTCGGACCGGACGCGACCGGTCCGATACCTGGATGTGCTCGCAGATGGACCGGGCGTCGTGGCGGGCGCCGTCGATGAAGCTGGAGTCGCGCCGGTGCAGGAACCGCTGGCCGATGACGTAGAGGCCAGGGGCCGGCGTGATCCCCCGGTATTGCCGCACGTCGCCGTGACGGTCGAACACCGGCACCCGCAGCCACGGGTATTCGTGCCGAAAGCCGGTGGCCCAGACGACGGTCGAGATGCCGGCTGCCTTCAGGTCCGCTGCGTCGAGGTGGCTGGTCACGCTGACCGGACGAACTGGCGGTCTCGGAAGCACCTCGCCCTCGAGCCCAGCGGAGTCGATGAAGTGGTCGATCTCGGCCAGCGTCCGCTCCAGCCGCGTCTCGGCCGCGGCGAGCGTCACCGGCAGGTCGTTGCCGAAGCGCACCCGGTGACCGTCGGCGTCGGTGAGTCGGCCGGTGATCACGACGCCCGCCTCGTTCAGCGTCGCCAGGTTGAGCTCGTCGGTGGACGCTCCCCCGCGCAGCTGAAGGGATGGTTCGCGGCGGGCCAGTCGCGGGTTGTGGACCAGGTCGATGGTGCGGCTCAGCGCACCGATCTGTTCCAGCCACCACATGATGTCCATGCCCCGGTACCTTCGCGGCATCCGGGTGTGCGCTCCGACCGCCAGAACGATGTCGCGCCCGGCCTGGCGTAGCTCGGCAGCGATTTGTGCGCCGGAGGCCGAGGCGCCGATTACGAGGACGCCGCCGTCTGGCAGCTGATCCGGGTTGCGGTACCGGTTGGTGTGGATCTGCCGGATGGTCGGATCGAGACCGGCGGCGTGGTCCGGCACGTGGGGACGTACGCCGGTGGCCATGACCACGTTGCGGGCGAGCCACGTGTCCTGCGTGGTGGTGACGCGGTAGCCGTGGGCGAGCGACGCGACGTCGGTCACGGCGGTCCAGCTCTGAACGGGGGCGCCGAAGGAGCGTGCGTAGGCATCGAGATAGCTCGTCAGCTCGGCGGCGGTCATGAAGCCTTCGGAGTCGGGACCCCGATACCGCCAGCCGGGCAGCCGGGTCATCCAGTTGGGTGTCAGCAGGCGAAGCGAGTCCCATCGCGAGCTTCGCCAGCTCTCCCCCAGCCGTCCTCGGTCGAGCACGATGTGGTCGCGGCCGGCCTCGGTCAGGCAGCGGCTGGTTGCGAGCCCGGCGTGTCCCGCCCCGATGACAACCGTGTCGATCTTTCGCATCTCGTCCTCGTCTCTTCGTGCGGCGCGGCCGCCCGGTGGTTTGCCAGGCGGCCGCGACGCGCCGTCGTCAGTCGACCGTGACGTCGATGGCGATCGGCACGGAGTTGGTGAGGACGTCGTACACGGCAGAGCGGTCCCTGGAGCGTTCGACGAGTGCCCGCAACTTCTCGGCCGGCGCGTTGCCCTTGACCTTGAAGTTGACCCGGATCTGCTCGTAGCCGTTGCGGACCTCGTCGGAGAGCCCGAGCAGCCCGAGCAGGTTGATGTCGCCCTCGACGGTCGACTCGACCTCGGTCAGCTCGATGCCGCGGGCCGCGGCGATGTTGGCCAGTCCCGAGGTCAGGCACGCTGCCAGTGCGGCCAGCACGTACTCCACCGGCGCCGGGCCGTTGTCCGCACCGACGAGTACGGCGGGGTGGTCGGCGTCGATGACGGTCTCGTTGCGGTGTTCCATCTCCTGGCCGGCACCGAAGAACCCGTGCAGGGTGCTCCGGTTGTGGGTGCCTCTCACCCACCTGTTCTTCGCCCGGAACTGGAACTTGGCGATGTCGGGCTGTGCCCTGACGGCGTCGAGCGTGGCGAACAGCGTGGGCGTGTCGACCCCGTTGAGAGGCAGTCGTTCTGTGGTGGTGGTGGTCATCTCAGACCCCTTCTGGGTAGTGGTGTTCTGACAGGTCGGAAGCTAGGTCGGTGGCCTTCCCGGAACCTTCCCGGCGGGCCTCGCGAGTTCGAGGCGGACATCAGGCCGGCACCACCGCGGTGAGGACCCACAGCGTCGGCATTCCGACGAGCAGGGCGGCGTACGGGCGGCCGGTGCGGCGCACGGCGATCGCGGCCACAACGACCGCCGCGAGCGGCGCGGTCCACCCGGCGACGTCGACACCGGCGGTGTTCGCGGCAATCCCACCGGCCGCCAGCGCGGCGAAGGCCGCCGGGGCCACGAACGTCGACGCCCGCTCCAACTGTTCCGGCATCGTCACCCGGTCCGCGAGCACGACCATGCTGATGCGGAACAGGTAGCTCCCAAGCCCCGCGAGGATGATGACGAGCCAGACGTTCATCGGCTTTCCTCCTTGACTGTGAGCGCGGCACCGAGGCCGGCGACGATCGCGAGCACGATGCCGAGGTGCAGTGGCGCGGAGATCGCGACGACGGCGACCACCGCGGCGGTCAGGGTCGCTCGTCGGATCGCCCGGTCCGCCGAGCTTGGGGACGATCTCGCCCACCAGGTAGAGCGGGATGACGAGCTCGAGATGGAACGCCGCGGGCAGTTGCGCGCCGAACGTCGCCCCGGCGCCGATGGCGAGCAGCCAGGTGACCCAGAGCGTGATCGCACCGCCGAGGTAGAACCGGTGTGCGTCACTGCGGTCGCCCGGGCGCTGGTAGCGGTCGATCCCGACGACGAACGACGGGTCGACGAGCAGGTACGCCGCCATGGCCCGCCACCACCGCGGTGTCCCCCGCCAGTGGGCCGCGATCGCTCCCGAGTAGAGGATGAGCCGCAAGTTGATGACCAGCGCGGTGATCACGACGACGATCGGGGCGGTCCCGGCGTCCAGCATCTCGATGGCGGCGACCTGGGAGCTGCCGGCGTAGATCGCAGGACCGGTCAGCCACCCGGCGAGGGTCGGGATGTCGGCCTGTGCCGCGCTGACGCCGATGACAAGGCCGAACGGCGTCACACCGGCGAGCCATGGCGCCATCGCCCGGGCGCCCGCGGCGAAATCTCCGCCACGGACGCCCGGGATGGCGACGGCTACGGCTGTCATCGCGTGCCGCCGGCCAATGCCTCTTCAGGTCTTGCCCAGCGCGTGCGCAACTGCTGAACGCGTGCGGTGACGCGATGACGCCGGCGCGTGGCCAGTTCGACCCGGTGCTGCCACTCGGGGCGCCGCATCTTCTCCTGCTGCCACCGAACCATGTGGTTGGCGAGTAGCTCGTTCACGATGTTCCACTCCTTCGGATGTCCTGATCTGCGTCGACGGTGCCGGGCGCGCCTTCCCAAAACCTTCCGCGCGACCTGCGGTGTGGTCGTGTCGACGACTCTGCGCGCGCCGGACGCCGCAGACTTGGAGGCAATATGGAGACCATGTGGAGATCTCTGGTTCAGAACCGAGCGGGACAGCGCCTGTGGTGACCACACGTCGGCAGGCTCGTGAGCCGGAGCGGCGGGGGAAGCCGTGATCTACGTCTTTGGCGACTGCGAGCTCGACCTCGGCCGGTACGAGATTCGCCGCGCTGGAGCCGTCCAACCCGTGGAGCCACAGGTATTCGACGTGCTGGCGCTGCTCCTGCGCGAACGCGAGCGGGTGGTACCAAAGGAAGAGCTGCTCGATGCGGTGTGGGGTAGCCGGTTCGTCGGCGAATCGGCGCTGACCAGCCGGGTCAAGGCCGCCCGCCGGGCCATCGGCGACGACGGCCGCACCCAGCGGTTGATCCGGACGGTTCACGGTCGGGGATATCAATTCGTCGCCGAGGTCGCAGAGACCGAGGAACGCGCCCGCAGGACGCCGGTGGTCGAGCGTGCTGCGCCGCCGCAGCAGGAGATCCGGTTCTGCACGGCCTCTGACGGTGTGCGACTCGCCTACGCCACGATGGGCAATGGCCCGCCGCTGGTGAAGGTCGCGAACTGGCTCAGCCACCTCGATTACGACTGGGAGAGCCCCGTATGGCGGCACTGGCTGGTCGAGCTGTCCCGCCGGTTCACCCTGGTGCGCTATGACGAGCGTGGCTGCGGCCTGTCGGACAGGGACGTGCCGCAGTTCTCGTTCGAGGAGTGGGTCGACGACCTCGAAACCGTCGTCGACGCCGCCGGGCTCGATCGCTTCCCATTACTGGGCATCTCCCAGGGTGGCCCGGTCGCGATCGCCTACGCGGTGCGACATCCGGAGCGGGTGAGCCACATGGTGGTGTTCGGAAGCTACGTCCAAGGTCTCCGGAAACGCGCCAAGAGTCAGGATGAACTGGAGCTGGTCGAAGCCTACATTGACGTCATCCGGCTGGGCTGGGGGCGGCCGGATCGGACGTACCGCCAGATCATCGTTTCCAAATTTCTCCCGGAAGGCACCCAGGAGGAATGGCGGGTCTTCGACGAGCTTCAGCGACGGACGACGTCCCCCGAGAACGCCTGGCGATTCGTCAACGAGTTCGCCGACATCGACGTCACGGATCTCGCACCGCGAGTCACCGTTCCGACCCTCGTCATCGGTGGTCGGCGGGATCAAGTGGGCCCGTTCGAACAGTCACGTTTGATGGCCGGACTCATTCCCGGCAGCCGGCTGGTCCCACTGGACACCCCCAACCACCTACTGCCCGAGCGAGATCCGGCGTGGCCAAGGTTCCTTGCCGAACTCGACGCATTCCTTGCTCCACCGCTTGCCATGGGTTGACGCGGTCAGACCGGTGCGGGCTCGGTCTCCTCACCGGGCTCGGTGATGTCCACGATCTCCTCGGCGCCTGCCTCGATGTCTTGTTCGGACTCGACGCTGATGTGCGGGAGCAGACGGGACAGCCAGCCGGGCAGCCACCAGTTGGCCGTGCCGAAGATCGTCATCAGGGATGGAATGAGGATCAGCCTGACCACGAACGCGTCGAGCAGCACAGCGGTCGAGAGTGCGACGCCGAACAGCTTGATGATCGCGTCGTTGCCAAGTACGAAGGCGCCGAACACGCTCGTCATGATCGCCGCCGCGATCGCCACCACCCTGCCGGAGCCGGCAAGCCCGCGGCGGACCGCCTTGCGGTTGTCGCCGGTGTGAACCCACTCCTCGTGCATGCGGCTCACGAGGAACACCTGGTAGTCGCAGGACAGCCCGAACAGGATCGAGAAGACCATGATGGGAAGGAAGGGGAAAATTGGTCCGGTCGCCTCCAGGTTGATCAGGTCGGCGAACCAGCCCCACTGGAACACGGCCACCGTGATGCCGAGCGCCGCGCCCAGCGAGAGCAGGCTGGAAAGGACCCCGGTCGCCGGCACCAGCACAGACCGGAACAGGACCACCAGGGTCAGGAAACCGAGACCCACGACGATCAGCAGGAACCACGGCAGCGCGTCCTGCAGCACTCGGGTGAAGTCGGCGGTCACCGCCTGGAAGCCACCGACGTGGGCCTGGGCGCCCGAATCAGCCGTGGCGGCGGGGATGACGTCCTCACGCAGGTGGAACAGCAGGTCAGTCGTCACCTCGTCCTGGGGCGCCGTCTTGGGGAAGACCTGGATCGGCGCGACGGTGGCGTCGGCGGCCACCGGGGCGGCAGCTGCGAGGGCAACGCCCGGGTCGGCGTTCAGGGCGTCGGTGATCGTTGTCACGGTCTGCTGGTCGCCGGCCTCAGGCAGCTCGACCGCCAGGTAGAACGGTCCGTTGACGCCGGGCCCGAACCCCTCGGCGGTCAGGTCGTACGCGATCCGTGGAGAGCTGCCTTCAGGGGCGCCCGAGTCGTCGGAGAAACCCAATCGCAAAGACAGCATCGGCAGCGCGATCAGAACCATGACCGCCAGCGCGAAGGCGCCGGTCAGCCACGGCCGCTTCTGTAGCCAGTTGCCGTATCGGGCGAACGCGTTTGGTCGGGTCGGCTCCGGTGCCTTGCCACGGTGCACGATCCAGCGCCAGGCCAGCCCGATCAGGGTCACCGGGGAGGACGAGGAGCCAGCCGAGGTAGCGGAGCAACACACCGACGGTGTGCCGCACGCCGGTCGCTGCGCCGCCTGGGGATCGCCTCCTGGTCGGTGATCCAGGCCATCCGACCGACGAACGCCCAGCTGCCCAGCAGCGACAGCACCGCGGGCAGCAACAACAGCGCTCCGACCATCACCATGAAGACCGTGACCGCCGCCGCGACCGCGATGCCGTTGAAGAACGTGATCCGCATGACGAACAGACCGAGCAACGCGATGATCACCGTCGCGGCCGCGAACTGCACGGCTCGACCCGAGGTGCGCACCGACTCCAGCGCGGCCTCCCGCGGCGACCTGCCATGGATGATCGCCTCGCGGTACCGGTTGATGACCATCAGCGAATAGTCGATGCCGACCCCGAGGCCGATCATCGAGGCCAAAATCGGCGCGAACGTCGCAACATCGAAGAAGCGCGCCACGAGCGGCAGCGCGAAGGTGGTCGCAAGCGCGACCGAAAGAGCGGCCGAGGTGATGGGCAGCAATGCACCGACGATCGAGCCGAACGCGAACAGCAGGATCACCAGCGCAACCGTGACGCCGATGCCCTCCGAGGACGGCGGCTCACCACCGACGAAGACGAACACGCCGTTGGCCCCGACCTGCAGGCCATCCCTGCCGTCCTGCTCCTCGATGAGATCCCGCGCGGTGACGACGTCGTCGGTGTCCAGATCGTCGAAGGACTCGCCCTCGAACATCACCGTGCCGTACGCGACCGTGCCGTCAGGGCTCACGCCGGACTGTCCAAAGTGTGCTTGGGCGCCCTCCGCCTCCGACGAGAGCTGAGGCTGCTCCCCCTGCTGACCGCCTCCGCCCTGGTCCGGAGGCTGCTCCGGGCACCCCGGGCCCAGCGGCTCGCCGAACGGCGTGAGCACACAGGACACCCCCGGCGACGTCGCGAGCCGGGTCAGGAGCTCCGTCATCGCCGCCTTCGACGAGGCGTCGGTGGCCTGCCCGGAGTTCGGCCGCCAGACGACCTGCCCCTCCAGGCCCGCACCGGTGCCGGCGCCGCCGCCCGACAGATCCGCGAGCAGGTCTTGCGCAGTCGTCGACTCCGTGTCAGGCAGTTCGAAGTTGTCGTTGTAGTCGCCGCCGAACCTCACGCCGAGCAAGCCGACCACGACCATGATCCCGACCCAGGTCAGCAGCGCGTACCAGGGACGGCGCACGGCCCACTGCGAAACCCGGCCCACCAGGCCCACCCTCCGGAGAATCGGACACGACGATGCGGGTGACTCAAATCGCTGTCAGACGCGACAAAGCCGCTCGACACGCTAGACAATCTGTGCGACCCGGCAATCCGGTTTTGGTTTCATGTCGGTGTACGGCGGGCGCTGAGGAGGGGTGAACCCATGCAGCCTGGCGACCGCGCTCCTGACTTCGAGCTCCCAGACGAAACCGGGCAACCGCGTCGGCTCAGCGAGATGCTCCGCGGAGGACCGGTCGTGCTCTTCTTCTACCCGCGCGCGATGACCAGCGGATGCACCGCGGAAGCTTGCCACTTCCGGGATCTGAGGACCGAGTTCGAGAAGGTTGGGGCCAAGCGCGTAGGCATCAGCGTCGACCCGGTCAACAAGCAGAAGCAGTTCTCCGACAAGCACGACTTCGACTATCCGCTGCTCTCCGACAAAGACGGCGCAGTGGCCCGTGCGTTCGGGGTATCCCAAGGCCTTCTCTCGTTCATCCGACCGGTCAAGCGCACCACGTTCGTCATCGGCACGGACGGGCTGATCTTGGACGTGATCAAAAGCGAAACACACATGCACATCCACGCCGACCGTGCTCTTCGCACGCTAAGTAGCGCCTGAGCGGACAGACGGGCCACCGAACGTGGGGCGGGCCGTAGCGCCTCAGGCACTGGGCGCGGCTGCCAGAGGGGCGTACACGCCGCACACGGCCAGTGCGCCCAGGCGCAAAAGCTTGATCCCATCGCCCGGCTCGCCGTGTTGAGGGGTTAGCGGCTCTGGCGAAGCAGGCGGGATCGTTGCATCTTGGACCGCATACTGATGCGGTGAGCAAACCGACCATCCTGACGGTCGACGACGACCCGCTGGTCTCTGCTGCGATCACCCGCGACCTGGCCAGCCGCTACGGCGCCGACTACCGCATCGTCCGGGCGATGTCCGGCCTCGAGGCGCTGGCCGTCCTGACCAAGCTTGCCCTTCGAGATTCACCGGTGGCGTTGATCGCCGCTGACCAACGGATGCCGCAGATGACGGGTATCGAGATGCTCGAGCAGGCGCGGGCCCACGCACCGGGCGCGAAGCTCCTGCTGCTCACTGCATACGCGGACACCGACGTCGCCATCAAGGCGATCAACGACATCGGCCTCGACTACTACCTGCTCAAGCCCTGGGACCCTCCTGACGAGCGGCTGTACCCCGTCATTGACGATCTCCTCGGAGACTGGAGGCAGGCCAATCGGGAACGCACGTCCGAGGTCCGAGTGGTCGGCCATCGATGGTCCGACCGCAGCCATGCGGTCAAGATGTTCCTGGCGCGCAACCACGTGCCCTACCGCTGGTACGACATCGAGCGCGATGCCGAGGCCGAGCGGTTGCGCGACCTTGCCCACGCGGAATCAGCCGACCTCCCGCTCGTGCTCATCCCGGACGGCGACACGCTCCACTCGCCGTCCACGCTTGACCTTGCGAGCGCACTCGGCCTGCATACCAGCGCGCAGCAGCCGCTCTACGACGTGTGCATCGTCGGCGGTGGACCTGCCGGCCTGGCCGCCGCCGTCTACGGAGCGTCCGAGGGCCTGAGCACCGTCATCGTCGAGCGCGACGCACCCGGGGGTCAGGCCGGACACAGCGCGTCGATCGAGAACTACCTGGGGTTCCCCAAGGGACTGAGCGGCTCGGACCTGGCGCAGCGCGCCCTGGCTCAGGCTTCTCGCTTCGGCGCGGAGATGGTCCTCGCGCGTGACGTCGTCGGATTCGAAGCACGGGGGCCCGTGCGCGCCGTGCTCATCGATGGCTCCGGGGAGATCGAGGCGCGCGCGCTCATCGTGGCGACTGGCGTGTCGTACCGACGGCTGGAGGCGGAGGGGCTCGACGAGCTGACCGGCCGCGGGGTCTACTACGGCGCGAACATCAGCGAAGCAAGCCAGTGTCAGGGCGATGATGTCTACGTCGTAGGTGCCGCCAACTCGGCGGGCCAGGTCGCACTCACCCTCTCGCGATTCGCCCGGCAGGTAGTGCTGGTGGTACGGGGTGCGACGCTCGCTGGACACGATGTCGCTGTACCTCCTGGAGAGGATCACATCCGCGCCGAACATCGAGGTGCGGTACAGAACCGAGGTGGTGGCGGGCCGAGGCGACGGCCACCTCGAGGCGCTCACCCTCGCCGACAGGAACACCGGTCGCACCGAGGATGTCGCATCGAGCTGGCTGTTCGTATTCATCGGCGCCTCGCCCCGCACCGATTGGCTCGGCCCGGACGTGGTCCGCGACGACAAGGGATTCGTCGTCACGGGTCAGGAGCTCGCGGCCTCGCACTTCGCGCATCGGTGGCCGCTGCCACGTGCGCCCTTCGCTCTCGAGACGAGCGTGCCCGGCGTGTTCGCCGCCGGCGACGTTCGGCTCGACTCCATGAAGCGAGTGGCGTCGGCCGTCGGTGAGGGTGCGATGTCGGTCTACCTGGTACATCGTTACCTGGCCACGATCTGATGCGCATCGACGAGCTCCGCACGCTGACGATCTTCGAGGGCTTGACCGACGAGCAGCTCGCCGAGCTGGTCGAGGGCTGGTACCGAGGTTCGCATCGAACCGGGGGTCGACCTGTTCCGCGAGGGCGAGCACGCGGACTTCTGGTGGGTTCTCGTCGACGGTGCGCTCGACCTCGTCCGCCACGTCGGCCGCGAGGACGCCGTGGTCGCCAGGATGGAGATTCCGGGCCGCTGGGCCGGCGGGTTCCGCGCCTGGGACGAGGAGGGCGTCTATCTCGCCACCGGCCGAGGAGTGACCAGCGGGCGGGTGCTCCGGGTGCCGGCCGAAGTACTGCGGGAGCGTGCCGAGACCTGGTTCCCGTTCGGCGCACACCTCATCGCGGGGCTCTACCGGACCGCACGCTCCATCGAGTCGACGGCACGGCAGCGCGAGTCCCTGGTCGCCCTCGGCACGCTCGCCGCGGGACTCGCGCACGAGATCAACAACCCCGCGTCGGCCGCTACCCGGGCCGTCGACGCCCTGGAGGCCGCATGTCAGGCGCTGATCTCCTCGGTCGAACGGCTCGCCCGCGACGACATCTCGGCCGCTCAGTTCGCCGCGCTCGAGGCGCTGCGTGGCGAGATCGAACCTGTGGCAGCCAACGAAGACCCGCTGTCCCGGGCCGACCGCGAGCAGGCCCTCTCGTCGTGGCTCACCCGCCACGGCATCGCGCGCGAGTGGACCATCGCCCCGACGCTCGCCGCCGCCGGAGTCGATCCCGCGTGGTTCGCGCGGGCCGCGACCGTGCTGCCGGGATCGGCCCTTCAGCCGGGCCTCGAGTGGGTGGCGAGCACGTTCTCCGCCGCCACGCTGCTCTCGGAGGTGAAGGAGTCGACCCGGCGCATCTCCGACCTTGTTGCCGCCGTCAGGTCCTACTCGCAGATGGACCGGGCGTCGATGCAGCGCGTCGATGTGAGGGATGGTCTCGAGAGCACGCTGGTGATGCTTGCGCACAAGCTCGGCGACGGCATCACGGTCGTCCGTGAGTACGGCGCCGACATCCCGATGGTCGAGGCCTACGCAGCCGAGCTCAATCAGGTGTGGACCAACCTGATCGACAATGCCGTCGACGCGATGGACGGCACCGGCACACTCCGGGTGGCGACACGGCTCGACAAGGACTGCCTCGTCGTCGAGATCGGCGACACCGGCCCGGGCATGCCGCCACAGGTGGCGGCTCGGGCGTTCGAGGCCTTCTATACGACCAAGGACGTGGGCAAAGGCACCGGACTCGGCCTGGACATCGCACGGCGCATCGTCGAGGAGCGCCACGGTGGGAAGATCACGATCGATTCCCAACCGGGTGAAACGGTACTCCGGGTCCGTATACCGGTCCGTCCGTGACAGGAGATCAGGCACGTGCTGCACCTGCACCGATCCGAGCGCGCCGACCGGCTGGTCGACGGGCTCGGCGAGGTGCTCCGCCAACCGCCGTCCGACCCATTCGCCCCGGAGGTGGTCGCGGTCCCGGCCAAGGGCGTCGAGCGCTGGGTGAGCCAGCGGCTCTCGCACGTCCTCGGCACGTCGCCGGACCAGGCGGACGGAGTCTGCGCCAACGTCCGGTTCCCGCATCCGTCCGCCCTCGTCGCCGAGGCGCTGGCTGCGGCAGCCGGTACCGAACCCGATGACGACCCGTGGGATCCCGACCGGCTGCTCTGGCCGTTGTTGGAGACGATCGACGATTGCGCGCCCGAGGAGTGGTGCGCGTCCCTCGCCGGCCACCTCGGCGTCAATGACGCCCAGGACTCGCACCGACGCGGCCGCCGGCTCTCCACCGCGCGTCACCTGGCAAGGCTGTACGACTCCTACGGCGC
Organism: uncultured Actinomycetota bacterium; assembly: GCA_963801065.1. Classification (GTDB taxonomy): domain Bacteria; phylum Actinomycetota; class Actinomycetes; order Jiangellales; family Jiangellaceae; genus CAWDDG01. Next base: position 12,688 of record CAWDDG010000006.1, on the reverse strand, counting down.
CCACCGGCCGGGGATGCTGCAGAGCTGGGTGGACGGCAACGACGCCGAAACGCCCGATGACCTGCGCTGGCAGGCCGAACTGTGGCGCCGCATCCGGGCGCGAATCGGCGTCGACAGCCGGGCCGAGCGGCTCCCGCCGGCCTGCGAGCGGCTGCGAGCGGAGCCAAGCATCGTCGATCTACCCGATCGGTTGTCTCTGTTCGGGCCGACCCGGCTGACGACCGCCCAGCTCGACGTCCTCGCCGCGCTCGCCGAGCACCGCGACGTCCACCTCTGGCTGCCGCATCCCTCCCCGGCGCTGTGGGACCGGGTGGCGCCGCTCACAGCCGGCGTCACCCGACTCCACGACGACCCGACCGCCGACCTGCCGCGCAATCCGCTGCTCGCCAGCCTCGGCCGCGATGCCCGCGAACTCCAGCTCAAGCTCGCGACGGCCCGGATCGGTGTCGAGCATCATCACCATCCGCTCGATCGGCGTCCACCGACACTCCTCGGCCGTCTGCAGACGTCGCTGCAGGACGACGCGGGCCCGCCGTCGGAACCGTCCCCCCTCGACCCAGCCGACCGCAGCCTGCAGGTCCACGCCTGCCACGGCCCGGAGCGTCAGGTCGAGGTGCTGCGTGAGGTCCTGGTCGGGCTGCTCGCCGACGACACCACGCTCGAGCCGCGCGACGTCCTGGTCATGTGCCCCGACATCGAGGACTACGCGCCGCTGATCTCCGCGACGTTCGGGCTGGCCGACGTCGACGCCGAGACAGACGCACCGACCGACCGGCACCCCGGCCACCGGCTGCGGGTCAAGCTCGCCGACCGCTCGCTGCGTCAGACCAACCCGCTGCTCGCGACCGTCGCGGCGCTGCTGGAGCTCGCCGATGCCAGGGTCACCGCCAGCCAGGTTCTCGACCTGGCCGCGTCGGCCCCCGTCCGACGACGGTTCCGGTTCACCGACGACGACCTCGAGCGCTTGCAGGGCTGGGTCGCGTCGTCGGGCATCCGGTGGGGGCTCGACGGCGGCCACCGATCGCCGTACGGCCTGGCCGGAATACCGCAGAACACCTGGCGCACCGGGCTGGACCGCATCCTGCTCGGCGCCGCGATGGCCGAGGACGGGCTGCGCTGGGTCGACAGGGCGCTTCCCCTCGACGACGTCGACAGCAGCGACATCGACCTCGCCGGCCGGCTGGCGGAGCTGGTCGACCGGCTGGAAACCACGCTCGACGGCCTCACCGGCGAGCACCCGCTCGTGCACTGGCTCGACACCCTGACCACCGGGCTGGCCCGACTCACCGAGACCAGGGAGACCGACGCCTGGCAGGCCGGCCAGGCCGAGCGCGAGCTGGCCCAGGTGGCCAACGACGCCGGGGACCGGGCCGGGTCGATCCCGCTCGGCCTGGCCGACATCCGCGCCCTGCTCGCCGACCGGCTCCGCGGCCGACCCACTCGCGCCAACTTCCGCACCGGCGAGCTGACCATGTGCTCGATGGTGCCGATGCGTTCTGTGCCGCATCGAGTCATCTGCCTGCTCGGGCTCGACGACGGCCACTTCCCGCGCACCACTGCGGTCGACGGCGACGACGTGCTGGCCCGCGAGCGGCGCGTCGGCGAACGTGACCCGCGCAGCGAGGACCGCCAGCTGCTGCTCGACGCCATCCTCGCCGCGGGCGACCACCTGGTCGTCCTCTACACCGGCGCCGACCCGCGCACCAACGCCCCGCGCCCGCCCGCCGTCCCCGTCGGCGAGATCCTCGACGCCGCCGACGCGCTGGTCAGCACCGAGAACGGCCGCCCCGCCCGCGAGCACGTTGTCGTCCACCACCCGCTGCAGCCGTTCGACGTCCGCAACTTCGTTGCTGAAGAGCTCGGGACGCGTGGGCCGTTCAGCTTCGACCGGCAGGCGCTGGCCGGGGCCGTCCGCTCGAGGCAACCGCGCGTCACGCGAGAGCCGTTCCTCGCACCGCCGCTCGCTCCGGCCGACGAGCCCGCCGACCTCGCCCTCGACGACCTCATCGCGTTCCTCGAGCACCCGGCCAAGGCATTCCTGCGGCAACGGCTGGGCGTCACGCTGGTCAGGGACGACGAGGAGTTGGACGACGCCCTGGCCGTCGACCTGGCACCGCTGCAGAAGTGGGCGGTAGGCGACCGGTTACTGCGGGCCCGGCTGGCCGGCGCAGACGCAGCCACCTGCATGCAGGCCGAATGGCGACGTCAGACGCTCCCGCCCGGCGAGCTCGGCCGGCGGGTCGTCGAGGGCGTGATGGCCGAGGTCGAGCCGCTGGTCGACGCCGGCGCGGACCTCCGCGTGGGTTCTGCTCGGGTGGTCGATATCGCGGTCGAGGTCGCCGGACGGAGGCTCGTCGGGACCGTCGGCGGCGTGTATGGCGACACGGTCGTCCGGGTCGAGTACTCCCGGCTGGGGCCCAAGCACCGGCTGCGGGCCTGGGCGCAGCTGCTGGCACTGACCGTTGGTGATCCGGCGACCGGCTGGACGGCAGTGACGATCGGCCGCGACCGCAGGGCCGGCGTGGCCCGCTCGGTGCTCGGGCCGATCGACGACGCGACCGCCCGCGAGCAGCTGACAGCACTGGTCCAGCTCCGTGAGCGAGGCCTGTGCGCGCCGCTCCCCCTCGCCGTGAAGACCTCCGAGGCGTACGCCGCCAAGCGCGGGGAGAGCGTGACCACGGTGAATGCCGAGCTGCTGGCGAGCAAGGAGTGGGCGAGCACCCGGTACGACGGCGAGCAGGCCGACGCCGCGCACCGGCTGGTGTGGGGCGACGCCGCGCCGATCGACGTCCTGCTCGCCGAGCCGGCGACCGACGACGAGCAGCCGATCGGCTGGCTGGGCGACGAGCCGCACCGGTTCGGTGCGCTGGCCCGCCGGCTCTGGGAGCCGCTGCGGGCGGCGGAGAAGCTGGAGCAGTTGTGACCGTCGAGCCGTTCGACGTCTGCGGCCCGCTGCCGACCGGCACGACCGTGCTCGAGGCGAGCGCCGGAACCGGCAAGACGTACACGATCGCCGCGCTCGCCACCCGCTACGTCGCCGAAGGCGTCGCCGAGCTGCCGCAGCTGATGCTCGTCACGTTCAGCCGTGCGGCGACCCAGGAACTGCGCGAGCGAGTGCGCGAGCGGCTGGTCAGCGCGGAGAAGGGCTTGGCCGACGGCCGCCGCGCGCTGGACGACGGCGACGAGCTCCTGCACCTGCTCGCCGACGCCCCGCGGGACGAGGTCGCCCGCAGACGGCACCGGCTGACCCGCGCCCTCGCCGGTTTCGACGCCGCGACCATCGCGACTACGCACGGCTTCTGCAGCCAGATGCTGGCCGGGCTCGGTCTGGCCGGCGACCTGGAGCCGGACGCGACGTTCGTCGAGGACGTCGACGACCTCGTCATCGAGGCGGTCGGCGATATCTACATCCGCACGTACTCCGGAGAACGTGCCGAGCCGGCCGTCAACCATGACACCGCGCTGAAAGTCGCCCGCGCGGCGGTCGGCGACCCGCAAGCGAGGCTGGTCCCCGCCGACGCGCCGGTGGACTCGTCAGCCCGGCTCCGCTACCGCATTGCGGCGGACACAGTTGGAGAGGTGTCCCGCCGCAAGCGGACCCGGCGGCTGCTCGACTATGACGACCTGGTGAGCCGGCTCGACGACGCGCTGCGCGACCCGGTTCGCGGCCCGGCAGCCGTCGAGCGGGTCCGGTCCCGGTACCGGGTGGTGCTCGTGGACGAGTTCCAGGACACCGACCCGCTGCAGTGGCGGATCCTCGAGACCGCGTTCCACGGCGCGACGACGCTCGTCCTCATTGGCGACCCGAAGCAGGCGATCTACGCGTTCCGCGGCGCGGACCTGGTCACGTACCTGTCCGCGACCGGCGAGGCGTCGACCCACCGCACGCTGGACCGTAATTGGCGCAGCGACGAGCCGCTGGTGGGGGCGCTGCGGTCGGTGTTCCGGGGTGCCGCGCTCGGCGACGAGCGGATCCCGGTTCGGGAGGTGGACGCTCAGCACGAGTCGGCCCGGCTGGACGGCGCCGGGCCGCCGCTGCGACTGCGGGTGGTGCGGCGGTCGCTGGTCGGCGAGTCCGACCGGGCGAAGATCAGGGTGCCCGAGGCGCGGCCGGTTGTCGCCGCCGACCTAGCCCGCGACGTCGTCGCCCTGCTCGACGGTCCGGCGCGGCTGCGCCTCGATGGCGACGCCCGCCCGGTCTCCCCCGGCGACATCGCGGTGCTGGTTCGGACCAACGACAACGCTGCGCTGGTGCGCGACGCGCTGGCTGCGGCAGGCGTCCCAGCCGTGCTGACCGGCAGCCGTAGCGTGTTCCTCGCGCCTGTGGCACGTGACTGGCTGACCCTGCTGCGCGCGCTGGAGCAGCCGCATCGCGCCGGGCTGGCCCGGGCCGCGGCGCTGACCTGCTTCGTCGGGTGGACACCGCGGCAGCTCGCCGACGCAGGCGACGAGGGAACCGACGAGCTGGGCCGGCTGCTGCGGGCGTGGCGCGATGTGCTCGCCGAGCGTGGGGTCGCGGCGCTGCTCGAGGTGGTGTCGTCGTCGACCCGGCTCACCGAGCGGCTGCTCGCGGCAGACGACGGCGAGCGCCGGCTCACCGACGTCCGGCACATCGGCCAGGCTCTGCATTCCGCGGCCGTCGAGGGACGGCTGGGCCCGACGGCCGTCGTCGAGTGGCTGCAGCGGCGGATCACCGGGGCGGCCGAGGACGCGGCGGAGGAGCGCAGCCGCCGGCTGGAGTCCGACGCCGACGCCGTGCAGGTGGTGACCATCCACGGCGCCAAGGGCCTGCAGTTCCCGGTCGTGTACGTGCCGTTCGGCTGGGACCGGCACGTGCGCGACACCCCGGACTTCCTGTTGTTGCACGACGACGACGGCACCCGGCTGCTCGACGTCGGCGGGACCGACGGTCCGGGGTATCCGGACCGGCGCGGGCGGCACCTTGCCGAGGAGCTGGGCGAGGACCTGCGGCTGCTGTACGTGGCGATGACCCGGGCCCGCTGCCAGGTTGTGGCGTGGTGGGTGCCTGCGACGACGGCCGAACAGTCGCCGCTGCACCGGCTGCTGTTCGGCTCCTTCGACGAGGGCGCCGAGCCGCCGGCCAAGGTCCCGCTCCTCCGTGATGCCGACGTCCGGAAGCGGCTGGACGAGCTAGCGGCGGGCGCCGACGGGACGATCGCCGTCGAGGACGTTGGCGAGGCGCGACCAGCGCGGTGGTGGCCGCCTGTTGGCGATCCCGCGGACCTGGCGGCCGCCGCGTTCGATCGTCGGCTCGACGAGGGCTGGCGGCGTACGTCTTATACCGGGCTGACGCGGCTCGTGCACGACATCGCCGAGACGCCGGGCGTCGCCAGCGAGCCGGAGGTCGAAGAGCGGCAGGACGAGCCGGATCTGCCCGCGCCGCCGGACCCGCCGGTGCTCGACCTGCTCGACGCGGCAATGCGCGCGGTGCCGTCGCCGATGGCGGACCTCCCGTCGGGTACTGCGTTCGGAACGCTCGTGCACGGAGTGCTGGAAACCGTCGACACGGCTGCGGACGATCTCACCGCCGAGCTGCGGCGTCGCTGCGAGGAAGCAGTCGCTCGGCGGTTCGGCAACGAGGTCGACCCGGATGCGCTCGCGACCGCGCTACTGCCGGCCCTCGAGACTCCGCTCGGCCCGCTGGCCACCGGCTTGCGGCTACGGGATATCTCGCCGGCTGACCGGCTGGCCGAGCTGGACTTCGAGTTGCCGCTGGCCGGCGGCGACCATCCGCGCGGCGCCGACGCAACGCTGGGGGCGATGGCCGACCTTCTTCGCCTGCACCTGCCCACCACCGATCCGCTCGCCGGGTATGCGGACGCACTCGGCTCCCCCGCCCTGGGCTGGCAGCGGTTGCGCGGCTACCTCAGCGGGAGCATCGACGCGGTGCTGCGCCTGTCCGTACCGGACGGTGACGCCCGGTACGTCGTCGTGGACTACAAGACCAACTGGCTCGGCACGTTCGGTCCCGACGGCGCCGAACCGCTGACGGCGTGGCACTACCGGCCGGAGGCGATGGCCGCAGAGATGGTGCATGCGCATTACCCACTTCAGGCACTGCTGTACGCAGTGGCGCTGCACCGGTTCCTACGGTGGCGGCAGCCCGGGTACGACCCGGAGCGGCATCTCGGCGGCGTGCTCTACCTGTTCCTGCGAGGGATGTGCGGCCCAGAGACGCCGGTGGTCGACGGGGTGCCGTGCGGGGTGTTCTCGTGGCAACCGCCCGCAGCACTCGTCGACGACTTGTCGGCCCTGCTCGACGGCGGCACCTCGTGACGATGCTCGCCGAACCCTTGGACGCCCGAGTGGCAACGCGGGCTCGCGGCTTGCTCGCGGCCTTCAACGCCGCCGGCGTCCTGACCGCCGCCGACGTGCATGTGGCGACGACCCTGGGCCGGCTGTGCGGCGAGTCCTCCGACACGGTGCTGCTCGCGGCGGCCCTGGCGGTTCGGGCGGTGCGCGAGGGCTCGGTGTGCCTCGACCTGGCCGAAGCCCACACTTCTGCAGGCGACGTCGAAGACCCGGCCGGCCTGGAAGCGCTGCCCTGGCCGGTACCGTCGCCATGGCTGGCGGAATGCTCGAACAGCCGCGCTCATCGCGGCCGGTGTCGACGGTCCAGACGATCGCCCGCTGCGCCTCGTCGACGGACTGCTCTACCTCGACCGCTATTGGCGCGAGGAGCAACTCGTCCGCGCCGAGCTGGACACCCGCACCGCCCGTACCCCGCCGGACGTCGACACCAACCGGCTGCGTGCAGCTCTGGACCGCCTGTTCGCCGCCCCGGCGCCCGACCTGCAACGGCTCGCGGTCGCCGCATGCGTCACCGGCTGGGTGACGGTCGTCGCCGGCGGCCCGGGCACCGGCAAGACCACGACGGTGGCCCGGCTCCTCGCAGTCCTGCACCAGACCGTCGACCCACCACCGCGGGTGGCACTGGCCGCCCCGACCGGCAAGGCCGCCGCCCGCATGCAGGAGGCGGTGGCAGAGGAGTTCGCCCGCCTGGCCGAGAACGGCATCGAGCTTCCATCCTCGTCTCCGGCGTCGACCCTGCACCGCCTGCTCGGCTGGCGACCCGACTCGCACAGCCGGTTCCGCTTCAACCGGCACAACCACCTGCCGTACGACTTCGTCGTGGTCGACGAGACCTCGATGGTGTCGCTCACGCTCATGTCCCGCCTGCTGGAAGCGATGCGCCCGGACGCGCAACTTGTCCTGGTCGGCGACCCCGACCAGCTCGCCTCCGTCGAAGCCGGAGCGGTGCTCGGCGACGTGGTCCGCCGCGCGCCACGAGCCGCGCCAGACCAGCGCTCCGCTCAGCTGACCGCCCTACTACCCGGCGACGTGCAGCCAGCCGACGACGTCGAGCCGGAGCTCCGCAACGACGTCGTCCGCCTCCGCACCGTCCACCGCTACGGCGGCGCCATCGCCGAGCTGGCCGAAGCCATCCGCCGAGGCCACACCGATGACGTCATGGAAGTACTCCGCCGCGGTGACCCACAGGTCGAACTCGTCGATACCGATCTCGACGCCCGCCATCCACGGGGCATCGAGGGCCTCCGCGACGACGTGGTCGACGCCGGCCGCGCGCTCATCGAGGCAGCACTCGCCGGCGACGCGACCGGCGCTCTCCAGGCAGCGGACAAGCACCGCCTGCTCTGCGCACACCGGCGCGGCACCTACGGCGTCGAACGGTGGAGCCGCCAGGTCGAGCGTTGGCTCGCCGCCGCCATTTCTGCGTTCGAACCCGACCGCGAGTGGTACATCGGCCGTCCGCTCATCATCACCGCCAACGACTACGAACTAGGGCTCTACAACGGCGACACCGGCGTGGTCGTCGACGGCGGCAACGTCGGACCGCTCGCCGTCTTCGCCCGAGGAACCGACACCGTGTCGGTCGCCCCCAGCCGCCTCGACGCCGTCCAGACCGTGCACGCCATGACCGTCCACCGCGCCCAAGGCAGCCAGTTCACCCGGGTGTCCCTTGTGCTCCCACCGACATCGCCGCTGCTGACCCGTGAGCTGCTCTATACCGCTGTGACCCGAGCCCGGTCCTCAGCACGCGTACTCGGTACGGAGCAGTCTCTCCGTGCCGCGGTCGATCGCCCGGTCGTCCGGGCAAGCGGCCTGCGCGAGCGGCGTCGGTGACCAGCGCACGATTCACGCGAGTGTGGCGCTGCGCCTGCAGCCACAGCTGGCAGTTGGCCCGGTCGTCGGCTTCGCGGTACCCCGCCAGGAGTCCACCAGAGCCCGGTCAGGTTGGCGTTGACGACCCGCCAACATGGCTCAGGTGGGCGTAGCCGCTGCAGTCATCATCGGGACGACTTCTGTGGGCGGCGGCTCGTATCCCGGCTGGTCGAGAGCGATTTCGACGCCTGGCAGGACTTCGGGCTCCACGTCGCAAAGCCCATCGCCGGCCTCGGCCCAAACGACCCGCGCTGCGGCTTCACCGAGGAATCCTACGATGTGCAGATCGCGTGGAACAGCGACGACTCATTCGTCGCGGAGGCGGTCAACAGCGATACGACGATCCGGGTTTGGGTCGCACCGCGCCGGCATCGGATCATGCTCGACCGTGGCTGGTTGGCTGCGTACCTCGCTGACGGCTGGCTCAACTTCCGCCGGCACGCCGATCCCGCAGATCGCGCCGGAGTCTGCCGGATGTCGCGGCGTACGTCAGCGACCGGTCGGCGGTGTGGATTGACGACGATCTCAACCCCGATGCCGACGACTGGGCCGCGTGCGGCTTCAATACGGTGGTCCGGACCGAACCGGAAGTGGGCATGACGCGGACACACGTCGACCACGTACGTCACTGGGGGGCTGAGCTGGAGGGTGCGGGGCGCGGCGTGACCATCGCGGGCTGGCAGGTCGAGATGGCCGCGCGAACGTCACCGGCCGTCGTCTGCATCGTTGAGCGGTCGACGCCCGTGTTGTCGTTCGGGGACCCGTTGCGCGCGGACGTTGCGACCCTCGGCATCAACCCCAGCCGGCAGGAGTTCTATTCGACGGAGGGTGAGCTCCTCACCGGCGCCGAGCGGAGGCTGGCGACGACGGAATCGCTCGGCATCACGGCGGGCCAGCCGCTGACCGAGGACCTGGCGCGTACGGTCGTCGCGGAGTCCAACGACTACTTCGCGCGCAACCCCTATACCTGGTTCAACCCGCTCGAGGCGCTGCTCAACACCGCCGCCGGCGCTAGCTACTACGACCGCAGCGCCTGCCACCTTGACCTTGTCCAGTGGGCGACCGACCCGGTGTGGGGAAAGCTCACCGACCGCGGTGCGGCGGCGCTGCTGCTCGAGGAAGGCCAGCCACACCTCGAGACGCTGCTCGCGCGGTCGAACGTGCACCTCGTTCTGCTCAACGGCGCTACCGTCGTCGAGCAGCTCCAAAACATCGGGCTGGCGCGGCTTCGCGAGGTCAAGAAGATCGCGAAGGGCAACACCACCTGCCGGCTGCTGATCGGCGAGGGCCACGGGATCAACTACGTCGGCTGGGCGACCAACTTGCAAAGCAGCTTCGGCGTGTCGAACGAGTTCAAGCAGCGGCTGGCGGGGGAGGTGAAGCAACTGGTGGAGGCATTGGTTCCGGCAAGGCCAACGCAGGTGGGGGCGCCGATGAGCACGCCCGACGTTGACATCGATGACAACGGGTTCCTTCCGCGAAGGGTGAAGGTCAGCGGCAAGCGGGAGTTCGCCGACCTGCTGCGCCGCTGGCATGACGAGGGCGAGGCGGAGACGATCGGTGACGTCGGCAGCTTCGGCGGCACGGCCTGCATCACCGTCGAGCTCGGCGACTACGACGTCGTGCTTAACGTCGACTCGAAGCGCCGCGCGGTCGCGATGTACCTCGACTACGTCCGGCGCTTTGGTCCGGACCTGCCGTGGCGAGTCGTCGCGAACCACCGCGGCACCGTCAACAAGGTCGTCTTCAGTGACGACCCCGCCGACGCCGCTGGGTGGTACCAATACCTCCGCGAGCCGCTCGCGCAGCCGGGGCAGCTGTGAGCACCGCCGCCGTCGTGCAGTTTCCGCATCCGGGCCTCGAGCACAGGCCACCGAAAGGCGCCGCCGTATTTCCGTGGAACCTCCGGTCGCACCGCCGGAAATTCCTCCGCGCTTCCGGCCGCCTGCTCGCCGAGGACGGCGCGCCGCGGCAGACCGACGTCGTCTTCTGGGGCGAGTACGAAGCCGCGTCGCGGGTCGTCCGCCGATGGTCGCCAACCGGCGAGTTGCCAACCGCACTGCATGAGCCGCTGCTGACGACTCCGCCGGACTCGCCGAAGCGGCAGAACACCGACCCATGGGTCTTCGGCGACCGGTTCCTCTACTCCAACTGTAAGCAGCTCACGCCATACGGCGGCGCGTCCGCGCTGCAGTCACTACCGCGCGGCTCAGTCATCCTGTTCGGCTCGCAGATCGACCGGCGGTTCTGCCTCGACACGGTCTTCGTCGTCGCAGAGTCACTGCGGTACACGGTGAACGAAGCTGCGGACCTGCCGGTCGACGACACCTTTCGTGCGTGCACGATCGACTCGCTCGCGGCGTACGAGCACCACGCGATCGACCTGCGGGCCGCGCCGTTCACCCTTTATCTCGGTGCGACGAACGAGAACCCAGTCCACGGCATGTTCTCATTCACGCCGGCGCTGCCCGTGGGCGCGGACGGGCCGAGGTTCGCGCGGCCGGCGTACGACGATCGGCGGTTCGTCAATCCCGAGAGCAAGCAGTCGCCGTCCGGCGCGAAAGTGCACCGGCCAACCGACGAGGTCCGCGAGGCGTGGCACGCAGCCGTGCTGGGGTGCCGGCGGGCCGGCGTCGACCTCGCCGTCCACGTCGACCTCCCGGGAGCGTCGGCATGACCAAGCCGTAATGCGAGGGCGCCGTCGTGTAATGCCGAATAACGACGCCCGCTCATCGGCACGTTCGGACTTCACTGTCCGCGATAGAAGAATGCGTCTGTGGCGATCAGGAGGAATTTGGCGGCACCGCCTGGCGAGCTGTCTGGCAAGGGTCCCGTAGGGCCGCGCGGAAGCTACCGCTTGTCCGCCACCGAGAGGGCTTTCCGCCAGCTCTTCACGAAGGTTTGCACTTCCGCACTTGGGGTGAGTCGTCGTCGCCTTGACGACTGGCAAGCTCGTGGATCCTTCGGAAGAAGTCGCACATTTCAGGATAGTTAGTCGAGTAGGAATTCATGTATTCTTCGTGGGATGTCCAAACCTGCCGGTGGGCACCATACATGGACGCAAGTTCCACCATCCAAAGCTCATACATAAATTCTGGCAGCCAACCCATGTCGAAGAAGTAGAACTATGTGAAATGCAGGCTCAAAAACTGGTACGTCCAGTGCGTATCGTCCAACCTGCGCCGGCGGTTCATCAAATCGAAGTAGCGGCTGGAAAATGAATGACCGCCTGACCAAGGGCGATCTGCCTTGCGCGGTCGTTCGCGTCGGCCGCCAAGTCGGCCGGCCTGCGGGAGGTCCTGAACGCCCGGAACGAGATCGCACAGGAGAGCACCGCCACCACGACCGAAATCGCGGCAAGAATCGATGCTCCCACGGACGTCCTCCACGGACTTATGAACCACACGTCTTCGCCTCGGACACCTCTCGGCGGCGATACATGCTACCCGCCCCTTCCAGTCGATAGCATTCTGGCTTGCAGCGCTGCCCGCCCGCCGGGCAAGGCAGGGACTCGCGGATCACGGCGCCCAGCTAACTTGAGGCGTTGGCCCTGGCGGCGGGCAGTGTGCGCGAGCACCGCACTGGCGGCGAGCGGGCCGCCTCCGAACTGACAGAGCCGCTCCAACGGGACCTTCTGGTCGACGCCGCTCCCAGCCCCTGGCGAGCTCATGGTGGTGTATGCACGGGGCCTTCGGGATTCCGCCTATGCGTCGTTCCTGACGGCTCTCCGTTTCGATCGCCCCATCCGCGGCATGACAGGATGTTTCACGACGGTGATCGGCACGGGTTAGGCCGCTGGGCAGCGGTTGACGACAGTTGCCCAACCGAAGCAGCCCTGGGCGTCCCACCCCACTTGGCAAGGTGGACGGGGGCGGTTCGAATGGGAGGTACCGGACATGGCGATCATCCGTACGATCGATTGGAAGTTGCGATGCCCCACCGGCGACGCGCTCCGATGGGTGCAGCAGGCGCTGACTGAGGCCGATCTTGAGGACGTGCAAGTCACTGGGAACCAGGTCCGCGCCTCGGCGAAACGGTCACTCCGCAAGAACCGGTGGGCCGCCGACGTGACCGCAAGCGTCAACCCACTCCCTGACGGCAGCGAAGTGGTGTGGCAGGTGCAGATGTCGGCGGGCACAAAACACTTCGATGTGCTCGACGACATCGCCGACCACGTCCCCGACGATGTGTTCGACGACCAAGGCGTCAAAGCCGCGGTGGAGCGGCTCGGCAAGGCCGGCCGACTGTTCGGCCGCAAGGAGGTGCGGCACCTCCACAACGTGGTCCACTCCACCGAGCACGTCGTCGAACTCGGGCAAGGCAACCTGAACGGCAAGCAGGGCATCGTCGTGCTCACAACGGAGCGGCTGTTCTACTTCGAGCGCAGCATGATTGGCACGGAGTCCATGCAGGAGTTCGCGCTCACAGCCATCCAGGCGCTGTCGGTATCAAAGAAGATGACGGGTGAACGCATCGAAGTAAC
>CAWDDG010000005.1:0-309520 GCA_963801065.1 uncultured Actinomycetota bacterium | reverse complement strand
GCGGCGGAATGACGCGCTCGATCCCTGCCGTCACCGGGCGAGCGCGCGTCCCTCGTCGGCGAGGAGGGCGTAGACGACGGGGTCGAGCCAGCGGCGGTCTCCTCGAGTTGCGCAATTGCCGACGCCCGGGAGTATTGCCTGCGATCAACGCGCTGCTCCTGGCGCTAGCCGGGTTGGCCGGGGGCCACGCGGGGGCAGACTGGTCAGTGCAAGAGGGAGGAATGCAGATGCCTGAGCTTGTCGTCGACTTCATCACCTCGCTCGACGGGTACGCGTCCGCCGAGGGCTGGCCGGGCTGGTGGGGCATGGAAGGGCCGGAGTACCTCGCCTGGCTGGGCGAGAACCCCGAGGGGGACTACCTGGTCCTGATGGGAGCGAACACCTACCGGCTCATGTACGGCTTCACGAAGGAGGGCGAGCCAGGGACGGACGTGCTCGGCGGCCTCTCGAAGGTGGTCTTCTCCAGCACGCTGACCGAGCCGCTGGAGTGGGAGAACTCGACGCTGGTCACCGGCGATCCGGCCGATGCGGTGCGGGAGATGAAGGAGAATGGCGACCGGTCGATGCGCACCATCGGCAGCCTCACGCTGTGCCGCTCGCTGCTGGTAGCCGGCCTTGTCGACCGGTTCCGGGTGGTGATGTTCCCGGTCATCACTGGCGCCACCGGCCAGGAACGGATCTATGACGGCTACCCCGACGTTGCCCTCGACATGGTGGACAGCCGCACCTTCGACGGCCAGATCCAGCTGGTCGAGTACGTGCCGAGAGTGCTGCACGGCCCAGCCGGCACGTCCTGAGCGTCCGTCCTCCAAGTCATCGGGCCCACAGACGATCATGGCGACGCGACCCAGCAGCGCGATGACAGGGGCTCCACTGGCGGCGCCATAACATTGGCCGCTCTGGCGGCGGGATGATGCAGACGATGCCGCGGATCGCGGGCCTGCGCGCGCGTCCCAGGAGAGCTCATCGGTGTCGAGGCTCCGGCGTAGGCTTGGTCGGCCGGGAGACCTCGTCGCCTGGCTGCGTGGCCAGGGCGCGTTCCCGCCCCTGCCTACGTCCGGTGCGCCGATGGCTGCGGCCGACTCAGCGGAGTGCAGAAGGAGGCAAGTGCAGCGAACGGAGGAATGGCGTAGGCCCGTGTCGCGGCGGTATGACGCGGGTCACCGGCACGAGGCCACGGTGCGGGTGTGTTCCAGGCCTCCGCGGAGCGGAGTCTGAAGTGCCGGGCCTTCGGCCTGATCGCCGATCAGGGAACCTGTTATGCCTCGACGTAGGCAGTGACGCTCGAGATCACGACGCCGTGGGACTCGGCTTGGGCGGCTATCTCCGGGGGCATCGAGGTCATGAATGCGTTGAAGGCGTCCAGGTCGTCGACGTCGACGACCACGGCAGCCCGATTGCTGCCGTCGCTGGCGACCAGGTCGGTCACGTTCCTGCCGCCGGGGAAGGCCGCGGCGCGCTCCGCCTTCCCTCGCAGCCAGCGTTCGACGTCCTGGACGTCGTGAGTGATCACGATCCTTGGCATGGGTACTCCCCGAAGCTTGGTGCCCGGCCCGGGTTCTCAGGTATCCCGTCACGGATGCACGTTGGAACGCCCGCGGGCGTCATGCAGTCAGGTCTCCGGCACGGTGAGCAGCAACTCGACGTACTCGAAGGGGATCGGTGCCATGCCGGGCGGGAGGTTGGGCGCGACATGGTTGTCGTACCAGGCCTAGTGATCTTCCTGCGACTCCCACACCTCGATGACCGCTACGTGATGCGTGAGCGATGCCATCGCTCCTGTGATGCGCGGAAGGCCAAGCCGAGCAGACGTTGCTCCTCGACGCCTGCCGGGCCGAGCAGGCGGTTCAAGTGCATGTGTACCAGGCTGGCTAGCACGGCGTCCGCAGCGCGGGTGAGCCTCCCGGAGCGGTTCAGCGCGGCGAGTTGGTCACCGGGGCCGGCAAGCTGCGCCTGGCGCCATCGGTCCGGGTTGCCCGCATCGGCCCTCCCTGACGTCGGTCCGCCGTCGGCAACGGCAGACCCCAGCTCGTGTCGGCGGCGACGGTACTCGGGCCCAGAGACGCGACGGTCGTGGACCAGGCGGCGGTAGATGCTGTCGCGCTGGTCCGCGTCAGCGGAAATGGCCTCGAGAAACGCGCTGATGCTTCGAACTGCGAGGACCGTTGGGTCGCTGGACGACATCTCGCCGCCCAGCAGGCCGATCACCCAGCGCGAGTCGATGCCGAACAGCCGCTCGCACGCAGCGAGTCCATCGACACCTCCGTACCGCTCGATCTCGCGCTCATACGGCTCGATTGCGAAGCGCGCCACGTCTCGACACTCGACCAGCTCGTTGGCCCAGCGCACCAGGTCAGGGAGCAGTTCCTCGGTGAGTACCTGTGGATCACCGTGAAAGCGCAGGCGCAGGTGCGGCACGGGGTCGGCGTAGCGGATGAAGAACCAGTCCTGGGCCATCCCGGAGGCGAGCGCGAGCTCCGCGAACCCGTCCACGTGGGTGGTGAGGATCCGGTTCTGATCCTCGGTTCGCGTGTTAAGGCGAAGGTGAAGCCAGTCGCTCCCGGGGAGCTTCACGCGCTCGCCGGGGTGGTAGACGCGCGTCCGAGCCGCCAGCGTGCCCGCCGGGGTCGCCGGGGTCACCGGTGTTCTCGGTGCGCGGGAATTCCTCTGCAGGAGAGGCACGACCAGCTCGGGGATGTGAGCGCCGTCGGGTCCGCGCAGCCAGGCATGCTCGGGACCGGGGATGCTCTCCTGAAGCACGACGGAGTGGGTCGCCGCCCGCAGGACCCGCCACAGTTGGCGCCGATGGCCTGCCGCGGTGAGATCGAGCAGCAGCCGGTTGTCGGCGACGCTCAGGTAGACCAGGTCCGGAACCGTCCAGGTTCGTCGCCACGCGCCGAGTGCGGGCTCGAAGCCGTCGGGTCCGGAGGCGAGAAGCGACTGTCTCGATCGCGCGCTGATGCGCCAACTGGCAGGCGTGAGGATCAGTCGGCCGTGCTCGAGTCGAGGTAGGAAGGGCATCGTGCTTGCCTCACTCGACTGGACGTGAGAGAGGGCGCGGCGGCCCTGGCGTGTGACGTCTTCGAGGAAGGCCGCGAGTGGCGGCGCCTCGCGTCGGCTCAGCATGTGCCCAGCGTGGACGTGGACAGCGACGTCGGCGGCGGGCCACCGCACTTCCACCGCCCCGTCGCGCACTCTCACGACCAGCTCCGAGGGAGGGATCGCGGTCGTCCCGCTGGGCGTCACCGTCGAGAGGGCGATCTCGAACCGGTAGCCGTGCGGCCTGATCGCGACATTGACCGAGCGGGAACGGCGGGGAAGGTAGGTCAGCTCGGCGTGCACGACGTCTGGTTCCCGCTCGACCTCTTGCTCCGCGAGGCTGCGGAGCGCCGTGAACGCCTCGTCCCCGATGAGGTCGGCGAACCGGCCGAGGTTGCGTCCTGCGGCCTGTCCTCCCAGGTTCGGCCCGACCAGTAGCTGGTAGTTGCCATGGTCGATCGCCTCGATGGATGTCGCAAGGACGTAGACCGACAGGTCGATGGACGTCGGCACAGCTCCCGGCTCCAGCGGTGCGGCGGCCAGCTCGGCGATGTTC
This sequence comes from uncultured Actinomycetota bacterium, assembly GCA_963801065.1. Taxonomy (GTDB): domain Bacteria; phylum Actinomycetota; class Actinomycetes; order Jiangellales; family Jiangellaceae; genus CAWDDG01. Next base: position 305,925 of record CAWDDG010000005.1, on the reverse strand, counting down.
GTTTCGCTGAGCGATACGTGGAGACGGTGCTCTGCGAGCGCCTCGGCGGCGAGCTCAGCCAAGAGTGACTCACGGCGTGCCCATGCGGCCAAGTCCCCGCGCGAGGTCGTGTCGCCATATCGATCATGGGGCCCCAGACCGACGGTCTCGTCGAGCACCTCGAGCAGCGGAACCTCCCGTTCAGCGCCGTAGCGTGCGACGAAGGCCTGGCGGAACCCGTCGAGGGGGCGCGGCGGCGGCCCCAGTCGCAGCAGCACGGTGGCGAGTTCTGCGGCGTCATAGCCGACGCGGGAGGCGACCTCCGGATGGAGCAGGCCGAGGCGGGTGTCGAGCTGGAGACAGTCGTCCTGGCCGGCTTCGCCCGTCACGCTTAGCCGCGCGCCGGCTCCCGTCGCCGGGCTGGCCGGTACAGCCGCCGCGAGCTGACGCACTGGGTCGACGTCGCGCTTCGCCAGCGGCGAGGACTCGGCATCGAGGACCCGCATGGCCTCAAGCATGTTGCGCAGGGCCCGCACGGACTCATGGGCGCCCGGGATGCGCGTCAGTCGCTCGAGCGCGTACCGGGCCGGACTGGTGTCTGCTGGCGACGGCAGGACATCGGCGACGAGGACGCGATTGTCGAACAGCAGGTCCAGCGAACGCTCGACCGCCTCGGGCGGTGCGGCCGTCAGCGTGTGGACACGGTGGGTCAGGTCATTCCAGCGGATCGGCGAGCGGGCGGCCCGAAGCGCCGCCGCGACCACGCGAGTCTCCCGGATGGACACTGCGTCCTGGGGCGGGCCAGAGCCGCCCAGGTCCGCGATCCGGACCCGCCCCTCGTGGATCCAGGCGGTCGGGTTCGCGACAACGTCAAGGTGCCGGCGCACCTCGGGCCGGGTCTCAAGCTGCCTGACCAGTTGAGTCAGCCAGGCTCCGTCGGGTCGGGTGCGGGTCCCGATCGTGCCGTCGAGGCGAAGTCGCGTCTCGCGTCCGAACCGGGCGAGGGCGACGCCGGCAAACAGGCCGAACGGCGTCGGCCTGGTCGACATCCGGATCGCATAGCGAACGGCTGCGTCGCGGGCGGCCCGGTCCTCGCCGGGCGCGCCGCGGAGCCGCGCGGCGAGGTCGGGGCTCGCGAGCTCGATCGCCGTGGCGAGCGGGTCGTCCTCGGCGAGCGCTCCCGCACGGTCGTCGCGCAGACCCTCGAAGACCTCGATGGGCAACAGCGGAGCGCGGACGATGAGCCAGTCGAGCGGGGTGAAGGCCCGCCGCCGCGTGGCCCGGCTCATGACAGTGCGAACGCCTGGTCCCACTCGGGGGACACCGGCCTCGATGCAGCGAGTAGGACCAGAGCGGTGCCTGCCGCGCCATCGAGCAGGCCCGGCTGGTCAACGGGCACGCCCCCAGGCTCCACGGACTGGAACCCCAGAAGCGTCGCGCCGGGCTCATAGGCATCCAGTAGCTGCTCGGTGAGCTCCACGGCGGCCGCTCGGAAGACCTCGTCGCCGGTGTCGTGCCAGAACCGGAGGACGACCAGCAGCAGGCCCGCCAGACCGTGGCAAATCGTCGGGGACTCGACCTGGCGGACCGAGTCCGGCCGCCGCAGCACGGCGACTATGGCCTCCTCGGCGAGACGCTGCTGCGGCCGGTCACGCAGCGCGGCACCCGCCAGCCACAGCGCCCTGGCCACGCCGGGAGCGCCGTAGCACCATGCCGCGCGAGCCGGCGCGGCGGTGCCCCGATCGAGCGGCAGCGGGGTGATCGCCGGCCAGTTGACCCCCCAGGCGTCGTCGGCGCGGTGGCGCACCAGCCAGTCCGACGCGAATCGGATCGATGTTGCGAGCCGCTCGGTGACCTCTCCGGAGGTCGCGGCCGACGCGAGGGCGCTGAGCGGGCCGGGGAGCCCGTGGGCGAGACCGAGGTTGACGCTGCCTTGGGGAAACTCTGCGCGCAGCGTTGCGGTGACGTGTCGGTCGGGCGCGGTGGCCAGCCGCGGAACCTCGTCGTCGGTCGGCTCGGTCAGGACGATGAGCGCATCCAGCGCGACGCGTGAGACCGTCGCGATGCCGGACAGACCCGAGACGACGTCGTAGTCCGAGACAGCTACGTCACCGGGCTGCCTCGTCACGCGCGCCGCAAGCTCACGAGTGGCCTGGTCGAGTTGCGTCCGGACGGTCCTGCTGAATCGCCGGTAGCGGTCGCCGCGGGCGAGGTACCGGGCGACGAACGCCAGTCCGGCGAGTCCGGAGAACAGCCCCGGACCGAGTGGTCGGCGGGTTCCTGCGGCCGCCGCGAGTGCCAGCTGCCGATGCGCGACGAGGTCCCAGGTCTCGTCGGGGAAGCAGCGATGCGCGTGGGCGGCCGCTAGGGCGAGACCGGCGTGGCCCTGGGCGAGCCCGTGCTGCTCCCAGCCAGCCGCATTCGGGAACTGGGTCTGCTGCGCCGTGACCTCGATGGCTTCCTGGAGGACCTGTTCGTGGCTGAGCCTGGTCAGCACGTCCCAGGCCGCGTCGGTCGCACGCGCGGCGAGTGCCACGGGAAGCGCTGGCTCCCACCCGCTCCGCCCAGGTGCGTCACGTGCCGCGCTCATGCGCGGCAATCACCACACTGCGTCTGCCCGGGGTCGGTCAAGCAGGTGCCACACTGGGTATGGCCCACGTCGGTGTGGCATGTCCCGCAGGCGGTATGCCCGGGGTCGGTGTGGACGGGACCGCAGTCGTCGGACTGCGGTGGTGGACACGGAGCGTCGAACGACGCAGGCAAGGGCCCGAAGGTCTCGTTGCACGGCGGCGCGAACAGCGAGGTCCGGCAAGGGTCGCGATTGAACGGCGACCGATCGACCTCGGGCACGACCTTGTCGTGACTGAAGGAGTCGGACTGGAAGACCACACCCCGCAGCCGCGTGAACCGCACATCGAGGTCGAACTCGTCCAGGTCGACAGCTCGGCGGTTCCGCACGATGTCAACCCGGGCCTCCCGCGCCAACTCAACCCGGGTGGCCTGCTCACCGAGGAATGGGTGCTCATCCGGCGGGATCTGCGACGCCACCACGACATCCTCCGCGCGGAACTCCGCATACGAGTCCAGGGCGCGTGTCAGGTACAGCCGACGCCAGCCTTCACGGTCACTGTCACCAAGCAGCCCGTACAGCGCTCGCGTCCCCTGGGGCAAGGCTCCCGGCTCCGGGCGCAGCCGACTGACGCGAGGATCCGATCGAGCAACCTCATCGCCGTCAGACACGATCCGCCTCCTCGGAATGGCGATGTCACGCTAGTGGCGCGGCCCGACTCCGGCAATGGCTCGAACGGGCACCCGGTCAGCAGACCAGCATGGTGTCTCTCGCCTGCGCTTCGGATCCGTCTGCGGTGAAGCGAGAACGTGCAGGGCGCCCTGAAAGGCGAGGCTGAGGGCCACCCCCCGGCCGTTGAACACAGTCGAGTAGTGCGCTTGAGGCACCAGCAACTTGGCTGCCGCGTTGAGGCGCCAGTCCTCGTTGCTTTCGCGGCGGAATGACGCACCTCGCTGCCCGCGCGGAATGCGGCAGATCCGGCTGGCTACAAGTTCTTCGCGAAAGCCCAGAGCGCGTCGAAGTCGACGTCCGTCAGCCCCACCTCGGCCGACACTCGGTGCGCGAGATGCGGACCCAGGACGTCCCTACTCGCGAGCCACAATCGGGTAGGCCGATTGATCTCGTCATCGAACCAGGCGAAGGGGCGGTGGCCTACCCAATCCACGATCCGCGCTGCCTTCCAACTGCGCCGGGACATTAGAACGCTCGGCGCCGGCAGACTGATCACTGGGAGGTCGGAAGGCAGCCCGAGAATCGGCGAGATGAGGCGATTCGCCTCTGCTCCCCAGGTAGTAGCCCAGGCCAACTCGTAGATCGATGCAAGCTCGAGAAGCTGGCGGCCGTGCTCAGGATTCAGCGCAACTCTGTAGGTCTGGTCGCCCCCGGGCGTGAGCTCGTGGAACTGGTAGCCGTCGGCTGGAGTGTGCGCCGCGAACCAACGGGCTCGAAACGGGTTCATCGGCCCTGTCCACGTCCATCAGCAGCAGCAGCCTCACGGGCTCAGTCTCCCCCGCACGGACCACAACCCGCGCTGGCAGCGCCACATGAGCAGTGGCTCGCAAGCACAGTCATCGCGGAACGATAGACCGGGGCAGAGGAAGACAACGTCTCCCTGGACGGGAGTTGGCTCAATGCGTCAGTCCCGCACGCCCATGCCGTTGGCGGATCGCTGTTTGAACCGCCCAGGAGGTTCGGGACCCGCGGATCACACGGTCCGCTCGCGGCGGAAAGACTCAGCTCTGAGGGCGTGCGGGGAGCAGTGGATGTGGTCCGATCCGGGTTGACATGCGCATGAGGTGTCGCGCACGACCTGCGCACCCTAGAGGGTGCTGTTGCGGAACTTGGAATCGGACGGGTGTTGCGGGACGCCCGAACTCCGGCATCGCTCTTGACTCGCGGCGGTCTCGTTCGGGGTTGGTGTCCGACACGGCCGCGCGACCGCGCCTGCGATCGGTGCCCGCGGAATTCTCGAGCCTCCGACGCCCGCTGCTGCGCGGATGCCATACCCGCGCGGCACGCGCCGTCCTCTACCCCAGCGTGACCATGGCCTCGGCGACCTCGCCGGCCGCCGCATCGGGGATCGCAGTGGCAGCTTCCTCGAGGACGAGCAGCCGTGCCCCGGGGATCTCGCGCGCGATTGCCTCGCCGTTGCCAACGGGGAAGAACGGGTCCCGGCGGCCGTGGACGACGAGCGTGGGGACCTCGATCTCGGGTAGGCGCTCGCGCCAGCGGGGTTTGCAGTTGAGCTTGGCGAAGACCATGCCGAGCTGGTTGGCCATCTGGGTCGGGGGTGCGGTGCCGGGTGTGCGGTCCCAGATGCGCGCGGCGATCGCGCGTGCGGCGACGGGGTCGTCGCCGAGGATCTCCGCGCGGGCAGCGGCGAACTCCGCCACTGCCTCGCGGTCGGTCCAGTCGGGCATCGGACGCGTGAACAGGCGCTTCATCGTCGCCTTGTCGTGGTCGGGGAGGTCAGCGTCGGGCTTGCCGGGCGCAACCGCGCGAGTGCCGGCCAGGGTGAGCGCCGAGAACGCGCCGGGATGGTCGAGCGCGGCGGCCTGGGCGACCATCCCGCCGACGCCGATCCCCGCGAGGTGCGCGGGCACGCCGCCGAGCGCGTCGACAAGGGCCGCCGCGTCAGCGGCGAGGTCGCGCAGGGTGTAGGTGGGCGCCGCCGGGTCCGCCGTCGTCGACTCGCCGCTGTCGCGCAGGTCGTAGCGCACCACGCGACGCCCGCCGGCGGCGAGGCGCTCGCAAAGCGCGTCGGGCCAGGAGAGCATCGTCGTCCCGCCCGCGAGCAGAACGAGTGGTGCGTCGTCGTCACCGAAGGACTCGATGCCCAGGGCGACCTCATTGGCGTTGATGGTGGTCATCGGTCGGTCAGCTCTCCAGGGCGGCGACAATCGGCGCGGTCTTTGAGTAGCCGGCGGCCTCGATGATCTTGCCGTCGACGACCCGCATGACGTTCACGCCACGGACCGAGTCGTCGGGGCCGGGACCCCATACGTAGCGCCAGCGGATGAGCGCCCACTCGTCGCCGGTGTGGACGTCCTCGACCTCGAAGTGGCTGGTGGTGTCGTCGATGAGCGCCTTCCACGAGCTGAACGAAGCGTCATAGCCCTCGTAGCGGGTGCCGTCGGGGGCTGGCTGGACGCTCTCCATCACGCAGTCGGGGGCGATAATGTCCATGAGGAGGGTGGCGTCCCGCTCCTGGAACGCCCGGTTGAAGCGGTCGATGACCTCGTCGGTTGTCTGCGTCATGTCAGTGGGCTTCATCATCGCGGTTTCCTTCTTGGTTGGGGTTGGGTCTGATCTTGCCCGCTGCCGTCGACACGGTGCCCCCGGAAGCCGGGTCAAGGTCAGTTGTCGCTCGGTTAGACGGGACCACCGCCCCGATCTCATCGGTTGTGGTCGGTCGGCGATCCGCATCCGAGACGGCCTGATCATCGGTAGAGACGCCCGCGATCGGGCGATGAACCGTCTCGCAGCGGGTTCGTCAATCGGTCCGGGTGCGGAGGCTCCGCGCCAGGGTGGGGATCATCACCGTCGCAGCGACGAGGTGTAGCCCGAGGAGGGCGGTGGTGGTGGCGGTGTTTGCCCCGGAGAGGAGGGGCGGGACCAACGAGATCGCGGTCAGCGTCACTGCCGTCCGCACGAATCGCTCGGCGGGGCGAGCGCTCCAACGAAGAAGAGCGGCGGCAATGACGATGCCCACGACCGAGAAGAAGCCGGTCACCACGGCGAACCCGGACAACGGGATCGTCTCGCCACCATCGGGGACCTCGAAGTCGACGCCAACGGCCTGGGCAAGCGCAGCGGCCAGGGTGGTGGCCACCATCGCCGCGAGCGTGGCAATGAAGCCGGTGCCGGCGAGCCCGCGGAGTCGGTGGGTGTGGCTGGTCTGGCCCGATGCCGGGCCTGCGACGACCCCGGTGTCATTCATGCTGTTCATGTCGTTCCTCCATCATTCGGTAACTGGCGTACGGGCTGCGTTGACTGGCACGTGACGGTCCTGGCGGGAGGTCGCGGTCAGGGCGGGGCTGCGGTGTCGGCGGTCATGGGGCTGGGGTCCTCGGGCTGAGTTCTGCTGGGCCGGCGGGCGGTGTGCTGTGGCGTCATGGGGCCAGCGCCCCGGCGGAGGCGGTTCCGCGCAGAAGATCAGGCCGGGACGGAGAGCCCCTGCAGCCAGGCCTGCCAGGCCGGCTCCTCGCGGCGCACGTAGTCCGCCGCGTCGGCGGAGAACAGGTACGCCCGTACGCCCGCCGTCGCCTTGCCGTCGCCCTCGCCGTGGCGAAGACGCTGAGCATCCCGGGCACCGGCGCGGTGAGCCGGACCAGCGTCTGCCGCTCGCCGACACGCTCGACCGTGCCGGTGGCGCCGCGCACCTCGACCGTCGCGCCCTCGTCGCCCAGCCCGAGCGCGTCGTGCAGGGTCGACCAGAGCGCCTCCGCGTCGCCGGGGTGGGAGGCGGTGACCTCGAGCTGCGTGGCCTCCTGGCCGGGGAAGTGCGACAGGTAGAGGCGCAGGTTGTCGAAGAACGGCATCCAGCTGGGGCCCATGTCGTCCCAGAACTCCGACTCCCAGGCGGCGCCGGTCCCGAAGCCGCTGCTGGTGACGCGCACGATGCAGGTGCCGCCGGACTGCGCCTCGACGAGGAACTCCGACGTCAGCGGGCTGAGCGCATCCGGGTCCTTGCCCATGAGGGCGGCCCAGTCCTCCTCGTAGACGATGCGGCGCGGCGGGTCCCAGCCGGTGACCTGGCCGTCCGAGCCCATCTCGGGGCCCATGGTGAAGTGCAGGGAGCCGCCCTCGCGCTCCTCCATCTCGGTCGGCAGGAACCAGGCGCTCATGCCCTTGGCGGTGGCGATGGCTTGCCAGACCTGCTCCGGGGTGCCCGGGACCTCGACGCTGAACTCCAGGCGGTACGGGACGTTCGGGGTCGTGCTCATGCGCTCTCCTCAGGAAGTGGGTGGGCGGCGACGACGAGCCGGTGCGGGCGCCCGTCGTCGTGGTGGTAACGAGCGGCCAGGTCGAGCACCGCGGCGGTCAGGTCGTCGGCGAAGGCAGCCCGGTCGGCGGCCGACCGGAAGCCGATCTGCGTGTCGATGGTCAGCGTCGGCAGGCGCGTGCCGGACGCGCCGGCCCGGCGCGCCAGGGCGCCGACCTCGCGCACCAGCCGGCCGGCCAGCGCGACGAGGTAGCCCGCCGACAGGTGGTCGGCGTTGGCGTCCGGGTCGGCCGCGGACGCGCTGACGGCCGCCGGCGACACGACGTACGACACCGCCGACGCCTGCAGCACCCGCTCGGTGATGCCCCCGTGCCGGCGCTCCTCGGACAGCTCCAGCAGGCCGTGCGCCTCGAGCGCCTTGAGGTGGTAGTTGACCTTCTGGCGCGCGATGCCGACCCGGGCGGCGAGCCCGGCGGCGGAGGCCGGGACGGCCAGCTCGCCGAGCAGCCGACCCCGGACCGGATCCAGCGCGGCGGCGGCTGCCTCCGCGCTCTCGATGACCTCGACGTCCTGCATGACGCCACCGTGCCATTGACAAGAAAACTTGTCAAGGGCGAATTTGCCCCTGGCATGGGTGACGAGGACGTACGAGGTGCGCACCTGCGGCTGCCAGATGAACGTGCACGACTCCGCGCGCATCGCCGGCCTGCTCGACGAGGCGGGCTACACCCCGGTCGCGGACGGCGCGCAGCCGGACGTCGTCGTGTTCAGCACCTGCGCCGTGCGCGAGAACGCCGACAACAAGCTCGACGGCAACCTCGGCCACCTCAAGCCGGTCAAGCACCGCACGCCCGGCATGCAGATCGCCGTCGTCGGCCTGCGTCGCATGTTCTCCCCGCTGGCAGGGATGCCGCTGTCCGAGTATGTGCGTCGCAGGCGCATGACGGTCGCGGCGGCGGAGGTCGTCACGGGGGATCGGGGACCCGCTCGGCATCGCCGTGCGCTACGGCTACGGCTCGGCAGAGGCATTCGGCCGGGCGCTCCAGTCCGTGCATGGCGTCAGCCCGGGCCAACGCATGGCAAAGCTCATCTACTCGATGATCACCTCGCTCGACGGCTACGCCGAGGCGGCGGAGGGCGACCTCGGCACCGGGCCGAGAACCAGGCCGCGGCGGACCATCGTCGATCGGCACCGAGACCTAGCAATGGCGAGCCGGGCAGTCCTCCCCCGGTGCCGGCATCGGCGACGGTGGCGGAGGCTGTCCCGCAGCGGGGATCCCGTTGCGGGACGCCCCGGCCGGGACAGTAACGGCGGTAAGACGCACCCTTCAGTGATCACGGCTGCGGCCGAGGCACTTCGATTACGTCTCCGCGGTATCTGCGCGGTCGCCGCCGGGTCGGATGTGTGGATTGCGTTTGGTGCCACGTTCGCCGAGCTGAAGCGAGTCGGCCCTCGGCTAGCTACTTCCACCTGAAATAGTCCTCGGGCCAGCGAAGGGGTTTACGCGGCGGGCTGGGTGGATCCTCTTGGTCTGTGCTCTGTGCCCGATCAGCTGGCCAGGGCCCCGATCTTGACCAGGTTGTGGGCGAAGATTCCTTGTCCGGTCCAGATCCTTGTTCCTTCGGTGCTGTCTAGGCGTGTGCGGTCCCAGCCGTAACCACGTTTGAGGCTGCTGATCCGTCCTTCGCAGCGGTTCGCCACTTCACGGTGCGCCGAAACGCTGGTCGATGTTCCTCGGCCTGACGGCCCTTGCCGGGTTGCCCTTGCGCGGGATCACCACGGCGCGGACACCAAGCTCGTGCAGGTCGTCCTCGACGCTCTTCTCGCCGTAGCCCCGGTCGGCGGTCACGGTGCGGGGTCGGCGCCGGCTGCGGGCGACCACCCGCTGCCCGGCGGGGACGAGCTGCGGGGCGTCGGGCGGGTTGCCCTGCTCCACGGTGTGGTCGAGCACGATGCCGTCGTCGTTGTCCACGACCTGGGCCTTGTAGCCGAACTCGACCGGCTTGCCGAGCCGGCCCTTGGCGATCGGGCGGGCGTCACCATCGTGCAGGCTGATCCGCCGGGTCGCGCCGTCCGGGATGATCCCGGCGAGCCGCTGCCGGGTCTGCGCGGCGACCCGTCCGGTCGTGTCCAACAGGTCGGTCAGGTCGTTGGCCGCGCGGTGCAGCCGGCCGCGGCGCCGTCCGGCGGCGGCCAGCTGCTCGGCCTTGGCCTGCGCGCGGCGCAGCGCCCGGTGGGCGTTGGTCAGCAGCCGCTGCGCGTCGCTAACCGCGCGTTCGGCCAGCCCGGCCAGCTCACCGGTGATCCGCCGCACCGTGCGCTGCGCCTCCGCCTTGTCCGGCGCACTGCGCAGCCGCAGCTTCGCCGCGATCCCGTGCGCGCGCCAGCCCACCGCGCGGCTGCGGTCGGTCAGCCGCGCGCGGGTCGCACCGCCGGCGGCCTGGACCCGGCGGCCGGTCGCGGCGATCCGCCGCACCGCCATGGCGAGCAGCCCGGAGTCGGTCGGGTAGGCCACGTTGCCCGGCACCACCGTGGTGTCCGCGCGCAGCCGGGACACGCGCAGCAGCTTGGCATCAGCGGCCTTGGCCAGCAGCGCCTCGTTGCACCCGCCCACCGCGGTGGTACCGCACCGGGTGGTCAGCTTCATCAGCGTCGTCGGGTGCGGCACCCGCGCGTCGATCAAGATCCGGCAGAACCACCGCCAGGTGATCGAGTCGGACACCTCCCGGCACAGGCTCTCCTAGCCCAGCCGGTACCGGAACTTCAGAAACATCATCCGCAGGTAGGTCTCCATCGGGATCGACGGGCGACCCACCGCGGGTCGAAGAACGGCACGAACGGCGCGAAGAACACCGCGTCGTCCAACAGCACCTCCACCCGGGCGAGATCCCCGGCAGCCGCAGCACCTCCGCCGGCAGCACCGCCTCCCACAAACTCACCTGCCCCGCACGCGTCCGCAACATCCGCCACCCCAGGGCTCACGCCGACCACCCGCCGACACCAATGATCTCGCCCATTCACCCCACGACGCCGACGGCACGCCGCACCAAATCCCTTGCCCTACAAGGGATTCGGCTCCGACTATTTCAGGTCGAAGTAGCTAGCGGAGGAGCCAGCGGAGCGCGAGGCGCGCGACGTCGGCGCGGTTGCGCCGACCGTGCCCGGCCGTGACGAAGCTGTTGCCGATAAACAACGTCGATACGAGCAGGCAGCGCGCCTCGACGTCGTCCGGGTCCGGGATGAACTCGCCGAATAGCGAGCGCATGTACTCCATCCGCCGGTCGTCCACGCGTCGGAGCCGTGCGGCGACCTCCGTGTCGCGCCGGCCCCATTCGCGGATCGCGAGCTCGACCCCCAACAGGTCACCCAGGTTCGAGGCGAGCCCGAACAGCCGGCGCAGCCGGGCGCGGGCGTCACCGCCCGACCGGTCGATGTGCTCGACAACCTCGTCGAGGACCCGTCGCTCCCAGGAGTCGAGCATCTCCTCGAGCAGCGCCTGCCGGTCGGCGAAGTGCCAATAGAAGCCGCCCTTGGTGACGCCGAGAGCTTGGGCCAGTGGCTCCACCCGTACGGCGTCGGGGCCCCCTTCGGCGAGCGCCCGCAGGCCCGCGGCGACCCAGGCACTGCGCGGCGTACGGACGGGTGCGGGCACGACTCACTCTCGTCTTGAGGTTGCGACAGAACGATCCATACACTAGCGTATAGATACGCCACCGTATGGATGGAGCGGGCCCATGTCGCAGAAGCTCCCGCCCGGCCAGTACCGGATCCGCGTCCTCCCCCGGTTTGGCGCCCACCTCTCCCAACCACCGCCCACGGTGCCAGACGAACCCGTCATCAACGTGGCCGGAGCGGTGGACCGCCCGTTCATCTTGCGGGTGGCCGACCTCGCCGGCCTCCCGCGCCACGAGGTGAGCGCCGACCTGCATTGCGTGTCGGGGTGGTCGGCCACCGATCTGCACTGGGAGGGGGTGCGGTTTGCCGACCTCTACCGCGCGGTCCTCGAGCCTTCCGTCCCGTCGGCGTCAACGGTCACACGTCGTACTGAGCGGCCTCGACGGCTACCGGGCCACCCTGCTCCTGGAGGACCTCCTGGCCGGCAACGTGCTGGTCGCGGACCGCCTCGACGGCCGGCTGCTCGATTGCGACCACGGCGCGCCGGTCCGGCTGGTCAGCCCCGACCAGTACGGCTACATGAGCGTCAAGCACCTCTGTCTCATCGAGCTTCACGAGCGCGCACCCTCGCGCCGCTACCACCGGCACCCACGGGCCCAGGCCACCCTGAGCCTGCTCGCCCCGCACCCCCGGGCGCGGGTCTGGCAGGAGGAGCGACACCGGCTGCTGCCGGGATGGCTGGTGCGGCCGGTCTACCGGCACACCATCACCGTGGTGCGGAGACTCAGCGCAACGCGAGCCGCGCGCCCGTGATCTCAACCCATGGCACTGTGCTGCTGGACCTTTGTAGCGTCGCTTCAACGCTCGCACTGAGTCCGAGAGCGCAGGAAGTTCCAACCACATCGCGACCACAGCTCTGGGGAAGAGCGAGCGCCCTGACACACGCCAACTGTGCTGATGTGCGTAGGCGGCGGTATGACGCACCCGCATATCAAGCATGACCGCGCGGACAGCGGCAGATCGGGGCGCGAAGACCTCTTCGGGGTCGGCGAGCTCGAGCCGGACTCTGATCCACGCCGACGAATTCGTGGCTCAGCCGACCTCGTACACCGCGGGCGTGCGCCCGCACCCCAGCCGCGTGACACTCCTCGACGATGAACCGCCAGCCGGTGCAACCCTCCACCGCCAGGTCAACCGACTGGCCATCAAGCGGGCCAGCCATCGACGGAACGACTCCCGGTCAGCCGGCGCTACTCGGCCACGCTCAAACGTCGTATGACGCCGTGTCCACCAGGTCGTACGTGATCTGCTTCCGATGCAGATCCAATCCACCTACGATCGCCATCTGGGGCCTCCTCCCCGAGCACCTTCAGGAACCAGCGTCTGGTCCCAGCGGGACCGATCGTGGCGGCGATCGCGCCGAGGAGGTCCCGCCAGATGTCACCTTTCGATCATCCCGGGCCCGTCACGTCCTCTCCGCCGTGACGGGTCGGGGTCAGTAGGTGAGTGTGCGGTCGTGATCGAGCAACAAACGAACGAGCACGTTGGGTGGCGCCATGTCGACGTTGAGATCGCCAAGCGCTTCGGCGTCTACGCCACGAGCCTTGCTCGACAATCCCGACGCATAGAGCTTTCCGCCCTTTTCGACCACCGCGTCAACGTGTTCGCGGAGGCCTCCAGTGCCGACACCCTGTGTCGCATCGAGTGTGGCCGGACGCAGAAGCTGGGTCGCATCGCCTGCAACGAATACCGAGACCTCATGCCCTTCCTCCAGTGCGGTCCTGGCCACCAGGAACGCCAGCGCGGCCCGGGTTGGGGCCTCGGGCCCGTGGGTCAGATGAACGAGGATCGATGCCATCGGAAAGCTCCTTGTCGGCGTGATCGGATTGACGTTGTGTCGTGCCCATCCTGTCGTGACCCGGGCGAGACCGTGGCCGAGGGTGCTCACGCTTTGCGTTACCGATGCCGGAGCGGCAGGGTCGTACGCGACATCGAGGAGGTAGGCATGGCAAAGCAGCTGCGCTGCGCAGACGTCGGTTTCGCGTGCGACGCAACGATCAACGCGGAGGACGAGGACGCGGTCATGGCACAAGCCGCTCAGCATGTCAAACAGGTGCATGGTCTCACGGACCAAGAGCTTCAACGTCAAGACGCGAGCATCCGCACCGCGATCCGCGACGCCTGATACGGCAATTGCGGGCGGCCACGGTGGTTGGCAGCAGTCGTGGCGCCGGTCCGGATGTGACGAGCGGGGCCTCGGCGAGGCAGTGCCGGCCAGAGTCCGGGCGACCCTGGCGGCATGCGGGTGACCTATTCCGCGAGACGCCGGGCCGAATGAGAGGGAAGCCTGATGCCATAGGAAGGTGGCCCCGCCGCTGGGCGGCTGGTCGGGCGTTCCACCCTCTGCGGCAGACATCCGGACGTCGCGCTAACGAGCGGATCGCGGCCGATCCGGACGCTTAGCGCGCGGTGGCCTGAATCGTCCGCCGCCCACCCCGTCGTACGATGGCGGCCGAGAGGAGGCGGCGATGGCCGATCCGGTGGGCGACATCATCGGGGACTATCGGGCGTTCGCCGCGCAGCAGCACGACCGCATGCTCGCCCGTGGCATCGACATCCGCCCGTACCCGCTCAGCCACCTCGCCGTCCGCGTGCCGGAGTGGGACCAGTACGTCCACCTGCGGAACCTGCTCGAACGCCACGCGACTGCGAACGCCGAGAACGTCTGGAACGGCCGGCCGATCTCGATCATCGTCCTCGCCACACCGCTCGAGGTCATCGACGGGATGCCGGTGCCGCTCATCGAGCTCATCCCGCCCGTCCACCAGCGCGTCTACCGGATGGGCCTCGAACATCTGGGGGTCATCGTCGGTGAGGACGTCGACGCCTTCTCCCGCGAGCATCGAGCGGTCCTGACCGGGCAACAGTTCCAGAGCGCCGACAACGAGCCGTACTACGTGCTCTTCGAGGACTTCACCCACGTGAAGTTCTACCGCCGCTCGCTCCGGGACGCCTGCGTCCTCCAGGGCGCCCGGTTCGATGGCTTCGCCCACGTGGACGACTGGGTCCCGCAGCGCCTCGTGACCGCGACCGGACCGAACCCTCTGCCGCGCTGAGCGACGCCCGGAACTCGGCGCGACCGCACGCTATCTGCGGCAGATCCGTACGGCCGCAGCGCACGCTAGCTTGGAAGCACACGGAGGTTCTCCATGCAGACCCGCTCGTTCCCCTCCACCCCGGATGGCCGCTCGCCTGCCGGGGCCGAGATCCGGCACCTGATCGAAGGCGAGACCGGCGGCATGATCCACTCCACCGTCCCGCCAGGTCAGGTGAATCGGGCGACCGTCCACGCCACCGTGAGCGAGTTCTGGCATGTTCTCTCGGGCGACGGGCAGATATGGCGACGAGACGGCACTGGTGAGGAGACGACCGTTCTGGGGAGAGGTGTTTCCATCGACATTCCCGTTGGGACGGCATTCCAATATCGCTGCACCGGTGTCGACCCGCTCCAGTTCCTCTGCATCACAATGCCGCGCTGGCCCGGGGACAACGAAGCGACGGTCATCGAGGGGCCGTGGAAACCGACTGCTCCCGAAGGTTGACGACAGCGTCACCACGTGTGGATCGTCCCCCTCGGCGTCGGTGATGTCACGTCGGCCTCACCAGCGGCGCATGCGGGGAGGCTGAACAGCAGACTCACGAGGAGGATCGCACGTCGGTCATGACCCTATGACGCTATCGACTCCCAGACGGATCCATCCGCAAGACCGGCGCCCTCAACTCGGCAGATCCGGACGCTGCCGGTAGGCGGCGGAAAGACGCACCTCGCCTGCCCGCGCGGAATGCGGCAGATCCGGCTGGCTACAAGTTCTTCGCGAAAGCCCAGAGCGCGTCGAAGTCGACGTCCGTCAGCCCCACCTCGGCCGACACTCGGTGCGCGAGATGCGGACCCAGGACGTACCTACTCGCGAGCCACAATCGGGTGGGCCGATTGATCTCGTCATCGAACCAGGCGAAGGGGCGGTGGCCTACCCAATCCACGATCCGCGCTGCCTTCCAACTGCGCCGGGACATTAGAACGCTCGGCGCCGGCAGACTGATCACTGGGAGGTCGGAAGGCAGCCCGAGAATCGGCGAGATGAGGCGATTCGCCTCTGCTCCCCAGGTAGTAGCCCAGGCCAACTCGTAGATCGATGCAAGCTCGAGAAGCCGGCGGCCGTGCTCAGGATTCAGCGCAACGCTGTAGGTCTGGTCGCCCCCGGGCGTGAGCTCGTGGAACTGGTAGCCGTCGGCTGGAGTGTGCGCCGCGAACCAACGGGCTCGAAACGGGTTCATCGGCCCGTCCACGTCCATCAGCAGCAGCGGCCTCACGGGCTCAGTCTCCCCCGCACGGACCACAACCCGCGCTGGCAGCGCGACATGAGCAGTGGCTCGCAAGCACAGTCATCGCGGAACGATAGACCGGGGCAGAGGAAGACAACGTCTCCCTGGACGGGAGTTGGCTCAATGCGTCAGTCCCGCACGCCCATGCCGTTGGCGGATCGCTGTTTGAACCGCCCAGGAGGTTCGGGACCCGCGGATCACACGGTGCGCTCGCGGCGGAATGACGCACCCACGAACCGCCCCGCTCGAACGAGCGGATAGCGACATGTCCGGACGCTTGTTTGCCTACAGGCGCTCGGCATCGACCTCGTAAACAATCTCGAGGCCGGCCTCTTGGTCCCACTGCTCACCGACTTCGATGAAGCCGTACTGCGATGCCAATTGTTGAGAGGCGACGTTGTCTGGGCTGATGGTCACCCGCACCGTGTGCACCTGCTGTTCGCGAGCAGCGCGCTGGAGCAGGGCTTCCAATGCGGCCCGGGCGTAGCCGCGGCGTCGGTGGGCAGGGTCGACCGCATAGCCGATCTCGACCATCCCCGACGGATCGGGGGGCCCGTGGTAGCCAGCTCGACCGACGGCCACTTGCTGGCGTTCGTCCCAGATGACACCCGTGACCCAGGCCGCGCTGGCGGGGTCCTCCTCGACCTGGCTGCTGCGCATCAGCCACACCCCCCGCCACTCAGGCCCGGCGAAGTACGCCGAGAGAGGCACGGGGCTCACCGCGTTTGCGGCCGCCAGGTCACCGTTGGCCAAGGCGCGGAACACCGGCGCTGTCAGATGCACGATGCGCACCTGCGGTGCGGGGCGCCGCTCAGGCGTGTTGACCTGCTCCTGTGGTTGCACTGCGCAAGCATCCCAGGCCGACCCGCCGATGGCGGTGCCGGCCAGATCAACTCAGCAGTCAGGCATGACTCGATCAGCGGCAATTGCGGATGCTTTCTGTTCGTGTGCCCAGGCAGCGGCGACCGCCTACTCCACCCACCACCAGCCGTCGCCCAACGAGCGGGTTGGCTGACCCGCATCGCCGGCGGCGGTCTGGACCGCCGCATCCGCAGGGGGTAGGCCCACAAAGTGCGCCAACCCGAAGCCGTTCTCGTGCCTCCAGTTCCGCCAGACCGGGATGTACAGCGCGTCATCGCTTTGGTCGCCGCCGATGACATGCTCCACGTGTGCGCGACCATCGAGTGACAGGTAGCGCATCCTCAAGGGCAACTGGACATCGTCGTCGAGCTCACCAGCGCGGTGCTGCGCGGCGAGCTCGGCAAGCGCTCCCCGGTGGATGTCTACCTGGGTGTTCACATAGACCGTGGCCCAGTCGACGGTCCCACAAGGACGACTACAGCGGTTGACCCGGCGAGGACGCCGACGGCGCCAACCCACCGTCGGCGGATCGCCAAGCCGATGGTCGCGCCAACTGACAGTGCCGCCGCGAGCAGCCACACCAGCCCGTAAAGGATCAACGCTCCCAGGCCAAGGCGGCCCCACAGCGGCATCGCGAAGTACGAGACGGCTGCCACCGAGATCCAGCCGACACCGACTACCGCGACAAGCGCGATCGAGTGAGCGCGCCGTCGGGGTGCCTCCTCGTCGGGTGTCGTCGACATGCGGCGCAGTGTTTCACGGGCATGTCGCTCCCCAATTCCCCCAGTTCGCGGCAAATGAGGATGGCCTGTACACGACGATCTGGGTCTTCGGTAGGCGGTTGCTGCCCACGTCTATCCCTGAACGGTCTATTCTTGCGATCCTGAACCGGCGCGCCGGTTCAGGCCGCAGGTACCGACGCCCTCGAGCGGTTCGGGCTACTGGCCGGTGCGACCGTCGATGCACTCGCGCAGCAGGTCGGCGTGCCCACAGTGCCGGGCGTACTCCTCGATCATGTGAATCAGAACGTCACGAACGCTGGTCTGCTCGCCGCGTGGCGTAACGACCATGGCGCCTAGGTCGATTTGCCCGTCCAGCCACTCGTCGGCAGCCGCGATCTGCGCCTTCCAAACGGCGAACGCCTCCTCGACCACGGCACGGTCAGCGTCCGCACCGTTGAAGTCCAGGTCGTCGTCATCCGCGGACCAGAACAGCCGGGGCAGGTTTCGATGGCCTTGCAGCGACCGCTGAAACCAGTTGTGCTCCACCCGTGCCATATGCCGGACCAGGCCGAGGAGGCTCAGCGTGGACGGCGGCACGGACCGGGTGGCGAGCTGCTCCGGCGAGAGATCTTCGCATTTCATGCCGAGGGTGAGCCGGTAATTGGATAGGTACTCGCGGATGGTCGCGAGCTCGCCCACGGGATTGCCCGCCACTCGACGGTCGTCCTCGGGCTTCGCCCACGTCCCGTCGTAGCCGACCACATGTTCATTCGCCACGGTCCTACCTTTTGTCCTTGAGGCACGTTCGAGCAAATCGAGTTCGACCAGCGAAAGCCAGGGAGCATCTCGCAGCGAGCGAGCCGGGCGCAATCGCGCTCCTCATCGCGGCAGTAGCGGATGCAGTTGCGGATTCCTCCGCCGCGACGCCTGAATGGTGATCCTCGATCCGAGGCCACTCGCTCAAGCGATGGGTCAACGCCTTCATTCGCTGTCAGGTGGCATCGGAAGGAGTTCGAGGTCGAGCACCACAGATGCGAGTTCATCCCCTCGGCCACACCCGACCCAGGTGTCGTAGCGACCGTCCCCGCGGCCACATCGAAAGGCGAGGACATCCTCGTGCCACATGAACCACGGAGTGTCCTCGTACTCCCACAAGTCCGCGAGGATGTCGAGGCCCTCGTCCTCGTCTGCAAGCCTCTTCGCCACGTCGCCGCTGATGGGATCAAAGATGCAAGCAATCCCATGATCCACGAAGTGGCGCACAGGGCCTCCCTCGTCTTCTAGCAAGTGCCACTGAACAACCGGTGTCTCGGCGAACGAGACACGTACAGCTGTTACGTCCGCACCGGATGGAACTGGTTCGGCACCGTGGATCACCCCGGGTTGTCCGGAGACTCAGGTTGTTGAGACTGCGGCCTCGGTGAGGGCGGTTCGGTGAGCGTAGTGCAGGCCCTCTACGGCGACGGGTGTGAGGTCGTCGATGGCCTCGTGGGGTCTGCGGTGGTTGTACCAGTCGACCCATTCCAGGGTGGCGATCTCGACGTGGTCGAGGTTGCGCCACGGCCCACCTCTGTTGATCCATTCGGTCTTGTACAGCCCGATGGTGGTCTCGGCCAGGGCGTTGTCGTAGGCGTCGCCGACGCTGCCGACCGAGGGGTCGACGCCGGCGTCGATCAGTCGGGTGGTGAACGCGATCGAGGTGTATTGGGAGCCGGCGTCGTTGTGGTGCACCAGCCCGGTCAGGTCGGTGACACCGCCGCGGGCGCGGGTCCAGATCGCCATCTCCAACGCATCGAGGACCAGCGCGGTGTGCATGTTCATCGCGGCGCGCCAGCCGAGGATCCGCCGGGAGAACGCGTCGAGGACGAACGCCACGTAGACCACGCCGGCCCAGGTGGGCACGTAGGTGAAGTCGGCTACCCAGAGCCGGTTCGGGGCGAGCGGGGTTGAAGTTGCGGTCGACCAGGTCGGCGGGCCGAGTGTGCCGCTCGTCGCTGATGGTGGTGCGCCGCTGCTTGCCTCGACGTGCGCCTTGGATGCCCAGCTCACGCATCAGCCGCTCCACCGTGCAGCGGGCCACGTCGAACCCCTCACCCCGCAGGGTGAGCCAGACCTTGCGGGCACCGAACAGCCGGTGGTTGGCGTCGTAGATCCTGCTGATCTCGGGCTTGAGGCCCTCATCAGGACAGCCCGGCGGCTCGGCGTCCGACGCCGAACGTCGTAGTACGTGCTCGGGGCGATCGGGCAGCCATGCTCGGACAGCACCCTGCAGATCGACTCGACCCCCCAGCGCAGCCCAGCCGGGCCCACCCGATGGTTCTTGTGCTCGTCGATGAACCTCACGAGCGCGGTAGTGGCCGGTCGAGTTCGGCCGCGAAGAAAGCCGACGCCGCCTTGAGGATCTCATTCGCTCGGCGCAGCTCGGCCACCTCACGCTTCAACCGGCGGATCTCGGCATTCTCCTCACCGGTCGACCCCGGCCGCTGACCAGCGTCGACCTCCGCGCGCCGCACCCACTTGCGCAGCGTCTCGGTCGACCCGATCCCCAACTTCGTGGCCACCGCATGCATCGCCGCCCACGGCGATGGATAATCCGGCGTCACCTCGGCGACCATCCGCACCGCCCGCTCCCGCAACTCCCGCGGGTAGTTACTCGATCGTCCAGCCATGACTCCATCCTCCTCAAGAGATGGAGCCTCCAGACTCACCGGGGCGATTCACCTTGCTGTCCGAAGTCATGACTGCCGCGGGCATCACACATTACGCACGGCCCCAACGCGCCGACGTGTTAGTCCCGTTGCCGCTTCCGCCTGGGGCGGAACGCAGCGCAACGGAAGCGGCGGTGGTGGCACAACTAGATGCACTCATCGCAGTCGTGGACGGAGCAGCGGTCGAAGTAGTTGAGGACGAGTCAACGGAATAGCGTCCTCGGGTGGGCCAGGGCCGCCGTGTTTCCGGTTCGTTCACCACCCACGGCGTCGAACTCCGACGGCCAAGAAGCTGTACGCGACCTGCAGGTTGGCGGCACAGCCAGCTCTAGCGGCTTCGCCGCCTCCGCGCCGCCGTCCTGCCTCAGACCTATGATCGGTCCGGTAGCCCGCCCGGCAAGCGGCGGCATGACGCGGTCGGGTGAAGCCAACGGCTCAGCGTCTGATCCGTGCGAAATGGCCGAACGCGCGGGTCCCGTCACCGAGGCCTGCTCTTCACTCAACAGGTTCGCCCAGTGCCGCCGGTTCGGCCGGGATGTCCTCCTTGTGCGCGTTGATCAACAGGATGGACACGACCAGGGCACAGGCGAACAAGACCGCGCCCCAGAAGAACGACACGTGGTAGCCGTGGAGGAACGCGAGCGGGAGGATCTGCTCGGCCTGGCCGGGGCTTGTCGGCGGGTTGTCGGTGAAGTAGGCCGTGACCGCGCCGGCGAACACGGTGTTCAGCAGCGCGGTGCCGAGGGAGCCGCCGATCTGCTGAGAGGTGTTGAGCACCGCGGACGCGACGCCCGCGTCGTGGCTGCCGACTCCGATGAGTGAGGTGCTGGCCGCCGGGATGAAGACCCCGGCCAGGCCCACCGACATGATCACCATCGCGGGGAACACCAGCACCCAGTAGTTCGAGTCCTGGTCGATCTGGGTCAGCAGCAGCATCCCGACGATCGCCATCACGAGCCCGGGCAGCATGAGCGCTCTGGGGCCGACGCGCGGGAGCAGCTGGGACACGAAGCCGGCGGCGAAGATGATGCCGAGGCTGAACGGCAGGAAGGCGAAGCCGGCCTCTAGCGGCGTGTAGCCGAGGTTGACCTGGAAGTAGTAGGTCAAGAACAAGAACATCGCGTACAGCGCGGCACCCACGAACAAGAACACCAGGAACGACCCGCCGCGGTTGCGGTCGAGCACGACGCGCAGGGGCAGCATGGGATTGCGCGCCCGGCGCTCCCAGACAACGAACGCGACGAGAAGCACCACCGCGACGATCAGGAACGTCACGGTGCTCGGGTCGCCCCAGCCCTGCACTTCGGTGGAACTAGGGTCATCGGGGTTCTTCAACCGGGCGGCCTCGGTGAAGCCGTAGACGAGCGAGAACAGGCCGACCGTGGCCAGCAAGACGCCGGGGACGTCGTACCTGGTGTCGCCATGAGCCTTGCTCTCGTGGACGAGCGGGATCGCCGCCGCCGCCACGATCAGGGCGAATGGCACGTTCACCCCGAGGCACCAACGCCACGAGGCGTACTCGGTGAGAACGCCGCCGACGATCAAGCCGATCGCGGCGCCGCCACCGGCCAGCGCACCGAACACACCGAACGCCTTGGCGCGCTCCTTCGGCTCGGTGAACGTGACCGTCACGATGGACAGGGAGGCGGGCGCCATCAGGGCAGCGAAGGCTCCCTGGAGCGCGCGTGCAGCGAACAGCAGCTCTTGGTTGGGCGCAAGACCGCCCAAGGCCGAGGCGCCGGCAAACCCGATCAGGCCGATGATGAAGGTGCGTTTGCGGCCGGTGTAGTCGGCGATCCGCCCACCGAGCAGCAGCAGTGCGCCAAAGGACAGGGTGTAGGCCGTGACCATCCACTGCCGGTCGGCGTTGCTGATGTCGAGGTCGGCCTGTGCCGATGGAAGCGCAATGTTCACGATCGACGCATCGAGGATGATCATCAGCTGCGCGGCCGCGAGGACAACCAGCGCCCGCCATCGGCCCGGGTCGGGCTCGGTCCTCTCCGACGGGGTGTCGGCGGCGGGAACGGGTTCGCTCATGGTGACTCCTCGGGTCGCGGTCGGCCTTCCGAGATCGCTCGCAACAGCAAACCACGGAGCGACGACGGAACTTCCACACGCCAGCGTCAGTATCGGCGTGCTTGCGGCTGGAAGGCGATGAGGACGAGAAGTTACCCCGAATCGCGCGCCACAGGCGGTAAGACGTAGCGCGGGGAGGTCACCCCAGCCACGCCGGAACGCTGCATAGAAGATGACGAAGCTCGTCGCGATCGAATGACGACATGGCAATGGACGCCCCGCGAGGGCCCGTCCAGGATGGACCTGATGGTGGACGAAGTCGACCCCAACAAGCGGCGCCTGACGCGTGACGAGGCTGTCGAGCTGCTCGCGCGCCCCCTTGCAGGCGTGTTCTCGTCGCTGAGCGAAGGCGGCTGGATCCACTCGGTTCCCGTTCACTTCCTGTGGGCGGAGGACCAGGTCCGCTTCCTCGCCGGGACCCGGGATGTGAAAACGCGGAACGTCGAGCGAACGGGTCACGGAACCCTGTGCGTGGAGGTGACCGAGGGCAGCACTCGTAGCTATGTCTCCGTGTCCGGACCGGCGATCGTGCAGCGTCCGCCTGATACGGCCGACTTGCGTGCGCTGGACGAGCGCTACTCGCGCCACGACTTCGCCGAGGGTTGGGACGCCAAGTCGTTCGCGGAGGCGGTGCTGATCATCATCTCGATCGATCGCTGGATCGCTTGGATTGACTGGGACTGACTAACAAGGCGTCTGGGTCATCGATCCCCGGGCGAGGGACAGGGTGGCCGTGGAATGGCGCTCGCGCTGTCCCCTCACGGCGGTCGGCCCTGCGTCGGAGGCCTGCGTCAATCTGGGCTACTAGAGACTTCCCGCAGGACCGGCGTCTGGCCAGACTCGGTCCAGGTGCTCGGTGGGCTGCTCTCTTTTGGGCTGCCCACCCGTGTCCACGGGTGTGGCTCACTTCCGGTCTGCGGCCCGTCGGGCACCGTGACGAGGCGTGGCTCAAGAGGGGACTGCCCAGCTCGTAGTAGCAATGCCCACCTCGCCGTCCCATTCGGTACGAGCGAAGGCGGGAGCAGCGCATGGAGCAGGTCATCATCGGGGTCGATCCCCACAAGCTGTCTGCGACGATCGAGGTCGTCGACCATCTCGAGCAGATGCTGGGTTCGGGCCGGTTCACCACCGACCGGGCCGGCTACTTCGCGATGAGGAACTACGCGAAGTCGTGGTCCGAGCGGGTATGGGCGGTGGAGGGTGCCAACGGTGTTGGCCGGCCGCTCGCGCAGCGGCTGCTGGAGTCTGGCGAGCAGGTCGTTGATGTGCCGGCCAAACTCGCCGCGCGGGTTCGGCTCTTCGACACTGGCCACAACCGCAAGACCGACGCCCTGGACGCCCACTCGGTGGCGGTCCTCGCAGTCCGGACTCCGAACCTACGGATCCTGCGGGTGGACGGGGAGCTCGAAGCGCTGCGGATGCTGACCGATCGACGTGAGGCGCTCACCCGCCGCCGGGTCCAGACGGTGTGCCGGCTCCAGGCGCTGCTGGCCGAGCTCCTTCCCGGCCAGGCCAAGCGAGACATCACCGCCTTGCAGGCCAAGCGGCTGCTGGCCACCGTGCGACCGCGCGACATCGCCGGGAAGACCCGCCGCAGGATCGCCGCGGAGGAGCTGGCCGAGCTGATCGTCGTGGACACCAAGATCAAACGGGCTACCGCTGAGCTCAAGGCCGTGGTGTTGGCCCGCGATTCCCGGCTGATGGACATCGATGGTGTCGGCGCCGTCGTGGCAGCCCGGATCCTGGCCGACGTCGGGGACGTCGCCCGGTTCGCCGACCGCAACCGGTTCGCGTCCTGGACCGGCACCGCGCCCCTCGATGCTTCCTCCGGTGAACAGGACCGGCACCGCCTGTCCCGAGCGGGGAACCGTCGGGTCAACCACATGATCCACATCGCCGCGGTCACCCAGATCAGGTTGGACACCGAGGGCCGCGCCTACTACCGACGCAAGAGAGCCGAAGGCAAGAAGCCGATGGAAGCGATGCGCTGCCTGAAGCGACGGATCTCCGACGCCATCTACCGCCAGCTCGTTGCCGATGCCCAACGCGTCGAGAGTGCGAATCCGGGAGGGCACTGCGGGGCGTCTCAAAAATCCAGCGCGGTCGACCTGCCCCCGCTCATCGACACTTCGGATCAGCCACTCCCGGACCCGCAGCCACGACGCTACGCCGCACCTCGACGGCCTCGGAAGAGCAGACCTGCGAGAACCTCCTGACCCACGGTTGACAACAGAGGGGAGCCGGAATGACGCGCTCGCGGGTGAGCACCTGAGCAGAGGGCACTTGCTTCGGAGTGGCTGGGTGTTGCCTCTCACCGGCCGGATCGCAACCTCCGACCCTCGGCAAGATCGCCCGCACGGCGGCAAAATGAGTGCGTTGTGACGGCTACCGCCAAGAACGCCTACCTCGGCCGCAACGTCAGAGAAGTGCCTTCTACGGCTTCAAGCATTGGCGGGGCCTTGCGACTCGATACGACAAGCACGCCGTCGTCTATCGAGGCGGTCTCGTCCTGGCCGCCGCCCTGATCTGGCTCGCAGACTGAAGTGGTGTCGTCGCCGGCGTGCTCGGTATGTGGAGGCGTTTGGCGAGCTCCGCCCAGCGCTCGTGCGGCGCGGCGACGAACTCCATGAGAATGGCAGCGCTATCGATGACGTTCGAGCCGGCCTTGTTGAAGCGGCCGACGAACATCTCGTTCCGCGGCTGCATCCGTAGGCCGATGGGAGATCCTGCTGGGCCGACGGCACCGCCGTACGCGGCGCCGCTTCGCGAGGAGGTTATCCGTCCACAGCGGACGATCAAGGGAAAGGAGAGACCTACTTCTCTCCATTTTCAACATATGGCGCACTGGGGAGCTGGGGAGCTTGCGGCAAGACCCTGGTCGTGTCGCAGAATCGTCGGCCGAGGCCGGAACCTGCGGAAATGGGAGTCGCGAGATGCGTGTCTTGGTGTCGGCGTATGGGTCGCACGGGGGCGTCGAACCGGTGGTGGGACTCGCGGCGCGGTTGCGGACACTCGGCGCGCAGGTGCGGGCGTGCTGGCCGCCGGAGTGCGCGCCGGCCGAGGGATGTGATGCGCTGGTCGCGACCGGCGTGATGCCGGCCGGAGCGTGGCGATGACCGAGCATGCGGTGGTGATCGCCGGTGGAGGTCCGACGGGTTTGATGTTGGCGGGCGAGTTGGCGTTGGCGGGCGTGGACGTTGCCATCGTCGAGCGGCGCTCCAGCCAGGACCTCGCTGGCTCGCGCGCAGGCGGTCTGCACTCGCGCACGATCGAGGTTTTCGATCAGCGTGGTATCGCCGATCGGTTCCTCTCGCAGGGGCAGGTGGCGCAGGTCGCGGGGTTCGCCGGGACCCCGTTGGACATCAGCGACTTTCCCACCCGGCATCCCTACGGGCTCGGGCTGTGGCAGAACCACATCGAGCGCATCCTGGCCGGCTGGGTCGGCGAGCTGGCGGTGCCGATCTATCGCGGACGTGAGGTGACCGGTTTCGCGCAGGACGACACCGGCGTCGACGTCGAGCTGTCCGACGGCCAGTCGTTGTGGGCGGAGTATCTCGTCGGGTGCGACGGGGGACGCAGTCTGGTCCGTAAGGCAGCCGGCATCGAGTTCCCCGGGTGGGATCCGACGACGAGCAGCCTGATCGCCCAGGCCGAGATGGCCGAGGAGCCGGAGTTGGGGATCCGCCGGGACGCCCGCGGCGTCCATGCCTTTGGCAGGTTGGAGTACGAGGTCCGCGATGGCGAGGTGGTCTTCATGGATGGGGGGCCGATACGGGTCATGGTGACCGAAGAGCACGTCGGACCCGCCACCGAACCCACCTTGCGCGATCTCAGCGAGGCGCTCATCGCCGTATACGGGACCGATTACGGGATCCACAGTCCCGCCTGGATCTCCAGGTTCACCGATATGACCCGGCAGGCGGCCTCCTACCGGGACAGACGGGTGTTGCTGGCCGGCGACGCGGCACACGTGCATTCCCCGGTGGGTGGGCAGGGCCTCAACACCGGTGTGCAGGATGCGGTGAACCTGGGGTGGAAGCTGGCCCAGGTGGTCGGCGGGACATCGCCGGGAAGTCTCCTGGACTCCTACCATGCCGAGCGCCATCCGGTCGCTGCCCGGGTGCTGCGCAACACGATGGCGCAAGTCGCGCTGCTCCGCACAAATGACCGCACCAACGCCTTGCGCGAGACCATTGCCGAGCTCCTCAGCATGGATGAGCCTCGCAAGCGGTTCGCCGCGATGATGTCCGGTCTGGACATTCATTACGACCTCGGTGAGGGACACCCGCTGCTTGGACGCCGCATGCCCGATCTCGACCTGGTCACCGCCGACGGCCCGCTGCGGGTCTTCACCCTGCTGCACGATGCCCGGCCGGTTCTGCTCAACCTCGGTGATCCCGGCGGCTTCGACATCACTCCATGGGCAGCTCGGGTTCAGCTGATCGACGCCAAATACGTCGGCACCTGGGAGCTTCCGGCAATCGGGGCGGTCACTGCTCCCACCGCCGTGTTGATTCGACCCGACGGATATGTGGCCTGGGTGGGAGGCCTAACCCAGCTGGGGCTCGCTGACGCGCTAACCACCTGGTTCGGACCACCGACTGCGGCGTAGCGCACTGACCTAGCCCGGGTTTCGTGCACACCTCCCAAGTTGGGAAGGATGGCGCGATGCCGATCAGGTACGACCACCCACTCGAGAAACTCCGCCCTGAAGACGGTTACGCAAGCGCCCGGATGGGCTCACCGGTGACGTTATCGGTGATGGTGCCAGTCAGGGCGGCAGGTTCTGCGGAGGCCAGAGCCACCGCGAGACCAAGCACGCTGTTGCTCCAAGAATGGCGGCGGCGAGACGGCGCCGGGCGAGACGGATCATGTGCACCTTCCGGGCGCGGAGTCAGGCGCACGGACCGTAAGCGACGCATCGCCCGGTTGTCTGCATAGCGGGTCAACTCGGGCCACCATCCACGAGAATTGTTGCCGTGACTGATCCGTACGAGCTCGCTCGGCAGGCAGCCGACCGTCTCGCCGAGGATTCCGGAGTGGCCCGGCACGATGTGGTCGTCGTGCTGGGGTCGGGGTGGGGTGGGGCGGCGCACGTGCTCGGCACCCCGACGTACGAGTGCCGCATGACCGACCTGCCGGGGTTCCGCGCGCCCACCGCTGAAGGGCATGCCGGGCTCGTCAGGTCGTACGACATCGGGAGCCGCCGAGTGCTCTGCTTCCTCGGCCGTACGCACCTCTACGAGGGACACGGCGCGGCCGCAGTCGCCCATGGCATCCGGACGGCTGCTGCGGCCGGCGCACGTACGGCAATCCTCACCAACGCAAACGGATCGCTGCGACGCGACTGGGGGCCCGGCACCGGCGTACTCATCGCCGACCACCTCAACCTCAGCGCCACGTCCCCACTCGAAGGGCCCCGCTTCGTCGACCTCACCGACGCCTGGTCGCCGCGGCTGAGACAGCTCGCGAAGCATGCCGACCCGAATCTCGTCGAGGGTGTGTACACGATGCTGCCCGGGCCGCACTACGAGACATACGCCGAGGCGCACGCCCTCCGCTCCCTGGGCGCCGACGTCATCGGCATGTCAACGGTGCTCGAGGCGATCGCCGCTCGCGAACTCGGCCTGGAGCTCCTCGGCCTCTCCGTCGTGACGACCGTCGAGGCG
Source organism: uncultured Actinomycetota bacterium (assembly GCA_963801065.1). GTDB lineage: Bacteria > Actinomycetota > Actinomycetes > Jiangellales > Jiangellaceae > CAWDDG01. Next base: position 278,397 of record CAWDDG010000005.1, on the reverse strand, counting down.
ACCGGCGAACAGATCGACCCCGCTGCGGTGGTCGCCGTGGCCGAGGCCTCCGCCACCAGACTCGGCCGCGTCATCAGCGCAGTGATTGCCAACAGCGCGACACTATGAGCATGGCTGTCGAAGAGACGCAACGCCCGCTGGCGAGTGCTCTCACCGTCGAGCAGAACGGCATCAACGTCATCGCGGAGTCCGAACGCAAGGGTCGGCCACGCGATCTCTTCTGGCCGTGGTGCGCTGCCAACATCTCGGTGCTGGCGATCAGCTACGGCTCGTTCCTGCTCGGCTTCGGCATCGGCTTCTGGCAGGGGGTCTTTGCCGCCGTCGTGGGAACCATCTTTTCGTTCCTGCTCGTCGGTCTGGTCTCCATCGCAGGGAAGCGTGGGTCGGCGCCAACGATGGTGCTTTCACGCGCCCCGTTCGGCGTACGCGGTAACGGCCTGCCCACCCTCGTCTCGTACCTCCTCCTCGTCGGCTGGGAGACTGTGCTCGTCACGCTCGCGACGCTGGCAACGGCCACGGTCTTCGGGCGGCTCGGCTGGTCCGACGGTGACGTCACGAAAGTGGTCGCGTTCCTCGTCGTCGCGGCGATCATCATTGCGGCGGGGTTACTTGGCTTCGACGCCATCATGCGGCTGCAGGTGTGGCTCACCGTCGTCCTTGCCGTCCTGACGGTTGGCTACATCGCGCTCACGGTGGACGAGGTCGACTGGGATGCCGTGTCGGCGTTGCCCTCCGGCCCGTCTCGGTCGGTGCTCGGCGCGTTGATCCTCGCCGCCACCGCCCTCGGGCTGGGTTGGGTCAACGCGGGTGCCGACTACTCGCGCTACCAACCGCGGACGTCGTCGACGGCGGGCGTGGTCTGGTGGACCACGCTCGGCGGCAGCATCGCGCCGGTCGTGCTGATCGTGTACGGCCTGCTGCTGGCGGGCAGTGACGCCGACCTGAACGCTGCGGTCGCAACGGATCCGATCGGCGCTCTGACGTCGGTGTTGCCGACCTGGTATCTCCTGCCGTTCGCCCTCGTCGCCGTCTTCGGTCTCGTCGCTGGAGCGGTACTCGACATCTACTCGTCAGGGCTCGCGCTGTTGACCCTTGGGGTGCGCATCCCGCGCTGGTCTGCCGCGCTCATCGACGGTGTCATCATGGTGATCGGCACGATCTGGCTGGTGTTCTTCGCGGACGATGTGCTCGGGCCTTTCATGGGCTTCCTCATCACGCTGGGGGTGCCGATCGCTGCGTGGTGTGGGGTGTTCATCGCCGATCTGCTGCTGCGCCGTCGGGACTACGTCGACGCCGACCTGTACAGGTCGGCTGGCCGGTACGGCGCATTCAACTGGCCTGCCGTCGCTCTGGTTGTGGTGGGCACGGCGCTGGGGTGGGGGCTCGTCACCAACGGTGCTGACGGGTTCCGCTGGCAGGGTTATGTGCTCGAGCCGTTCGGGCTCGGCGGCAAGACGGGCGACTGGGCCTTTGCCAACCTCGGCGTGCTCGTCGCGCTCGTGTTCGGCTTCGTCGGCTATGCCGTGCTGAGCGGCCGCCGGGTCCGCAACCAGGAAGCGACGCCCGAGCCCGCGTCGATCACGTAAAGGCGTGCTCCGGGGGAGCAGTGAGCGAGGGCGGGCGGTCTGTCATCCCAACGCCATTACTGCCGCCGCTATCGGTTCCATCTGGCTTCCGGCCGCCCGAGCGGCCTGAAGGTCGGCGTCCTCCACGGAACCAGCCGCTTGGGTGGAGTCATCCAGGAGTCGCTTGAGCATCGGCCACGGCCGGATGCCGAGCCGCTCCCGCGTGGCCTCAGCGGCACCGAGTGCGATCATGGCCCGCTCGGCGTGGCCCTCGTGCATGGCGAGCCCAGCGAGGGCGTCGAGGCAATACGACAATCCCTCCTGGAACGAGATGTCGCGATAGATGTCCACCGCGGCTGTGAGTGCCCCTCTCGCCTCGGCGATCTGCTCGGCGGTAAGAAAGGTCAATCCAAGTTGGGTCTGGGCCTGGGCCACCAGGGCCTCGCTGTCCAGTCGACTGGCCAGTGCGAGGACCTGACGCTGATGGCCGATGCCTTCGGCGGTATTACCTTGGGTCGTTTCCAGCGTCCCGAGAACCATGTGGACGGAGCCCTGTCCCATTTCGTTGCCGAGCGAACGGAACTGCGTCAGGGCGTCGGCGAGTTCCCGCCGTATTTCGGCGGTGTCGATGTCGAGGGCGGGGAGCGTCACCGCTCGGAGCCAGCGGGCCCAGGCGAGACCCTGGTGATCGCCGATGCGGTCCGACAAGCCGATGTTGCGGTCAACGAGCTCGAGCGCCCGTGCGTAGTCGCCCCGCTCGAAGGCGCCGTCGGCGGCCAGCCACAGCGCGTGGCCCTGGAGGATCGGTGACAGGCTCTCGAACTCCTTTGGGACCACGTCCATCCACGGAGCGACCTCACGGACGTGGCCCCGCATCACGATGTGAAGCCATACGGCGTGGAGCAGGCTGACGACGCTGTCGGGCCGGCCTCGGTCACCAAGCCACCGCGCCGCTGCGTGCAGGTTGTCCCATTCCTTGTCGAGCTCGCCCATCGCGGCGGCATGCCCAACCCCCTGGAGGAGCGGGGCGTTGCGTTCGGCCACAGCCAGATAGTGAGTGGCGTGGCCATCCCGAACGGCGGTCTCCTCGCCGGACTCCCGTAGTCGTTCGGCCCCATAGTCACGCACCGTGACGAGCATGCGGAACCGGGGTTCGCGTTCGGCGTCGGTGTCGACCCGCACCAAGCTCTTGTCCACCAGCGATTCGATAGCTCCGAGGACACTCGAAGCGGCGTCACCACCCACGTCTTCGGCGGCGTCGAGCGTCCATGAGCCGACGAAGACGGTAAGTCGCCGGAAGACCCTCTGCTCCTCGTTGGTGAGCAGTTCGTGGCTCCAGTCCATGGTCGACCGCAGCGTCCGCTGTCGCTCTGGGAGGTCGGTCGGGCCCCGTCCCAACGCGTCGAAGGAGCGCATCAGCTGGTCGAGCAGCGCCCCGGCCGGTAGCAAGCGCAACCGGGCCGCGGCGAGTTCGATGGCCAGGGGTAGGCCGTCGAGCCGCCGGGCGATGGCGGCGACGTCGGCGGCGTTGGCGGCGGTGATCCGGAAGCCGGGGCTCACGGCCCGGGCCCGCTCGGCGAACAGCTTCACGGCCGCGCTGGTGGTGACGGATTGGAGGTCAGCGTCGCTATCGACCGGCACGTCGAGCGGCTCCACCTGATACTCGTGTTCGCCACCCACCCGTAGTGCCACTCGGCTGGTGACCAGGGCATGCACCCCTGGGCTGCGGGCCAGCAGCTCGGCCACCGCCGGGGCCCCCTCCACCACCTGCTCAAAGTTGTCCAGGACGAGCAGGACCCGCTGGTTCGACAGGCTGTCGGCGAGTGACTCCGAGAGGGACCCGGTGACGGGGATACCCGCCGCCTCGGCCACCTTGACCAGAACCCGGTTTGGATCGGTCTCGGACGAGAGGTCGACGAAGTAGACCCCATCGGGGTAGTCGGCCGAGAGCTGCTCGGCCACGGCCAAGGCGAGGCGGGTCTTGCCGATCCCGCCCGCGCCGGTCAGGGTGACGAGGCGGGCCTCGCCGCTGCTGAACAGCGAGGCGACCTCGCCGGTCACTCGGCCCCGGCCCACCAGGCTGGTGAGCTGGGCCGGCAACCGGATCTGGGTGGGTCGGCGGGCTCGGGGCGGCGGGAACTGCTCGGCCAGGCCGGGTGCTTCGAGCTGGTACAGCCGCTCGGCCCGTGACAGGCCCTTCAGTGCGAACGAGCCGAGGTCTCGGATATGCCATTGGTGGCGCGACAGGAGATCGAGCAGCAGACCCTGGGCGGTCGACGAGACCAGGATCTGGCCACCGTGGCCGGCAGCACCGATCCGAGCCGCCCGGTGGACGTCGAGACCGACGTAGCCCTCGGCGGTGACCGTGGCCCGGCCCGTGTGCAGACCGATACGGGCCCGGACCTCGACGCCGCGCCCGACCTGGTCGGCGGCGAGCGCCCGCTGGATTTCCACCGCAGCCTCCGCCGCGTTGGAGGTCTCGTTGAAGACGCAGAACATGCCGTCCCCTTCGGTGTCGACGACGAGTCCCGCGTGGGCCGCGACCGCGCGACCCACCAACCCGTGGTACCGATGCAGCACGTCGGCGTAGCCGGCTCCCATCCGCTCCAACAGTTCGGTGGAACCCTCGATATCGGAAAATACGAACGTCAACGTGCCCGACGGAAGGTCCTCCTTCGGAGCGGCCCCGCCGGCATCGAACCGCTCGCTCATCAACACCGCGAGGTCATCGAGCAGCAGCTCGGCCAGCTCCCCCGGCGACTCGAACCGCTTGTAGGACGCCCGATCATCGGCCCGTACCCGGTCGAGCAGGGCCTCCAGGCGCGGGTGACGGTCGGGCGCCGGCTCCTTGACGTAGATCAGCCGGGGATGGTCACCCGACAGCGCGTACTCGTCCTCGATACCCGACACCTTCATGTCGGGAGCGACCCAGCCGTAGCTCTGCCAATAGATCCCCACGAAGACGTCGCTCCGGGCGATGTAGGAGCGATACAGGTCACGGGGCGGGTGCGGCCGAGCACCCAACTCGAACATCACCGGGCTCAACCGCAGGGTGTGCACCGCGGTCTTGGCGGCATCCCGTTCCGCCGCCAGTTCCCCCAACGTCGAGCTCACGAACACCCGCAGTCGCTGGTCCGGGGTATGGATGTGACTCCGAACCGACGGCGCGACCGTCGCGGCCTGGTCAGCCGGAGGAACCGTGGGCTCGTCGGCCATCATGGATCACCCAGCATCTCACGGCCGTGAACGCCAGGCCAGGAGCAGAGCGATGCCGAGCGTTCCCGCGCCAACCGCGAGCAAGAGCGCGCCATCCCCAGCGAGGACGATGACTCCACTGGTCGCTCGGCCCGGGGCGAGGGGACCGAGAAGACGAACCCGTCGTGGACGCCGGCGATGGATACTTTCGGCATGAGCGAAGGCGGCAACCGGATTGAGTCGTCGTTCACCTCGATCTCGTGGATCCCGTCGGAAGCGATCGAGGGCCTGGCGCGATTGCCGTTCGAGCTCGGGATCGGCCACTACGACGATCCACCACCGGATGTCATCGAGGATCTCGAGGCGCTGCACGAGGCGGGCGCCTTTCGGTTCGCAAACCGCATCGAGGCGTGGATCGACGTGGCCGATGGCCAGATCGTGGGGCTTGGCCACTCGGGTCGCGGATACATCAGCCAGACCTTGATGCGGTTTGGCCGCACCCGGGTCGCCTTCCTGCCCACCGCCTTCCCCGACCTGCGGCCGGAGCCCGAGGTCGGCCCGGCGAGCGTGCGCTTCATGCAGACGGCGGGTGGCCGGCCGGGGGTGCCGGCACCCCGACGGGTGCGGGATCGACCGTTCTTCCAGTGGCTGGGTCCGACGGTCTGGTCGACCCTGGCGCTGACGATCAACGTCGACGGCAGCGCCCACGGCGAGATGGTCGGAGCCAGCACCTTCCCGCGCCATTGGCTCTATGACCACACCGGGAACCTGGTGGCCAAGTCGGGTGTGATCGATTTCGAGGACTGGTACCGGAGCGCATTTGGTCGGCACAGTCCCTGGGGCGACGAGGACACCCAGGCGTTCGTGACCATGGCCGAGACCGCGCTCGAACGCCAGCTCTCGACGACGATCATGAGAGGCCGCGCGAACCCGAAGCTCACGACGGTCTCGGCCGGTGAGGTCCTGTTCGGGCAGGGTGAGGAGGGACGGGAGTTGTACCTGCTGCTCGATGGGGTCATTGGCGTCGATGTCGACGGCGAGCGGGTGGCCGAGGTCGGGCCAGGCGCGGTCGTTGGAGAGCGGTCGATCGTTGAGGCGGGAACCAGAACCTCGACCCTCCAGGCGATCACCGACTGTCGGCTGGCAATGGCCGAGGCCGACATGATTGATCAAGCGGCGCTGGCCGAACTGGCGGCAGGTCATCGCCGAGAAGACACCTGACGGTGACCGGTCGGCTCTCGACCTCGCGAGCGCGTGAGTCGATGGGCGGTCGACGCATCCTGCCCGGTGGTCTGGTCGCCCTCTTGTTCACCGACATCGAGAGGTCGATCAGGCTGCTGCCGCGGCTTGATCTGCGTGTGCGACGCAGATCGAGCAGCATCGCCGGCTGCTGACCGACGACTTCACAGCCCCACGGCGGGTTCGTGATGCCGGGGAGGCGGACCTAACCGATGACGGCCGTGTCCTCACGGGATCCACGTGGCGGCCGCCGCGATAGCCCACATCGGTGAGGACGCGCTGCCCTGGATCGCGGCCGCGCTCGTCCTGTACCTGGCACCGACCGGCTGGAGTACGAGTTCGACCCACCTGTGGGCGACGCGTTCGAGCTCACCCTCGACGTCCGCGTTGGTCCGACCCAGCCACCGAGCGCGCACCGCTATTGCGTGGCGGTCATGACCGGCGACGTCGAGGTCGCCAACGCGAGCTTCCGGATGGTGGTGATGCCCTGATGGACGTCGTCCCCTGGCCTAACATGTGCCCCGTGTTCCGCTTCCCGCATCCGACCGGGCACCACGGGATCGGCACGGTGACCTACCACTGGGTTGATGCCGACCGTCCGGATGCCTTCACCGCCGATCCAGATGACCGTCGCGAGCTGATGGTGCAGCTGTGGTATCCGGCCCCACCTGACCCAGCGGCGCCGCGTGCTCCCTACGTGCGGGACGCCGAGGCGCTCGCGCCGGCGCTGACGCCGTTGCCGGAGTTCACCCCCCAGCAGCTGAAGGACGTCACCACCAACGCCATCGAGTCCGCGCCGGTGGCAGCTGATCAGCCCAGCTACCCGGTGCTGATCTTCTTGGAAGGGATCAGGTTCGGCTATCGCCAGCAGAACACCTTCCAGGTCGAGGAGCTGGTCTCCCACGGCTATGTCGTCGCGGCCATCGACCAGCCGCATGTCGCCGTGACGGTGGTGTTCCCCGATGGGCGCCAGGCCGCCTACGACCCCCGCTGGGACCCTCCGCATAGCGCGTTCCTGGACGACCACATCCCCTATCTCGCCCAGGACGCCGTGTTCACGCTGGATCAGCTCACCGTTCTCAACCGGGCCGATCCCAACGGCATCTTGACTGGGCGGCTGGACCTGCAGCGCGCCGGCCTGATCGGGATGTCGATGGGCGCCGTCGTGGGCGGCGAGGCCTGCCGGCTGGAGCCGCGCCTGCGCGCCGGCCTGCTGATGGAGGCCTTCATGCCCGCCGAGGTGATCCGGGCCGGCTTGCGGCAGCCCACCATGTTCATCACTCGGGATGCCGACACCATGCGGCTGGAACGACGGCGGTCCGGCGGGTGGTCGGAGCCGGACATCCACGAGCACCTGACCACCATGCGGTCGGTGTATGAGCGCCTGCCCGGCGACGGCTACTACGTGCAGGTGCCCGGCATGTTCCACGCCGACATGACCGACGTGCCATTGTGGTTGCCGGCCGCCTCCATGTTCGGACCGATCGGCGTGCAACGGGCGCACCGCATCGTCAATGCCTACTCGCTGGCGTTCTTCGACCGGCACCTGAAGGGCCGGCCAGCGGCACTCCTGGACGGCCCGGCAGCACAGTATCCCGAAGTGCTTCTCGAAACCCGCCGACCTTGATCCCCCACGTCGTCGACCGCTTTTCCGCACCGAGGTGGTCCGCCGCGGGTCTGATCGACGCGGTCATGACTTCGACAATCCAGACATGGTCGCCGGAACCCGTGCCGGTTCTACAGCCAACCCAGTCCACTCACCCAACTAGTACGAACCACACAAACCCGACTATGCCGAGACCGTGCTAGGAGCCTAGACGGTGGACGACCAGCATGGATGAGCAAGAAGGGCGCCTCGCACCTGCTGTCGATCTCTACTGGATTCCCCTGGGCGCAGGTGGGTACGTCGTCCGCTTGAGCGGGAAGCTCTATGAGGCGCAGAAGGCGCTTGTCGAGCATCGCCCGCGACTGGATCTCTACCACTCCGCGCTGCAGATCTGGCTCCCGGACGACCGATTCGTCATCGAGTCCGCGGCGATCCTGAACCTGCGAGGGGAAGAACGCGGGGTCGTGGCCGGGGGGCCGGTCGGGATGAGCTGGCTCGGCCGATTCCGACATTTCCGATACGAGATCCGTCGTTGGCGGGGAGGCTCCATCCCCGATCTGGCCCACGCGGTGTTGGGTCCGGTCCGGGTGGCGACGGACGTCGTTCGCGCGCAGCGTGTTCTCGATCTGGCGCCCTCCGTCCCGACACCCTTGTGGGGTCGGGACGAGCTGCGAACGGGTGAGATGTGGAACTCAAACTCGCTGATCTCGTGGCTTCTGGCACGCGCCGGCATTGACACCCATGGGTTGGAGCCTCCCGTCGGCGGCCGAGCTCCCGGTTGGAACGCCGGTCTGGTGGTGGCAGGACGCCAGATGCAACACAGAACACCTTGAAGAACGAAGCTGGGATGCACCGCCCACCATCTGCACCTTGCCGCAGCTCATGGGCCATTCCGTATCCGACGCCGGAATAGCTCGATCGGTCTCTCGCGTGACTCGATCGGTTCTGCGTCCGTGCGGCCCTCAGTGCGGGCCGCGTCGAGCCGGTCGGCCAGGTGCTCCAGGGCGTCGGGGTAGAGGTGGCCGTAGCGAGCAAATGGGCCACGCCGGTTACCGGATCACCCTCGATGTCTACGCGCACCTGATCCCGCGCGAGGACGACGGCCACCCGTTGGACGGTCAGCGCCGAGCGCGACCGGCCGGACGGTCGTTTCGATGCACCGCTAGATGCACCCCGAAATGCGCCCCGTTGAACTTTCCGCGTCGTCCGTCGAGGTCCAGCGGGGTCCGTCGTCTCGGACTGCAAACGCGCAGGTCAACCGCGGAATTGAAGGCATCGGCCCAGGTCGGCGCGTTGCAACGTAAGCCCAGAGCATCCCGCTTGTAATCGGGCGGTTCCAGGTTCGAGTCCCGGCGCCGGCTCTAGGTCGCTCTAGGTCGACATCGGCTCTAGGACCTGCGCTGGCAGGCATGACAGCGTCCGTGGGGTCGCGCTCGGCCGCACGGTCCCGTGAGTAATCTGCTAGGACTCCCAGCACCGTGATGTTGGTGTATTCACCGATGTGCAACAGAGGAGAACAGATGGACGAGGATGAGGCGCGGGCGCGGGTGCGTGCCGAGCGAGCCGAAGTGCGGAGACTGCTCGGGGCCACCGAGGCGGCCGGGCAGCAAGACCGGGAGGCCGAAAACGAGACAGGAGACGTCTCCGACCGCGCGCAGCCATTGGCCGCTCAGGGCATGGACGACGCTCTTGCGGAAGGGTTGCGTGAACGGTTGGCCGCGCTCGACCGCGCTGAGCAGCGACTGGACAACGGGACGTTTGGGCGGTCCATCCGAAGTGGGCTGCCTATCCCGGACGAGCGCCTCGAGGCCGACCCTGCGGCGGAACTTACCGTCGAGGAGGCCAACGCCCGGCCGTGAGGCCCCGCAAGTGACGCTTACCCATGTGGCACATCGACGCGGTCATTTGCCCGCCGGTGCCAGCGAGGCGCACGTCGTGGCGTCCGCTCACGCTCGTTCCTCGGCTTGTACGGGATGAGCACAAACCGAGCCAACAAGGCGCCTGACCCGCCGCAGCTCGTCCTCGGGTTCGGAAATCTCGCCGAACGATCGATCCGTGCGGAAATTGAGGCCATGGGTGACCTCCTTGAGCAGCGCGGGTCACCATCGGGTACCGGGATCGCCCGGTACTCCGGAAAGCTCTCCTCGACGGGGACCATGAGCCCGTGCTGCCCGCTCCATGCGCGCGCCAGCTCCATGAGCTCGTCGGCGCACGCGTGGAACCGCAGGTTGACAGTCGGCATGTGGATCGATCGGCTGGCTTGACCGTCGACCGCCGATACACGCGTCAATCCGCGGACTCAGAAGGGGTCGACGCGGGTGTCCCGAACGGCGACGTGGATGCTCGCCGAGTTGTTGTCCGTGCGCACCTCCTCGATCTGCGAGAACGCGTCGGCGGTCACGGTGATCACGTACTCGCCGCGACGGTCGCGGACGTCCCACAGAGCGGTGACCTCAATCTCGTCGCCTGGCGGCAATTCGGGGGTATAGACGACCCGCAGTTCCCGGTCGATGTCGGAGCCCCGCACCCAGAAGCGCGTGGTGGTCTCGTCAGCGAGGGCGTCTCCTCGGTTGTGGACGGTGGCCGTCAGCTCGGCGACGTACGCGACGATCCCGGCGCCTTGGTCAGCGGAGCGCTCCCTGGCGTCGCGGACTCTGATCAGGCCCACGACCAGGTCCGGCATCAGGACATTGGTCACAGCGTGCTCACCGCCTCCGCAGATCCTCGGTCGTTGATCGATAGGCCGCGGTAATGGCAAGTATGGATCCCGCGGCGCGTTCGATCGGCCGATGGTCCTCCATCCCGTCCTGGGAGGGAACCAGGTGGGGACGATTCGGCGGATCCCGCAAGAAGTCCGCCCCAATCGGGCCAACATCGAGAGCGACCTGACCAATCAGGCGCCGGCTGACGTGGAGCGTCGGCTACGGCGTGACCCGTCGTCGAGGTTTCTCTCGAGACCGTCGAGGATCAGCTCGAGTCCGAACTCGAAGTCCTCCTCGCGTCCGGACTGCATGATCTCGGTGATGACCTCGACGACGTGGGGATACTCCTCTGCGGGAAGCTGGCCGACGACGTCGGCCGACACCTGCTGCGTCTCTTCGACCTCGAACGGCAGGTTGAGCTCCTGGAGCGTGAACCCGTAGAGGTGGCTGTCCAGGGTGTTCCAGGCATCGAGCGCACCCGTGATCGAGAAACCGCCTTCCCGCAGCCGTCCGAGCGTCGCATCCAGGTAGCGCGTCATGCCCGGGCCGATGTTGAAGCGCGACATGATGAGCATCGCCGCCCAGGGGTGGGCCAGTAGGACCTCGTGGGCCGAGATCGACCGCTGACGCATAGCGGTCTTCCAGTCGGTTCCTGTCGGAGGTACGTCGATGTCGCTCAGGACCAGGTCGACGATGCCATCGAGGATGTCGTCCTTGTTGGCGACGTGGTTGTACAGCGACATCGCCTCGACCCCGAGCTCGTGGCCGAGCCTGCGCATGGTCAGCGACTCGATCCCGCTCTGGTCGGCAAGAGCGACGGCGGCGCGCAGCACCCGCTCTCTGCTCAAACGGCCTCGCCGCTGGGCGTTCGAATCGGTCTCCGTCGGCATCGGGATCCTCCTGGCGCGCGAAAAGAACGTACAACGTAAGCCGCATGGGGGTGGACAGACTTAGCGACCGGTGTAGCTTACATCGTAAGCGTACAACGTAAGTACGCCTCGATGCCGGTCGGACCGGCCCTCAGCAAGGAGCTGGTCATGAAGGCGATCGTCCAAGACACCTACGGTTCGACGGATGTTCTCGAATTCCGCGACATCGACAAGCCCGAGATCGCCGACGACGAGGTGCTGGTCCGCGTGCATGCGGCCGGCGTGGATCGGGGCGTTTGGCACCTCATGACGGGTTTGGCGTACCCGATACGCCTCGCGGGCTACGGGCTCCGGGCGCCCAAGACTCCCGTCCCGGGCTCGGACGTGGCCGGGGTCGTGGAGGCCGTCGGCAAGGAGGTGACCAGGTTCCAGCCCGGCGATGAGGTGTTCGGCATCGGCAAGGGCTCGTACGCCGAGTACGCGCGCGCTCCCGAGAACAAGCTCGCGCCCAAGCCGGCGAACCTCACCTTCGAACAGGCGGCGGTGGTCGCCATCTCCGGCCTGACCGCCCTGCAAGCCCTACGTGACCACGGACGGGTCGAGGCGGGGCAGAAGGTGCTCGTCATCGGCGCGTCGGGCGGCGTAGGGACCTACGCGGTGCAGCTGGCCAAGGCGTTCGGGGCAGAGGTCACCGGCGTGTGCAGCACCACGAAAGCGGACATGGTCCGTTCCCTGGGCGCCGACCACGTCATCGACTACACGCGTGACGACTTCGCCGACGGGAGGCAGCGCTACGACCTGATCCTCGACATCGGCGGGAACTCGTCGTTGGCGCGCCTGCGCCGGGCCCTTACCCCGAAGGGGACGCTCGTCATCGTCGGAGGAGAGACGGGCGGCCGGTGGCTCGGCGGCCTCGATCGCCAGCTGCGGGCGCTCCTGCTGTCCCCGTTCGTGGGTCAGAAGCTGACGATGTTCGTCTCCTCGGAGAACCACAAGGACATGCTCGTCCTCAAGGAGCTCATCGAAGCCGGGAAGGTCACACCGGTCATCGACCGGACCTACCCGTTGAGCGAGGCGCCCAAGGCCATCCGATACGTGGACGAGGGACACGCCCGAGGAAAGGTCGTCATCACCGTCTGACGCACGGATCATCGTTGACATCACCACGTATCGGCCGGAACCGCGCGCCGGTGCGTCGACGCGATTGAAACGCCACCTGCAGCTCATCGTGCGGGCCATCGGTGGCTGTGCCTGGCGCGGGCTGACCTTCAGCCGCTCCTCACGACGAAGGTACCTGCTTCCGGTCAGCCTGGAGTTGCCCACGACGTCGGTATGTCGGCGCCGCCTTCCTGCGAGAGTCGCTGGCCGAACTGCACGTACGTGGCGTGCGGGAAGAACTTGCCGGCCACCAAGCCTTGGCCCAACTGGAAGGTGGTGGCCCGTTCGACCAGGCCGGCCGGGACGAACGAGAAGGCGTCGCGGAGGTAGCCGAGGTCTGCCTCGGAGTTCATCCGCATCAGCAGCAGGTTGTCGCACTGGGACAGCACTTCGTCATTTACCTTCTGTGGGCGCTGCGTCGAAGTCAGTAGGTAGAGCCCGAACTTCCGCCCTTCCGCCGCGATCAGCGATGCATAGTTCGTGGCGAGAGCGGTCACTGTGTCGGCCGGTTGGCTGGGGCAGACGTTGTGGGCCTCGTCGATGACGATCAGGCATGGCTCGCGGCGCGACCGGTTGCGCCACAGTGTCGACAGCACGGTTTCGGAGATGAGTCGCTGCTCGTTGATGGTGTCGAGCGAGCCCAGGTCGACGACCAGGCATCGTGCGGTCGGCTCTTCCAGCTCCTCGACCAGTGACCTTCCCTGGCCGCCGCCGCTCCAGATGGACCAGCCAAGAACACCGAGGTTGGCTGCCCGCAAGCCGAGCTGGTGCACATCGGGATTGTCCGAAGACAGCAGGGCATCGAGGCCGCTGATCAGAGGGCGGCCCTTCTCGCCCGCGGCGAGGATACCGGAGAGCGCGGCGTACTCCGCGCGGTCGCGGATCGGATCGAGGCCGAGCACGGCGGCCTGTGCCGCGGGGTCGACTTCGGTGAATTGCAGGCGAAGCGGATGGTCCGCCCCAGGGTTGTTCCACCAGACCGACACCCCACTGGCCGCGGCGGCGTACTCCGCGGCGACGGCCGGGTCGGTGCTGTCTCGGACCTCGGACATGCGGGCGTAGTCGGAGTTGGGATCGAGAATGACCATGCGCAGACTGGTGCCTACCAGGAGACGCTCCAGAACGAGCCCGAGCGAGTAGGTCTTGCCCGAGCCGGACTGACCGCACATGAAGGTATGCCGGTTGAAGCCTCCGGCATCAACAGCTGCCGCCACCCCCGGTGCGAGCAGCAGCTCTCCGATGGTCAACGCGGAACGGTTCGGTCGTACTCGTTCGAACCAGGCATCGACTTCATCGGGTTCCGCCGGCCGAACGAGGGCGTCATGGAAGGGCCGGAGATCCCCGTCCAGGATCACGCCGTCGCCGCGCGCCAAGCGGATCATCGTGCTGGACGTCGTGCCGTCGAACCCCACGTCGGTGGCGGACGCGGAGTCCGCGCGCATTGTCAGGACCTGCCCAAGCCGCCGTTGACCTTCGCCCTCGAGGACGACGTAGCCACCCGTCTGCAGCAGCAACTGGTGCAAGGACGCCTGGAACGTGAACTTGCGCCCGTCCACCGAGGTGGCCAGCGGCAAGATGACCCGTTCGAGCTCACCGCGGACCCGCCGATACTCGTCCACGAGATCAGTGAACGACCCGGCATTCGTCCCTGGCTCAGCCGCCGAACCCGCCGGCCCATCCGACATCGCTATGCGCTCCTCAACTGCCTCTTAGCTCACCGAACCTCGACAACTCGTCTGGGATTGCCAGGCCCTGATTCTCCAGTAGTTCTGTGGCTGGGACTCTCAGACTAAAGCGGATCAAGTCTGACCTGAGGCGGACACGGCGAGCGCGGCGCCCACCTGGTTGGCAAGCGCGATCGCGACCAGGCGTTGTTCCAGCGACGGCCGGACGACCCGGGTGGCGGCGGTGAGCAGGAAGCGACCACGAACGACGCCACCACTCTGGATCACGAGCGCAATCTCGGAATCGACGGGCAGGCCGCTGCGATCGACATTGACCGTGCGGCCGTTGTGGACCACGGTTCCGTCGTTCTCGAGGGTGGGAAGGCCCGAGCCGGCGCCGGAGTCGAAGCGGCAGTTGTCGATCTGGAGGACCTCGACGATCTGTTCGGCGACGTGATCGATGAGCGAGCTGGTCGACGACCGGCCGGCGGCGACGGTCGCGGCGGTGCTGAGCACACCGGCCAGGTAGCCCTGCTGCCGGCTCGCGCGGGCTTGTTGGCGACGGCCCCACAGCGCCACCTCGGTCACTGCGGCGCCGACCAGCACGAGCAGCACCGTGGTCTCGATGTCTGCGCGGTCGGTGATGGTGAACCGGTTGTAGGGCTCGGTGAGGAAGAAGTCGAACCACGCTGCGCTCGACAGCGCGGCGACGATGCCGGCCGGCCGGACACCGGTGGAGGCCGCAATGACGACGATGAGGACCAGCCCGAGAGCGGCATTGGTGTTCGCCACGCTGTCCCGGAACGGGACGAGCGCCGCGCAGGCCACCAGCGGCGCGGCGGCGGCAGCGCCGACGACCAGGGTCCGGTGAGCCTGAAGGGCCGATTCTGCGCTCATGCCACTATCAAACCGCCAATGGTGACGGCGGTGTAACGTGCGTGCAGCTCGCATCATTCGGGGCGCACTTCATCCACCGCGATGCCGGGGAGGAGACGGTGGATTCGTGACGCGACAGAGCCGCGAGCGAGCTCGCCGAGCCTGGACCGGTGGCGAGCGACCACGATGCGGTGGGCGTGCAGGTCCCGAGCCGCGTTAGCCAGGGCGTCGGCCGCGCTCGCGCCATCGACCTCGGTGTAGCGGCCGCCAGCCTCGAGGGTCATATCCCGGTATCGACCGAGCGTGTCGGCCCGACGGCGAGCCAGACCGTCGGCGACGTTCACGTGGACGACGAGCAGGTCGGCGTCGTCCTCCGCAGCCAGGACGGCCGCCCGGCGGATCACGTTCTCTCCCCACGCGGAGCCTGACACGCCGGCGAGCACCGTGGGACGCGGCGCAAGCGGCCCCACACCCTGCCGGGCGAGCACGGCCCCAGCGACCGCGTCGACCGACCCAGCCATCCAGGCTCGGCCGAGCTCGCTGAGCGCGGCCAGGTTGGATGTCCGGAAGTAGTTGGCCAGCGCGCCGCCCACCGTGTCGGTGGAATATACCTGCCCGGCCGCGATCCGCTGGCGGAGCGCCTCCGGGGCGAGGTCGACGAGGACAACCTCTCCCGACTGGACGAACTCGTCGGGCACCGACTCCACCGTTCCCGCGCCGGTCACCTGCGCGGCGTAGTCCCGAACCGACAGCAGGTTGGCCACGTTGACCGTGGTCATGACCGAAAGGCCCGTCGCCAGCAGTTCGGCAGCATCTTCCCAGCGTTTGCGTGACCCATCGGCGTTGGTATGGGCGAGCTCGTCGATCAGCACGGCGTCCGGTTGCCTTGCGACGATCGCGGCGACGTCGAGCTCCTCGAACTTCCTGCCGCGGTAGTCGACCGGGCGGGGAGGCACGATCTCCAGGTTGCGCAGCTGCGCCCGGGTCTCGGCCCGGCCGTGGCGCTCGATCCATCCGACCACGATCCGCTCGCCGCCCTCGGAGCGCCGCCAACCATCGTTGAGCATCGCGTACGTCTTGCCCACGCCCGGCGCTGTTCCCAGATACGTACGCAACCGTCCCGGCTGCACGTTCTGGCCGTCGCGTGAGAACTCGCCCACTCCTCAATCCTGTCGGCCCATGCCCCAGCTCCAACCGGGCAGTCGGCATTCACCCTGTCGGCACCGCATCGAGGGCGCAGGCAGCGCCTTCGTCGCCGAACCGCTCAGGGCACCGCTACGCGAAGGGCGGGCGCACTACGGGCGAGAATCTCCGTCCTCCGGGACCGCGCCGGGCGCTGTCGAGTCTGACTGGAGCGACGCGACGACAGCGAACACGACGGCGGTCACGGGCACCGCGAGATAGGCGCCGAGAATGCCGAAGAGCGATGCACCGGCCGCGACCGCGAGCAGGATCACGGCGGGGTGCAGGTCGACGGTGCGGCTCTGGATGATCGGCTGGAGGAAGTTTCCTCGATGAACTGCACGGCCAACACGATCCCCAGGGCCGCGAGTCCGATCGCCCAGCCCCCGTCCGCGAGGGCGACGAGAACGGCCACGAGGCCGGAGACGAACGCACCGACGAAGGGCACGAACGCGCCCAGGAAGACCAGCACGGCGAGGGCGAACGCGAGCGGGACGCCCAGGAGCCAGAGTCCGATCCCGATCAGCGCAGCGTCGAGCGCCGCAATGAGCGCCGTTCCCCGGACGAAGCCGCCGAGCACCGCCCATACCCGCCGCCCCGCCCGGTCGATCGCCGGCCGCGTCCCCGGCGTGAAGCGCGACAGGATCCCGTCCCAGAACGCTGTGCCGTCACGAAGGACGAAGTAGAGGATGGCGACGGCCAGCACCAGGCCGACGAGAGCGGCGACACCCGCCTGGACGCCCGAAACGAGGTAGCCCGAGGCTTCGCCCAAGGAATCGGCGACGGATGACTGAAGATCGCCCGCCAGGTCCAGGGAGAGGTTGAAGGGTTCGCCTTCGAGCCAGTCCGTGATGTCGCGCACCGCCCGCGAAACCGAGTCGACGAGCTCGTCGTACTGCGCGAGGACCGAGGTCGTCACGACCGCGATCAGCCCCGCCACGACCGTGAGTCCGACGATGAGGGCGACCGCAGCAGCAGGGCGCCCGAGTCGCCTTCGGAGCAACCGGGCGAGAGGAGACAGTGCCGGTGCGATCGTCAGCGCAAGCATGACCGGCAGCACGATGACGCGCACGTACCGGAGCACCGCGAGCACGGCGAGCAGAACGGCGGCGCAGACGAGCACCCGCCACGACCAACTCGCGGCCCCTGGCCAGATTCGTGGGCACCGGCGGAAGCTTCACGGCCCGATCAAGCTGCGAGTCTGTGGAAGTCGTTGGCATGAGTCCGATCGTGCGCTGGGGGAGTCCCGGTTCGCATCGGGGACGCCCCCGAACCCGAGCCGCAGTGATTTGGGCACCCACCGCTAGGAGATGGCCGGGCGGATCAGCCGCTACTCGCGCCTGCCGAAGAAGACGACCAAGTAGTAGAGGAGTTGCGAGAGGGCGGCCAGGGCGCCTGCGACGTAGGTCATCGCGGCCGCGGTCAGCACCTTCTGCACGCCGGCCTGCTCGGACGTGCCGACGAGCCCGAGCTCTCGCAGCTGCACCGAGGCGCGGCGGGAGGCGTTGAACTCGACAGGCAACGTCACGATGTGGAACGCGACGGCGACCGCGTAGAGCACCAGCGCTAGCGCCACGAGGTTGAGAGCCCCGAGCAACGCGCCGATCAACAGCAGCCAGATCCACGCACTCGACGCGAAGGCGACCACGGGGAATATCGCTGACCGCAGCCGGAGCGGGGTGTAGTCGCGCGCTTGCTGGAGCGCGTGTCCGCTCTCGTGCGCGGCCACTGCCGCCGCGCTGACCGTTGGCGGCGCGTACACGGGCTCGGAGAGATGGAGCTGGCGCCTGCGCGGGTCGTAGTAGTCGGAGAGCGGGCCGCCTTGAGCTTGCTGAACAGGGACATCCGTCAGGCCGTTGTGGTCGAGGATCTCGCGGGCGACTTGCGCCCCGCTCAGCCGATTGGCAAGCGGCACCTGCGAGTAGCGGCTGAACGTCCTGCGGAGCCAGGCCTGGACGGCAATGCCGAGCACCAACGGCGGCACGAGGAACGCGATGTAGAGACCGAGGTCACCGCTCATACAGTGGTCCGCTCGCCGGGCGACCGGCGTCTTGCTCGGTCGCGTCAGGCGGGATCGAACAGCGGCGCCCGCCGGCGCCAGGTCAGGAACGCGCTCGTGCCGCCGCACCGGCAAACAGCGTTCCAGCTCGCGTCCTCCGCCGCCAGCTCGACGTCACGCTCGAGCAGGCCGAACCGAGCCGACAACGGCTGCGCGGGCACCTGCGTACTGCCCACCTCCTGCGCGGCCTGCACCGGATCAGGCTCCTCCCAGGACCCTACGTCCACGCCCACAACGTTCCCAGTCTCTGCCCATCGGGGCGCCCGCCGCTTCCCCTAGCAGGGGTGACGCAAACACTGCGGTTCCGACCCGGGGGCGTCCACGATGCGCAGCCGTCCCCGCGCCCGGCAGCATCCAAGCATGCAGGAACGACCTCTCCACCGCTGTCATCACGGATAAGGACAATCATGAATCGTTTCGATAATCGGACAGTGATCATCACGGGCAGTGCCAGTGGAATGGGTAACCTACCACGCGCGCGGCTTCGTCGCCGAGGGCGCCAACGTCGTGATCACGGACATACTCGAGCAGGAGGGGCGGGCGCTCGCCGAGGAGCTCGGCGATCACGCGATCTTCTCCCGCCTCGATGTCACCAGTGACGCGGACTGGATGGCGGCGGTGGCTACCGCCGAGCAGGCGTTCGGCCCGGTGTCGGTGCTGGTCAACAACGCGGGCATCCTGCGCTTCCGACCGATCGTCGAGATCGAGCCGGCGGACTGGCGCCAGGAGGTCGACATCCACCTGACCGGCACGTATCTAGGGATCCGCGCGGTGGTGCCCTCTATGCGCAAGGCGGGCGGAGGCGCGATCGTCAATATCTCCTCGGGCGCCGCGATGAAGGGCGAGTTCGGGGTCGGGGCGTACGTGGCCGGCAAGTACGGAGTGCGGGGACTCACCAAGACGGCGGCGCTGGAGCTCGCGCGCGACAACATCCGCGTCAACTCCATCCACCCCGGTGCTGTCCGCACGCCGATGCAGACCGAGTGGGACGTCGTGGCGACGGCGCCCGCGGCCGTCAAGGCGTTGGCGATTCCGCGCCTGGGCGAGCCTGAAGAGCTCACGCGGATGGTGCTGTTCGTCGCCTCCAACGAAGCCAGCTTCTCGACCGGCTCCGAGTTCATCGCCGACGGCGGCTACCTGCTCGGCCCGGTACCGGCCTAAGGTACGCGGAGCCCGCTCAGCTGTGAGGTCGAGCATCTTGGCGAGGTCGTCGGCAAGGGTGAGACCATGATCGAAACCTTACTTTCCTCAGTCGCAGTCTTTGTCGCGACCAGTGTGGACGAGCTGGTTGTGCTTACGACGATATTCGCCTACGCCGAGAGGCGTGGAGCTGTAGTACAAGTCTATGCTGGACAGCTGATTAGCCAAGTGGTGCTTCTTACGGTGAGCGTGCTCGCGGCATTCGGCATAGAGGCTATCTCTCAGCGGGCAATTGGCTTGCTCGGCATCGTTCCGATCGTCTTGGGGATACGAGTTCTACTCGGTGGAGACGAGGATGATGAGGCGCAAGAGACCGCAAACAGATTGGGCTCGCGTGCCGGCTTTACGCTGACGGTCGCTCTGATTGCGATTGGCGGAGGCGGCGAGGAACTTGCTGTCTTTATTCCATTCCTTGGCTCGCTCGCCATGCCAGACTTGGTCGTCGCGCTAGTGACCTTGCTGCTGTTGGTGCCGGTGTGGTGCCGTATCAGCCAAAGGATAGCCTCGATCAATCGCATCCAGGGATGGATTGCTAGGTATCAAAGGATATTCGTGCCGGTTGTCTTTATTACCCTCGGCGTGTTCGTCATTATTGATTCCGGCATATTGGATGTGTTTGCGTAACTACTCTCCGCCGGCCAGATGCCGACCCGTCAACGCCTCGTCCATCCCCATAAACGGCATGAGTTCGGCGGGCATCACGACGAAGGGGAGCATCATGTCGCGGTCTTCGTGCTCGAGGATGTGGCAGTGGTACATGTAGCGGCCGGAGAAGACCTCGAACCGCACGACGATGTCGACGACCTCGTTCCGGTTGACGCGGACAGTGTCCTTGCGACCGCGCTCGTTGTCGTCGAGCGCGTGGGGGATCCCGTCGTCGAGGACCCCACCGATGCGCACCGTTGCGCTTGTGCCGGCCGCGGTGATCCCGCCGTCGGCGATCCGTACTGCGGCCGGGTGGCGGTCGAGGACCTGGAAGGCGTCGAGGTGGACGTGGATCGGATGGGTGTCCTCGGTCAGGTTGATCAGCCGCCATATCTCGGGGTGGTCGAGGATCGGGAAGAACGTGACGCTGTCCTCGAAACGGGAGGCGACCGTGCGCCAGCGCGTGACGCGCTCGTCGCCGCCTGCTTGCCGTTCGACGATCGTGATCGCCGGCTCCTCTGGATTCGGTGGCGGGGGCGGGTCGGTGCACCGTGGCGGGATGTGCCGGCACGGTACGGGCCTTGGGCGACGGTCTACGGCCTGTACCGGCGGTGGCAGCGGGATGGAACCTGGGCGCGGATCCTCACCGGGTTGCAGGCTCTTGCGGATGCGGCCGGGTTGATCACCTGGGATGTCAGCGTGGACACGACCATCGCACGGGCGCACCAGCACGCCGCTGGGGCGCCGAAAAGGGGGGATGTGCAGGCCGAGCCGCCCGGCGGTGTTGGCGGTGTCGAGCCGGTCGACCACGCGTTGGGGCGTTCCCGGGGTGGCTGAACCACGAAGTTGCACCTGGGCTGTGAGCAGGGCCGCAAGCTGTTGGCGCTGCCGCTGACAGCAGGGCAGCGCGGAGACAGTCCACAGTTCGCCGCCGTCCTGGCACGCATCCGGGTCCCCGTCTTCATGTCGGACGACCGCGGACCCGACCCGACCGGGTGCTGGCCGATAAGGCGTACAGCTCGAAGGCCAACCGGGCGTGGCTGCGTCGACGCCGGATCCGGTGTGTCATCCCGACCAAGGAGGACCAGGCTGGCCACCGGCGCAGGCTGGGGTCCGAGGGCGGCCGGCCGCCGGCGTTCGACAAGCGCGCATACAAGCAGCGCCACGCCGTGGAGTGCGGCATCAACCTGCTCAAACAGCATCGTGGCGTGGCCACCCGCTACGACAAGCTGGCGGTGCACTACGAAGCCGGCGTCCAACTCGCCGCAATCAGCATCTGGCTCCGCTGCCTGGAACGGAACCTATGAAAGCATCGCCTAGCCGGTCGTGGCTGTCGATCTCCTGCGGCGCCGCATAGTGCCTCGTGCACGGGTGCTCACACGGACCTTTCGCGCGACAGCGTGGCGAGACGCGATTCCTTTCCGGCCCCAGGCGGTCTGCATTGTTGGCGGGAAGGAACCAAGGTGTCCGAGCGAGAGGCGAGACCACCATGCCGAGCAAGCAGTCCGAGGCGGTCAGGATGCGCTGGGAGGTGGCCCGGCTGGCTATGGTGCGGCCGGGCGGCGAGGGGCCCGATGATGAGTCGTGGGGGGATCTGACGGCCGAGCCACGCGAGGTCGATTACTTGGAGACCGAGGCGGGTGGGCGCCCGGCGATGTGGGCGGTTCCCAAACGCGCCAGCACGGACCGGGTGTTGCTGTGCCTGCACGGCGGGGGGTTCGTCAGCGGCTCGATCTACACGCACCGCAAGATGTTCGGCCACCTCGCCAAGAAGGCCGGTACGCGGGCGCTGCTGGTGGGCTACCGGCTGCTGCCCGAGGGTGGCGGGTACCCGGAGCCGGCCGTCGACGTGGTGGCCGCGTACCGGTGGCTGCTGGATCAGGGGATCGATGCCGGGCATGTTGCGTTCGTCGGCGATTCCACCGGAGGCTGGCTGGCGATCGCGGCGCAGTTGCGTGCTCGAGGCCAGGGCCTGCCACTGCCGGCCGCGGCGTTGCTGCTCTCGCCGGTGGTCGACCTGGAGGTCACCGGGGCGTCGTATGAGACCAACCGGGACAAGGACCCCTTCTTTCAGAAAGAGCTCGTGCGGGGGCTCGCGGGTGGCTTCCTGGGCGAGGCCGGCGATCCACGTGATCCGCTGGCTAACCCGCTGTACGCCGACCTTTCCGGCCTCGGCCCGGTGTACCTGCAGGCGGGCGGGGATGAAACGCTGCTCGACGACGCGCGCCGACTGGAGGAGCACGCCAGGAAGGCGGGCGTCGAGGCCCGGCTCGATGTCTTCCCCGGGATGCTGCACACCTTCCAGATGGCCGCCGGTCGTGCGCCGGAGGCCGATGACGCGATCGGCAGGCTGGCCGACTGGATACGGCCGAGGCTCGGCCTGTGAGTTCCAGACGCCGGGGCACGTGCCACCATGGGGAATGGTGATGGCAGACCAGTCTGGGGAGTTCGTCCAGAGCACCGAGCCGTTGCGGCGTGAGCTGCTGGCGCACTGCTACCGGATGCTCGGTTCGGCCGACGAGGCTGAGGATCTCGTGCAGGAGACCTACCTGCGGGCCTGGCGGTCGTACGCCACCTTCGAGGGCCGGTCATCTGTGCGGGTTTGGCTCTACCGCATTGCCACCAACGCCTGCCTGACCGCGCTGGAACAGCGGGGCAGGCGGGCGCTGCCGTCGGGCCTGGGCGGCCCGGCCAGCGACCCCGACGCCCAGCCTGGCCCGGCCGAACCGGAGGTGGCCTGGCTTGATCCGATCTCGGACACGCTGGTCACCCCCGACTCTGCGGATCCCGCGACCATGGTCGCCACGCGGGAGAGCCTGCGGCTCGCCCTCATCGCCAGCCTGCAATACCTGCCCGGCCGGCAGCGGGCGGTACTTCTGCTCCGGGGGGTGCTCGGCTTCCCGGCCGCCGAGGTCGCGGCCATGCTCGGCACCTCGACCGCGGCGGTCAAGAGCACCCTGCAGCGGGCCCGCGCCCGAATCGAGGAAGCGGCTCCGGAGCCAGAGCAGATGGTCGAGCCCACCGAACCACGGGCCCGGGAACTGCTCAGCCAGTACATCGCCGGATTCGAGAACGCCGACATCGCAGCCCTGGAGAAGGCACTGCGCACCGACGCCGCGATAGAGCTGGTCGGCACCCGCACCTGGTTCTCCGGCCGCGCGACCTGCCTGCGTTACCTCGCGCACGTGATCGGTTCCCCCGGAGACTGGCTGATGACTCCCACCCTCGCAAACGGCCAGACCGCCGCGGCCACCTACCACCGTGCCGGAGACGGAACCTACCACGCGCTCGGACTGGCCATCCTCACCGTCACCCCCGCCGGCATCACCCGCATCACCGTGTTCGGCGATCCCAGCCTGGTAGCCAGGTCCGGCCTCCCAGCCACCTACCCGGGACACCCGCGATGACCCGCGGGGCGTGACCGGACAACGCCACGAACCCGCGGCGGCGCGGATGAATCGACAGGTACCGCGGCCATTTAGCCGAGGATCCTGGAGCCAACGCTTCCCACCAGTTCGGCGAACTCCGCCCGCTCTGCTGGTGACAGCGCCCGCTCGTACACCACGCCAGTGAGCTGATCAGTGATCGCCTCGGCCTCGTCATGCCTCATGCTCAGCCCGGAGCAGTCCGGGAACGGCCCGGTCCAGCCGAAGCCCCGCGCCTGCCCCTCACCCTCATTGGTCAGGATCGCCTCAACCGGCCCCAGGCCCATCGCGGTGGTCGCGTTGAGGTGCAGGCTCGAACCATCCCATCGCCGCCGTCACGACGCTCGCATCAACACCGTCACCGAGCACTCCGCCACGGCCGAGGAAGTAGAAGGCGGACGGGTCCTTGAACCCGAGCCTCTTCCACCGGCCCGTGGTCTCCTCATCGATCATGCAAATCGAGCCGACGTCATGGATCGTACGGTCAATGGCGGCCACGGTCTCGGCGGCGGTCAACTGCGCCATGCCTCATACACCTCTTCCGATCTGATAGTTGGCCTCACTATGCAGACCTCGAAGGAGGGCACCAGGAATCGCGTTCAGAGCCTGGACGACGAAGTCGTCAGGTGCTGGCAGGGCTTACGCGTCGGGGGCGATGGTCGTGCCTGTCCCACAGCCCGCCCAGCAGCAACGCCTCCAGCACCGCCTACTGCGCATCCGCGAGGTCAACCACCTGCCAGCGTTACCGTCGCAGGAGATCCCCGGCGGCCTCGGGTTCTTCTTGGTCGATGAACCGTCTACCGGAGGCCATTATTGCCAACCTTCGATCCACCGACACGCCGGCAAACGCCGGTCACGCCGACTTTTGAAACGCGGCCTAGGGAAGCGGCGGGCGCCGAGGGCAAGGACTGGGAACGTTGTGGGCGTGGACGTAGGGTCCTGGGAGGAGCCTGATCCGGCGCAGGCCGCGCGGGAGGTGGGCAGCACGCAGGCCCGGGCAGCCGTTGTCGGCTCGGTTCGGCCTGCTCGAGCGCGACGCCGAGCTGGCGGCCGCCGAACGCCTGGTCGCAGCCGCCCGGGCCGGCCTTCATCTCCTCGCGCTCGAGGGCACCACGAGGACAGTCGAGGTCCGCCTCACCAGCATCTACCGCAAGCTCGGGATGAACTCGCGCTCACAACTCCCGGCAGCGCTCGCCGAACCGGCCGCCCGCATAGCTCTTCCACCCAACCTCCGTGCCGCGTCGAACCTCACAGCAGCACGCTATCGCCGGCACCAGTCGCGGCCGCGTTGATCATCCGAATCCGGCAGACGAGTGTTCGTCATCGCCACCGGCTACCCGCGAGAGCAATGCTCGAGACCTGTGGATGATCGGGGAAGGGCATACCCTCTCCCGTCACACGGTGATGACGACCTTCGCGCGCGCGTGCTCCGCTTCGAGGTACCGGATGGCCTCCGGTACCTCGCTCAACGGGTAGGTCCGGTCAATGACGGGGGCGACCTTTCCGGACTCAATGAGTTCCCTCAGCGTCTTCAGGTTCTCCTTGCTCGGCGTCGCCGTGAGTTGGAGCAGCCGATGCCGGGCGAAGGGTGACTGCAACCGTGCCTTGAAGACCAGACCCATGGGCCCGACGAGACTGCCGCCGTCGTACACGCCCCCGCCGGACAGCACGAGCGTCCCGGTGGGTGTCAGCGCGCGTCGGGAGTCGGTCAACGAACGGTTCCCCACCAGGTCGAATACGACGTCGTACCGCCGTTCGTTCCGGGTGAAGTCTTCCCGGGTGTAGTCGATGACGTGGTCGGCGCCGATCGAGAGGACCAGGTCCACGTTTCTCGTGCTGCACACGCCGGTCACTTCCGCGCCGAACGACTTGGCGATCTGTACGGCGAACGTTCCCACGCCACCTGACGCGCCATTGACCAGGACCTGCTGTCCCGGCTGTACCCGCCCGAGGTCGCGGATGCCCATGAGGGCGGTGTTGCCCGCCAGCGGCACCGCAGCCGCCTGCTCGAACGTCAGGTTCGCCGGTATCGGCTCCACCACGTCGTCCGGGGCACACACGTACTCGGCGAATGCTCCGTCCACTTCGCCGAACACCTCGTCACCGGGACGGAACCGTTTCACATCCCTGCCAACCGCTTCCACCCGACCCGCGAAGTCCGTGCCCCGGATCTTCACCTTGGGCCGGCCGAACCCGAGCATCAGGCGGGCGAGGTACGGGTCGCCCCGCATGACATGCCAGTCGCGCGCGTTGACCGTGGCGGCGTGAACCCGTACCAGAACCTCATTGTCGGCGGCCACCGGCCTGTCGATCTCCCTGAGCTCCAGGGCGTCGGGTGAGCCGTACCGGTCTTGGACGATCGCCTTCATCGGGCCTCCGTGACGCGAGTTCGGTACGGCATGGGTCGGCTGACCGGAAAGGCCAGCACTGCTTGCGAGGGTAGGCGCGCGACCTCGGTACGGGCATCGGGCCAGACGCGCCGGTCAGGACTGCACGTCGTCCCAGGTGGACAGGCAGAACGGGTGACCGGCCGGGTCGGCGTAGACGTAACTGTGGTCGTCGTTCGGCTGGAAGTCATACTTCGTCGCGCCGGCTGCCAGCACGCGCGCCTCGGCCGCCTCCCGGTCGTCGACATAGAAGTCCAGGTGCATTTGTACGGGCGAGGTTGGGTCGGGCCAGGTCGGCGGCATGTAGTCGGGGATGGTCTGGAAGTCGATCCGCCCGCCCGGGCCATTGACGGTGGCCCAGGCTTCATGGAGGAAGGTGACCTTCCCGCCGGTGATTTCGGCGTAGAACGCGGCCAGCTTCCCAGCATTCGGGCAGTTGACTGCGACCGAACTGAGCTTGATCGAGTCAGACATGATGTCCTCTCCTCAGCGCGCGGGCGCCCTCCGCGCAGCTGGCGATGTCGCATCGGACATGATTGCTTCCTTCTCACGTTCGGTGACCTGGCGTGTCTCCTCACCGGGAAGGGTAGATGGCGACCTAAAGCTCGGTGAGGCGCCGTTGCAGCAGCCGGTGCTCGGGCTGGCCAGCGGGCGCGAGGTGGAGCGCTGCCAGGTAGGCACGCTGCGCCTCGTCGGTGCGGCCGAGGCGGCGCAGGAAGTCCGCACGAGCCGATGGCAGCAGGTAATAGCCGGCCAGGGCTGTCACATCCAGAGCGTCCAGCTCCGCTAGGCCAGCCTCGTAGCCGTCGCGGAAGCCGACGGCGATGGCCCGGTTCAAGGCGATCACCGGTGAAGACTGGGCGGCGAGCAGGGCGTCGTAGAGGGTGACGATCGTGCCCCAGGAGGTGGCCTCCGCAGTCGCCGCCCTGGCATGGCAGGCAGCGATCTCTGCCTGCAATCGGTAGGGTCCCGGCGGACGGCCCGAACGTGCCGCACGGCGTAGGTGCCGGTGCCCCTCCTCCATGAGCGCCGTGTCCCAGCGGCTGCGGTCTTGCTCCTCCATGGGTACGAGGTCGCCGTGGGCGTCGAAGCGGGTCGAGCGCCGGGACATCTGAAAGGTGACCAGCGCCAGCAGTCCGCGAGCCTCGTCCTCACCGGGCATCAGGTCGACCAGCAGCCTGGTGAGTCGCAGCGCCTCGACGGCCAGGTGGTCCTCGCGCTGGCCGTAGCCTTCATTGAAGATGAGATAGAGCACGACGAGCACGCCGCTGGTGCGCTCGGCGAGCAGCTCGTCGGGGGGCACCCGGTAGGGGATTGCTGCGTTGGCGATCTTTCGCTTGGTGCGCAGCAGCCGCTGGGACATGGTCGGCTCCGACACCAGGAACGCCCGCGCGATCTCGGCGGTGCTCAGGCCGGCCACGGTCTTCAGCGTCAATGCCACGCGGCCTTCGAGGGCAAGGGCCGGGTGGCAGCAGGTGAAGATCAACCGCAACCGGTCATCGGACTGGGGGTCCGTCTCCAGAGCACCGCCCGGGGTCATCTCATCCATGATCGCGCGCTGCTGAAGTTTCGCCCGCTCTGTCTGGCGGCGACGCAGGAGGTCGAGTGCGCGGTTTCTCGCCACCGTGGTGAGCCAAGCCTCCGGTGATCGTGGTATTCCGTCGTGCGGCCAATGCATGAGGGCCCTCTCGACCGCGTCCTGGACGCAGTCCTCGGCCAGGTCCCAGTCGCCAGTGAGCCGGATGAGGCTCGCGATCATGCCGGTCCGTTCCGCTGCCACGGCCGAGATGATCGCCTCGGCCGTGGCGCGGTGCGCATGCGTGGTCAATCCTCGTCAGTCCAGAACGGGCGGAGCTCGAGCTTGCCGCCGTTGGCCTGCGGGTGCCGCGCGGCGATCGCGATGGCCTCGTCCAGGTTGTCGCACTCCAGGATGTCGAAGCCGGCGATCCACTCTTTCGACTCGGTGAATGGCCCGTCGGTGACGAGTACCTGCCCGCGGCTGACTCTGACCGTGGTGGCGTCGCTGACCGGGCGCAGGGCGTCGCCGGTGATGCGCTTCCCCCGGCCGTCGACGTCGGCCAGCCACTGTTCGATGGTCAGGTCGTCCTCTGATGGCTCGGCCTCGGCAGCTGTGACCGGGTCGACGACGACGAACATCATGTACTTCATGGGTTTGCACTCCTGGCTAGGTGGTGGTGACGAAGATACGACGATCGGTGAGTCAGCCGATCCGACACTCGAGGTGGCGAGTCTCTGAAGACCTACAGAACCACCCACTGCCGGCCGTCGATCAACTCGCGCACCGCGTCGAGGTGCCCGGCATGGACGGCGGTCTCGGTGACGACGTGCATCACGACCGAGCGCAGATCCGGGAAGTCCATACCCCAGTTCGCCCAGTCCGCGTCGGGCTGCTTGGGCGCCGCGTCAGGAGCCGTCACCGCAATGATCGCGTTGGATCGGCGAATCTCGGCCTCGTAACGCTCGAAGACATCCTCGGCGGAATCCTCCGGCCCCACGTGCCAATCGCCGTTTGGTCCCTGCGGGAAGTAGTCCAGTGGCTCACCAGCAACGACGCAACGGAACCAATAGTGCTCATCGGACAACGCGAGATGCTTGACCAACCCCAGACAGTGCCATCCGGAGGGCAGCACCTGCCGACGCAGCTGCTCCTCCGACAATCCGTCCAGGATGCCAAGCACGTGCCTGCGTTGCGCCTCGAGGTGTCCGAGGAGCACCTCCATCTCCCGGTTCACCCGCGGCACCGGCCCTTCCCCGCGCCGCCCCCGTTCAACCGGCCTGCGATCTCACTGGGCATGAACATCGGACGACCCTCCCCTTCGCGTGACGACGACCACGCCCCGACGACGAACCAGAGGCGTCCGAATCCGACAGTGTCCGGCGATCCAGTCAACGAGTAGGCAATGAAGGCCAAGAAGAGGCGGTTCCGCCAAGGCCGTCACTCTTAACTGTGCGGGACTGTCCGGCCTGCCCACAGGCTGGCGCTGAACGCAACACCCCAGAGCAGGAACCAGAGGTCCCAGACATACGCATGCCAGGCCAGCGCCCTCCGGTCGGCGCCGGGCGCGACCTCGAGTACGCCGGCCTCGACAAGTAGACCCGCCAAGGTCAGCACCCCGCCGTAGAGGACGAGGATGGTCGCGGCGATCCAGCCGAGGATCCGCGGCACCCGGCCCCTCGTCCACGACGGCAGCCGCCGGGCGCCGACGCCGGCGAGCACTGGCGCGGCCAGCGCGACAATCCCCTTCACCACGACGATCAGCCACAACCCTGCGACCAGGGCAGGTTCGCGTTCCCGGCCCCAACGCTCGAGGCTACCGCCGATGGTGTCCAGCAGCGCCGTACCGCCGAGTGCCCAATAGGCGCTGACGGCCGCCTGTCCAAGGCCGAGTGCGCAGGCGACGGCGGCGGCGCGCTTGCCGGCGAGCTTCGGCACCCGGCGAAGTGTGTCAGGTCATGGGTTCATCGAGGCGGAAACGACCGATGCCATCGGGGCATGACCGCCCTCGTCCAGGCGTTGAAGTGCCTCGACCTGCTCAGTCATCGCCGAACTGGCTTCGAGCAGCAGTTGGCGCAGCGTCGCGGTCGTCCAGCGAAACGACGCGATTGACTCGACCACGGCGAACAGCGGGTCTGCCATCCTGTCTCGCTTGGCCTGGTAGCAGGCCAGTGCGGAGGCCTCGCTGGCGGGACCGTCGCGGATGTCTCGCACGGCCGAGGCGAGGAGCTCAGCGTCTCGGAAAGCGTCGGTGATCCCGTGGGTGCTCAGCGGATCTTCGAATGCGCCCGCGTCACCCACGAGCGCCCAACCCGGACCTCCCGCTTGGCGCAGGTAGCCGGATTCTCCGGCGAATCCGCGGAGCCGGCTGGGCGGCCGTGCACCGGAAACCCGTCTCCATGCGTCCCGCGACACCGTGTGAAGAAGTGTGTAGAACGCGTCGCGGGATCCAGCTGAGCGTACGGCGCGCATGCGCTTGGCCGTGGTACCGACGAAGGCGGCGGTCTGCCCGTCGTTTGTCGGAATCATGCCGGCTGCCGTGCCTGGTGCGTAGAACCATTCGTAGCCCTCGGCGGGAAGATCGTCCCAGTAGCCGTAAAGGAAGGCGCTTCCTCTCGATGCTCGACGAACGATTGGCGCGGCGACGGACCGCGCCACCGACGAGCGCACACCGTCTGCCCCGACGGTGAGCGGCGCGGACGCGACGAACGCTCGGCCTTGGGAGTCGCGAGCAGCAATGCCAGTCACCCGGCCGGAGGGATGCCGGAGGATGTCGGTCACGGTGGTTTGGAAGCGCACCTCGGCGCCCGCCTCCATGGCCGCGTCGGCGAGGATCCGGTCCAGCACGGTGCGCCGCGGGGCGTACAGCGCCTGCACCCCCGCGGCCGGTTTGAGCGAGATGGGCACCGTGTCATCGGGGTAGTGGAACAACACGCGGGTGACCGGCGGTGTCCCGGCTGCTGCGATGCGGTCGAGCAGGCCCCAGCGGTGCAGCTGGAGAACCCCGCCGCGCATGAGTGCATGGGTGGACACGATGTCGCTTCCGTAGCGCGCCCGGTCGAGCGCCAGGACCCGCAGGCCCTGCCGCGCCAGCAGCATGGCGGTGGCCGATCCGGCGCAGCGCGCCCCGACCACGATCGCGTCATACGTCATGCTCACGGGTTCACCTGTCCCTCGTCAGGAGCACCCGAGCGGATGTCGGTCCCGACCGGTCCGCGCCGGCCAGATGCTCAACGATGGTCTGCGCATCGTGTCGGGCTCCGTCGATGAACTGGGAGTTACGACGGTGCATGAAACGCAGGCCGATGACATAGAGACCGAGAGCGGACGTGACGCCCCGGTACTGCTTGATCTCTCCGTAGACGTCTGCGACGGGGACGCGCAACCAGGGGTAGCGGTAATGGGAACCGGTGGCCCACACGACCGTGGATATGCCGGCCGCGCGCAGATCCAGTGATTTCGGAGCACCGCTCATCAGGACGGGGGGCACGTCGGCCGGGGGCAGCACCTCGCCCTCCAGGCCCGAAGTCGCGACGTACTGGTCGATCGTGCGGAGGGTGCGACGCAGTCGAGCGTCGGCGGCGGTGGTGGTGTGAGGAATGTCGTCGCGGAACCGCGCCCGGTGTCCGTCCAGGTCGTCCAGTCGGCCGGTCACGACGACCCCGAGCTCGCGCAGCCGGCCCAGATCGAGGTCCGGACGGCCCAGACCGCCGACCAACTGGGCGGACGGTTCGCGTCGTGCTCGCCGTGCGTCGCCGGCGTCGTCGATGGTCCGGTCCAAGGCGCCGATCTGCTCCAGCCACCACATGATGTCCATGCCGCGGTATCGCCTCGGCAGTCGCGTGTGCGCGCCAACGGCGAGTACGACGTCCCGGCCCGCCTGCCGCAGCTCCAAGGCGATCTGCACGCCCGATGCGGACGCTCCGACGACGAGTACACCGCCGTCCGGCAATGCAGCGGGGTTGCGGTAGCGGTTGGTGTGGATCTGCCAGACGTCCGGGTGCAACCGTGTAGCCAGTGCAGGCACGCGTGGTCGCGGGCCGGCGGCCACGACGACGTTCCGGGCCGACCAGCCGTCGTCGGTGGTGGTGACCTGGTAGCCGCCGTCGACGGGCCGCACAGTGAGGACCGACGTCCGCTGCCGGACCGGCGGGTCGAAGGACTGCGCGTATGACTCCAGGTAACCCACGAGCTCCGGCACCGTCATGAACCCCTCGGCGTCCGGACCTTGATGGCTCCAACCCGGCAGGCGGCTCATCCAGTTGGGGGTTAGCAGACGCAACGAGTCCCACCTGGCGCTGCGCCAGCTCTCCGCCAGCCGGCCGCGGTCGAGGACGACGTGATCGCGTCCGGCGTCGGTCAGCAAACGGCTGGTCGCCAGGCCGGCGTGCCCGGCGCCGATGATGATGGTGTCGACGCGTTGCATGTGTATCGTCCTTCGGAT
Source organism: uncultured Actinomycetota bacterium (assembly GCA_963801065.1). Classification (GTDB taxonomy): domain Bacteria; phylum Actinomycetota; class Actinomycetes; order Jiangellales; family Jiangellaceae; genus CAWDDG01. Next base: position 246,665 of record CAWDDG010000005.1, on the reverse strand, counting down.
CACGTTGGTGGCATTGCGCCCGCCCGGTCGTCTGAACCGGGCGGGCGCGCTGTGTGGTTGCCGGGCTGTTCTCAGACGACCGTGACGTCGATGTCGACTGGAACGGAGTTCGTGATCACGTCGAACACCGCGGATCGTGCCCGGGATTGTTCGACGAGCTCGCGCAGCTTCTCGGGCGGGGCGTCGCCGGCGATGGTGAAGCCGACCCGGATGTGGTTGTAGCCGTTGCGGACCTCGTCGGACAGGCCGAGGATTCCGAGCAGGTTGATGTCGCCCTCGACGGTCGACTCGACCTCGGTGAGCTCGACGCCCCGGGCGGCGGCGATGTTCGCCAGCCCGGAGGTCAGGCACGCCGCCAGCGCGGCGAGGAGGTACTCCACCGGAGTGGGCGCGTTGTCCGCGCCGGTCAGCACAGCGGGGTGGTCGGCGTCGATCACGGTCTCGTGCTTGTGCTCGAGTTCCTGGCCCGCGCCGTAGAAGCTGTGCAGCGACGACCGGTTGTGCGTGCCCTTCACCCATTTGTTGCTGGCCCGGAACTGGAACGCGGCCAGATCCGGCTGGGCCTTGACTGCGTCGAGGGTGGCGAACAGCGTCGGGGTATCGACCCCGTTGAGCGGTAGGCGCTCTGTCGTGATGGTCATTGAAGACCCCTTCTCTGTGTGACGGTGGCAACGTACGAAGGCGACCTTCCCGGAACCTTTCGCACGCTTCCAGGTCGCGCCGCGATCGACTTGCCTTCTATGAGTCGGTCGATCGACCGACCATGGGTGGGTTGAGTATTGACGCCTGGAGCGGTACTGTCAAGGTCGATCGATCGACCGATTACCGGCGGAAAGGAAATGTCCCGTGGTGGACGTCGTTGCCACTGACACCCGCACGCTGATCCTGGAGGCGGCCCGCCGCCGGCTGCTGGCCGACGGCTACGCCGGCCTGTCGACCCGCAAGGTGGCTGATGAGGCGCGGGTGCCGCTCAGTCAGCTTCATTATCATTTCGGCTCCAAGCAGGGCCTCATCCTGGCGTTGTTCGCGGAGGAGAACCAGCGCCGCCTGGAGCGGCAGGCCCTTATGTACGCCGAGGACGCGCCACTGTGGCAGCGCTACGAGCGCGCCTGCGACCTCCTCGAGGACGACTTGGACTCCGGCTACGTGCGGGCACTGCAGGAGATGATCGCCGCGGGCTGGTCGAATTCCGACATCCGTGATGCGGTTCGCGAACTGCTCGGCGGCTGGTTTGCCCTGCTCGCCGATGTGGCCCGCGAGGCCGAGCACCGCCATGGCCCGCTCGGCCCGTTCACCGCCGAGGAGGCGGCCGCCCTGGTCGGCTCCGCGTTTATCGGCTCGGAGTCGCTGCTGCTGCTCGGCTTCGACCGCCAGCTGCTGCCCATCCGCTCGGCGCTGCGGCGCATCGGCGTGCTGATCAGGCGCCTGGAAGAAGGACCAACTGCACAGGGGAGGTCGGACGATGCGGGCATGCCAGCCGTCTGGTGACGGCTACGTCGAGCGCGACGGGGTCAAGATCCACTACGAGGTGTTCGGCACCGGCGAGCCGACGGTCCTGCTGCTGCCGACCTGGTCGATCGTCCACTCGCGACATTGGAAGATGCAGATCCCGTACCTGGCGCGACATTGCCGCGTGCTCACGTTCGACGGGCGCGGTAACGGCCGCTCTGACCGGCCGACGGAGCCCGAGGCGTACGCCGAGACCGAGTTCGCGTCCGACGCGATTGCGGTGATGGACGCGACGCAGACACCGCGCGCGATCGTCGTCGGCTTCTCGATGGGCGGACAGCGAGGCCTGCTGCTCGCCGCAGACCATCCCGAGCGGGTCGAGGCGGCCGTCTTCGTCGGCCCGAGCTACCAGGGCGGCGGCGAGCGACTGCGCGGGCGAACGGTGTACTCCTGGCAGGACGAGCTCGACACCGACGAGGGCTGGGCGAAATACAACAAGCACTACTGGCTCCGCGACTACCAGGGCTTCCTCGACTTCTTCATGTCGAGGATGTTCACCGAGCCGCACTCGACCAAGCCGATCGAGGACGGCGTGGGTTGGGGCCTCGACACGACGGGCGAAACGCTCGTTCTCACCCACCAGGGCCTGGAACCTGACGAACAGCGCGAGCTTGCGCGGCGCGTCCGCTGCCCGGTTCTGGTCATTCACGGTGAACACGATGCGATCGTCTCCGCGACTCGCGGGATCGCTCTCGCCGAGGACACGGCCGGTCGGCTGGTTCTGCTGGAGGGCTCCGGCCACGCACCGCACCTCCGCGATCCGGTCAGGGTCAACCTGCTCCTCCGCGACTTCGTCAAGCCGGCGCCGCCGCCGCAGCGCTGGGTGCGCGGGAAATCCCGTCGCAAGCGGGCGCTCTACATCTCCTCGCCGATCGGGCTCGGGCACGCACAGCGGGACGTCGCGATCGCTGCCGAGCTGCGCAAGCTCCATCCCGACCTCGACATCGACTGGCTCGCCCAGCACCCGGTGACAACGGCTCTGGAGGCGCGCGGTGAGCGAGTCCACCCGGCAAGCGCGCTGCTGGCGAACGAATCGAGCCACATCGAGAGCGAGTCGGCAGAGCACGACCTGCACTGCTTCCAGGCGATCCGCCGCATGGACGAGATCTTGCTCGCCAACTTCATGGTGTTCCACGACCTCGTGCGCGATGAGCAGTACGACGTCTGGATCGGCGACGAGGCCTGGGAGCTCGACTACTACCTGCACGAGAACCCCGAGCAGAAGCAGTCGGCCTACGCCTGGCTGACCGACTTCGTCGGCTGGCTGCCGATGCCGGACGGCGGCGAGCGCGAAGCGTTCCTGACCGCCGACTACAACGCAGAGATGATCGAGCACATCGCGCGCTTCCCGCGCGTTCGTGACCATGCGATCTTCGTCGGCAACGACCAGGACATCGTTTCCGACGCGTTCGGGCCGGAGCTACCTCTGATCCGCGACTGGACGCGCGAGCACTACTCCTTCGCCGGGTACGTGACCGGCTTCGATCCGTCCGACTTCGCCGACCGGGCGACGCTGCGGCATGAGCTCGGGTACCAGGACGACGAGCAGGTCTGCATCGTCACCGTCGGCGGCTCCGGCGTCGGCGGACACCTGCTGCGGCGGGTGATCGAGGCGTTTCCGGAGGCGAAGCGGAGAGTTCCGGCATTGCGCATGGTGGTCGTCACGGGCCCGCGGATCGATCCGGGCACACTCCCGCGGCACGAGGGCCTCGAGCTGCGCGCATACGTCCCCGAGCTCTACCGGCACCTCGCCGCCTGCGACCTCGCGGTCGTGCAGGGCGGACTGACGACGTGCATGGAGCTAACGGCGAACCGGAGGCCGTTCCTGTACTTTCCCCTCGCCCACCACTTCGAACAGAACTTCCACGTCGCCCACCGTCTGGACCGCTACCGGGCGGGCCGGCGGATGGACTACACCACCGCCGACCCCGACGCCATCGCCGATGCCATCGCCGCCGAGGTCGGCCGCGCGGTCGACTACCGGCCGGTCGCGACCGACGGTGCCGCCCGGGCCGCCAGCCTCATCGCCGAACTTCTGTGAGGGGGCGGAGCGTGCCCGGGATTGTTCGACGGGTTCCCGTAGCTTTTGGGGCGGCGCGTCGCCGGCGATCCTGAAGCTGACCCGGATCTGGCGTAGCCATTGCCGATCTCGTCGGATTGGCCGACGCCGGCCACACCTACGGTAGATGTTTGTGTCACCGACTCGAGGGACGGGCTGGATGGTCGGCGCGCTGGCGCTCGGCGCCGTCGCTGGGTGCGCCGCCGGAGGGTCGGAGGCGCCGGCCGACCCACCCGCCGCGCCAGCGTCAGAGCGGCCCGGTATCCAGCTTCCGCCTCCCGCAGCGCGCTGGGATCTGCAGCTCGGCGGGGACGCGCCGCTCCCTGCAGGTGTCGCCATCGTGGAGCGCGACTGGTGGGCTGGACGCCCGCTCGCGGGCGGATACACGATCTGCTACATCAACGCCCTTCAGACCCAGCCGGACGAGCCTGGCACCGACCGGCCCGATCTCACCCGGAACTGGCCGGCCGATCTCGTCCTGCGCGACCATGAGGACCCCGGCTGGCCGGGGGAGTTCCTCGTTGACATCGGTACGTCCGAGCACAGGGCGGCCGCGGCGGCGCACGTGAGGACCATGATCGAGGTCTGTGCCAAGCGTGGCGCCCAGGCGGTCGAACTCGACAACCTCGACTCCTGGACCCGCGAGGTCGCCGGGGCGGCGTTGCCCTTCGGGCGCGAGGACGCTGTCGAGTACGCCCGGCTCCTCGTCGACCGGGCGCACGCGGTGGGGCTCGCCGCCGCGCAGAAGAACGCTGCCGAGATGCTCCGACCCGCGGACCAGGTGGACATGGGCTTCGACTTCGCCGTGGTTGAAGACTGCGGTAAGTACGACGAGTGCGGGGTGTACGCGTCGGTCTACGACCAAGTGCTCGCAGTGGAGTACACCGACGAGGGCTTGGCGAAAGCGTGCGCCACCCTCCCGCCGTCGGCGAGTGTCATCCGACGCGACCCCGACCTTGTACCCGCCGGTGAGGCTGGGTACGTCTACCGCACGTGCTGAGGGAGGCTGCTTTGTCCACCTGGTGGGTCGACGGGAAGGCGGCCTTGCGCGATTGTGGGCCTGGGATCGTCTTGTTCAAGGATCCGGGCGAGCAACATCCGCTCCGCACTCCAGGAGGTTGAGCCATGCGACGTCTCATCGGCGCGGTCTCGGTAGCTGGCGTCCTCGTCGGCGCCGTATTCACGGCAGCAGCGTCCGCCAAGCCCTTCGCCGAGGTGATCGTCCTGCCCGAAGCGACCTCTGCCGAGGGGATCGCCATCGGCGCCGGGTCTGGCTTCTTCGCCGGGGACCTGTTCCAGGGCGACATCTACCGGGGTGATCTTCGATCCGGCTCGGCCTCCCTGTTCGTGGACGCCCCCGCCGGCCGGATGGCCGTGGGCATGAAGGTCGACGTCGGCCACGATCTGCTCTTCGTCGCCGGCGGCTTCAGCGGTCAGGCCTACGTGTACGACGCCCGGACCGGTGCGGACGTCGCGGTCGTGGACCTCACCGATCCGGCACTCGGGACGATCATCAACGACGTCGCGCTGTCAACGGATGCGGCATGGTTCACCGACTCCGTCCAGCCGCACCTGTATCGCGTCCCGATCGCTCCTGACGGGGCGGTCGGCGCACCGTCGACCCTGGTCCTCACCGGACCGGCCGCGCACCTGTCCGCAGAGTTCAACCTGAACGGCATCGCCGCGACGCCTGACGGGAAGACCCTGATCGTCGCCCACAGCGGAGACTCAACGCTCTACACGGTCGATCCCGCCACGGGAGCCAGTGCGGCCATCGCGGGCGCCGACGTTCCCCTGGTCGACGGCATCCTCCTCGAGGCCGACCGACTGTGGGCGGTGCAGAACTTCCTCAACCAGGCGACCGAGCTGCGACTCAGCCCCGACCTGTCGTCGGCGACCGTGCAAAAGGTCATCACCAGCCCTCTTCTCCAGGTACCGACAACGGTCGCCCGCCACGGCAACACGCTGGCGTTCGTGAATGCCAAGTTCGACACCGGGTTCCCGCCGACAGCCGACCAGTACGAAGTCGTCCTCATCGACCGGTGACCCGGCGCCAGCGACGCGGTGACGTGCGGTCAGCAGTGTGGGAGAGGGCGTGCCGCTCCTGGGCGGCCTCGCTCGCGCCCGCTCTGATCGGTTGACCCTGGTCAGGTGAATCCACCTTCGGCTGGCTCGAGAACGGCCACCGGGATCATGCCTGCCAAACTGACATGTATGGCCGTGTCGCTGCATCACATCGTCCTCGACGCACACGATCTGCCGGCCTTGGCCCGGTTCTGGGCCCAGGTCTTGGACTGGAGGATCTTGTCCGAGCGCGAGCGAGAGGTCGTCATCGGCGCTGATGAGGCTGCGTCTGTGGGGATCTGCTTCATGCCGGTATCGGACGTGAAGACGGCCAAGAACCGTCTGCACCTCGATCTCAATCCCGGTCACGACGACCGAGATGCCGAGATCGAGCGCATCCTGGCGTTGGGTGCACGCAGGGTGAACATCGGACAGACCGGCGCCGAGTCGTGGACCGTGCTTGCCGACCCCGAGGGCAACGAATTCTGCGTGCTGCGTCCGAAGAAGACACTCATCGACTAGCTCGATGATCACGGTGTGGTCAGTGAGGCGAGCCGTAGCAACGCGCTACACAGATAGGCGTCGAGGGACCACGGGTAAGAAAGGGAATGCGCATAGTGAGTACCTTTGTGTTGATCCACGGCGCGGGCGATGTCGGTTGGTACTGGCACCTGGTTGAGGCCGAGTTGCGTACGCGGGGGCACGACGTGGTTGCCCCCGACCTTCCGGGCGATGACGATTCGGCGGTGCTCAGCGATTACGCCGACGCGGTGGTTGAGGCCGTCGGTGATCGGAAGGATCTGGTTGTCGTGGGTCAGTCGTTCGGCGCGTTCACCGCACCGTTGGTTGCTGATCGGCTCCCGGTTGATGTGCTGGTTCTGGTGGCCGGGATGATTCCGTCCCCTGGTGAGGCTCCGGGGGACTGGTGGGATAACACCGGCTACGGAAGCGCGGTGCAGGAGCAAGCCGCGCGTGATGGCGGCAAGACCGGCAACGAGGACCCGTACGTCAGCTTCTATCACGACGTGCCGCGAAAGCTGGCCGAAGAAGCGATGAGCAAAGAGCGCGCGCATCCGTCAGAGGCGTCCATGGGTTCGCCGTGGCCACTCGACGCGTGGCCGGACGTTCCAACGAAGTTCGTGCTGTGCACTGAGGATCGCTTCTTCCCGCCCGACTTCCTTCGCCGGCTGGTAGCCGAACGGCTGAACATCACCCCCGACGAGATCGCGAGCGGCCACTGCGTCGCGCTCAGTCGGCCAAGGGAACTGGCAGACGTCTTGGAGGGCTACGCGGCCGGACCAGATGACGAGGCCGGCCGCGCAGCGCGTCGAGATGCTCGGGGTGCTGATCAGGGGTAGGGACGCCCGCGATTGCAGGACACCGACCAGGATGCCCGGGACCTCGTAGGTCGGGAGTCGGGGATGGTCAGGGCCCCTCAGGGGGTGCCTACCGTGTCGACGGCGCGTCCATCGCATCGCCGGTGGCGGTTGCTTGCGCGGGGCTGGGGGCCCCTGTCCCGCTGCCGGCCCCGGCCAGGATCTGCACGACCGCCAGGAGCACGACCGTGAGTAGCAGTGACCAGAACAGGCGCGGCAGCGAGACGTCGTTGCCCCAGAGCAGGACGACGGCGCCGAGCACGCCCACGGCGACCCGTAGCCAGCGGGTGTTGGCTTCGACCCACCGGCCGGTGGGGCCGACCGGGTCGGGCAGCGCGGCGCCGGCGGTGTGCAGGCCGCCGGCCAGGGTGGTGCGGGCGGCGGTGCCGGTGGCGTTGGTTCCGGTGAACCAGCCCACGACCACCAGGATCAGGCCCAGCCAGAGGAACACCTGCCAGCCGCGTTCGAGGTAGGTCAGCAGGGTGTCGTAGAACACCGAGCTGGCCGGGCCGAACGCGGTGCCGGCCAGCTCGTTGATGAACAGCTGGCGGCCGACCGAGAGCGCCAGCGCCACCAGCAGCGCGTTCGCGGCCAGCACCACCCCGATGGTGACCGTCATCCGCGGCCGGCGGCGGGAGAGCAGCAACGCGGCCAGGTAGAGCGCCGCCACCAGGGGCAGCAGCCACCTGGCCACCGGGTTCGTGAACGCGTAGATGGTGCGGGCCTGCTCCAGCTGCGCCGAGTCCAGCAGCACGATCTGCTTGTCCACGTCCGGGATCGGCACGTTCTCCACAATCGTCAGCCCGCGGTCGACCAGCCGCTGCTGGACCTGGTCGATGACCTCGGACACGTCCAGCACCACCTGCTCGCCCTGCACCGACACCGCGCCGCCCTCGTCCCCCTCCAAAACGCGCACCAGGGTCTGCTGCGCCCTGGTACTGACCCGCACCCACAGGTCGGCGAACGCGTCCGAGGCCACCAACGCCCGGACCTCCCGGTCGATCAACCCGTTGATCGCACCGGCCAACGGCCCCACCAGCTGCTGCAACCGCGGCCGGTCGGTGATCACACCGGCGAACACCTCGTTCAGGATCGCCTCCACGTCCACCTGCGCCTGGATCGCGTCGGTCACCGTGGTCGCGATCGCGTCCTGCACCTCCGGCGAATCCACCAGCGGGCCCACCGTGTCCACATACCGCTGGGTGTCATTCAGGGTGCGCTGCCCCCAATACGCCAGCGCCGCCGGCGTCGTCAGCAACGCCGCCAACACCACACACACCACCGCCGCCACCGACCGCCCGCCGCGACGCTCCGCAACCGTCGTCGCGATTGGCTGAGTGGGTCGAGAGTCGGACATCACCAGCCTCCTCGGAACAGCCAGATGGTTCGCCTTTGCCTAAGCCGCCGCCGTCATAGTCGACGACACGGCTGACTACTCAGAGTCGCGGGCCGAGCTCGGATCTGCGCCGCCCACTCTTCCATCTCGGGACGATCCTGGGGGCAATTTGAGCGCCATGGCCCCTCGCGCCCAGCCATGCGGTTCGCCTCAGCCCGCCCGGGGTGGGTGCCGCAGGCTGCTGGCCACGAGGGATGATGGTGCGTGGCCGGCTACCGGCATGCTCAACCCGACGGGGCTACACGACTACGCCCACCAGCTCGCCGACGCGACCGGTGCGGTGTTCGCCCGCTCGGTGGAAGCAGGTCGTGTGCCGGTCGCACCACCGCCGCCGGGACGTGGCGAGTATCAGGTCGTTTCCGCGTCCACGGACTCGCCGAGTTCGACGACCAGCGCCACGGCGTCGTCGAGGGACATCCGGCGGCCACGGGCGACCTCTGACTGAAATTCCCCGGCGTCCAGTGTTGCCAACGCATTGGCCAACGGATCTTGCCGATCGAGGAACGTCTGCAACGCCGCGGGTGGACGGACGCCGTAGCGTTCGCACAGACCCTCGAATGCGCCCATCAGCAACGCTCCGACCGCCGGCCGATCGAGGGCCAAGGCGACGATGACCCCCTCCTGCATCGAAATGCTTGTCGTGGCGGCATCACGCATCCGATGGCTTTCGACGAGGCCGCGGATGACCCACCGGGCGGCTCCCATGACGTCGCCCTGGATGTACGCCGTCCAACCGAGGCTCGAAGCTGCCATGGCGTGGTACTGGACATCGCCGAGCTCCTCGAAGCGTGGCAACATCTCGCGGAAGATCGCGGCCGCCTCATCTGATCGCCCGAGGGTCATCAACATGGTGGCCCGACTCCATTCGCAGCGCGCGACGCCGCGGGCATCGCCGATCGACGCGAACCTGCCCCGGGCATCCTCCAGGAAACGTGCGACCTGGGCGCCGTCGCCGCTCTCGACGAACACGATGTGTCCGAGGTTGAACACCGCGTCCGCTTCCGCAACCGGGTCCTGCAGTCGTCGGGCGAGCTCGAGCTGTTCTTCGTACCGGCGCCGAGCTGTGGCCGAGTCCGCCTGCCAGTACGCCAGGTTGCCGCCGGCGGCAACTGCGGCCGCGCGGGCGGCCGTAGGCGCATCCGCGCCCGGCATCGACAAGGCGGCGTCCGCGAGCGCACGTCCCTCGTGCAGATGACCGTCCAGCTGCCAGAACCGCCACAGCGCCGGCAGGAAGCGCAGGGCGATGTCCGTCTCACCGGAATCGATCGCCCAGCGCAGCGCCGTGCGAAGGTTTGCGTCGTCGACCGCCAGCCGGTCGAGCCACCGCGGCTGATCCGGTCCGGGCAGGTTTCTCGCCGCCGCCTCCGCGAGGTCCAGGTACGCCAGGGCATGCCGCTGTCGGACGGGGCGCTCCTCGCCACCGGCTGCCAGTCGGCCGGCGGCAAACGCTTGGATCGTCTTGAGCAGCCGGACTCGAACCCCGGTGGCGTTACCGGGCATCAACTCCGTGCGCGGGTCGGAGTCGCGGATGACGAGGCTCTGGTCTGCGAGAGACATGAGCCCATCGAGCACATCGACGGGGGTGGGGCCGGTGGGCGTCGCCGCTACGGCCCCCGCCTGCTCGGCGTCGAAGCCGCCGTCGAACACCGACAGCCGGTCGAGGAGCCGCTGGTGCTCCGGCGACAGGAGGTCGTAGCTCCAGCCGATCGCCGCATCGAGCGTCCGTTGCCGGGCAGGTACGTCGCGTGGTCCGCTGCCCGGCAACGGCACTCGAGTTGTCAGCCGGTCCCGGATCGCTGCGGCCGGCAGGAGCGAGATGCGGGCCGCCGCGAGCTCGATCCCGAGAGGTAGGCCGTCGAGCAGCCGGCAGATCTCGCGGATGACCGGTGTCTGGCTGCCGGGCTGCCAGTCCGGCCGTACGGCCCGTGCCCGATCGACGAACAGTCGGACAGCGGCATCGGGCGATGGCACGCTCGGGTCGATTCCGTCGAATTGGGTCAGCGGTCGGACCGGGTACTCCTGCTCGCCGGGGATCCGCAGCGGCGCCCTGCTGGTCACGATCACCCGTGACGCCGGGGAGGCTCGCAGCAGCGCGGTCACCGCGCCGGCCGCATCCAGGACGTGCTCGAAGTTGTCGAGGACGAACAGCATCGATCGGTCGGCGACGTAGGCGAGCAGACCGTTGGCGGCGGCCCGCTCCGGGCCGTCGAACAAGCCAATGGTCCTGGCGACCAGGGTCGTCACCAGGTCCGCGTCGCCGATGAGGTCCAGAGCCACGAACCACGCCCCATCGCGAAAGCGCGCAGCCTGCGCCCTGGCCAGTTCGGTTCCGAGGCTCGTCTTGCCGATCCCACCTGGTCCGGTCAACGTGACGAGCCGCGCCTCGTCGAGCAGTGCGCCAATCTCGACGAGCTCCGCGTCGCGCCCGAGGAACGTCGTCAGCCGGGTCGGGACGTTTCCGGCCGCTGGCTGCCGCGTCCGCAGCGGCGGGAACGACGCCGGGAGGCCCGGTACCTCGAGCTGGTAGAGGCGTTCCGGTCGCGGCACGTCCTTGAGGGCGTGCTCGCCCAGGTCGCGCAGCAGCGCGCCGGCCGGCATCGCGTCGGCGACGAGAGCCCGGGTCGGCGCGGACACAACGATCTGGCCGCCATGGCCCGCCGCCGCAATTCGTGCGGCTCGATTCACCTCGAAGCCGCCGTAGTCGTCGCCGCTGAGGTGTGCTTCACCCGAATGGAGGCCCATGCGCACGCGCGGGCCGCCCTCGACCGGCCAGGCGTGGTCGCGGAGCGCACGCTGGGCGTCGATCGCCGCGCCGATCGCCGCGGCTGCCTCGGGGAACGCAGCGAACAGCGCATCGCCCTCCGTTCGGACCGAGACACCACCATGCTTCTCGACGGCGTCGCGGATGATCCCCAGGTGCGCGGCGTTGAGGTCGTCCCAGGCCGAACCCAGCGCCCGGACGAGTCTCATCGACCCCTCGACGTCGCTCCGCAGGAACGTCACTGTCCCGGTCGGCAGGCGCCGGTGCGAGCGGGACCTCTCGGACTTCGTCGTCACGACTGGGTGCCGATCCGCTCGGCCAGTGTGGCCAGCATCGCCATCGCCGCCTCGGGCCGCTCGCGCAGGATTGCCTTGAGACCAGCGCCGCCGAGCACGAGACCGCGCACCCCGGTGTCCTCGGCGATGACCGTGGCGGCCCGCGGCCGTCGGCGCAGGACGGCGAGCTCGCCGATGTGCTCACCTGGTCCGCAGCGCCGGACCAGCCGGTCGCTGCCGTCATCGGCCCGCAGGACGACCCGGACCGATCCCTCGATGACGATCACGAGGTCGTCGCCGAGCTCGCCCTCCGTCATGAGGGCTGCACCGGGCGGGTACCAGCAGTCCTCGGTCACCATGGCAAGCCGCTGGAGGTCCTCGGGGTCGAGATCGCGGAACAGAGGCACCCGTCGCAACGCCAGCATCGTCTGTAGCTCAGCCAGGCTCGTGTTCGTCACGGTCATCGCCCCCCCATCCGTGGCGCTTCCGTGGAGGCCGCCCGAGCCGGATCCACCGGACGCCACGGCCAGTCGCCGGATCCACAGGTCCCTATCTTGCGCCAGGTCGTCCAGCGCGGCGCCGGCCGACCCGGCCGGGACCGCCCCAGGAGCCTCCAGCAGCGCAGCGAGGGCCCGTCCGAGACCTCGATCCACGAGCGAGTCGAGTGTCTCGATCGCCTGGGCGCGGACTTCTGGGTCCGGAGCTCGGAGCGACCTGCGCAGCACACCCGCTGCGCTTGTCGAGCCCAGGGTCGCCACAGCGAGGATAGCCCGGTCCTCGAGACGCCGAATGTGTCGCCTGAGTGTTGCGTTGAGGAACTCGCGTCGCTCGTCGAGGTGCTCCTCCTGGAGGGCGCGATGCGCGCGGCGCAGGGCGGCGGCACGATCGACCTGCCGGTGGGCCCAGGCGACGATCTCGCTGCGGGCGGCTCTGTCGAGCGGCGCCGACCGCCGACAGGGCGGCCTCTTGGCCGCTGTCGGAGCCGTTGCGGAGCACCCGAAGCAATGCGGGCCGTGCCAGCGGCAGCAGGGCTAGCCCCTGCGCTGCGGCCTTGCTGACGGATGGCGTCGGGTCGTCCAGTGCCGCGAGAAGGTCGGCCTCGTGAACCCCGTCGTCCCAGGGCGCCGCGCCGAGCGCTCGCACAGCCGCCCCACGGACCTCCGGGCTGGGGTGCCGGGCCATTGTCCTGATGCCGCCCACCTCCACCGCGCCCGGCGCGGCGGCGGCTGCCTCCAGGCCGGCGATCCGTTCCTCGGAAGTCGTGCCTGAAAGCAGGTCCTCGATCGCGGCCGCTCCGCGCGCGTCCCCGTGTGCAGCCAAGCCGGCCGCTGCGGCTCCGCGTACGGATGGCGACGGATCGTCGAGATGGGCGGCGATGACCGGCCAGGTGTCCGCTTGCGGCCCGCTGGCGACGAGTGCCGCGACAGCAGCGGCGCGAACCCCATCATCGACGTCACGGAGAGCGCCGACGAGCCCCGCCCGCGCTTCCGGTGCCGCGACGCGTCCCAGCATCGTGGCCGCCATGCGCCGGAGGGCGGGTTCGGGGTCACGGAGCGTGGCCGTCAATGCCCGCGTGACCTCCGGACCTCGGACCACGCCGGCCAGGCCGGGCCCTCCCTCCAGGACCTGCTCGCCCAGGCCCGAACGGAGGGCCGCGATCAGGCTCGCGGCATAACGCCGGCGGATCGCCACCACCACGGCCGTGCAGGCGGCCGCGGTCACGGCCCCCAGCCAAAAGACCTCCCCCAGCCCCAGGAAACGCTGCGCGGCGATCAGCAGGAGGCCGGAGAGGATGATCCCGATCTGACCGGGTACGCCGTCGTTGAAGGCCAGCACCTGGGCCCGACGTTGGGCCGGGACCACGTTGTAGAGCGCGCTCCAGGCCGCGTTCGAGAGACCGCGTTGGGTGGACTGTTGGATCCATCGCACGAGGATGGCCGTCGCCATGCCGAAGGAGAGGATCCACAACCCGAACCCGGCCAGATACACGATGGGCAGCAGCAATCCACCGGCCGAAAGGCCGAAGCGGGCGTACAACCGGGCGGCGAGGGTCAGCGACAGGACGAACGAGGTTGCCGTGACACCGGTCGAGATCAAGCCGGTCGCCGTCGCGAAGGCAGCCTCATCCGGGAAGGCCCTGGACATCGCGGTGAAGTAGGGGAACGTCACGGAGAAGGACAGGATCGAGAAGAGGACGTAGGAGAATGCGACGAGCCGCATCAGTGGCGAGCCTGCGACGAAATCCAGGCCGGCGCGGAGCTCGGCAACGACGCTCGGGCGGGGCGCTCGGGCATGGACCGGCCCGGGCGGTCGCCGGGGAATCCGAACCAGCAGCAACGAGGCGGCCACGAGCAGCGCGGCCTCGACCAGAATGAGGGTGGTCGTACCCAGGAGGTAGGTGATCGGACCGGCGGTGAGGTTCCCGACAAGGCTGCCCGCGATCGCCGCGCCCGTGACGACTGGAAACAGACGGCGGGCTTGGCGCGTATCGAAGACCGCGCCCGCCACGGTCCAGACCATCGTGACGATCAGCGCACTGGCGCTGAAGGTCGCGACCCACAGAGCCGGCAGGGCGCTCTCGTCGGCAAGCGTCAGGGCCGTCCAGCCCGCGACGAGCAGTCCAGCGATGCCGAGCAGCAGCCCCACGAAGAGCGGCCACCGGGGCAGGCGACCTAGAGCCGCCCCGTACGCGAGCGAGACGACCAGGCTGACCATCCCGAGCACGACGAACAGCGTCGGGTAATGCTGGGGGCCCAGGCGGAGCGACACGAGCGTGTCGATGCCGATCTCCCCGGACGCACGGGCGGCTTCGGCCAGGGCGAACAGCAGCGCCACACGCCCGACCAGTACCGACTCGCCTGGTCGGATGTCGAACGCCCGCGCCAGCCAACGCCGCAACGCATTCATCGGGCGCATCATGGCTGCTCGCGAAGCGTGCTTGCCAATCGACCGGAGTGATCGCCCTGGGTCAGTCGTAGCGGCGCATCGTCCGCACGTTGATCGCCAGCATGAGTGCGACAAAGACCACCACAACCAGGAACCCGCGTCCGATGGCCGTCCAGTTGAAGTCTTGGAGGATCAGCGAGCGCATCGCCTCCATCACGTAGGTGACGGGGTTCAGGGTCGCCGCAATCTCCATCGGGCGGGTCAAGAGGTCGCGTGGCACGAAATTCGGGGTGAGGAACAGCAGGGGGAAGAACACCAGGCTGGACGAGTTGGTGGCCGCCGCGCTGCGTGTTTTCATGGCGACGAACTGCAAGAACGCGGAGTAGCCGACCGCCCACCCTGCCGTGAGCACGACCAGCAGCACGAACCCCAACGGCCCAGTCGCCATCGTGATGCCGAACGGCAGAGCCAGCAGCACGATGACGGTGGTCATGCCGATGCTCTTGACTGCTTCTGACGACAGGCGGCCCAGGGCGAGCGCCGTACGTGATACGGGCGCGGCCCTGAGCTTGTCGAAGTATCCGTTTTCGATCTCCTCGACCAGGTAGAGCGCCGACGTGCCGAACGACGCCGCCAGCAACAGGGCGCTTGGGAGCTGGAACGCGGCGTAGTTCTGCCCCTCGAGGAACGCGGTCGAGCCAGACGGGAAGATCTTGGCTGCCTGGCCGACATTGACGACGAGGAAGAACAACGGGATCAGGAGCGTGGGGAGCAGGGCGTCGGGCGTGCGCTTGGCCTCGCGCAGCGCGCGCTCTCCGAGCACCAGCAGCTGACTCATCCGTGCACCTCCTGCACCTCGCCGGCGACGCGTTCGCGGGTGCGCCCGGTGACGTCAAGGAACACGTCGTCGAGCGTTGGCTCCACGTCGAGGCCTCGGCGCTGCTTGAGATCCGCCTTGAGCTGCGCCGGCGTGCCCTCCCGCACGATGAGCCCCTCATCGATGATCGCAATCCGATCGCACAGCTGGTCGGCTTCTTCGAGGTACTGCGTCGTGAGAAACACCGTCGTTCCCAGCATGTTGATGCGGCGCACCTCTTCCCAGACAACCAGCCGGCTCACAGGATCCAGACCGGTGGTCGGCTCGTCGAGGAAGAGCACCTCGGGCTCGTGCACCAATGCGGAGGCAAGGTCCAGCCGACGCTTCATCCCGCCCGAGTAGCCCTTGATGAGACGGTCTGACGCGTCAACCAGGTCGACGAGCTCGAGCAGCTCGCCGGCACGCTCCAGGGCCGCCGATCGCGAGCTGCCGAACAAGCGGGCCTGAAGGGTCAGCAGCTCGCGGCCGGTCTGCCGCGGGTCAAGGCCGGCCTCCTGCAGGGCCACACCGATGCGGCGTCGTGTTTCGTCAGGATCGGCGGTGACGTCCACGCCGGCCACGCGGGCCCGTCCGGAGGTGATCGTCGTCAACGTGGTCAGCATGCGGACCGTCGTCGACTTGCCCGCACCGTTCGGTCCGAGAAAGCCGAAGATCTCGCCGGACGTGACGCGAAGATCGACCCCGCGCACCGCCTCGACCGTCTCGGCCCGGCTCTCGAACGTCTTGACCAGCTGTTCAGCCTCTACCGCCACCATGATTGGCACCTTACCTGCGGGGTTCCGACAGCCTGACCCGCAGAGGGCTCCAAGATCGTTGACACAGCTCAGTCCGTGAAGTTGCACCCCTCCAGACCGGCCGCTCAGCCCAGCGCTAGTCTCCGTGGGAGCGACCGTTCGTCACGACCAGGGAGCATCTCATGGCCTCTCGTCTCAACCCGTACATCACCTTCTCCGACAACGCGCGGCAAGCCATGGAGTTCTACGAGGGCGTCTTCGGCGGCACCTTGACACTGAACACCTTCGGTGAGTACGGCGCTCAGGAGACCCCGGAAGCTGACAAGATCATGCACGGCCAGCTCGAGACCGACAGCGGCCTCACGCTCATGGGCGCCGACACTCCGCCCGGCATGGAGTACAACCCCGGGAACAATATCGCGGTGAGCCTGAGCGGGGACGACGCCGACGAGCTGCGCGGCTACTGGGAGAAGTTGTCCGGCGGCGGCAACGTGCTGGTCCCGCTGGAGAAGCAGATGTGGGGCGACGAGTTCGGCCAGTGCGTGGACCAGTTCGGCATCGGCTGGATGGTCAACATCGCGCAGCCGCAGGCCTGATCCGTCTTGCTCGGTGCTCCGCGACTCATGAGTCGCGGAGCACCGGGTTCTCACTGTCCAGGCAGCCGCGACCCACAGCCGGCCCTCCTGAGCCGGCTGCGCTCCGCGGGAGGAGACCCTTGGCTGATATCCCGTACGACATCGAGCTCACCCATGTATTCGACGGCCCGCCAGAGCGCGTGTACGGGGCGTTCACCGACCCTGACCAGTTCGCCCGGTGGTACGGCCCCGACGGGTTCCCCGCGCACCGTGACACCGTCGAGCTCGACGCCCGCGTGGGCGGGCGGCAGCGGTTCACGATGGTGGGCGACGCCGACCCGTCGATGCGTACGGGGTTCGACGGCCGGTTCACCGAGGTCGTCGCCAACGAGCTGCTGGCAAGCAGCGGAACCTGGCACGGCATTCCCGGCCAGGAGGACGGGTGGCCGTCACACCTACGGGTGGAGTTCCACGATCAGGACGGCACGACGCGGCTGGTGGTGCGCGAAGGCCCGCACCCAGACGGGACGGCCGACCTGGGCCGACAGGCGTGGGAGATGATGTTCGCCAAGCTCGAGACCCTGCTTGCCGGCTGAGTACCCACGGGTGAACTCCGCACAGCCCGCCGGTGAGATGCGCACGGCAATGTCCGAAACGCCACCCCAACCACATGTGACATCTGAGCCGGCGGACGCCGGACACAACCCTGGCACCGAGCGGCACGCCGACCACTCGGCGCCAGGGTGGATCCGCTACCTCCAACCGGTGATCGCCAGCACGACGCCGTGGCCGGTCACGTTGTGCTGGACGCTGATGTACAGCGTCGAGCCGTCGGCGTCGAAGATGCCGCCGGTGAGCTCCGCGTTGAGGTCGTTCAGCGTGGCGATACGAGCGCAGCCGTCGCTGAGCAGGTTGCTGTCCGTGCCATCGGGCAGGCAGCTGAACAAGTCGTTGTTGCCCTGGAGCTGGTCGCCGTCCTCGTGGACCACCCAATTCCCGCGACCGGGCTGGTACGCAAGGTTGTCCGGCATCGCGAACTGCGGGTCGCCGATCACGAGGTACTGCGCCTCCGGCGTTGCGGCGTTCGCGGTGGCCTCCGCGACGCTCCCGTCGGCGATGCACAACACCTCGCCGTAGCTGCTGAACTCCTCGATGCCGGTGTTCGCGCCGCAGATCTTGGCCAGCCCGGCCGAGAGCGCCGCCTCGTCCACCTCGAGGTCCTCCGGCCGGTAGTAGCCGGTGATCCGGTTCGTTGCGGCGAAGTTCCGCAGACTCGGGTTGGTCGACGCGCAGCTCGTCGGTGTGGACGTCACGTCACTGCACACCGGCACCCACGAACCCTTGCCCGTGTTATTGCCCTGCCCGTAGTCGATGGCCCCGGTGGCCCCGTCGACACGTTCGCCGATCCGGAGCGCGGAGACACTACCGGCGGTGAACGGCGAGTCGCTGAGGTCGGTGATCGCGGGTCCCCCGGCCCATGGCTGGGTCGGTACGAACTTGAAGTACGCCCCGCCAGGAGTCCCGTTCGCAGGACGCTGCTCATCGCCGTAATACAAGACACCGTTCGGCAGCAGCCCGAGCCCCTCGTACGCGAGCTGGCCCAGCGCGGTGCGGCGGACGAGGTTCTCGGCGCCCGTACCACCGCTGAACACTCCGGTGGCGCGGGCATACAGCACGCCGGTCGTCCCCAACGGGTCGATCAGCTCGATCAGCTGGCCGTTCGCCGTCTCCTCGCCAAAGATGATCGTGCCCCACGGGGTGCGCTTGATCGGGTCACAAGCCGTAGTGCCGGTCACGATGGTCTCCACCGCACCGGTAGCCAGCTCGACGCGCTGCACGCCGGGCGCGCCGATGCCCTGCTCGTTGCAGGCGATGAGGTGGCTCGGCGCGCTGCTGTCCGGCCACAACGCGATCATGTCGGTGTTCGGGCCTGTCTCGGTGGTGATCACGTGCGCCTCCAGGCCGCGCGCAAGCGTCACCAGCCTGGTCGGATCAGCTTCCGCTTCCTCAGCGCTGATCGACGCCGCGGACGAGGCCGGCACCGTCTTGGTCACCCCGAACAGATTGTTCGACTGGTTGTTGAGCCTGGACTCGACTTCTGCACCGAAGTCGGAGGCGGCGAGCGCGACGACTCCAAGGATCACAGCCATGCCGGTGCCTACCACTGTCGCGAGACCCAGCCTTTTGGTGGTGATCAACGTCCCTCCAGCTGCTATCGACGGCCTTCAGCACGCGGGCGCGCACTCACGGCCCATGCAACGACGGCACGGCGAAAGCCTGCCCAGACCGGCACTTGAACACTGCGCAACGAACGCGCAAACCCCCGCCACCGCGAGAGGCGATCGGGCCGTTCCTCGAGGAGGGCCACGTGGACCGTGTTGGCTCGCGGGACGCATGGTTTGTGGTGGATCATCACCGCAGAGGTAGACGGTCGCGAGGGAGGGGTTCAGGGTGGCGGCTGGTGGGTTGGGTGCGCGGGTGAGGCTGGTGTCGAGCCTGACGCGCAGCGGCTCCTCCATCGGCCAGAGCGACTCGGTGGTGAACGCCATGCGGCTGCGCATGGAAGAGGCCGGCAACCGCGTCCTGGGTGTGCCGATCGTCTACGAGGACCTCGACGGCGGCAGCGAGGAGCGCGGCTCCTGGGACGCGGAGCGGGAGAGGGCGAATGCACGCTACGCGGCCGCCGACCCGGACGTGCTCGCGTATGTCGCCACGCTGGACGCCGACGCCGCCCCGCACTCCATCCCGATCACGAACCGGGCGGGCCTGCTGCAGATATCGCCCTGCAACACCTATCCGGGTCTGACCCGCGCGTTCGACCCGGGGGAGCCCGACATGTACTACCCGACGGGCAGGCGCACCTACCTCCGCACCGCGCTGCCGGACGATCTGCAGGGTTCCTTCGCGGCGCACTGGGCGAAGGAGCTCGGCGCGGAGGCGGCCGTTGTCCTTCATGACACCGCCCCGTTCGGCCGCGGCGTCGCGCTTCCGTTTGCCGACCGCTGCCGCGAGCTCGGGATCGAGGTGGTGGGGGAGCCGATCGGGATCGTGCCGAAGCAGCAGGAGTACGGCGAGCTCGCCGAGCGGGTCGCCGCGACCGGCGCGGACCTCGTCTTCTACGGCGGCATCATCCAAAACGGCGCCGGGCCGCTGTGGCGGGACCTCCGCACGGCCGCACCGGAGGCGAAGATGATGGGTTCGGACGCCCTCTTCGAGGAAGCCTTCATCGCCGACGCCGGCGAGCATGCGGAGGGCACCCACATCACGTTCGGCGGCGTTCCGCCGGCGCTGCTCGAGGGTCCGGGTAGGGCGTTCGTCCGCCGCTACGTCGAGCGCTTCGGGAAGGAGCCCGAGTCCTACGGGGCCTCCTCCTACGACGCGATGGGGGTTGTGCTTCAGGCGATCGAGCAGGTCGGCGCGCCCGACCGCGCCGCGGTCGTGGATGCGGCCTTCGCCACGCGCGACTTCCCGGGCCTGCAGGGACGGTTCAGCTTCGACCCGAACGGCGACGCCGACCTGCGCCGTGGCACCCGCCTGACCGTGCGCGGCGGGCGTTTCCAGCCGCTGCGGGTGCTGCAGATCGAGGGCTAGCCACCGCAGCCCGGCCGCGGTTGCGAGCGCGCCCTGTCAGCGAGCGTCGAGCAGCGCCCGGAGACGTACCGTGTCCGCGGCGTTCCAGCCCGGCGGCTGGAGGAGCGCTGCCCATGCGTCCGCGACGCTGGAGCCGTACACGTGCCCGTGGCCGGTCGGCACGCTGGTCGAGAACGCCAGGTCCACGACCGTCTGCCAGAAGGTGACACCCGGGTACCACCGCATCTCGGGCGAGATGTCAGGACCACGCGGTTCGTCGAGCCACTCGGGCGACCGGTACAGCAGCTCCGGAGTCCACCACACCACCGGGTCGGAGGAGTTCTGCAGGTACAACACTTTGGGGACTTCCCGCTGGCCGGTCCGCGACCGCAGCTCAGGTGCGTCCTGGACGAAGAGGACCGTCTCGCCGCCGTCGTAGACGGGGCTCCACACAGGGGTTCCCTCCTCACGTGCATCCACCAGCTCGCGCCAGATCGGGTTGGCGAACGGAGGCCCGACCAGCAGAGCGCCGTCCGAGCCGGCCGCCATGCTCTCCAGGTCCCCGAAAGTGCTCTCCGTCCCGTACGAGCCGAGGCTCTCACCGAACAGCACCAGTTTCGGTCGGGACTCTGCCGGGAGGGCGGCCCACTCGGCGCGGACCGCGTTGATGAGCGCGGACGCCGCCTCGGTTGCCTTCGACCTGTCCACCATGAACGAAAGCCAGCTCGGCAGGTAGGAGTACTGCATCGTCACCAGCGCGGTGTCCCCGGCATACATGTACTCGAGGGAGTCCGCGACGTCCTCGTCCACCCAGCCGGTTCCAGTAGTCGTGATCACGGCTATCACAGCGCGGTCGAAAGCGTCGGTCCGCTCCATTTCCTGGACCGCGAGCCGCACCCGCTCGTTGACCGATCCTGCCGAGTCGAGGCCGACGTAGACCCGGATCGGATCAGCGGCCGGCGTCCCGGCGAACCGGCCGAGCTCCTCCCGGCTCGGCGCCGTCCCGACGAAGTCCCGGCCCTTGTGACCCAGCGAGTCCCAGGGGATCGCTGAAGCGGCACTGCCGGACAGCTGCGACGAGGTTGGGGCGGTGACGCCCGGGGTGGTGCGGCCGTTCGCCAGCGACGCAGTCTGGTTGGCGACGGTGACCATGTTGCTCATCAGGAAGTCTTCGACGAACGCGACGCCGAGAAGACCGACGACGAGAACCCCCACGCCGTAGGCAACTGGCTTGGGGACGAACCGACCCAGCAATTGCGCCAACCTGCGCGTCACCAGCCGCAGCAGCCGGGCGACCAGCAGGATCAGTCCGAAGGTCAGCACGGTGACCACGACGATCCCATGCCAGGTGACATTGGGGTCCATGCCGACGCGCTGTCGCAGGTCAATCTGCCAGCCCGTGCCGAGGAGGATGAACAGGAGGCCCAGCAACGGGGCCACGACGAAGAGCACCCTCCAGGCGATGCGCGCGGCCCGCGGACCCGGCTCCCACCATCGGAACCTCCGCACGAGCGCCCCCAGCGTGGCACCGAGGGCATAGCCCATCGCGGCGGTGATGCCGCTCACGACGCCCTGCAGAAGCCAGGAACGCGGCAGCAGCGACGGGGTCTGGGACAGGCAGAAGAACACCACGGCGAAGGCGCACCCGGCCAGGCCGAGCCTGCGTCTGACCACCCGAGTCCGCCGGTCGCTTGGGCGGGCCGGGACCTGGGCCGACGGCTCGTCCGGAGGCGATGGCTGCCCCGCAAGGGGGGGTTCGGAGGTATTGGCCGAGTGATCAGCCCGCGCGGGGAGGGACATCGCCGCCTCCGTGAAAGGCTCGGGACGCCGGGCGCCAGAAAACCGGCCCCGCGCCCCGCTGTCAGTGAAGCAGCTCACCAGGCGCTGCTGTTTCTGTTCGGCACCGACAGCGCCACCCTACAGACCGGTGTCACGATGCGCCTGACGGGCTGTGGTGGTGGGATCGCGCGGGGAGGAAGCTGAGGTCTTCACATGGCGGGTCTGCGCTTCTGCGCCTACCAGTACCAGCACCTGCCGCTCGACGTGCTCCACGGGCGCTGGCGGGACGCCGAACGGTTCGGGTTCGACGTGCTGTGGAACTGCGACACGGTCGTGGAGCCGGATCGGGTGCAGCACACGATGTTCGACGGTCCGGTGACGCTGACCCTGATGGCGGCGGGAACCACCAGCATCCGGGTCGGGACGCTGGTCACGAGCCTCTACTTCCGGCATCCGGTCACGTTGACCAAGGCCGCCATGACCGTCGATCACCTCAGCGGTGGTCGGGTGGAGCTCGGGCTCGGTGTGGGTGACCCCTCGGCGGGTGCGCGGGCAGTCGGCGTGGACTGGCCGACCGGGGAACGGGTGGCACGATTCCGCGAGTTCGTCGAGCTGGTCGACCTGCTTCTACGGCAGGAGGTGACGAGCTACACGGGCCGGTTCTACCGGTGCGAGGGGGCCGAGACGGTTCCGTTGCCGGTGCAGCGGCCTCGCCCTCCGATCACTATTGCGGCGCATGGCCCCAAGATGCTGCGCATCGCCGCCGAGCACGGTGACGGGTGGAGTTCGTGGGGCGGGTACGGCGTGGAGACCGAGGACGACTTCTACACCGTCACCACGGAACGCAGCCACCGCTTCGACGACCTGTGCGCCGACGCCGGGCGCGACCCAACCACCGTTCGGCACTCGCTGGTCTGCTTCCCGCCGCTGACTCCTTGGCGGTCGGTCGGGTACTTCACCGACATGGTCGGCCGATTCAGCGAGATCGGCATCGACGAGTTCGTCCTGTACTGGCCGCAGACCTGGCGGCCGGCTCCCGGCGAGCAGGGGGTGTTCGAGGAAGTTGCGAACACCATCATCCCCCAGATGCGGGCATCCCGCTGAGGTCATCCCGGGATGGCCACGGCTCAGGAGGCCTGCGGCGCCCCCCTCGCACCGGCAAGCCGGTGCGAGGGGCTCCCCACAGGTTCTAGGCGGCGAGGTCGAGTGCAGGCTCCACTTCGTCCTGCGGCTGGTCGAGCTCCTCGCGGCGGATCAGTGTCAGAGCGGCCACGATTCCGAGGCCCGCGATGACGACTCCCGCGACGAATGCGGACGAGAAGCCGTCCACGAGCGCGAATGGCAAGGTGGAGCCGGAGGCCAGGGCGTCCGCGGTCTGCGATGTTGCGATCGTCGACAGCGCCGCGATGCCGAGCGCGCCGCCGATCTGCTGCGAGGTGTTGATCAGGCCGGATGCGAGGCCCGCCTCGGACGCCTGCACGCCGGCCAACGCGGCGATCGAGATCGGCACGAAGGAGAAGCCGATGCCGATTCCGATCAGGAGGAATCCCGGTAGGAGATCACTCAGATACGTGCCGCCGACCGACACCTGGGTGAAGTAGACGAGACCCGCGGTGAGCAGAGACATGCCGAGGACGAGCACCGGCTTCACGCCGACTCGGGTGACGAGCTGCGCGGCGACTGCGGACCAGAGGATCGCCGTGCCAGCCACCGCGAGGTAGGCGACGCCGGTCTTCATCGCCGAATAGCCCAGCACCTGCTGCATGTAGAGAGTCAGCATGAGGAACATCGAGAACAGCGCGGTGCCCAGGATGAACCCGGCCACGTTCGCGCCGCTGACGGTGCGTGTCTGGAGGAGGCCGAAGCGCATCAGCGGCTCGGGGTGCCTCAGCTCCCAGCCGACGAAGCCGACCAGCAGCACGAGTGCGGCGGCGAGGAAGCCGAGCGTCCGACCGGCGAGCCAGCCCTCCTGGCCTGCCTGCGTGATCGCGTAGACGAGCGAGGAGAGGCCGCTGGTCACTAGCACCGCGCCGGGGACGTCGAACGTCTTCATGCGGGCGTCGCGGCTCTCCGTGAGCAGGAGGGGCGCAAGCACGAACGCGGTCACGCCGACGGGGATGTTGACGAAGAAGATCCACTCCCAGCTGAGCGCGTCGGTGAGGATCCCGCCTAGCAGCACTCCCGCGGCCGCACCGAACCCGCCCACCGCGCCCCAGACGCCGAGCGCGATGTTGCGCTCGCGTCCTTCCACGAACGTCGTCGAGAGAATTGACAGCGCAGCCGGAGTGATGATCGCCGCCCCGAGCCCCTGGAAGGCGCGCGCCCCGATCAACGACGCATCTGACCACGCCAGGCCGGCGAGGAGGGATGCCATCGTGAACACGACCACGCCGCCCAGGAAGATGCGACGACGCCCTAGGAGATCAGCGGACCGTCCCCCGAGCAGAAGGAACCCCCCGAAGACCAGCGCGTACGCGCTGATCACCCATTGCAAATTCTCCTGCGAGAACCCGAGGTCGACCTGGATCGACGGCAACGCGACGTTCACGATTGCGATGTCCAGGACGACCATGAACTGAACGACGCTCAGCAGGGCCAGCGCCAGCCACTTGCGTCGATGAGGTGCGATCACGGCGTCCGGTTTCCTTTCGCCTGCGTAGGGATAACTGGCAAACTAGCAGGACTTACTGCTAGATTGCAAGTATCACCTTCACCACAGCAAGCGGCGAGCTACAATGGCGCACATGTCCAAGCGTTACGACCAGTACTGTCCGGTCGCGCACGCGCTGACCCTGGTAGGTGAGCGGTGGTCGCTGCTCCTCGTACTCGAGCTGATGCGGGGCCCGAAGCGCTACACCGATCTCGTCGAGAGCCTGCCGGGAATCGGCACGAACATCCTCGCCACTCGGCTTCGCGACCTCGAGGCCTCCGGCGTCGTGACTAGACGGCGGCTTCCGCCTCCTGCCGCCTCGTGGGTGTACGAGCTGACCGACTACGGCCGGGCGCTGAAGCCCGCCATCCGTGAGCTGGCGCTTTGGGGACTGCGCTCGCTCGGGCCGCCACGCGTCGAGGACGACCTCTTCCCCGGGTGGCTCGAGAACGCGATCGACACGGTGCTCGCGCCGATCGCCCCACCCGGCCGCTTCGAGTTTCGCATCGGCGACGAGGTGGCCTCCCTCGTCGACGGCGAAGCCCAGGCCGGCTCCATCGAGCGGCCGGACGTCCTCGTCGAGGGCGACCCCGAGGCCGTGTACCACATGTTCGTCGACCGGCGGTTCGATCTTGTCAAGGTCAACGGCGACCGTCGACTGCTCACCCAGCTAGTGGAAGCTGCACCGGCGCCAGTCGAACTCCCGGCCGCCGTCTAGGTACAGAATCCAGCAACATCAGCGTTGCCCCCTTTGGACAGTTTCCACGCGGTGGGTGACACTCGCGCCATCGGTTGGTATCTCCGTCACGGGCCAACGAGCGACGGTCGTCGTGCGCCGCCGGCATGGTCGAAGGTATCCCGCTACAGTGCGGGCGTGCGGTGGCCGAAAGGTTGCGGTGTCGCGTGGGGATGACTAGGCAGCAGGAGAAGGCGGAAGCCTTCCGTGCGCTACATGCAGGTGGGGCGTTCGTGCTGCCCAACCCGTGGGACGCCGGCTCGGCTCGGGTACTGGCGGCTCTCGGATTCAAGGCGCTCGCCACTACCAGTTCCGGCTTCGCGTTCGCGCTCGGGCGCAGAGACGGCAGCGTCACCTTGGACGCGGTGATCGAGCACGCGGCGACGCTCGACCGAGCCACGGATCTTCCGCTCTCCGTCGATCTCGAGAACGGCTACGGCCCCGACCCGCAGAGCGCCGGGCACGCGATTACCCGCGTCGCCGAGGCCGGGGCGGTGGGCGGCTCGATCGAGGACTACGACCCAGACGGTCACGTCTACGGGTTCGACCACGCCGTCGAGAGAGTCGCCGCCGCCGCGGAGGCAGCTCGCGGCTTGGGGTTCCCGTTCATGCTGACCGCGCGAAGCGAGAACCACATCCGTGGCAACCCCGATCTCGAGGACACGATCGCGCGCCTCCTGGCCTTCGAACAGGCCGGTGCCGATGTTCTCTACGCGCCGGGCCTCCGGAGCGCTGGCGAGATCGGAGCCGTTTGCAGGGCCGTCTCGAAGCCGGTCAACGTGCTGGCGCTACCCGGATTGTCGCTGTCGGAGATCGTGGAAGCCGGCGCGCAGCGGGTGAGCGTCGGTGGCGGCCTGACCTGGGTGGCGGTCAATGCGATGGCGGACGCAGCGAGGGCGATACGCGATAGCGGCGACTTCTCGTCGCTGGCCGCGACGCCCCCACCAAGCGGATGGCTCGCCGGCTGAGGTGCAGATCGCCCCTCAGGCGGGTTCGTTGAAAGTAAGAGATCGATCGATTACTATGTCCGCGTGAGGGCAGCACCGGTACGGCCGGTTCCGCGGCGGCGGGGTCGACCGCCCAAGGCCGAGGCTCGGGACACCCGGGCCGAGCTGCTGGAGGCGGCCCTGGATCTATTCGCCCGGTACGGCTATGCCGGCACGTCGATTCGGGCGATCGCCAGGGCGGTGGGGCTGAGCGAGAGCGTCATCTACAAGCACTTCGCGAACAAGCAGGAGATTTTCGACGAGGTGCTGTACCAGGCTGGCACCGGGTTGTTCATCGACCAGCTGGCCGTGGTCGACCCGCGGCTGGCCGGCACCGACCCGGCGGGCTTCCTGCGCGCCATGGGCGACCGGCTGATCGCCGGGTGGGACGAGCCGCGAGCCCGACGTTTGACCAGCGTGCTTGCCCGCGCGGTTGGCGACACCCATGCGCGGGTGATCGCCGCGGCCGGGCAGGTGCAGCAGGAGATCGCCCGTCTCTTCGCCGGGTGGATGGAGGCCGGCCGCATTCCGGCCGGCCGCGGAACACCCACGCAGTTGGCCTGGGAGCTGTTCGCGGCGAGCGCGTTCGTGCGGCTGCTGTATCTGCATGCCGAAGCGAGCCAGGAGACCCGCCGCGCCGGCCACCAGCTGCTTCGCGCCCACCTCGAATTCGTGATCGCGACGGTGTTCACCGACGCGAGCTGAGGAACTGCTGGAGGAGGGGCCGTGACCGATGCATCGTCCGTTGTCGTGGTCGGCGCGGGCCCGACCGGCCTGATGCTCGCGTGTGAGCTGGCGCTGGCCGGGGTGCGGTGCCGGGTCCTGGAACGCCGCGAGCAGGAGTCGAACCTCACCAGGGCGTTCGGGGTACACGCCCGCACGTTGGAGCTGCTCGACATGCGCGGCGTGGCAGACAAGCTCGTCCGGCAGGGCCTGCAGGTGCCCGAAGTGCGGCCACAGCTGGGCCGCCGCCCGCTGCGGTTGAGCCTCAACCATCCCGAGAGCAGCTTCCCGTACGTCCTCATCGTTGCCCAGGCGCGCACCGAGGCGCTCCTCGAGGAACGCGCGCGGGCGCTCGGCGTGCAGATCGTCCTCGGGACGGAGGTCATCGGGCTGCGGCAGGACGACGCCGGCGTCGAGGTGGTGGTAGACGGACCCGAGGGCAGCCGAACCGAACGGGCCGATTACGTGGTCGGCTGCGACGGCGCCCACAGCGCGGTGCGGCGCCTGTCGGGTGTCGGGTTCGTCGGCTCGGCCTACAGCACGCACATCATGCTGGCCGACATCTATCTGCCCGAGGACCTTCCGACCGCCGTCGGCGCGTACCTGGGCAAGGCGGGCGTCGTGCTGCTCCCTCCGTTCGGCGACGGCTGGTACCGGGCCGTCATCTGGGACCGGGAGCGCGAACGCGTACCGCTCGACGAGCCGCTCGGCGAGGAGGAGATCCGGCAGTCGTTGCGTCGGATCGCCGGCACCGACTTCGGAATGCGGCGGATGCGCTGGTCCACCCGCTTCCTCAGCGAACGGCGCCAGGCCGACCGCTACCGGGTGGGACGGATCTTCCTCGCCGGCGACGCTGCCCACGTCCACTCCCCGCTCGGTGCGCTCGGCATGAACACCGGCATCCAGGACGCGATGAACCTGGGCTGGAAGCTCTCCGCTGCCGTGCACGGCTGGGCGCCGCCTTGGCTGCTCGACTCCTATCACGGCGAACGCCACCCGGTCGGCCGGGACGCGTTGGGCGTGACCGACCTCCTGCAGCGGGTCACGCTGGCTCCGGCCCCGGTCCGGGCCGTGCGCCCACTGCTGGCGCGGTTCGCGCTGTCTCTCCCGCCGGTGCAGCGCATGCTGCGCCGTCGCGTGGCCGGTCTATCCATCGCCTATCCGCCGCCCCGCGGCGGGAAGGCGCACTCCTGGACCGGCCGGCGCGTGCCAGACGTCTCGATCGGCGCCTCCCGTCTGTACACGGAGATGCGCCACGGCCACTTCACGTTGCTCGACCGCACGGGCAAGAGCCAGCTCGCCGACGCGGTGGCCGAAGGCTGGTCCGACCGCGTGGTAACCGTGCTGCTGCCGCCCACCATCGCGCCGAACTGGCCCGCGGTCACACTGATCCGCCCTGACGGCTACGTCGCCTGGGCCGGCGACAAAGCCACGAGCGCAGGCCAGCTCGCCGCCGTCAGCCACTGGTGCGGCCCTACATCCACCGCCAGGACGGCACATCACGCAAACGCGGCACCACGCCAAGGCGGGCGCTGAATCGGCTCCGCCCGTCGGCCACAGCTCCTCTGCCGGCCCTTTCGCAGGGCGTTCGACGACGTGCCGCTCGGGAGCGTTGCCGCGGCGGCTAGCGTCACGAGATGCACTTCGACACGAAGATCGCCGTCGTCCTCCGCGACGACCTCGCCGTGTGGCAGAAGACGAATGTCACGGCATTTCTCGTCAGCGGGATCGCGGGAACGGTGCCGGGCGTCGTCGGCGAGCCGTACAGGGACGCATCTGGGAACCAGTACTTGCCGATGTTTGTCCAACCGGTACTCATTTACGAGGCTGACGGCCCCGCGCTGCGTCGGGCCTACGAACGCGCGATGAGCCGTGGCGTCACCCCGGCGGTCTACACACACGAGCTCTTCACGACGAATCATGACGAGGCAAACCGCGCCGCGGTCGCCGCCGTCCCTGCGCAGGGTCTCGACCTCGTCGGAATCGCGTTCCGCGCCGAGCGCAAGACGTTCGACAAGGTCGTCGACCGGCTGCGCTTCCATCGGTGAATTCGTGCGAGCGGATGCTCGCTCTGCTCGAACGTGGGCTCGGCTGCTACGCGATCGCGGTGAGTCCAGGGCCAGGCACGATCTCTATGTCGGCAGGGTCGACGACGTTGTGTCACGGGCTACGAGGACGGCCTTGACCCTGCTCCGGTCGCTTCGTCGGCGTGCGATGCGTGGTGGTTTGTGGTGGAGGTGCCGGTCGCCCCACTGCATGAGCGACAGCACGGGGTGGCGAGGTCGCGGCCCTTGTTGGTCAGCCGATACTCGAACCGCGAGGGGCGCTTGCTGTATGTGGTTCGTTCCGAGGATTCCTTCGTCGACAAGGCGATTGAGCCGATCGGTGAGGACGTTGCGTGCGACGCCGAGGCTGTCGTGGAACTCGTCGAAGCGGCGCAGGCCGAGGAAGGCGTCCCTGATGATCAGCAGCGTCCAGCGCTCGCCGACCAGCTCGAGCGTGCGCGCGAGCCCTAGAGTGAGTTTCATGAAGCGACCCAGCGGGCGGGCACGAGACGAACGGCGCGGCTGGGCGGTGGTCACGGGCGCCTCCTCCGGTCTCGGTCGAGAGTTCGCGCTGGCGCTCGTCGAGCGCGGTCATCCGGTGGTTGCGGTGGCGCGCCGCGGTCAGCGCCTGACCGCACTTGCCGGCGAGGTACACGCACGAGGCGGCAAGCTTGAGCCGCTCGTCGCCGATCTCTCTACCGTCGCCGGGGTAGAGACGCTGCTCGAGAAGGCGGCCGCGATCGACGTCGAGCTGCTCGTCAACAACGCCGGCGTCGCGAGCTACGGCCGGTTCGCCTCGCTACCGCCCGAGCCCGAGCTCGTTCGGCTGAACGTCGAGGCGATCGTCTCGCTCACCCGCGGGCTGCTACCTGCGATGCTCGGCCGCGGCCACGGCGGCGTCATCAACGTCGCCTCGCAGATGGCGTGTCAGCCGATGCCGTATTTCGCCTCCTACGCGGCGAGCAAGGCGTTTGTGCTCAGCTTCTCCGAAGCGCTCGCCGAGGAGCTGCGCGGCAAAGGCGTGCGCGTCACCGCGGTGGCACCCGGCTCGTCAGTACCGAGTTCGCCGACGTCGCCGGCAGCCAGGACCCTGAGCGCCGTTTCCGCATCTGCGGCCGCGGCGCGTGGTCGAATCGGCCCTACGCGCGCACGAGCGCGGTCGCACCATCAAGGTCGTCGGCGCCCTCTACGCCTTCCTCACCCTCGCCGGCCGCTTCGCACCCAGGTTCGCCCTGCGCCGGATGATGGGCCGCGCGATGCGGCCCATCACGACGCCCCAAGCGAGCCCTCTGGCGACCCCGCCGACTTGTCTGGCACTACTCGGTAGCGAAAGCCGGCTTCGCCTTCTTCCCAGGCCCGCTCGCCGCCGCCATCGTCGCCGCCCTCTCCGGGCGGCTCGGCGACCGCTATGGCAGCGCCCGCATCGGCGCACCGGGCGGCATCATCTTCGCCCTCGCCAGCGTCTGGTTCCTGGCCACGCTCGGCGACCAGCCGCGCCACCTCACCCAATACCTGCCCGGCCAGCTGCTCGGCGGCATCGGGGTCGGCCTAGTGATCCCCGCTTTCACGGCGCTTGCCGCCTCGACACTGCCGCCCGCCCGCCTCGCGACGGCATCGGCGTCCAGACCACCCTTCCGCCAGATCGGCGCCGCACTCGGGCTCGCGTCCTTTGTCGCGATCGTCGGCGGCAGCACGCTCGCCACGAAGAGCGACTTCGACGGCGCCTGGCTATTCATGGCCATCGCCGCAGCCGGCGCCGGCATCGTCCTCACCCCGCTCTTCCACCGCCAGCCCCAGGCCGTACGACGCGATCACTTGTACCCGACCTCTAACCGACAGCCCGGAGAGATTGCTTCGACCCGCAAGGAATCTTGATCGACGCGAGCTGCCATGCGATCTGGTTCACGTCGTGGGAGTCGCGCTCACCGCCGACTCGCTGTTGATGCCGGCTCGTCCGCCCACGGCGGGAGTCACAGCCGGTGACCGGGCAGCGTGTGCAGGCTCATGTTGACGCTCTCGTCCCGCTGGCGACCAGCTGGCGATCGAGCAGGCGCGGGGCGCCAGGGGATTGCGGATTGTTCGGTATTCGCCCCGCGATGGCGGCTCGCTCGATCCAGGGCAGCGTCCGCGGTGCTGGCCTTGGACGGTCCCAGAGCTCGACCGCGACACCCTCCTGGCTGCGGTGCACTCGGACGTGCGTCTGGACGAACATGGGCACGAAGACGTGCGGCGCGCCGAACCGTGCTGGGACCGGATGGAGCTGGCGCAGCCAGCACCCGGTGTTGACGATGACGGTCATCGTCTCGTCGTCGCGCCGGAGCTGCGAGCTGGACGGGGCGTGCGTGTGCCCTGACACAAACACTGCGATGTTCCGGGGAGTAACGCCGCCGGCCATCGGGAGCGGCTCGTCGGTCAGCAGAGTGCCGCGTATGCGAGTTGGCTCGGAGCTCGACGACGCACTTGTCAGGCGTAGAGCGAGCAATGAGATCGCTCGACGGGCCGTCCGGCGGCCGGCGAGGAAGACGACCGCGCCGACGAGGACCAGGAGACCGACGTCGTAGGCAACCTCCCCGAGGATCGTCCGGGTGGTGGCTCGTTGCTCGTCGGACGAGCCCAGCCAGATGAGGAACGCGTGCGCGACGTTGGCGATCACGAACAGGATGAAGATCCACCGCAGCGCTTCGCCGAGGAAACGGTAGAAGATCCGGCCAGCGATCCATTCCGGAATGGCGGCGAGTGGAAAGACGAAGCTGACGTCGCGCAGGTCCAGGTTGCCGGTGAGTCTGGTGCCGGACCCGATGGGTCGCACGATCTCGTCGACCACGTGTGCACCGATCGGCCGTGTCCAGCGGGTCGCTGTAGTCGGTGACGCGGTTGGTGGGATCGAACTGGTTCCCATGCTCGCCGTAGATCAGCTGGTCACCGAGCGACTTGAACCGGGCCGCGTACGACAGCGCGAACTCGTCGACCAATCCGGCGTCTCTGAGCACGTTCTGAAGTCGGACGTTCCACCACAGCTCAGCGTCGTGGTTGCCAATCACGTAGGTCACGCGATGTCCGGCGGCACTCCTGAACGCCCGCAGCGCATCGAACAGCTCGGCATAGTCGGGTCGCGTCAGCGTCGCGGTCACGCGCTCGTTGACCTGCCCGGTATGGCCCATCCCTGGAGATCGAGGAAGTCGCCCAGCAGCACGAGCTCGACCGGCCCGACGTGCTGCCCGATCTCCATCACCAGTGCGGTGAGCTCCGTGGCGGACTCGAAGATCTCGGTTCGGTCCGCCCCCCCGATGTGCGTGTCGGACAGGAACACCACGAGCGTGTCGTCGGAGAGTCGTCGCACGCCGGTATCGGGAGCGCTGTGGCCGGTCACGTGCGACCTCGACGTACCGAGCGTCGACCAGCAGGTGTCAGGTAGGCCCGCAGCACGGCATCGGCGAAGAAGGCGCCGAATCGTATGACCGCCCGCGCAGCCGTGACGCCGCGCTCGGTGCCGGCAGCACGCATGCTGGCGAGCAGCCGGAACACGTCTACTGGCGAGATGGCCACCCGACCCGCCGGTACCAGCGACTCATAACGGGACTCGGGCGGGACGATCGCGAAGTACAACACTGTGGTGGCGTGCCACGGGCCGTTGAGCCACCGGCGCTCGATCCGCTTGGACCCCTGGAGCAGCCACGGCGTCCCGGCGTCGTCGGTGAACGGGACGGTGTAGTCCATCGTTCGGCGGGGACCGCCGTCTACCGCAACCATCAGGTGCAGGGTTGTACCTTCGACCCGGGCCGGCTGCCGCGTCAGTCCGTCGACATGGATCGTCCCAGCTAGCTGCACGGCGTGGACCTGGTCGTCGAGGAACGCCTGCAGATCCGGTGTATGAGCATGCAGGTGCAGCGTCACGCGTCGTTGCCGAGGTGGACGCCCATCCTCGGCGGGCAACTGCACCTTGCCCCCGCATGGTTTCCGTGAACGAGATCCCCGGCACCAGCCGCCTCGGGCCGGCGCGAGCCGAGACGGCCCTGACGACAGCGTCCTCCGGGACCTCGCGCGGCTCGGCGGCCCCGCGCTCGGGAGCGACCCAGGCCGATGATCCGGTCAGGCGCCTGACGGCGACCTCCATGCAGCGCTCGGCGACCGCAGCGATGGTCAGGGAGGGGTTGGCACCCGTTGCGCTCGGCAGCGCGGCGCCGTCGAGCACGTACAGGCCGGGATGCCCGAACACCTCTCCATCCGGGTCGACGACGGCGATCCCAGGTTCGGTGCCCATGCGGGCGCCGCCGAGGTTGTGCACTGTCACAGGCTGGCGGAACAGGGCCCACGTCGGCGTGACGAACGGTTGGCCACCGGTGGCCCGGACCATGTTGGCGGAGACTGCGCGCTCCGCCGTGTACAGGGGATTGTTGCTGCTCACGTCCCAGGTCACGTGCAGCCGGTGCTGGCGGCCGCGGAGCTCGATGCGTCCCTGGGCACGGTCGCGTCCCATGGCCAGTAGAACGGCAGTGTCCACGTTGTTGTCGTCCAGTCCGGCGGCGAACTCTCGAGCGCGGGTGATCGTGCGGAGCGCCCCCCTCCGGATGGCCTGTGTGACATGCTCCGGCAGCTGCGACATGTCGAGGTCCGCCACCAGCTTGGCCAGGTGCCCCGAGAACCCGCCGTCCTCGAGGACGAACCAGTGGTCCTCCCCGGCGGTCTGCGTATGCATGAGCGATGCCGTCGTGATGGTCGGTCCCGAGCCGGGCTCGAAACGGTCACGCATGCCACGGCCGAAGCTGAGGAAGTCGCCGGTGCCCGAGTAGCCCTGGCCGAGCCCGGCCGGCAGGTCGGGCAAAGTCGCGAACTGATCACGGCTGCGGAGCAGCAGCTCGGTCGTTCCGAGCGCGCCGGCGCATACGAACACGGACCGCGCCGTGACATCACGCTCAGATCCGTCACGTCCGGCACCGTGGCGGCCGTACTCACGCAGCCGGACCCGGTAGCCGCCGTCGGACTTGGCAACGTACATCGCCTCCGTACGCACACCGACGGTCGCGCCACGCTGCTCGGCAACGGCGAGGTAGTTGTGGTCCAGCGAGTTCTTCGCACCGACGTTGCAGCCGATGTCGCACTAACCCACAAACTGACAACCGCGCTGCGCCACGCCGAACCTGTTCCGCTGACCGGGCCCCTCGTCATCGAAGGTGACCGCGAGATTGGGATGGAAGAAGCCGTCACTTGCACCAAGCGCACCGGCGGCTCGCGCCATGAAACGTGTCTTCGGAGGCAGCTCGCCGGTGCGCGGGTCGGCCGTCACCGGCCGGACGTCGAGCATGTACGAGACAAGGTCGTAGTACGGGTCGAGCGTCGCACGGCTGTACGGCTGCGGCCACGCCTCGTCGAACACCTCCTGCGGTGGGCGCATCGCGACATTGGCGTACACCAACGAGCCGCCGCCGTACCCCGCCGCCTGCACGGCAAGGATGTCGTTGAGCGGCTTGACGTCGTACAACTCGTGGTTGCACGGCCACAACCATCCGTCGTCGAGCCGGGAGGGTCCCTGGGGAACGGGCGTCACATGAGGACCCACTCGCATGGTACGCGGCGCGACCTGCTTGACCGCCGCCGACTCGAGGCCACTATCCCGCGCTCACTCACCCGAAAGCCCGACGCCCGGTATCTACCATGTGAGGCCGGGGGCCAGGGCGGATCGGGCCTTCGGGCGAAACGGAGGCTGGGATGACGGTCCAAGCACTACGTCGGGGGCGGCCCGAGGTGCTGGATAGGTTCGAACACCGACCGGTGGGTTGCGTCCATCGGCATCGGTATCGCACCATTCGCCGTGTGGAGCCCTCCGAGGAGATCCGTCGCGTCGTGGAGCGGTGGACCATCGCGATCGCCGCGGGCGACGAGGAGGCATACCTCGGGCGGCTTTCCGATCACGCCGGCACCCTGATGATCGGCACCGACCGCGCCGAGTGGTTTCGGGGCGGCGAGACCCGCGCGATCTGGGCTCGACAGATGCAGGAGACCGGCGCCTTCCCGGTCGCGGCCACCGAGATCCAGGCCTGGGAGGAAGGGTCGGTCGGCTGGGCCGGGGTGAAGGAGACGATCAGCTGGGAGGGCGAAGCACTCGAGTCGCGCGCGACCTACATCCTCCACCTCGAGCGAGGGGAGTGGAAGGTCGTCCACGTTCACTGGTCGTTCCCGCGATCGAATTTGGAGACCCTCGGCCGGCCGCTCACCGTTTCGCTCGACGAGCTCGAGCGGACGATCCAGCGCGAGCGGCCGGACCTGTCCGCCTCGCTGGCCGTCGATGGCACGGTCACGATCGTGTTCACCGACATCGTCGACTCGACACCCATGCTCGCCCGCCTCGGCGACCGGGCCTGGCTCGAGGTCATCCGGCGCCACAACCGGCTCATCGAGGCGGTGACGGCCGCCCACGGCGGCACCGTCGTCGAGACGCAGGGCGACGGGTCGATGCTAGCCTTCTCGAGCGCCCGCCGGGCGGTCGCGTGCGCGCAGGTGATCCAGCTCGAGATCGAGCGGGAGTTCGGCGACGTCGCGCGGCCGATCCGCGTGCGGATCGGCATCCACACGGGCGACGCGATCAAGGAGGCCGAGCACTTCATCGGTAGCACCGTGCACTTCGCGGCACGCGTCGCGGGACAGGCGATCGGCGGCGAGGTGCTCGTGTCCAGCGCCGTATACGAGCTCGTCCACGCCTCGACCCCGGCGGTCACGTTCCTCGAGGGTCGCGAGGTGGAGCTGAAGGGGATTGCCGGCCGGCACCGGGTGTACGCGCTCGCCCCCTCCTGACGTCCCGCTCATCGACCGAGCGCGTCGTCGAGATCTTCTGCGGCAAGCTGAGATCTGGCACCGCGGAACTGCCTCGCTCCGGACCACCAGGCTCGCTCAGCCAACACCGCACGTCCGTTCCTATCGGGTTGGGTACTCGACGCCTTCGCTCGACCCAGTGCTGGGGTTGCTCGGTGACAACACGTGCGACCTGGTGTGCCTGTGGGGCTGATGTGAGGCAAGTAAGGAGGTGAGGTCGGTGAGTGCCTCCTCGACGTCTTGGCCGGCGGTGTCGTGGAGCCCTTCGATGACGATGAGCGCCTCGACGGTGGTTCCGCTGGTGGCGCTCTGGGCGCTTTGGCGCCAACACCAGCGCCGAGCGCTCACCACGTTGTCGCGGTCAACGAAGATGACCTCGCCAGGGTCGGGGACGACGCTGCCGGCCGATCCGAGGTCGGTGAAGAGTTCATCGCCGGTGGCGAAACGAACGGTGAGGGAGTCGGCGATGTCAGCCAGGTCGAACACGGCAACGGGCATGGCGTAGCGGATCGACACGAGGTTGCCGATGTCGACGAGCACGTTGACGGTCGGGATCTCGCCCTGCTTGGCGAGTCTTCGGAGCAGCGCTTCGGCGGCGTTGCGATGTTGGGTGGGTTTGGCGCCGAACTGGGTGAAAGCGCGGCGCCAAGCGGCGATCGAGGGCAGATCCGCGATCGCCGTGGCCTTCAACCTTTCGGAGGCGGCTTGTTGCTCGGCCCGATATTCGTCGAGCAGCTCCGGTGGGCTGGGACCGTTGCCCAGTCCGGTCGCGTGCACGACTCCCGCGCGGACCGTGGGGTATCGCTTGGCGACTGCTTCGTCGTAGGCGAATATCGCAACCCACCTCCTGGTTTGGGGTCCACCCATCCGTGACCCGCGAGCCTGGCGGGCTGCGAAAGGCCCGGGCGAGGTCCGTCTTATCCGTTGTCTTGTCCGGTTCGCTGCACGAATGCCTGCATGACTCCAGGCCAGCCGGCGCGGAACTTGGCCGCGACGTCTGGACCAAGCGGCCCAAGACGTTCGAAGCCGCGGTGTGCCAAATCGACCCGCGTTCCCTCGTGTTGTGGAGTGAAGGTCACCTCGACCTCGGTTTCGCCCTCCCAGTCTGCTGTTCTCCATGTGAACGTGATGCGCCTCGGGGGCTCGCAGGCGACGACGCTGCCGACCTGGAGCTCATCGCCGTCGGTGAATCGCTCGAAGAAGCGTCCGCCGACGCGGGGTTCGAGGAAGATGTCCTTGGCTCGGTCCCCTCCGTAGGAGGCCTTGTCGAGCGGCCACCACTCGCCCATCCGGGCTGTGAAGAGGACGAAGGCCTCGTCGACTGGGCAGTCGACCTGGACCGATTCACGGACGGCCGCGAGCCGGGGATTGGAGCTCATCGTTCCTGCGTCGCTCGATGTTCGTCGGCCATGCGCTTGAACCTCAACAGGGCATCCGACCAGAACGAGCCCAGGTAGCTCTGAGCGGCCTCGAGCCCTTCTCGGTCGACATCGTAAAGTCGCCTGGTCCCGACGGCGCGGTCCGAGACGAGCCCGGCTTGCTTCAAGACCTTCAGGTGCTGGGAGACGGCCGGCCGGCCCACCGGCAGGCCGCGGGCAATCTCCACGACGGGCTTTGGGCCGTCGCGGAGGCGCTCCAGGATTGCTCGCCTGGTGCGGTCGCCGAGGGCGTCCAGTACTAGATCGTGCGTATCCACCAACCGTGCCTCTTGACTAACCGTGCGTCTACTCTTACCGTTAGTTTGCACTAACGAACGCGCGCTCAGTCTGGCACAGCCGAGCTGCACAGGCAAGGAGGTGGACCGGCACATGCCCAGCTCGGCTCGCAACGACTAATCGACGAAGAGAGGTGGATCAGATGGGCAACCCGGTCACGTGGTTCGAGATCAACTCGAGCAACCCGAGCAAGCTTCACGAGTTCTACGCGAAGGCGTTCGGATGGAAGATGCAACCTGTCGTTGGAATGAACTCCGCAATGGTCGACACCGACTCGGGCGCCGGCATCGCCGGCAGTATCGGGGAGGCGGAAGGACCGAACCAAGTCACCTTCTACGTCGAGGTCGACGATCCGCAGTCTTACCTCGCTCGGGTGGAATCGCTCGGCGGCAAGACCACGGTTCCGGTCACCGAGGTCCCGGACGTGGTGACGTTCGCCCAGTTCGCCGACCCGGACGGCAACGTCGTCGGTCTGTTCAAGTCCTAGTCCTAGATCGAAAAGGAGACCCGACGATGTCGGAGTGGATCTATTTCCTCCATCCGCCCCGCGAGAACTTCGCGGCGACGATGACCAGCGAAGAGATGGCTGCATGGAGCCGCCATTTCGAGTGGCTCGGACGGCTGCTCGAGGAAGGTCTTCTCGTGCTGGCCGGTCCCACCGGCGGCGCGATCAATACCGGGATCGCGATCTTTGATGCGGCGGACGAAGAATCGGCGCGGCGCACCGTCTCGCACGATCCAGCCGCCAATGGCGGTTACGCGCGAGGCGAGCTCCGTCCCTTCGAGATGGGACTCCTGCGCGGTCGTGACGGATAGACGAATTGCCGGGTCGGGGTGTGAAACCACGGCGATCCTCGTGATCGAGTAGCGGCTGCGGACCGACGGGTCAGGGCTCAGGGTTCAGGTGCTCTGCTCCTCGCGACGCACCAGATCGCCGAACGAGCGGACGAAGGTGATCGAGTCCAGGCAGCGGCAATTCGCGGATCTTGCCGGGTGAGTGTCCGAGATGGATCGGTGGCTCCGACGTCACTGCTGAGAGGCACCGGAGTGGTGCCAGCAGAGGGGAGAGGCGATGCTACACACGGCCGCACCCCCACGAGCACCAATCACGTCTTCCGGACGCGGCCGCCACGTCCGTCCGCCGTCGAGACTCGGAGAACGCACATGAGCACAGTCATTTCGAAGCATGGCGCGACCATCGCGTTCGATCAGTCAGGTACGGGACCGGCGCTCATCCTCGTGGGTGGCATGTTTGAACAACGAGCCATGGACTCAGAGACCGCGCAACTCGCTGCGCTGCCCCTACTGGCCCAGCATTTCACCGTGTATCACTATGATCGTCGGGGACGAGGCGACAGCACGGATACGCAGCCGTATGCGGTTGAGCGTGAGATCGAAGACATCGAAGCCCTCATCGACGAGGCGGGTGGATCGGCGTTCGTGTCCGGTATTTCCTCCGGCGCGGCGCTTGCCTTCGAGGCCGCGCTCGCGCTCGACGGCAAAGTGAAGAAGCTCGCGATGTACGAGGCGCCCTACAACGATGATGAAGCTGCCGGGCAGGCATGGAGAGACTTCAGAGAGCAGCTCAAGAGAGTGCTTGCGGAAGGTCGCCGAGGCGACGCGGTAGCGCTCTTTATGACGTTGCTGGGTGTGCCCGCAGAACAGCTTGATGGGATGCGCCAGTATCCCATGTGGGCGATGTGGGAAGCGGTAGCGCCCACGATTGCCTACGATGCCGCCGTCCTCGGTGAAGATGCCTCGGTGCCCACCGAGCGAGCGACCCGTGTTGCTGTGCCGACGCTCATCATGGACGGCGGGGCCAGCTACCCGTTCATGCATATCGCCTCTGTGGCGCTCGCAAACGCTATCCCCAACGCACAGCACCGCACCCTGGAAGGCCAGACGCACGAGGTCGCTGCGGAGGCGATTGCTCCCGTGCTGGTGGAGTTCTTCAATTCCGACCCAGCCATCAGCGGGAGGGACGGGCGATGACGAAGGTGGCCGCAGGGATCACGACCTCGCTGGACGGGTACATCACCGGGCCGAGCGACGGACCGGGCCGCGGTTTGGGCGATGGGGGTGAGCGATTGCACTACTGGGTCTTCGGCCGCCCATGGAGCTACGACGAGGAGGCAAGAGGCGAGCCGACGGGTGCGGACAAGGAGGTTCTCGACGAGGCGACGGCTCGCGTCGGCGCCGTCGTCGGCGGCCGCAACACGTACGAGGCAGCGGAGGCGTGGGGCGGCCACAATCCGTTCGGCGTGCCGTTCTTCGTGGTGACGCACCGG
The DNA here is from genome assembly GCA_963801065.1 of uncultured Actinomycetota bacterium. GTDB lineage: Bacteria > Actinomycetota > Actinomycetes > Jiangellales > Jiangellaceae > CAWDDG01. The sequence goes on along the minus strand of CAWDDG010000005.1, from coordinate 206,854 downwards.
CCGGAGGCCGTACCCGCAGACGCCGGATTCACGTTCGTGAACGGGCTGGTCGAGGCGATCGCCCGGGCCCGCGACGCGTCGGGCGGCAAGGACGTGTTCGTCATGGGCGGGGCGGATGTCATCCGTCAGGCGCTGCGCGCCGGACACGTGGAAGAGCTGTCGATCTCGATCGCGCCGGTCGTTCTCGGCGGTGGCAAGCGCCTGTTCGACGACTTCGACGAGACGGTCGGCCTCGAACACCTGCGCCTGCTCCAGTCACCGTTCGCGACGCACATCACCTATCGCGTCGTGCGCTGACGAACCGAGCTCGGCGACAAGATCAACGACCCCTGTGCAACCCAGGCCACCCCTGCCCGGCCGGAGCCGACCCGGCTCGACGGGGCCTTCATTCGCCGTCGGGCGAGTGGAATCTTAGAGCCGCGATGGCGGCGCGGGCGTGCTCCGGCTCCGCGCCTTCGGCGATCGCCGCTAGTGCCGCACGCCAGGCCGCCGCGAGCACCCGGCCGAGAAGCGGTGCCGGCGGGACGGCGTTCTGGCTGAGCATCTCGGCCAGCCGGTCATGTTCCGTGCCCGCGGGAGGGTCCCCCAGGATGCGGATGAAGTCCTCGCGTACGGCGAAGTCCAGCCCGACAAGCAAGGCGGACGTCACGGCTGCCGAGCGATCCCAGTCCGATCCCATGGCCGCCACCGCGCCTTCCATCCGGTCCAAGAGGCGCCGTTCGACGTCATCCCGCACGAAGGTGTACAGCCTGAGCTTGCTGCCGAAGTGGTGGTAGAGCGCGCCCGTGGTGACCTTCGCCGCTGCCGCCAGCTCAGCGACCGTGACCTCGTCGAAAGGGCGCGCCCCGAACTCCTTGACCGCGGCGAGCACGAGCCTGCCCCTCGGGGAGGTCGAAACCGGAATCCACTCGCGCACCCGACCATAATGTCGTTATGCTCTGCGCAAATCTAGTTACGACACGGAAGGTTGCGCCATGAAGCTCGAGTTCCTGTTCGTCCCCACCTCCGACCTGAAGGCCTCGCTCGCCCTCTACCGCGACAGCCTCGGCTTCACCGAGATGTGGCGCGAAGGCGACGCGACCGTCGTGCTGGCCTTGCCGGGCACCGAGGTGCAGTTCATGCTCGATGCCCACGACCCCGACGCCCCGGTCGGGCCGCTGTTCGTCGTCGACAGTGTCGAGGCCTTCCATTCTGCTCGTGCGGTGACGCTCGCCGTGGTCGAAGAGCCCTCGGAGATCCCCGGCGGCTTCCTGGCCACCTACCAGGACCCGGGCGGGGCGACCATCTACGTCATGGACCAGTCGACAGGTCAGAACGCCCCGTAGGAACGACGGATGGTGAGTCCGTAGCCGCAAACGCAGCCCAACCGGTGCTCGATGTCGGCGGAGCGGTCTCGTGTGGAGTTGTACGCGGCAATACGACATGATGCGCGGGCCGGATTGTCGAACCGGGTGCTGCAGTGCGGCCAGCCTGGCCCCGAGCGCGATGAAGGAGCCGGCGAAGGCACGCCGCATCCAGGTCATCACCCGAGGTCGAGAGACGACGTGGTTCCTCACCGCTGCGGCGAACACCCCGTAGGCGCCGTCTCTCATATGGAGAGTAGCCGCACGGCGAGACACAACGACGGCGGCTGTCGGCGTGGCACTCAGTCGGAGATCGCGATGCTCATGGATCGGGCGGTGCCGGCGACGGTCTTCTCGGCGGCGTCGAGATCATCCGTGTTGAGGTCGGGCAGCTTGCGCTGGGCCACCTCACGGACCTGGGCTCTGGTCAACGTGGCGACCGGGGCACCATTGGGGCGCGGGGAGCCCTTGGTGAGTCCGGCTGCCTGTCGTAGCAGCGCGGACGTCGGTGGGGTCTTGGTGACAAGGGAGAAGGACCGGTCCTCGTAGATGGTGATGACGGCAGGGACGATCTCCCCGCGCTGATTCGCGGTGGCCGCGTTGTAGGTGCGGACGACCTCGATCAGGTCGATCCCGTGCGGGCCGAGGGCCTGGCCCGCCTTGCCCATGTTGGCCTCTCCGGCCTCGAGCTGGATGTTGACGACGGCGGCGACACGCTTCGTGGGTGGCATGTTCAGGACGTTAGATCTTGACGTTGCGTCAAGGTCAAGCAAGATCTGTAGCGCTGTCGACGGAGCAGTCGCGCCCGGCGGGACGGGGGGACGCACGGCCTGTGGTCACGTCACCTGACGGTGTGACGAGCACCAGCCAGCGAGAACAGATCGGTACAGCCGGCCAGCCGAGTGGGCGCTAGTCTCAGACCGGGTCGTACGCGTGAGGTGGATCTTGCGAGCTGTATTCCTTCCACTCCACATCGTCAGCGGTGCCTTGGCGCTGGCCCTCGGACCGCTGGCGCTTCTCCTAGCTGCACGCCGGCACAGCAGTCGTGAACGGGTGTTGACAGCGTACCTGTGGGCCGTCTTCGCCACCTGCCTGACAGCAGCGGTGGTGTCGCTACTGGACTGGTCGCGGCTGTGGTGGCTCGTTCCGATCGCTGTGCTGTCCTACCTCTTGGGGCTCGTCGGCTACATGGCGGTACGGCGAGGCTGGCCGAGATGGGTAGGCGCGCACGGACTGGGTGGCTCCTATGTCGCGCTGGTGACGGCGCTCCTTGTGGTGAGCGCGGGTGACATCTCGACCACCGCCGAGATCGTCGCCTGGATCCTTCCGGCGGCCGTCGGGATCCCACTGATCGTTCGCGCGCACACCGGCGCCCGCGCGAGCGCCCGATGAGAGGGACTGCGCCAGGGCGCTGTCGGGCATGTCGGTGTTGACCCGAAGGCCGACCACGTCGGTGTAGAACCTCGCGGCTTGTCCTGATTGCGGGATCGGTGGCGCTGTCGACGGGAGCGATTGACCTTGACGCTACGTCAACATCTAGCATGGCATGGACAGTGTGAGGAGGGAGCCGCGGTGGAGTGGTCGATCCAGGACATCGCGCGCTCGGCGGGCACGACGAGCCGCACGCTGCGCCACTACGGGCAGCTGGGATTGCTCGCGCCCAGCCGCACGGCGGGCAACGGGTACCGCTACTACGACGAGGACGCTCTGGTGCGGTTGCAGCGGATCCTGCTGCTGCGCGAGCTCGGCCTCGGCCTGCCGGCAATCGCCGAGATCCTCGACGGTCAGCGGGACACCGCAGCCGCGCTGCGCACCCACCTTGAACTCCTGGAGGCCGAGCGCGCGCGCATCGGGCGCCAGATCGAGTCGGTGAAGACGACCCTGCGCAAGACGGAAGGAGGTGAGCAACTGATGCCAGAAGAAGCGTTCGACGGCTTCGACCACACCCGGTACGAGCAAGAAGTCACCCAGCGCTGGGGGCGGGAGGCCTACGAGAAGGGAGACCGCTGGTGGCGATCGCTGTCCGCTGAGGACAAGGCTGCGTTCCAGCGCCAGCAGCGCGAGATCGCCGAGGGCTTCGGCCGAGCCAAGCAGGCCGGGAAGTCACCCGACAGCGAGGACGTTCAGGACATCGCCAGGCGCCAGGTCGAGTGGCTGTCGATCACGACGACGCCAACGAAGGATTACGTCATCGGTCTCGGCGAGATGTACGTCAACGACCCTCGATTCACGGCCAATTACGACCAATACGGCGCCGGCACCGCGGTCCTCGTGCGAGACGCCATGAAGGTCTACGCCGACCGGAACCTCAGCGACGACGACTCTGACCAGCCGGGTCGATAGGCGGCGCTGGCAGACGCACCCCGCAGGTGCGCGATTCGTTCAAGACTCTTGGACGAATAGGTCTGGATGCTGTCGGGAACGACGCGACCGCTCCGGCCCCGTTGTGAGGTCGAGGGCCAGCAGGCTGCGCTGTGGTCAGGGCATGCCAAGGCAACACATGAAATCGGAGGCAACAACCGTGTCAGAGCGAGACGACCGCCGTCAGACCGACCAACCCCCGTGCCTGACCCCGCACTACGCCGTCTCGATTTCCTCGTGGGCACCTGGAGCCTCGATGGGGAGACCTCACCCGACCTCTCCGGGCCGCCCATGAGGTCAGCCAGCACGGAGACGTTCGAATGGCTGCACGGCGGATTCTTTCTGCTGCACCGCTGGGATGCCGTCTTCGGCGCCCCGGGCGAGGATCCAGGTCGAGAGCTGCCAGGCGGCGCGCGGGCCGCCGGACCCGACGGTCGACACTAGGCCTGGCGATGCTCAAGCTGGAGACAACGATGAAGCAGGACCCAGGCGCGAGGCTGCCCCGGCCGCTCGATCACAGTGGTGCCGAGGCGGCCCTACGCGCCCAGATCCTGGCGACGGAACACTGGAATCTGCTGGCGACGCGCAGCGCGACCTGGAACGAGATCTTCAGCCGGACCGGCACCTTCCTCACGGTTCTCTCGGCCACCGTCGTTGCGCTCTCCCTGGTGGCGCAGGCGACCGGGTTCGGCCAGGACTTTCGCGTCTTCGCGCTCCTGGTGCTTCCCATCGTGCTCTTCATTGGCCTGGCTACGTACATCCGGTTGGTCGAGGCGGACATCGAGGACGCCTGGCTCGTGGTGGGGATGAATCGGCTCCGCAAGGCCTATCTCGAACTTGCACCGGACCTCGATCCGTACTTCGTCACCAGTCATCACGACGATGAGTTCGGCGTGCTGCAGACCTACAGCTTCCGCAGCCACGTGGGCGTGAGCCACCTGCTCGCCGGTTCCCCCGTGATCGTCGGCATCATCGACACCGTGGTCACCGGAGTCCTGGCCGCCGTCGTCTGCCAGGCACTGGGCGGAGTGGTCGAGCTCCAGATCGCGGTCGGACTCGCTGTGGCGCTGATGACCGTAGCGATGCTCGGCGCTATCGGCTACCGGAGGATCGGTCAGCTCCGCCGTGACTATCGCCGCGATTCCCGAGTTGATGCCGCGAGTCGCCCTCGTCGATCCGTGCTAGATCGCGTGGTCAGCGGAGCAAGTCGCGGAACGCGGTCATCACCACTTCCCGATTCTCGCTCCCGAGGCTCTGCGCGGGTAGGTTGCCGAGTGTTCGGATGGTCTGCCGGAATTGATCGAGATATCGCTCGCAGCCATCGCAATTCGGGATGTGGTCGACGAGGCGGCGTTCGGTTATCGGGTCGAGGGTGCCGTCGAGGAAGGCTGTGCCGAGCTCGACGAACTCGGCACAGGTGAGGTCGCTGACGAGATCGCCGCTTCCATGCAGGTTCCACGCGTGGCCCCGATCGCTGGACCGCGTCTCGGGTGCAGTCTCAGGGGCGCCCGCAGGTTCGGTGCGGCCTCTGAGTGCCATCGTGAACAGCAGGACGCCGGCAAATACGGTCACGGCGGTGATCATCCAACCGGCGGTGTGTACGCCACTCTGCTTGCTCACGATGCCGAAGACGAGGGCGGACGGGAGGAACGCGATCCAGGAGATCGCACCGACGCCAGAGGCCACTCCGGACCGGATTGTCGACGGCACAGTGTCGTGCAGCAACCGGGTGACGTGGATGCTCGCCATCACTATCAGCAGTGCGAGAACGACCTGCGCGATCGTGAGGACGACCACGCCGGTCCGCCTGGTTAGCACGAGGCTGGCCAGGAGCATCAGCCCGACGACGACGCCCAGCGTCCCAGGCCGGTTGAGCCGGAACCTCCCGGCGAGCAACCCGCCTAGCCCGAGCGTCGACGTCAGAGCGGCCCAGTACGGTCCGTACAGCACGGCTGGGACCGCCAGTGCGACCAGCCACAATGGACCGAACTCGAAGATCACCTGCAGGATGAGCGAGGTCAGCACCGCGAGGCCGATGATCGGCAGCAGCCGTCCGCGCTGGGTGAGGGTCCGATAGGTCACTGCGAGGTGGCTCCGCAGCGAGGTGGCCTCTTCGGTCTTGTGTAGCTGCGGTTCGCGGAATCTGAGATAGGCAACGATGGACAGTGCGGCAAGCGGCACGGTGAGGAAGTACATCAGTCGAGGTGTTGCAAGGCTGGCAAGCCAGCCGCCAAGCAGCGCGCTCGAGACCAGCGCGATGCTCTCTACGAGCCGAACCCTGCCGATACGCTTCTCGAAGGCCTCGCTGTCGCCGGTCTCTTCGAGCACTGTGTCGTAGACGACAGCGTCCAACGTTCCCGAGTACATCGCGAAGTAGACGCCGAGAACGAGGGCGCTGACGATGTAGGTGGCCACGTTGTTGCTGAGTCCCCCGATCAGAGAGCACAGCATCAGCGCGACGCTCGAGATGACCAGAACGCCTCTTCTGCTCCACCGGTCGGCGAGAATCCCGGACGGTATCTCGATGATCGGCACGACTGCGGCGTAGGCGGCCGCCATGACACCGACGCTTGCCGGGTCGAAGCCGATGTCGCTCATGAACAGCTTCTCCACCGGCACCCACAGCAGGAACCCTTGGAGCGACACCGCGATGTGCAGCGGCAGCAGCCGCCTCTGCAACGAGGACTTGGGCTGCGCTCTTCCCGGCTTGACTGCCACCTGCGTCCGACGGGCCATGCCGGTTCAGTGTCACTGCCAGCGCCAGCGTTACACGCGGTTGAGGTCGCTCACGACGTCACCGCCCCGTCATTCGCTCTCCGTCCCGACCGTCGCGAAGTAGTCCTCGAGTCGGCTGCGGACGAATGCGCGGGCCCGGTGCAGCAGCACCCGCTGGTTGGCCGCCGAGATCTCCAGTATCGAGCTCACCTCGTCCGAGCCGTAGCCCTGCACGTCGCGCAGGGTGATCACGATCCGCTGCCGAGCCGGCAGCTGGGCCAGCGCGGCGGCCAGCTGGGTGCGGACCTCGCCGGTCAGCGTCTGCTGCTCCGGCGAGGGCCACCGCGCCGGGAACTCCCGCCAGTGCCCCGCATACGGTTCGCCGGCGCCGCGGAACCGGCCCGGATCGACGGTCGGGCCGTCGTCCTCGCCGGCCGGGAGCAGGCTGCTCCACGGCACGCTGCGGCTCTCCCGCACGCCCCGGCGCTTGGCGGTGTTGACCAGGATCCGGTACACCCAGGTCCGAAGCGAGGACCGACCCTCGAACCCCCCGACGCCCTCGATGACCGCCAGCCAGGTCTCCTGCACCACCTCGGCGGCCGAATCGTCGGTCGACACGAACGAACGAGCCAACCGCAGCATCCCACCCGACCACGCATCCACCAGCAACCCGAACCCGGCCTCATCCCCGTCCCGCAACCGGGCAACCAGCACCCCGTCAGACGGCAACCGTTGCGCCGAAGAGCCCAAGTCGACCTCCACCCCGACGTCATTTCGTCATTCGTTCTCCCTCGCGGGGTCCTGGAGCGCTGACACCACCCGGGAGTAGCGCGCGGCCGCCGCCCGTGCTGCGATCGCTCGGGCCATGCGCGTCGTTGTCAGTGGGGAGTGGGAAAGGAACAGCTGAGGTTCGATGAGCTCGACCTCCATCAGTTGGGCAGTTCCGTGCGGGTCACTAACGAGGTCGATCCGGGCGTAGAGCAGCTCGCTGGAGTCTGGAACCAGGTCGAGGACACGTTCGGCCAGCCTCACGTGCGCTGCCTCTGGCACCAGCGGCCGTACGCGCTGGCCCGGTGCTGGGGTGAAGCGGTGGTCGGCGCCGTCGTCTGGGCCGGTCAATGCCGCGGAGCGGCCCACCGTGTGGCAGAGTCGACCCTCGATGAAGATCAGCGATGTCTCGCCTTCCCGCTCGATCGCCGCTTGGTAGGGCTGCAGCATGACCGCTCGTCCGGCAGCGAGCAGACGGTCGGCATGGGTGCGCATGGGCGCCCGCTGGTCTGGTCGTCCGGCGTCGTAGACGCCCGTGTCGAGACCGGCGAGGCTGACCGCGGGCTTGAGCACCCAGCGGCCACCCTTCGGCAGCTCGGCATCGCGATCGGGTTCGAGCCAGGTGGTCGGTACAACCGGGATTCCTTGCGCGGCCAGCTCGGTGAGGTAGTGCTTGTCGGTGTTCCAGGCCACCACGGTGGCTGGATTGGCCAAGCCATCAACTGCCGTGGCCCAGGCGACAAACTGGTCGCGGTTCTCGTGATAGTCCCAGCAGCTGCGGATGACGGTGAGGTCGTACCGGGCCCAGTCGACGCGGGGGTGGTCCCATACCTCGGGGCGGGCGTCGACTCCGGCCTCGGCCAAGGGAGGCAGCAGGATTCGGGTGTCCTGGTCAAGGTCGGGCACCTGCGCACAGGTGGCGAGCGCAACCAGCGGCGCGATCTCGTCAGGCATGGTCAGCGTGCTGGGGGCGGTGGTCGTCCCATTGGCTCAAGGCGTAGCGGGTGCCTTCGTTGTCCTCGAACAGCGCCCACCAACCGAAGGGCTGCCTGGACGGCGGTAGTGGGAACTTCACGCCGCGCTGCCTGAGTTCTGCGTGCGTCTGCTCGATGTCGGCACAGTTGAAGAACAGGTCCGAATGTGGCAGCCGATCCGGGACCGCGCGTCGTGGCTCGTCGGGCTGCCGCGGGCTCAACACCAGCAGCAGGTCTTGGCGGGGTGGCTTGACCTCGATCCAGCGTTCGTCGCCGTAGGTGTCGTCGCGGACGACGCTGAATCCCATCGTGGTGGTCCAGAACTCCAGCGCAGCCTGCTGGTCCTCGACCGGCACCACGACCTTGGAGACGTTGGTGATCATTCTTGCTTCCCTCCCGTGCGAGGCGTGGCACCGGGCGACCAGTCGATGACCCGATCGTGACGGGCCGGTTCACACGGGTCTTGAACGAATCGCTCAACCTCGCAGCCTGGAGTCGCGGAGATCGAGCAGCAGGCGGGTCAGCGCGACGCGCGACCCCACGTCCAGTTTGCGGTAGATGCGTTTGACGTACTGGCTGACTGTGTGGTGGCTCAGGTACAAGCGTTCGGCGATCTCGCGGTCGGAGCGGCCGTCGACGACCATCAGTGCCACCTCCCGCTCGCGGGGGGTGAGCGCCGTCAGGGTCTCGACGGAGATCTCGGCCTGATCGCGCTGGAGCTCCAGCACCGTGATCAGGGCGCCGCTCTGGGCGCGGGTGTGGCTGGAGTAGCCGTGCAGCAGCCCGGTGCCGCCTTCCGCCAACTCGACGTCGATGTGGCGAGAGAATCCTCGGTCGGCGCCGGGACGGGCGATCACCCGGTGCAGTGCGCGTTCTGCATCCACCACCTCGGCCAGCAGGTGACGGGCGGCGTTGTTGAGACGCGGTTCGGGGTCGGCCGGATTGGTGATCACCACCGGGGTCCCGGCATGTTCGAGGGCGAGGACGGCCTGGTCACGCTCACGTTCCAGGTTTCCCCTGGAATCGATCCCCTCGATCACGGTGCCGGTCACGCGGCCGATCGCCTCGGTCAGTCGTATCTCGTACGGGGTGAAACCGCGGCTGGCATCGTTCGTGCCGCAGTGCAACGTCCCGATGACTCCGTCGTGGTTGACGACCGGCGCCTGGACCTCATGGCGGATGTCGTGGAGGTACTTGAGTTTCGTGTAGAGCGGGTCCTCGAGCCACTCGTCCATCGATGTCATCAGCGCCATGTTGTAGGCCGCGCGCCCGGTGGCATCAAGGTGCTCCTGCAGCCAGTTCAGCTCCCGCCCGCCCCGCTCGTAGCGCGCCAGGAAACCGTCGCTGACCCCCCACGAGGCGACACAACACTGCCGCCCGGTCCACGGGTCGACGGTGTACAACGCGCCCATCGGGAGATCGAACAGCCGGCTGAACCCCGTGATGAAGCGGTGCTCGAGCTCCGCGCGGTTCGAAGAGGCACATAGCGTCTGGGCGAAATGCAGCAGCTCGACGCCGTTGGCGGGCTCGCGGCCCGTTATCTGCCCCCTTGGCTGCGGCGCAGGTACGCCCGCGACCGACGGCGGGCCTATGAGGTTGGTGCCCATGACTCTCCTCGTCCCGAACCGTCAGCGTCGCACGGGAGCATGGCGCCGGCGAGACGGCACAAAGTCAGCAACCGTAACGATCCTGCCACCGGCTGTATCGGTCGCGGAGCCCGGATGGCGTCGTTCTGCGGGGGCGCCTTCGCGCTCGCGGCCGCGGGCATTCTGGACAGACGGGCCGCGACCAAGGTTGGCCCGCTCCTGGTCGTCGACGTCGATGACCACCTTGCTCACTCCGCTGATCACGCTGACCTCCTTACCAAGGGGACTTCCGTCGTGGATACATCCGATCTGGATATACCCTGCCTGGACTCTATACTGCGTCCCGTGAGTTCCGTCAACCCCCCGTCGCCGCTTACCCAGGCGGCGTTCCTGGTTCTGCTGGCGCTTGCCTCGGGCGAGGCACACGGGTACGCCGTCATGCAGTTCGCCGAGGAGACCACCGACGGGAGGGTCCGGTTGCCGCCGGGCACCTTGTACCGGACGATCTCCCGGTTGCTCGCCGACGGGCTGGTGGAGGAGATCGCGGGTCAGGATCCGGACGCCCCGCACGATGCCCGGCGCCGCTACTATCGGCTCACCGAACGCGGCCGGAATGCCGCTGAGGACGAGGCCGAGCTCCTCACCCGGCTCGCCCGGGCGGCGTCCGGGGCCGGCCTGGCGAAAGGCCGGAGGCGAGTGTGAGCGACCTGCCACCCGTCGCGGTGACCCCGCATCTGTTCGTCCTGGACACCGACGCGGCGGTGGGCTTCTACGTGAGGGCCTTCGGTGCGGTCGAGCTGTTTCGAAACACCATTCCCGACGGAACGGTGCTGTTCGTTGAGCTCGCCCTCGGGCAGGGCAGAGTGCTCATCAGCGAGGAGACGCCATCCCTGAACGCGCTGGCGCCACCAACCATCGGCGGATCTCCCGTGATGCTCATGGTCGAGGTCGACGACGTGGACACGGTGGCCCGGCGGGCGGTCGAGGCCGGCGCAGAGGTCGAAATGCCGGTGCAGGAGATGTTCTGGGGCGAACGCTACGGCGTCCTCGTCGACCCCTTCGGCCATCGGTGGGCGATCTCGACCATCCGTGAGCAGCTCACGCCAGACGACATCGCCTCCCGCACGCCACCCGACATCTGATTTTGCCCGTCCCAGGCCGAGCACTGACCAGCTGATGTCCGTTTCTTGACGAGTTGGCTCGGCCGGGGATTCCGCCGCGTTGGTTGTCCACGGGGCTTGTTTCGCCGTGGTCGGTGTCGGGGGGTGCCGGTAGACTCGAACACATGTCTCTCTCCTCACGTTTGTGTGGGTAGGGGGATGTTGATTCCGCCGAGGCAGAGGTAGATCATCGCGGTCAGTGTGTCGGGGTTTCGGTGGCCGTAGCCGCGGCGTTGGATGACTCTGATCTTGGTGTTGATGCCTTCGAGTCGGGAGTTGGACAGTCCGAGTTCGACGGCGGCGATGACGGCGTCGAGGTGCTTGCGGAGCCGGCGGGCCAGGGTCTGCATGGGGTCGATGCGGCTGCGCAGCGCTGCGGTGATCCAGCTCTTGAGGTTGGCCCGGGCGGCGGCCGGTTCGGTGCTGTGGTAGAGCTCGCGGAGTTCCTCTTTGAGCTGCCAGGCCCGCCACAGTCGTCGGCTGTGCCGGCGCATCGCGGTGATCAGGGCGTGTTGTCGGTCGTCGAGGCGTTCACCGCCGGTACGCAACGCGACCCGCAGCCGCTGCCAGTTCGGCCGGCGGCGTTGCCCGGACTTCCATCCGGCGACATCGTCGAGGGTGGGCAGCGGTGGGGTGCTGCGGTAGAACGCGTCCAACGCCTCGTTCGCCCACTTGATCACATGGAACGGGTCCAGACAGATGGTGGCGTTGACCGCCCGGGCCCGGGCCACCGACTGGTAGGCGCCGGCGGCGTCGCAGGTGACCGCGGTCAGCGCCGCGCTGGGTTGCTCACCCAGGGCGTCGAAGAACCCGGCGAAGGCTTGTTTGGTGCGGTCGCGTGCCACCCACACCACCCGACCGGTGTCATGGTCGGCGACCACGGTCAGGTACCGGTGCCCGAGCCGGTGGGAGACCTCATCCACCCCGATCCGGTACAACCGATCCAGCCGGGTGTCATCGAGATGGTCGGCCACCACCCGTTTGACCGCCCGGTCCACGGTCTCCCAGGCGCAGCGCAGCAGCCGCGCCACACTGGTCTTGTCCATCCGCTGCGCCAGCCAGCCGATCACGTCCTCGAAGTCCCGGGTGCACCGGGCACCCGGCCGCGCCCACGGCACCTCCTCGGTGCGCACCCGCCCGCAGCGGCGGCAATCCAACCGGGCAATCTCGGCCTCCAACCACACCCGGGTGGCGCCGAAGTCCAGATGCCGCCACCGCCGACGGGACACGTCGTAGCGGAACCCGGTCGACCAGCCGCACGGGCAGCGATGCCGGCGAGCGCGGCGCCGGACCCCCAGCACCAGCCCGGAATCGGTGAAGCTCACCGAACTGACCGAGGTACCCGGCACCGACAAGACCCGGTTGAATGCGGTAGTGACGCGCACGTGCGTGGCTCCCTCGGCTCGACGGTCTCAGCAACCACGAACCTAGGCCCGCCCCACGTGCGCGTCACTCAACGCCGCCGGCGACGCCACGAAACCCTTGCGCCGCAACAGATCCCCGCCTCAACCCGGCCGCGCACACCCACACGAAGCCGAGGAGAGGGACACATGTTCGACATGGCGGTGCGTCTCGGCGACCGGCTGGCCGGCCTGGTGGACGGGTTGGACCCGGACGCGATCAGCGGGCCGGCGGCGGGTGAGTTGTGGGCCGCGCTGGATCGGGTGGAGCGGCTGGCCGCGGCCGGTAAGACGCTGCTGGCCCGGCGGGTCGCCGACACCCACCTGCCGGACCGGGCCGGGGTCAAGACCGCGGCCGAGGTGCTGGCCCGTCGGGGCGGTACTTCTGTGGGGGCGGCCCGGGACGCGATCGAGGCCTCGAATCGACTCGCTGAACTCCCGGCGGTGGCGGCGGCGGTCCGCCGTGGGGACCTGTCGCCGGCGCAGGTCGCGGTGGTCGCCGGCGCGGCCGCCGCCGACCCGCGCGCCGAGCGGCGGCTGCTGGAGCTGGCCGGGCGGGCCTCGATGCCGGAGCTGCGGGAGGAAGCCGCCCGAGTGAAGGCCGCCGCCGACCCGGACCCGGACGCCACCAACGCCCGGCTGCACGCCGGCCGGCGGCTGCGCCGCTACACCGACCCCGACGGCGCCTGGACGCTGGTCGCGAAGGGCACCCCGCAGGCCGGCGCCGCGATCAACACGGTTTTGGACCCGATCATCGACCGGATCTTCCAAGCGGCCCGCCACCAGGGCCGGCGCGAACCGCACGAGGCGTACGCCTTCGACGCCCTGCTCACCCTCGCCGAACACGCCACCCGCGGCGCCGGGGCAGCCGCCACCCGGACCGGCGGCAAGGCCGCCGCGGGCGTGGCCACCAGCGACACCGCCGCCGCAACCGCCGCCGCCGCGCCGCCCCGCTGCCGCCGCCGCCGGCACCGGTGCGCCCGGCAGCGGCCAGCCGGACGCCGCGGTGCCGCGGCGGCGGGTGGACCCGCGGTACCGGGCCCTGCTGCGGGTCGACCTGCAGGCGCTGCGCCGCGGCACCGTCGACGGGCAGGAGCTGTGTGAGATCACCGGGGTCGGACCGGTCCCGGTCGCCACCGCCCGGCAGCTGCTCGGCGACGCCGTCCTGCACCTGGTCATCACCCGCGGCGTCGACGTGGCCAACGTCACCCACCTCGGCCGCGGACCCACCGCCGCCCAACGCATCGCGCTGGCCTGGACCAACCCCACCTGCACCGCCGCCGGCTGCCCCCGCACCCGCACCGAATACGACCACCGCGAACCCTGGCAACACACCCGACACACCCGCCTGGACGAACTCGACCCGCTCTGCGACCACCACCACGACCTGAAGACCCACCACCGCTGGGCCCTGATCCCCGGCAAAGGCAAACGCCCCATGGTCCCACCCCACGACCCACGACACCCACCAGGCCGCAACAACGGCCCCGCCCCCCCAACCGACGCCCACCCCGCGGGGGCCGCGCCGCCGACCACACCCGACGAGCAAGCATTGCCCGCACCGGCCGAAGAATGCTCGGTTGACAGCCGCTGTCGAGGCGCCAATACCTAAGGATGTGCTTAACCAAAGCCCAACGCTCGACCGGGTGTTCCACGCGCTCGCCGACCCGAGCCGCCGGAGCATGGTCGAGCGGTTGAGCCGCGGACCTGCCTCGGTGAGCGAGCTGGCGCGGCCGCTGGCCATGACGCTGCCCGCAGTCGTCCAGCACTTGCAGGTCCTCGAGGCAAGCGGGCTGGTCCGTTCCGAGAAGGTCGGGCGGGTACGCACCTGCCGCATCGAGGGCACGACCCTCCGAACCGCCGAGCAATGGATCGCTGAGCGGCGTACGGCCTGGGAGCGCCGACTCGATCGGCTCGGCGAGTACCTCGCCGCGCCTCCGGATGAACCCAACTCCAACACCCGACCCCGAGGCCAAGGTGCGCTGGATGGGTGGCCCTGACGAGAAGCCCGACGAGTACGAGCTCGACTTCCGCGTTGGTGGGCGTGAGTACAACCGCGGCACCCCGCCGCGCGGCGGGCTGGTCTACACCTACGAGGCCCGCTACCAGGACATCGTCGCGGACGAGCGCATCGTCTACGCGTACGAGATGTACCTCGACGATGCGCGCATCTCCGTCTCCGTCGGCACTGTCCAGCTTGCGCCTGCCGGCCCAGGACGCGGCTCACCTATACGGAGCAGGGGGCCTACCTCGACGGCCTCGACAACCCCAAGCTCCGCGAGCAGGGCACTGCAGAATGAGGAGGAAATGCCAGTCCCTGCAGGCGCTCACTAGCTGCCGCAAAGCAATACCTGGAGCCTTCTGTGACAAACCCGAACACCCTCGCTCTCGCAGCTCCGTGGGCAGCCACCCGTTATAACGTCTGGTCAGTGGCGGAGGGGAGGTGGCTCCATGGTGCATCGGGTAGTGACGGTGCTCTCCCCAGGAGTCAACCCGTTCGATCTCGCTGTCTCGTGCGAGGTGTTCGGGCTGCGTCGACCGGAACTCGGCGTCGAATGGTACGACCACCGGCTGGCCGGAGTCGTCCGCCCACTGGTGGTCAACGGCGGCTGGACCATTGATCCACCCCATGGCCTCGAAGCGCTTGAAGATGCCGACACCGTGATCGTGCCCGCGTGTCCACATGACCCACCCCGGGCGATGGTCGATGCTCTGCGCGCGGCGTACGACCGCGGAGCCCGGATGGTGTCGTTCTGCGGGGGCGCATTCGCGCTCGCGGCGGCAGGCATCCTGGACGGACGGGCCGCGACCACCCACTGGATGGACACCGAGGACCTCGCGCGACGCTACCCGAACGTACGTGTCGAACCGGACGTGCTGTACGTCGACGAGGGTCAGGTGCTCACCTCGGCGGGCACCGCGAGCGGGATCGATCTCGCGCTGCACATCGTTCGGCGCGACTACGGACCCGACGTCGCGAATCAGGTGGCTCGACGAATGGTGACAGCCCCACACCGCGAGGGAGGGCAGTCGCAGTTCGCGTTCACGCCCGTCCCTATCTCATCGTTCCAAGACGCACTTGGCCCGGTATTGGACTGGATGTTCGAGCATCTCGACGAGCCCGTCACCGTCCGGCAGCTCGCGCGACTCGCCGCAATGAGCCCGCGGAACTTCGCACGACGTTTCGGCGATGCGACCGGCACCACACCGATGCGGTGGCTCACCCACCAGCGCATCCTCCGCGCCCAAGATCTACTCGAGGCGACCACATTGCCGGTCGACGTGGTCGCTAGCCGCGTAGGACTCGGCACCGCGGTCAATCTGCGCCAGCATTTCCGCCGTGTGACCGGGACGACGCCGGCCGCTTACCGCCAGCAGCTCCGGCAGCTGACCTGAGCCGCCCGACCCGAGGGTTCTACTGCATCCGGGTGAAAGTCACGTCCATCCACGGATGCCACCTCGATCCGTCGTCGGTGCGCTCCCACTTCGCGGACATCCCGGTACCGTCGGTGCTGATGGTCAGGGTCGATCGCACGCCGCCCTGTGAGCCGGCGTCACTGGGCTGAGCGGCCGGAGCGACGTCGGCACCACCGGTGAATGTCCATACCCCACTCTCGTCGACGCGGGCCTGCATGACGGTGACGTTGCCTTCGTTGTCGTAGGCGCGTGCGGTGAAGGACTCGGTCGCCGCGTCGTACTCACCGATGACCTCGAGCGCCTGGACGGGACGGTCGCCGACGACAACGTCGACGTGATGGACAAGGAAGTAGCCACCGGGCAACCACTCGTAGGTGTCGGTGCCGGCGATCCGCACGGCGGGGTCGGTGACCAGGTAGCCCTCGGACCGCCATCGCCCCGCCAGCGCGCCCAGCCGTTGGATGTGCGGTGCCGGACCGCGCCGCTCGACGCTCCGGGTGTCCTCTGACTCGGTCATGGCGAAGCCTTTCCTGCGTGCGCACGTCTATGCCGGCTGTGGCTGGGGCTCTTTCTCCAGACGGCCGCGATGATCAGCACCGCCCGGTGATGATTCGCGCTGTCGAGGCGACCCCCCGGCTGCTCGGGTCGTGTCCACCTCAATCTGCCGTAGGAGGCCTTGCGAACACGCTCGCCGTGATTCCGGCGACAATGGTCAGCACCGCCGCTGCAATCGGCGCGACCAACGCACCGACAGGTATGCGAGTGGGATCCGAGCCCGTCTCGACGACCGGCAGCGCGATGCTGAGAATCGCGGCGACCAGCCAAATCGCGACGGTGGTCACCGACAGCCCGATCCAGACGGGCATTCGCGTAGCACTGCCGCGCAGCCTGCCCATCATCAACAGGAACGCGCCGGTGGCGACCAGGCCCCACAGCCAGGTGCCGAATGCCGCCACCTGCATGTGCTCCTGCTCACTGCCCGAGACCATGTCCGGAGCAAGGATGCTGATGAGGGCGACAGCCACCCAGATCCCTGCGATGCCCGCCGCAGTCCAGGCCATCCAGGAGCCGTCGGCTATGGCAGAACGCTGATCCGGTCCTTGGCCTTGCATCTCCGCCCTTCCGCCGTACACCCTCGCTGATCGTGCGCGCACCTACACCAGGCTGGGCTGGGGCTTCGCCTCCTCGTGGCCTTCGACCTCGAGGTGTGGGATCCATTCGAGCCAGCGGGGGAGGTACCAGTTGCGGTCGCCGAGCAGCACCATGGCGCTGGGGAGCAGGACGGAGCGAATCACGGTGGCGTCGATCAGCAGCGCGACGGCCACTCCGAAGCCCATCTGCTGGAACATCACCAGGTCGCCACGGGCGAAGCCGGAGAAGACGGCGACGATGATCAAAGCCGCCCCGGTGATGATCCGGGCGGTCGAGGCGACGCCCCACCGGACGGCCGCAGCGGTGTCGGCGCCCTGGTCGAAGCGTTCGCGGATCCGGCTGAGCAGGAAGACCTGGTAGTCCATCGAGAGGCCGAAGAGGACCGAGAACAGGAACAGCGGGACCCAGGCCTCGATGGTGTCCACGGTCTGGAAGCCGAGAAGGTCCGCGCCGACGCCGTTCTGGAAGACCAGCACGAGCAGGCCGTAGGCGGCGCCGACCGAGAGCAGGTTGAGCACGATCGCGGTGAGGGCGATCACGATCGAGCGGAAGGCGACCGTCAGCAGGACGAACGAGAGGCCCAGGACGAACGCGAACACGAGCGGCGCCGGATTCGTGACGTTGTCGACGTAATCGATGGTCTCCGATGTCTCCCCGCCCACGAGCGGGTCGGCGTCGGTTCCCTCGAACGCCGCGGGAACAATCTGCTCACGCAGGTCGCGCACGGCCGCTATGGCCTCCTCGCCGGTGGGATCGCCGCGCACGGGGACGACGAGGTCGGCGACGCCGCCACTGCCGACTTGGATCTCGCCCGCCCCGAAGCGCGCGTCGGCCTCGAGTTGGTCGTGGAGCTGGGCGAGTGCCGTTGAGACGGGGTCCGAATCATTCGCGACTACCAGGTGGACCGGATTCACGGTCTGGTCGGCGAAGTCGCGTTGCAGGGCGAAGTAGCCCTGTTTCGACGCCAAGTCGTCGGGGAGGGTGCTGACTCCGGCGGTGCCGATGCTGAGCCCGAACGCGGGCAGCGCGATGGCCACGAGTGCGGCGGTACTGATCGCGAGGCTGATGGCGGGCCGGCGCAGGACGCGATCGATGATCGCCCCCCAGATCCGGCCTTCGGGGTTCGACCGCTCCACCGACCGTCGGCCGACGAACGGCAGACGGACGGAGTCCACGCGGTCCTTCAGGAGCCCGAGCAAGGCCGGCAACAACGTGAGCGCTACGGCGAGCGACGTGATGCCGACCAGGATCGCGCCCGCGGCGAGGCTGCGGAAGATCGTCGAGGGCACGATCAACAGGCCGAACATCGCGATCACGAACGCCGACCCGCTGAACAGGACCGCGCGGCTGGCCGTCCCGCCCGTAGTGACAATCGCGTCGTCCGGCGTACGCCCGCCACCGCGCTCCTCGCGGTAGCGAGAGATGACGAACAACGCGTAGTCGATCCCGAGTGCGAGCCCCATGCCGGTGAGCATGTTGGTCGTGAAGATCGACAGCTCGAACAGCTGGGTGAGCAGCGCCACCAGCCCGAGCGCAGTGACGATCGCGACGATCGCCATCAGCAACGGAATCAGGCCCGCGACAACCGTGCCGAACACCAGCAGCAGGATGATCAGTGCCGCCGGCAGCCCGAACTTGAGCTCGCCCTCCTCCAGATCGCGAGCGGAGAGCTCGTTGAAGTCGAAGTCGAGCGTCGTGTCGCCGGTGATCGCGACCGCAAACCCCGGATCGGCGTCTGCCCGTTCCACGACCTCGATGACGTCGCCCGCGTCGTCGGCGTCGGTGATGTTGACCGCGATCAACGTCGCCTGGCGATCTGCGGAGACGAGCGAGCCGTCGTCGACGTCGACATAGGACTGAGCATTACTCACGACGCCTGTCTCGCGGCTCTCCTGCACGAGCCTTTCGACGAATGTCCGGAATTCCTCGTCGTCCACCGTCAGCCCCGACGAGCGCACCACAATGAGATCGGAGACTTCACGTTCTGGATCGGGTGGGAAGGCCGCGAACAGCCGCTCCTCGGCTCGCTCGGACTCCGGGTTGTTCGTCACAGACGCCTCGGAGGTGAACCCGGTCAGGACAAGGGCGAGCGCGGCGACCGAACCCGCGAGCACGACGACCCACGCGGCAAGCGTGCGCCCGGGGTGGCGGCTGCAGGCACGGGCAAGAGAGGTCGTAGAGAGCTTCATCGTGCGTCCCCCAAGGTCGCGTTCTCAGCCGTCAGACGGCCTTCGACCTCGCCGCACCAGGCGACGGTCCATCCGTGGTGTCGGATTCGGTGTTCGAAGACGGTGCCCCGAAACTCAACAAGTCGGTGATCGCTTGGCTGAACTCTATCCGCGGGGCTGACGTCCTCGACGACCACGACGTCGCCACAGCTCCTCAGGCAGTGCTCGACGGTCATGACGGCATCCATGACCGTCACCGTGCCCGTGAGTCCCGTCGACGTCTTGAACATAACGCGCGCGGCTCACCAGCCGGCCGCCGCCTCGGTGCGGTCTCCCGCCTGGCGGCTGAAGCCCTGCCGGTCAGCGATTCCTGGGGTGGCCGACGCGACAGCCCGGCCGAGTTTGGTCAGGGCGTGACGCACGGCCTGGCCTTCTCGTCGGGTTGTTACCAGCCCAGCGCCGCGGAGGGCGGCGGCATGGGTCGAGGCGGATGCGGGGCTGATGCCCAGCGCACGCGCGAGCTGGCTGGTTGATTGCTCGCTGGCCAGCACCCGCAGGACCCGGGCGCGCGTCGTTCCCAGTACAGCAGCCAGCCGGTCGTGGCCGTCGTCTCCGGGGGAGAGCTGTGCCCAGCTCGAGGAACGAGCCGGATAGACAAGGGTCGGGTGCGTCCACCCGACCGCGACGGCCGGGCGTGTCCACACCGACGGCATCAGACGAAGCCCACGTCCAGCAAGATCGATGTCGGCCTCTGTTGGGGCGGCGACCTCAAGCACGCCGTCGCGCCAGCGGATCCGTGGATGGAGTGAGTTCAGGGTGGCTTCAACGCCCTCGGTCGCGAGCTGCCAGGCCCGATCCCGCAGCTCTGCCGCGACGACCTGCTCGACCGTGGGCCAGACCGGGGCAATCACGTTGTCGTGGTAGATCCGCATGACCCAGCCCAGTTCAGCCAGAGCATCGACGCGGCCGCGAGCCAGGTCGCGGACCCACGGCGACGGACCGGAGGACCAGGGCATCTCCCCGAGTTCGGCCCGGATCCTCGACGCCGGCGTGGACTGGACGGCCTCGAGCGCCTCGTCGAGGCAGCTGCAGGACTCCGGTGCCAGAAAGGTAGGGACACTGCCGTGCGCGGGAACCAGGTCGACCAGCCGACCCGCCGGAGCCGGAATGCGGGCTCGCCTGGCTCGCCACAGCCGCCGAAAGTGACTTGTGGGCTGCTGGATGACCTGCGCGCTCACCGCCAGCTCACAGAACGGCGTCGGCGCTGCGAACGTCATGCGTGCGAGATCGTCCACGCCTAGCCGAAGCCGCAGCATCTACACCACTCCCGCGGGCGCGACGCTCCGAGTAGTCACGCCCCAACACCTTGTTGCCGAGCCCGAAACAGCCATCATCCTGGACGCCGGACTCGTGCTGTCAAATGTATTCGGCCACAGCCGAAAGGCTTGCCCGCGGCGCGACTCCCCACCAATGCTCGAGTCGCCTCCGCTCGGAGGCTCCGCCGCAACCACAGGAAGTGGGGTAAGTGCCATGCGCAGCCTGACCATAGCCCTGACTCTGGCATTGCCGGTGGGCATCGTGACTGCTCCCGCCGCGTTTGCCGACACACCAGACAACCCGAACTGCATGGGCGTGGTCACCGCCCAGCGCGCCGTGGCTCACCACGACATCGGCGACCACGCATCCTCACAGGAGGAGCCGCGCCTCGGCCTCGGCAACGTCACGAGGCTCCTGCTCGGTGACGACGCCCACATCGGTGACCTCGGCTCCCTGCTCGGAGAGATCGACGGAGACGCTGCCACCAACTGCCCCTGAGTACGGCTCATCGACGTGGCGTCACTGGCCTGTTCAATTACATGGCACCTGGCCCTGTCAGTGCGATCCGGAGTTCCTCAGCCCGCGCCGGAGGCCGTGCACCTCCGGCGCGTCCGGACCAACGGGGATCGGCCGTCAGGTCACGAGACCGGGCCAACTCCCGGCGGTCCGCGAAGGCCGTCGCCAAACGCGGCTCTCGCGTCCGCAGTCAACTCTTCGTCGGATCCATGTGCGCTGGCGACACAGGGCACGGCCGGCCGGGCACATCGCGCGGGCGGAGGCTGGTGCGCAGGGTGAACGTGCCGCGCGAGCGTACGGGATCCCTGCCTACGGGTTGTATCGGGCCGACCTGCTGCAGGTGCTGGCAAACGCGGCCAGCGATGCCGACCTACGGACCGGGCAGCGGCTCACCATGATGGTCCAGCACGACTGGTGTGGCGAGTTCGCCAACCAAGCATGCGACCAACCGGCGCCGCGCGGCGCGCGACGGCGGGATGCCGGCGTGCCTAGCCAAACGGGTGACCAACCGATCAGGAATCGAGAAGCGCCGGTCACCGAACCGCACCTAGCGTGGCCGCCATGGCTTCCATCGAATACGTCGTTCATCGCGCGTGGGCCGTCGTCGAACGGCCGCTCGGAGCACGAAGCCAAACTCGAAGGCCGAAGCAACGCGGGGGGAGGAAGCCGATGCCGAAGAGATGACGACAACACACGAACGTCACAAACCCAAATCGAACCAGAGAGGATAGATGCAATGAACTCGCACGTCAGCTCGATCCTGCTTGGCGTCAATGACATGGAGCGATCCAAGCGCTTCTATATGGAAGGGCTGGGCTGGAAGGTCCAGAACGACTACAAGATCTCCGTGTTCTTCGTTCCACACGGCGGTTCGCTGGTCGGCTTCTACGGCCGCGACGGGCTCGCCGACATGGTGGGCGCGAGTCCTGACGGCAGCGGCTTCGGCGGCGTCGTCTTCAATTACGTCGTGCGCAGCGAGGACCGCGTCGACGAAGTTCTGGACGAGGCCAAGAAGGCCGGCGGGAAGATCCTCAAGCCCGCGGCGAAGCTGCAGTGGGGCGGGTACGGCGGATCCTTCGCCGACCCGGATGGCTACATCTGGAACATCGGCTACAGCGCCGCAGGAGAGGACCAGCCCTACGCCGAGTAGCGAGGGACCGATGACGCACACACTCGAAGGCCGACAAGCACCGCAAGCGGCCGCGATAGGTGAGCCAGAGCATCGAGAAGGGTCACGGCTATGGCCGTCACTCAGACCCGGCCGGTGACCGCTCGTTCGGAAGCGCCACCGATCTGGCTTGACCTTGACACAACGTCAAGATCTAACGTGCTGGACCGTGCCACCCGTGAAGCGTGTCGCCGCCGAGGTCACGACCGGCGCACGGTCGTGCACGGTCGGGATGACGATCGTGGGCAGTTCGATGGCGCTGGCAGACGTCACCGGGTTCGGTCAGGGCGGCCATCGTCTCTGGCTGCCTGCGGTGTTGTTCAATGAACTGCTTAGAGCATTAAAATGACCGCCGTGACGGTCGCGCTGCCACGCACCCAGTCCCTGGTCCCCAGAGTTGGGGATGATCCGATGAGCACCGATTCGGTGTCTTACCGGCCGGGGTGTGGTGAACCTAGCGTCGCGGGCGTGATCAACGGTCGGCTCGACCGGAAGGCGCCTACGCGCGTCCGGTTGCGGGCCGGGGTCAACACCATGGTGTTGCACCACCCGGCCGGTCAGGTGGTGCGGGAGCACGCGCATCCTGGGTGGAGCATCGCTTTCCCGTGGGCGGCCGGGCACATCAGCTGGTGGACCGGCCAGGGCCGGGCCTGGCACGCGGCTGGAGTGATCTTCCCGCCGCAGGTCGCGCACCGGGTCAGCAGCGCCGCCGGTCACGTCTCGGTGTTCATCGATGCGTGGTACCTGGAACTCGGGCCCGGTCACCGGCGGGCCATTCCGCTCGATCACGCCACCGTCGAGCACCTGCGCGCCCTGTGGTCGCCGGACGACACCGCCGATCCCGACCAGCGTGCCCGGCAGAGCGTGGCCTTCCTGCGGCGGCGGGACCTGCTGCCGCCGGCGGTCGCGATCGACCCGCGGGTGGCGGCCGCATTGCCGGGACTGGCGGCCGCCGACCGCGTCAAGCAGGTCGCCGCGGCGGTCGGGTTGTCGCCGTCGCGGCTGCGGGCCCTGATCCACGATCAGACCGGAACGCAGCCGGCCCGGCTGCGGATGTGGCAGCGGCTGCGGGCGGCCATCCTCGCCCTGCCGGCCAAGCCGATCGCCCTGGCCGCCTGCGACGCAGGCTTCGCCGACCAGGCCCACCTCACCCGCACCGCCACCCGACTCGTCGGTCAGACCCCCGGGGACCTGGCCCGCACCCTCACCAGCGCCCCACACCCTCGCCACCACGACCACACACCCGCCCTGGCCACCGCCGCATAACCCGGCCTCCCGATGGCAGCCCGATCAACAGGTGCTGGAACTGTGTCAGTACCAACGCCTCACCAGGCGGCGGTTCGGTGGCCTAGGAGATTAGGCCGAGGTCGCGGGCGCGGGTCACCGCTTGCGTTCGGCTGGATGCTCCGAGCTTGCCCAGGATGTGGCTCACGTGCTTCTTTACCGTCTCGAGGGTCACCACCATGTCCCGCGCGATATCGTGGTTCCGCCTTCCGGCGGCCATGAATCGCAAGACCTCGAGTTCTCGCTTGGTGAGGGGTTCGATCATGCCTGTCGCCGTGGGGACGGCCTTCTCCGCCCCGCCCGCCGCGGGCCCGAACGCCATGACGACACGGTTCAGGTGCTCGCGCGCTCTCCCGGAGACGGGCGCAGCGCGGCCCCGCCGAGTGGCGCCGATGAGGCTGCGGAGGAGGGCAGCCATCGGGGGCCCCTCATCGGCGAACACGCGGATGTAGCCCTCCGGCCGAGCCAGCGAGAGGGCGTCGGCCAGCGCCGCGAGAGCCCCCCGGTGATCACCTGCCGCCTGCAGGGCGAGGGACCGCACGGCTCTGATCTCGATGAGGCTTCCCGTCCGGCCCTGGGATTCGGCGAGGGCGTCGAGCCGCTCGAGGAGCGCGAGAGCCCCCTTGGGCTCGGACCGAGCCAGCAGCATACGAGCGAACACGAGATGGTCGCGCTCTCGTGGATACGAGAGTGCATTGTCCTCCGACAGGCCTCGCTCGGCCGCCCACCGTATGGCCTGGTCGATCCGTCCCTGGGCCAGCCAAAGACCGGCCCGCTCGGTCTGAGCCGGGCTGAACATGGTCACGACGTCGGTGGGCGGAAGTAGCCGGCATGCTTCATCCATCGCCTCGATCGCTCCGTCGGCGTCTCCCATCGCCTGGAGGATCCAAGCGAGCGTCACCTGCCCGAAGGCAGGCAGCTGGAACTCGACGACCTGCCGGGCCAACTGGATTCCCGACGTCACATGTCGGAGGGCGTCGTCCAGTTCGTTTCGAGCCCAGAGGACCTGCGCGATGCCGATGTGCGCCTCGCCGGAGTGAAATGCCACGAAACCGCCGCCCTGGCTGGCGAAGAGCAGACCTTCGCGATAGGTGCGCAGGCTCCTGCTGAGCTCGCCACGGGCTTGCTGCACCCAGCCCAGGGTGTGGCATGAGGTCGTGAGGGGATGCGGATCTGGGAGGGTTCTTGCCTCGGCCAGGAGCTGGGCGAACCCCGATTCTGCGGTCTCCATCCGCCCGTCCATCCAGTCCGCAAGGAATTGGAGCCATCGGCCCCACAGACGCGGCCCTCGTTCGTCTTCGGCCAGCTGGGCGAGGGCGGAGCGGGCGAACTCCCGCGTGGGCACAGGATGACCTCGAGCAGAAGCAAGCTCCGATTGCAGCAGAGCAAGAGCCGCCGGCACGTCGGCCACCATGCCTCCATCCGTCGGCACCTCGACGTCCGATTGAGCTTGTGCGCCGTCGAAGCCGTGCTCTGCGTGGTCGATCAAGCGATCCACGGATTGCAGGTGTCCGAGATGAAGCTCCATCAACCCCAGCGCCACGCACAGCGCGGGGGAAGATCGCACCGCATCGTCGGGCAGCTCGGAGAGCCATCGTTGTAGTGTCACGCTCTCGCCGCGGCGGAGCGTCGAACCCAGATGTTCCTCCACGAGGAACTTGGCCGAGGTCGCGTCCTCGCCCTTCAGGGCGTATCGGATCGCATCATCGATGAGTTCATGGTTCTCGCACCAGGTAGCCGCCTTTTGATACAGGTCAACTGCCCGACCTGGCTCGACCCGTTCAAGTTGGACTCGCAGGAGATCCCCGAAGAGTTGGTGGTAGCGGTACCAACGGCGCTCGTGATCGAGAGGGACCAGGAAGAGGTTCGCGCGCTCAAGCTCCTCCAGCATGTCCTGGCCGTCGGAGCCCCCGGTGACCGCGTTGCACAGAGGGCCGCTCAATCGCTCGAGGATCGAGGTCTCTAGCAAGAACGCCCTCACCCGGTCGGGCAGGCGCTCGAGCACTTCCTCGCTCAAGTAGTCGAGGACGTAGCGATGCGTCCCTGCGAACGCAGCAAGGAATGCATCGGGGTCGGGGCGCTCGCGCAGCGACAGGGCGGCCAGCTGCAGGCCCACCGCCCATCCCTCGGTCCGGCTCTCCAGCGCCGCGACGGCCTCTGGAGTCAGGTCGAGCCCCCACACCTCCCGCAGGAGGGCCGAGGACTCCTCGGGGGTGAAGCGGAGGTCGGAGGCCCGGAGTTCTGCGAGCTGGCCCCCGGCACGAAGCCGTGCCAGGGGGAGGGGCGGGTCGCTCCGGGAGGTGATGACGACGTGCAGCCGAGGCGGGAGGTGGCTCAGCAGGAAGGCCATGTCATCGTGGATCGACAGCGACTCGATCACGTGGTAGTCGTCGAGGACGAGCGTGAGCTCCCCGGACGCGGCCTCGAGCTCGTTGACCAGGGCGATCACTACGCCCTGGCTAGAAATGACGCTGGGAGGACTCAGGAAAGGGAGCAAGTGCTCGGCGTGACCTCCGCCTGCACGATCGAGTGCAACGACCACGTGCCGCCAGAACCGCACCCGATCGTTGTCCTCGGGATCCAGCGACAGCCACGCCACCGGCCGCCTCGCGCCTGCGGCCCAGTCGGCGACCAGCGTCGTCTTGCCGAAGCCGGCCGGAGTGCACACCAGGACCAACTCCCGGGCGATCCCCGCGTTCAGCCGCTCGATCAGCCGTGGTCGGCCGAGGCGGTCGGGACGGGTCTGCGGGAGGTTGAGCTTGGTGGCGACGACCTCGTCTCGCTCGCGGGCTGCGGTCTCGTCCGCAGACGATGTACGTGCCCCAGCCATCGCATCACCGGACGCGCGTCTCGACGAACTGACGTTGGACAACGCTGCGGGCGTGAACGCGAGCCAGACAGGTCCCCCCGCCACGCCGCTGAGGGCGTCCCATGCCCGGGGTCGGGTTCATGACCGGAGCTCCTTCTCCATGCGAGTACCGTACGCGGGCTTCAAGAGATTCCACCGGGTGTTCCACCTTCGCGTGACGCCCCGCGCGCGAACCCATCCGTACCGTGGCCGCATGACACGCGTCGACCGAACCGGTGGGTGCGGGGCGACGAGGATCGGCTCGCGGGGTCGGTTCGGTGGCATGGCTGGGCGGGGCCTTAGCCGTACGGCGCGCATTCGGCCGCACCGCCCACCGTGGCCAGGCCCCAAATCCCTAACCCAACGAGGCGATCCGTCGTGAGCGGCGATCTGTGGCCGGCCCGCTACGGGATCCGAGTGGAGGGCGTGCTCGACGACCGGTGGTCGGAGTGGTTCGAGTGGCTGCAGATCGAGAACCAAGGGGGCGAGACCATCCTCTCCGGCATGCTGCGCGATCAGTCGGCCCTCTACGGGATCCTCGACAAGGTCCGCGATCTCGGCCTCTCCGTCATCGCGGTGTACCGCATTTCGACGGAGGACGAGGATCGGGAGCAGGGATGAGACGCATTGGCATCGAAAGGCAGGCACGTTTACCTCGGCCGCGAGATCAGGGTGAATCGGCTCGGATTCGGCGCCATGCGCCTCCGCGGCGTCCTGGAGCCGGAGGACGCGGAGGCGCTCCATCCCTACCCCGACGGCCTGGTCATCGCCACCAAGAGCTTGATCCGCCGGATCGGCCCGAACGGGCGCGCCGAGCAAGACGACCGAACCTCTTCCGCGAGGCGGTGGAGGAGCCTCCTGCGTCCCCAGGGTTGGGGATGATCCGATGAGCACCGATTCGGTGTCTTACCGGCCGGGGTGTGGTGAACCTAGCGTCGCGGGCGTGATCAACGGTCGGCTCGACCGGAAGGCGCCTACGCGCGTCCGGTTGCGGGCCGGGGTCAACACCATGGTGTTGCACCACCCGGCCGGTCAGGTGGTGCGGGAGCACGCGCATCCTGGGTGGAGCATCGCTTTCCCGTGGGCGGCCGGGCACATCAGCTGGTGGACCGGCCAGGGCCGCGCCGGGCGGGCGGCTGGAGTGATCTTCCCGCCGCAGGTCGCGCACCGGGTCAGCAGCGCCGCCGGTCACGTCTCGGTGTTCATCGATGCGTGGTACCTGGAACTCGGGCCCGGTCACCGGCGGGCCATTCCGCTCGATCACGCCACCGTCGAGCACCTGCGCGCCCTGTGGTCGCCGGACGACACCGCCGATCCCGACCAGCGTGCCCGGCAGACCGTGGCCTTCCTGCGGCGGCGGGACCTGCTGCCGCCGGCGGTCGCGATCGACCCGCGGGTGGCGGCCGCATTGCCGGGACTGGCGGCCGCCGACCGCGTCAAGCAGGTCGCCGCGGCGGTCGGGTTGTCGCCGTCGCGGCTGCGGGCCCTGATCCACGATCAGACCGGAACGCAGCCGGCCCGGCTGCGGATGTGGCAGCGGCTGCGGGCGGCCATCCTCGCCCTGCCGGCCAAGCCGATCGCCCTGGCCGCCTGCGACGCAGGCTTCGCCGACCAGGCCCACCTCACTCGCACCGCCACCCGACTCGTCGGTCAGACCCCCGGGGACCTGGCCCGCACCCTCACCAGCGCCCCACACCCTCGCCACCACGACCACACACCCGCCCTGGCCACCGCCGCATAACCCGGCTTCCCGATGTGGCAGCCCGATCAACGGGGGCCTAGAGCCTCCCGGGGCGGCGTAACCGATGTCGCTGGTAGAGGCCAGATGAGGCGATGTCGGTCCTCCTTTTCCCTTGTGGCCGGGCGCGTCGCTCCAGTAGGACTGTCCAGAGAAGTGTGCCGGGTCTGGCGAGGAGGGTCGGATGAGTGTTTACCGGGTGACCGACGTCATCGGTACCAGTACGGAGTCCTGGGAGGATGCCGCGTCAGTCGCCATCAGGACTGCGAGCCAGACGATCCGCGATCTCAGGGTCGCCGAGGTCGTGGCGCAGGATGCCCACCTGGCCGAAGACGGCGGTATCACCTATCGCACGAAGCTCCGCATTTCGTTCAAGTATGAGAGCGGGGAGCAGGCCAGCCCGGGGGAGTAGACCAACTGGCGTCCTCCGGCCGGCGATCATGGGAGGGTCGCTGTGTTGGCGCCGCAGACCACGACGACCACCGTGTCGCCGGGGTGTGGCACGAACGCGCCAGTGAGCAGACCGGCGCAGGCCACGGCTCCGCCGGGCTCGGCGGCGATGCGGCATCGCTCCCACAGGACTCGCTGGGCACTGACGATGGCGTCGTCGGAGACTCTGCGTACGCCGACGCCCGCCTCTCGCAGCACCTGAAAGCCAATCCAGCCGGCCCTGCGGGCGCCCGTACTGTCAGCCGCGATCCCGCCGACCTCAACATCCACCGGGCCGCCGGCAGTGAGCGCGGCTGCGAGCGTAGGGCACGAGGTCGGCTCGATCGGTACGACGGACGGTCCACCGTCCCGACAGGCAAGGGTCACCCCCGAAGCCAGTCCTCCTCCGCCAACGGTGACGAGCACCGCCGACGCGTCCGGCACCTGCTCGCGTAGCTCGAGTCCGAGTGTGCCTTGGCCGGCAACCACCGCCGGCTCGTCGAAAGCGTGCACGCTTGTCACCTCGCGATCCGCCGCATACGTCTCTGCGGCGACCACCGCCTCGTCGTAGTAGCCGACGACGACATGCACCTGCGCTCCGTAGGACGCGATGCGTGCCGCCTTGGCGGGCGGCGATGTCGCGGGAACGAAGATGGTCGCCGGAACGCCGAGACGGGCCGCGGCCCACGCCACCGCGGCTCCATGGTTGCCGCCCGACGCGGCCACGACACCGGCAGGCGGAATGTCCCGGGTGAGAAGCGCATTGAGCGCACCTCGCGGCTTGAACGAACCCGTGTGCTGGGTGTGCTCCAGCTTGAGGACGACTCGCGCAGCGACGCCGAGGTCCTCGCCGCGCAGCTCGAGAACCGGGGTACGGCGGACCTTGCCGGTCAGACGAACGGCCGCGGCCTGCACGTCGGCGGTGCTGGGCACCTCTGCCGACGGCGAAGCCACGTTGGGATATTAACGATTGGCGCGATCTCGGCCTGGTCACCCGAACCCGACGAGTCCGCACCGGGCTCAGATGGCGGTTCAACCGTCCTGGCGCCCCGGATCGTCACTTACACAACTAGGTAGTTGTGCAAACTCGCGGTTGTGGTTACCGTCGAGGGCGTGGCAGTCGTTGAGGAGGAGTTGAGCCTGGTGTTCTCGGCGCTGGCCGACCCCACCAGGCGCGCGATCCTAGAGCGCCTGGCTCATGGTGACGCGACGGTGAACCAGCTCGCCGAACCGTTCGCGATGACGCAGCAAGCGGTCTCCAAACACCTGAAGGTGCTCGAGCGTGCCCGCCTGATCTCGCGGACCCGAACCGCGCAGTCACGGCCCTGCGTCCTGGACACGGAGCACCTTGACGCGGCCGCCGGCTGGATCGCGCGTCACCGGCAGATCTGGGCCGACCGCCATGACCGCCTCGACGAGCACCTGGCCGCCCTGCAGGCCAAGCAGCGTCGGGACGGGACGACATCATGACCGAGACCGGCGAGCTCATTTACCGGCGCGTGCACCGAGCGTCGCCCGAGTTGCTGTTCGACTGCATGACCACGCCCGAGCATCTCACCCATTTCTGGGGTCCGGCCGGGACGACCACGCCGGTCGGCAATATCACCATCGACCTCCGGCCCGGTGGCATCTTCGAGACCACGATGGTCAGCGATGCGGACGGCAGCACACACACCATGCGGGCCGTCTACGCGGAGGTGCGCCGGCCCGACCGGCTGGTATGGATCGAGCCCGACGTCGAAGGCGGCATGCGGACCGCGATCATCTTCGTCGACTTGCACGACGGGCGCACCGAGGTGGTCACCCATCAGACCAACGTGCCGACCGCATACCTCAGCGCCGAGGCGAGGGCAGGCTTCAACACCAGCCTCGACCGCTTCGACGTCTACCTGGCCGGTCTGAACGCCGAGCAAGAGTAGGGAGCACGAAAATGCCAACAACCACGTCAGCCGACGGCACCACGATCGCCTACGAGCGCATCGGCAGCGGGCCGGCGCTCGTCCTGGTCGACGGCGCCATGTGCTACCGCGGCGCAGGGCCGATGCGGCCACTCGCCGCGCTGCTCCAGGACACCTTCACCGTCTACACCTACGACCGTCGCGGCCGGGGCGAAAGCTCGGACACCATGCCCTACGCGGTCGCCCGCGAGGTCGAGGACCTGCAGGCCCTGATCGCGCAGGCCGGTGGCGAGGCACACGTCTACGCCATCTCCTCTGGTGCGGCTCTCGCCTTGGCGACCGCGGCAGCCGGCCCTGGGATCACCAAGCTGGCGCTCTACGAGCCACCGTTCACGGCCGAGGTCGAAGACGGCGCCCGGATCAGGGAGTACACCGAACGGCTCCACGAGCTACTCGACGCCGGGCGCAAGGGCGACGCCGTCGCCCTGTTCATGACGAACGTCGGCATACCCGCCCAGGCCGTCGCCGGCATCCGAGCGCAGCCGAGCTGGGCCATGCTGGAGGCGATCGCCCCGACGCTCGCCTACGACGACGAAGTGCTCGCCGGCGGCAGCGTGCCGCATGACCTGACTTCGACGATCGCCGTTCCGGCGCTGGTCCTCGCGGGTGGCGCCAGCCCCCCGGGGCTTCAGCAGGCGGCGAAGGCCACCGCGGATGCGCTGCCGACCGCAGAGCACCGGATGCTCGACGGCCAGACACACGACGTGACCCCGGAAGCACTCGCACCCGTGTTGGTCGAGTTCTTCGCCGCCTGACCACGCGAGCAGGCAAGGACCAGGCACGGGCGGAGGCGAGGGAATGACACTACGCAACATGGAGCACCGCATCACGTTCAGTTCCAAGCGTGGCAGTTTCTACTACTACTTCGCCAAGGACGCCAGCGGTTGGTATCAGATCACTGCGGCGGGCAACCGGCACAAGGCCACAGCCGAGCAGGTGCTCAATCACGTCCTGCCGGCGTGGACAAGGTAAAGCCGGGCGTAACGGTCAAGGTCGACTACCTGCCGGAAAGCACGTCACCGGACATGTGGTTCAAGACAGCCACGGGCGATCCTGCTTGAAGATCGAATGGAATCGCACTCAATTCGGCACGACCCCGCACCGTGCGGGAGAAGAGTGCGTTGTGAGCGACCGGCGTTGAATGCGTCGTCCGGTGAGATGAGCGGGATGCCGCCGATGAGGATCCCGCGCGGTCCCGAGCCAGCAGGGTGCGCGCCTCCATCGTGACGGGTCCCATGTAGAGCGGACCCGCAGTGTCACGGCAAAGTCTCGTCAGCCAGGTCTCGTGGCGGCAGCGTTTGCATGTTCAACCGATACCTGGAAACGGCTTGCGGCGATCATGCTCGATGGTGATAGCATCCGCCACCACATTGGCAAGTCGTCGGCGAACGATGACTACGTGGACAGAGGGGGGATGGCAATGAAGCGACTCATGTACGGCGCGCTGGTCATCGTGCTGGGGGTTCTGGGAGCCGTCGCGTACAGTAGCGCCCAGGCCCAGCCGCTCCCGATCGCGGTCGATGTCCTCTCCCCGAGAGCCGTCTTCACCGACGACGTCGCGATGCAGATCCGGAACAAGCTCGACGGCCAGAGCACGGACGTGATCAACGTTTCCGACCCGTCCCGCATCGTGACGGCCAAGATCACCGTGCAACCCGGCGCGCAGTTCCCCTGGCACACCCACCCCGGGCCGGTGTTCGTCACGGTTGCCGAGGGTGAGCTGACCTACGTGTCGGCCGACGACTGCGTCGAGCGGCCCTACCCGGCGGGGACGGCATTCGTCGACCCGGGCCACGGCCACGTGCACACCGCGTTCAACTCCGCCGGCGGCGACACGGTGACCGTGCTCTACGCGACGTTCTTCGAGGTGCCAGCCTCCGGGCCGCTCACGATCCTGGCCGACGCACCCGCGGACTGCGACGTCACTGCCGGAGCGCACGCACACTGACTCGAGGCCGGTGTCTGGTCCCTGTCGGGCTGTGGCCTGACGGGGACCATCCGCTCGGCAGGGGCTGGGCCTGAGGAGGGCTGGGGGCGTTCCGCTACGGGCTACGCGTCTGCAGGGCATTCAGGTCTCGCTCGGCGTAGAGCCGGTGCTCCCACTCCTCGTTGAGGATGCACAGCAGGCACTCGCGCACCGGGTAGCTGCGGGGTTCAGGCCACCCGGGCCCCTCGACCGGCTCGGTGTGACCGCGCAGCGACTCGTCGGTGAGCGCCTCGATGACCTGGCGCACGGTGGACATCCGGTCGCGGCGCAGCTCGAGGACTGCGTCGAGCGACGGTTGTACGTCGCGGTCTCGGGGGACGCCCGGCGTGTCAGGCATCTCGTCCCACGGCAGGTCCAGGGAATCCCACGGCGACGGATCGCCGAGAATCGCCCGCCGGACCCAGGAGTCGGTGGCGAACACCAGGTGGCGCAGCGTCTCGATGAACGACCACTCCCCATCGACCGACTCGTGCAGCAGCTCGGGGTCCAGGCGACGGGCCCGTTCGACGGTCTCGCCCCAGAGCCGCTCGATGACGTCCCATGCCTCGCGGAAGCCAGCCGGTTCAGTCGGGCGCATTTTGGCTCGGTCGGGGTACCGCCCGTCGAGCTCGGCGTTGACCAGGGGTCCGATGTCGACACCATTGATCGTCAGGTTCTCGATCTCGCCGTGGATGTCGACGTTGAACAGCTCGACGCCGCGCATCACGACGCCGCTCAGGTCGACACCGCGGAACCGGGCGTTGGCCAGGTCGACGGCGCGGAGCTCCGCGCCGCTGAGGTCGACCCGCTCGAACCGGGAGCCACTGAGATCGGCACCAATGAAGTCAGCCATGCCACGACGCTAACGACCCGTGCTGACGGCCACCTGCACCACGGAATGACCCAGCCGGACACTACGTGGCCTGGCCGCTGATGATGGTCATTTGATGACGTCACGGCGCGTGGGCTGCTTTGGGTCATGAGGATCTGGCTGCGCGATCAGGCCGCAGAGGCGGTGCGCGCCCTTCTTGTCGGAGGGCTGGGGCAGGATGTGGCCATGACCGTGACGGCTCGCCTGGACCTCGCCATATTCGACGCGGCGGACATCGAAAAGGTCGGTTCGTTCTACGCCGAACTCACCGGTTGGGACGTCGTCCGGAAGGATTCCGACCGGTTCGGCGTGCGGACTCCGGACGGCCAGGAGATCGAGTTCCAGCGCGCACCGGACCACGTCGCGCCGCGGTGGCCCGGGCAGGAGCACCCGCAGCAGTTCCACCTCGACCTGCAGACCGACGATCCCCAGGCGGAGGCCGTGCGGGCGGTCGGCCTCGGCGCCACCCGGCTGGCCGACGGCCCGACCTGGATCACGCTGGCCGACCCGGCCGGTCACCCGTTCGACCTCTGCCAAAAGGACGGCGTCGGCCCGGTGATGGGCCTGTTCGCGGTGACGATCGACGCCCCCGACGCGTCGGCCCTGGCCCGCTTCTACGCCGACCTCACGGGCATGGAGGTCACCTACGACGGCCCCGAGGGCGCGCTCATCTCCGCTGACGGCAGGAACGTGATGTTTCAGCAGATCAGCGACTACAACCCGCCCCGCTGGCCGGACCCGGCGCACCCGCAGCAGGCCCACCTCGACCTCCTTGTCGACGACCTCGACACCGGCGAGGCCCTGGCACTGGAGCTGGGCGCGTCCCGCCTGAACGCCGGCGGCGAGCGCTTCAGGGTCTTCACCGACCCGGCCGGTCACCCGTTCTGCCTGGTCCGGTAGGCACCCGGGGCACGTCGACACGAATGGGGCGCTGCCGCCGCTCGACTCGTGGCATGTGGGACGTTGCGAAGCGGGCCGGTCGACGTAACGGATCAGTTCAGGAGTCAGGGAAGCGCGACCTAGCCTGCGATGACAACGAGCGGTGTCTTGGCGACCTCATCCCAGAACTCCTTGTCTGCAGCTCCTTCGTGTGTCACCTCGACGAAGTGGGGCCCTTCGGGACCGAGCGAGGCGTGTCGGACGACGTGGCGGTGGTTCGCTCGGTGTATGTGACTCCTCCGGGAGCCAAATCGAGGGTCCACGGCTGCGGCCGATTGGCCCGTTGACGTGCCTGGGGGATTGGCGCAGGGTGGGAGCACGGAGGGAGACGCGATGCTCGCTGACGAGCTTCGATCGGTACCGCTGTTCAAGAACCTTACCGACAGTCAGCGCAAGCGCGCCGCCGAGCGGCTGCAGGAGGTTGACGTCGACCTCGGTGCGGTAATCGCACGCCAGGGCGACTTCGCCTATCACCTGTTCGTGGTACGGGAGGGGACGGCCGCGGTCACCATCGACGGAGAGCTGGTCACGTCGCTCGGGCCGGGCAGCACCTTCGGCGAAATCGGCGTTCTCGACCGCGGCCGCCGGACAGCGAACGTAGTCGCGGCCACCCCGATGCGGCTGCTCACCATGACGATGGGGGACTTCGACGAGCTGGCCGCGGACCTCCCGGAGTTCGCCGCCCACGCGAAGACCATGGCGCAGTATCGGCTCGAGCGCACCTGAACCCGGCGCGAGCGGGGCCCTCACCAAGCAAGATCGCGCCATCCGCGGCGCAGAGCCATCTCGAAGTTCGACCACACTCGGCGCCTGTCCGACTCATGGCCAGGTCCAGGCTGAGGATCCACCAGAGACTCCCACACCACTGGTGGGTTGCCGGGAGCTTGGGTGCCCTCCAACCGACCTCGATCACCGCAGCATCGCATCTGGGATGCCCTCGGGAGCCGCGCTTTCATCGGCATGACTGCGCGAGCATCCAGCCATGGTTGAGGTCGCCCATGACGTTGCCGGCTGCATCAAGGCGGCTTGCGGGACGGTCATCCTTGCCACGCCGCCTCCCTTGCACGGTGGTAGTTGAAGGGTTCCGCACTGGTTCGGGGCCGTCCGGATCCGTTTTACGGCTCACGTAAACGCACTCGTCTTAGAGCGGTCCGAGATCACATGGAGGGCGTGGTTCATACTCCAAAGAATGGAGTTGGCCGCGGTCTGCGAGCGGTACGGGGACGGGTTCCTCGGTCAGCCGGCCAACGCCGTCACTAGCGTCGCGTTCGTCGTGGCCGGCGTCGGCATCCTCGTCGCAGGCCGTCGGCGTTGGGCTCGCCGCAACACACCCGTCCGCGATTGGCATACGGTCGCCTTCGCGCTGCTTGTGTCGGGGATCGGCGTTGGATCATTCATCCAGCACGGGCCTCACCCGGACTGGCAGGCCTACGCGCACGATCTCCCTATCGCCGCCGTCCTGGTGTTCGTGGCCGCAGACGCGATGTCCGACCTCACCGGCCGCGAACTGTCGCCGGCGTGGTGGATCGTCCCTGCCGTGGCAATGGTTCCGGTCGTGGCCACCGGCGCGACGGCGTCCGCGACCGTCCAGGCGGTGATGGCGTGCGCCGCCACCGGGCTGACCTTGGTGCGAGCTCGACTCCGTCCCGCGTTGCGCAGGACGGTGATCATGGCGCTGGCGACCGTTGCTGCCGGCGCTGTGATCGGCACGCTGACGGATCGGACCTCGCTGTGTCAGGCCGACACCCTCCTCCAGGGCCACGCAGTCTGGCACGTCCTGGCGGCAACAGCGTTGTGGCGACTGTCCCCGGCTATCGGCGCGCGGCGATGGCCGTCATCACCCGTCATGTCGACGCGTACGCCGCCCGGGCCTGCTTACTCCACGCCACGTGAACCTTGACTCAAGCGTGACCAGCCGAGCGACCAAGGGTCACTGTTGGTGCCGGCAACGGTGTTCACCGAGACCGGATACCTGCTCAACGCGGTCCCAGCACAGGATGCGCCGCTGCCTCCTCCCCATGCTCAGGCGCCGGCCGGCCCCCGCCGGGCCGAGCGGTAGAGTCCGAGGACCTCCTCGACCGTGGTCGCGTCCTCGGGCGCCTTGTCGTCGCGGTAACGCCCGGTGAAGCGCGGGAAGCGCATCGCCAGGCCGGCATCCTCCTTGACCTGCCCCCACGCGGCGGTGTGGGTCGGCGACAGGGTCAACTCGGCGCCGAGCACCTCCAGCACCATGCCGGGTTCGAACCACACGTCAGCCGTCCGACGCGCGTCGACCCGGGCGGGCCGCTCGGAACGTGCCAGCGGCGCCAGCCGGGCGGGTAGCGCGGCCAGGTCGGTATCGCTGAACCCGGTGCCGCACTTGCACACGGTCGGGAAGGTGTCGGCTTCCGGGTCATAAGCTGCCAGCAGCAGCGCACCGTACAAGCCGCGGCGGCGGCCGCGTCCCCACAGAGCGCCGACCACCACCAGGTCGAGGGTGTCGCTGAGCTCGGTGCGGTAGTCCCGCTTGAGCTTGATCCACAACCAGCCACGCGCACCGGCCTGGTAGCCGGCCGTTGGTGCCAGTGACTTGCACAGCAGCCCCTCGCAGCCATCGGTGATGGCCTGCTCGAAGGCTGCCTCCAGCGCCGCGACATCGGCGACATGAGCGGCGGTGGCAAGCCGCAGCTGGGCCGACGGGCTGATCGCCTGTGCCAGCCGCGCCCGCCGCTCCGGGTAGGGCACCCGGGTCAGGTCCTGGCCGTCGGCGTACAGCAGATCGAAGCAGAACAGACTCACCGGCACGTCGCGCACCGCCTCGCTGATGCCGTGCTTGCGGCGCCGATACATCACCTCCTGGAACGGGCGCAGCTCGCCGGATGCCGGGTCGGCGGCGACCACCTCGCCCTCAAGGATCGCCTCACGTGGGCCCAGCCCTCTGTCAAGCATCTCGACGACATCGGGGAACTGGCCGGCGACCCGCTCCAGGCGGCGGGTGAACAACTCCAGCTGCCCGTCGGCGGTGCGGTGGGCCTGGACACGCATGCCGTCGTACTTGTACTCGGCCGCGCACGTCCCGCCGAGCTTGCCGAGGATCTCGGCTGCGCTGGAGAGCCGCTGGGCCAGCATCGCGCGGACCGGGTTGCCTGGCCGGACCTGCAGCTGCTCGACCGCGGCCAGACCACCAGCGGCGAGGGTCGCGGCAA
Organism: uncultured Actinomycetota bacterium; assembly: GCA_963801065.1. Lineage (GTDB taxonomy): Bacteria > Actinomycetota > Actinomycetes > Jiangellales > Jiangellaceae > CAWDDG01. The sequence goes on along the minus strand of CAWDDG010000005.1, from coordinate 169,591 downwards.
CCAGGCCGAGGTCGCAACAGATGTTGTAGGCGCGCTCGAGTATCGGCCGGGCGGTGCGGCCGCCTGCATACACCTGGGCGAGGGCGTCCAGGATCGTCGGGGTACCGATCCCGAGCCGCAGATTGCCGGTCACCAGGCGCAGCAGGTAGCGGGCTTCCAGCGGGGTGGCCTGCCTCAGCAATCCGACGAGCAGGGTGAGCTTGCGGGTCTGCGAGCCTGGCCCCGCCGCCGCGGCGATCTGGTGCAATGTGTCGAACACGCCCTTGAGCTCCAAGGTGACCGGCCGTGCTGCTGCCGTGGCCTCGCGTTCGGGATCGCGTTCGGCGTTACCGGCGAGCAGCCGCTCGGCGGTGTGGCCCAAGTCGCCCGTATCCCGCAGGACCGCCTGCACGTGCTCGCCGGTTGCATCGGCGGCCTCGGCAAGCGCCCGGGCGGCGAGCTTCTCGGCCAGGCCGATCTCGATTCCGACGAACTCGGGCGCGATCTGGCCCTGGCACAGGTAGACGATCGTCGGCAGCAGCTCGGTGGGGGTCTGGTCGAGCAGGGCGGCGAGCCGGTCGATGAGCTCCAGCCTGCCGCTGGCACGCTCCAGGTCTTGGTAGGCCTCAGCGACGATCTCGTACTTCACGGCGCCCCCTTCGCTTCGTTCGGGCGGTGTCCCCGGACCGGCACGCGGTCGAGCTAGACGAAGCGCAGCTCAGCGCGTGGGGTCTGGTCCTCGACGAGGTGGTCGCAGGTGGGGCAGTACCACCTGGCCTCGAGCGGGGTGCCGCACGCGTCGTGGCGGAGCGCCTCGGTGGGGTCGGCGTGCCTGGTTCCCCAGTGCGCGAGGAGGCGGAGTGCCCCGGCCAGTTCTTTGCCCACGGCAGTGAGCTCGTAGTCGGAGCGGGGGGGCCGCTCGGAGTAGGGCCGGGTCACCACGAGCGCGTCCCGCTCCAGCCGCTTGAGGCGCTCGGAGAGGATGTTCGGCGCGATCCCCGAGACCTGGTCGAGGAGGTCATTGAACCGGCGTGGGCCCGGGAGAAGCGCCTCGACCACGAGAAGTGTCCACCGATCACCGACCCGTGCCAGCGCGTGGGCCAGCGCGGAGGAAGGGCGTTCCCGTTCGGTCATTGATCGATCGTATCTGCCCTCTTGACAGACGTGCGGCTGATGGGGAACGTTAGTAGTAACTTGCAAGTCACAATCCGAGTAGTGGTGGTGTGGTCATGGGAGTCCTCGAGGACATCCAGGAGGCGATCGGCCGGGCGGCGGAGGGCGCCGGTGCGTCGGTCGTCGGCATCGGACAGCGGTGGGGCGTGGGCTCCGGGGTCGTGGTCGGCGGCGGGCGCGTGCTGACCAACGCGCACAATGTGCGCGGCGAGCAGGTGGTCGTCACGTTCCCCGATGGTCGCGCAGCCGAGGGGAGTGTCGTCGGGCTCGACCTGGATGGCGACCTGGCCGTGGTCGAGGTCGACACGGGCGGGGCCCCGACGATCCCGTGGGCCGCGGCGTCGCCCGGCATCGGGACCCTGGTCTTCGCGCTGGCCAACCCGGGCGGGCGCGGGCTGCGGGTGACCCACGGGTTCGTGTCCAGCGTCGAACGGAGCTTCCGCGGTCCTCGTGGCCGCCGCATCACCGGGAGCGTCGAGCACACCGCGCCGCTTCTGCCCGGTTCCTCGGGCGGCCCGATCGTTGACGCCGAAGGACGGCTGCTCGGAGTCAACACGAATCGCCTCGGCGAGGGCTTCTACCTTGCCATCCCGGCCGACCAGCCGCTGCGCGGGCGGGTGGATGCGCTTGCTCGCGGCGAGTCCGCGGCGCGGCCGCGCCTCGGGATCGGGATCGCTCCCGCACACGTGGCCAGGCGGCTGCGGCGTGCCGTAGGCCTGCCCGATGTGGACGGCCTGCTCGTTCGCGAGGTGGAGGAGGGCAGCCCGGCCGCGGTGGCCGGGGTCGCTCAAGGCGATCTGATCACAGAGGCCGCGGGCCAACCGACCCGGGGGATGGACGACCTGTTCGACGCGCTCCAGTCGGCAGACGGCACGATCGACCTGAAAGTGGTCCGCGGAACCGAAGAGCGCACGATCCGGGTGGTTCCCGGCGAGACTACAGCGGCCGAGCCCGACAACGAGTAGGGCAGCCGCAGGCGGGACTGACTGGCAGCGCACGCACGTCGGTGCTTCACGCTTCCACGCATCCCGCGCAGCCGCCGTCGAGAACTGAGCTCACCCCGTCTCGCCTCGCTGCGACGTCGGGCCGCGAACCGGTCACATCGCAGCGGCAGGTTCGCTCAGGTCTTCGGAATCACGAACTCGTAGCCGGCGTCGTGCAGTGCCGAGATGATGTCGCCGAGAGCCGCAACGGTGTCCGACTGGTCACCTCCACCGTCGTGCAGCAGCACGATCGAGCCCGGTGTCACACCGGCCATCACCGCCGCATGTATGTGGTGTGCGCCGGACTCCCGCCAGTCCCTCGGATCGACACTCCACCCGAGCGGCGCCTGGTCGTAGGACGCCGCCACCATGTTGACAACGGCCGAGAAGTTGCCGCCCGGGGCCCGGAAGAACGGGACCTCGGTCTCGGGCACCGCCGCGTGGATACTGTCCAGGGTCCCCTCGATCTCGGCTCGTACCCGCTGCTCGTCGCGGGTCGACAGCTTGAGGTCGTGGCTGATCGTGTGGTCGCACAGAGCGTGACCACGGTTGACGATGTCTCCGATTATCTGGGGGTGAGCCTGCGCGGCTGTTCCGACGACACAGAAGGTAGCTGTGATCCCGTGCGTCTCGAGGACGTCGAGCACCTGGGGGGTGTAGATGGGGGAGGGCCCGTCGTCGAAGGTCAGGGCGACCGTTCGGCCGGGCGCGCCCGTGGTCTTGATGACCCCGAGCGCGTCGCGCCGCGAGGGAAGCACAACGGGATCGGCGGCGGCCGAGGTCAGCGCAGCGGCCGGCTCGGTAGGCTGATCCGCCACGGCTATTTCGCCGGTGGCGGATACGTCGTCGACATTGCCGCCGGCGACGTTGTCGACAACGAACACGAGACTGACCACGACAACGGTGACGAGCATGGGTTTCCACGATGGGGCCACGCCCACCTCGCGGCAGTAGGCGAACCCGGCGACCCGGGCTCTTCCTCAGCAGGATATTGATCAGATCGCCGCGATCCGGACGACACGCTCATGCTGAGCAGATCGGCAGTCAAGTGCCTGACTGAACAGACCCGACCAGCGTGCGCGGGACGCTGCGCGTAGTCGCATGCTCGAGCGCGAGATCGAGGTCCGTCACCCTGGCATACCTTCCGGTGCCTGCCAGGTGCCGAGGGCGAGCGGCGTCACCTTCAGTCCGCTACGCCCGAGATTGACTTTGTCCATCGGTATCTCCAATCCCTTCATTGCCACTGTCGTCCGCGCGTTGTTGGCGGACCTGAGGTATGTGCGTGCCGTTGGTTGTCGCCCGTCGCCCGCGAACTAGCGGTTGATCGGGGTCATGTCTGCGTAGCGGTCGCCGACGGGCGGCTGGATGGCGTCGAGGCGTGCCAGCTGGGCAGTGGTCAGCTCGAGTCCGTCAGCGGCGGAATTCTCTTCCAGGCGTGAGACCCGCTTGGTGCCCGGGATCGGCGCGATGTCGTTGCCTTGGGTGAGCAGCCACGCGAGCGCCACTTGGGCGGGCGTCGCATCTACCTCGTTCGCGACCGCCTCGACCTCGTCCACGATCCGCAGATTCTGGTCGAAGTTGCCCGTGGCGAACCGGGGGTTCGCGCTGCGGAAGTCATCGGCCGCCAGCCCGTCCAGCGAGCGCAGTCGGCCGGTCAGGAAGCCGCGACCGAGCGGCGAGTAGGCCACGAAGCCGATGCCGAGCTCGCGGGCCAGCGGCAGGATCTCCGCCTCCGGGTCGCGCGTCCACAGCGAGTACTCGGTCTGCAGCGCCGTCACCGGGTGCACGGCATGCGCCCGGCGGATCGTCTCGGGCCCGGCCTCGGACAGACCGATGTACCTGACCTTTCCGTCCTCGATGAGCTCCTGCAGGGCGCCGACCGTGTCCTCGATCGGCGTGCCCGGGTCGACGCGGTGTTGGTAGTACAGGTCGATGTGATCGGTCTGCAGCCGCTTGAGCGATCCGTCCACCGCGACGCGGATGCTGTCCGGAGTGCTGTCGAACTCGCGCACGCCCCCATGGCGGTGGGAGATCTGACCGAACTTCGTGGCCAGCACAACCTCGTCGCGCCGCCCGGCAAGCGCCGTCCCGACCAGCTCCTCGTTGACGTAGGGACCGTAGACCTCGCCCGTATCAATGAACGTGATGCCGAGATCGACGGCTCGACGAATGGTGCGGATCGACTCCGCGTCATCCGCCTGCGCTCCTGTGTAGGCGGTAGACATGCCCATCGTCCCCAGGCCGAGCCGGGACACGTCCAGTCCGCCCAATGAGATGTGCTTCATCTGCAACGTCCAATCCACTAGTTACGGCGTGCTCGGGCCTGCCACATCCAGTACTGCTTCACCAGGGCCTGCGTCAGGTCCACCAGGCTGTCCTCGGTCACCGGGTCGGCCCGCTCGGTGTCGCGGATCCGCTGACGCATCCGCTCGATCAACGCGGCATACCTCAGCACGAAGGCCCGCACGACGTCGTCGTCGCGCTGCCGGCCGGCGGGCAGGTTCCAGTGCGCCTGCTTGCCCAGCAGCGCGAGATCAACCAGGTCGATGAGCGCACCTTGTAGCGCAGCGGCCGTGACCCTCTGGGCATCATCGGTCAGAGCGCCTTGAACAGCTGGCATGGATCGTCTCCTTGTCTGTCCAACGATCGTCTCCCGCACGGGACGGAAGCTCTGTGAACACCACAGTGCCGGGCCGGACATGAGATGAACGTGAGACCGGGTTGCCAGGCTTTGGGCACGTGTTGCGAGGGTTGCCCATCCCACGCCCAGGAAGCGTCGAGTGGTCGTCGGCGTGGACGCCCACAAGCACATCCACGTCGCAGTCGCCTGAACGCCAGGTGCGCAGCGCTGGCGAGGTGTTACTCGGCCTTGGCGAGGGCGGCGCCGAGCCGCTCGATGCCGAAGGCGTAGGCGCGGTTGACGTCTCCGCCGAGACGGAACGCTCCGGCGAGCTCCATGCTGATGAACCCGTGGGCCCAGGCGACGACCGTCCGCGCCGCGTCGAGGGCGCGGTCATGTCCGGAGAGGGCGGTAGTGGTGCGAAGGACGGCGCTGCTCGCGTGTGCCAAGCGATCAGGGTTCGGTTGAGATGCCTCGGGCAGCTGTGCGAAGAGCAGGGCGTAGGTGGTCGGTTGCGCGTGAGCGAATGCCCGCAACGCGTCCGCCAATGCGCGGAGATCACGCAGCGAGTCGCCGGTTCCGGCCGCCGCGTCGAGCGTTTCGGTCAGGTCGCGCGCGACGTCCTCCACAATGAGGCCGATGAGATCGTCTCGACTCCGAACTCGCTTGTAGAGGGAGGGCGCTCTGACGCCGACGATACCTGCGACGCGTTGCATGGTCAGGCCGTCCAGCCCTTCGCGCTCGATGATGCTGCGGCCGACCGTGACGACCTCGATGAGCGAGGTGCGGGCGGGGGTAGGTATGTTGGGCCTCCTCACCAAGGCTATTGACGCTAGCTATGATAGCTATCTATCATAGCCATGAAAAATAGACCCTACAGGGATGGCCGATGAAACTCGCACCGTACCTTCACCGCATCGGCTCGGACCTCGTCAACAGCTACCTGGTCGAGGAGGCCGGCGGGGTCACCATCGTCGACGCCGGCCTGCCCGGCCATTGGGCGGAGCTCGAGCCCGAGCTTGCCCAGATGGGCCGCTCGCTCGACGACATCCGCGGCATCGTGCTGACCCATGGCGACACCGACCACATCGGCTACGCCGAGCGGCTCCGGCGTGAACGTGGCGTATCGGTCCATGTTCACGAACTCGACGCCGCTCGCGCCCGGGGAGAGGTCAAGAAGCCGAACACCGGCTGGGGACCGATCAAGATCGGCTCGCTGTCGAGGTTCCTCTGGTACAGCGCGCGACGCGGTGGCCTGCGCGTTCCGCCAGTCACCGAGGTCGTGACGTTCACCGGCGGCGAGACGCTCGATCTGCCGGGCTCCCCGCGCATCATCCACACTCCAGGACATACGCCCGGCAGCGTGGCCGTGCACGTGCCGGCCGTCGAGGCACTGTTCGTGGGCGACGCGATGACGACAGGTCATGTGCTGACGGGCGAGAGCGGTCCGCGTCCCGCGCCCTTCACCCTCGAGCCGGAAATGGCGCTTGCGTCGCTCTCGGAGCTGGAGGCCGTGCAGGCGACGTGGGTGCTGCCCGGCCATGGCGCGCCGTGGCGGGGTGGAGTAGCTGAGGCAATCCGGCAGATCCGAGAAGTGGCCGCTGGTCGCTGACGCCGATCAGCAGTGAACGTGGCAGGCCAGAGCGACGTCACCAAGCTATGGTGGATCCGCCATGACGTACACCGCCGATCCTCGCGTCGACGCCTACATCGATGAACTTCCCGATTGGCAGCGGGTCATCTGCCGCGAGGTCCGCGATCTGGTCCACGCCGCCGACCGAGAGGTCATCGAAACCATCAAGTTCACCAACCGCCCGTACTTTGTACTACAGGGCAACATCTGCGCCCTGTTGGCGGCGAAGGACCACGTCAACGTATTTCTCTACGACGGCGCCATCGTCCCTGATCCGGAGGGAATCATCACCGGCGGCCACGACAATACGACCGCTCGCACCGTGGCTGTTCGTCAGGGTGAAATCGTCAACGCGCCCGCCCTCACCGCCATGTTCAAGCAGATCATTGCCAACAATCGCGCCGGCGGCTGGCGCAAGTTGAAGCGCGAAAGCGTCGACACCGACTGAGAGCAGTCCCTTGCAGTGACCTGACGCAGGCCCACGCCTAGCGTCGACCTGCCTGGAGTGCGTCTTCGCCGACGGTGATCCGCCGTGATATCCCGATGTCGGGTCGGCGTTGACCCCTGCCGGCCGCTGTGCACAAGCACAACTCATCGGTCGTCAACACGGTGCCACGAGACATCGACGGCCGGCTTCCGCGTCACCCACCATTAACGCCTTCGCAACACCACGGAGCCTCGGCGTCGGCCGGGGCACCGACCTCTCGGAGGTGCCGCCTTGCTAGCGGTTCGCAATCTCGAGGTCGTCTACGACGACGTGATGCAGGTGTTGCGCGGGGTGAGCCTGCAGGTGCCGGAGGGGTCGATCGTGGCTCTGCTGGGCGCCAATGGTGCCGGCAAGTCGACGCTGTTGCGGGCCGTCACCGGGCTCCTCGACGTGCACGAGGGCGAGGTCACCAAGGGCTCGGTCACACTGGACGATTCGCCGATTCACGACAAGGACGCCGCGGGGATCGTCGGTCGCGGAGTCGCGCAGGTGATGGAGGGTCGGCGAGTCTTCGGCGAGCTCACCGTCGAGGAGAACCTCAGGGTCGGTGCGCACACCAAGCGACGGGCGCTAGCCGCCAACCTGAAGCGGGTCTACGAGCTGTTCCCCATCCTGCGGGACCGCGGCAACCAGCGCGCCGGGTACCTCTCGGGTGGTCAGCAACAGATGCTCGCCATGGGCCGCGCGCTCATGTCCGAGCCGCGCTACCTGTTACTGGACGAGCCGAGCCTGGGCCTCGCGCCGCTGCTGGTGCAGCAGATCCGTGACCTCATCGTCGAGATCAACGACCAGGGCACCGCGGTCCTGCTCGTCGAGCAGAACGCGATGATGGCCCTCTCCATCGCCGCCCACGGGTACGTCATGGAGACCGGCAAGGTCGTCATGGACAAGCCTGCGAGCGCGCTGCTGCAGGACGAGGACATCCGCGAGTTCTACCTCGGGCTCGGGCCGGAGGGTGCCGCGCAGTCGTTCCGCGACGTCAAGCACTACAAGCGCCGGAAGCGGTGGGTCGCGTGAGCGCGCCCATCCTCGACGTCCGCGAGGTGACGCTGCGCTTCGCCGGCGTGGTCGCAGTCAACGGTGTGTCGTTCACCGTTGAGCCGGGCGAGCTGCTCGCCGTGATCGGCCCCAATGGCGCGGGCAAGACGTCCCTCTTCAACATCGTGTCCGGTGTCTACCGCCCTCAGCAGGGCAGCGTGCGCTTCGACGGCCAGGAGATCACCGGCGAGCGACCCCACCGCATCGCGGCACTCGGCGTGGCACGCACCTTCCAGGGCATCGAGCTCTTCACCAACCTCTCCCTGGTCGACAACCTCATGCTCGGCCGACACCTCCACCTGCGGTACGGGCCGCTCGCTGCACTGGTCTGGCGTGGCCGCGCACTGCGCGAGGAGATCGCGCACCGCGAGGCGGTCGAGCACATCATCGATTTCCTCGAGCTCGAGCAATGGCGAAGCCTTCCCGTGGGCCTGCTGCCATACGGCATCCAGAAGCGGGTCGAGCTCGGCCGCGCGCTCGCGATGGACCCGAAGCTGCTGCTCCTTGACGAGCCGGCAGCGGGCATGAACCTCGAGGAGACCCAGGATCTCGCCCGCTTCATTCTCGACATCGGCGACGAGCTCGGCATCTCGATGGTCATGGTCGAGCACGACATGGGCCTCGTGATGGACCTTGCCGACCGAATCCTCGCGGTCGACTTCGGCACACCGCTCGCACTGGGCACGCCGGCGGAAGTCGCCCGCGATCCCGCTGTCATCCAGGCCTACCTCGGACAGGAGGCGCCCGCATGACCGAGGTGACCCTGCCCCCTCCCCACACCGACTCGTCCCGCGGGCGGGGCGTACGCACGATCGCCACGCTCGTACGCGACCGGGCGGCGTCGCACCCGGACGGTGTCGCGATGCGCGCGAAGGTGTACGGCGTCTGGCAGGAGGTGACCTGGGCGGCGTACTGGGACACGGTTCTCACGATTGGCCATGGCCTGCTCTCGCTAGGAGTGCAGCCCGGTGACCGGATCGGGATCTTGTCGGAAAACCGGCGCGAATGGCTCTACACCGACCTCGGCAGCGTTGCCGTACGTGCCGCCACTGTCGGGCTCTACGCCACCAACCCGTGGCCCGAGGTCCGCCACATCCTCGCCAACTCGGGTGCCAAGGTGCTCATCGCCGAGGATCAGGAGCAGGTCGACAAGGTGCTCGACGTTCTCGCAGACGACCCGGCCGCCCTTCCGGGCCTCGAGCGCGTGGTCTATCTGGAGCCCCGAGGCCTGCGCGGTCGCTACGAACAGCCGTGGCTCATGTCCTGGGACGACCTCATCGCCGCCGGCGCGACGCACCAACAGGAGCACCCGGGTGCCGTCGACGAGCAGTTGGCCGCAGCGCGCGCCGACGACTTGGCGGGGCTCGTCTATACATCCGGAACCACGTCGGCACCCAAGGGCGCCATGCTCTCCGTCGCCAACGTCGAGTTCGCGATCCAGTCGTTGGTCGAACGAGCAGGATTCCTCTCGCCGCCCCCCAAGGCGCAAGACGTCATCCTCTCCTACCTCCCGCTCTGTCACGTCGCTGAACGCCTCTTCACCACCTGGTTCAACGCCGGCGCCGGCGTGCAGGTCAACTTCGCCGAGTCGATCGCGACGGTCGAGCACAACCTGCGCGAGATCCAGCCCACGATCCTGTTCGGGGTGCCGCGGATCTGGGAGAAGATCCTGGCCGGCGTCCGCATCCGGTTAAGCGCTGCCAGCCCTCTGAAACGTCGGCTCGGCCAGTTCTGGCTGCGTCGGGCCGACAGCATCGGCGACACGTTGGCGCGCAGGGGTGGACGCCACACCGTCGGCACGCGGCTCGTCTCCGCCATCGGGTATGTGGTCTTCTTCCGGGCTCTGCGCGACCGCATGGGAATGCGCAAGGTCCGCTACGCGGCGTCGGGCGCGGCGCCCATCGCACCCGAGGTGCTCAAGTTCTTCATGGGCATCGGGGTGCCCATGCACGAGGTGTACGGCATGACCGAGCAGACAGCGGTCGGCACCGCCAACCAGCAAGGGCACATCAGGCTGGGGACCGTCGGCGAGCCTCTCTGGGGCGTGGAGCTGCGCATCGACGAGGAAACCGGGGAGATCTTGACCCGGCATCCGGGCACGGTCGTGGGCTACTGGCAGGACGACGAGGCGACCCGCAAGGCCATCGAACCCGACGGGTGGCTGCACACGGGCGACATCGGCGAATGGGTCGACGGCACATACGTCCGCATCACCGGTCGGATGAAGGACATCCTCATCACCGCCGGCGGCAAGAACATCGCGCCGTCGCCGATCGAGAACCAGCTCAAGGCATCGCCGTTCATCAAGGAAGCAGTCGTCATCGGTGACCGGAGGCCGTACCTCGCGGCCCTCGTCGGCATCGAGCTCGAATCCGTCGGTGAATGGGCGCAACAGCGCAGGCTGCCATACACGACCTATCGGGACCTCAGTGAGAAGCCCGAGGTCGAGCAGCTGATCCGCGGCATGGTCGACGCGGTCAACGCTCGGCTCGCGCCGGTCGAGCAGATCAAGACATTCCGCATGCTGCCGAAACAGCTCGACCACGAGGATGGCGAGCTCACCGGCTCCCAGAAGGTCAAGCGCGCGGCCATCGCCGAGCGATACGCCGACCTTGTCGATTCGATGTACGGAGGCGGGCGATGAGCGAACTGGTCGAGGTCGTCGTCCGCGGGCTGGGCACTGGCTCGGTGTACGCCTTGCTGGCGCTCGGGTTCGTCGTGATCTACCGGGCCACTCGGGTGATCTCCTTCGCGCAGCCGGCGTTCATGGTGGCGGGCGCCGTCGCCGTGAGCTACCTCTCCGACGAGATCGGCTATGCCCTCGCGGTGCCCGTCGCCGTGCTCGTCGGGTGCGGCGCTCGGTCTGGCCGTCGAGCGCACGACGATCCGCCCGATGATCGGCAAGCCGGTCTTCGTCATCGCCATCATCACGCTCGGCGTCGACGTGGTCGTGCGGGTCTTCGTCAACGCGTTGATCGGCACGGACGTGCGGCAGCTCGGCGACCCGTGGGGGCTGGAGACGGTCTCGATGTTCGGCATCGCGGTGCAGCAGCGCTTCATCGCGTCGTTCGTCGTGACCGGGCTCGTGGTGGCGGCGCTGTTCGCGTTCCTCCGCTGGACCCGCTATGGCCTCGCCATGCGTGCCGTCGCGCTTGACCAGGAGGCCTCGATGGCGCAGGGAGTCTCCGTCGGCAAGGTCTTCGCGCTGTCCTGGGCGTTGGCTGGCGGGCTCGCGGCAGTCGCCGGCGCCTTCGTTGGCACGGGATCCGGCATCGACCAGACGACGTACATCGTCGCGTTCGCAGCCCTGCCGGCCATCATCCTCGGCGGCATCGACTCCATCGTGGGCGCGGTGGTCGGCGGGCTCGGCGTTGGGCTGGTGCAGTCCTTGGTTGCCGCGTACCAGCCGGACGTCGCGCCCTGGCTGGGCTCGAACTTCCAGGTGGTCACGCCCTACCTCCTCATGCTCGCCGTGCTGCTCGCACGGCCGTACGGACTGTTCGGGACACCGGAGGTCGAGCGCGTATGACCACGATGTTGCCAACCAGACCGCGAGACGTCGGACGCCACGGACATCGCGCCGACGCGCCGGCGCAGCAGGCCGTTGCGCGGTCGGCCGGGGATGTTCACCACCTACGCGCAGGAGCTACGCCTGCTCAACACCCGGCCGAAGCGGATCTGGGTGCGCCTCATCGTCCTCGGTGCCGTGCTCCTACCGTTCGGTGTCGCCGATGACTGGCTACGGTTGCTGGCGGTCGGCTATGTCGCGGCGATCGGCGCCATCGGGCTCAACCTCGTCACCGGCTACGCCGGGCAGGTGACGCTCGGACACGCATTCTTCCTCGGCGTCGGCGCATACACGGCCGCAGTCATCAGTGGCGACCCGGACGGTCGCACCCTCGGCCTTGGCATCACGTTCCTGCCCGTTTGGCTGCTCGCCGCAGGCGTCGTGGCCGGGCTGTGCGGGCTGCTCGTCGCGCCGTTGGCCGTACGGCTGCGCGGCCTCTATCTCGCCATCGTCACGCTCGGGCTCGTCTTCCTCGGGGAGCACATCTTCAAGGAGTGGGGCGCGGTCACCGGGGGCCCGGGTGTCGGCCGGTCGGCGGCCGTGCCATCGCTGTTCGGCTACGAGCTCGACCAGGACGGCCCGTTCTTCACCGGCATGCAGCAGATGTACCTGCTCATGCTCGCGCTGCTCATCATCTTCGCCGTGCTCGCCCGAAACCTCATGCGTTCCAAGGTCGGCCGCGCCTTCGCTGCCGTACGCGATCGCGACATCGCGGCGGAGATCATGGGCGTCGGGCTGACGAGACACAAAGCGCTCGCGTTCGTCGTGTCGTCTTTCTACGCAGGCTGCGCAGGCGCGCTGTTCTACACGGTGACCGGATTCTTCGACCCGGGCTCGTTCAACCTGCTGCTGTCCGTGCAGTTCATCGCCATGGTGCTGATCGGCGGCGTGGCGACGATCTCGGGCTCCATCATGGGCGCGCTCTTCATCATTCTGCTCCCACGGTTCACCCAGGAGCTGCCGTCGCTGCTGCCTGCGGTGAGCGCGTCGCCGACCGACTTCCCCAACGTGTTCCAGGTCGAGTCGGTGTTGTACGGCCTGCTCATCATCGGGTTCCTCATCTTCGAGCCGCGCGGGCTCTTCGGCATATGGATCCGCATCCGCAACTACTGGAAGGGCTGGCCCTTCACCTACTGACCAGGAGGACGATCATGACCACACGAAGAACCAACACTCTTGCCGTTGTTGCTGGCCGCGAGCTTCGCGGTGACGGCGTGCCGAGCGGAGGGCAACGGCAGCGAGGCGAGCGAGGACGAGGGCGGCGTCCAGACGGATGTCGGCGTCACGTCCGAGGCGTGCCCCGAGGCGGTCAACGCCGACAACGGCTGCATCTACCTCGGCACCATCTCCGACCTGACCGAGGGACCGTTCGCCCCGCTCGCCGTCCCGATCGTCGCTGCCCAGAAGGCGTTCTGGCAGCGGATCAACGAGCAGGGCGGCATCGGCGGGTACGACGTCGACGTCACGACGTACGTCCGCGACAACAAGTACAACCCCGAGGTGCACAACCAGGTGTACCAGGAGATCAAGGGGGAGGTGCTGGCCCTGGCGCAGACGCTCGGCTCGCCGACCACGGCAGCGATCCTCGAGGACTTGAAGGCCAGCGACGTCGTCGCGGCTCCGGCCGCGTGGACGTCCGCGTACGACTTCGAGGACGTGATCCTCGAGTCCGGCACCAACTACTGCTTCGAGGCGATGAACTCCGTCGACTGGGCGGTGCGCGAGTTCGGCGCAGAGAACGTCATGGCGGTCCATTACCCCGGTGACTACGGCGGCGACGCAGCGGGCGGAGTGGAAGCGGGCGCCCAGGCGCTCGGCGTCGAGTATGCCGACGTGGAGACCGGCCAGGGCACCACCAGCCAGGGCGGTGCCATCCAGGCGATCCTCAGCCAGCAGCCCGACGTGGTGTTCGTGACGACCGGTCCCGCTGACGCCGCGGCGATCATCGGCCAGGCCACCGCCGGTGGTTTCGGTGGCGCGTTCGTCGGCACCAGCCCGACGTGGAACCCGGCGCTGCTGCAGAGCCCGGCCGCGCCCGCGCTCAAGGCGGCGTACTACCAGTCCGGGCCGTGGGCGCCGTTCGGCGGGGACACGCCGGGCCACCAGGCGATGCGCGAGGCGCTCGGGGACGTGACACCGAGCGACGGTCACACCGCGGGCTGGATCTGGTCCTACCCGATGAAGGCGGCGCTCGAAGCAGCGGTCGACAACGGCGACCTCACCCGCGCCGGCCTGCTCGAGGCGGTCAAGGGTCTCGAGACGGTCGACTACGAGGGCATACTTCCTGAGGCGGCGGGCAACTACGCCGCTGAGCCCGGCGAAGCGGCGTTCCGGCAAAGCCTCATCTCCAAGGTGGACGAGGCTGCCCCGACCGGAGTGAGCGTCGTCGAGGAGTTGTTCGCGAGTGAGGCCGCGGAGTCGTACGACTTCTCGGGCCCCTGCTTCTAGCAGAGCACGGGACTTGCTGAGGGTCGCCCGGCCCAAACAGTCGGCTGCCGGGCGACCCTCAGCCAACCTGCGACGGGCGCAGCGTGTCGCCTCGGCTCGTGGTCGCCCGCCGCTCAGGCGGTGGGGCGACTGCAGCCTCCCGGGGAACTGGCACCGAACATTCGGATGCTCTCGAGCGCGAGGTACAGTTCGCCGACGTCGGTCGGGTTGGTGAAGTCTCGGCCGGTCAAGCTCTCCACTCGTCGCAGGCGATAGTGCACGGTGTTACGGTGCATGTGAAGCCGCGTCCCCGTCGCCGAGGCCGAGCCGTTCTCGGCGAACCATGCCCGCATTGTGTCCAGCAGGGCATCACGGTCGGGTGCCGGAAGTGCCAGGACGGGCCCGAGCACCGCGTGGGCAACGTTGCGTCCCAGTTCAGGGACGCTCGCCAGCAGCACGGCGATCGGCTGCTGCCCGTAGCGGACCAGTTCGCTGGTTCCCGGCGTCGCTGCTGCACAGGCGACCTGCGCCTGACGGAGCGCCGCGGCGGACTGCTCGAGCTGAGCGTAGGGCTCGCTCACGCCGAGCCGCCCGCGGGCCAGCGGAGCAATCAGCTGACAGATCTTCGTGACGGAGGCCGGCGCGCGAACGGCGGCGACGCCGACTTGTCGCTCGGTCTCGAGCCGCCACGCCGAGGCCACGTCGCGTCGCCGTAACGCGACCTCGACCCCAGGCAGCGCCTCGTCACCCGCTCGTGGTGTTTCGGCGACGACGACGACGAAGGTGCCCTGGTGCGGCAGGTTCAGCATCGCTGCGCATTCCCACACCTGCGAGCCGTCTCCGAGACTGCCGTCGAGCAGGCTGGTGAGCACTGCGTTGCGGACCTGCAGGTTGTGGCCAGCCTGATCGGCAATGGTTTCCCGGTAACTCTCGATGAGAGCCTCCGAGTAGTCGTCGATGATCGTCCAGACGTCCCCGGCCGTTCGAAACAGCGCTTCTCGGGCGGCGTCGTTGTCCTCGGCGTGTGCGACAAGTGTGTCCCAGACGTACCGGCCGCCGATGCGGTATGCGTGCAGGATCGCCGGCAATGGGACGCCCTGCTCGGCCCGGCGCTGCCCGGTGTCCCGCGCAGCCTGCATCTCCATCGGAGCATCACCAGCGAGTTGCGTGAAGATGTGACTGGAGGTTGTTGCGGCAGGACTGCCACAGGTCGTCTCTTGGCACCCCTTGCGCACGGGCGTAATGAGCTTCTCCTTGCCGGATCCGGTCGGCGAGGTCGGCAGCCAGATCGTCGACCATGGTCAGCAGCTTTCGGCTGAGCGCCCGCACGCTCGGCTCGTCAGACGCACGAAGTCGGCCCATGTACGGCAGCATGCCTCGCTCGCCGTGTTGTGCACAAGCACAATTGTCGATCGACAATCACGCTGCGACTGGACATCGACGGTCTATGGTCCGATCACGGACGATGGACGTTCGATCGCAGGCCGGCAACAGCCGTCTCCGCAAAGGGTGGTGACCATGGTGAACCTTGCCGCGAACCTCACACAGACGGCGAGCTCCCACGCCGACCGGGTCGCGGTACGCCTCGGTGATGTCGACGACCACGTTCCGCGAGCTTGACCAGAGCCAGTGCACGGGTCGCCGGGCTGCTGCAGGACCGCGGGGTCAAACCCGGCGACCGGGTCGCGATCATGCTGCCCAACCTGCCGGCGTTCGCCGGCATCTACTACGGCGTGCTCCGGGCCGGCGCTGTTGTCGTGCCGATGAACCCGTTGCTCAAGGCGCGGGAGGTGGCCTACTACCTCGGGGACTCCGGAGCCAGGCTGATCTTCGCCTGGGATGGCGTGGCCGACGAGATCGGCAAGGGCGCCGAGACGGCGGGCTCCGAAGTGATCGACGTCGATCCCGCCACCTTCGGCACGGGGCTTGCCGACGCCAGTCCGGTGTTTGACGTCGCCGATCGCGACGCCGGCGACACCGCCGTCATCCTCTACACCTCCGGGACGACCGGGCAGCCGAAGGGCGCCGAGCTCACGCACGCCAACCTCGGCTCCAACGTGGAGGTGCTGTGCACCGACTTGATGCAGCTGACGCACGAGGACGTGATCTTCGGAGGGCTCCCGCTGTTCCACTCGTTCGGGCAGACGTGCACCCTCAACGCCGCGGTCACCTCGGGTGCGAGCCTGAGCCTGTTGCCGCGGTTCGATCCCGGGCAGGCGCTGCAGCTCCTCGCCGGGCACCGCGCGACGGTCTTCGCCGGGGTTCCGACGATGTACGGCGCGCTCCTCGCCCACCCGGACCGGGCCGACTACGACGTATCCGCGCTCCGAGTGTGCGTGTCCGGTGGGGCGGCGATGCCCGTGGAGGTGCTGCGCGGCTTCGAGCGGGCATTCGGATGCAAGGTGCTGGAGGGTTACGGGCTGTCCGAGACGTCGCCGGTGGCGTCCTTCAACCACCCCGACCGGGACCGCAAGCCAGGCTCGATCGGCACCCCGATCCGCGGCGTGGAGATGCGCATCGTTGACGACCTCGGCCGCGAGGTTCCGCAAGGTGAGGTCGGCGAGGTCGCGATCCGCGGGGCCAACATCATGAAGGGCTACTGGCAGCGGCCGGAGGAGACGGCCGCCGCGATCCCGGACGGCTGGTTCCGCAGCGGCGACATAGGCCGCGTCGACGAGGACGGCTACTTCGCGATCGTCGACCGGAAGAAGGACATGATCATCCGCGGTGGTTACAACGTCTACCCGCGCGAGGTCGAAGAGGTGCTGTACGAGCACCCCTCTGTGGCCGAGGCCGCGGTGATCGGCGTACCCGACCCGCAGCTTGGTGAGGAGGTGGCGGCCGCGGTCGCGCTGAAGCCGGGCGCGGCTGCGGATCCCGACGAGCTCCGGGAGCACGTCAAGAGCCAGGTCGCTGCGTACAAGTACCCGCGCCGGGTCTGGATCGTCGACGAGCTGCCGAAGGGTCCGACCGGCAAAATCCTCAAGCGGAAGATCGTCCCGCCGGACCACCAGAGCGACTGATGAGTCCGCCCCCGCGGCCGTCGAGTCAGCCGGGCGAAACCGTCGCGACGCCCGTACCCGACGACGTCGCCAACCAGGCCGCGCCGCTGGATGCGCTCCTCGTCGACGCCGCGCTGGGTCCACTGCGCAGGTTCATCCCGAACGCCTCGACCGCCAGGTTCGCGATGGGCCTCGCCAGGCGTCCCCGAACGACCGGCGGCCGGCTGCGCGACCTGGTCGCTGAGCTGGCCCGAGTCGGCGCCGGCTCATCGAACGTCGCGCCGTCGCCGCGCGACCGCCGCTTCGCCGACCCGGCTTGGGCCGGGAACCCACTCCTGCGCCGCATGGTGCAGGCCTACCTCGCCACGGAGCAGACCACTGAGCAACTGGTCGGCGACGCCGGCCTGGGTTGGCGCGACGAGCAGCGGGTCCGGTTCCTCGTCGAGAACATCCTGGAGGCGTTGTCGCCCAGCAACGTGCCGCTGGTGAACCCTGCGTCGGCGAAGGCCGTCATCGACACCGCTGGACTGAGCGTCCTGCGAGGCGGGTCCAACCTGGTGCGGGATCTGGCCACCGCGCCGCGCGTACCGAGCATGGTGGACACCTCCTCCTTCCAGGTCGGCCGCAACATCGCGGTCACCCCCGGCGCGGTGGTGCTGCGCACCGAGCTGCTGGAGCTCATCCAGTACCGGCCGCAAACCGAGCAGGTCCGCGCGGTGCCGTTGCTGATCGCACCGCCGACGATCAACAAGTACTACGCGCTCGACCTGGCGCCCGGCCGCAGCTTGGTGGAGTACCTGGTCCAGAACGGCCAGCAGGTGTTCGTCATCTCCTGGCGCAACCCTGACGCACGACACGCCGAGTGGGGCATCGACGCGTACGTACAGGCCGTGCTCGATGCGCTCGCGGCGGTCCAACGGATCTGCGCGGCTGACCGCGCGGCGGTCTTCGGGTTCTGCTCCGGCGGCATCCTCGCCAGTCTCACCGCTGCCTACCTCGCAGGCACTGGACAGCAGTCTCGGCTGGCGGCGCTCGGTCTGGGCGTGACAGTGCTCGACTTCGCTGACGCCGGGGTGCCCAGTGCTCTGGTGGACCGCCGGCTCGCAGGCGCAGCCAAGGCAAAGTCCCGGCGCCGCGGCTACCTCGACGGACGGGCCCTGGCCGAGGTGTTCGCCTGGCTCCGGCCCGGCGACCTGGTGTGGAACTCCTGGGTCAACAACTACCTGCTCGGCAGGAAGCCACCAGCGTTCGACATCCTGTTCTGGAACGCTGACACCACGCGGATGAGCGCCACGCTGCACGCCGACTTCGTCGACCTGGCGATGGACAACAGACTCGTGACGCCGGCAGCGATGATGGTGCGCGGCGACCCGGTCGATCTGTCCCGCGTCGACGTCGACACCTATGTCCTCGCCGGGATCGCCGACCATCTGACGCCCTGGCAAAGCTGCTATCGCAACACGCAGCTGGTGGGTGGCGAGAGCAGGTTCATCCTGTCCACAAGCGGTCACATCGCGGCGCTCGTCAACCCGCCGGGCAATCCGAAGGCCAGCTACCGGGTCAATCACGAGAGCGCGGCTGATGCAGACACGTGGCTGAAGGGTGCCGAGACTCGGCAGGGCAGCTGGTGGCCAGACGTCGTCGACTGGCTCGGTGGGCGCAGCGGCCCAGAGAAGCCGGCACCCAAACGCCTTGGTGGCCGTGGTCTGCGGCCGCTGGTCGACGCGCCCGGCACGTACGTCTTCGACCGCTGAGGAAAGGATGCGATGTACAGGGACATCGGGCGCTCGCTCGGCACGGACTACTTCCGGATCGCCGACCAGCTGAGCCGGGAAGAAGTGAGCTACTGGCGGCGTACCCGCGACTTCGTTGACGACGAGGTGCTACCGGTCATCAACGACTACTGGGAGAGCGCGGAGTTCCCCTGGCCGCTGGTCGAGTCGCTGGCGAAGCTCGGCATCGTCGGCGACGGCATCCAGGGGTACGGCTGCCCACCGATGAGCCCGATCGCCAGCGGTCTCGTACACATGGAGCTCAACCGCGGCGACGGCAGTCTCGGCACCTTCCTCGGCGTGCAGGCCGGGTTGGCGATGCAGTCGATCGCGATGCTCGGCTCCGACGACCAGAAGCAACGGTGGCTACCTGCCATGGCTCGGCTGGAGAAGGTTGGCGCGTTCGCGCTCACCGAGCCGTTGCACGGCTCCGATTCGGTCGCGCTGGAGACCTCCGCCCACCGCGACGGCGACGAATGGGTGCTGAATGGGGCGAAGAAGTGGATCGGCAACGGCACCATCGCCGACGTCGTCGTGGTCTGGGCTCGGGACACGGTTGACGGCCAGGTCAAGGGGTTCCTGGTCGAGAA
This sequence comes from uncultured Actinomycetota bacterium, assembly GCA_963801065.1. Taxonomy (GTDB): domain Bacteria; phylum Actinomycetota; class Actinomycetes; order Jiangellales; family Jiangellaceae; genus CAWDDG01. The sequence goes on along the minus strand of CAWDDG010000005.1, from coordinate 150,319 downwards.
GGGCACTTCGGGGTACGACGCGGCGCGGATCCAGGGCAAGGGGTCGCTGCGCGCGGTGTGGCAGGCCGAGATCAGCCTGACCGACGTACGGGTACCCGAGGCTGAATCGGCTGCCGGGCGCGAACACCTTCAAGGACACCGGGCGGGTGCTGGCCGGTACCCGCAACTCGGTGGCGTGGGCGGCGCTCGGCCATGCGACCGCGGCGTACGAAATCGCGGTGACGTACTGCCAACAGCGGCTTCAGTTCGGCAAACCGCTCGTGAGCTTCCAGATCGTGCAGGACAGGCTGGTGAAGATGCTCGCCGAGGTCTGCTCCATGCAGCTGTACTGCCTGCGACTTGGCCGGCTCATCGAGGAAGGCCGGCTGACCGACACCATCTCGGCGATCGCGAAGATGAACAACACCCGCAAGGCACGGCAGGTCATCTTCGAGGCACGGGACCTGCTAGGCGGCAACGGCATCCTGCTGGACTTCCACGTCATGCGACACATGGCCGACATCGAGGCGATTCACACGTTCGAAGGCACTGAGACGATCCAGACCCTGATCGTGGGAAGGGACATCACGGGTGTGGGCGCGTTCGCGTAACCGGGCCACGATCCGGTTCGTCGGTGTCGACGGCGTCCGGCTGCGCACATCCGTACGGGGCTCGGGGCCGCCGGTGCTGATCATCACGGGGCTCGGGGCGAGCCTCGACTTCGGCGTGCCGTTCGAACGGGAGCTCGCCAAGCGGCAATTGCAGGTGATCACCTTCGACATGCCCGGCGTCGGGCAGTCGACCCCGTACGCGTGGCCGCGGCGGATGCGGGGCGTCGCCGGCACGGTGCGCCGCATGGTCGAGGCATTCGGGTATGACCGCGTCGATGTGCTCGGCACATCGCTCGGCGGACTGGTCGCCCAGCAGCTTGCCCACCAAGCCCCGGATCTGGTGCGGCGCCTCGTCTTGGCTGCCACCGGGCCGGGCCTGGGTGGCGTGCCCGGCTCGCCGTTGGTCCTGCTGTCGCTGGCCACTCCGCGCCGCTACTACCAGCCCGACTACTACCGGCAGATCGCCGGGCGCATCTACGGTGGCCTGGCCCGCCAGGACCCGGACGCGTTGCTCCATGGCTCTGTGGCGCGCTTCGTCGAACGGCCCTCGGTCCGCGGATATCTCGGCCAGCTCTACGCCGTCAGCGGCTGGACCAGCATGCCGTGGCTGCACCGGTTGCGGCAGCCGACTCTGGTGCTCGCCGGTGACGACGACCCGATCGTTCCGCTGGTCAATGGCCGCATCCTCGCCGGACGCATCCCGGGCGCACGGCTGCATGTCATGCACGGCGGCGGACACCTGTTCCTGCTGGAACGCCCTACCGAATCCGCCGCACTCGTCGCTGACTTCCTCACGTCCGTGCACCTGAGCAGAACGGGAACCACATGCGCACCGTGACCTTCGCCGACCTTCCCGACCTCGAGGGCGCCACGCTCGGATCTGGCGGGTGGCACGAGATCAGCCAAGATCAGGTCAACCGGTTCGCCGACGCGACCGACGATCATCAGTGGATCCATGTCGACCCGGCGAGGGCAGCCACTGGACCGTTCGGCCGGACGATCGCGCACGGATACCTCACACTCGCGCTGATCCCCGCCCTGCTCGATGATCTGCTGCGCGTCGACGGCGCGGACCGGGCGATCAACTACGGGCTGGACAAAGTGCGCTTCCCCGCCCCGGCGCCGGTCGGCTCCCGGGTACGCCTGACCGCTACGGTCGAGAAGGTCGACCCTGTGCCCGCGGGATTCCAGGTCGCGATCGCCGCCACCATCGAATGCGACGCCGCACCCAAGCCCGTCTGCGTTGCCCGCGCGCTCTGTCGTTACATCGGCCCGGGGTGACCCGGTCGGCCTCAGCGCGCCCCCTGGCTGAGGCTCTGCCCGGCCACCACCCGGGCCGGCAGCCCAGCGGCTGCCCAGCCTGTCTCCCGCCTCCGGCGATCTGCGCTTCATCCGGTCCGGATGATGCGTTCCGTCAATGGTCGTGGTCTATGGAGTAGGTGATCGGGCTCACCGTTCTCGCCGCGGTGTTCATCGGCTATTCCGTGGTGGCGGCTCGCCTGGAACGTCGGTCGATCACTGCACCGATGGTGTTTGTCGCAACAGGTGCCCTGGTCGGTCCTGAAGGCTTCGGCATTCTGGACCTCGCGGTCGACGTCGACGCGGTCAAGGTCGTCGCCGAGGTGACGCTCGCCCTCATCCTCTTCGCGGACGCGTCCACGCTCAAGTGGACGGAGGTCCGACTCGATGCCAGCCTCCCGGCGCGGCTTCTCTTGATCGGGTTTCCGCTCACCGTCCTCGCTGGGGCGTTGGCCGGCGTGTGGTTGATTCCAGCAGCCACTTGGGCGGCCGCGGCGCTCGCTGCCAGCATGCTTGCGCCGACGGACGCCGCCCTCGGGCTCGGGGTCTTCACCGACCGATCGGTCCCGGGACGCATCCGGCGCGCCCTCAACGTCGAGAGTGGCCTCAACGACGGGATGGCCACGCCTCTTGTCACGCTCTTCCTGGCGATCGTGGTGGCAGAGGAGGACGTCGGAACGGAGGGTTGGCTCGCCGAGGCGGCCCGGGCGCTGGGCCTGGCGATCCTGGTGGCCACCCTGGTCGGTGTCGGCGTAGGCCGGCTCATGGCCGGTGCTCGCCGGCGCCGGTGGACATCGGAGCTCTCCGACAGGCTGGCGGTGCTGGCTACGGCGCTGCTGTCCTACGCCGGCGCCGTCGCGGTGGGCGGCAACGGTTTCGTGGCCGCGTTCGTGGCCGGAATCCTGTTCGCCGCCGCCTCCGGCGGCCGGCTGCGTGAGGCTACCGATTTCACCGAGGATCTCGGGCTGTTCGCATCCTTCCTGGTCTGGGCCATCTTCGGCGCACTGCTCGTCGCTCCGTTGCTGACCCATGAGTTCAATCCGTCGGCGATCGTGTACGCGCTGGTCAGCCTCACGCTGGTGCGGATCGTGCCGGTGGCCATAGCGCTGGCGGGCACCGGGCTCAAACCCGTTTCGATCGCCTTCATGGGGTGGTTCGGCCCGAGGGGACTGGCATCGGTCGTGTTCACGCTGTTGGCGTTCGAGTCGCTCGAGGCGGGCGGATTGGCCTCGGAACCGCTGATCGAGGTCGCCACCTGGACCATCCTGCTGTCGATCATCGCCCACGGCGTCACGGCCCGCCCGCTGGCTGCTGCCTACGGTCGGGCGGTCGCCGACGCCCCGGTCGAGCACCACGAGGCCGCGCCACAGCTCGAGACACGTGTTCCCAGGAGCCTGTCGGCTCGGCCACGGGAGCGAGGTGGCGGACGTGAATCTGATGAGACCGAGCGGCCGGGTTGAGCGGAGCGTTCGATGACAGGCATCGCAATCGTCGTTCGTGGCGGCAATCAGGTCGAGACGCTGAACAGTGGAGCGTCGTGATCCCGGACTGCGGATGGTCGTCAGATCCACCTGCCCAACGTCAAGCTGCTGGAAGGCCCAGTGGCCAACCACACGATCCTCGGCGGCCGCCGCTCCGAGCCCGCCGTGAAACTCCGCGGCAGCATCGACATCGACACGGTGCGGGCCCCGTGATCCAGGTGGCGTTGGTGGGGCGCTCTCCATGATCCAGGTGAGGCTACCGGTGCCTATCGCTGATCGATGTGAGGTTCGCGGGGCCTCATCCGTGATCCATGGTGATTTCACGGCGCCCAGGCGCCACCAGCCTCACACGGGTGGGCGGCCGAAGTCCCGTCGGGCGGGTGCGTGCGGCGATGGAAGGTGTGGCGAGTTTGGGCGGATCCCGCGCCGAACGTGCGACCGTGGCCATCGGCGTCGACCGCCTCGACCTGACGATCGGCTTCTGGCACGACCTGTCCGAGGGAACCGTCGCCGCCTCCGCAGTGGCCACCGAGGTGGCGGCGATGCTGCGCGTGCTGTAGCTCGACTTCATCCTGGGCACCCCTGCCGGTGCCCGCCCCTCCCCTCCGCCCGCCGCCGTCTGACCTCTAGCGTCGCCTTTTCATCCCCTTCGGATGATGAACGATCCCGTGCCTTCTCCTAACTTTCGAGACCGTGGAGTCGGTCGATGCTCACGGCGCGTGACCGGCGAGTGAACCCTGGGAGGAACGGATGAGCCAGTACGAGGACACCACGACGCAGTACAAGGAGCCGAGCAGCGGGGCAGTGGGCTTGGTCGTCTTTGCCGCGATCTTGATGATCATGATCGGGGTGTTCCATGCCATCTCCGGTTTGGCCGCTCTGGTCGACGACACCTTCTACGTGGCCACGCCGAACTACGTATTCGAGTTCGACGTCACGACATGGGGATGGATCCAGCTGATCGCCGGAATCGTTGTGGCCCTGGCCGGTATCGCTCTGTTCAGCGGGCGGACGTGGGCCCGGGCCGTCGGGATCTTGCTGGCATCCCTGAGCGCCATCGCCAACTTCGCCTTCATCCCGTACTACCCGGTCTGGTCACTGCTGATCATCGCCCTCGACGTATTCGTCATCTGGGCACTAGCGGCTCATGGCGGCGAGCTGGCGGTCGACTAGGCCTGGCGGCACTCGTCTATTCCTCGAGCAGCCCGATGTCGCGAGCTCTCCGTACTGCGTCGGTCCGAGCGGAGACACTCAGCTTGCGGTAGATGGAGATGGCTTGCGTCTTGACGGTGTTGGGCGAGACGAAGAGGCGTTCACCGATCTCGCGGAATGACAGATGGGTCGGCAGGTACGAGAGCAGCCGCAGTTCTGCAGCGGTGAGGGCGGTCGGGCCGGGGACGTCACCTCCTCGGATCATTTCGAGCCTTTGCTGCACGTCGACGAGCTGTTCACCGAGTGTGCCCGGGTCGGGCATCCTGCCGACGATCTCGCGTGCGTCGGAGAGCAGCATCCACGCACCCGCGCGGTCGGAGAGGGCGAATTGCACTCGTGCCAACTCGACCATCGTCTGCGTGGCGAGCCAGGGAATGGCACGTGTGAGCATCGGCCGCAGTCGTTGAATCCGGATGACCTCCTGCCTCGCGACTGACACGTCTCCGTGCTGGAGTGCTGTCCGCGCGACGGCGGCGAAGGTGATCGAACTCAGCATGTAATCCTCGAGATGGCCCGTCTCGACGGCGGTGAGGGCGCGATGGGCGAAACCCTGGGCCGCGTTCCAGTTGCCGCGACCCAAGGCCATCAGGGACCGTTCGGCGAGGGCGACCGACGCTGAGGGCAATGCCCCGATCCGCTCTGCGGACTCGACCGCGTCGGCGAGGATGTCGTCCGCCCGATCCAGGTCACCGGCCAGGAGGTGGCCCACCCCGTGCAGGAGGAGCGCCGCAGGCCGCCAGGGGCTGTGCTCGGTCTCGAGGCGAACGGCAACCTCGGCGTCCTCTCTCATCCTCTCCACACCTCGCCGGCAGGTCAGGGCACGCAGGAGGTGCAACGTGGACTCGGTTGTGGTAGCGCCGTCGAGCGGAGCCTCGACGTGGGGGCTCCGCTCGGCGAGATCGGCCCACCAGACCGCCCCGATGGCGTCGCCCGACATCGCTGCGGCCCACCCGGCGAGCACTGCCAGCGACGGATGCCGCTCCATCACCTTCTCGTCGAATCGGTCGAGCCAGGCTTGCAAGGTCTTGAGCCGGCCGGTGCGGTTGAGCGGCAACGCCAACTGCTCGAGCAGGACGGCGGCCCGATCGTGATCCCCTCCGGCAAAGGCGTGGTGAGCGGCATCCTCGGGCATCCCGTTCGCGTCGAACCAGTCGGCCGCTCTCCGGTGGAGGACCGGTGAAAGGTCTGGCTCCCGCAAGGTCAGCTCGCTGACGAGCACGTCGCGGAACAGATGGTGGTAGCGGTACCACTCTCGACGGTGATCAAGGGGAACGAGCAAGAGGTTGGAACTCTCGATCGAGCCCAGGACCTGTCCCGATCCGGACCGGTCGAGCACGGCGTCGCAGAGCGATCCGGACATCCTGTCGAGGACTGCGGATTGGACGAGGAACTGCACGAGGTCGTCCGGGAGCCGAGAAAGGATCTCCGACCGCACGTAGTCGGCGACGAACCGGTCGTCGCCCGTGAACGGGATTCCTTGAATCTCTCCGTCTCCCCGGGCCAGAACGGACAGCGCTGCCAGGTAGAGTCCGGCCGGCCAGCCCTCCGTCCGTTGGGTCAGCTCGGCCACGGCTCCATCGGGCAGGTCGACCCCGGCGTTTCGCATCAGCGATCGCGCTCCGCCGGCGTCCAGCGCCAAGTCGGCGGCGCCGACCTCCGCCAGAACACCACGGGCGCGAAGCCGGGCGAGCGGAAGGGCTGGAACGGTGCGCGAGGTCACCACCAGTTGAGAGCCCACCGGGAGCCGCTCGGCGAGCTCAGCGATGACGTCCAGGCACGCCTGTTCGACGAGGCTGTGAACGTCGTCGAGGAGCAAGACCACCGGCCGGGTCATCGAGGCAAGGGCCGCTCCCAGCCGGGGAAGCACGGTCGACATGACCGAAGCCCCTTGTGACGAGAGGGCAGCGAACACGGATGGGCTGAGCGGTTCGATGCGGTCGAGTGCAACCGCCATGTGGGTCAGCAACACGACGGGATCGTTGTCTCCGGCGTCGAGCGAGATCCAGGCAACCGCGCTGGGGTCCGTCTCTCCCCACTGGCCGAGCAGCGTCGTCTTTCCATACCCTGCCGCGGCGACGATCGCAACCACGCGTGCCTGAGACGTGCTGACCCGATCGACCAAGGCGCGACGAGATACGGTTCCTGCCCGCATCGGGGGCGGATGAAGTTTGGATTCGATGACGCCGAATGGCGGGTTCGCCGGTGTTACCGGCGCTCGGCTGAGGCTCGGTGCGGCGTGCCGGCGAGACCACCCCCTCACGCGTCCAGACGGTACCAGCGCCGTCTGGCCCGGACGCCCATTTCATCCGGTCCGGATGATGCGGCGCTGACGCCCGTGCTGTGCCATGAAGCAGCAAGCCGAATTGGCGGCGCTGGGTGGACGCATCTCGACGGGAGTCGGGCGATGGTGACACACCAAGACCGGCTGCACAACGAGCGGCTGCGCAGCCTGGCGGTGAACGACGAGGACTTCATCGAGTCGGTGCTGGCCATCCGGCTCGAGAACATCGAGAAGTCGGGACTCGACCCGAAGACCCATGCGCTGGTCCGGCTCGGAGCGCTCCTGGCCCTGGACGCGGCGACAGCCTCATATCAAGAGGCTGTCGGAGCGGCCTTCGCCTCTGGCGCGACGCTGGAGGAGATCGTCGGGGTCCTCATTGCCGTGACTCCCACGGTGGGTGTTGCGCGGGCTGTGTCCGCAGCACCGGAGCTTGCGCTGGCCCTCGGGTACGACATCGACTCGGCGCTCGAACGGCTCGAAGGCGATGGTGAGAACGGGTGATTTCTGCTCCCCGCCGATTCGGCCGATCCGCGAGCCCGCGGGCAACGAAAGGAATCCACCCATGACGCAGAGCGGCCCGATTGGGCGCCATGTTCTACCAATCCCCGATCGTCCGTATCAGGGCATGGTGACCTACGACGCCAAAGACCCCGAAACCTCGTTCCCGCCGATCGAGCCCCTCCGGCCCCCCGAGGGTGCGCCGAACGTGCTGGTGGTCCTGCTCGACGACGTCGGCTTCGGCGCCTCCAGCGCGTTCGGTGGTCCGTGCGCGACGCCGACCGCGGAGCGACTGGCCGCGAACGGCCTGAAGTACAACCGCTTCCACACGACGGCGCTCTGCTCGCCCACCCGCCAGGCCCTGCTGACAGGCAGGAACCACCACTCGGTCGGAATGGGCGGCATCACCGAGCTCGCGACTTCGGCCCCGGGCTACAACTCGATCCGGCCCAATACTGCGGCTCCGCTGGCCGAGACGTTGAAGCTGAACGGATATTCGACCGCGCAGTTCGGCAAGTGCCACGAAGTGCCGGTGTGGGAGACCAGTCCCATCGGGCCTTTCCGCCAGTGGCCGACGGGCTCCGGCTTCGACCACTTCTATGGCTTCGTCGCAGGCGAGACCAATCAATGGGCCCCGGCCATCTACCAGGACACGGTGCCGGTGGAACCCGACCGGACGCCGGAGGAGGGCTACCACTTCACCGAGGACATGACCGACAAGGCGATCGACTGGATCCGCCAACAGAAGGCGCTCGCCTCCGACAAGCCCTTCTTCGTCTATTTCGCGCCGGGCGCTACCCATGCACCCCATCACGTGCCCAAGGAGTGGGCGGACAAATACAAGGGCAGGTTCGACCAGGGCTGGGACCGGCTCCGCGAGGAGACTTTCGCCCGCCAGAAGGAGCTCGGTGTAATCCCACCCGAGGCCGAGCTGACGACGCGCCCGACCGAGATCCCCGCCTGGGACGACATGCCGGAAGATCTGAGGCCCGTCCTGGCCCGGCAGATGGAGGTCTACGCAGGCTTCCTCGAGCACACCGACCACCACGTCGGGAGGCTGATCGACGCGCTCACGGAGCTCGAGATTCGCGACGACACGCTCATCTACTACATCATCGGGGACAACGGCGCGTCGGCTGAGGGCACACCCAACGGCTGCTTCAACGAACTTGTCGTGCTCAACGGTGCAGCCGAGCTCGAGACGGTCGAGTTCATGGCGTCCCGTATCGACGACTTCGGCACGCCGGCTGCCTATAACCACTACGCCGTGGGCTGGGCCCATGCCATGGACACCCCCTATCAGTGGACCAAGCAGATCGCGTCGCACTGGGGCGGCACCCGCAACGGCACCATCGTCCATTGGCCGAACGGCATCGAGGCGAAGGGCGGGATCCGCTCCCAGTTCCACCATGTGATCGACATCGCCCCGACGATTCTCGAGGCAGCTGGGCTCCCCGAGCCCGAGAGCATCAACGGTGTCCTGCAGATGCCGCTGCAGGGCGTGAGCATGTCCTACTCGTTCGACGAGGCCGAGGCCGAAGATCGCCACACGACCCAGTACTTCGAGATGTTCTGCAACCGGGGCATCTACCACCAGGGCTGGACGGCCGTGACCCGGCACAGCACCCCCTGGGTGCTCACCGAGATGCCGGCCTTCGACGACGATGTGTGGGAGCTCTACGGCCCCGATGACTGGACGCAGGCCCATGATCTGTCCGGGGCGCACCCTGACAAGCTGCACGAGCTGCAGCGGTTGTTCCTGATCGAGGCGGTCAAGTACGACGTCCTTCCTCTCGACGACCGCCGCTTCGAGCGCTTCAACGCCGAACTCGCCGGCCGCCCACAGCTTGTGAAGGGCAACTCGCAGATCCTTTTCGGCGGCATGGGCCGGCTCTCCGAAAACAGCATCGTGGTCACCAAGAACAAGTCGTTCGCCATCACCGCCCAGATCGACGTTTCCGAGAGCGATGCGAGTGGCGTGATCATCGCCCAGGGGGGCGCGTTTGGCGGCTTCAGCCTCTACGCCAAGGACGGCAAGCCGGCGTTCTGCTACAACCTGTTCGGCCTCCAGCAGTTCAAGATCTATGGCGACGAGCCGATCTCCGCCGGCGAGCACCAGGTACGGATGGAGTTCGCCTACGACGGAGGCGGACTCGGCAAGGGGGGCACGGTCACGCTCTACCTCGACGGCAACCAGGTAGGCCAGGGTCGTGTTGACGGAACTGTGCCGATGCTCTTCTCGGGGGATGAGACGACCGACCTCGGGTCGGACAGCGCGACCCCTGTGAGCGACGACTACGGCCTGAAGGACAGCGCCTTCACGGGACGCGTGCGATGGGTACAGCTCGACATCGACGAGGCCGCGGAGGACCCAGACCATCTGATCACGCCGGACGAGCGCCTGCGGATCGCCATGGCACGCCAGTAACGCCTCGCCACGAGGCCGGCGTCGGCTTACATCCCGTCCGGATGATCCCCCCGTTCGCCCGGCGCGTCTGATATAACGAAGCGGCCCCTCGTGCCGGGAGCAGACTGAAGAGGCGAGGAACGATGATCGGACCTGTGCAGTTGGGGGTGCTCGGCTTCAGCAAGCCCGACTTCCGGAGCGAGATCCTCGCCGAGTTCGAACGGTCCGAGAAGCAGTTCGGCCGGCTCAAGGAGCAGGCCCTGATCACCGACGACGAGTACGAGGCGAAGAAGAAGCAGATTCTCGGGATCTGAATCCCAACACCATCACCCTGCGGAGGTCACCGTCATGCCACTCCTCGATCTGTTCTGGACGACGCTCTGGTTCTTTCTGTTCATCGCCTGGATCTGGCTGTTGATCTCGATCATCGCCGACATATTCCGCAGCGACGATCTGTCCGGCTGGGCGAAGGCGCTGTGGATCCTGTTCGTGATTGTTGTGCCGTGGCTCGGCGTCCTCATCTACCTGATCGCCAGGGGCGACTCGATGCAGGAGCGCGCCATAAAGGACGCCACCCAGCGCCAACAGGCGACCCGGCAGTACATCCAGGAGGTCGCCTCCACCGGTGCGCCCTCCTCGGCCGATGAGCTGACCAAACTGGCCCAACTGCGCGATTCCGGCGTCATCAGTGCCGAGGAGTTCGCGGCCCAGAAGGCGAAGGTCCTCGCCTGAGACCGCGCCGTCACGAAGCTTGTCCGGTAGGAGGCAAACATGGCGACCATGGGCCCGGACGCGGCCGATGGAACACCGCAGCAGGGCCCGCGAGCGGGGATCCAGGTCCGGGCCGGCCGCCTGTGGGGCGGCGGCGTAGCGGCCGCGGCGGTCGCGGCACTGACAGCGGCCGTCGGCTACCTGATTTGTGACGTGATTCTGGACATCGCGCTGATCCCGCCAGCCGAACTCGTCGGCGGCTCGGGTGACACCGGCTCGGTGTTGGCGCAGTACATGGGCCTCGGTGTGGTTGCCGCGCTTCTCGCAACGGCCCTGCTGCACTTCCTGCTGGTCTCGACGCCGCGGCCGTTCGCGTTCTTCGGCTGGATCATGACACTGGTCACGGTGGCCGCTGGGGTTCTACCGTTCGCCACGGATCGCGACCTGGACTCCCAGATCGCGTCCGCCGCCATCCTCGTCGTGCTCGGCGCGGCCGTCGGGTCCCTGGTGTCCGGGGTCGGGCGCGCGGTCGGTATCGCGATCGCGTCCCGGTCCCTAGGTCGGCGGCAGTGGGAGCCCGGAGCCGCGCCCTCTCAGTCGTCGACGAAGGCGCAGAACTCGTTGCCCTCGGGATCGGCCAGGACGTGCCAGGCGATGTCGCCGCCCTCGGCCCGTAGCACGCGGGCGCCGACGTCGACGAGCGGCTGAACCTCAGCGACAGTGACGTCCCAGTGGATGCGGTTCTTCACCGTCTTGGGTTCGGGCACCGGGATGAAGTCCATCGAAAGGCTTCCCATGCCCGGTATCTGCGCGACGGAGGAGAACCCGCGCCCGTCGTCCACAACCGTCGCGGCGTAGACGCGGCCCCACCATCGGGCTTGCGTGCGGGAGTCGACGCAATCGACCACCAGAGCGTGCAGGCGTTGCTCGGGTAGCTCTGACCGCACGAATGCGCAGTACTCGCCGCCCTCGGGGTCGGTCATCACGGTCCAGCTTCGACCGTCCGCCTGCGGCAACGCGACGCCGGACCCCAGCGCCCGCAGGTGCGAAAGGTCGGTCGCGTAGATGTCGAAGTGAACCCGGTGCTTCACCGATTTCGGCTCGGGGACCCGGTTGACCCAGATCCGGGGGTGCCAGGGCGGGCCGGACACCAGGCCCTCGCCGTTGTCGTAGGGCTGCCAGGTCAGGCCGAGGACGTCGGCCCAGAACGGCCCGAGCCGGGACGGGTCGTTGGCATCGACGCAGAGCTTCTTGAACCGCGCGAGAGCCATGACGTCGAACCCTAGACACGCGCGGGTTCGCCGCGACAGCGCGCCGATCGCGGGCGACGAAGCCGCCTACCCGGTGCTGATCATGTTGGTGGGGATCAAGGGCAGCTACCGCCAGATTCAGACGTTCCAGGTCGAGGAACTGGTTTCGCACGGCTACGCTGTCGCCGCCATCGATCAGCCGTACTCCGTTGCGATGGTCGTGTTTCCCGATGGCCGCCGCGTGGCCTACGACGACCGATGGGAGCCTCCGCGCAGCGCGTTCATGGACGCGCACATTCCTCATCTCGCGCGCGACGTGAGCTTCACGCTCGATCAGCTCGCCGCCCTCGCTCACGCCGATCCGAATGGCGTCCTGACCCGTCGACTCGACCTCGAGCGTGCCGGTCTCATTGGTCACTCTATGGGCGCCGTCGTCGCGGCCGAGGCGTGCCGCGTCGATGCGCGTTTGCGCGCGGGGTTGCTGGAGGAGGGGTTCATTCCTGCGGACGTGGTGCGCGACGGCTTGGTACAGCCGATCACGTTCATCGCGCGTCCTGATGACACCATGCGACTCGAACGAGAGGCTGCCGGTGGCTGGTCCGAGGCGGACATCGATGAAACCCTGCGCACGATGCGGATCGTGTACGAGCACCTGCCCGGCGACGGCTATTACGTGCAGATCCCCGGGATCTTCCACCTCGACATGACCGACACCCCACTTCTCTCTGCGCTTGTCGCCTGGCCTGGTTTCACCGGGCCGGTCGGCGCGGATCACGCGCACCGGATCATCAACGCCTATTCGCTCGCGTTCTTCGATCGCGAGCTCCGACACGAACCCGCGCCACTGCTCGACGGGCCATCCCAACAGTTCCCCGAGGTGACACTCGAATCCGCCGTCGGTGAAGGCGTCCCCGCACCAACCGGCGCGTCCATCAGGTTCTCCGCACGTCGAATCCGACGGTCGTAACGCTTCCGTTCGTCGGTGACGAAATCGAAGACCCTGCTTGGGGCCGTTCGATCACGAGGTGGGCACTGAACTCGGCCATCAGATCCCTCGGATCAGGGGTTGGAGTACGGCTCGGACCGAGCCGCGACCCTCAGACCGGCGTCCCAACCCGGCGCTCGCCCACCCGAAGGCGGGCCGATCCCGTCCGTAGAGAGGCCCGCGCGGGCCAGCAGCCACGACACAAGCGAATTCGAGGTCCACATCTCCCCCGCGCCCAACTCGTCACGCCCCCAGGTACAGATCGGGAACTCGGGAACGAGCGCGAGGATCCTGCCAGCAGCCACGGAGCTTCTGCTCAGACAGACGGGGCCACCGAGCGCCGAGGGCACGTTCGGAATCGGGCCACCCGCCCAGCAACGCACCTCGTAGCGAAACAAACGCGACCAGCCCAGGAACCGCGAACCCACAGGCCCCTCAGCAATGACTCCTCGATCACCATCCTGTACCGGTACCGCCAACTCGATCCTCGACGTCACCCCATCCGCGCGCACCAAGAGCGCAGTGTGAAACAGGTCGTGGCGCGGACGACGGTCCCGCGCCGCGACCACTACCTCATACAGCCGACCCATCCAACGCACCAGGGCACCGTGAGGGCCCGCACCCAACGGCACCCAAAACAAGTCGACACGACCGCTGGTCAACGTTCGACCCTCACGACATCGACAAGGCGATGAAAATGCACGGGCCTCCGCGTTCCTACGATGCCGCACCTCTCAAAATCCCGGCCCGCTGTCCCTTCACCGAATGCTACGGCAGTGTTACCCATGTGCCGTGGCGTGATATTGCGAGATCTCCAACCACACAAGAGTGCGCGACGGGAGTTTTCGCAGAACGGGCGTCTCCGGGTTCTCGCGCCAGGATGCCCGCAGGAACGCCGGGTCGGCGGCGTTCGCGATGTGTCCCGCTACGACACTTCGAGGACGCGGCGGGGCTACCGTCCCAATCATTGTCTATGCGAGGGCCACCTCACGAACATCGTCCCGCATGATCTGGTTGAAGCGCTCTCGCTCCTCGGCGTTGGGGAGGTGCGCCGAGTTCTCGAACCAGATGAGTTGCTTCGATGGTGCGCGCAGCGCCTCGTAGTAGCGAGCGGAGAGGATCGATGGGATTTCCCAGTCGTGTCGTCCCTCCATGAAGAAGACCGGCACCCGCATTTCGGGGACCTGATCGAACAAGTTGACTTCAAGGAGTTGCGGCCACAGGGCCCGCTTGGAACCGAGGACGCCTCGGAAGAAGTTCACGCGGTCGCGCAACGTGTATTCCGATGAGACGAGCACGCTGCCCAGCACCATCCCCATGGCACCATGTCGGCTGGCTCGAACCTCACCGCCGAACCTCGCGACGTAGGTGCGCTCGGTCACCGTCTTTTTCCGCCAGTCGCCTGAATATGGAGGTGGGCCTATCTGTTCGAGCGATCGGAGCGCTCGCCGATGATGGCGTTGTCGTGCTTCGTTGAGCACCCATTGGTAAGAGAGTGCTTCGCCCTCGGCCATGTCGGCGATCTGCCCGATGCCCACGTAGCACGAGTACAGATCCGGCGACCTTGCAACCGTCAGCGCGCCGATAGCGCTGCCCCAGGAGTGACCAACGAGCACTAACCGCTCCTTCCCAAACTTCTGCAGGAGGTGCCGGGTCACCTCTCGGGTGTCCTCGACGAACTGGTCAATGTTCATCGCGCCGGCGTCTCGGATCGCGGCGTAGGACTTACCGGCGCCGCGCTGGTCCCAGTTCACGACCGTGAAGCACCGCTCGAGATCTCGCGTGTTGCGACGGTTCAAGGTCAACTGAGACGTGCCGGGGCCACCGTGGAGGTAGAGCATAATCGGGTTCGAGAGATCCTCTGATCGCTCGAGCACCCACTGATCAGCTCCGCCGATCCTGATGCGTTCAAGCGTGTCAGCCTGCATCCTGAACAGCCTACGGCTCTCTGGTGGCGACGCTCCTGTCGTCGATGGACCAGGAGCACCGTGACGCGACCGACGGCTCAACCGTGACCAGACGCCGCCACCACTCCCCGGTCTGCCGATCCCCTTCGATGACACCCGGGCTGACCAGCCGCTCGTCGAGGCGCAGCCACGGCAAGACCACGTGGTGGATCGACCCCTTACCACGCTAATGAGCGCGAGCACCCGCGACAGGGCAGGTGCATAGCCGCACGCGATTCAGGCAAAGCGCACGTGTCCTGAATAGATCCCCCGCCGCCGTTGCCTCACCGATCTATCCACAGTCCTCACGGAGTCCGTGCCTCGGACGTTCGGCAGTGGAAGCATGCGCCGCATGGGGGAGACCTCCTCGACCCGAGAGCGGCCGATCGGCTCGATCGAGCGACCGCGGACCGGCGGTCGGCTCGGCCAGATCGCCAGCCCCCGGATCGTCGTGGTCGCGCTGCTCGCCCTGCTGGTCGCGCAGCGGTGGATCGTGCCGCTGCTCGACATCGCGTGGCTACGAACCTGGGGCACCGTGTTCGTCGCCATCTGCGTGCAAGCGATGCCGTTCCTGGCGTTCGGGGTTCTCTTGTCGGCCGCGATCATGGCCTTCGTCCCGGCGTCGTTCTTCACCCGTTGGGTGCCTCGCCGGCCAGCCGTGGCGGTTCCGGTCGCCGGGCTATCGGGTGTGGTGCTGCCCGGTTGTGAATGCGCGTCCGTCCCCGTCGCCGGCAGCCTGATCGCGCGCGGCGTCACCCCTGCGGCCGCTCTCGCCTTCCTGCTCGCCTCGCCCGCGATCAACCCGATCGTGCTGGTGTCGACGGCGGTGGCCTTCCCGAACCGTCCCGGGATGGTGCTGGCGCGCTTCCTCGCGTCGCTCACCGTCGCCGTCGTGATGGGATGGCTCTGGCTTCGCCTGGGGCGATCCGACCTCATCCGCCTGCCGCGGCGCCCGGTCGCCGACAGTCTGCAGCCATGGACCGTCTTCCGGCGTGCGGCACAGCACGACTTCCTGCACGCCGGCGGCTTCCTCGTCCTCGGCGCTCTTGTCGCCGCATCGCTCAACGTCCTCCTGCCGGCGAGTGTGCTCGACGCCGTCGCCGACCGCCCGTGGCTCGCGGTCGCAGCGCTGGCCGCTCTCGCCGTGGTGGTCGCGATCTGCTCCGAGGCAGACGCATTCGTCGCTGCCAGCTTCACCGGGTTCCCGCCGGCCGCGCAGCTCGCCTTCATGGTGGTGGGGCCCGTCGTCGACGTGAAGCTCGTCTCGATGCAGGCTGGGACCTTCGGGCGGGCTTTCGCCTCCCGCTTCGCCCCGGCGACGTTCGTCGTCGCGGTCGCCGCGGCCGTGCTCGTCGCCGGAGTCCTGCTGTGAACCGGCAGGTGCAGAACATGGTGCTGGTGCTGGTCGGCGCCACCGTGCTGCGGATCTCGGCCGGCGACATCTACCTGCGCTACGTCCGCGAAGGCATGCGACCGCTGCTGCTCGGAGCGGGCGCGGTGCTGGTACTTCTCGGGTTGGTCGGAGCATGGCGCGACGAGCGGCAAAGATCGCCGGCTGGCGACCATGCCGACGATGGCGGACCACGTGTCGGATGGGCTCTGCTGCTCCCGGTGCTCGCGCTCTTCCTCATCGCGCCGCCGGCGCTGGGTGCCGACGCGGCGTCGCGCGACGCCGGCACGGTCGCCGCCCCGGTGGACAACACCTTCCCGGACCTCCCACCCGGCGATCCGGTCGAGGTGCTCATCTCCGACTACGCCGTGCGGGCCGGCTGGGGCGGCGAAGAGACCCTCGCCGGCCGTACCGTTCGGATCATCGGATTCGTCACGCCGCGCGACGAAGGCGGCTGGTACCTCACCCGGATGGCACTGAACTGCTGCGCGGCCGACGCGCTGGCGGTGAAGGTGGAGGTGCGTGGCGCCGCCGCGCCGCCGGCCGACTCCTGGGTGGAGGTCGTCGGAACCTACGTGCCGAGTGGCGCCGACCACCCGACGGAACGGCCGCCTGCGCTGGATGTCAGCGAAGTGCGGCAGATCGAAGCGCCCCGCGAGCCCTACGTCTGACCATCGGCGGCACCGCTCGGGCCGGGTCGTGCCCCCGTTGACGTCTCAGGGATCGAGGTCGTAAGTTCGTCA
This sequence comes from uncultured Actinomycetota bacterium, assembly GCA_963801065.1. GTDB lineage: Bacteria > Actinomycetota > Actinomycetes > Jiangellales > Jiangellaceae > CAWDDG01. Next base: position 133,526 of record CAWDDG010000005.1, on the reverse strand, counting down.
TGAGAACATACGTCCGCGATGCGAACGCGAGACATAGCTGGTGCTGCGCCCCTGGGAGCTGCCGATGGCCGAGATCGTCTCGCTGGCCGATGGCGTTGCCAGCCTGGTCCGCGACGGGGACACCGTGGCACTCGAGGGTTTCACGCACCTGATCCCCTTTGCCGCCGGCCACGAGATCATCCGGCAGGGGCGGCGCGATCTCACACTCGTCCGGATGACACCGGATGTGATCTACGACCAGATGATCGGCATGGGGTGTGCCCGCCGGCTGGTGTTCTCCTGGGGCGGCAACCCGGGAGTCGGCTCGCTGCACCGGTTCCGCGATGCGGTCGAGCACTCGTGGCCGGCGCCGCTCGAGCTCGAGGAGCACAGCCACGCGGGGATGGCCAACCGCTATGTCGCCGGCGCCTCCGGCCTGCCCTTCGCCGTCCTTCGGGGCTACGCCGGCACCGACCTCGTCGACCGCACGGAGAACATCAGGCCGATCACCTGCCCCTTCACCGGGGAGGTGCTCACGGCCGTACCGGCACTGCGGCCCGACGTGACGGTCGTGCACGCCCAGCGCGCCGACCGGGCCGGCAACGTGCAGATGTGGGGGATCACCGGTGTCCAGAAGGAGGCCGTGCTCGCCGCATCCCGTTCGCTCGTGACCGTCGAGGAGGTCGTGGACGACCTGGTCGCCGTGCCCGACCAGGTCGTGCTGCCATCGTGGGTGGTGACCGTCGTCGCCGAGGTGCCGGGCGGCGCGCACCCCTCGTACGCCATGGGCTACTCCGTGCGCGACAACGACTTCTACCTGGCGTGGGACGCGATCAGCCGAGACCGCGACGCTTTCGCGGCCTGGATGCGGGACAACGTCCTCGCAAGGAGCCTCGTGTGAACGAGAGCTGGGCCGCCGACGAGATGATGACAGTCGCAGCGGCACGACTACTGCGTGACGGGGCCTCGTGCTTCGTCGGCATCGGACTGCCGAGCACCGCGGCCAACCTCGCCCGCGTGACCCACGCGCCGAGGCTCGTGCTCGTCTACGAGTCCGGCTGCATCGGCGCCAAACCGGACCGGCTGCCGCTGTCGATCGGGGACGGCGTCCTCGCCGAGGCGGCGGACGCCGTCGTCGGCGTGCCCGAGGTCTTCAACTACTGGCTGCAACCAGGGCGCATCGACGTCGGTTTCCTCGGTGCCGCGCAGATCGACCGGTTCGCCAACATCAACACCACGGTGATCGGTCGTGACTACGCCGACCCCAAGGTCCGCCTGCCCGGCGCGGGCGGAGCTCCCGAGATCGCGGCGTCGTGCCGCGAGGTCGTCGTGGTGGTGCGGCAGAACCAGCGGACGTTCGTCGATCCGGTCGACTTCGTCACGTCCGTGGGGTTCGGCTCCGGACCGGGCGACCGGGAGCGGCTGGGCCTGACCGGCAGGGGTCCGCGGCTGGTCATCACCGATCTTGGGATCCTCGAGCCCGACCCGACCACCTGCGAGCTCACCTTGACCCACATCCATCCCGGCGCGTCGCTGGAGCACGCCCGCGCTGCGACGAGCTGGAACCTGGCCGTGTCTTCCTCGATCGCGGTCACCGAGCCGCCGACCCGGCTCGAGCTGTCGACGCTTCGGGCGCTCGAGGCGACGACGCGCACCCAAGAGGGCGCGGCATGAGGGCCGTACGCTGGGCTCCGGCCGAGGCGCGAGCCACCGGATCACACGTACCCGAGGGAGTGCACCCGTGACTGACCGGGTTGCCGACGAGAAGGAGAGCTCGCGCGGCACGGACTTCGTCAAGTCGCTCGAGCGCGGCCTCGCTGTCATCCGGGCATTCGACACCGAGCACCAGGAGCTGACGCTCTCGGAGGTCGCGCGCGCCACCGGCCTGACGCGTGCCGCCGCCCGGCGCTTCCTGCTCACACTGGTCGAGCTCGGCTATGTGCGGACCGACGGGCGGCTGTTCGCGCTGCGACCCCGGATCCTCGAGCTGGGCTACGCATACCTGTCCAGCCTCACCCTCCCCGAGGTCGCGCAGCCCCACATGGAGACCCTCGTCGCGCGGGTGCACGAGTCGTGCTCGGTCTGTGTGCTCGACGGTGACGAGGTCGTCTATGTCGCCCGGGTACCGACCAAGCGGATCATGACCGTCAGCATCAGCGTCGGCACCCGCTTCCCGGCGTACGCCACCTCCATGGGCCGGGTGCTGCTGGCTCATCAGCCCGACGACTGGCTGGACGCCTATCTCGCCACGGCCGAGTTGCGGCCGTTCACCCGCCGGACGGTCACGGATCCGGAGAGGCTACGCGGGATCCTCGCCCGCATCCGCGCCCTGGGGTACGCGCTGGTCGACCAGGAGCTGGAAGAAGGCCTGCGCTCCCTCGCAGTGCCCATCCGCCAAGGCAACGGCCGAGCGCTGGCGGCGATGAATGTCTCTGCACCTGCCAGCCGCGGCACGTCGGAGTCGATCCGCAAGGAACTGCTCCCTCCGCTGCAGGAGACGGCTCGCCGGATCGAGGACGACCTGCGCGGCGGCCTGGCTGTGGCATCCGGACGGGGGTGACCGATGGCCGAGGATCAGGCGAGGTTCGCCGACGTCTCGCAGGTGCGGGAGCGGCTCGCCGAGGTGGGCTATCTCGCCGACGAGGCGATCGCGACCACCGTGTTCCTGGCCGACCGGCTCGGCAAGCCTCTGCTGGTCGAAGGGCCTGCCGGCGTCGGCAAGACCGAACTGGCGAAGGCGGTCGCCACGGCCGTCGACGGCGGTCTCGTCCGGCTCCAGTGCTACGAAGGCCTCGACGAGGCACGGGCGCTGTACGAGTGGAACTACAAGAAACAGCTGCTGCGGATCCAGGCGGCGCAGGCCGTCTCCGAAGACGCCCGGTGGGAGTCCGTACACGACGACATCTTCTCCGAGGAGTTCCTGCTCGCTAGGCCCCTGCTCACCGCGATCCGCCGGACCGAGCCGACCGTGCTGCTGATCGACGAGACCGACAAGGCCGACGTCGAGGTCGAAGGGCTCCTGCTCGAGGTCTTGTCGGACTTCCAGATCACCGTGCCCGAGCTGGGCACCATCTCGGCGACCCGACGGCCGTTCGTCGTCCTCACCTCGAACGCCACTCGGGAACTGTCCGAGGCGCTGAAGCGGCGCTGCCTCTATCTGCACCTGGACTACCCGGACGCCGCCCGGGAGAAGGCGATCGTGCTGGCCCGCGTTCCCGGAGTCGCGGACGGGCTGGCCGAACAGGTGGTGCGGACGGTACGGGCGCTACGGGCGATGGACCTACGCAAGCCGCCGTCGATCGCCGAGACCATCGACTGGGCCCGCACCATGCTCGCCCTCGGCCTCGACACCCTCGACGGTGCCGCCGCCGCGTCGACACTGGGCGTCGTCCTCAAGCACCAGGCCGACCAGGATCGGGCGGTGCAGCAGCTGCGCCTGACCGAGCAGCCGGCCTAGCGCCTGGGTTCACGCGATCCGTGCCACGCACTCGACGAGCTGGCGCAGCGTGGACACCTCGAAGACGTCCGTGCAGTGGTTCGCGTAGAGCGACAGGTCGGAATCCGCAGACTGCCACTCGGCGGCCGGCTCGGGATCGAGCCAGTAGAGGCGGCGGGACATCCGGGCCAACTCGGCCAGCTGCGGAAGAGCCGGTGGCCGGTCGTGCGAACGGGCGTCGCCGCCGACGATCACCGTGGTCCGCGGGCCGACGGCGTCCGGCCAGTCCTCCAGGAACCGCGCGAAGGCGAGGGCGTAGTCGCTGCGACCGTCCCGCGCCATCAGGCCCCGGCGGTCCAGGAGGTGCCTGGGGTCGAGCACGCCGGGCGCGGACTCGAGCAGGTCGGTGATCTCCACGATGCCGTCGACGAACACGAAGGAGCGCACTCGCCGGAACTCCTGGTGCATCGCGTGCAGAAGGGCCAGCGTGAACGGTGCGAACTGGGCGGTCGAGCCGGATACGTCGCACAGCACGACGAGATCCGGCTTGGTGGGGTGCCGTCGTTTCAGGACGATGTCGAGCGGAACGCCGCCGGACGCGATCGACCGGCGCAGTGTGCGGCGCATGTCGAGTGTGCCGCGACCGCGGCGCCGGGCCTGGCGCCCGAGGCGGCCGGCGAGCCTTCGGGCCAGGGGCCGCACGGCGCTGCGCAGCGCCGCCAGCTCGTCGGGGCCGGCGCGAAGGAACGGAGTGTCCTCGAGGGCATCCGGCGGCCGCGAGGGTGGCGTGGCTGCTGACTGCCCGAGCTGGGCGGCCACCAGAGCCTCGATCCGCCGCTTGATCTCCTGCATCCGCAGGTCGGCCTCGGCCGCGCTGACACTGCGCTGGAGCGCGTCGGCATCCGGGTCGGGTTGGAGCACCCGGCGGTAGAGCCGGGCGAGGTCCATCCGGTGTAGGACACGCTGGATGTGGTGCTCGACGGAGCGGCCGTCCGCCGTTCCCGCCCACCTCTCGACGGCATCGTCGAGCAGCCGGTTCACGGCGTCGTCGTCGCCCGTGAGGATCGCATCGGCCAGCAGCGTCACGGGGTCTCCGGGGGTCTCGTCCCGCTCGCCGACCTGGACGTCGTCCGGAACCGACGCCCTGTCGCTCACCGTGGAGGAGGCGGCCGGCCGTGCGAACAAGGACTCGAACGCGAGATCGAACACGTCGTCGTGGGTAGGGTCCTTGACCAGACTGGATCGCAGCGCCTCGCGGACCTGCCCGCGGTCCGCGATGTCGACCTGGCCGAGCGCGCGGGTGGCGTCGATGGTCTCGCCGGTCGAGACCGGGAGCCCCCCGGCCCGCAACCTGCGCGCAAGCGCGAGAACCGGCTCGAGCACAGTGGACGGCATTCGGCGTTCGTCGTACGCTTCGCGCACAGAGGTCCGCATATCGCACAGTCTAGGGAGCAGTGCATGGCCGCGCCAGGGATCCTGATCACGCTCGCCCTGACGCTCCATGCCGAGCACTCTGCCTCTGCCCAGGACCACGCGGCCACACTCGCCCGCCGGTTGCGCTACGCCGAGGTCTGGCTTCCGGTCGGCGGTGACTTCGGCTGGCCGGACCCGGCCAGACTCGAGGGGCTGGCGCACGCAGCGGCGGGCGCCCGGCTCGGACTCGTCGTGCACGGCGACCACGACGGCCAGGTTGCCGGGCTGCTGCGGCTCGACCCGGGCGAGAGCGCCGAGATCCTGGTTGAGCTGCCGGCCACGACGGCGCCGCTCGTGCGCGCCATCGGCGGTCCCGACGCATGGCACGCCAGGGTGCGGCTCCGATCCTTCGACCCGGCCGCGGCCGGCACCGTGGTCACGTCGACGAGCCGGAGCGCAACGGTCGCCGGTGTCGCCGCGGCGGTCGCAGCGCGAGATGCGGCCGGCCTGGACGCCGGCCGGCACGTCGTCGCTGCCTCCGTGCCCGTCTCGATCGGCCGGACGTTCAGCGAGGCCGAGGCGCGGGCGCTGCGCGACCCGCGGTTCGCCGGCACCGGTCATCCCCGGGACAGCGGCCTCTTCGGCACCTACGAGCAGGCGCAGACCCAGGTGCTCGAGTTCGCCGCCGCCGGGGCCGACGTGCTCCGGGTGACGGTCGCGCACGAGGTCGACGTGGCCGACCTGCTCGCGCAGGTTCGCTCCCTGGTCGTCGGCGCGACGCCGGTGTTGCACGCGCGCCGCCGCTGAGCGCAGGTCACACGCCCGAAATCGCCGATGACGGCCTGTTGACATCCGAACACGGCAGCCGGAGGATGGGTGGTGTTCACTCAGCGAATACCTGTTCGGATGCCGAACAGCCTGAGATCGGGTCAGCCTGACCGGGAGGTGGGAGCGTGTCGCAGGGAGTTCGCACGGTCTCGGGTGCCTACGAGGCCGAGACGTATGTGACCAGGTTCGGGTCGCTCGAGAGCTTCGACAAGGGCGGCGTCGAGATCATCAACGATGACCCGCGCCACTACGCCTTCTCGAACATCTTCGAGGTTGCGGCCATGTCCAAGCCCTACGAGAAGGTCGCCGTCGCGAGGAACATGGAGTACGTCCTCGAGGCCATCCGCGCGGAGGGCGTCAGCGCCTGGCGGACGTCCGCCCATGACGAGTTCGCGCTCGTGCTCGACGGTGAGGTCGTCATCGACCTGGTCAAGCTCGACACACCGCCGCTCCCGGCCGATGCCGGCGGGTCGGTCGCGCTCGACGGCGAGCCCGAGGGGCAGCGGATGGGGCGCATCACCTGCCGCAGAGGCCACCAGGCGCTGCTTCCGGCCGGTGCCGCGTACCGGTACACCGCAGGGCGCCCGTCGGTGATGCTCCAGCAGACCTTGACCGGTCCGGACACGTTGTACCGCTGGGCCGAGATCTGCCAGACCCGATGACGACGAACGAGACCTGAGGAGCGAGCCACCCATGAGCGTCGAGACCGCACCCGAGGTCGTCGTCACGTCGACCGACGCCAACGCGCACGGGTACCGCGAGTTCGCCCTGGGCGAGTTCCGGTTCCGGCGCGACGAGTTCTTCGCCTACATCTCCTGGCCGACCGGGTCGCACATCATGAGCGTGGACGCGTTCCTGCGGGCGCTGCAGCGAGACGTGGCCTGGGACTTCTTCTACGGCATCGTCAACTTCGACGGCGTGTTCGGCACGATGAACCACTACGGCACCGTGGACATCTTCGCCGGCCGTTACAACGATGCGTACCGCAAGGCGGAGCTCGACTACTACGAGAACATCGAGACGCCGCTGATCCGCGAGACCTTCAAGGCGATACTCGACGCGTGGACGAATGACGGCTTCGACCCGTTCGCCTCGCCGCACGAGACCGGCTCGGCCTTCGGCATCCGGCACGGGTCCAACACCGCGGCGATCACCCGGCGGCGTGTCGCCGCGCAGCGCATGGTGAACGTGCCCGGCGACGAGGAACTGCGCTCTGACGACAACGGGCACCCGGTCAACCGCATGTTCGCCGACGTGCCGCAGGACGAGCCCGAGATCGAGGTCGAGCCCGGCTTCGAGCGTGAGGTGGCCGCGTTCAGCCTGTTCGCCTACCTGTCCCGCTCGCAGGTCACCTGGAACCCGTCCGTCGTGAGTGTCTGCAAGGACAGCCTCTTCTGTCCGACGACCGAGGAGTACATCCTGCCGATCATCCACGGCAACGACCGGGTCGAGTGGTTCGTCCAGCTCTCCGATGAGATCACCTGGGAGGTCGAGGACCGCGACGCGGGAGGTGTCCGCGCCCGGGTCGTCATGCGGCCGGGCGACGTCTCGGCGATGCCGGCCGACATCCGGCACCAGGGCTACGCGCCGAAACGGTCGATGCTTCTCGTCTGGGAGAACGGTTCCCCGGACCTGCCGGACCTCATCGCGAGCGGCAAGACGCCGACCTACCCGGTCGAGTTCTGACACCCGGCGGATCCCGGGCATGCAGACGAGGCTGTTCGTCGGCGGCGAGTTCGTCGACGCCGTCGACGGCGGAACGCTCGAAGTCCGTGACCCCCACGACGGCGGCGTGGTCGCCGAGGTCGCCGAGGCTCGCTCGGCCGACGTCGACCGCGCCGTGGCGGCGGCGGCGGCCGCCTTCGACGGTTGGCGGCTGACCCCGGCGGCCGAGCGTGGCCGGTTGCTCCTCCGGCTGGCCGACGCGATCGAGGCCGACATCGACGGGCTCGCGATGCTCGAGACGCGGGACACCGGTCACCCGATCCGGGACACCCGCGGCCTCGACGTTCCGCGCACCGCTGCGACCTTCCGGTACTTCGGCGGGATGGCCGACAAGTTCCAGGGTTCGGTCGTCCCGGTCGAGCGGGGCTTCCTGGACTACGTGGTCCGGGAGCCGCTCGGCGTGGTGGGCCAGATCGTTCCGTGGAACTTCCCGGTGATGTTCACCAGCTGGAAGCTGGGTCCTGCCCTGGCTGCCGGCAACACCGTCGTGCTCAAGCCCGCCGAGCTGACGCCGCTCTCCGCTCTGCGCATTGCCGAGCTGGTCGCGGACGTCGGGTTCCCTCCGGGCGTGGTCAACGTCGTCCCGGGCTACGGCCCGACGGCGGGCCAGCGGATCCTCGACCACCCGGACATCGCGAAGGTCTCGTTCACCGGTTCCACGGCGGTGGGGCGCGCCGTCGTGGCCGCGAGCGCCGGCAACCTGAAGAGGGTCCACCTCGAGCTCGGCGGCAAGGGCGCCAACGTCGTTTTCGCCGATGCCGATCTGACCGCTGCCGTGGGCGGAACGGCGTTCGGCATCTTCCACAACCAGGGCCAGGCGTGCATCGCCGCCAGCCGGCTGATCGTCCACGAGTCGGTGGCCGAAGAGTTCCTGGCCCGGTTCGTGCCCCTGGCCGACTCGATCCGGGTCGGCGATCCCAAAGACCCGGCGACCGAGATGGGGCCGCTGACGTCGCCACAGCACCGCGACCGGGTGCTGTCGTACGTCAAGATCGCCGTCGACGAGGGCGGCGAGGTGCTCACCGGCGGTGTCGCACCCGAGGACCCGGCGCTCGCCGACGGTTGCTACGTCCGGCCGACGGTCGTGCGCGCCGAGCCTGGCAGTCGGGTCGCCTCCGAGGAGGTCTTCGGCCCGTTCATGACCGTGCACACCTTCGGGTCGGACGACGAGGCGTTGCGTCTGGCCAACGGCATCGACTACGCACTCGGCGCGGGCCTGTGGACCCGGGACCTGTCGCGTGCCCACCGGATGGCCCGCGACTTGCGGGCCGGGATGGTCTGGATCAACGCGTACAAGCGGGTCAACCCGGGCTCACCGTTCGGTGGGACGGGCGCATCCGGCTACGGCCGCGAGATGGGCTTCGAGGCGATGCACGAGTACACCGAGGCCAAGGCCGTCTGGGTCAACGTCGACGCCGAGCTGCCGCCGTTCTACCCACGAGCCTGATCCGCCGGTCCGACATGTCGTAACGGGGGCGCCGCGCACTGTGCGGCCGAAGGAGGAATCCCCATGGCTCTCACCCGCCAGACAATGACCGACGAGCAGCGCAAGTCCGTCGCCCTGGAGTATCTCAAGGCCTTCGACAACGCCGGTGTCACGTCGACCGGAGGCAGCATCCTCGACCTGTTCGCCGACGACGCCCAGGTGTACTTCCCGAAATGGGGCCTGGCCACCGGCAAGGAAGAGATCGGGCGGCTGTTCGGCGACGTTGGCGGCACGCTGAAAGGAATCGTCCACGACTACGCCGCGTTCACCTGGATCCTTTCCGGGACCGACCTGTTGGCGTGCGAGGGCACCAGCCACGGCGAGCACCGGGACGGACCCTGGCGGGCGGGTGTGCCCGATTGGGGCGCCGGCCGGTGGTGCGACGTCTTCGAGATCCGCGACTGGTTGATCCAGCGGTGCTTCATCTACCTGGATCCCGACTACGCCGGTCGTGACACCGAGCGCTACCCCTGGCTGGCCGCGCAGAACAGCTCCGGATGAAGGAGTTCGTGCACGACACGCCGGCGTCCCGCGTGGTGTTCGGCGCCGGAGCCCTGTCCCGGGTCCTGGCCGAGGTCACGCGGCTCGGCGGCACCAGGGTGCTGCTCATCGGCGACCGGGCCGCCAAGGCGTACGCCGACCAGGTCGCCGGCTCGCTGGGCGGGCGGCTGGCAGCCCGCATCGACGACGTCGTCATGCACGTGCCTGTCGAGGCCGCCGCGGCCGCCACGGCCCGGGCCGTGGAGTACGGCGCCGATCTCGTCGTGTGCCTGGGCGGCGGGTCGGCGACCGGCATGGCCAAGGTCGTCGCGAAGGAGACGTCCCTCCCGGTGCTGGCCATTCCGACGACCTACGCGGGCAGCGAGATGACCCCGATCTGGGGCCTCACCGAGGGCCATCGGAAGACGACCGGACGAGACCAGCGCGTGCTTCCGCGCACCGTCGTCTACGACCCGGTCCTGACCGTCGGCCTGCCGGTCGACGTGTCCGCGGCGAGCGGCATGAACGCGCTCGCGCACTGCGTCGAGGGCCTCTACGCGCGAAATGCGACGCCGGTGACCGCCGTGCTGGCCGAAGAGGGTGTACGCGCCCTGGCCGATGCGCTACCGCGCGTGGTCGCCGACCCGACCGACGTCGGTGCCCGTGGCGACGCTCTCTACGGGGCCTGGCTGGCCGGGTGGGTCCTGGGCAACTCGGGTATGGGTGTGCACCACAAGGTGTGCCACGTCCTCGGTGGTGCCTACGACCTGCCGCATGCCGGTCTTCATTCGGCCGTGCTGCCCTACGCCACGGCGTTCAACGCGTCGTACGCACCAGAAGCGATGCGACGAGCGGCGCGCGCACTCGATGCCGACGACCCGGCCGGCGGTCTGTGGGACCTCGCCGACGCGATCGGTGCGCCCACGTCGCTGGCGGCCGTCGGCTTCCTGCGCACCGACGCGGACCAGGCGGCGTCCATCGTCGCCGGCTCACCACCGGACAACCCGCGCCCGGTCGACATCGACGGAATCCGCGAGCTGTTGCTTGCGGCCTACGACGGGCTTCGGCCCGGGGGGACAGGGACGCGCCACTGACCACTCACCGCAGACGACGGACCGAGCCCGGCTTCATCCTGCTAGCTCGATGACCGTGATCCCCGCCGAGGACGATGGTCGGTCCATCGCTGCGAGTGCAGTTCCGGCATCCTCGAGCCGGATCACCTCGCGGACCAGCAGATCCGGACGGAGAGTGCCGTCCGCGACGAGAGCCAGCATCGGCGGGTATTCGTGCGCCGCCATACCGTGTGATCCGTAGATCTCCAGTTCCTGCGCGATGAGCAGGTCCATCGGCATCGGCGGCGTGGACGCCGAACCGACCAGCAGACCGACCTGAACGTGCCGGCCGCGACGGCGTAGGCAGCGCACCGACGCCACCGCGGTGGCCGCCGAGCCGAGCGCGTCCATCGAGACCCGCGCTCCTCCGTCGGTGATCTCGCGGATGGTAGCTGCCGGATCCGGGTCCCGGCTGGCGTCGACGGCAGCCGCCGCGCCCAGTTCGCGGGCCCGGGCCAACGCCGCGCCGGCCACGTCGACGGCGATCACGCGAGCGCCGAGGGCGACGGCGATCATCACCGCCGACAGCCCCACACCGCCGCATCCGTGCACGGCCAGCCAGTCACCGGGTTCGAGTCGGCCGTGCGCCCCGAGGGCCCGAAAGGCAGTGGCAAACCGGCAGCCGAGGGACGCTGCGGTGACGAAGTCGACCGAGTCCGGCAGGGCCACCAGGTTCACGTCCGCCGCGTGGATGACCACCCGTTCGGCGAAGGACCCGGGTCCGGTGAAGCCCGGCTGGGTCTGGTGCGGACAGACTTGCGTGTCGCCCGCCAGGCAGTAGACGCACACCCCACAGCCGCAGACGAACGGCACCGTCACGCGGTCCCCCACCCCCCATCGCTCGACACCTGGCCCGATCTCAGCGATCATCCCCGCCAGTTCATGGCCCGGTATGTGGGGCAGGGCGACCCGTTCATGTCCACGCCAGGCGTGCCAGTCCGACCGGCACACGCCGGTCGCGCCGACCGCGATGACCACACCGCCGTCGGGACATGCTGGCTCAGGGACTTGCGTCACAGTCGGAGTCACCCCGTAGCCGGAGTAGACGACCGCCTTCACCGGACTGTCACCGGGGCCGGCTGCGCGGAGATCTTCATAAGCACACGCTCTCATCGTGGTCACCAGGGCTGACCCGAACTCGACAGCTGCGGGGCACCTACAATCTTCGACGGCCGCCCGATCACGGTCGATCTCCCAGACCTGAGGACGCTCTTTCGTGCCTGGACTGCTCACCGGTACCACATCTGCTGCCGACGTCGCGGACGACGGTCTCACCGGCCTGACCGGCATGGCCGCCGACGTCATCGACGCCCTGGGTGAGGTCGGCGTCGGTGTGCTCACGTTCGTCGAGACCGTGTTCCCACCGATCCCGAGCGAGATCGTGTTGTCGTTGTCGGGCTACCTCGCGGAGCGAGGCCGACTGAACGTGATCTGGGTGGTCGTCGCCGCAACGCTCGGCGCTTTGCTGGGCGCCCTGGTGCTGTACGGCCTGGCCGCGGTCTTCGGCGAGGAACGGGCCAGGAGGTGGCTGTCCAAGCTGCCACTCGTCGAAGAGTCCGACTTCGACAACGCGTCCGCGTGGTTCAACCGGCACGGCCAGGGCGTCGTGTTCTTCGGCCGGTTCGTGCCGATCGTGCGGAGCCTGGTGTCGCTGCCCGCCGGTGCGCAGCGCATGCCGTTGACGCCGTTCGTGCTGCTCACTGCTCTCGGCAGCCTGCTGTGGAACACGGCGCTGGTGGGTGCCGGCTACGCGCTGGGCACCCAGTACGAGCGGGTCGAGGAGTACATGGGATACCTCGACTACGTGGTCTACGCGGCGATCGTCGCGATCGTCGGCTGGTTCGTCGTCCGCAAGCTGCGCCAACGGCGGGCGGCGCCCGACGGCGGCCGCCCGAACCCACGTTGATCATGCAATTCCTGCGCGACACGCCGGCCGGAGGCCACGGCGTGTCGCGCAGGAATTGCATGATCAACGCGAAGGGGGCGAGCCAGCTGGGTCAGCCCGTCGAGGCGGGCTCGACGACGGCGGCATCGGGCAGGCAGGCGAGGACGTCGAGCATGTGCTGGAGGCGGTCGAGCTCGGTGCGGTGGAACGACGGCCCGTCCTCTCGCGCGACCGTCAGCACCAGGGCGTCGGAGAGCGGCGATCGGGCCAGTCGAGCACCCTCGGTCACGGCGACGGTTCGGGTCGGGACACCCTCGGGCAGTCGCGGATGAGAGGGCGCCTCGGGGCTGGACATGAGGACCACGCCACGTGCGTCGGTTACGCACGCCCACGTGGCGGCGAGGACGAGCGGCGCCGCGTCCATGAGTGTGACCAGGGCGCGCGCGGGCGCCGACACCATCTGGGCGATCACGCCTGCCTCTGGCATGGCCTCCGGGGTGCTCCGGGCCGCCCACACCCCCACCGGCCGGACACCGGGGATCGAGCGCAGCGCCGTGACGAGGCGGTCGCGTGGTTGGCCGCGCCACTCCAGGGTGATGTCGTCGAGCGCCCGTCCGGAGTCCCTCTCGAGCACGAAGATCTGGGCGACGTCGGCGCCGAGGACCCCGAGTGTCCAGGTCACGCGGCCCAGTGATCCGGGCTGGTCGGGTAGCTCTATACGCAGTCGCAGCAGCATGGCGTCCCCGCCCTCGGTCGGTGGTGCCGCGCCGCGGCGCGGAGCGGCCTGCTTCCCCACCGTGCCCTCACGGTGTTGCCCCGCTGTTTCCGGCGTGGGTCGCGGAGATCAACCCGCGAACTCGTACCCGAGCTCGACCATCGCCAAGACCACGACGAGCAGAGCGACGCCGGCCGGCAGGCGCCCGTCGGGCGGCACGGGACGATCCGGCGCGCGGGAACGGGCCGCGCGGTAGCGGCGACTCGCGCCGGCGAGCACGACGACCGCCAGCGGGAGCGCGACGACGGTGAACGCGACGGCGAGGGCACCGAGCCGGTCCACGGTGAGCCTGCTCGCCAGCAGCACCGCACCGAGGAGAGCGAGCGCGGTGCGGGTCCACGCGAGCGCGGTGCGCTCGTTGTGCAGCCCACGGCCGGCCACGGCTCAGCCCGCGAGCACGGCGACCACGACGAGGATCGCGACCACGACGAGGCCGAAGGCGAGGAGTGGTGCCAGCGCGGGCGAGGGCAACGGCCGCGACTGGCGCAACGCCCGCTCGGCACGGGCCCAGCGAACGAACGCAGCGCCGCTCGCGAGCGCGCCGAGCAGGACGACCGCGCTGACCAATGCGCGCCGGGGGGCGTCGGACGACGGGACGTCGAGGCCCTCGAGGGCGACGCCGGTGGCCAGCAGCGCGAGGCCGGTGCGGATCCATGCCAGGAAGGTCCGCTCGTTGGCGAAGCTGAACCGCGGGTCGGGCTCGTCGCCGACGCCGTACACCTGCCTCGGCCAACGATCGTCCGAGCTCCTGGCCGAGCCGCCCTCGCCGCCGGTCAGCGGGGGACCTCCTGGTCCGAGCGGCGGTGCCGGCCGGGCCCGCGCGGCCGGGGTACGGCGGCGCCGGACTCGGCGCCCGCCGAGCTGTCGATCAAGGGCGCAGTCGTGGGCCAGGGGTAGCCGTTGGGACGACCACCTGTGGTTCCACGCGGCTCGCTCTCGCCGGACGGCGGCGCGTCGGCCACGACCGGAATGCCGCCGGACCGCTCGGCGGTGATTTCGTCGGCGAGTTCAACGACCGGGGTCGAGTCGGGCCCGGCTTCCGGCGCCTTCGCGTGCGATGCGCCCGCCCGCAGAGCGGCGCGTCGGCGTGCTCGGCGTCCCGTCCGCGACGTCCCGGGCACCTCCTCGAGCTCGCGGACCGGCGCGTCGATCCACTGGATGCTGGTGGCCTCGCCGTGCCCATGTACGGCGAGCAGGTGGTCGAGCGACTCCCAGACGCTGGTGGCCGGGTGGGCGGAGCACCAGCGCAGCACCACGTGGCCGTCGGAGAACGCGATGCCGTACGCGACCACACCGATTCCGGACACCCCGGTGTAGTCGACATGGCGGATGAGCGCGAACCTGCGAGGAAGCACCGTCGTCACCCGAGGCCGCTCGACCACCGGGCCGCCTGGCCTCGGGCAGCGAGCGATGGCCGAGTCACCCAGGTCATCCTGCTGGACGGGCCCACGCGTGTCACGACTCCACGCCGCACTCGGTGGGAGTGCACGTCCACTAGCCGGCACATAGCCGGTCGAGCAGCGCCTGGATGGCCGGTCCGGCCTTGAGCTCGGTGTAGATCTCGGTGGGGTCGCCGTCCAGGGCGAACCAGAGCCGGAAGACATGGTTCTTCTTCCCCCGCCCTTCCCCGAGGGCGTGTGGGTCGCACCGGATGGACACGACGCGGACCGGCACCGACGTGGCCGTCTGGTCTGCCGCGAGCGTGGCGACCGGCTCGTCGGCGCGGATCGGTTCGAGCCCGTAGACGACGCTACCGCCGACCTCGTGGAGGACGACCTCCGGCCCGGCGCCTACCCTGCTGAGCTCGATCGTGCCGAGGACCGCGCTGCCATCAGCAGTGAGTGTCCAGCTCGGCCCGAACCGGATGTCGACCACCTCGGCGAGCTGTTGAGCGCCGCATCGCACGGCGAGAAGACGCGCCAGCGCGTCGTCGGAGTCGTCGATGTCGATCTGAGCCGCGCGACCGTCGACCGTCGCCTCGGCTATGGCCGCTTCCACGGTGGGCCGTGCACCTGCGCAGCTCGGCTCGCCGTACATGACGCGGAAATCGACGCGCTGCCCCGGGAGGATGACGGCGTCGTTGTCGCTGGCCTGGTCGGGAAAGGGCGGGGCGTGAAGCACGAGGTCGTCGACGCGGACCGGCGCGTCACCGTCGTTGGCGATCGACACGCTGACGGCGCCGATCGACTGGTCGAGGCGGGACTGGGTGAGCTCGGCCGCCAGCTCCGGTGCGGACTCCGTCGTCTCGTCGGCGTCGCCGCAACCGGCGAGCACGGCCAGAGCCGCGCAGAGGGCGCTCAGGATGGTCGCCGACCGCCTCCGGATCCGCGCTGGCATGGGTGGACGATATGCGGTCAGCGCACGGGATCGGGCCGGCGGTCCCCCCAGAGGTAGCGCGGGCCGGTGCCGAGGGCCGCCGCCTGGTCTCCGGGGTTGTAGAGGCTGCACGTCTTCAAGGAGAGGCAGCCGCAGCCGATGCACTCGCCGAGCTCGTCGCGCAGGCGCTGCAGCTCGACGATCCGCTGGTCGAGCCGTGACTGCCAGGAGCGCGAGAGGCGCGTCCAGTCGTCCGTCGTCGGCGTGCGGGCGCTGGGCAGCTTGTCCAGAGCCGTACGGATCTCCTCGAGCGTCAGCCCGACGCGCTGGGCTGCCCGCACGAACGCCACCCGGCGCAGCGTCGAGCGTGGGTACACCCGATGCCCTCCGGCGGTGCGTTCCGAGGAGAGCAGTCCCTTGGCCTCGTAGAACCGCAGCGCCGAGGTCGCGGCGCCGCTGCGAGCCGCGAGCTCGCCGATCGTCAGCCGAGCGGCCACGTCTGACTTCTCCTTGACTTCAACTTAACTTGAGCTTGCAGCCTAGCCGACGTGACGTGACGGCCGGGCTCGACGTCGCTGCGCCAGGAGCTGAGTCCGCGCGCTAACGTACGTGACCGCCCCAGCAGAGCGAGGAGAGCCACATGGAGCCCAACGCCGACGTCGACGCGATGGTCGCCGAGGCCGTGAGGAACGTTCGCGACCGGTTCGGGTCCGAGGGTCTGCGGGACCTCGTCGCGCTCGCGAACGTGGAGATCGACCGTGCGGAGAGCGCGGCCGCCGAGCTCGGTGCGATGGTGTCGCCGTCCGCCGAGACCTCGACCCCGGTGTACGACTCGGCCGATACGCAGGCGTGGATCGCGTACAGGGGCCAGGACGCCGATTACACGCCTGCGGCCGACGGCGGCGACGACTGAGGTCGCGCCGGTAGTCCTCTCAGGCGGCCCGGAGGGTGTCGAGGAACTCGCGGGCCCAGCGTGCGATGTCGTGGGTCATGACGTGGTCGCGCAGCCGTCGCATCCGTTCCTCTGCCTCGGCGTCGGGGAGGCGCATCGCCATGAGAAGGGTGCGCTTGAGTCCGTCGATGTCGTGCGGGTTGACCAGGAACGCGCCGTCGAGCTCGTCCGCCGCGCCGGCGAACTCCGAGAGCACGAGGGTGCCCCGCAGGTCGGTGCGCGCGGCCACGTACTCCTTGGCCACCAGGTTCATGCCATCGCGCAGTGGTGTCACCACCATGACGTCGGCGGCCCGGAGCAGCGCGACGAGCTCGGGCCGGTCGTAGGAGGAATGCAGATACTGGACGGCCGGCGTGCCGATCCGACCGTAGTCGCCGTTGATCCGGCCGACCTGTAGCTCGATGTCGTCGCGCAGCGTCTGGTAGGCCTCGACGCGCTCACGGCTCGGAGTGGCGACCTGGACGAAGACCGCTTCGTCCGGCGTGACCTCGCCCTCGGCCAGGATCTCGCCCCAGGCCTTGAGCCGGTGGCCGATGCCCTTGGTGTAGTCCAGCCGGTCTACCCCGAGCAGCATGTGCTCGGGCGAGCCGATCTCCTCGCGGATGGTCGCCGACCGGGCGCGAACGGTTGGGTCCGAGGCCAGTCGCGAAACCTCCCCGACCTCGATCGAGATGGGGAACGCCCGCGCGAGCACCTTACGCCCGTCGTCGGCGAGCACCAGGTCGTCGGTCGCCACGGCGTCTGTCAGCCGTGCGCACAGACCGACGAAGTTGTCGGCCGCGCCGAGCCGCTGGAACCCCACCAGATCGGCTCCGAGCAGTCCCTCGAGGATCTGCCGGCGCCACGGCAACTGGGCGAACAGCTCGGACGGGGGGAACGGGATGTGCATGAAGAAGCCGATCTTGAGGTCAGGGCGGAGCTCGCGGAGCATCCGCGGCACCAGCTGCAGCTGGTAGTCCTGGACGAACACCACGGCGCCGTCGGCGGCCACGCCGGCCGCGGCCTCGGCGAACCTTCGGTTGACCTTCCGGTAGGCGTCCCACCACTCGCGGTGGAACTGGGGAGCGACGATGACGTCGTGGTAGAGCGGCCACAGGGTCGCGTTGGAGAAGCCCTCGTAGTAGAGGCTCGTCTCCTCGGCCGACAGCGGCACCGCCACCAGGTCCATGTCCTCGGAGGTGAACGGCTCCGGCGAGTCGTCGGGCGTGCCGGTCCAGCCCACCCAGGCGCCTTCGTAGGCACGCATCACCGGTGCGAGGGCGGTGACGAGACCGCCAGGGCTGCGCCGCCAGGTGGTCGCACCCTCGTCGTCGGTCACCCGGTCGACCGGCAGTCGGTTGGCGACGACGATGAAGCTGCTCGTGCCCTTGCGCACCACGGGTCCTCCTCGTCCTCCACCGTAACCAACCCCAGCGCGCCCGACATCACGGGTTGCCGGCTTCCGTGCACGGCCTGTCGAACCACAGTGCTGGCGTTCCGTTTCGTACGATGCCGGAATGGAAGCCGCGCCCCGAGCAGTCACCAAGTTCCTACCGGCCAGCCCGTCCGCTGTCACCGGCGAGCTGGGCGAGCGCGACCGGGCGATCCTCGAATTCGAGCGGCAGTGGTGGAAGTACGCCGGCGCCAAGGAACAGGCCGTCCGCGACCTGTTCGACATGTCGGCCACCCGCTACTACCAGGTGCTCAACGCCCTGATCGACCGTCCTGAGGCGTTGGTCCACGACCCGATGCTGGTCAAGCGGTTGCGCCGGCTCCGGGCGAGCCGGCAGCGGGCCCGTTCGGCGCGGCGTCTCGGCTTCGACACCTGACCCCTGCGTCAGCCCAGCTCGCGGTCGACGTAGCACCAGCGCCAGCTCTCGCCCGGCTCTGCCGATCGCATGACCGGATGGTCCTCGTCCCCGTAGTGGAGCCGGGCATGCCGTCGCGGTGAGGAGTCACAGCAGCCCATGTAGCCGCACGCCAGGCAGGTCCGCAGATGGACCCAGTCGGTGCGCCCTTCGATCTCGCAGCCTTCGCAGCCCTTGGTACGCGGCGTCACCTGCGCGGGCGCGGCGGCGAGATGTGGGCAGGGCGCACCGATGGACACGCGGGCCGCCAGCTCGGGCTGGCCCGGGGCGTCCTCGATGGTCCCGCGGCGAAGCAACAGCGTCTCCTCCAGGTCGAGCTCGACCTGGACCTGCCGGAGCACGTCGTCGTCGAGGTCTCCCGAATCGCGGCGCCGGATGAACACGTCGCGCTCGGCGTTGAGCATCTCCCGGCGCAGACGCAGGTAGGTGCGGCTGGGCGGCTCGCTACCGTCGCCGCGGGCCAGCCGCTCCCACGCGACGAGGCCGCGCCGTTCGGCGTCGATGCGCAGCTTGTCCACGATCTCGGGGGCGACGTCCTCCTCCTCGACGAGCTTGTCGAGCCTGCGGAGCGCAGCCTCGACAGCGTCCTCCTGCGCGCTGGCGATCGCGAGGGCGTCCGCCCGCGGGTCCTGCGGACGCACGCCCACGAGGCGGATCAGGGCGGGCAGGGTCAGGCCCTGCAGCACGAGTGTCCCGAAGATGACGACGACCGTCACGAGCAGCGTGAGATCGCGATGCGGGAAGTCCCGAGGCAGCGACTGCGCGGCCGCCAGCGACACCACCCCACGCATGCCGGCCCATGACACGACCGCGAGACTGGACCACCTGGGTCGGCCGAGGGCGAACCATGGCAGGACCCGGGCGAGCAGAGCGTAGCCGAAGATCCAGACGGGCCTGGCGATGATCACGGCTGCCAGGACCGCGACACTGGCGACGACGACCGTCCCGGCGGGTTCGGTGACGTTGTCGACGATGGCCGGAAGCTGGAGCCCGATGAGGGCGAAGACCGCGCCTTCGAGCACGAACTGCACGCTGCGCCATATCGAGGCATCGGTGATCCGCGCCTCCGGCCCCTGGTCGATGGGTGAGCGGTGGCCCAGGATCAGCCCCAGGACCACCACGGCGATCACGCCCGAGCCACCGATTTCCTCGGCCGCGAGGTAGATACCGAAGGGCGCGGCCAGCGAGAGTGCGATCCCGGACAGGATGTCGACGCCGCGCCGGCGCAGCCAGCCGAGCCCGTACGCGCCGGCGATCCCGACCGCGCCGCCACCGACCGCCGCGACGAGAAAATCGCCGGCGACGTCGAATGCGGTGACCGAACCGGCCGCGGTCGCTGCAACGGCGATCCGGAGGGTCGTGAGCGCCGTCGCGTCGTTGAACAGGCTCTCACCCTCGAGGATGGTCACCGTCCGCCGCGGCATGCCCGTTCGTCTCGCGATCGCCGTGGCGGACACCGCATCCGGAGGGGCGACGACCGCGCCGATGGAAATGGCCGCGGCGAGTGACAGGCCGGGCACCAGCGGGATGACGGCGAACGCGACCGCGCCGGCAGTGAACAGAACCAGCCCGACGGCGAGCAGGAGAACCGGGCCCAGGACGTCGCGGAGCCCGACGTAGGAGGAGCCGAGCGCGGCGGCGAACAGCAGGGGCGGAAGGAGCACGAACAGGACAAGCTCCGGCTCGATCTCGATCTCGGGGACCCACGGCAGCGTTCCCACCGCGAGCCCGGCGAACACGAGCAGAACAGGAGGCGGCATCCGCAGCGCCGTCGCCAGCCGTGAAACGGCCACCACGCCGAGAACGAGGAAGACCATCGAGGCGACAGTGGACACGTCGCCCATCCTGCCCGGAGGTGCCCGGTTGGAGCATTGCCGGCCCGACGGAGCGCCTTTGGCACGGCAGTCCCACGGTGGCGTAACCTCCTGATCCGATGACCGTCCGCGAGCGATTCGATCGGGTGTGGCCCTCGCTGGTGGCCTTGCTCGGAACGGTCGCCGTCGTCGCAGGCCTGCTCGTGCTCTTCGGCGGCGACGTCGAGCCGAGCGGCCCCGACGACGATCCGGCTGCCCAGGGCACGGACGGCGCGACCCCGGCGCCGACCGACGAGGGCACGTCGGCGCCCCCGGCGGCGCCCGTGACCGCTCCGCCGGAACTGCGTGAGGACGTCGCCATCCTCAACGCGACCGACGTGACCGGACTCGCCGCCCGGGCGGAGGAACAGTTGGTGGCGGGCGGCTGGTCGGTGCCCGCGATCGATACCTACGGCGGCGATCTCGCCGAGACGACGATCTTCTACCCGGAGGGGATGGAGGAGTCTGCGCAGGCGCTGGCAGCCCAGTTTCCCGTCATCAAGCAGGTGTCCCCGACGATCGCCGGGCTGACGACCGAGCGGCTGGTGCTGATCGTGGCCGCGGACTACGCGGAGGCGGTCGGGACCACCGGGTGACCAGTCTGCCGGTGCCCTCGACGAAGGGCGGTCGAGCCGCGCTGGCCGCCGTCCTGGCCGATCCCGCGCACACGCTCGCCGTGCTCGACTTCGACGGCACGCTGTCGCCGATCGTGGATCGACCCGAGGACGCCTTCGCACATCCCGGGGCGGCAGCGGCACTGGCGTCGCTCGCCGCCGTCGTCGCGCGGGTGGCGATCCTCACCGGCCGTCCGGCGACCGAGGCCGTCCGGCTTGGCGGGCTGGACGACGTGGCCGGCCTCGTCGTGTGCGGGCACTACGGCCTCGAACGCTGGGAGGGCGGCCGGCTCGTCACGCCTGACCCGCACCCGGGCGTCACCACGGCCAGGGTCGCGGCAGCACGCCTGGTGGCCGACGCGCGGTCGGGCGTAACGCTGGAGGACAAGGGGCACTCGATCGCCGTGCACACCCGGCGAGCCACGGATCCCGCCGCGGCGTTCGAGGCCGTCCAGCCGTGGGTCGAACGGATCGCACGTGACACAGGTCTCGATGTGGCTCCCGGCAAGTACGTTCTCGAGCTGCGACCGCCAGGTATGGACAAGGGTGCGGCGATGCGCGCTCTGGTCGCGGAGACCGCGGCCCGGTCGGTCGTGTACGCGGGCGACGACCTGGGGGACCTGCCGGCTGTCGCTGTCCTGCGTGAGCTCGACGTGGCCGCGCTGGTCGTCTGCAGCGACTCGGGCGAGTCGCCGGACGCGCTGCGTCGTGAGGCCGATCTGGTCGTGGACGGCCCGCCGGCGGTCGTCGCGTTCCTCGCCAAGCTGGGTGCCGCACTCTCCGGATGATCAGGGCTTCCCGATCGACGACGCCGGTGCCAGGCTGACGCCATGTGCTTCGATGATCACGCCGGCCGCCGGCGCCACCCGTGACCGGGGCGGTCAGCGACCACGGCGAAGTCCACCTCGAGTCCGCCGACGGCACCGAGTACGCCGGCTACTACGCCTACCCGGTCGCTCGGGCCCGCAACGGCGTCGTGGTCATGCCGGACGTGCGCGGTCTGCACGGCTTCTACCGCGAGCTTGCCCAGCGCTTCGCCCAGGTCGGGCTGCTGGCGCTCGCCATCGACTACTTCGGACGCACCGCCGGCGTCGGTTTCCGTGACGAAGGGTTCCCGTACCGCGAACATGCCGACCAGGTGGAACCTGCCCAGGTCGACCTCGACGTCGCGGCGGCCGTCAGCTGGCTGCGTTCGGACTTCGACCACGACGTCAGCGCCGTCTTCACGGTCGGGTTCTGTGCTGGCGGGTCGCTCTCGTGGGCGCAGTCCGGCGCCGCCCACGGCCTGGCCGGATGCGTCGGCTTCTACGGCCGTCCTTCGCTGGTGACGTACCGGCTACCGGACCTGGAAGCGCCACTGCTCCTCCTCGCCGCTGGTCAGGACGACACGCCGGTCGAGGAGGTCGAGCTGTTCGCCGAGCAGGTGCGGGCGGCCGGCGTGGAGGCCGAGCTGTACGTCTACCCGGATGCGCCGCAAAGCTTCTTCGACCGGACGTTCGGCGAGCACGAAGCGGATTGCGACGACGCCTGGAGACGGGTGATCGCGTTCATCGACAACTACGGCGCGTGACCCCTGCAGGATGATCATCAGAACCGGCCGGATCCGCCGCGGCGGAACATGGGCCGCAGCGGTCGCTCCCGGTAACCGCCGTCCTTCAACCCGGCCCACCGCTCGAACAAGTTCCGTGATGCCGGGTCGCCGGTGCAGATCCAGGACCAGGCCGCGGCGAGACCGTAGAAGGGCAGCATGACCGGTCCGAGGCACAGCGCGTACTGGGTGGCGTGTCGAGCCTCGTGCGTCAGCAGTGTCGGACGCCGCACGTGAACCGAGTCGCCGTCCTTGAACACCACGACGTTCCCGAGCGTGAAGACGGGGTTCACGGGAAGCCGCAGGTGGTAGCCGTAACCGAGCAGCAGCCCGTCGGGGCCCTTCCGGAGCCCGGCGCCGCCCACCACGGCCACGACGAGGCCGAGCAGCGTGGACAGGTTGACGAGGTTGACGACCTGACGCACCCGGTGGGCTGGCCTCACGGCCGCCATCCTGCCTCCTGAGGAGCTCGCGCCGCGACGCCCGTGGTGCTGACCACCTACTGGGACGTGGGTCTCGGATGACGGACACGCACTGCCGATTTCGGCGCACCGTGCGTAAGGTCACGAGCGAGAACTCATCCAGAGGGGCAGAGGGACCGGCCCGACGAAGCCCCGGCAACCACCCGTCCACCGGGTCAGGTGCCAAGTCCGGCCCGCCAGGCGCGGGAAAGATGAGAAGGGGCTCGCCGATGACCGTCACCATCTCCCCGGCCGTCTCCACGCACGAGGCAGAAGGTCCCGACCTCGGCCCGGCGACCCACCTGTCATGTCGCGAGTGCGACGCCAGTACGCCGCTCGGCCCCTACTACGCCTGTACCGAGTGCTTCGGCCCGCTGGAGGTCGCCTACGACTTCGGGGGGGTGTCGCGGGAGCGGATCGAAGCCGGCCCGAGGTCGATCTGGCGGTACCGGGACCTGCTGCCGGTGCCGGCCGACGTGGCCGAGACGCCCAACACCGACCCGGGCTTCACCCGGCTGATCCGCGCCGACCGGCTCGGCACGGAGCTCGGCATCGCCACGCTGTGGGTGAAGGACGACTCGGGCAATCCCACGCACTCGTTCAAGGACCGGGTCGTCGCGGTCGCGCTGGTCGCGGCACGACAGCTCGGGTTCACGGTGCTGGCCTGTCCCTCCACGGGCAACCTGGCCAACGCGGTGGCCGCCGCGGCCGCGCGTGCGGGCATCCGCTCGTATGTCTTCGTCCCCAGAGATCTCGAGCAGCAGAAGATCGTCACCAGCGCCGTCTACGAGACCACGCTCGTCGCGGTGGATGGGACGTACGACGACGTCAACCGGCTCGCGTCGGAGCTCGCCGGCGAGCACGAGGACTGGGCCTTCGTCAACGTCAACGTCCGGCCTTACTACGCCGAAGGTTCCAAGACGCTGGGCTTCGAAGTCGCGGAGCAGCTGGGCTGGCGACTGCCGCGGCAGGTGGTCATCCCGGTCGCGAGCGGCGCCCAGCTGGTCAAGGTCGACAAGGCCTTCCGTGAGCTTCTGGCGCTCGGCCTGGTCGAGGGCGAGCCGCCGCGGATCTTCGGCGCCCAGGCCACCGGGTGCTCGCCGGTCGCGGCGGCGTTCAAGGCGGGGCACGACGTCGTCCGCCCGGTGCGGCCGTCGACGATCGCCAAGTCGCTCGCGATCGGCAACCCGGCCGACGGCCCGTACGTTCTCGACGTCACCCGCCGCACGGGAGGCGCCGTGGAGGACGTGACCGACGACGAGGTCGTCGAAGGCATCCGGCTTCTGGCCAGGACCGAGGGCGTCTTTGCCGAGACCGCCGGCGGGGTCACGGTCGCGGTACTCGCCAAACTGGTGCGCGAGGGCGCGCTCGATCCGGCCGCGGAGACCGTCGTGTTCAACACCGGCGACGGCCTGAAGACCCTCGACGCGGTCGCCCCGGTCGTCGGGCCGGTCGGGACGATCGCCGCGACGACCGAGGCGTTCGACGCTCTGCGGGTCGCACCGTGAGCAGCATGGTCGCCGTTCGGGTCCCGACGATCCTGCGCACCTACACCGGTGGCGAGTCCGACGTCTCCGTGTCGGTCGCGGACGGCGCGACGCTGGGCGACGTGGTCAGCGCGCTCGAGACGGCCTACCCGGGCATCGGCGCCCGCGTGCTCGACGACACAGGCAAGATCCGCCGGTTCGTGAACGTCTATGTCGACGACGACGACGTCAGGTTCGCATCCGGCCTGCAGACCCCGACTCCGGACGGCTCACGAGTCTCCGTGATCCCCGCCGTCGCCGGGGGATAGGCGCGCGAGAAACGCCATTCGCGGCTCCTTGGCGCATCGCCACCTCGCCAGCGTCGGAACTCGCAGGCGCATCGGTCGCGTTCACGGCGCAAACCCGGGGGGCTGCGACTTCTACATCACGCCGAAGCGATCGTACGCGTCGCCGATCGTCGAGCCGGAACCGAGGTCCTTCCGGACCTGGTCCTCCGTGCGCTTCTTGTCTTCAGCCAGCCCAAGGGCATGTTCGATCAGATCGGCGGGGACCACGACGACGCCGTCGACGTCGCACAGCACGAAGTCGCCTGGTCGCACTTCGACGCCGCGACATATGACGGGCGCGTTCCAGTCCACGGCGTCGAGACGGCCGAGCGAATCGGCTGGGTGCGTTCCTCTGGCCCACACGCCGAAGTCGTTGCGATCGCGGATCTGCCTCAGATCGCGGCAATAGCCGTCGACAACCGCCCCGACGGCGCCTCTCCGGCGGGCTCGACTCGTGATCAGCTCACCCCAGAACGCGCTGGCGACGTCCGGTGCCGCGACGACCAGGATCTGATCCGCTTCCAGGCCGTCGATGGCATCGAACTGGACCTTGTACGGGGCGATCGGCATCTCGTGAACTTCGACCACCCGAAGCGTTGATGCCGTTCCTGCGATGCGTCGCGGCCCGGCGAGACAGTGGATGTCGGGGTGCATGTTCTGGTTGCGCCGTCCCATCGCGTCGAGGGCGTCCGACACGAGGGCGCTGGACAGCTGCTGGAGGCGCTCGACGCTGTTGCTCATCTCACGGCGCCCCCAGCCACGGTTCTGTCAGCGCCCCTGACGGCAACGACATCCATTTCGACGAGGATGTCCATCGAGCTGGGACCCGACCGTCGTGCGGACCGGGTATGGAGCCGGGATCAGCTCCCGGTAGATGGCATCGAAGGCCGTGAAATCGCGCCGGAGATCCGCCAGGTGGACCGTCACCTTGACGATATCGCCGAGACCCAACCCGTCAGCCTCGAGGATTGCCTCGATGTTCGACAACGTCTGCCGGGTCTGGGCCTGGATCTCCTCGCCGACGATCCGACCGGTGACCGGATCGTGAGGCCCGAAACCTGCCGTGAACAGCAGAAGGTCGGTCGCGATGGCCTGGCTATAGGCCGCCTTCGGCGTGGGGCTGCCGGCTGATGTCAGGGGGAAGCGCATGACTCCTCGGCGGCTAGAAGTAGGTCTGGGCGACATCGACGATGACGCCGTCGTCGACGATGGGGATGAACCGCCACCGATCGAACGTGGTGCACGGGTGGGCGATCCCGAGGGCGACGATGTCGCCGACCCCGAGGGTCCCCTCGATCGGGTGCCCATCCCGATGCATCAGGTGCGTGTGCTGGTCGTCCGTCGAGCTGACGATGACCTCGTCCAGATCCCGAGGCGGCGCGAAGCTGTGCCAGGCCCGAATCGGCGTGGGTGGGGCCAGGTCGTTGCCGACGTCTCGCTTGCCGATGGCGACGATCGCCTTCATGGGCTCCGGGACAGAGAGCACGACGCCGCGGACCTCGATGGCTGCGATGAAGTGGTCGGCGGTCGCCGCCAGCGGGGAGAGCACGCCCAGATAGCCATGGTCGTGGCTGACGTACGCCCCGCTGCGCAGGATCACCCTGCGAGAGAGCGATCGAGGACCGCTGTCGACGAGAAGGCTCGCCACGCGGTCGAAGAAGACGCTCCCGCCCGCGCTCAGGATCATCGGCTCGTGGCCGTGCTGGATGAACGGCTCCACGGCTGCCGCGATTTCGAGGATGCGCCGGCAGAAGGAATCGACGCGATCGAGCGAGTCCGGGCTGCGATCGCCAGCCAGGACGCCCTCGAACCCCGCGGCACCGACGAGCCGGAGCGTCGGATCGTTCTGCGCGAACGTCGCCACCTCGATCGCCCCCCCGATCGTTCGCACACCCGCCCGCTGGCCGGCCTCGCCCACCTCGAGGAGGACGGGTAGCTGGGCATCCACCCGCTGTCGGCGCAGCCCGTCACCGAGCACCTGGACGCCGCGCACGCTGTCGACGTAGCAAATCAGTTCGGTTCCGGGCGTACTCATGGCACGAGCAAGCGACACGATGTCCCGAGGATCGACGACCTCGTTGGCAATCAACACGCGGCGGACGCCGTGGTCGATGCAGACCCGCGCCTGGCTGACGTTGGCGACGGTGAGACCCCACGCGCCTGCCCGCAGCTGGCGCCCGTAGATCTGCGGGCTCATGGTTGTCTTCGCGTGGGGCGCAAGCTCGATCCCCGCGGAACGACAGTAGCCGGCCATCAGCGCGATGTTGTGGTCGAGAGAAGCCGCTTCGATGACGGCGATTGGCAGCGTGAGCACCTCGATCGATGTGCCAATGAGCTGGGCTGGAGCGATTGGACCCGAGAGGAGAAAGCCCTTCTCCGTCGCGTCGATGGGCCGATCAGCCAGCTCTGCGAGGACACGTTCGAGACTGGCGGGATCATACGAGACGCTCATCAGTGCCGCCGTCGGCGAAGGGCTCGCCCTGCGCAGGCGTTGGTCAGGCGGCCTGCGGCGTAGACCCTCGCGCCGTTGACGACGACCATGTCGATCCCGCTGGCTGGCCGACGTGGCTCGTCGAATGACGCCTCGTCCGTGACCGCGGTCGGGTCGACCACGACCAGGTCGGCCGCGGCGCCCACGGCCACGGACCCTCTGTCCTTCCAGCCCGAAACCGCTGGCCCGCGTGGCCGGACAGGAACCATCCAGCCTGGCCCCACGACCAGTCCCGGCGTTCACGGACGTGTTCCCGGAGCAGGCGTGCGAACGCACCCCAACCGCGCGGATGCGGGTGCTGGCCGACATAGATCCCGTCCGAGGATGCCATGTAGGCCGGATGCGTGGCCAGACGGGAGATGTCGGCCGAGCCGGACATCCGCGACGGGATGACACACGTGACCCACAGCCGGGAATCGGCGAGGACATCGATCACGTAATCACGGATCTCCTGCTGCCGCCGCGCGGCGGCCTCCCCGATCGGAAGACCCTCGTCGGCCTGGAACGCAGGCCCGAGGGATCCGGCCAGGGTGTAGGCACTCGAGTCTCATCCACGACTGCGTCGGGCCAGCTGGCGGCGAGCCGACGGGTCTCCGCAGGGTCATCGAGCCGCGCGAGCGTCGCCGCCGGCCCGCCTGCCTGGAAGTCGTCCGGGAGGGCCTTCATCGCGAGCAACGTGCAGCCCTGCTCGTACGGATAGGCATCGAACGTGACGTCGAGTCCTGCATCCCCGCCGCGGCGCAGCAGCCTCTCGACCCGGTCCGCTGCGCCCTTGAGGTGCGACAGGTGGGTCCGGACGCCTGTCGCGGCGGCGACCTCGAGCATCTCACGCCCGCCCAGCTCGACCAGCGCCTCATAGCCACGCATGTGGCTGACATGCATGGCACCGAGCTCCACGAGCGGCCGGCAGAGGGCAATGAGCTCCTCGGTCGCGGCGTGGCGGCCGGGGAAGTACTCGAGGCCCGTCGACATCCCGACCGCACCGTCGCGCACGCCTGCGGCGACCGCATCGACCATCCGCTCGAGCTCTGCAGGTGTCGGCTCCGAGCCTGGGTCGGTCATGACGTCATACCGGACGAGGCCGGCCGGCACGAGATAGGCGGCGTTGATCGGCGCAGCGCCGTCGTACGTGTCGAGGAGCTCACCAACGGTGGCGCCGCCGACGAGGCCAGCGGGTGGCGGGCCGTCGATGCCGCCGAAGTAGTCAGCCGCGTACGCGACCGCCGCTCGCCTGCCAGGTGCGAAGCCCATGCCGTCCTGCCCGAGCACGACCGTCGTGATTCCCTGTGCCAGCAGCGCGAGATGGACGTCGGAGGCGTCCGGTCCCATGGCGGGGGCGGCGTGCACGTGAGCGTCGATGAAGCCCGGCATCACAAGGCCTTCAGCGACGTCGATGACCTCGTCGTCGTGGACCGGCTCGATCTCGCCGAGGGCCGTGACCACCTCGGCGTCGATGCGGACGTCCGCGCGACGAGGCTCCGCCCCACTGCCGTCGATCACGGATCCGCCTCGGAGAAGGATGCCCATCACAAGGATCCCGACACAACGGTGCCCAGTGCCGTGGCTCGGACCATGTCCCGCGACGCTTGGGGCACGAGGCCGAAGTGGTGGAGGTCGACTCGGCCCACGCCGCGGCTCGTCGCGAACTCGAGCTTCGCGGCGAGGTCGTGGAGGAAGCTGTACCAGGACAGGCTCGGTGTCGCCACGCCGGTCAACCAGCCGATCCGTCGTCGGTCGTGACAAGCTGCCGTGCCCGCATCATCGCCAGGCTGCCACCGCCGAGCCCGCCGTCGACGGGCAGAACAACGCCGGTGATCCAGTGGGCATCGTCGGAGGCCAGGAACGCACACGCCGCGGCGACGTCGTCGGGCTCACCGATCGTCCCCAGAGCGGTGAGCGACCCGAGCCGATCGAGCAGGGTCGGGTCCAGCGCGATGCGCTCCGTCCAGGCCTCAGTCCGGATGGTCCCGGGTGCGACCAGGTTGACGCGGATCCCCTTCGGCCCGTAGCGAAGGGCGAGGTTCTGGGTGAGGTTCACGAGGCCGGCCTTCGCGGCGCTGTACGCCTCGTGACCGAATGGGTGGAGGCCGTTGACCGAGCCGATGTTGATGACCCGGCCGCCATGGATCGATCGAGCGAGTTGGCCGATCGCCGCCTGGACGCAGAGAAACGTGCTCGTCAATGTGGCCTCGATCTGGAACGCCCAGTCCGTGTCGCTCATCCTTTCGAACGATGCCTCGCGAGCCACACCGACGTTGTTGACAAGCACGTCCAGGGCGCCGTGCTCGTCCAGCGCAGATGCGATCAACTCCGCCACCGCATTGCGGTCGGTGACGTCCGCCTTGACGGCCCGGACGGTCGCTCCGGCGCCGCGCAGCCGGTTGGCCGTGAGTTCTGCCGTTGGAAGGTCGAGATCGGCAAGCGTGACGACGGCGCCCTCCGTGACGAACCGCTCGGCGATCGCCGCGCCGATCCCGGTCGCGGCGCCGGTCACAACTGCAGTGCGTCCGGACAGTCGCTGAGCGCCCGTCATGGCCGCAGGTGGTCCACGTCGACGGCGTGCCCACGTGCGGATCGACGCGATCCCCGTCCTTCGGTCCGCAGCAGCGACCGTGCGCACGGTCGGCGGGCTGCCGGCCTGCGCCGATGATCTGCATCGCCTGCGCGAAATGGAGTCCATGGCCTTTGCGGCTCGATCGGGATCCCTGCTCCGGATGGACTCGAGGACGTCGGCGTGGATCTGTCGCACCGTGTCGACCTCCCCTGTCCGGATCCAGTTCGTGAGGCCTTCCTCGACCGATCTCCGAAGCGGCACCCGGATCGCCTCAACGAGAAGCACGAGCATTGGGTTTCTGCTCGCCCGGGCGATGGCGACGTGGAACGCCGTGTCGAAGCCGCTGAAGACCGCTGGCTCTCGCAGCGACCCGGCCATGGAATCGACGAGGCGGCCAAGGTCAGCGATCTCGGCTGCCCGTGCTCGGCCGGCCGCGAGACTCGCCGCCTCCACCTCGAGCCCGCGGCGCACCTCGAGCAGCTCCTGGATCGAGACCTCACTCAGACGTGCCGCGAACGTGAAGATACTGCTCGAGCGGCATGGATGTCATCCCGCGAACGACCGAACCCACGCCGTTCACGACCTCGACGAGCCCCTGGGCCTGGAGCGACTTCAGGGCTTCGCGGACTACGGCTCGGCTGACACCGAACTGTGCGGCGAGCTCGGACTCGGAGCGGCAGCGTCTGCCCCGAACGGAGCTGTCCTCGCTCCACGTCGCCAAGAAGCTGGTCGACCACGAGCTGTGGCAGGGATGGCCTCTGCAGGCGTCGCGTCTGAGCGCTCATCCAGCTATCGTACAGCCTGACAGCAAGCGGTGCCGCTCATCTCACAACTCGGGCGATGCCGCCCGCCATCAGGCGCTCGACCTCCGAGAGCGTTGCCATTGAAGTGTCGCCGGGAGTGGTCATCGCGAGGGCGCCGTGCGCTGCGCCGTATTCGACGGCCGTCTCGGCGCCGTGGCCGGCGAGGAAACCGTAGATCAGGCCCGACGCGAACGAATCGCCGCCGCCGATTCGGTCGAGGATCTCGAGATCCGGTCGCCTCGTCGCCTCGTAAAGACGATCGTCCGCCCAGCACAGGGCACTCCAATCATTCCGGCTGGCGCTGGTGGCCACCCGGAGAGTGGTCGCGACCACGCGGATATTGGGATAGACCGAGACGACCTCCTCGATCATCCGGCCGAAGTTGGCGGGATCGAGGGTCGACCAGTCGGGATCGACGCCGTTCACCTCGAACCCCAAGGCAGCCATGAAGTCTTCCTCGTTGCCCAGCATGACGTCGACCAGCGGCGCTAGCTCACGGTTGACTGCCTGGGCGTGTGGCCGCCCGCCGACGGCCGCCCACAGCGACGGGCGGTAGTTGAGGTCGTACGAGACGACCGTGCCGTGCCGACGGGCCGCCTCCATAGCCTCTCGGGCGACCAGTGGCGCTGTATTCGACAGCGCGGCAAATACGCCTCCAGTGTGAAACCATCGTGCGCCGTCGACGCCAAAGATCGTGTTCCAATCCACATCTCCCGGTCGGAGTTGGGCCACCGCCGTGTGACCACGGTCGTACATGCCAACAGCCGCGCGGGCACCGAACCCGCGCTCGGTGAAATTGAGCCCATTCCGGGCAGCGCGCCCGACGCCATCGTGGGCGACCCAGCGGACGTACGTCTGATCAACTCCTCCCTCGAGCATCAAGTCCTCGATCAATCGGCCGACCGGATTGTCCACGAGGGCAGTGACGACCGTCGCCGACATGCCGAAGCAGCGTCGGATGCCGCGGGCGACGTTGTACTCCCCTCCGCCCTCCCATGCGCGGAAGGTCCGCGTCGTGGCGATTCGCTCGTCTCCCGGATCGAGCCGCAGCATCACCTCGCCGAGGACGGCCAGATCCCATCGACCGCTGTTCGTGGGCCGAATATGCAGGCCGTCAACGGCCTCGAGACTCATACGGCTTGCACCGTCGCCGAGCGAGCCTGCCGCACGACCCCGACCGCCTCTGCCGTGAGTCGTCCGATGGACTTCAGGTCGCCTTCGCGGAGAAGCCGTTGGGCAACCATCCAGCTCCCACCGCACGCCAGGACATTCGGGAGCTTGAGATATCCGGCGACGTTCGTTGCGTCGATGCCGCCCGTGGGGACGAATCTCACGCCGCGATACGGTCCAGCCAGCGCCGCGACATAGCGCGCGCCGCCCCCGGCCTCGGCCGGAAAGAACTTGAGGGTACTGAGGCCACGCGCAAGGGCCATTTCGATTTCGGTTGGCGTGCAGACTCCGGGCACGATCGTGGCGTCACGTTCCAACGCGCGATCGACCACGGCGGGTGCGAAACCGGGCGAAACAAGTATGGCGGCGCCGGCGTCGAGTGCGGCATCGACTTGGCCCGACGTCAGGACCGTGCCCGCGACGAGGACGATGTCGGGACGGACGGTCCGGATCGTCTCGATCGCGTCGAGGGCGCCGCTCGTTCGCAGCGTGATCTCGGCGCACGGCAGCCCCGCGCGCGCCAGCACGTCGACGAGCGCGATTGGGTCGGCGCCTTCAGGAATCTCAACCACGGGTAGAAGACCGGACTTTCCGACTCGCTCGATCCCGTCCACGGCAGTCACCCCATCGGGCCGATCGTAGCAGGTGTCCAACAGCTTGACAGCTAGGAAGCCTTCGCCTAGTATCGCCCCCGCCGGTGGGTCTCCGTGGCTGGCACTGACGGACAGAGGGAGGAGGACCGAGCAATGCTCAGCATGAAAAGGAGCCCGAGGCCGCAGGCGGCTGACCCGCCACGGGCAGCATTGGTCGCCCTGGCTGATCGGAGAGGTCGTGGCAGCCTTGCCACGCTGATCGGGAGATCGGCACGATGAGGTGGTTGTCGCGTCTCTGTGTCGTCGTCACCCTGCTCGCGCTCGCTGGATGTTCAGGCGGAACGAGCAGTCCGACGACTGGGAGCCCATGCGACGGCGAGGTCGACGGGCACGTCACGATCACTGCCTGGTACCACGGCTCGACGACGTCCGCGGCCGATGTGACCGGGGCGGAGATGGCGAAAATGGTCGACGAGTTCAACGAGAGTCAGACCAGCGTCACGGTCGACCTGGTCGGCCAGGCCGAGGCCGAATACGGCACCACGGTCAAGGCGGCCTCTGCCAGCGGCGGTTTGCCGGATTTGCTCGACTTCGACGGCCCGAACCTTTACAACTACGCTTGGTCACAGGACCTCATTCCGCTCGACAGCTGCATCAGCCCGCAGGTGCGCGCGGACCTGACCGAGCCGAATGTCGACCAGGGAACGTACGCCGGCGAGCTCTATGGAGTCGGATATTACGAAGGTTCGATGGGTATGTTCGCCCGTCGCTCAGTCCTGGAGGAGAACGGGATCCGGATCCCGACCGGGCCCCAGGACGCGTGGACGGCCGACGAGTTCACCGCCGCGCTGGATACCCTCCAGAGAGCGGGTTTCGCGCATCCGCTCGACCTGAAGATGAACTACGGGATCGGCGAGTGGTACACGTTCGGGTTCTCGCCCGTGATCCAGTCGGCTGGAGCGGACCTGATCGATCGGAGCACCTACCAGACGGCCACGGGGACGCTCGACAGCGACGCCGCGGTGGAGGCCCTGACGACGGTCCAGTCGTGGTTCGAGGCCGGGTACGTGGACCCGAATGATGACGACGCGGCATTCGTCACGGGCCGTGCGCCGATCTCGTGGGTGGGGCCTTGGGTCTACCTCGCATATAGCGAGGAGTTCGGTGACGACCTCGCCTTGGTTCCGCTGCCCGACTTCGGGGACGGGATGAAGACCGGAAACGGCGGATGGATGTGGGGCATCACCAAGGAGGCGCAGGACCCTGATGCGGTCGCGGCCTACCTCAACTGGATGCTGAGCCCGGAGCGTGCCTTGCAGTGGCCAGATTCGGGCGGACAGGGATCACCGGTCAAGTCCGTGGCGGGCCAGTCGGAGCTCTACGGCTCCGGCGGCCCTCTGAACCTCATCACTCAGTTCCTCGACGGCGGCTACACGGTCTCTCGTCCGCAGACCCCCGCCTATCCGACGATCACAAGTCAGTTCGCGAACGCCTTCAAGGCCATTACGGACGGCGCCGACGTGCAGCAAACGCTCACATCAGCGGCCAGCGCGATCGATCAGGACATCCAGGATAACGACGGCTACCCGGTTCCCCAGGAGTAGGTAACCAGTCAGCCAGTGGCGAGTCGCCCAACATGAACTCCTCCCTCGTTGGGCGACACGCTTCGAGTCGGCCTGAGGAGACCGATGCGCTTGCGAACATTCCTACAAGGTTCGCGCCCCGTTCGACGTTCATCCGAGAGCGGCGCTTTCGTCCTCATCGGGCCCGCGATCATCCTGCTCATGGCCTTTCTGATCATCCCATTCCTACTGGCGATTGGCCTCTCCTTCACCAATCAGCGCCTCGTGTCGCCGTTGCCGCTGGGGTATGTCGGCCTCGATAACTACGAACGGATTTTCGGCGATCCACGGTTCTGGCAGGCACTTGCCAACAACGTGACGTTCGCGCTGATCGTCCCAACGGCGCAGACGGTGCTTGGGCTCGGGCTGGCGTTGATGGTGAACCAGCAACTCCGAGGGATCTCAATCTTCCGGACTATCTATTTCGCTCCGGTCGTCATGGTCCTCGCGGTTGTGTCGGTCGTCTGGCGGCTCCTCTTCGCACAGAGCGGGCTGATCAATGCCGGCATCGGGGCCGTAGTTGGTGGGTCATTCGAGCCGAATTGGCTCCACGATCCGACGTTGGCATTTCCTGCGGTCATGGTCATGTCGATCTGGCAGAACGTCGGCTTCCCGATGATCTTGTTTCTTGCCGGCCTGCAGGCCATCCCTGCCGAGCTGTATGAAGCCGCGCGTGTCGACGGTGCAAACGGGCGGCAGCTCTTCCGTGCACATCACGCTGCCCGGTCTCCGCAACACGCTGATCTTCGTCCTGACGATCACCGTGATTACGTCGTTCCTACTGTTCGACCAGCCGTACGTAATGACGGGAGGTGGGCCGCAGGGCGCGACCACGACGCTCATGCTGCTCATGGTCCAAGTGGGCTTCACGGAGCAGCGTATCGGTCAGGCCTCGGCGATTGCTTTCGTCTTCTTCGTCCTGGTCCTGGCCGTCGCCCTGATCGCCCGTCGCTTTGGGGCGCGCATGACCGAGGCGAGCTGATGGCGATGGGTCGCTCGAGGGGCCGCATTGGGGCGCTTGCTGTTCGCTACGGACTGCTGCTTGTCGTGGCCGCCGTGTTCGTCGTCCCTCTCCTCGTCATGTTCGTCGGCTCGGTGAAGCCGGACCTCGATGTGCTGGCCGAGAGCAACAGCATGAAGGCCTTCTGGCCGAGTCAGATCGAGAACAACTTCGCGGACGCGTTCGCCACGAGTCAGTTCGGACGCCTGTTGGTGAACTCGCTGATCGTGAGCGGATCCGTGGTCGTCCTGGGGACGTTCGTCAACAGCATGGCCGGCTATGCGCTCGCGTGGGTTCCGTTCAGGGGTCGGGGACTCCTACTCGGCGTCGTCGTCGCGCTCGTCATCGTGCCGTTCCAAGCGGTGGCGATCCCGCTGCTGCTGATCGCCTCCAAGGTCCAGATCGTCGACACGTACGTAGTCCAGATCCTGCCGTTCATCGCCAGCCCGTTCTTCATCTACCTCTTCTACTCGTTCTTCCTAGGACTGCCGCGCGAGCTGTTCGAGGCGGCGCGGATCGACGGGGCCGGCGTCGTCAGGGTCTATGCGTCGATCGCCCTGCCGCTGATCAAGCCCGCCATTGCCACGTCTGCGATCCTCAGTTTCTTGGCGATCTGGGGCGGTCTCCTCTGGCCGCTCATGGTCACCCGATCGGTAGAGGTGCGGCCTGTCACGGTAGGCCTATCCCAGGTCGCCGGTACGCTTCCTACCCACTGGGGCGACATCATGGCCATGTCGGTCGCCATCTCGGTGCCCATCCTTGTCGTCTTCCTTATTTTCCAGCCGGCGTTCGTCCGGAGCATCGCGAGCTCAGGCCTCAAGGGCTAGGCATGGCGGTGTCCTCGGGGCAAGCCTTGGGCGAGGAACCACGAGCCCAACGCTCCGCACATGCCCCGGTTACCACCTTCGTCCCGAGCGGAACTGGATCAACGACCCGGTCGGCTTCACGCAAGGTCGGCGATCGCTACCACGTGTTCTTTCAGTACAACCCGCTCGGGATCGGAGCCTGGCATCAAGCACTGGGGCCATGCAGTATCGCGAGACCTCGTCAGATTGGGAGATCCTGCCCATAGCCCTGAGCCCGACCGAGGGCGGCCCTGACGAAGGCGGCTGCTGGTCTGGGTCGATCACGACGCTGGTCGAACCCGCCTATCTCTTCTACACGGGCGTCCGCCACGATCCGATGCACGGGCGTAGCGAAGTCGTGTGTCTTGCTCTGGGCGATCGCGATCTGCGAGTCTTGGCGGAAACACCCAGACGTCCTGATCCCGGGGCCACCACTGGAGCTCGACACTGTCGGGTTCCGCGATCCGTTCATCTGGCACGACGGTGATGCGTGGTGCCTGCTCGTGGGCTCGGGAATCCGCGGCTACGGTGGTGCAGTCCTCCTGTACCGCTCGGACGACTTGCTGACTTGGCGCTATGACGGCGTCTTCTTCTCCGTGGCCTCGATGCAGAGCCACCATGAGATGGGCGCGATGTGGGAGTGCCCCCAGCTCGTTCCCCTGGAGGATCGCCACGTCCTGTTGCTATCGATCGACAACCCGGTGCGGCCGGTCCTCTACGTCGTCGGCCACGTCGACGGCAGTCGGTTCGTCGCCGAGCGGATCGGGCGACTCGATCTCGGGCCCGACTTCTTCGCGCCAACCTCCTTCGTCGACGACGACGGCCGGCCGCTCATCATCGCGTGGGCCCCCGAGGGACGCAGCACCGACGCCCAGATCGCCGCAGGCTGGGCCGGTGTCCTGACGCTACCGAGAGCTCTCGCACTCGCGTCCGGGTGGCGGTCTGTGCACAGCTCCGGCGAGGGAGCCGGTCGAGATTTCGCCGCATGCATTGGCAAGGGGTTGGAATCGCTCTGCCGAATGGGATCGATGTACCGATGCCTCTGGCGGGCTCTCGGCTCGAGATTGCCGTCCGTGTTCGGGCAGGGGGCGCATCCCTGGTCGGGCTGCGTTTCCGCATGTCTCCCGATGGCCATGAAGCGACGGTCGTCTCCGTCGACATTGCGACCGGCCGCATCACGTTCGACCGCACGGCCTCGTCCCTGGCGCCCGACTCCACCCCTGGCGTGTACGGAGGCATCGCCGACTGGGCACCGGGTGACCGGTTCCGCCTCCACCTGTTCGTCGACGAGTCGATCGTGGAGCTCTTCGTCGACGACACCTTGGCGCTAACGGGGCGGATCTACCCAACCCGTGCGGACAGTATCGGCATTGCGGCCTTCGCCGTCGGTGGTGCCGCGGAAATCGAGGCGATCGACATCTGGCAGCTTGCCGATCGCGGGACCGTCGACCGGCGCCGTACAGGACCCACGTGAGTATCCTGCGCACGCCAGCCGAACAACTGCTCCTCGGCATTGATCTCGGAACGAGCCGGTTGAAGCTGGCGGCTATCGTTCCGACGGGGCGAGTCATCGCCACTGCCTTCGCGAGTTACCCGACCGATCGATCTGCCTCCGGGCACGCTGAGCAAGACGCCGGCCACTGGTGGACGGCGCTTCGAACGGCCTCCATGATCTCGGCGGCTCCATGGGCTCCGTGGACCTCAAGCGGATCGCGGCGATCGGCGTCGCCGGACAGATGCACGGCGTCGTGGCGGTGAACTCGCTCGGCCGGCCCGTCCGGCCGTGTATGACCTGGGAAGACAGTCGGGCCTCGGCCGAGCTCGACGGCGTTCGAGCGCGCATCGCGGACGAACGAACAGCGCAGCTTATCGGGCAGTCCGCTCTCTGCCGGTTTCGCGGCCGGGCTGGCCCGGTGGCTCAGTCGCCACGAGTCGGGTTCGATCGGGCGATCGAAGTGGCTCCTACAACCGAAGGACTGGCTCCGACTGCGTTTGACCGGGGAGGCGGCGACGGAGCCATCCGACGCGTCCGGCACGCTACTCTTCGATATCACCGCCGGGACCTGGTCGACGGAGTTGTTGGAGGCATTCGATGTTGAGCCGAGGCTGCTTCCGCCAATCGTTCCGTCTGCGAGCGTCGCCGGCCGGCTCGATCCCAAGGTGGCGGCACAGCTCGGCCTCGAGCCGCGACTGCCGGTGATCGCTGGAGGTGGCGACTCCCCGACGACCGCTCTCGCGGCCGGCATCACGGCTGCCCGGCGGCCGCAGCGTGGCCTGCTGTCGTTCGGGACCGCAGCCCAGATTGCCGTCGCCATCGATCGGCCACGCCCCGATGTTCGATGCTCCTATCAGCTCTTCCGCCACGTGGTCGACGGCGAGTGGCTGACGATCGCAGCAATCCCGAGTGCTGGCTCTTCGATGGCGTGGCTCGCGGGGATCCTGCTGCCGGATCTGGAAACCGGCAAGGCGATCGAACGGCTGATCGCCGAGGCACGCCAGGTACCGCCTGGCGCACGTGGCGTCGTGTTCGTACCGCAACTCATGGGCCGACGCTCGCCGCGGACCGATCCGGACGCGGCGGGGGCATTCGTCGGGCTCCGAATCCAGCATGGTCGACCTGAGCTCGCCCGCGCCGTGCTCGAAGGCGTGGCACACGCGCTTCGCGACGGGCTTGACGCCCTGAGAATTCACGGGTTCCGACCGAACAGCCTCAGCGTCGTGGGAGGCGCAGGGGATGCCGTTGTCTGGCCAGGGATCCTCTCGGCCATCTTGGATATCGAGATCGAGCGGATACCCGCCACGATCGGTGCCGCCTTCGGGGCTGCCGCGCTCGCAGCCGAAGGGGCAGGAATCGCGCCTGCCATCTCGGTGGCTGGAAGTCCGGTGGGCGATACGGTCGAGACATCGGAGGCCGACATCGCGGCATTTCGTGCCATTCATGATTCAAGCTGGGCAGACGCAGTTTGCGCCCGCCGGCCAGTGTCCGGGTGAGGGCGCAACAGAGTTGGGCTTGCATGGCCGAGCGTGCGGAAACGAGGATCGACTGTGAGTAGCCGCGACTGGGCGGGCAGATCCGTCGCCCGAGGCCGGGAGGCGGCAGCTGCGGAGCCAGTTGTGGTTTGGCCCTGACGATCTCAACGGCCTCATCCATCGAGCGTGGATCGGATCCGAAGGCTTCACTCGCGACGTCTTTGACGGCCGGCCGGTCATCGGGATCGCAAACTCGTGGAGCGAGACGACAAACTGCAACGTCCATCTGCGTGACTTGGCCGATCACGTCAAACGCGGCGTTTGGCGCGCGGGCGGCTTTCCATTGGAGTTTCCCGTCATCTCGCTCGGCGAGGCGATCATGAAGCCGACGACGATGCTGTTCCGGAACCTCATGGCGATGGACGTGGAGGAGTGCATTCGGGCCTATCCGTTCGATGGTGTCGTCCTGCTCTCGGGCTGTGACAAGACGACGGTGGCCATGCTCATGGGAGCCGCGAGCGCAGACGTGCCAGCGATCATGGTGACGGGCGGCCCGATGTTGCGCGGCATCCGCGGTACCCAGGAGCTCCCGAGCGGGTCGGCCGTCTGGGCCGCCGACGCTGACCGGCGTGCCGGGCGGCTGAGCGACGAGGAATGGCAGGAGCTGGAGAGTTGCATCACCCGCTCGGCCGGGCACTGCGGTGTGATGGGCACGGCGTCGACGATGGCATCGATGGCGGAGGCGCTCGGGATGACCATGCCCGGCAATGCCGCGATCCCGGCGGTCGACACGCGGCGCTCGGTCCACGCAGAGCTGGCCGGAAGCCAGATCGTGCAGATGATCGAAGCGGATCTCCGTCCCTCCCGGATCCTGACCCAGGAGGCATTCGAAAACGCCGTCACCGTGGACATGGCAATCGGCGGCAGTACCAACGCCGTCGTCCACCTGGTCGCCGTCGCCCGTCGGGTCGGGATCCGATTGCCGCTGCTGCTGTTCGACGAGATCTCGCGGCGGACCCCGCTGCTCGCTGACGTGCGGCCGTCAGGGACACATCAGATGGAGGACTTCTACTACGCCGGCGGGCTGCCCGCTGTCCTCGCGCAGTTGCTGCCGCTCCTCCATCGAGATGCCATGACCGTCAACGGACGAACGGTCGAAGAGAACGCCACGGGATCCGAGATCCTCGACGTCCGGGTCATCCGTCCGCTTGACGATCCATTGGCGCCGGACGGCGGGACCGTCGTGCTGACCGGGAATCTCTGTCCCGAGGGCGCGGTGCTCAAGAAGTCGGCGGCCTCTCCCGAACTGCTCCAGCACCGCGGTCGCGCCGTGGTCTTCCGCGATAAGCGGGACCTCATGTCGCGAGTCGACGACCCGAATCTGGAGGTTGATCGCAGCTCCGTTCTCGTCCAGCAGAATGGTGGGCCAAGGGGTGGGCCCGGCATGCCCGAGTGGGGGCAACTGCCGATCCCGGTCAAATTGGTCCGTCAGGGCGTGACGGACATGGTGCGCATCTCCGATGCCCGAATGAGTGGCACGGCCTACGGGACATGCATCCTCCATGTCTCGCCCGAGTCGGCAATCGGTGGACCGCTGGCTCTTGTCCAGGACGGCGACGAGATCGAGCTTGATACCGAGCGCCGGCGGCTGACGCTCCATGTGCCCGACGATGAGCTCGCCCGTCGGCGCACCAGTTGGGCGCAGCCGGCGCCCGCATTCTCGCGTGGCTACGGTCGGCTGTATCAGGAGCATGTCCTCCAGGCACACGAGGGCGCCGACTTCGATTTCCTTGAAGGCGGACCTGGCGTCGACCTCGGACCGTACCGTCCGACCAGCCACTGATCATGTCTCGGCAGGTGGAGCCGGCGGTTGAATGGGAGTACCGGCTGACGTCGGCAGTCCGTATGACGTCAGTTGCTGGCGCCTTGGATCTCACGACGGATGCACGTCGATGCACCGTCGCACTTCATCGCAGGCGCCGCCGGCGTCGCTGACGTGTCGATGGACAGCTTGGTCGGCCCGGCCAGAGTCATCGATCTTCCCGACGCCGTCTCGGCGGTCGATCGGCTCGTGGTCGCCGGCCTCGACCTCGAAGACCTTCAGCGGGCCCTGTTCCGGACCTCGCGCTCGCGCTCTCGGCCCAACAGGGATCGCGGGCGTCTTAGGCGCGACTTACCGCGGCTGCACTCCTCCTCGCCGATCCGCTGGACTGGCTCGCCGCGCAGGACCATGATCAGCTCGTGCAGGCGCGCGCGCCGATCCCGGTCGCGTCGGCGTCGACTTCCCGCG
Source organism: uncultured Actinomycetota bacterium (assembly GCA_963801065.1). GTDB lineage: Bacteria > Actinomycetota > Actinomycetes > Jiangellales > Jiangellaceae > CAWDDG01. The sequence goes on along the minus strand of CAWDDG010000005.1, from coordinate 92,625 downwards.
AGGAGGCTTGTCATGACCTGGCTGTGGATCGTCCTGGCGATTCTGGTCATCCTGTTAATCGGCTGGTGGGTCATGAGCGGACGGTCGCGCCCGGGTGAGGCCGGTGCGGGTGCCGCAGCGACCGGAATCGCCGACATCGACCGGCCGGAGGTCGACGTGCCCGATGTGGCCGGACCCGACGTGGACCTGCCCGAGGTGGCCGCTCCTGATGTCGACGCGGACCGGCCGTCGTTCGACGCCGGCACGATCGGCGTACCCGACGTCAGCGCTCCGTCCGCCGCCGCCCCCTTCGCGGACGTCTCGGCTATGGAATCTGCCGGCGTCGACCTTGCCGCCGGCGAGGCGGCTCTCGGCCGGCGGCTCGCGACGGACGACCTCGAGCTGGTCGAGGGAATCGGCCCCGCGATCAAGGACCTGCTCGACGACGTGGGCATCCGGACCTGGGAAGACCTCGCCGGTGCGTCGACCGCCGATCTTCGGTCGATCCTCGAGTCCGGTGGGCCGCAGTACAACATCCACGATCCGGCGACGTGGCCCGAGCAGGCGCGGCTGGCGCTGCGGAACGAGTGGGACCGGCTCGGCCAGCTGCAGGAGCGGCTCCGGGGCGGCTTGCGCTGACAAACGTCGCGGACCGCACAGCTCAGCCGACCGTCACGTCGTTGATGCCGAACGTCTCCTCGACCCAGGGGAAGGCCCACAGGAAGAGCACGAGCACGATGGCGGCGGTCAGCACCAGTACGACGAGCGCCCGGTCCGGCCACGCGCCCGGCAGGCGGCGCCACACCCGGGCCGCGGGCGAGATCGGGCAGCTGCACACCCTGGACGACGATCTTCTCCCAGTCGTCTCCTAGCCGAGGTATCCGAAGGATCGCATAGCCGTTGCCGAGCTCGATCTGGTCCGGCTCGACCGGGGGCAGGCCGTCTGCGGAGACGTCCGGTTGCGGGCCGGCCCACTGCGACTCGATCTCCTCTCGCAGCTCGTCCTGGGCGCGGGCGGTCTGGCTGCCCGTCCCCCACAGGACGTAGGCGACGTAGAGCAGGACCACGATTCCGGCCGTCAACAGCACCTCGCCGGTGACGCCGACGGCCGTCACAACAGGCCTCCCGGGCGGGCGTGGCGCGCTGGTCTGCACCGCGAAACGCGCTCGGGATGACATCTGCTGAGCCTAGAGGGCGAGCGTGTATGGTCATCCTCGGTCGGAAGTGACGCGAGCGGCCGGAGCAAGCGGAACGGGCACGCAAGACCCCCCTCGGGGGCGGTGGAGCGAGCACGACCCGGGCCCCGACGGGGTCCGCCAACACCCGCCCCGCGCGAGGAGAGGTAATGGCTCAGGGCACCGTGAAGTGGTTCAACTCCGAGAAGGGCTACGGCTTCATCGCCGTCGACGGCGGACAGGACCTCTTCGTCCACTACACGGCGATCGACATGGAGGGCTACCGCAGCCTCGAAGACGGTCAGCGCGTCGAGTTCGAGGTCGGCCAGGGGCCCAAGGGTCCGCAGGCCGAGCAGGTTCGCATCGTCTGACCCCACCGCACGGTCTGGTCTTCGGCCCGGTCCCGGTTCGTGACGGGATCGGGCCGACTGACGTCCGCAGGCGTGGTGAGGTTCACACGTCCGACGTCATTGCCGGCGGGTCCGACCGGGGACGATAGGAGGGTGAGCCTCCGCACTCGTCCGGTCCTCGTCTATGACGGCGACTGCAGGTTCTGCAGCTCGTGTGTTCGCGCCCTCGAGGGCAGGGTCCGGACCAGCGCCGAGATCGTCGCCTGGCAGTTCGCCGACCTCGACGCCCTCGGCACGACGGCCGAGCAGGCGGAGTACGAGCTGGTCTGGGTTCACCCCTCGGGTCGCGTCGACGGCGGCGCCCAGGCCATCGCCCACCTGCTCGTCGACGCCGGTGGGCCGTGGCGTCCCGTCGGCCAGCTGCTCCGGGTGCCGCCGATCCGCTGGATCGCTCACGCGGCGTACCGCGTGGTCGCAAACAACCGGCACCGTCTCCCCGGTGGAACGGCAGCCTGCGCACTCCCGGCCGCCGAACGCCCGGGCGCCTCCCGCTCAGCGACGCCACCCACCTAGGGATCATTCTCCGAGTCAGCTGGTGGCGCTCAGCTCCGCGTCCGCGGTGCGGCTGGGCGCCAGATGCCGGATGTACGGCACGACGCGCTCGACCGGGAAGAAGGACAACCAGCAGACCACCGTCGGCAGGAAATGGATTCCGAGGCTGAGGTAGGTGAACAGGTGGAAGCTCAGGAAGAACGCGGCCGCCAGTACGAGCGCCTTCCCGCGCAGGAAGAGCACGATCGGCGACAGGAACTCTCCTATCAGCAGGCCCCACTGGGCGATACGCAGCATCCACGGGTAGTCCAGGATCCAGTCGATGAAGTCCGTGCCGCGCCGGATGATCGCCCAGACGAAGACGGCCCCGTTGGCCCACGCGAACGGCGCTCCGTTGCGCGCCCATTTGGCGAACGCGGAGCCGACATAGGTGGCGATGGTCGCGATCTGGATGCAGCGCAGCGCCCAGCCGGCACCCTCGCTGGGCGTCGGGTCGTCGAAGCGGGCCCGGCCGACGGTCGGCAGCACCCACAGGGCGACCAGCAGCGCCAGGTGGTCGTGGTCGACCTTGCCGAACGACATGCCGACGATCAGCCACTCGAGGTAGCAGACGGCGACCGTCCACCCGGCCAACCGGGGGAGCCGCCCGGTGGCGGCCACGAGCGCACCGACGACGATGACAACCTGCAAGGTCTGCACGAGCGCAGGCGACGGCGTCGGCAGCGGCAGGATCCGCCCGATGAACAGCGGCCGGTACAGCTCGGGCGCGTAGCCGTGGGGGACGACGTCGTTGACCAGGAAGAAGATGTCGTAGAGCAGAAAGAGGTAGAGGACGGTCCGCAGCACGGCGACGCGCGCCAGCGGCACCGGCGTCGTCCACCAGCCGACGATCCGTCTTACTGCACGGTCCACGTCGCCAGCTCCTCGGTCACCGGCTCGCCCTCGCGGTAGCCGTCTCGCAGCTGGTAGGTGTCGCGCATCAGATAGAGCGTCGTGTAGTGGTCGCGGTCCGGATGCGTCGCCTGGTAGGCGTCGGCGATCGTCTGCAGGAGAGACGGGTCGGCGAGGATGCGGTCGAGCTGGCCCTCCACCTCGGCCCGTCCGATCCCGGTACCCGTCGCGTTGAGTGGCACCCGTACGCGCGATCGGCCGCTCTCGGTGTCGGCGAGCATGTACACCGACCGGACCTCGCCGTCCAGATCGTGTGCGCTCGCGTACTGGGCCATCGAGCCGAACGGGAAGTAGTCGTCGCTGTCCCGCAACGTCCCGTGGGCGAGCGCCGCGATGCCCGTGAGCGCCAGACCGATCCGCCACGCCTTCCCGCGGCGAGACAGGCGATGTACCGTGCCGTCGGCGTTCGCGCTCTGCATCGTGCCGGAAGGTTACGTGAGCGATGCGCCCAGCGCGTAAGGGACACCCCGGCTTGCACTCTCCGGTGTCGAGTGCTAAACACGGATTAGCACTCTGTAGATGAGAGTGACAACGACAGGTACCGGGTCGACGAGGTCCCGGTGCTCCGGTGACAGGAGCCGGGGTGCCGTGGCCGTCCGTCGCGGGCGTCGAGCCGGTCCATCCACCCGCTACCCGGGAGGACCAGGAAACTCATGCCCAAGATCATCGCCTTTAGCGAGGAGGCGCGGCGTGGCCTCGAGCGCGGTATGAACCAGCTTGCCGACGCCGTACGGGTCACGCTCGGACCGAAGGGTCGCAACGTCGTCCTCGAGAAGAAATGGGGCGCGCCGACCATCACCAACGACGGTGTCTCCATCGCGAAGGAAATCGAGCTCGAGGACCCGTGGGAGAAGGTCGGGGCCGAGCTCGTCAAGGAGGTCGCGAAGAAGACCGACGACGTCGCCGGTGACGGCACCACGACGGCGACCGTTCTCGCCCAGGCGCTGGTCCGCGAGGGCCTGCGCAACGTGGCCGCCGGCGCCAGCCCGATGGCGCTGAAGCGCGGCATCGAGAAGGCTGTCGAGGCCGTCGCGGAGCAGCTCCTCTCCTCGGCCAAGGACGTCGAGACCAAGGAGCAGATCGCCGCGACCGCGTCGATCTCCGCTGCCGACACCCAGATCGGCGAGCTCATCGCCGAGGCCATGGACAAGGTCGGCAAGGAAGGTGTCATCACCGTCGAGGAGAGCAACACCTTCGGGCTCGAGCTCGAGCTCACCGAGGGTATGCGCTTCGACAAGGGGTACATCTCCGGCTACTTCGTCACCGACGCCGAGCGCCAGGAGGCCGTCCTGGAGGACGCGCACGTCCTCCTGGTCGAGTCCAAGATCGCAAGCGTCAAGGACCTCCTCCCGCTGCTGGAGAAGGTCATGCAGGCCGGCAAGCCGCTGCTGATCATCTCCGAGGACGTCGAGGGCGAGGCCCTCGCGACCCTGGTGGTCAACAAGATCCGCGGGACGTTCAAGTCCGTCGCGGTGAAGGCTCCGGGCTTCGGCGACCGTCGCAAGGCCATGCTGCAGGACATCGCGATCCTGACCGGTGGTCAGGTCATCAGCGAGACCGTGGGTCTCAAGCTGGAGAACGCGACGCTCGACCTGCTCGGCCAGGCCCGCAAGGTCGTCGTCACCAAGGACGAGACGACGATCGTCGAGGGCGCCGGCGACGCCGACCAGATCGCCGGTCGGGTCAGCCAGATCCGCACCGAGATCGACAACTCGGACAGCGACTACGACCGCGAGAAGCTCCAGGAGCGCCTGGCCAAGCTCGCGGGCGGCGTCGCCGTCATCAAGGCGGGCGCGGCCACCGAGGTCGAGCTCAAGGAGCGTAAGCACCGCATCGAGGACGCGGTGCGAAACGCCAAGGCCGCCGTCGAGGAGGGCATCGTCGCCGGTGGTGGCGTCGCGCTCATCCAGGCCGCCCAGAAGGCGTTCGAGAAGCTCGAGCTCGAGGGCGACGAGGCCACTGGCGCCAACATCGTCAAGGTCGCGGTCGAGGCACCGCTCAAGCAGATCGCCATCAACGCCGGTCTCGAGGGCGGCGTCGTGGCCGAGCGGGTGCGCGGCCTGGAAGCGGGCCACGGTCTCGACGCGAACACCGGCGAGTACGTCGACATGATCGCGGCCGGCATCATCGACCCGGCCAAGGTCACCCGCTCGGCGCTGCAGAACGCCGGGTCGATCGCCGGCCTCTTCCTCACCACCGAGGCCGTGATCGCCGACAAGCCCGAGAAGGAGAAGGCCATGGCCGGCGCTCCGGGCGGCGACATGGGCGGCATGGACTTCTAGAGTCCATCCGCGCCCTGCCGACGAGAGGGCGGTGTCCTGGCCACGGCCGGGGCGCCGCCCTCTTTCGCATCTTTGGCCACTTCGCCCGAGTTCGCCTTCTGTTCACCTCCTGATAACCTAAGGTGAACAGAAGGTGAACGACAGGTGGCGGGGAGGCGACCATGACGATGACACAAGTGACGGCACCGGCCGGGCTGGATGCGATCTGGATACAGGTCACCGACCCCTCCGGGCGAGTCCGGCTCGAGCAGCGATGGGTCGTGAGCCTGCCCGTCGAACTCGCGACGGCTGCGCCGCACGCGGCGTGACGAGCACGCCTGGCCGCATCGCGCCCGGACCTCGATAGGCAGAAGCGCGTCTCACGCAGGTCCGGCCGGCGTTGGCGCGCTTCTCGCTATCAAGGAGCGCCGTCAGAGGTCTCCTAGCGGCGCGACAACGATCCCCGACTTCTCACAGAGCCAGCGGGGATCCGGCCCCAGTTCGGGCTCGATGCGCAGCTCGTGCAGGTCGGTCTCGTCGCACGCCGTGCACCGCGGCCACCGTGCGACTCCTCCGTCGAGCAGCCGGTCCTGGACATCCTGTGCGACCTGGCCGGCGACGTACGACGCTCCGTCCGGCCACTCGCCGATCCACCAGCGGCGCTCGGTGACGGCGTCGTCCAGCACGTCCACCGCGTCCGCCGTGTCGAGCCCTCGCGCGGCCAGGTCGTGCAGCACCCTGGCGCGGGCCTCGAGAAGCGGATCGGCGCTCACCCTCCGATGGTGCCAGCCCGGCGTCGCGCCCTGGCAGACTGTCTCCGTCGTCGAGGGGAGTGTGGGTGCGGCCGTTGCTCGAGGTCATTGCGCTCGGCGGGGGCGACGCCGCGGGCGCGCAAGAGGGCGGCGCGGACCGGCTCGAGGTGGTCGCGGACATGGACGCCGACGGCATGACGCCCGCGGTCGAGACCGTCCGCGACCTCAAGCGCGAATGTGACCTGCCGTTGCGCGTCATGCTGCGCGCCAACGACGGATTCTCGACCAGTGGCTCGGAGCTGACGAGGTTGCAAGGGGCCGCACACCAGCTGGGCGAAGCCGGCGCCGACGGCTTCGTGCTCGGCTTCCTCGGCCCGACGGTCGAGATCGACGTCGACGTCACGCTCGCGCTGGCCGACGAGTTCGGCAACCTGCCCTGGACGTTCCACCGAGCCGTCGACCACGCCCTCGACTACGACAGGGCATGGACGACACTGAAGCGGTTCTCCGGTCTGGACACCGTGCTGACAGCAGGCTCCGCCCGGGGCGTGTCCGCCGGTCTCGACGACCTGTGCCGCCGGGCGTCGGACGACCCGGATGTGGCCGGCCTGATGATGGCGGGCGGGGGGCTCGGGCCCGACCACGTGCCCTGGCTGGCCCGGGCGGGAGTGCGGAAGTTCCACGTGGGCTCGCGGGTGCGGCCCGGAGGCTCGTGGAAGGCGTACGTCGACGCGTCGATGGTCCGGTCGTGGCGCACGCTCGTCGACGACGCCGTTGCCGCCGCGCTCTAGACGCCGTGATCCTCGTCGACCCGCCGACCTGGCCCGGACATGGCCGGCTCTGGTCGCATCTCGTCTCGGACGACTCCCTGGACGAGTTGCACACTTTCGCCGCCGCCGTCGGCATCCCGGTCCGGGGGTTCGAGCGTGACCACTACGACGTGCCCGTGGAGATGTACGACCGCGTGATCGCGGCCGGCGCCATCCCGGTGACCAGCAGGGAGGTCGTCCGGCGCCTGTCGGCGGCCGGGCTCAGGAAGCGGAAGCGCCGCCGCGGAGCAGGGCCAGCTCGGTCCTGACATTGCGCCGGGCGGCCTCCTCCCAGCGGTCGCGGGCCGTGGCCGTCCGGTACAACGGCTTGCTCGACAGCAGCCGCTCGAGCAGCTCGGTGCGTCCCCTTCGGAAGTCTTCCTCCGCGACGTGCGCGTACTCGTCGCGGACCGCTGACGCGTAGGCGGCGTAGGCCTTCGGGTCGCCACCGAGGACCGCCAGGTCGGCGTCGCAGAGAACCTCGCCGTTGACGTCGCCCGGCGCCGGATCGTGGGTCACGGTGAGCTCCACCAGTCGGACGACCTCCGCGACGCGTTCGCCGTCGACCCCGAGGGAGGGCAGCGTCGAGGCCGCGAGCTGTGCGCTGTCACGCTCGTCCTGCCCAGGGCGGCCGGCGTAGACGGCGTCATGGAACCAGGCCGCCAGCCGCACGCCGTCCGGGTCGGCGGCGTGGGCAGCCAGTTCGTCGACAGCGTCGAGGACGGCTCGCAGGTGACGTGCGTCGTGGTACCGGCGGTGTGGCTCGGACCAGCGGGCAAGCAGGTCGCGGCCGGATGCCTCGTCGTTCACAAGATCACGCCAACGTGCGATCACGTCGTCCATGCCTAGGCCTCCCCGTGCAGGACGTCCTCCGCATCGATGATCCGGTAGGCGTACCCCTGCTCGGCGAGGAACCGCTGGCGGTGCTGGGCGAAGTCCTGGTCGAGGGTGTCCCGTGCGACCACCGAGTAGAAGCGGGCCGTGCGCCCGTCGGACTTGGGCCGGAGGATCCGGCCCAGCCGCTGCGCCTCCTCCTGGCGTGACCCGAACGTGCCGGACACCTGGATCGCGACGCTCGCCTCGGGCAGGTCGATCGAGAAGTTCGCCACCTTGCTGACGACCAGAGTCGAGAGCTCGCCGGTTCGGAATGCCTCGTACAGACGCTGCCGCTCGCGCACCGTCGTCTCGCCCTTGACGATCGGCGCGTCGAGACGCTCGGCGAGGTCGTCGAGCTGGTCGATGTACTGGCCGATCACGAGCAGCGGATCGCCGGTGTGCGATGCGACGAGCCGCTCCACCACGCGGGTCTTGGTGTCGGTGGTCGAGCAGAGCCGGTAACGCTCGTCAGGCTCGGCGACCGCGTACGCCAGCCGCTCGCCGTCGCTCAGCGTCACGCGTACCTCGACGCAGTCGGCCGGCGCGATCCAGCCCTGGTTCTCGATCTCCTTCCAGGGCGCGTCGTAGCGCTTGGGACCGATCAGTGTGAACACGTCGTCCTCGCGGCCGTCCTCCCGCACCAGCGTGGCGGTGAGCCCGAGCCGGCGGCGGGCCTGCAGGTCGGCCGTCATCCGGAAGATCGGCGCCGGGAGCAGGTGGACCTCGTCGTACACGATCAGGCCCCAGTCGCGGGCGTCGAAGAGCTCCAGGTGCGCGTAGACGCCCTTCCGGCGCGTCGTCATGACCTGGTAGGTCGCGATGGTGACGGGGCGGATCTCCTTTTTCGCGCCCGAGTACTCGCCTATCTCCTCCTCGGTCAGGTTGGTGCGGCGGAGCAGCTCGTCGCGCCACTGCCTGGCGGCGACGGTGCTGGTGACGAGGATCAGGGTCGTGGCGCTCGCGCGCGCCATTGCCGCGGCGCCGACGAGCGTCTTGCCCGCACCGCAGGGCAGCACGACGACCCCCGACCCGCCGTGCCAGAAGCCGTCCGCCGCCTCGCGCTGGTACGGGCGCAACGCCCACCCGTTCTCCGCGAGGGCGATCGGGTGCGCCTCGCCGTCGACATAACCGGCGAGATCCTCGGCCGGCCAACCGAGCTTGACCAGAGCCTGCTTGAGGTTGCCGCGTTCGCTGGGATGGACGATGACGGTGTCGTCGTCGACCCGCGAGCCGAGCAGCGGCCGCACCCGCCTCGAGCGCAGCACCTCCTCGAGCACGGCGCGGTCGCTGGAGTGCAGGACGAGGCCGTGGACCGGATCGGTCTCCAGGCGCAGCCGGCCGTAGCGCGCGATCGTCTCGGCGACGTCGACGAGTAGGGCGTGCGGCACGGGGTATCGCGAGAACGTCAGCAGTGTGTCGACGACCTGCTCGGCGTCGTGGCCGGCCGCGCGGGCATTCCACAGCGCGAGCGGTGTGAGCCGGTAGGTGTGGACGTGCTCCGGGGAGCGCTCGAGCTCGGCGAACGGCGCGATCGCACGGCGGCAGGCGTCGGCCTGGTCGTGGTCGACCTCGAGAAGGAGGGTCTTGTCGCTCTGGACGATCAGGGGTCCGTCGGTCACGGGCTGCCCTTCTGGTGGCGGGTGTCCCATTGTCCAACAGACGGGGACCGGCGTGGCTTCCGCTGGGCCTCTAACGATGCCCCGGTTCGGGCACAATGGCCGGCGATGGCCCGCGTGGAGCAATCTCGCCCTGCCCAGAATCCGGGAGACCGGCGCCGGGAGAGTCGACGCCGGGTCAGGGAGTACCGGCGCTTCCTGCGGTTCTCCGCGATCGGGACGCTGATCCCCGGTGTCGGACTGATCGCCGCCGGCCGGCGTCGCTCCGGATGGTTCGTGCTCGGACTGGTGCTTGCCGGATTCGCCGCTGTCATCGTCTTCACAGTGCGGAACGGCGTCTCGGGCCTGATCGACGTGGGCACCGACACCAGGTTGCTGCGTGTGCTCGGGTATGGGCTGATGATCGTCGCCATCGTGTGGCTGGTGACCGCTGTGGTCAGCATGCGGGCACTCGAACCGGACCACCTCAACGGTGGTCAACGACTGCTGGCGGCCCTCATCGTCGTGCTGGTCGGTTCGCTGGTCGTGGGCCCACTGGCGCTGGCGTCGCGCAACAGCTTCGCCCAGCGCGACCTGATCGGATCGGTGTTCGCCGACGCTGACGAGGCCAGCCTGACCGTGCCTGATGGACCCGAGGAGGACCCGTGGGCCGACCTGCCGCGGGTCAACGTCATGCTGCTCGGGAGCGACAGCGGCCCTGGCCGCGACGACACACGAACCGACACGGTGATGGTCGCGAGCATCGACACCACGACCGGCGAGACCATCCTGTTTGCGCTGCCACGCAACCTGCTGAACCTGCCGTTCCCGGACGGTCCGCTGCATCAGGCCTATCCGGAGGGCTTCAGCGGCGAGCCGGCGTCGGAATTCTGGCTCTCGTCCGTCTACCTGAACGTGCCGGCCGCTCATCCCGAGGTCTTCGAGGGCATCCAGGATCCTGGCGCCGAAGCGCTCAAGCTCGGAGTCGGCGCGGCGCTCGGTCTCGACATCCACTACTACGTCATGGTCAACCTCCGAGGGTTCGACGCGCTTGTCACCGCACTGGGCGGGATAGACGTCGACGTGCCGTACCGGATCCCGATGGGCACGAAGAAGAGCGAGGTCACCGGTCGCTGCACAGAGGAGACCGGGTGGATCGAGCCGGGCGAGAACCAGCATCTCAACGGCTACGAGGCGCTCTGGTTCGCTCGCGCCCGGTGCGGGCCGGGGAAGGTCAGCGACGACTACGAGCGGATGCGCCGTCAGCGCTGCGTCATCGGGGCGATCGCCGAGAAGGCCGATCCCATCAGGCTGGCGACGAGCTTCCTGCAGATCGCGTCCGCGACGAAGGACCTGGTGTCGACCGACATTCCGCAGAATCGCGTCGGCGCCTTCACCGAGCTGGGCCTGAACGTCAAGAACGCCGGGATACGCAGCCTTCCCTTCACCGACGAGATCGTGAACTACGAGGACCCGGACTACGACGAGATCCGGGCGTACGTGGCCGAGGCGCTCCGGCCGACCCCGTCAGCGGCTGCGAGCTCGTCACCGTCGCCGTCGACGTCGTCACCCCCGCCAATTGGTGGCGCGGGCAGCGGATCGGCCGGTGAGCCGACCGACGTTCCGACGGCGCCGAGCGAGTCGGAGGGTGCCCAGGAGCTCGCCGAGGTTTGCTGACAGCCGTCTCGACGGTGTCCTTCTACGCCGCGTCGACGGGAGCGACGCCACTGATGCGGTGGACGGCGAACGACCTGACCTCGCCCGAGCGATGGTCGAACGCGGCGAGCCAGCCGCCCTCGAGTCGAACCGGATCGACGACTCGCTCGCTGGTGGCGCCGTGATGGTCGATGTAACCGATCCAGACGGTCGCGCCGTCCTCGAGCGCCCGCCGCAGGTCGGCGAGCGTCTGGGCGGAGACGCTTCGGCCCAGCCGTCCCGGTACGGCGTCCGCCGGGCGTCCCGCCGTGCTGCGGTCGCCAGCCCGCAGAGCCCGCACGGCGGCCGTCAGTATCGCGTCGGCGGGTGGCAGTCGCTCGGCGAGCAGCGGCTCGGGCGCGGGCCGGGCCGGAGCTCGTCGAGATTGCGACCGGGCGACGACGACCGAGCCGTCGGCCGCTTCCGGTGTCGGCGTGAAGCCCATCTGGCGGAGCCGCTCGAGCAGGGTGGTCGCGTCGAGGTGGGAAGCGAGCACGGTGGGCGCGAGGCGGCGCAGGCCGAGCGCACCCGCGATCGGGTCGGCGAGGATCTGGGCGAGGACGGCCTCGTCGTCGCACCGCACGAACGCCGACGCGCCGCCAACGCGCAGCACGCCGTGCTGGCGCGCGACGTCGTCGACGAGGTAGGTGAGGGGCTGGGGGACGGGCGTACGCGAGACCCGGGCGAGGAACTCGTGCACTTCGGCGGCCGAGCGACCGGCGTCGAGCGCACGCCGGACGGACGCTGCCGTGAAGCGGTGCACGGTCGCACCACCCCTGCTCTCCACGTCGGAGACCTGACTCATCTCTCGCGCGATATCCGGACGCAGTGGGCCTGGGGCCACAGCGGTGAGGTCCGCTTGGATCAGGACGTGGTCGAGCGGTTCCGGCAGGACGGCGGCCAGGGCGGCGGCTGCTGCATTGGCTGCAGCCTCGGCCGGGCCTCCGTCCAGGAGCGGCTGTGCGTGCGCCGCCAGCGCACCCAGGCCGGTGACGCCCAGGAGCTCCGCATCGCGCAGTGTCCAGCCGACCAGGTCGTCACGGAGTCGTCCACCCCGCCGTGGCCGAGCCCAGCGGACCGCGTCGAGTACGCCGTCCGGTTCCGGTGTTTCGCCCGGCTCGAGACCGGCCAGAACGTCGAGGACGAGCCGTCGCACCTCGGGGGCGAGCGGACGGTCGAGATCGCGGCCCAGGGGAGGGACCGGGCGGTCGCGCTCGTCTCTCGTGCCCACGAGACCGGGGGTTCGGCTCGTGGACAGCCAGGTCGTCGCCAGGCCGGTCCATTGCCTGGGCGGGTCGAGCCGGCGCCACGCGTCCGACGCCGGTGTCGGCAACCAGACCTCGTCGAGGTCGCTGCTGGGAGCGACCAGGCCCGCCGCATAGGTGAGATCGGCAAGCATGGCGGCGCCGGACTCGTCGAGATCGAGCAGCTGTGGGAGTCTGCGCAGGTCGCGAACGCCCAGGCCGCCGGTGCGCAGGACGGGCGGTGGGTTGGTGGCCCATTCGTCCAACAGCGTCTCGACCCGTCGGACGGCCTCGAGCGCGCCGGCACCGGCCGTGCGGTCGACGGTGCTCGAATCGCGGCGGGTCGTCTCCGGTGTCGGCGGCTTCAGGCTGACGTTCGGGTGGACGACGCCGCCCCGCAGATGGAGTGCGATCTCGCGGGGGAGGACGACCGTAGTGTCGTCGGTGGGGATGAGCAGGCCGCGGGCGAGCAGTTGCTCCACGGGTGTCCGTGCCGTGGCCTTGTCGACAGTGCGGCGGGCGTCGTCGACCCGTCCGGTGGGTGGTCCGGCGGCCAGCGTGTGCAGGGCCGCGATGGCGTCGTCGCCGATGTCGTCGAGGCCGCCAGTGATCCTCTCGGCGATAGCCTCGGCATCGGCGGCGGGGTCGCCGGTGGGGTCGAGCCCGAGGTCGGTGGCGAGGAGCGCCAGCCTCGCCGGTGGGTGGCTCAGCAATGCCTGTCGGGCCGGCGGGCCCAGCCCGGCCGGGTACGGGCCGACGGCCTCGTTGGCCACGCGAACCAGCCGCAGCGCGCGGTCAGCGCCCCAGACGATGGCCCGTGTCCTGAGGCCGTCGACGGCGTTCCTGACGGCGGTTGCTGGAACATCGAGAAGACCACGGACGGCTGTTGCAGTGGTGGGCTCCGGGAGGACGGCGAGAGCGTCGACCACCTGCAGGGTGAAGCGGTCGAGCCGGTCGAGCGCACGCACGACCGACGAGCGGGTCGTCGCCCGCGATGCCAGTTGGGCGATGTCGACGGGGACGGGCGTGACCAGGTCCGGGCGGGCTCGGAGGAGCGCCACGAGCTCTGTGTCGGACCGCCCGCGCAGGTCGTCGGCCAGGCTGCGCGGTGCGCTCGTCCCGTTTCCGGCCATCCGCACTACGGTACGTGGCCGCTACCGTGCGCGGGACTGCTCGGGTCCCTCGTTCCGCTGCCCGAGGGACTCCGGTCACCGTGTCGGCATCGAGCAGCGCCGGATCGCCCGGACGTTGGACGCGGGGGTCCCCACCAGCCGGACAGATCAGACTGGAGATCAACCCAGCATGGCGGCAGTCAGTGGCAGGGGTCACGACACCTATGGACTGCATCCGATCATCAGTTGGCACGGGTCACGACGCCTAAGGACCGCATCCCATCATCAGTGTCGGTAGGCTCCACTACGCTAGAACACATGTTCGAGCTGCCGGTCGAGCCGACCCCCACCCACCCGGGTGCTGGTGGTCGGGGCGGGTTGCCGGTGGTGCGGGCGCCGTTCGGTGCGCTGGCATCCCGGCCGCGGGGCCGGCTGGTCGCCGAGCGGATGATCGCGCTGACCGCCGTGCTTGCCGCTGTCCCGCCGCCGTACAGGTCCGGCGCCGGGGCAGGCTCGGCCAGCGCGGGCGCCTCCGCGGACGGCCCTGGGCAACGCGGCGTGGAAGGTGTCGATCCGGGGCCGACGCTGGCCGGTCTGCTCGATGAGGTCGACCTCACGACCGTCGACGATCACGAGCTGGTCGATGTGGTGGCCGGCTGGCAGCGGCAGACCGGATACGGGGAGGCCTGCCAGCTGGAGGCGATCGCCGCGCTGGCCCACCGGCCGGTGTTCGCCGGCTGCGCGGAGCACGGGCACGGCGACCCGCAGCATGGGGTACGTGGTGCGGCGAGTGAGATCTCGGCGGCATTGCGGCTGTCCCCGGCGGCGGCCATGACCCGGGTGGCGCTGGCCTGTGAGTTGGTGGACGAGCTGCCGGCCACGCTGGCCGAGCTGAAGGCGGGTCGGATCGACGGGTACCGAGCCCGGGTCCTGGCCGAGCAGACCCGGCCGCTGGCCGACATCCCGGCGCTGCGCCGCCGGGTCGAGGCGGGGCTGCTGGCCAAGGCGTCCCGGCAGACAGCCACCCAGCTGCGGGCCGCGGCCCGCAACGAGGTGCTCGCCGCCGACCCAGCTTCCGCCGAGGACCGTGCGCGGCGGGCGCGGGCCGGCCGGTTCGTGTCCGCGCCGGGTCCGGAACCGGACGGGATGGCGGCCATGGTGCTGCGGCTGCCGGCCGAGGACGCCGCCGCGTTCTGGACCGCCCTCGACGCCGCCGCCCGGGCCGCCCAGACCGCCGACCCGGCCGAGGAGCGGACCCTGGACCAGTGCCGCGCCGACATCGTCGCCTGCCTCGGCTGGTCCGCGCTGCAGGCCGGGCATCTGGGCTGCTGCCACCCCACCTGCGGGCACGTCAACCACCGGCTGGGCGGCCGGCACGGGCGGGCCGCCACCGTGAACGTCACCGTCGGGATCACCACCCTGCTCGGCGTCGACGACCACCCCGCCCACCTGGACGGCTACGGTCCGATCACCGCCCCGGTGGCCCGCCGGATCGCCGCCGACGGCAGCTGGCGCCGGCTGCTCACCGACCCCGCCACCGGCGCCGTCCTGGACGTCGGCCACACCCGCTACACCCCGCCGCCGGAGCTGGCCGAACACATCATCGCCCGGGACCGCACCTGCCGATTCCCCACGTGCACCCGGCCCGCCGCCGGCTGCGACCTCGACCACACCGAGCCATACCGGCGGGGCGGCGGCACCACAGCGCCGCCAACCTCGGCCCGCTGCACCGCGGCCACCACAACGACAAAACGCACCACGGCTGGCGGCTCGAACAACCCGAACCCGGCAGGTTCATCTGGACCTCACCCACCGGCCACTGCTACCCCGTCGAACCCGAAATCGTCGGCCTACTCGCCCAACCCCCACCGCCGCCAACCGGCGAACCCGACGAACCCGCACACCACGACCCACCGCCGTTCTGAGCGTTGTTACAGCTCGCGAAGGCGGTCGAGCAACTCCGATCTGCGTTCGGCTGCTTCCTGGCGCGCCTCCTCGTCGGCGGCGCGGAGCTCCTCGGTGACCTCCGGGTCGGCGGGCATCTCGGCAGGTTTGCGTCGTTCGACCGTCACGGCCGGGACGTTACCCGGTCGCACCTCGCTCCAACCAGGGCATCCGACTGTGAGGTCGATGCGGTATCACTGCCACATGTCTGCGATGCGATACGGCCTCAAAGTCAGCCAACGGACGACGGTCGACGAGCTTCACGGCCTGTGGAGGATCGCCGACGACGAGGGCTTCGAGCACTGTTGGATCATGGACCATTTCGCCACCCTGGGTGGAGACCCGACCGGCGACATCTTCGAGGCCTGGACGCTGCTAGCCGCCATGGCCGAGGCCACGTCACGGACCCGGATCGGGTGCATGGTCACCGGCAACACCTACCGGCATCCGGGGGTGCTCGCCAAGACAGCCGTGACTGTCGACCACCTTTCCGGCGGCCGCCTGGAGTTCGGCATCGGCGCGAGTTGGGCAGAGAACGAGCACACGATGTTCGACCTCGAGTTCGGCACCGTCGGCGAGCGGATGGACCGGCTGGAGGAGGCCTGCCAGATCATCCGGTCGCTGTGGACGCAGCCACGGACCACCTTCACCGGCCGTCACTACCGCATCGTGGACGCCATCGCCGAGCCCAAGCCCGTCCAGCAGCCCTACCCGCCGATCTGGATCGGCGGCAGCGGTCGCAAGCGGACCCTGCGGATCGTCGCGCAGTACGCCGACGCCTGGAACGCTGCCGGAGGCAGTCCGGAGGAGATCGCCGACCTCTCGGCCGTTCTCGACCAGCACTGCGCCGACGTCGGCCGCGACCCGGCGCAGATCCGCCGGACGGTGCAGATCCGGCTACCTGAGCGGGCCGAAGACGCGCTCCCGTTGATCGATGAGTACGCCCGGGTGGGCGTCACCGAGGTCATCGTGATCGTGATCGGCGGTGCCGCGGTACAGCAGGCGGAGCAGGCCGCGGAACTGCTTCCGCGCCTGCGCGCGATCGGCTGATCAGACGAGCACGCGGGGTCCGGTGGTCGGCAGTGCGGCGATGGCCGCCTCGGCGAGCACGACGTTGCGGGCTTCCGGTGCGGTGATGTCGCGCTCGATCATCCGACGGGCGATCATCCCAGCCACGACCGGAGCCGCAAACGACGTGCCAGACCAGATCGCATGGCCTTGCGTGAATTCCGCGGTGAACCCGTCGAGGTAGGTATATGTCCCGTTCGGGAACGGCACCGCGATGTTCTCGCCGGATGCGTACACGTCGACCCAGTGCCCGTAGTTCGTCCACCCGGTCCGGGCATCGCCGCCATGCGTGAGAGCGCCGACTGCGGTGCACCAGTCGTATGCAGCAGGCCAGAACGGACGATCCGTCCCTCCGTTACCGGCCGCGACGACAAGCACAGTCGTTCTGAGACGTCTGAAGAATTGACGGTAGAAGGCGTTGAATGCCTTTGGTGACCGTCCAGCTCGCGTATAGAGGCCCGCCTGAACACTGATGATCTGGGCCCCGCCTGTGACGGCGCGCTCGAGATCTTCCGTGATCGTCAGCTCGTCGACCGCTCCACCCACGAGGCAGTCGGTCACTGTGACGGCCACGGCTTCACCAGAGACGGAGAGCAATGCCGCAGTTGTCGCGGTGCCGTGCCCGCCGTACGGCCGAATGGCTGTGCCTGTGGTGTAGACGGCGTCGTCGATCTCGGAGGCCGCGTCGACCGCGGCGAACCGTGCGTACCCCGAGGCTTGTGCGATCGCCAGAAGATAGCCGGTGTCGACGACGGCGATTCGTGGACGGCTGGTGCCATCGGGTTTGTCAAGATCGCGGACTGGACCTCTGGACGGTACTGGTTCGGTGGCGGGACACAGTCGAGGGTGCCCCTGCGTGTCGAGCACGTGATTAGGCGTCACGATGTCGTCGCTCTCGAGTATGCGGGCAAGAGTATCTGCCAGGTCAGCCGCATCCCGGTCGCCGATCTCGAGCACCTTGAGCCCGAACGGTCCATCCGAGATCGCGGTCGGACGGTCAAGCGCTCCGTCATCGAAGGCGCGTAGGACCAGGTCGAGGTCTCGCGCCTCACAGATGAGTTGTCTTTGCCTGTACAGATAATCGACCTCGGTTTCGGCTCGATTCCATCGTGCGCCGAGCTCGAACTGCCGCTCGGTGCGTTTCTCGCCGCAATTGGTCCGCAGCCGATCGACCTCGGCGGTAAGTGCTTCGCGGTCGTGTCTGAGCACCATCCGATTCCTTCCCCGTGGAGGACCTCGTGGTGATCGTTCTAGCATCAAGCGGTGGTCGACCGTAACCCCACCGGTCCGCGAGGGGAAGGCCTTGCCGGCCTGGCCATGCTGCTGCCTGCGGAGGCGCAACGAAGGGCGCAACAAGTCTTGGCGTCCAACGCGTCGCCGCTGGATCAGACCTACGCTCTGCAGGCTCTCGGCATCGTCGAACGAGAGTCTGACCACGCGGGACGTGCCATAACATACTTTCGCCGGGCGGTGTTGGTCAGCGAGGCGGCCGAGCTGGCCGATCGGCGGGTCGATCTGACCGCGAGCCTGGCGACGGCGCTGGGCATGGCTGGACGTAAGGCCGCCGCTGTCGAAGCCTTTGCAGACGCGTTGAGTCACTCGCGGGGTGCACAACACGCTCGCGTCCTCGTGCGCAGGTGTGGCGTACTGGCGTGGTTCGGTGAGATGGAGGATGCGAGTCGAGACGGCCGTCGCGCGGCCGAGATCCTTCGTCGGGCCGGCGACCGCGAGTGGGAGGCACACGCACGTCACAACGCAGCCTTGGCACTGATGCACCTGGGTCGTTTCGCGGAGGCCGAACGTGAGTTCGTGCGGGCGCAGCGACTCGAAGAGAGTAGCGGTGAGAGCTACGGCGCGACTGTGACCCTGCACAGCCGTGGGGACTGCGCACTACGGCAGGGCGACTTGCCGAGGGCCTTGCGCTTGCTGTACCAGGCAAGGGACCGTTACCGGGATCTGGGCGTGGTTCCGTCCGACGTCGTGCGTGACCTCGCTGTCGTCCTCGTCGCCGCCGGCATGACCAAGGAAGCGACGGCCGCAGCCGACGAGTTGGTCGAGGTCCTGGACCGGGACCGGGCGTCGGCGGGGAGGCGGGCTGACGGGCTGATCGCAGCAGCGATAGTGCACCTGGACCACGGGAACGCGGAACGAGCGATCGGGCTGGCCCGGCGCGCCGTCCGGGCCAACCACAGGCAGGACAACGCCGAGGGTGAGCGGCACGCGAAGCTCGTACTGCTCCGAGCGCAGGCTGCCACCGGCAACGTGACCAAGCGGCACGCATATGCGGCGGCAGAGCTCGCGGCAGAACTTCAGGATCGCTACGCGGCAGAGCGACTCGAGGCGCAGCTGCTCGCGGGGCGGATGGCCCGCCACGCAGGGCTGCCCGAGCTCGCCATGCAGCAGTTCCAGGCGGCCTCCGCCCAACGACGGAGGGGCTCGGCCCTCAGGAGATCCGCCGCCTGGCTCGCCACCGCGCAACTGGCCGACATGCGCGGTGACCGCGCCGGCATGCTGCGTGCATGCGAGCGCGGCCTTGCGGTGCTCGATACCCACGCGCTCTCCCTGGGCGCCACCGAGCTGCGGGCCAGGGCCACCACGCACGGCATCGAGCTGGTCCGCACGGCCATCGGCCGGGTGGTCGAGGACGGTTCGGCTCGCGACCTGCTGCGGTGGACCGAGCGATGGCGGAGCACTCTCCACGCAAGGACGACCCGGCAATCCCGGCAGGATCCGGTACTTACCGCCGAGCTCGGCAAGCTCCGTGAGGCCGAGAGTGACATCGGGGGCACGGTCGACGCCGACCGCGAAGCGAACCGTCGGCGCATCGAAGAGCGGATCCGCCGGCTCACCCACGGCAGCACAGGCGACGGCAACGGAAAGCGCCGGGCCTTCGACGTGGGCGAGTTGCTCGCCGAGCTGGGCGACGACACGACGCTGGCCGGCATGGTCGCTGCCCGCGGTACCGTCTACGTCGTCGCTGCTCGGCAGGGCCGCGTGCGCCGCTTCGAGGCCGGTCGCCTGGACCGAGCGCGCGACGAGGTCGAGCACGCACGGTTCGCGCTCCGTGCCGCTGCCGTCGCCTCACCTCCCACAGCCGACGCCTTACTGGCCGGGCTGCTGCCGGCCGTGGCCCGCCTCGAGCAGACTCTGCTCGGTCCAGCCCTACGTGCGATGGGTGACGGCCCGCTCGTCCTGATGCCTCCGGCGACCCTGCAATCGGCGCCGTGGGGCGCGCTCCCGTCCCTGCGCGACCGTCCGCTCACAGTTGCTCCGTCCGCGACGGCGTGGCTCAGAGCCCGCTCGACCACGCCGCCACGGAGACGACGCATCGCGCTCGTCGCGGGACCGGGGCTGGCGACGTCCGCGGCCGAAGTCGCAGCGCTCGTCGCCGACTACCACAACCCCACTGTCCTGGACGGCGACGACGCCACCTGCGCGGCCACCCTGAAGGCACTCGACGGCGCCTGGCTCGCCCACGTCGGTGCGCACGGCCGCTTCCGCGGCGACAACCCGATGTTCTCTGCGTTGGAGATGGCTGACGGGCCGCTGACCGTCTACGACCTCGAAGGTCTCCGCCGCGCGCCGTACCGGCTGCTGCTCACCGCCTGCGAGTCGGGCGTGGGCTCGCCGACCGGGGCGGACGAGCTGCTCGGCCTGGCCAGCTCGTTGACGGCGTTGGGCACCGCAGGCCTGCTCGCCAGCATCGTCCCCGTCAACGACGAGGCCACGGTTCCGTTCAGCCTCGCGGTCCACGAGCGACTGCGGGCCGGTGACGACCTGGGGTCGTCCCTGCTCGCCGCCCGACGCGACGCCGACGGGCCCGTCGCGCGCGCGACCGCGTGGTCGTTCCTGGCGCTGGGCGGCGGCTAGCCCCGTTTCGGGTCGATCGCGACGGGTACGGACTCTGGCGTAGCGCGCCACATGGGCGTGCCGGACGCCGGAGGCAACGATGCCCACCTGGGCCTGGATCCTCATCGTGGCAGTGATCGTCTTGATCGCGATCGCCGCCATCGTGCTGATGCAGCAACGGCAGCGAGCGGGACTGCGGGACCGCTTCGGACCCGAGTACGAGCGAGCCGTTGCCGAGAGTGACGACCGCAGGCAGGCCGAGCGCGAGCTCGCCGACAGAGCTGACCGTCGCGACAGGCTCGACATCCGACCGCTCACAGCCGAGCAGCGGGGCGACTACGCCTATCGGTGGGAGTCCGTCCAAGCGACGTTCGTCGACCGGCCGCGGGAGGCCGTGGTCCAGGCCGACGACCTGATCGTCGAGGTCATGGACCTACGCGGCTACCCCGTCGACACCTTCGATGATCGCGCCAGCCTGGTATCGGCTGACCATCCGGAGGTGGTCAGCCACTACCGGTCTGCGCACGAGGTGTCCACACGAGGAAACGCTGCGTCGACCGAGGACTTACGGCTGGCGTTCGTGCACTATCGCGCGTTGTTCGACGCGATGCTGGTCGACAGCGACCCCAACATCGAGACAATGCGCGACGACGCGGTCCGGCGTGAAGATGCCCGGCTGCATGACGACACGTTGCGGCGCGACCGGATGGCCGACGAGCCGCCGGACGAGCGCCGGAGCTTTGGAGACCCGGACGAACAGGGACGGAGGCTCTGACATGACCCAGGACAGCCGCGATCTCCGCGATGAACGAGAGCTGCGATCCGAGGAGCAGCTCGAGGCCGCCGAGGAACGAGACCGGACGCGCGACGACAGTCCCGCGCAGGCAGACGAGCGCGCCCAGACGGCGCACGTGACAGCGGCCGAGACACCGGGCGGGCCTGCACTGCTGGCCGACCAGGGCGTGCTCATCCGGCGTTGGGACGAGGTCCAGGCCACCTTCGTCGACGACCCGCACGGGGCCGTGACCGCGGCGGGAGCGCTGGTCGAGGATGTCCTGTCCGGGCTGTCGAACACCTTCGCCGCGGAGCGGGACCGCGTCGAAGCCGGAGAACAGGACGGTGAGCAGACCGAGAACCTTCGGATGGCGATGCAGCAGTACCGCGAGTTCTTCCGCCGGTTGCTGGCCGCCTGACGAGCCTGCGGGCCGACGGGTTCCCCGGCGATCCGGCCGTATGGCCCCCGTAGGGTGGGGGACATGCGGCCGGTCGTCGGGTTCGATCTCGATCTGACGCTCGTCGACTCGGCCGACGGGATCGTCGCCACCTTCGTCGAGACCGCGCACCAGCTCGGTGTCACCGTCGATGCAGAGGCGGTCCGCGCCACGATCGGTGTCCCGTTGGAGGACGCGATGACGCGTTTCCTGCCGGCACACCTGGCAACCGAGGGCGTCCGCATCTATCGGGGGCTCTACCCGGCGATGGGCGTGACCGCGACGACGCTCATGCCGGGCGCTTCTGAGGCTGTCGCGGCAGTCCACACGCACGGCGGTACGGCCATCGTGGTGAGCGCGAAGATCCAGCCTGCCGTCGATGCCGTCGTCGAACACGTCGGACTCGACGTGGACGACTCAGTGGGCGACCTCTACGCCAACGCGAAGGGGGATGCGCTGCGAGCGCACGGCGCGACAGTGCACGTGGGAGATCATCCCGGCGACATGGTCGGTGCCAAGGCCGCGGGCGTCATGGCCGTCGGCGTTGCGACCGGGTCGCACGACGCCGCGGCGCTGAGGGCCGCGGGTGCCGACGTCGTGCTCGCTGACCTGCGCGACTTCCCGCATTGGCTGGACGAGTACGTCCTCACGGCCCGGTTGGTCGCTTTGGAGGCCGAGCTGGGGGCCCTCGGTTCGGTCGTCGTCGCGTTCTCCGGGGGAGCCGACTCGGCGTTCCTCCTCGCCGCCGCCGTCCGGGCGCTCGGCACCGAGCGGGTACTGGCTGCCACCGCCGTCTCTCCGTCGCTGCCCCGCCGTGAGCTCCTCGCCGCGCGGGAGTTCGCGGACCGGCTCGGCGTCCGCCACGTCAGCCCTCGTACCGACGAGATGTCCCGCGCCGGGTATCGCGCCAACAGCGGCGACCGCTGCTACTTCTGCAAGGCGGAGCTGCTCGACGTCCTCGGGCCGCTCGCGGGACGCGAAGGGTTCACGCACGTCGCGACGGGCACCAACGCCGACGACGCGCGCGCTGGGTTCCGCCCGGGAATCCGCGCCGCCGCCGAACGCGGTGCCGCGACACCGCTGCGCGACGCCGGTCTGACCAAGGCGCAGGTTCGGGAGGCGTCCCGCCGCTGGGGCCTGTCGACCTGGGACAAGCCTGCTGCCGCCTGCCTGTCCAGCCGGATCGCATACGGCGTGGAGGTCACCCCGACGCGGCTGGCCCGGATCGACCGGGCCGAGAGTGCGTTGCAGGCTGCTCTGGCATCGGCGGGGATACGGGTGGAGAACCTGCGGGTCCGCGACCTGGGCGATGTCGCCCGGATCGAAGTCGACGGCGAGCTCGCCGAGCGTGTCGCGTCGCTGCCCGAGGCGGCGGCAGCGGTCCGTGGCGTCGGCTTCGACGAGGTCCATGTCGACCCCGCCGGGTTCCGCTCCGGCTCGATGAACGAGATGCTTCCCGACCCGACCCGCTGGCGTTAGCGGACCAGCTGGTCCAGCAGACGGGAAAGCTCAGCGGCCGGGTCATCGGTCATGCCGGCATGGACCGGGCCCGGCTGGACGATCGTGCTGCGCGGAGCGGTGAGCCACCGGAACCGCTCGCCCTTGCTGCCCAGGCCCCCCTGGCCCTCGCCGGCGCACGCGGCCCGCACGGCGTCCGCCGCGGCGCACACGCCGTCGACGTCGACCTCAGGATCCAGTGCCCGGAGGCGGGTTGCGTCGACGAAGGTCGCAGCCGCGAGAAAGTCGAACGCCTGGCTGTAGACGATCACGCCGATGTTGACGGTCTCGCCCCGCTCGACGCGGGGCACGGCGCGCAGGACGGCGTACTCGAAGGCCCTCACGGCCGTTCCTCCGGCAGCCAGGCAGCCGACGCGGCGGCCCGTGAGGACAGGTACTCGACATAACGAGGCCGCTCGGCGGCGGGCAGCCATTCGTCCGGCACGAGCGCGACGACGTCCGAGAGCAGCCCGTCGGTCACGCGCGGTGCCAGCGACGCGTCAGCGGCGGACATGGCGCGCCGGAACGGCCGGAGCGCATGGTCGTCGAGCGGGTACGGACGCCTGGCGAACTCGGCGGCGCCGGGCCAGGTGTGCTGGAAGAGCAGAGCGGCACCGTGGTCGATCGCCCACAGCTCGCCGTGCCAGACCAACAGGTTCGGGTTGCGCCAGCTCCGGTCCACATTGACTGTCAACGCGTCGAGCCACAGCACGCGCCCGGCCGTGGCGGCATCGGGCCGCCAGCTGATCCCGTCGTAGCCGAGCGACCGCGGCAGGAAGTCGACGCCGAGGTTCGGACCCGGACTGGCCAACAGCAGGTCCTGGACCTCGCGGTCCGGTTCGCGCCGGCCGATGTCCGGGTCGAGCTCGATCACCACCTGCTCAGGTACCCGGATGCCCAGTCGTCGGGCGAGCTCGCCGACCACCACCTCTGCGACCAATGCCTTGAGCCCTTGCCCGGCACCCCGGAACTTGACGACGTACGTCCCCAGGTCGTCGGCCTCGACCAGACCTGGCAGCGACCCGCCTTCCCGGAGTGGCTCGACGTACCGCGTTGCCCGTACCCGTCGCAGGACATCGACGGCTACCTCGGTCATGAAACCGGACCGTACGGCACTACGCTGGTCGCCTGTCTCCCTACCGGGGGACATGCCCACCGACACCGACGACGAACGAGGTTTCCGTGCCTACCGGCAAGGTCAAGTGGTACGACACCGAGAAGGGCTTCGGCTTCCTCTCGAAGGACGAAGGTGGCGACGTCTTCGTCCACTCCTCCGCACTTCCGGCCGGCGTCACCGCGCTGAAGCCGGGCCAGCGGGTCGAGTTCGGCGTCGCCGAGGGCAAGCGCGGTGAACAGGCGCTGTCCATCCACGTGCTCGACCCCATCCCGTCGGTCGTCGCCGCTCAGCGCAAGAAGCCCGACGACATGGTGGCGATCATCGAAGACCTGATCAAGCTCCTCGACAGTGTCTCCAACACCTACCGGCGCGGCCGTCACCCCGACGGCAAGTCGGCCCACAAGGTCGCGAGCGTCCTGCGCGCCGTCGCCGACGACCTCGACGCCTGATCAGGTCGCCTGAGGCTCCGGCCGGACGCGCTGGGCCGCGACGAGGCCGACGACGAGGCCGCCGGCGGCGATCCCCAGGCCCAGCGGCGGAATGAGCGGCAGGGCGATCCCGAGCCCGCCGCCCAGCACCCACGCCAGCTGGAGCAGCGCGTCCGACCGTGCGAAGGCGCTGGTCCGGACGTCGTCGGGAACGTCGCGTTGCACCACCGCGTCGAGCGAGAGCCGCCCCAGCTGCTGGCCGAAGCCGGCGACGAGCGCCACGAGCAGAACTGTGACCAGCCCCCACACCGCAGCCGTCAGCGCCGCGACTGCGGCCGCCAGGCCCACCATCACCAGCACGAGCCCGTCCGGGCTCTGGGCCTTGACCCGCGCGCCGACGACGGTGCCGCCGGTCACCCCGACCCACGCGGCCACGGCGAGCAGGCCGATGGCCACAGTGTCGTCGAGACCGCCCACCGGCTCCTCACGCAGGACGAACGCCAGGAACAGGGTGAGGAACCCGGAGAAGGCCCGCAACGCGGCGTTGGCGCGAAGCGCCCGCACGACGGTCCCGCCGACCCGGTAGGCCCGGCCCGGCCCGGCGGTGCCTTCCCGCAGTGACGCCTCGCTCTCGCCGGCGGCCGAGTCGACCCGGGGCGAGAGCAGGATCGCCTGGATGGTCGCCGCGGCGTAGGCGAGGAAGGCGAGCCGCAGCGGCCAGTCCGAGCCGATGAGCGCGAGCCCGATGCCGACCGGAGCCGCGAGAGCGGCACCGACGATCGCAGCCATCGACAGTCGCGCGTTCGCCGTGACGAGGGGAACGCCGTCGGGCAGCAGCCGTGGCACGGCCGCGGCGCGGGTGACGGCGAACGCCTTCGACGCGACGAGGCATCCGAACGCGGCTGGATAGAGCCACACGCCGCCCTCGACGACGGCTCCGGCCATCACCCAGCACAGGAAGCCGCGCAGGGCCGTCGTGGCGCCGATCGCCCACCGTCGGCCATGCCGGAACCGGTCGAGGAAGGGGCCGACGACCGGGGCGATGATCACGAACGGCGCCATCGTCAGCACCAGGTAGAGCGCGACCCGGCCGCGCGCCTCCGACGTCGCGACGGAGAAGAACAGCGTGTCGGCCAGGGCGATCGCCACCAGGACGTCGGCGGCGGCGTTCACGGCGTTGAGCTCGATCAGCCTGGCCAGCCCGGTCTGGCCCGCCCCTTCCGCGCTGGCGGCGCGGCGCAGCCGAGCCGTCCCCGCGCGGGCCGCCCGCGACGTCGACGACGCAGCGCTCCGAGCGGCGCGGGAGGAGGCATCCGCAGCGCGGCGAGCCCGTCCCGCGCCAGGCCCGTTCGGCTCCGGGCGCGGGTCCTGCGTCACGCGCACCATCCAAACAGCATGGCACCGTGCGAGAATGACCCCTCGTGACACCCGCGCCGTCCCGCTCACGCAGCCGCAAGGCCGATGCCGCCTGCGTCGACGCGGTCGACCTCGCCCGCTCCGCAGCCGTCGAGACCGCGGGCGCCGGCCAGGTCGGCGACCACGCCGGCTACGACGCCGAGGACGAGCGTGTCGTCACGCACTACTTCGAGTGCACGGCTCTCGGCTACAGGGGCTGGCGGTGGTCTGTGACCGTCACCCGCGCGTCGCGAGCCAAGGTCGTCACGGTCGACGAGTGCGTGCTCCTCCCGGCGCCGGACGCCGTCCTGGCACCGCCGTGGGTGCCCTGGGACGAGAGGGTCGAACCCGGTGACCTGGGGCCTGGAGACCTGTTGCCCACGGCCGACGACGATCCTCGCCTCGTGCCCGGCTACACCGGCGCCGACGAGGACCTGGACCCCGACGCCTCGCGCACCGTCACCGAGGAGCTCGGGCTCGGCCGGGTCCGGGTGCTCTCACCTTGGGGACGCGACGACGCCGCCGACCGGTGGCGCGAGGGCGTCGGGGGACCCGACACCGAGATCGCCCGCGCAGCACCGTTCCCGTGCGAGACCTGCGGGTTCTTGGTACCGCTCGGTGGTGCGCTGGGCCGGGTATTCGGGGTGTGCGCGAACGAGCGCACGCCATTCGACGGCCACGTGGTCGCGCACGACCACGGATGCGGCGCGCACTCGGAGGTCCGGATCGGGCATTCGCTGCTGACGCTGTCCGATCCGGTGTTCGACACGCTGTCGCACGAGCTCGTGGCGCACGGACCCGTCGGACCGGTCGCACCGGAACCCGCGGACGGCGCACCCGACGAGGAGCTCGGCCACGCCTGAGGGGCAGGGTGCAGTGGACCCGTTCGACACGGCGACGCTGCGTCGGCGTGTGCTGTCGGCGTGGACCGCGTCACCGGCTCGATTTCGCGAGGATGCGAACGCCGAGGAGGACCTGGTCCGGGGAGCCTACCGGGACCGGCTCGTCGTCGAGCTGGCGCAGAACGCCGCGGACGCCGCTGTGCGCGCAGGAGTCCCCGGGCGGCTGCTGCTACGCCTGGACGGGATGACGCTGACCGCGGCCAACATCGGTGCCGTGCTCGATGCCGCAGGGGTGGAGGCCCTGTCGACGTTGCGGGCTTCGGCCAAACGCGACGACGATGCGGCCGCGACCGTGGGCAGGTTCGGTGTGGGGTTCGCGGCCGTCCTCGCGGTGACCGACGCTCCGGCCGTGCTCTCCCGCTCGGGCGGGGTGCGGTGGTCGCGGACAGCGGCCCACGATGCGGCAGCAGCCGTGCCCGAGCTCGGCGCCGAGATCGCCCGCCGCGGCGACGCGGTGCCGGTACTGCGGCTCCCGTACCCGGCCGAGGGCGACGTGCCCGGGCCCTACGACACGGTCGTCTCCCTGCCGTTGCGCGACGACCGGGCGCGCGCACTCGTCCTGCGCCTTCTGTCCGGCATCGACGACGCGCTCGTGCTGACCCTGCCCGCGCTGACGGAGGTCGCCGTCGAGACGGACGGCGCGCGTCGGGTCCTGGCGGCGAGCCGTGAAGGTCCGGAGGTCACGGTCGACGACGGCGGCCGCCGCACCCGATGGCGGCTCGCGCGCCGAGCCGGTCTGATCCCGCCTGAGCTGCTGGCCGACCGCCCGGTCGAAGAGCGGGCGCGACCTCTGTGGGAGGTCACGATCGCCGTTCCCGTCGACGACGAGGACGCACCGGCTGCTCTGCCCCCGTCGGTACCGAGAACCGTCCACGCCCCGACGCCGACCGACGAGAGAACCGCGTTGCCGGCTCTGGTCCTGGCGTCGCTCCCGCTGGACTCCTCGCGGCGGCGGACCGTACCCGGACAGCTGGCCGACCTGGTGGTGGCGGAGGTCGGCCGCGCCTATGCGCAGCTCGCGTCGGGGCTGACCGGGCCAGGGGTGCTCGATCTCGTGCCCGGTCCGCTCGGAGCGGGTGAGCTGGACGCTGCACTGCATCGTGCGGTCGTCGCCGAGCTGACCCGGACTCCACTCGTTCCGTCGATCGACGGCTCGACCCGGCTGCGCCCGGATCAGGTCGTCCTCGTCACCGGTCTCGAGAGTGCGGCCGACCCAGCGGCCCTCGCCCCCGTCGTGTCCGGCTTGCCGGCTCCGGCGTGGTGGCGTGCCGACCCCTTGCGCCGGCTCGGCGCCGGTGAGGTCGCGTTGGTCGACGTCGTCGACCAGTTGGCCGAGCTGGCCATGTCGCCCGCCCAGTGGCGACACATCTATGCAGGCCTGGACGGCGCCGAGCCGGCGGCCCTCGCGGCACTGCCGGTGCCCCTCTCCGACGGTCGGGTCGTCCGGGGGCCGCGCGGCGTGGTGCTGCCGACCGGTGGGGTTCGACCCGATCTGCTCGAGGCGCTCGGTCTGCGGGTGGTGGATCCGGATGCCGCCCACCCGTTGCTCCGTCGGCTCGGCGCCGTCGACGGGACACCGGCCGCGGTCCTGCGTGATCCGGCGGTCCGGGCCGCCGTCGTCGCCCTCGGCGACGATGAACTCGAGGGTGTCGTGGAGCAGCCGGCTGAGTTGGTCGACGCCGTCCTCGATCTGGTCGCGGTGTCCGGTGGCACGGGCGACGACGAGCCTTGGCTGGCGCGACTCCCGCTGCCCGACGCGACCGGACGTGCCATCCCGGCGCAGGACCTCCTGATGCCCGGATCGCCGGTGCTGAACCTGCTCGACGCCGATCCTGCCGAGCACACGGTGTCAGCGGAGGTCGTCGGCCGGTGGGGGGTACAGGTGCTCCACGCCGTCGGCGTGCGTGAGGGCTTCGGGGTGGTCCGGGATGCCGATGTGCCCCTCGACGACGAGTCTTGGCACGACCTCGACGACGAGAGTCGCTGGGTCGACGCCGTCGTCGCCGGCCTGCCCAGGCAGGAGCTGCCAGCGCTGCTCGCGGAGCTCACGGCCGTCCGCGATCTCGATCTGGTGCGCGCCGACGCGTGGCCCGCGGCGCTGGCCATGCTCGCAGCCGACCCCGCGACCCGTCGGGCGCTGGTCGAGCCCGCCTACGCGTTGCTGGCCGACGGTACGCGGCGCACGGTCACCCCCTACTCGGTCTGGTGGTTGCGTGCGCATGCCCGGATCGGCGGCCGGAGTCTCGCGGAGTTGTGCGCAGCAGATGCGGAGCCGCTGGTCAGGGCGCTGTTGTCTTCCGCGGAACTCGATCTCGACCCCGCGGCGGCCACGGCATTGGGGCTGCCTCGAACGCTGGCAGATGTCGAGCCCAGCCTCCTGCTCGACCGGCTCGCCGACCCGGCGCTCGAACTCGCCGCACGCGACCTCGGCGTCGTGTACTCGGCGCTCACGTCCGTGGACGATGCAGCGGTGCCCGCCCCGGCGCTTGTCCGGGTGCCCGATGGTGCCGGCTCGCGGGTCGTCCCGGCTGAAGGTGCGGTTGTCGCGGACGGTCCGCACTGGCTGCAGCTCGGTCTGCCTGCCGTCGTGCCCGGCGACACGGCCCTGGCCGAGGTCCTCGACCTGGATCTCGCCGGTGACGTCTACGGCGTCACGCCGAGCTCGCGGGGCGTCGCCACCCCCGTGCCGGAGGTCGTCCGAGCCGTGCTCGTCGATGCGCCGGCAACGTACGTCGAGCATGACGACCTGATCGTGGCGGGTCGTTCGGTCGACTGGTGGGTCGACGGAGCGAAGACCGTGCACGCCGCGACGGCCGACGGCCTGGCGCGAGGCCTCGCATGGTCCGTGGGTCGCTGGGAGCTGCGCCTCCTGGTCGCCGAGACGTTGCGCGATCCGGAGGCTGCGCCGGCGCTGCTCGCGGAGCAGGCGTACGAACCGGCGAGCCGGTGACCGACGCCACACCGTGGCACGTGTGGTGGGGAGCGTGTTCAGGGAATGCTCGCGTTATGCGTGATCAGACCTGCCCACTGTGTCGTGGCCGTGAGGTGGACCCGGACATGGGTCGTGAGCAGGTCTGGGAGGACGCCCACTGGCGGCTCACCACGAGCATCGGGCCCGGGGACCCGACGCCCGGGTTCTCCTATCTCGAGCCCAAACGGCACATCCCCTCCATCGCCGATCTCGACGGCAGTGAGGCTGTGACGTTCGGCCTCGCCATCGCGCGAAGCGCGCAGGCGCTCAAGCACGCCACCGGTGCCGAGGCCGTATTCGTGTACGTCTTCGGTGGACACATCCCGCACCTGCACGTGCACCTCGCGCCCCACACCGAGGGCGACGCGCTCAACTCCGCGATGCTGAAGGGCGAGATCGTCGAGGAGCCCCTGCCCACCGGCGCGGTCGCGCTGGTCAGCAGGGATTACCCCGCCCTCGACCAGGACGAGCTCCGGTCGGTCGCCGACGAGGT
This sequence comes from uncultured Actinomycetota bacterium, assembly GCA_963801065.1. Taxonomy (GTDB): domain Bacteria; phylum Actinomycetota; class Actinomycetes; order Jiangellales; family Jiangellaceae; genus CAWDDG01. Next base: position 62,399 of record CAWDDG010000005.1, on the reverse strand, counting down.
CCGGCGTCTGCTCAGTTGATCAGCGGTGAGATGCCAGAAACCGGGAGTCGGCCGACCGTGGACACACGTGTGGATAGCCTCTTGACCTATGGCGAAGCGGCGTCGGCGGACTCAGGGCACCCCGGAGGTGCACCCCCTCGACGTCGACGGCGTCCGCACCGTGGCCATCGGCACCGTCCTGTGGGCGGCTGCGTTCGTCGTTCTCGCACTGCGGAAGGACAGCCTGGACGAACAGGGCCACGGCTGGTGGCTCTGGACCTGCCTGGCCGGCGTCGGGCTCGGCCTGCTGGGCCTCGAGTACACGCGCAAGCGCCGCGACGCCATCGCCCGCGCGCTGCTCGACGAGGAGGCCGACCTCCCCGACGGGGCCGAGCCGATCGACGGTGCCGAGGAGTTCGACGACGTCCAGACAGACCATGTCGAACCGGCCACCGGCCGCCGGGCCCGGCGCGCCGCCCGGAACGTCGACAGGTCGGAGCCGGTCGAGCCGGACCGGACGGCGGCTTTCCCGCCGCTGGACCTGGACCAGACCGACGAGTCGAGCGGTGCCGAGACCGGCGAGCCCGAGGACACCGGGGACGATCTCGGGAAGGCCGGCGATCGGCCCAGTGGTGGGCGGCGCGCACGCCGGAACACGGGCCGAGGGGGCAAGCAGTCCACGGACGGCGGGGCGTCCTACCGCGGCCGCCGCACCCGTCGCGGCTGAGTGGGAGTGTCATGACCTAGCGGGCCGGTAGAGCTAGTCGTTAGCAAAGGTAATGAGGTATGCTAACAGTCATGCCTGCCGTCATGACCGTTGCCCGCACGCACGCAGGCCTGTCCAGCACGCTGCGCCTGTCTGTGATGCGGCTGGCGAGGCGGTTGCGTGCCGAGCGGGAAGACGACTCGCTGACGCTCAACCAGCTCGCGACCCTGGGCACGCTCAACCGTCACGGGCCGATCACGCTCGGCGAGCTGGCCGCCCATGAGCGCGTCCAGCCACCGTCGATGACCAGGATCGTGTCCGCCCTCGAGGAGCGCGGGCTCGCAGTGCGCGAGCCGCACGCCGTCGACCGGCGTCTCGTCGTCGTCCGCATCACCGGCGAGGGCGCAGCCCTGATCGCGGCCGACCGTCGCCGGCGCGACGCCTGGCTGGCCCGCCGGCTGCGGGAGCTCACGCCCGCCGAGCACGAGGCGTTACGTCGCGCCGCACCTGTGCTGGAGAAGTTGGCAGAGCTGTGAGTCCTACCTTCCACTCCCTGCGTCGATACCGCGGTTACCGCTTGTTCTGGTCGGGGATGCTGGTGTCGAACATCGGCACCTGGATGCAGCGCGTCGCCCAGGACTGGCTCGTCCTGGTCACGCTGGGCGGCGGGCCAGCCGCGCTCGGTATCACCACCGGCCTGCAGTTCCTGCCCTTCCTGCTCGTCGCGCCCTTCGGCGGCGCCCTGGCCGACCGGCTGCCGAAGCGGCGGATGCTCATGTTCACCAACGGGTTCCTGGGGCTGGTCGGACTCACCCTCGGCGTACTCGTCGTCACCGACCTCGCCCAGGTGTGGCACGTCTACGTTCTGGCGTTCCTGCTCGGCGTCGGAACCGCGATCGATCACCCCGCCCGCAACACTTACGCGGCCGAGCTGGTCGAACCTGAGGACCTGACGAACGCTGTGGGGCTCAACAGCGCCTCGTTCAACGCGGCCCGACTGGTGGGCCCCGCAGTCGCCGGCCTGCTCATCGCCGCACTCGGTCCCGGGCCGGTGTTCTTGCTCAACGCGCTGACGTTCGCGGCGCCTATCGTCGTGCTCCTCCTCATCGGCATGGACGCGGTCGGCGAACCGCGGGTCGTCCCGCGGAGTGAGCGGCGGCTCGTCGACGGCCTCCGGTACGTGCGGGGTCGACCCGACCTCGTCATGGTGATGGCGATCATGTTCTTCGTCGGCACCTTCGGCATGAACTTCCAGATGACGACGGCTCTGATGGCCACCGGCGTGTTCGACAAGGGTCCGACCGAGTACGGCCTGCTCGGCTCGATCATGGCGATCGGCTCGTTGACCGGCGCCCTGCTCGTGGCGCGGCGTGGCGCGCCGCGGCGGCGGGTCATCGTCGGGTTCGCTCTGCTCTTCGGGCTGTTGGAGATCCTTGCCGGTCTGTCCCCGCAGTACTGGGTGTTCGCGCTGTCCCTCATCCCACTCGGCATGACCGCGCTCACCGTCGTCACGACGGCGAACGCCTATGTGCAGACGTCGGTCGATCCGCAGATGCGTGGCCGTGTGACGTCGCTCTACTTGATGATCTTCATGGGCGGCACGCCGGCCGGCGCGCCGTTGATCGGATGGGTCGCTGAGTTGCTCGGCGCACGCTGGTCGTTGATCGGCGGCGGGATCATGACCGCGGCCGGCACGCTGGCCGTGACGCTGCTCCTGGCGCGGCGCAACGGCGTCGTCGTCCGGCCCCGGATGCATCCGCGTCCCGGGATCCGGATCGTGTCGACGGCGCCGGGGTGACGCCGGGCCGGCGGCCTCCCCTGACCAGGCCCGTAGGCTGAGCCGAGGAGGACGACATGGAGGCGGATCCACCGGCTCACCGGATGCCCACGCTCGAGGAGGTCGCCCGGGCAGCCGGTGTCTCGCGGGCCACGGTTTCGCGGGCCGTCAACGGTGGCTCACGAGTCAGCGTTCGGGCGCAACAGGCCATCGACCGCGCCATCTCCGAGCTCGGGTACGTACCCAACCGGGCGGCGCGCTCGCTGGTCACCCGCCGCACGGACTCGGTCGCGCTGGTCGTCCCCGAGACCGGCGGCCGGTTCGTGGCCGACCCGGTGCTGACCGCAGCGCTGCAAGGCATCACGACGGCGCTGGCCGGCACCGAGCTCCAGCTCGTCCTGCTCATCGCGCAGCAGGTCGGCGACACCGCGCGGCTCTTGCGCTATCTGCGGGCGGGCCACGTCGACGGAGCGCTGGTGATCAGTCACCACGGCGAGGACCAACTGCCGGCCGAGCTCGCCCGGACCGGCCTGCCGTTCGTGTTCGGGGGCCGGCCACTCGACCCCGGTGGCATCGCGGTGCCGTACGTCGACGCCGACAACGTCGGCGGCGGCAAGGTGGCGACGGAGCACCTGCTGGGCCGCGGTGACCGGGTGATCGGGACGGTCGCGGGCCCTCGAGACATGCCGGCCGGCGTCGACCGGCTGTTCGGATGGCGGCAAGTGCTCACCGGGGCCGGGCGTTCGGTCGACCTGGTCGAGCACGGCGACTTCACTGCCGATGGCGGTGCCGCGGCGATGGCCCGGCTGCTGCGGAGCCGTCCCGACCTGGACGCCGTCTTCGTCGCCTCGGATCTGATGGCGACCGGCGCCCTGCGGGTGATCTACGACCAGGGCCGGCGCGTCCCCGACGACATCGCGGTTGTCGGGTACGACGACTCGGTGCTCGCCCGCACCGCAATCCCGCCGCTGACGACCGTCCGCCAGCCCGCCGAGGACATGGGGCGGCGGATGGCCGAGCTGCTACTCGAGCAGCTGGCCGGCGCACCGCCCCAGGTCGCCGGCGAGATCCTGCCGACCGAGCTCGTGGTACGCGCCTCGGCCTGAGGGGGCCCAGTCAGTGAGGCTGTTCGTCGCGCTGGCCCCACCGGCCGAGGTTGTCACCGACCTCGACGCGCGGGTCGAGCCGCTGCGCGACCACGTGCTCCGGTGGACGGCGCCGGACGCCTGGCACCTGACGCTCGCTTTCTACGGCGAGGTCGGCGAGGAACGGCTCGCCGACCTCGACGTCCGGCTCGAGCGGGCGGCCCGGCGTTGTCCGCCGCTCGCGCTCGGGCTCGCCGGCGCCGGACGGTTCGACGGGCGGGCCCTGTGGGTGGGGTGCGTCGGCGACGTGGCGACGCTTCGGAATCTCTCGCGATCCGCGGTCGCGGCTGGGCGGCGCGCCGGCGTGCCGGTCGACGAGGTGCGCCGGTTCCGGCCCCACGTCACCCTCGCGCGCTCGGCGAGACCGGTCGGCCTGCGTGGCTACGTCGAGGCGCTGGCCCACTACGCGAGCCCGACCTGGACGGCCCGGGAGATCACGCTGGTCCGTTCCCAGCTGGGTGCCGGCGAGGGGGGTCGGCCGCGCTATACGACCGTGTCTGCATACGCGCTCAGGGCGTGACGGAAGGGTTGCACCGGACGGCGTGCACGGCGTATGAGAGTCGTGTGGATGCCCGGACCCGCCGGATTCTCGTTCCTCTCGTACTCATGCTGCTTGTCGCCGCCGTCGTGGTGGCGTCCATCCGGTGACGCAAGGGAGGCAGGGCATTCAGAAGGCGTAGGCCTCGGGCGCGGGGCCCGGGCCGGGGAAGAGCTCGTCGAGGCGCTCCAGCGTGGGCTCGTCCAGGGACAGCGCGGCGGCTGGCAGAGCGGACTCGAGCTGTGCCGACGTCCGCGGCCCGATGATCGGCGCGGTCACGCCCTCCTGATGTAGAAGCCACGCCAGGGCGACGTTCGCCGGCTCTTCGCCGAGCTTCTCGCAGAGCGCCTCGAAACCCTCGAGCCGGTAGCGGTTGCCGGCCAGATAGTCGGCGGCCCGACCTCCGGCGGATCGACCGCGATGCTCCTTGGCCAGGATGCCGCCCAGCGCACCACCGTGCAGTGGGCTCCACGGGATCACGCCGAGCCCGTACTCCTGGGCAGCCGGCAGCACCTCCAACTCCACCGAACGCTCGGCCAGGTTGTACAGCGACTGCTCGGACACCAGCCCGTGGAAGTGGCGGGCCCGCGCGGCCTCCTGGGCGTGCGCGATGTGCCAGCCGGCGAAGTTGCTGGACCCGACATAGATCACCTTGCCCTGGGCGACGAGGGTCTCCATGGCCTGCCAGATCTCCTCCCACGGTGTGTCACGGTCGACGTGGTGCATCTGGTACAGGTCGATGTGGTCGGTCTGCATGCGCCGCAGCGAGGCCTCGCAGGCGTGGCGGATGTTCCGCGCGGACAGCCTCTCGTCGTTCGGCCAGTCGGACATGGCCCCGTACACCTTCGTCGCGAGCACGACCTTGTCACGGCGTCCGCCGCCTTGGGCGAACCAGCGGCCGAGGATCTCCTCCGTCCAGCCCTTGTTCTCGCCCCAGCCGTAAGTGTTTGCGGTGTCGAAGACGTTGATGCCGCGCTCGAGGGCGAGGTCGGCGATCGCCCGCGACTCGTCCTCGGGCGTGACCGGTCCGAAGTTCATCGTGCCGAGCACCAGCCGGCTCACCTGGAGCCCCGACCGTCCGAGGTTGGTGTAATCCATGGGCTCCAGCCAACACCGTGATCGACGGCGGCCACAATGGTCGGATGGCCGAGCCGCTCCGATCTGCGTTGGACGGGCTCCGCGTCGACCTGCTCGACTCTGCGCGGCTGTTGCGCGCCGTGGCGGCGGGCCGGCGGAAGGGCGCCCGCCCCGACTACCGGCGCGCCGAGCTGCGTTGGGTCGACCTTCGCGAGGGACGCCGCCTGCAGGTCGTCACGTACGACGAACGGCAGGCCTTCACCAGCAACGTTGGGGCCGAGATGGCTGCGGCCGCGGTCGACGACCTGCTGGACCAGCCGTACGGCAACTGGCACGTCGAAACCACCGGCGAGACCGTGCAGCTGCGGGTCACCAAGAAGGGCGATGCCCAGGTGCACCGGTCGCGGACACCGGGCCCGACCGACCCGGCGCGCCCGCACGACCGTACGAAGGAGCGGCTGCTCGACCCGGCCGACCCGTTCCTGCGCGCGGTAGGCATCAGCGACGAGCGAGGTCGGATCAAGCCAAGCCGCCGCGACAAGTACCACCAGGTGGAGGAGTTCCTGCGGGCGCTCGAGCCGGTGCTCGACACGGCCCGCGCGGCTGCAGGGGCCGGGCCGCTGCGCGTGGTCGATCTCGGCTGTGGCAACGCGTACCTGAGCTTCGCCGCATACCGCTGGCTCACCGACCGGCACGGGCTCGACGTACGGCTGACCGGCGTCGACGTCAAGACGCAGGCCCGGGAGCGCAACGCGGCCCTGGCCGAGTCGCTGGGATGGGCGCACGCCGTCCGGTTCCTCGAGGGCACGATCGCGGACGCCGAGGTAGACCCGCCGCCGCACGTCGCCCTGGCTCTGCACGCGTGCGACACGGCCACCGACGACGCCCTGGCCCGCGCCGTGCGGTGGCGGGTCCCGCTCGTGCTCGCCGCGCCGTGCTGCCACCACGACGTCCAGCGCCAGCTCCGCGCCGGGCCGACTCCGGAGCCTTACGGACCGCTGACCCGTCACGGAATCCTCCGGGAGCGGTTCGCGGACGTGCTGACGGACGCCGTGCGGGCGTCGTTGCTGCGAATGCTCGGGTACCGGGTCGAGGTCGTCGAGTTCGTCGAATCGGTACACACGCCGCGCAACACGCTCCTTCGGGCGGTGCACACAGACTCGCCGCCCGATCCGGTCCAGGCCGCCGAGTACGTCGCGCTCGTCTCCGCTTGGGGCGTTCGCCCGGCGCTGCACGAACTGCTGGCCGATCAATTCGACGCGGCGATCGGACCGGGAGAAATGCCCGCACGGACCCCGTAATTCAGACAAACGGACGATGCCGCATCGGGGATCTTGACCGCTACCGTCGCGCCCACGGGAACTCGGCGGGGGGAAGGTGCGAGGGCCCGAGGGGGAGTTGCCCTAGGCGAGGGCACGACGGACCGCCCGACCGCTGACCACACACACGGTCGGGCGCCTCCGTGTCTCGAGGCTCACGGGCGCCGGCAGCCCGCTGGTCCTGCTGCACGGTGCGCAGCGGTGTGGTCGGTGATGTCGCGGACTCCCGAGCTCACAGCTCGCCATCCTGCCCGGTGCAGCCCACATCACGCTGGCTATCGCGACCAGCCGAGCGCATAAACATCACTGAGCTCTATCACCGCGGGCGCACGTTGCAGAGCGAGTCAGTGTCGGTGGTGGCTGGGATGATGGACACATGTTCGAATCGGATGGCGGGCCGGACGTGTCGGCCGACGACGGTCGCGTGGCGGCGGTGGCACGCCTGCGGGCCATCCTGCCGGCCCGGCCGGTGCGCCTCGGTGAGGGTCCGATCGTGCGCGCCCGGAAGGTGGCGCCCGGCGTGTACAAGGCTCCCCATCGGGCACCGCACTGGTCCCCGGCCGGGCGGGACGAGCGATCGGGCACCGGCACGCCCTTTCCGGCCGGCAGCATGCCGGGTGCCGTGCTGGCGTCGCGGCTCAACGCGGCCGACCCGGCGGGGCTGTCGAGCCATGACCTGCTGGAGGCGGCGGCGGGGTGGGAGCGGCTGATCGGGTGGGCGCAGGCAAAACAGGGTGAGGTGATCGCCGAGTTCGCCCGCCGCCGGCCGGGCCCGCACGCCCCGGATCAACCCGGACGGCGGGTCAGCGAGTTCGCGGCCGACGAGGTCGCGGCCAGGCTGCGGATCGGCCGCCGGGCGGCGGATCTCAGGCTGGCCCTCGCGCTCGATCTTTCCGACCGGCTGCCGGCCACCAGACTCGCCCTGCGGGAGGGCCGGATCGACCTGGCCAAGGCCCGCGCCGTCGCCGAGCACACCGCCAACCTGACCGACCCGGCCAGTCGCCGGGCGGTCGAGCAGCGGGTGCTGCGGCGGGCCGATTCGCAGACCACATCGGAGCTGCGCCGCAGTCTGCTCCGGGCGGTCGCGGCGGTGGACTCCGAGGCCGTGGTCAAACGGCACGCCAGGGCCAGGGCGGAGCGTTTCCTCGATCTGCACCCGCTGCCCGACGGGATGGCCGAGATCACCGCCCGGCTGCCCGCCGACGACGCCACCGATGGTGTTCACCGCGGTGGACACGCTGGCCCGCTGCGCCGACCCACAGGATCCGCGCGGCATCGACGCCCGCCGCGCCGACGCCCTGGTCGACCTGTGCCGGGCCGTGCTCACCCCCGCCGATCCCGACGCCGGCGACCACCGCCACCCCGCGACGGGGCGGTCCACGCAGCGGGCTCCGCCACCCCGAGCCGGCGGCAACGGCGCGGCACCCGCAAGCACCGCCGCCAGCCAGGGCGCGGGCCGCACATCCGGGTCACGGTTGCGGCCAGCACCCTGCTCGGCCTGGACGACCAGCCCGGCGAGCTCGCCGGCTACGGGCCGATCCCGGCCGCGATGGCCCGCCAGATCGCTGCCGACCCGGACGCCACCTGGCGCCGGCTGCTCACCGACCCCGTCTCGGGCGTGCTGCTCGACCACGGCGTCACCGTCTACCGGCCACCACCGTCGCTCGCCCGCCACGTCAAGGCCCGCGACCAGGTGTGCGCCTTCCCGGGCTGCCGACAACCCGCCGAACGCTGCGACCTCGACCACCGCAAACGCTTCCCCGACGGCCCGACCAGCGCCGACAACCTCGGACCGCTGTGCCGCCACCACCACCGCGCCAAAACCGGAGGCGGCTGGGCCTGGCAACGCGCCCCCGACGGCACCATCACCTGGACCGCACCCACCGGCCACCAATACCAGACACCCACCCCCGCCGTGCTCGAAGCGAGCTACATCGACAAAGAACGACGACCACACCACCCCCAAGCACCGCCCCCTTTCTGATATGGAGTGATCACTCGGTGAGTCCGGAGGCTCCATCTCTTGGGAGGGATGGAGTCGTGGCACGTTCGTAGTACCTAGCCGCGGGAGTTGCGGGCGAGAGCAGTCCGGGGTGGTCGTGGAGGTGACGCCGGACTATCCGTCGTCGTGGGCGGCGATGCGGCGCCTCGCCTTTGCCGTTGCCGCCTGACCCCTTCGCTTCGGCAAGCCGGCCTCGATCGCCCGGTGAGCGCCCGGGCCGTGAGCGTGGCAATGAGCCCATGCGCGAGGGTCTTTCCCAACTCGCAACGACGGCCCGACCTCGCCGGCACGGCCCTACCAACGGCTGCGGGCCCGTTCCGATCCGGTCCGCCGCCCTGACGAGCCAGCCACCGGAGCGCATCGCCCGCGCCCGCTGGTTATCGCGCGCTCCGATTCCGAAGATGAGGGGGTCAGAGCCTCCATCTGAGGGGTGGCACCCGATGTGGGCCATCGCCTCACGGCGCAACGTGGAACCACCACAACGACGCCCAAGGAGGCAGTCATGACCCGCACTACACTCCTCGGCCGCTGCTCAGCGGCGGCCGCCGTAGCCACCCTGATCGCCGGGCTCGCAGCCGCCCCGGCCATTGCCCGACCCGACCCAGGCGGGTCGGCACCGGAGCAGAGTCAGCTGGAGGACGGCAGTACCAAGGCTCAGATCGAGCACGGTGATCAGCTGTGGTTGAACGATGGCCGTACCAAGGCTCAGATCGAGCACAGTGAACAGCTGTCGGTGCCGTCGACCGGTAGCGACGACGTCGCCGCGTCTCCCGACGAGTTCCCGTGGGCCACGGTGTCCTTTGCCGCGGTCGGGCTCGCTGCGGCGGCCACCGGGGGCATAGTCGTGCTGCGCCAGCGCCGGACCACGTTGGTCAGCGCCTGAACTGCTGGGCCCTGCGACACAGTCCCGCAGGAGCATTGATCTACGTGAGACTTGCGGCGCCAGGACGCCGCAAGTCTCACGTGGCTCGGCCAACCCGCGGCTTGAGGCATCCCGCCGCAACGCGCCTCCATCTCGCGTCGGGAGCCGTCATGGCCGCTCGAGCGTCTCCGGCCGGCTCAGGTCGTGGCCGGGCCGGCGAGGCGGCGGGCCAGCTGTGCTAGCTCGATGCGGTTGGCGGTGCCGGTCTTATGCAACAGGTGGGAGACGTGCACGCTGACGGTCTTCTCGCTGAGGACCAGCTCACGCGCGATCTCGCCGTAGGTGCGGCCCGCGACGACGTGGGCCAGGATCTCGCGTTCGCGGGCGGTCAAGCCGGGCAGGGCCACGGTTTCCGGCGGCGGGCTCTCGTGGATCGCGGCCAGTGAGATCCGGGCGCTTTGGGCCAGCGCTTCCACTTCCGCGAGCAGCGGCGCGGCCTGCAGATCCATGGCGAGTTCGTGCGCCCGCCGCAGGGCCGCGGCGGCGGCGTAGCGGGTTGTGCGGTCCTTCGCCAGCGCCTCGGCGGCCCGCCACCAGGCGTAGGCCTCGTCCCAGGCGAGCTCACCTTCGGCGCAGGCTTGCGCGGCGCGCTGCCATGCCGTCGCGGCCGACGGGTCATCCTCGCCCCGCTGCACCTCCGCGTCGTACCACGCCTGCATCGCGCGGACTTGCAACTGATGCATCGGTCCGGGGCCGGTGTCGGCGACGACTGTCGGATGTTGATGCCGCAGGTCGTGAAGTCGCGTCACCGCAGGCGCAGCATCCTCGCCCTGGTCCAGAAACGCTTGTGCTTCGTCCGCCATGGCTTTCGCAGCCAGCGGAATGAGTCGTTCCACCAAGTTGTCGTGACCATGGTCCTCTACTCCGGCCAGGGCGATGGCGACCGCCTGTTCAGTGTCACCGGTGGCCAGGGCTAGCTCGGACTGGACCGCATCGAGGCCGTGGGACCGCAATATGGATCGAGCCGCGAATAGTTCTTCGGCGCGCACCAGGTGGCCATCGGCTTCGGCCCACCTGCCCTGCCAAGTCGCTAACAGAGCCGCAGTCAGCCGGGCGCCCATGTCGGCACGCGGCCCTGGTGTCGATCCCAGCGTCACACGTAGCCGCTCACGGCAGCCCCGCCAATCCCCGAGCAGTAGCAGCCCAAAGGCCTCATACGCGGAAGTACGCGCCACGTAGCAATGCGGCGCTCCCAGAGAGATCATTTCTGCGCGGCTGCGGCGCATGTGTTCGACCACATCCCGGCTCGCCGCACTGGCGTCTAAGCAGTTGGCCGTCCAACCTACGGCCGCGACGAACCCCGGGATGTTTCCGGCCTTGGCTGCAGCCTCTTGCGCCTCTTGCGCATCGGCAAGTGCTCCGCTGTCACCGGCAAGGACCTGCGCCTTTACTTTGGCAATGAGGGCATACACCAGGGCCATAGGCGACCCGCAGGCCTGTGCCAAACGAACCGCCTCTTGCGCCCGGGCTGGGCCCGACGGCTTACCGCTCCACAGTTCCTCGTTCGCGAGTATGGCAACCGCGAGGGCATACTGAGGGCTGTTCGGATACCTACCGGAGATTCTCACCGCCTCCGAAATGCCTTCAACGGTAGACACTCGACCGATCTCATCTTGCAAGAAATCCTGCTGCAGTAGTAGTTCGGCGGCGAGCAGGGGCTGCTGCTCCCGGTCGACCGAAGCGAGTAGGTCATCGATCGCGGTCAGTTCTGCCTCTTGCTGTCCAGACCGCTCGGCGGCCGCTTGGATGCGCTGCAGCAGGTCGATCTTGGACAGGTCGGCGTCCGGCACCTGTGGCAGCAGATCCAGCGCTCGGCGCAGCAATCGCAGCGTCTCGGTCGCGCCGCCGGCCCGCTCAGCCGCCTCCGCAGCGATCAGCGCCCACCGGTAGGCCTGCGGGGAATGGGCGGCTCGGTAGTGATGGTCGGCGAGGTCGATGACCTGCTCGACACTCATCGCGTCCGTACTCTCTCCGGGCTCCAAGGCGGCGGCGAACGCAGCATGCAAGCTGGCGCGTTCCTCGGGCAACAGGCCCTGCTCGAGCACCTCGGCCAGCAGCGGGTGGACGAACCAGTAGGTGCCGTCCGCGCTGACCTCGAGCACGGCGCCGTCGACCGCCTCGCGTAGCAGCGGTACTACGTCTTGGCTGACCCCGGTCGCGGCCGCCACGTCGTCGAGTTGGTCCGCGCGATGGGGTCGTCCGGCGACGGCAACCAGACGGGTCAGCTCTTGGGCCGGCGAAGACAGGCCGCGCCAGGCATGGGTGGCCGCCTCACGCAGGCCGGTGGGCAGCCCGGCCGGCAGCGAGCGCGCGTCCGGAGACACACCACGCACGATCAGGGTGGTCAGGTAGGCGTTGCCCTGGGTGCGGGTGTACACGTCGTCGACCAGGGACTGGTGCGGCGGGCGCCCGAGCAGACCCGCCAGTTGGTCGCCGGTGGCCACCCGATCCAACCGTCCCAGGGTCAGCTCGCCCACCCGCGGGAACCGACGCACGTCGGCGAACCACCGCCGCAACGGATCACCTTCCTCACCGGTGCGGACCGTTGTAACCACGGCCAGTCGGCGCCCGGCCAACCCGGCGAGGACGTACATCAGCACATCCAGCGAGCTCTTGTCCGCCCATTGCAGATCATCGACCACCAGCAGTACCGGACGCTTCTGGCACTGTCTTTCCAGCCAGCCATCGAGTCCGGCCGGACCCTCCTCACTTGACCCCCCGAGCACCGGCACCGGTACCTGCCGCCCGGCGGCCCATGTGCGCAGCGCCGAAGTCAGTGGCAGGAACGGCACCGCCAGCGATGTCAGTGGCAGGCACGGCGCCCACAGCACGTCGGCAACCTCGCCGATCCGGGCGCTCGCCTCCCGAACCAGTGCGGTCTTGCCCACCCCGGCCTCACCGGCGATCAGCAGCGCACCCGCCTCACCCCGGGCAGCGCTCTGCACCAGACCGGTGACGCCGTCCATTTCGCCGGCACGCCCCACCAGCGGCCGGCGGGCCGCCCCGGCCCGATCCGTCACGCTCGCGAGTCTGCCACCGCCTCCCACCGCAGCGCCCCCCGATATTGCCGCCCCCGATCTCGAAGGATGAGGGGGTACGACGCTCCTTCTGAGGGTTCGCACCCGATGTGGCACCTCTGCCTACGGCGCAGCGTGGAACTACCACAACGACGCCAAGGAGGCAGTCATGCACGAGTACATCGCACAGGAGCTCCACGAGGAACGCGCGGGCCGGCTTCGCGCCGAGGCGGCTGCCGACCGGCTGGCCCGGTCCGCCGTTCGCCGACCGCGGGCTCAGCCTTGGCGACGACCGTGGTGGCACCGCCTCGGTCCTCGCGGCCGACCGGCCAGCCTGCGTCCCGCATGAGCAGGAGATCACACGGACAGCGGAGACCCGTAAGGCACCCGTTGGCTTTGCACAGGCGGTCGGAATCGTTTCGGCGAAGCTCCACCTTCCGATGAGCTCCCATACCATTGGGACGCCTTCGCAACGGACGAGTGCGTCCCGCGCCGACGAGTCGTCCGCCAATCTCCACAATGGAGGCGACGACGTGTCGATTCACGGCCGGGACGACGATGGCCTCGGCTACATCGGCCAGGACGACGCTACCGATCTCCGCGATCGCGAAATGGAGTCGCTCGAGGCACGTATCCAAGTGGACGTCAGTGTGGCAAGCCCGCGGCTCGTAAGGGGGTCTATCGAGCCGGTCGATGTGACAGCTGCGGTGACTCAGCAGAGGACTGATCGTCCACGGAACTTCATGGAGACGATGCAGATCCGCAGCTGGACCACGATGCTGGGACGGCGGCTGCTGCGGGAGGCAATAGCTCAGGCGAACCGTATGCGTGGCCGCTGGTCGCGGGCGGGCCGGACGCCCGGCAGGTGACGACTCGGATATCTCGTGCGGTCTGGCGCTGTCGAGGTCACACGGACATGCCCCGAAACGTCACATCGATCAGGCTGCGTCCGTGGGGAGTGCTTGGTGAGCCAGGTGTCGACGCGCAGGATCGGATCCGACGACTGGGCCGATTGGCGTGAACTGAGGCTCGCGGCGCTGCTCGATTCGCCCGGCGCATTCGCATCGACGTATGGGAGTGAGCGTGACGGGACCGAGCAAGAGTGGCGAAACCGGCTCCATCAGGTGAACGGCGTGGCCGTGATCGCGGGGCTGCACGGCTGGCCCGTTGGCATGGCTGCGGGCTACCAGTCCAGGCCGCACGTCGTCGACCTGGTGTCGATGTGGGTGACTCCGACTGCCCGGAGGAAAGGCGTCGGCGACGCCCTGGTGGCCGACGTGGTCCAGTGGGCCACGGAGCAGGCGGCCAGCGACGTCCACCTCTGGGTCACTCGGGGGAACGAACCCGCGGTGCGTCTCTACACCCGGCACGGTTTCGAGCGAACCGGCGACGTACGGCCCTTACCTTCGAACCCCTGCGCCGACGAGATCGCCATGCGTTTGCTCCGCTGATGCGTCCCTGTCGACATCCTGGTCGGATCCGATGACCGTGGTCGCGTGGATTTCGGAGATCACGCAAAACTTGGTAGTTCCGCGCACCGTCGGAGCGAGTCAGAGGGCCGCCGCCCTTCGGCCTTACGCAGTTACCGAGGAGTCGGCGCTCACGCTGCTTGTCTCCGGCAGGTCAGTCGGTGGCCGGGCTGGTGACCCGGCGGGCCAGTTGGGCGAGTTCGATGCGGTTGGCGGTGCCGGTCTTGTGCAGCAGGTGGGAGACGTGCACGCTGACGGTCTTCTCGCTGAGCACGAGTTCGCGGGCGATCTCGCCGTACGTCCGTCCGGCCACGATGTGGGCGAGGATCTCGCGTTCCCGCGGGGTGAGGCCGGGCAGCGCGGCCGTTGCGGCCGGCGGGCCCTCGTCGAGCGAAGCCAGCGATATCCGGGCGCTGTTGGCTAGCGCTTCGACCTCGCTGAGAAGCGGTGCGGCCTGCAGGTCCACGGCCAGTTCGTGCGCCCGCCGCAATGCCGCTGCGGCCGCGTCGCGGGCGGTGCGGTCCTTCGCCAGCGCCTCGGCGGCCCGCCACCAGGCGTAGGCCTCGTCCCAGGCGAGCTCGACCGTCGGCAAAGGCCTGCGCGGCGTGCTGCCACGCCGTCGCGGCGGCCGGGTCGTCCTGGCCCCGCTGAACCTCGGCGTCATACCACGCCTGCATCGCGTGGACCTGAGCCCGGTGCATCGGGCCGGGCCCGACTTCTGCGACGACTCGTGGATAGCGGGTCCGCAGATTGTCCAGACGCGTCACGGCTGGCGCGGGGTCCTCGCCTCGATCCCGGAGTGCCTGCGCCTCGTCCGCGAGCGCCCTCGCGGCCAGCGGGATCAAGCCGCTCGACGAGGTTCGCGTGGCCTCCTCGTTCCGCGCCGGCCATTGCGGCCGCGACCGCCCGTCCGGTGTCACCGCTGGCCAGGGCGAGCTCGGCCCGGACCGCGTCGAGCCCGTAGAACAGCAGGCGGGTCCGATCGCCGGACAGCTCCTCGGCGCGGGCCAGGTGGGCCTCGGCCTCCGCCCACCGGCCCTGCCACACGGCCAGCAGGGTCGCGGTCACCCGGGCGACCACGTCGCCCTCCGGGCCCGGGCGTCGATCCCAGCGTCACTCGCAGCCGCTCGAGGCAGGCCCGCCAGTCCCCGAGCAGAACCAGCCCGAACGCCTCATCCGCGGAGCAGCTTCGCAATGTAGCAATGCGGCGCGCCCAGGGCGGTCAGCTCCTCCCGGCTGCGGCGCAGCATGCTCGATCACGTCACGGCTCGCGGAACTGATGTCGAGGCAGTTTCCCGCCCACGCCGCGGCGACGCCGAACGCGGCGAAGTCTCTCGCCTTCGCCGCCGCCGCCTGCGCCTCCTGGGCCTCGGCCAAAGCCGCCGCCGTCACCGGCGAAAACCCGGGCCATCACCCTCGGAATGAGTGCATATGCCAGGGCCTTGGCCGACCCGGATGCACGCGCGAGGCGGACCGCCTCGTCCGCCCGCGCCGGACCGGACGGCAGGCCGTCCCACAACTCTTCAGTCGCGAGTTCGGCCATCGCCAGCGCGTGCTCCACGCTGTTCGGGTACTCCGCGGAAAGCCGTACAGCCGCCCGGGCGTCGTCGACGGTGCTGGGCGCCAGTCTCACGACAGGTGGATCTGGCGTACCAGCAGCTCGGCGGCGAGCAGGGGTTGCCGGTCGCGGTCCACGATCGCCAGCAGGTCGTCGACTGCGGCCAGCTCTTCTTCCTGCTCTCCGGTTTGCTCGGCGGCCGCTTGGATACGTCGCAGCAGGTCGATCTTGGTCAGGTCGGGGTGCGGCTGGTGCGGCAACAGGTCCAGGGCGCGACGCAGCAGCCGCAGCATCTCGGTGGCGCCGCCCGCCTGGCCGGTGGCATCGGCGCCGAGCAGCGCCCACCGGTAGGCCTCCTGCCGGTGTCCGGCCCGGTAGTGGTGGTCGGCCAGGTCCACGATGCGCTCGACACCCATCTCATCCGCGTTCACCGCGGGCTCCAGCGCGGCGGCGAATGCGGCGTGCAAGCTGGCGCGTTCCTCGGGCAGCAGCCCTTGTTCGAGCACCTCGGCCAGCAGCGGGTGGACGAACCAGTAGGTGCCGTCCGGGCCGACCTCGAGCACCGCGGCGTCGACCGCTTCCCGCAGCAACGGCACCACGTCGTCGCCGATACCTGTCGCCGCCGCCACGTCGCCCAGCTGGTCCGCCCGCTGGGATCTTCCGGCTACGGCGACCAGTCGGGTCAGTGCCTGCGCCGGCGGCGACAGGCCGTGCCAGGCGTGGGTCGCGGCGTCGCGCAGTCCGGTGGGCAGCCCGGGCGGCAGCGACCGGGCGTCCGGTGACAGGCGCCGCACGATCAACGCGGTCAGGTAGGCGTTGCCCTGAGTGCGGGCGTACACGTCGTCTACCAGCGACTGGTGCGGCGGGGCCCCCAACAGCCCTGCCAGCTGCTCACCGGTAGCCACCCGATCCAGCCGGCCCAGAGTCAGCTCGCCGACCCTCGGGAATCGGCGTACGTCGGCCAGCCACCGCCGCAACGGCGGGCCCTCCTCACCGGCACGGACCGTCGTGACCACCGCCAGCCGGCGACCGGCCAACCCGGCCAGCACGTACATCAGCACGTCCATCGAGCTCTGGTCCGCCCACTGCAGGTCATCGACGACCAGCAGCACCGGGCGATGCCGGCTCTGTCCATCCAGCCAGCCGTCGAGTCCGGCCGGGCCCTCTCCGCCTGCGCCGCCCAGGACCGGAACCGGCAGCTCACGGTCGGCGGCCCATCTGCGCAGCGCGGAGGTCAGCGGCAGGAACGGCACCGCCAACGACGTCAACGGCAGACACGGCGCCCACAACACATCGGCGACCTCGCCGACCTGAGCGCTCGCCTCGCGGACCAGCGCCGTCTTACCGACCCCGGCCTCACCGGAGATCAGCAGCGCGCCCGCCTCACCACCGGCCGCGTCATCCACCAGCCCGACCACGGCGTCGATCTCGCCGGCACGCCCCACCAGCGGCCGGCGGACCCTCGAAGCCTGGTCCGCCACCCTGTCGAGTCTGCCACCGCAGCCCTCGCCGCACCCCCGGATATCGGCAGTCCCCGGTTCCAAAGATGAGGGGTCAAACCCTTCTTCTGAGGGGTCGCACCCGATGTGGCCCTATCTCCCGCAGCGCAGCGTGGAAGCACCACAACGACGCCCAGGAGGCAGTCATGAACGAGTACATCGCACATAAGCTCTACGAGGAGCGCGCGACCAGGCTCCGCGCCGAGGCGGCTGCCTACCGGCTGGCCCGCCCCGCGGTCCGGCCACGGGGTCGGCCCTCGCGACGACCGTGGTGGCACCGCCTAAGCCTCGGCGGCCAACCCGCCAACCTGCGTCCCGCATAGGCCGCCGCCCGGGCATGGCGGGCGGTCGACGCCGGCAGGGCGCCTGGAACGATGGTCTCGATGGATGATGTGGAAGCGCCACCCGAGCCGGAGCTGCCGGCCTCGGCCCGCCGGGGTGACTCGGCGGCATTCGAGCGGCTGATCGCTGGCTACCGGGGTGAGCTTTGCGCCCACTGCTACCGGATGCTCGGCTCGGTGCAGGACGCCGAGGACGCGCTACAGGAGTCGTTGCTCGGCGCCTGGCGGGCATCGCCGGGTTCGAGGGTCGTGGCTCGCTGCGCGCGTGGCTGTACCGCGTCAGCACCAACGCCTGCCTACGGCTGATCGCCCGCCTTCCCCGACGGATGCTCTCGGTGAACCACGGCCCGCCACGGCGGGACACCGCCGATCTCGGTGAGCCAGTGGCCGGGCCGGTCTGGCTGGAGCCCTGGCCGGACGAGGTGGCGAACTTGTCGAGTGGCTCCGACCCGGCGGCGAGCTACCAGCGGCGGGAGAGCGTGGAGCTGGCCTTCGTCGCGGCGCTCCAGCACCTGCCGGGTACCCACCGCGCGGTGCTGATCCTTCGTGAGGTACTGGAGTTCTCCGCCGCCGAGGTCGCGCGCATCCTGGACGCCACGCCTGCCTCCGTGAACAGCGCGCTGCAGCGGGCCAGGAAGGCCGTCGACCA
Source organism: uncultured Actinomycetota bacterium (assembly GCA_963801065.1). Taxonomy (GTDB): domain Bacteria; phylum Actinomycetota; class Actinomycetes; order Jiangellales; family Jiangellaceae; genus CAWDDG01. The sequence continues at coordinate 44,401 of CAWDDG010000005.1, read as the reverse complement.
ACGGATCCCGCCGGTCGGCCAGCAGGCCGAGCTGGATGGGCTCGGCACGGACGGCCGGCGCGAGCTGGTGGACGCCTTCGTGGCCGCGTGGGGGCGGGCCGACGTGCCGGCCCTGCTGGACTTGCTGGCGGAGGACGCCAGGTTCACGATGCCGCCGTTGCACGCGTGGTTCCTCGGCCGCGAAGACATCGGCCGGTTCCTCGCCGAACGGATGTTCGCCTCCCGCTGGCGGTTGTGCCGATCCGAGCGAACGGACAGCTGGCATTCGCCTGCTACCAGGGCGCTCCGCACGGCGACCGGTTCCGGCTCGGGGCGATCAACGCGCTGCGCATTCGTGCCGGACGGATCGTGGAGATCGCCGGGTTCGCTCGACCCTGACCTGCACCGTCATTTCGGACTGCCCGAGGAACTGCCCGACACGCTCTAGGCGAGGCTCTGGACGACGTGGTCGATGCAGGCCGTCAGGGCTTCCACATCGGCCGGGTCGATGGCGGGGAACATCGCCACGCGCAGCTGGTTGCGGCCGAGCTTGCGGTAGGGCTCGACGTCGACGATGCCGTTGTCGCGCAGCACGGCAACGACCGCAGCGGCGTCGACCGAATCGTCGAAATCGATGGTCCCCACCACGAGGGACCGTTCCGGCGGGCCGGCGACGAACGGCGTCGCGTACGGGCTCTTCTCGGCCCAGGTGTACAGGCGGGTGGACGAGTCGGTGGTGCGGTCGACGGCGAACGGGAGCCCGCCGTTCCCGTTCAGCCAGTCGAGCTGTTCGGCGAGCAGGAACAACGTGGCGACGGCCGGGGTGTTGTACGTCTGGTTCTTGCGCGAGTTCTCGACCGCGATCGCCAGGTCGAGCGACGCCGGGACGTACCGATCCGTCGCGGCGATCTCCGCGACCCGTGCCAGCGCACGCGGCGACATCGCGGCCAGCCACAGTCCGCCGTCGGAGGCGAAGCATTTCTGCGGTGCGAAGTAGTACACGTCGACCTGGGTGGGGTCGAGCGGCAGCCCGCCGGCGCCGCTCGTGGCGTCGACGAGAAGGAGCGAGTCGTCATCGGCGCCGTCGACCCGCCGGACCGGCGCCATCACTCCGGTCGAGGTCTCGTTGTGCGGCCACGCGTACGCATCGACATTCGCCTCGGCGTACGGGTGCGCCAGCGTGCCGGGCTTGGCCGCGACGACTGTCGGGTCGCCCAGCCACGGGGCGGTCCTGGTCACCTCGGCGAACTTGGACGAGAACTCGCCGAACGAGAGGTGCTGGACGCGATTACGGACCAGGCCGAACGCAGCGGCATCCCAGAACACCGTCGCGCCGCCGTTGCCGAGCACGACCTCGTACCCCTCGGGCAGCCCGAACAACTCGGCAACACCCTCGCGTACCCGGCGCACGAGACCCTTGACCGGCGGCTGCCGGTGCGATGTCCCCATATAGGTGGAACCGGACGCGGCCAGGGCGGCCAGCGCTTCTGGGCGCACCTTCCCGGGCCCGGAGCCGAACCGGCCGTCGCGCGGCTTGATCTCGGCAGGGACAGTGATGCGTGAGGCGTTGATCATGAGAGGCGAGTGACCTCAGGCGTTCTCGGCCCAGGCGGGGTTCCAGCCCTCGATGCCGTCCGGCTTGCGCGGACCCGGCCCGGTGTACTCGGCAGAGGGCCGCACCAGGCGGCCGGTCTGCTTCTGCTCGAGGATGTGGGCGCTCCACCCGGCGGTCCGAGCGCAGGTGAACATCGACGTGAACATGTGCGCGGGTACCTCGGCGTAGTCGAGCACGATGGCTGCCCAGAACTCCACGTTGGTCGCAAGCACCCGATCGGGCCGACGCTCGGTCAGCTGTGCGAGCGCAGCCTTCTCGAACGCCTCGGCCACCTGGTACCGCGGGGCACCGAGCTCACGTGCGACCCGGCGCAGTGTCCGGGCCCGCGGGTCCTCGGCCCGGTAGACCCGATGCCCGAAGCCCATCAGCCGCTCGCCCCGGTCCAGCACCCCGTTGACGTAGCCGTCGGCATCTCCGGTGTGCTCGATCTCCTCGATCATGGCGAGCACCCGGGAGGGCGCGCCGCCGTGCAGCGGCCCGCTGATCGCGCCGACGGCGGCTGACAGCGAGGCCGCAACGTCGGCACCGGTCGACGCGACGACCCGGGCGGTGAACGTGGAGGCGTTCATGCCGTGCTCGGCGGCAGAGGTGAAGTACGCGTCGATGGCCCGGACATGCGCCGGATCGGGCTCGCCCCGCCAGCGGATCATGAACCGCTCGACGATCGTGCGCGCCTTGTCGATCTCGCGCTGGGGCACCATCGGCAGCCCGATGCCGCGCGCGGACTGCGCCACGAACGACATGGCCATCACGGCCGAGCGGGCCAGGTCCTCGCGGCACTGCTCGTCGGAGATGTCCAGCAGCTGGCGGAAGCCCCAGGCGGGGGCGAGCATGGCCAGTGCACTCTGCACGTCGACCCGGACGTCCCCGGAGTGAACCGGGATCGGGAACGGCTCGGCAGGCGGAAGCCCGGGCTCGAAGGCACCGTCGACCAGCAGACCCCAGACATTCTCGAACGGGACCCGTCCGACGAGGTCCTCGATGTCGACGCCGCGGTAGCGCAGCGCCCCGCCTTGGCGATCGGGCTCGGCGATCTCGGTCTCGAATGCGACGACCCCTTCGAGGCCCGGCCGGACTTCGGACATCAACTCTCCCTCACCCATCGGCTCGTGGCCAACTCCGTCTGCGGCAAGGATGGTCGCGAGGCGGAGAGACCATTGTGCCGTGTCGGTGGAGGATTCCGACAAGTCACGACGCCGTCAGTGTGTGATTTCGCACAGTCCGAGACATGACGCGGAGGTGAACGGTGGCCGAACAGCTCGGCCAGATGCGCCGGCCGTACTCGTCCAGGCGACTGCTCGAGAGCGACGTCCCACCGGAGCCGTACGCGCTGTTCCGGCAGTGGCTCGCCGACGCGGTAGCCCACGGGTTGCCGGAACCCAACGCCATGGCGCTGGCGACGGCGGCACCGGACGGTCGGCCGAGCGCGCGCCATGTGCTCCTCAAGGAGCTCGACGACGCCGGCTTCGTCTTCTTCACCAACCACGGTTCCCGCAAGGCGGCCGAGATCGCGGTCAACCCGGCCGTCTCCCTGTGCTTCCCATGGTTCGCCATCTCGCGCCAGGTCGTGGTCTGCGGCTCCGCGTCACGGGTGTCGCGCGCGGAGACGGAGGCGTACTGGATGACCCGGCCGCGGGACTCGCAGCTCGGTGCCTGGGCCAGCGAGCAGTCGTCGGTGATCGGTTCTCGCGCCGAGCTCGAGGCTCGCGCGGCCGCGGCGGGGGCCCGGTTCCCGGACGCGGTTCCGCTGCCGGAGTTCTGGGGCGGATACCGGGTGACGCCTGCGACCGTAGAGTTCTGGCAGGGCGGCCCGAGCCGGCTGCACGACCGGTTGCTGTACGTCCGGACGTCCGGCCCGAGGTGGCGGCTCGAGCGCCTCTCGCCCTGACGTGAGCGACCCGTAGGCCGCTCCGCGCCCATACGGACGCGGCCCGGGGGGGACGAGTCCCGGGAGCCCACGGGTCGGGTGGCCTGGTTGGGATTGCCCTAGCGGGCAGCCACCTCACGAGTCCCAGAGCTATGCATTCTGCAGACCACCTCCCTTCCCGTGTACATCCGAACTTAGGCGGCGGCGCAATCGGTGGCAACGGCTTAACCGGCGCGTCCCCGTACGCTCGCTGCACGACGCGCGCACGCCGGGATGATCAGACGGTGATCCAGGTGGAATGGGCTCGGCCGAGCTCGCGACCGTCGGCGCCGTACGCCGTCGTCGCGGTCCAGGTCTTGCGGCCCTCGGCGGCGAGCAGGAGGCCCATGACCACGCACTCCTCGCCAGCGACGGGCAGCGTGGAGACCTGAGCCGTCATCCGTCCCAGTACCATCGGCCGGCCCTCGATCTCGGCCGACCAGCCGCCCGGACAGTCCAGGGCCGCCCAGACGAGCTCGGGCCGGCCGGCGAGGTCGGCGCCGACTGTCCACGTGCATGCCGTGCGGCCGTCGCCGAGCCGACCGGGGAAGAGCCGTAGGCCGTCGCCGGGCGCCCGGGCCGGGCCGCAGACGAAGCACTCCGGAAACGGGTGCGCTGACAGACCGGGGTAGGACGCCGACGCGGCCCGGGCCCGGATGGCGTCGACCGGCGGGACGGCCTCGACGTCGAGCGACGATCGCGCGCCCTCCGCCACCGGAGTTTCGCCGTGGACGACGTGCACTCCACCATCGCCGTCGGCCACGACGGCAAGGGGTGTGTCCAGAGGCGGGGGCGTCCGCAGCGTGACGACGGCCGCCGACCCGCCCACCGTCGCGCCGGCCCTGGCGGCGACCAGTCCGGCGACGTACCCGCCGTTGCCGGAGTCGGACGGGCCGCGGAACCGGGGATGCACGGTCATGGCCACGGCGCCGACGGTAGCCCCGGTACGGTCGTCCCGGCCGCGCAGGGCGACCGGGTCACCCGAGGGAGGTTCCAGATGACGGTGCTCGCCGGCGGCCGGTTGGTGACGCCCGAGGGCATCGTCGCCGGCTGGCTCGAGGTGGACGGACGGCGCATCGCCGCGCTCGGACCCGGCGCGCCGCCCCGGCCCGCCGAGCGTAACCTTGGCGGGAAGTGGGTGGTCCCGGGCTTCGTCGACATCCACGTCCACGGCGGTGCGCGCGCCGCGTACATGTCCGGCGATCAGGACGAGGCCGTCATGGTCGCCGACCTGCACCGGCGGCACGGCACCACGACCACGATGGCCAGCCTCGTGACCGGCGACGAGGCAACCATGACGTCGACTGTCGCGTCCCTCGCCGACCTGGTCGACGACGGCCTGCTCGCCGGCATCCATCTCGAGGGGCCGTTCCTGGCGACGGCCCGGTGCGGTGCCCACGACCCGAGGCTGCTGCGGGCACCCGAGCCGGCCCTCCTCGAGCGCCTGCTCGGGGCAGGCCACGGCACCGTGCGCATGGTGACGCTGGCCGCCGAACTGCCGCATGCGGTCGACGCGGTCCGGCGGATCGCCGCCGCCGGCGCCATCGCGGCCGTCGGCCACACCGACGCGACCTACGCCCAGACCCGGGCCGCGGTCGACGCCGGCGCGACTGTCGCGACGCATCTGTTCAACGCCATGCGGCCCTTGCACCACCGAGAGCCCGGCCCGGTGCCGGCGCTGCTCGAGGACGACCGAGTGACCGTCGAGCTGATCTGCGACGGTGTACACCTACACCCCGCGGTCGTCCGGTTGGCGATCGAGAGCGCGGGCGCGGACCGGGTCGCCCTCGTCACCGACGCCATGGCCGCGACCGGTGCCGGCGACGGCGACTACATCCTGGGCGAGCTCGCCGTGCGGGTCGAGGACGGCGTCGCGCGCCTCGTCGAGGGCGGTGCCATCGCCGGCAGCACGCTGACCATGGACCGTGCGATCCAGTTCGTCGTCGAGGCCGGCTGCGCAGTCGAGGATGCCGTCCGCATGGCGTCGACCACCCCGGCAACTCTGCTGGGGTGGGCCGACCGGGTCGGCTCGCTGGCAGTAGGCCTGGACGCCGACCTGGTCGTGCTCGACGAACGCTTCGCCCGCCAGGCCGTGATGGCGAAGGGTGCCTGGCTGGACTAGCGCTGCGCACCCACCTCGGCGGATTCCTCCAGTTCGTCCAGGCTGACGTCCGGCTTGCGAGCCAATGCGCTCGGCCACCACATCCACCGGCCGATGTCGAGGTTCAGCGCTGTGACGAGAATCGAGCGGACGATTATGGTGTCCAACAGCACGCCGAAGGCCACCGCGAAGCCGATCTCGGCGAATGCGACCACCGGCAGCGTGGCGAGCACAGCGAACGTGCCGGCGAGTACGAGGCCGGCCGAGGTGATGACCCCACCAGTGGCCGCCAGCCCGATCAGCGCGCCGCGGCGGGTTCCGTGCTGCTTCGCCTCCTCGTGCACGCGGGTCATCAGGAAGATGTTGTAGTCGATCCCGAGCGCCACGAGGAAGACGAAGACGAACAGCGGGAACGCCGTGTCCACACCCGCGAAACCGAAGATGTTCTCGAAGACCAGCGCGCTCACGCCGAGCGCCGCGGCAAACGACAGGACGACGGTCGCTATGAGGATCAGCGGTGCCACGAGCGCACGCAGTAACAGTGCGAGGATCACGAAGACCGCGAGCAGGATCAGCGGCATGATGACGGCGCTGTCGCGTTCGGCGGCGCGAAGAGCGTCCAACGCGATCGCCGTGTTACCGCCCACGAGCGCGTCGGCGTCGGGCACGGCGTGGACCGCGCTCCGGGCCCGGTCGACCGTGTCCTGAGCCGGCGTGCTGTCCGCCGCAGCCTCCAGCGTGCCCTCGATATAGAAGGCGTCGCCCTGCACGAGCGGCTCGCTCACCGAGCTGATGCCGGGGGTGTCGGCGAGCGCCGTACGGACCTCCCCTGCCCCCGCCGCATCGCCGACGACCACGACCGGGTTGCCGGAACCCGCGGGGAAGTGCCGGGCGAGCACCTCCTCGCCCACGATCGAGTCCGGCGTGTCGATGAACGCGTCGCGGTTGGCGATCACGCCGGTGTTCATGCTCAGCAGCCCCAGGGCCATCGCGCCGAGCGCGAGCGCGGTCACGCCCCAGATGAGCCGCGGGCGGCGAGCGATGACGCGTCCGGTGCGCGCCCAGAACCCCGATTCGGTCGGCTCGGGCGTGCCGTACCGCGGCCGGACCGGCCAGAAGAACCAACGGCCGACCACCACCAGCAGTGCCGGGAGCAGCGTGAGCATGGCCACCAGGCCGACCACGATGCCGATCGCGAGCACCGGGCCCATGCCCCTGGTGGAGTTCATCTCGGCAGCGAGCAGGCACAGCATGCCGACCACGACCGTCGAGGCGCTGGCGATGATCGCCGGTCCGGCCCGGTGCAAGGCGAAGGCCATCGCCTCGTGCCGATCCTCGTGCCGGCGCAGCTCTTCCCGGTAGCGGGCGACCAGCAGCAGCGCATAGTCCGTGCTCGCTCCGAAGACCAGCACCAGGAGGATGCCCGCAGTCTGCGCGTTGACGGTGAGGTTGGCGTATTCGGCGAGGAGATAGACGACTGCCTGCGCAACGGTCAGCGCGGTGAAGGCCGATACGACGGGAAGGGCCCAGAGCAGCGGGCTGCGGTACGACAGCAGCAGGATGACGATGACGACGGCCATTGCCGCGTACAGCAGCGTGCTGTCGATCCCTTCGAAGGCGCTGGCGAAGTCCGCGTTCACGCCGGCCGGCCCGGTCACGTGCGTCGACATGCCGTCCGCACCCGAGCCCGTGATGGCAGTGATCTCCTCGACGACGTCGGTCAGCACGAACCAGCCCTCGTCGCCCACGTTGACCTGGGCGATCAGCTGTATGGCCTGGCCGTCGTCCGAGGGCACCGGACCGACGACGTCTCCGGTGATGTTGTCGAGCTCCGCTATCTGCTGCGCGTCGTCGGCCGCATCGGCGAGGTCGGCGTCGGTGATGCCGCTCTCCCGTTCGTACACGACGATCGCAGGCAGGTTATCGCCGGTCTGGAACACCTCCTGCTGGCGCTCGAAGACCCTCGTCGATTCGGCGCTGCCGGGCAGCCACGATGCGGCGTCGTTCTCCTGGGCGTCGGTCAGCTTCGCCGACAGCGGGAACGTGACGACGAGCACCGCCACCCAGAAGACCAGGACGATCCATTTGCTCCGACGGCCGCACACGAGCGCGGCGAGGCGGTGGGATGGATCCATGTGTCAATGCCCCCTCAATGTTTCGCACACAGGGCGACCAGCGATCGATGTCCAGGTCCAGTCAGTGCGCCGTGAGCGGCCACGATCGCGCTATGGAAGGACACCTCGCTGAGCAACCCGGGTGCGGCGACCATATCGCCAGCGAGGAACACACCGTCGCCGCGCGCGATGGCCGGCCTGTCGTGCCAGGTCTGACCGGGGAGGTCGAGCGCACCCGTGCGGCGGTTGGCCACGCCATCGCGACGCCACGTGATCCGCTCGCGCCAGTCCGGCAGCGCCTGGTCGACTAGCGAGTGCAGTCGGACCAGCCCGTCATCCTTGCTCTCACCGTCGCGAATCGGCATATGCGCCTGGACGAGCGACTCGCCGGGCGGCGCCAAGCTGGGATCGGGCAGTGTGTAGCGTTCCAGCCAGCCGGCCTCGTCCAGGTCGGACACGACGAAGGCGTCGCGGCGGTCGGCACGCACGGCGAGGTCCAGCAGTAGGGTTCGGCCGCTTTCCACGTTCGCTAGTGGCGTGCCCAGCAGGCGTTCGGCCGCGTCCAGTGAGGTCGCCACGATTACCGGCGGCAGGGGCAGCTCCGTCACGCGAGCGCTGGTCTCGATAGCGACGCCCAGGGTACGGGCGTGGGCGGCGAGCCTGTCGATGAGACCGTTCCAGCCGCCGGTGACGTACCGGGCGGGTGGGCTCGGCGCGAAGACGCGGAGCATCCGTTGCCAGGCGAACCTCGCCGACAACCGGCCCGGTTCCGCGTCGAAGGTGGCCACGCCCATCAGGTTCGAGACGGTCGACGCTGCCTGCTCGCCGTGCCTGCGGCGGATCCAGGTGTGGAAATCGACGTCGGTCGGTGCGTGCCGACGGCGGTGCGCCAGCACTCGTAGCAGCGTGACCGGCGGCCTGCTGTGTAACCGCCCGCCCCAACGGAACCGGAACCTGGCCACGCCGCGCAGCGGTATCGCCGAGTACGGTCCGATCAGATCGTGTTCAGCGAGCCATCCCCACCAGGGCCCGTCGCAGTACAGCACGTGCGGGCCGTCATGAGCGACGTATCGGCCGGTCGTGGCGCGGGCCCGACCGCCGAGCGTGCGATGGGCTTCGAGAAGCCGGACGGGTGCTCCGGCCTCGGCACAGCTGATGGCGGCGACCAGCCCGGCGAACCCTCCACCGACTACGGTGACTTTCTCCACGACCGAGTGACGACGCAGGCCAGGATTGTGTGACATGCAGGACTGGGACAGGCACCGCCGCTACCTGTTCGCGGTCGCCTACCGCCTGCTGGGCAGCGCCGTAGAGGCCGAGGACGCGGTGCAGGAGGCCTTTGTCCGCTGGCAGACAGCCGCGCCCGCGGACCTGAGGAATCCGCGGGCTTGGCTGACCGCGGTGACGTCGCGGATCTGCCTAGACATGCTCGGCTCAGCCCGCGCCCGCCGTGAGACTTACGTCGGTACGTGGCTGCCCGAACCGCTGGCCGCGTCCGACGACACCGACCTGGGCGACGTCATCGCCCTGCGGGAGTCGGCGCGCACCGCCGTCCTGCTGGTACTGGAGAGTCTCTCCCCTGCCGAACGGGTGGCATTCGTGCTGCACGACGTCTTCGGCATGGACTTTGATCTACTCGCCGATGTGGTGGGACGCACGCCGACCGCGTGCCGGCAACTGGCCTCGCGGGCACGCCGTCGGGTTCGCGAGCACGCCCCACCGCGAGTAATTGTCTCAGCCCAGGAATACCAGCGCGTGGCCGCCGAATTCCTCAAGGCCAGCGCGGACGGTAACCTCGGCGCGCTGATCAGTCTGCTCGACCCCCGGGTCGTGCTGCGCTCCGACGGCGGCGGACAGGTGCCTGCCGCGCGGGTCCTGGTGCATGGTCCTCAGCAGGTGCTCACGCTGCTGTCCGGGCTGGGCCGGCGCTACATCGGCGTCCAGATGCAGCCAGTGGCTCTGGCCAGCGGGGCCGGATTCGTCCTGGTGCTGGACGCGAAGGTGATCGGCGTAGTCGGCCTCGAAGTCGCCGATGGTCGGGTGACCGAGTTAAACCTGGTCGTCAACCCGGCGAAAACTCAACGGTTCGGGTAGCGGACCACTTCGGGCGGGAGTTCCCTCGCGTCGGGGTGAGCCGGAACGGGGGACCTTCGTGGCTCCCACCGTAGGCGAGGTCGACCCGGACGGCGCCAGCATCCGCCGGTTTATCGTCTGGCACTACCACTACGACCGGACCGGCGCGAGCGCCGTCACATGGTGGTGGCCCGCCTTCGATGACTAGAGCGTGTTCGAGGCGCGTATCGTCGCGACAGAGCTGGCGCTGGGTTCCGGCGAGAACGCGGCGAGGCTTGGACCAACGTAAACAGTGATGTGTTCGGTGTGGTCCACTTACTGGATCGGTCCCGATCACTGTGGACTCAGTGGGGAGCGGTCACCGACGAGCCACAGGTGGCCAAACGGATCGACGAAGCCCCCTTGGCGGTGGATGCCCCATGGCGCCGTGTGGTCGCGGATCTCGTCGACGCTGCCGTCGGCTCCCGCTGCCACGGCACGTTCGATGAAACTGTCGGGGTTGTCTACGAAGACCTCGACTCGCACCGTCCTGCCGCCTAGTGCAGTCGGAGTGTCCCAGCCGTTGTTCGCGGGTTCACCCAGGAAGAAGGGGCACCCTCGACGGTCAACCCGACGACTCCACCAAGGTTCCAGAGCTGGGTGGCTCCGAGCCCTGTTCGTACCACTGTGCGGCGCCTGTGGCATCGGGCACGGCGAGCATTAGCGAGATCACGGAACCGTGAGCCTCGAGTGTCATCGCTTGTCTCCTTCCGGCTAGGACCTCCGCCCCATCCTCGGTGAGCCGGGCCGTCATCAACTACTCATATCGGGGACTCGCGTCGAGCCCGCAGGTTCCGGGGCGCGTTTGCCAGCGCACCGGGACACCGGGTGGAGACCAGCAGTGGCTCAGTCGTCAGCCCAGACTTGCAGTACGTGCGACGCTGCCTCTTCGGCGGTCCAGCCGTAGGTCTCCGCCTTGCGGCGGAGCCGTTTGCGGACACGTTTTGGCACGGTCACCGTGATGTCGATGGTCTCCTCGGGCTTGTCCTTCTCCTTCTTCTTGCCTTTCCTCCGGGCCTTGGCGATGTCGGCGACCTCGATCGCGAGCGACGACAGGTGCGGCGCGGCCGGGTGGACGGCGCCGTCGTCGGCGCGGCGCAGCGCCGGGCGTGGCTGCGGGACGGTCATCGTCGTCGGGCCCCCTTGATCAGCGGCCCTCTGGAGCCGGCCGCGGCGAGGAGATGGTCGAGATAGGACGAGAAGACTCGGCCGACCTCCCGGGCTCCGGGCGACGGCCACGCCTGGATCGGCACGCAGCTGCCCTGTGCGGCGCCGATGGCCGAGCGCTCGGGGATGACCGGGTCGAGGACCAGGTCGCGGTACGCGGCGAGCAGTTCATCGAGGCGGAACCGGTGCTCGGCAGAGCGGGCCCGGAACCGGTTGACGACGATGCCCGCGGGTCGGAGCCGAAGGTTGAAACCCCGCCGGACCACGTCGACCGCGTCCAGGGCCTGTTGCGCACCCGTGAGCGCGAACATGGTCGGTTCGGTGACGACGAGCGCCAGGTCGCTCGCCGCGAGGGCGTTCTTGGACAGCTCGCCCAGACTGGGTGGGCAGTCGACCAGCACCAGGTCGATGTCCGCAACGCCGTTCAGGGCCGCCCGCAGCCGGTGCTCCCTGGCCCTGCCGTCGGCGGGATGATTGCGGTGCTCGAGTGCGGGCTCGCTCGGGACGACCGAGACCCGCGGTCCCCAGGCGGTCCCGGTGACGGCTTCGGAGGCCACGCCGGCGCGCCCGTCCGCGAGCACGTCGCTCGTCGTGAAGCGGACGTCCTGCGGATCAAGGACGGTCGTCGCATTCGCCTGTGGGTCGACGTCGACGACGAGCGTTCGCAGGCCGCGGGCCCGCGCCGCCCCGGTCAGCCCCAGCACGACCGACGTCTTGCCGACCCCGCCCTTGAGGCTCAGGACACTGACCGCCAGCACAGTCGCAGAGTCTGCCACGCGACGGGTCGGGATAGGCTCTTGAGGGCGACGACGAGACGACAGGGAGGCGCCGGCGTGAGCGACCTCATCGACACCACGGAGATGTACCTCAAGGTCATCTTCGAGCTGGAGGAGGAGGGCGTCGTCCCGCTCCGCGCCCGGATCGCCGAGCGCCTGCACCAGTCGGGGCCGACCGTGAGCCAGACGGTGGCCCGGATGGAGCGCGACGGGTTGGTGCACGTCGACGCCGAACGCCACCTCGAGCTGTCGGACAAGGGACGCCTGCTGGCCATGCGCGTCATGCGCAAGCACCGGCTTGCCGAGCGGTTGCTCGTCGACGTCATCGGCCTGGACTGGGAGCTCGTCCACAACGAGGCGTGCCGATGGGAGCACGTCGTGTCCGAGGCCGTCGAACGCCGGCTGGTGGGGCTGCTCCACGACCCTACCGAGGACCCGTACGGCAACCCGATCCCCGGCCTGGAGGAGATCGGGAGCCCCGTGTCCGGGAAGGCGCTACGGGCGGGCATCGGTCCGCTCGGCCCGAAGACCGTCGGCGCGCAGGCCAGGCTCGTGGTCAGGCGCATCGGCGAGCCGTTGCAGACCGACGAGAAGTTGCTTGCCGAGCTCGACGGCGCCGGCGTCCGTCCGGGGGTGACGGTCACGGTCACTGCCACCGAGCACGGCTACGCCCTCGAGGCGGCCGAGCGCGTCCACCTGCGGTCCGACGATGCCGCCCACATCTTTGTCAGCACGCCATGACCTCCCTGCCGCCCGAGGTCAGCGTCGCCGAGCTCGCGGCGGCGGTCGACGCAGGAGCCCTCGTGGTCGACGTCCGCGAGCCCTACGAGTACGTGGAGGGGCACGTCCCGGGAGCCACGTCCATGCCCATGGGTACGGTCCCGGATCGATATGACGAACTGCCCCGCGACGGCACCCTGTACCTGGTCTGCGCCGTGGGTGCGCGCAGCATGCAGGTGGCGCGGTACCTCGACCACCTCGGCTTCGACGTCCGCAACGTCGCAGGTGGGACGGGCGACTGGATCGCAGCGGGCTTCCCGGTGCAGCACGGACCGGCATAGCCTGCTGGCATGGGAGCCGTCGACCGGGCGAAGCGGGGCCTGACCAAGATCGGCGGTGCCGCCGCCCTGGTCGAGATCAGTCGGCAGCTCTGGCCGGCGGTCAAGCCGGCCGTCGTACGCGGCCGCGACAACGCGGTGGCATGGCGGACCGCCCGGGCGCATACCGGACGGGTCCGCGACGGCCGGTACCTCGACGTCTTCGTCGACGGCGTCAAGCACTGGGTGGTGTGGTCCGGCGACGAGCCGGTCGCCGCCTACCCACCTGTCGACGGCGACCTTGCCGAGGCCGTCCGCGCCGTCGACCTGGAGCGGCGCCGCGAGCCGGGCACCCGACGCGGCGAACGGCCCGGCACAGGTGTACGCGAGAGGCGGAAGCTCCCCGGAGACCATTGGTGAGCTCCGCGACCGCCGGCCGGTTGCGGCGTCCGGTCAGCCGAGCCTGCGCATCTGCCTGATCAGCAGCGCCGGTGCGGCATGGCTGCTGCGCGACCAGGGAGCCGGGACGCCCACGACCTCGACCGCGTCGCCCTCGTGCGGCGGGTCGTCGAGACCGAAGGGCCCGAGCAGCTCGAACCGCCCGCTCTCGGTCTGCAGGTCGAGCCCACCGGCCTGGGGAGCCGTCACCAGGCGACCCTGCCGGGTCACCGGCTCGAGCTTGTCGGCCGGAGCCCTTGGCGGCGCCGTCGGCTGGCTGCGCCGGGGCGGCGGGACGCGGGACGGGTCAGAGCTCGCGCCCGTCGGCTGGTCTGTCATTTCTCCCCCGTGACTCGTGGTCGACACCCGATTATGGGGTGCCGAGCCCGGTTGTGCTGCGGATCGGGAAGATTACTCTGTCGGTGCCCAGGCCGGCATCGCGACGGCCGCGGGACCGGCCCTCGACAGGTCGCCACCCTCGCAGCACGGCAGCATGAAATGACAGCGAGGACAGATCCATTTCGAGCCGTTGCCGTGCGGGCGCAAGTCGGCCTCGTCGCACTGAGGACACGGCTCACCCGGGGTCCGGCAGGTCGTGGCCATGCAATCGACGGTACTGCAGCGTTCCACCGTCGACGGCAGTCAGACGGCGAGGCTCACCGGGAAGGTGGCGATCCAGGCCACGGTGCCGAGAAAGACCGCGCCGCCGATGACAAGCAAGGCCCGTCGGGTGCCCACGCCGCGAAGCCGAGTGCTCATGCCGGCGAAGAAGAGGGCGACGGCGAAGAGCACGACGGCCAGCACGTAGTTGGAGGCCCGCTGGACGGTGCGATGAACCAGGGCCGACGACGCCTCGGCGGCAGCGTCGAGCCGTTCGGCCTCGGTTGTCGCCTCCAGGCGGTACTCCGGCATCGCAAAGGGTGTGGGCGGAGCACTGCTATTCGCGAACGGGCCGGTGTCGAGCCAGGCGTCGAAGGCCGGCTGGAACTCGTCCCGGAATCGTTGGCGGTAGAAGTCTGCGAGTTCGGTGTTCTCCGCGGCGCGGGCGTCGATCCACTGGATGAACGTGGCCACATCGATCTCCGTCTCGGCCGCGGCCAGATTCTCGGCACGGCTGGCCTCGATGCGGATGGCGTTGGTGCGGCCGGACGCGATGGCCTGCTCCCCGTGCCACCGGGTCGCCTGATAGCTGCTCCACGCCGTCGCCACGGCCGCGAAGGCAAGCAGCACCGTCGAGATGATCTCGACCAGGTCACGCCGCGAAGTCTGGTCGGTCATGGCGCTAACCCACGGTCCGGCCGTCACGGTGCGCGTCGAGCACGACAAGACCCTAGGTCGGCATCTGTGCAGTTGGACGGCACCACGCCGCTAGGCATCTGCGCGTCCGGCACCGACTCCAAGCGGGTTCCAGATGCCGGTCGGGCAGCGCGGCCAGCGCTTGGCGGACAATGGGCGGGTGATCTCGGTCGGGCTCGCCCGCAGCCTCCGGGACGCCGGCGTGCGGTGGAATCCGGTGCCCGGCGACCGGTTCGTGATACCCGACCGCGACATGGACGACCAGGTCTTCGTCCTGTCCGACATGACGGTCGACGTGCATGAGTTCCCGACCGGACGCGTGCTCGGCTTCAACGGCACGGTCGAGTGGGCCTTGGACAGCGTCGACCAGGACCTGGCCCTGTGGATGCCGAGTGAGGCGCAGCTGCGCGAACGGCTCGGCCGGGCGTTCGTCAGCATGAGCCGTCGAGACGGAGGTTTCGACGTGGTGGTCGAGGTGGCCGGGCGGCGTACGACGGTCGGCGAAGAACAGGCCGAAGAGGCGTACGGACGTGCGCTGCTCTTCCTCGCGGCGGGGGAGTAACGAGGGAAAGATGCTGTACGGAAAGGAGCACGTGCGCCGGTATCTCGAGACCGACGGCGACGAGGGCTACGTCTGGCGCAGGGACTCCACGATCCTGATCTTGACGACGACCGGCCGCGTCACGGGGAAGGAGCGCCGCACACCGCTGATCTTCCGTGAGAGCGACGGGCGCTATGTCGTCGTGGCCTCGAACGGTGGCAACGACGAGCACCCCGATTGGTTCAAGAACCTGCTGGCACACCCGGATGTGACAGTTCAGGTCAAGGGCGACCGGTTTCGAGCCCGAGCCCGCGCCGCGAACCCGGACGAGCGCGCCCGGCTCTGGCCGGAGATGGCCGAGGTCTGGCCTGACTACGACAAGTACCAGAAGAGGACAGTCCGCGAGATCCCCGTGGTCCTCCTGGAGCGCGCGGCCTAGCGTCGCCGGCCGGGCGTGAGGAGACCACGCTCGAACGCCTCCGCGACAGCGGCCGCACGGTCGTTGACGCCGAGCTTGGCGTAGATGTGCAGCAGGTGGGTCTTGACCGTCGCCTCGCTGATGAAGAGCCGGACCGCCGCCTCGCGGTTCGTGGAGCCTCGGGCGACCAGCCCCAGCACCTCGAGCTCGCGTTGGCTCAACGGCTCGTGCGTCGGCGAGCGGACTTGGCCCATCAGCCGTGTTGCGACGGACGGTGAGAGCACCGCCTCGCCCCGGGCCGCGGCCCTCACGGCGCGGAACAGCTCTGCACGCGGTGAGTCCTTGAGCAGGTAGCCAGTGGCGCCTGCCTCGATGGCCGGCAGGACGTCGCTGTCCGTCTCGTACGTCGTCAGGACGAGTACGCGCGCCGGCAGACCGCGCGACACCAGCTCGGCGGTCGCCGTGACGCCGTCGACGACCGGCATCCGCAGGTCCATGAGGACGACGTCGGGCCGCAGCGCCTCCGCGCGCACCACGGCTTCGGCGCCGTCGGCGGCCTCGCCGACGACCTCGAATTGCGGATCGCCGGCGAACATGCCGCGCAGCCCGTCGCGGACCACCGGGTGGTCGTCGACGATGAGCAGGCGAATCGCAGCCTCGTCCGTCATCCGTCCACCTCAGCGGGAATGGCGGGGCGCTGGCCGACACAGCGGTGCCGGCCCCCAGGTCGGACTCGATCTCCAGGCTTCCGGCCAGCCGGTTCACGCGCTGGCGCATGGCGGTGAGGCCGAAGCCGCCGGCACCGTTCGCGTTCACCGCGCCCGGTTCGAACCCGTCGCCGTCGTCGCGGACGTCGAGCGTGACGACGTCCTCCATGTAGGACAGGGTCAGGCCGACCCGCGACGCGTGCGCGTGCCTGGCCACGTTCGCCAGTGCCTCCTGGGCCGTGCGGGGACGTGGCCGGCGACCTCGGTGGCCTTGGTGGCGTGCTTGGCCATATAGGTGGCCACGGTGTCGTCGCTGATGTAGTCATCGGTGGGGATCGGGACGGGTCGCTCGACGTGCGGCCCGTCGCACCGGCTCAAAGACCGCCCCGCCCTCCTCACCGGAGGTGAATCCATGCCATGATCCACACGCCGAGCATCGACACGCGAGGTCGTAACCCGACCTACATGTGAGGTCGTCCGGGTTGATGTTGCCACGTGACGGCGACCAAGACGGGGACTCTGTACGCCGACAGGAGGAGGGGTTGCGATGGGATCGAGGCGCTGGGCGTGAGCACCCGCGCGCCCGAGGCCCCCGCCCAGGAGACCGGGCTGGTCCTGCTCACCTTGGCCTCCGGGCAGTTCCTGATGACCCTGGACAGCTCGGTCATGAACGTGTCGATCGCCACGGTGGCCGAGGACGTCGGCACCACGGTGATCGGCATCCAGACCGCGATCACCCTCTACACGCTGGTGATGGCGATGTTCATGGTAACCGGCGGCAAGGTCGGCTCGATCATCGGGCGCCGGCGCGCCTTCGCCATCGGGTGCGTCGTCTATGGGGCCGGCTCGCTGACCACCGCGCTGGCCCCCAACCTGGCCATCTTGGTGCTGGGCTGGTCGTTGCTGGAGGGCATCGGCGCGGCCCTGATCATGCCGGCCATCGTGGCGCTGGTGGCTGGCAACTTCCCACCACGGGGTCGCCCCCGCGCCTACGGGCTGGTCATGGCGGCCGGCGCCATCGCGGTCGCGGTCGGCCCCCTGATCGGCGGCTTCGCGACGACGTATTTCTCGTGGCGGTGGGTGTTCGTCGGCGAGGTCCTGATCGTGCTCGGGATCCTGGTGCTTGCCCGCCGAGTCAGCGACGCCCCACCGGAGGGCGAGACGAAACTGGACCTGGTCGGCACGGTCCTGTCCGCGGCCGGGCTCGGCCTGGCGGTGTTTGGCGTCCTGCGGTCCAGCGAGTGGGGCTGGGTCGTGCCCAAGCCCGACGGACCCGAGGTGCTGGGCGTGTCGCCGGTGGTCTGGCTGGTGCTGGGCGGCCTGTTCGTGGTCTGGCTGTTCCTGGAATGGGAGCGGCGGCGCGAGGCCAGCGGCGCGGAGCCGCTGGTGCGACCCGAGTTGCTGACCAACCGGCAGCTGACCGGCGGGCTGCTGCTGTTCTTCTTCCAGTACCTGATCCAGGCGGGCCTGTTCTTTACGATTCCGCTGTACCTGTCGGTGGCGCTCGGCCTGTCGGCGATCGAGACCGGGGTCAGGATCCTGCCGCTGTCTTTGACCTTGCTCCTGGCCGCCGCCGGTATCCCGCGGTTCTTGCCCAACGTCTCGCCCCGGCGGGTGGTGCGGCTGGGGCTGTTGGCCATGCTGGCGGGCATCGTCGCGCTGGTCGCCAGCATCGACGCCGCCGCCGGGGCCGAGATCGTGACCGTTCCGCTGCTGCTGGCCGGCCTGGGGATCGGAGCGCTGGCCTCTCAGCTCGGCAGCGTGACGGTGTCGGCGGTGCCCGACGAGCAGAGCCCGGAGGTCGGTGGGCTGCAGAATACCGGGACGAACCTGGGCGCCTCGCTCGGCACCGCCCTGGCTGGGTCGATCCTGATCGCCGGGCTGACCGCGTCGTTCCTGACCGGGATCCAGCAGAACCCGGCCGTCCCGCCCTCGGTCAAATCCCAGGCCAACGTCGAGCTCGCCGGCGGCGTTCCGTTCATCTCCGATGCCGACCTCCAAGCGGCGCTGGAGGAGGCAGATGTGAGCGAGGAGACCTCGACGGCGGTCCTGGAGGCCAATCAGCAGGCGAGGCTGGAGGGGCTTCGCACCGCCCTGGTCGTGCTCGCCGGCATCGCGCTGGTCGCGCTCTTCGCCGCGCGGCGCATCCCCACAGAGCAACCAGGCGCGGCACCCGGGTAGGGTTCGGGCTGCCTCGTCGCGCATTCCAAGGAACCGGCTTGCAGCCTACGCCGCCACACCCACACGTCATCGCATCGAGCCGGCCCGGACGCAGAGGGGCCGGGCGCTCCAGGGTTCGGCGACCTCGCTGATCGGCCGGCTTCCCCGGGCAGTATCGAGGCCTCAAGGCCGGGGGTGCGATGTTCGGCGGCCTGATCGGCTTGATCTTACTCGCGCCGCTGTTCGGGATGGCTGTAGGCGCGGTCGGGGCCGGCGCGATGTGGAAGAGCATGTTCGGAGACGTAGGGGTCGCCAAGAGTTTCGTCAACGAGCTCAGCGAAGAGCTGACGCCGGGCAGCACGGCGCTGATTCTGCTTGTCCGCGAGATGGAGCCCGAGCGGGTCCTGTCGCAGATCAAAGAGCCGGGACGGCCAGCGCGACCGACAGCCGCTGCTTCTGGCCCCCGGAGAGCTTTGCGAACGCCGTCTCCCTCTTGTCGGCCAGCCCCAGGTCGGTCAGGAGCTTCTCCCAGTCCGCGGGCTGTGGGTAGAAGGAGCTGTAGAGATCCAGGGCCTCCCAGACCTTGATCCGGTCGGGCAGCTGGCTCTCCTGGAGCTGCACCCCCACCCGCTGCCGGAGCTCAGCCGCGTCGCGGCGTGGGTCGAGTCCCAGCACTGTCGCGGTACCTCGATCCGGCGTGCGCAGCCCGATGATCGACTCGACCGTCGTGGTCTTGCCCGCGCCGTTCGGGCCGAGGATGCCGAAGATCTCACCCCGTTCCACCGTGAGGGAGACGTCGTCGACGGCCACGGTCTTGCCGTAGCGCTTGTGCAGGTTCTCGGCCTCGATCACTGGCATACAACCGAGCTTCGCGTGCGGACCGCGCCGAGGCATCGCTCGGCTGGCTGCGATCGGTGGCGTGATCGGTCGATCCGGCGCATCCACCGATCGGTTGAGCCTCAGCGCGTGCCAGGCGCCGGCCCGGGCTGGCAATGCGGGCACCAGTCGCTGACCCGGTCCTGGGGAGCGGCGCGTTGCCGGCCGCGGCGGATCGGGCCTCCGCACCGCAGGCATGCGCGGCGGCCGTACACCCAGTTCCTGCGCGCAGGGCGGGTGTCGCCGGTCGTGGACTGCGCATAGTTGTTCTTGTTGGCGTCGAGCAGGCGGTGCGCGAGTTCGACCCAGCGGCGGAGGTCGCCCGCGTCGCGGACCGGTGTCCACGGCGAGACGCCACGCAGGAAGCAGAGCTCGGTCTTGTACAGGTTGCCGATCCCGGCGAGGACCCCATTGAGTACAGGCCATATGCCCAGGTCAGCGGCCTGTGCTCTACCGAGCTAGCATGACTGGGAATTGACAGCGGGCCCCGGCCGGTGCGGCAAACACCGACCGGGACCTAGGAACCGCCTAACCAGGAGGCGATCCCGTGGGCTCCAACCTGCCACCGTCCGAGCCGTCCCGCCCGAACGTGTTCGATCTGTTCGCGCTCATCCGCCAGCGTGCGTTCTCGACGATGCCACCGGCCGACGCATGATCGACATTCGCGATGCCATCCGCGGGTACGATGGCGAGTTCGACGACCACGAGGACGAGTCCTGACCTGTCCGACCCGGCCGGCCGTTACGTTCACCCACTTCTTTGCGGCGTCCCAGTCTCGAGCCTGCCCGCGGCTGCTCGGAGGCTGGGGACGGTTGGGCTTGATGCCGATTCGGGACTCTCCCCGTCGTGAGCTGAGATCGAGGCGGTCCGTGACCGCACACCCATAGGGTCGAAAGGGCTCTACTTGCGACTCTTGTCGCGCGTATGGTGGACGGAAGTGTCGGGCCAGGAGCGAGGCGTCTCCGGGGTGGGTGTCATGCGGCGTGTTTCCGTTCCGTGGCGAAGGGTCGGTCCTATCTGGTCGCGACTGCTCGGCGTTGTAGCCGTCGCGGCTTTACTCGTGCTGGCTGGTGTGCCCGGCCTTCGCGTTACGCCACCCGCGTTCGCTGCCGAGCGGCCGAACATACTGTTGATCAATTTCGATGACGCCCGCTTCGACATGTGGCAGAACCTGCCCAAGACGAACGCGTGGCTGGCGTCGGGGGTCACCTACTCCAACTTCCGGGCGTCCATCCCGTCATGCTGCCCGAGCCGGGCGAGCCTGTTCACCGGACGCTATCCGCACAACGACGGGGTTAAACTGCAGTCCAGCGGCACGAACCTCGCCGGCCAGCCAACGCTCATGAGCTACCTCAAGACCGCCGGATACAGGACCGCGATGGCCGGAAAATTCCTGAACGGCTGGCCGAAGTCGACACCACCGCCGGGATTCGACAGGCACACCGTGATCGGGGGCGGCTACTACAACTACAACGCCTGGGTGGACGGGGTCTTCCGCACGGTCTCCCAATACTCGACCACCTTCCTGGGACAGCAGTTGCGCGGCTACCTCCAAGGCTTCGAGTCGTCCGACGCGACGCCATGGTTGGGATACCTGGCCCCACAGGCGCCGCACGTCAACGGCGGCTGGAAATCTCTACCGATCCCGGAGACCAAGTATTCCACTGCTCCGGCCGGCCCCTGTGCGAAACCCGGTGAGCAGGATCGTAGCGACAAGCCCCCATACGTTAGCTGGGTGAAACCCGACCCGGCTTATCAAGAGGCGGTCTGCGAGGCGCAGATCCGCACGGAAATGAGCGTCGACGACGAAATTGACCTCACCATGCGACAGCTGCAGGCCGACGGAGAGCTGTCGAACACCATAGTGATGGTAACCAGCGACAACGGCTACTTCTGGGGAGAGCACGGCTGGATCGAAAAGTTCCTGCCCTACGAGCCGGCGGTCCGGGTGCCACTGAAGGTCCGGTGGGACAGTCACCTAACGGCCCGCACCGATACCCGGCTCGCCTCCATGGTCGACATCGTGCCCACCGTTCTTGAGATCATCGGCGTCACCCCGACCGCCACCGTGGACGGCCGGTCCCTATTCCGCACGGACAACCTGCGCTACAACATCTACAGCGAGTACTTCAACGATCCCGACAATGGATCTACAATTCCCAGTTGGGCGTCGCTGACCAACAACGACCGCAAGTACATCGAGTCCTACATTCCCAACTCGTCGGGCGGAGTCACTACGTTCAAGGAATATTACAATCTGACCAGCGACCCGGGTGAACTCGTAAATATACTGAGAGACGGAAATCCCGCAAACGATCCCAGCTCAGCCGATCTGACCTGGCTCACCCAACGCCTTGCCAGCGTCCGCACCTGTAAGGGCACCGGGTGTCCCTAGCCCAGCCAGGTCATCCAGCAAAGGCGAGAGGCGCCGTTTGGGCGAAGGCCGGTGACTTGAGGCGGCGCGCTACCTAGTGTCTGTGGATGTGGACAGGCGGGGAGCGCCCCGGTCGCGCCACGGCTTGAAGACCTTGAAGGTGTTGCCTCCGACAAGCGCATAGCCCATTTCTCGCAAAGCATGTTCTGTGTCGAATTCTGCGCTGCTCGTTCCCGACGTCGGCCACTCGTGCTTGTGTGCTCGATGAAGTGCGGCGGTGAAGATCGGATCGCGTGCAGGCAGGGACTCGTCTCGGAGGAGGGCACCGACGGTCTCCCTGGCAATCCCGGTCGATGCGTAGAGAACGCCGAGTCGTCCCACCGCTAGCTCGTTCCCGACCCGGCCATTGAGACGTGCTAGCTCGTAGCAATCATCCAGAAACTCCCTAGCCCCCTTCTCGTCTCGGTTTTTGCTCGGGGGGAAACGGGCGAGCGCCCCTCGAAGGTGATCGAGACCTTCCCGCGTCCGGATAGTCAGCTCCTCATCTGTTTTCGCTTCCTGCGCCGCCTGGTCGATCTCGTCAAGAGCTTCCTCGACACGGTAGAGGGCGTTTCTCCAGCGCTCTCGCTTGTCCTCTCTGGCCGCCTGTTGCCGAATCGCATACCACGCGACGAAGGCAGTAGCGAAAGCCGCCAATGCCGCGAACGTCGGGCCCAGCGCACTTATGTAGTCCAGCGTTGTCGGGGACGACTCGGTAGCTCGCATGCGGCAGAGGCTACGCGTTGGGCAGGGCTGGTATCGCCCGCGCGCGCATCGGTCACATCCGCGATGAACCCGCGCGGCCAGTCGACCAGCAAGGCATCCCACGGGGCGAGACGTCAGCCCTCGATCTAGGTGGCCGAGTGGGTGAACGTCTTCAGCGCGTTGGCATCAACGAGCGCACCGTCGAGCCGGATGATCGCCCGGAACGAGATCAAGTCGTTCTGGAATGCGAAATCGTCGCTTCGTTCGTAGCCGAACCCGCCAGCGATGCGGACCACGTACCTCGACCAGTCGCCGAACACGACCGACTCGGCGTTGGCGCCCATCGCGGACACGAACGGGTCGACCAGGAATGGGGCCGGTGGGTTGGCCAGATAGGTGGTGCCGACCGGGTCACCCGCCGACGTCTTCAGGTTCGCGATAGCGGTCTTGGTGGCGTTACGGAGAAGGAACGCCGTTGCCGGACTGAGCGTGTACGGCTCAGCCAGGCTGCCGTACAGGGAGTTGAGCAGGTCCGTTTCCCATGCCGGCGGTGGCCTGCACACCGAACGACGTCGCCGTGCCAGTCGGGCCGGTCCCCCCCAGCGGTGGCGCTCGTCAACGCCCCGGTCGACTGACCGGTGCCGGTTCCGGTCATCAAGTGCGCCCCGAACGCCTGCGCCAACGACTCCGCCGACTGCCGCCCAGGAACCCCAGCAGATCCGCATGCCCATCGGTCGCCAGCTCGGAGGAGACCTGGAAAAACGCCGCATACTTGTAGGCGCCCAACGTGACAACGGCAAGCGTCGGATCGCTCTCGCTGATAGCGCTGCCCTCAGTGGTGATCGCCGATGTCGAAAACGCCGTCGACTTCGGCACTTGCAGGTTCTCCCCGGTGTCGGTGTTTGATCACCGTGGCGCCGGCCCTGGCTGGCACTGCGGGCACCAGTCGCTGACCCGGTCCCGGGGAGCGGCGCCTTGCCGGCCGCGGCGGATCGGGCCTCCGCACCGCAGGCATGCCCGGCGGCCGTACACCCAGTTCCTGCGCGCCGGGCGGGTGTCGCCGGTCGTGGACTGCGCATAGTTGTTCTTGTTGGCGTCGAGCAGGCGGTGCGCGAGTTCGACCCAGCGGCGGAGGTCGCCCGCGTCGCGGACCGGTGTCCACGGCGAGACGCCACGCAGGAAGCAGAGCTCGGTCTTGTACAGGTTGCCGATCCCGGCCAGGTTGCGCTGGTCGAGCAGCGCGTCGCCGATCTCCCTGTCGGGCTGGGCGGCTAACCGGCGTACGGCCTCGGCGGGATCCCAGTCCGGACCGAGAAGGTCAGGACCCAGGTGCCCGACGAGCTCGTGCTCGGCGTCTCTCGGCACGACGTCGATGACCGGGATGCGATATCCGACCGCGTCGTACTCGTCGTTCGCGAGCACGATGCGGATCTGCCATTCCGGTCCTCCCCGCCGGCGCTCGCCGGCCCGGTAGGTCCGCCAGGTCCCGTCCATTCGGAAGTGGGTGTGGACGGTGACGTCCGGTGCCACCCGGATGAGCAGGTGCTTGCCACGTGGGACGACCTCGTCGACGGCGCGTCCGGACAGGTCGGTCGTGGCGTAGCGGGGCACCCTGAAGTCGCTGCGGGTGAGCGTGCGACCGGCGAGCGCGTCACGCAGCTCGCCGGCCGCGAGGTACACGGTGTCGCCCTCAGGCATGGCACGTGTGCAGGGCGACGAGGGCGCCGGCTGCGTCGACTGGCAGCACGGCGACGGTCACGGCGAAGTGCGCGGGCGCCAGGAGCGTTCGCCGCTGTGCCGCGTCGGCGAGGATTGCCCGCCGGGTCTCGGCGGCCACCGCCGAGTCGTCCTCGTAGGCGTACAGCGTGCCGGGCTCCGTGACCTGCATCGGGTGGACGAACGCGTCGCCGCTGATCAACAGCGTTTCGTCCCCCAGGTCCACGGCGACGCTCTGGTGCCCGGACGTGTGGCCGGGAGACGGACGCAGCTCGACCTGGCGCATCGGCCTGGCCGACCCGTCGACGGCGTCGATCAGGCCGCCGTCGGACAGCGGCCGGACGTGCGTGTCGAACAGGGCCCGCTGCCCGGGGCTGCCGGTCCTGAGCCGGTTCAGCTCGACGTCCTGAACCAGGTGGCGCGCGTTGGGAAAGGTCGGCGTCGGTTCGATCGCCTCGCCGTGGACCGTCCACCCGACGTGGTCGGAGTGCAGGTGGGTGAGCACGACGTCCGTGACGTGCGTCGGTTCGACGCCCTGGCTGCGAAGGGCGTCGAGAAGCCGACCCGGTCGCGGAAACCACGTCGCCGCAGGCGCCCAGGGCGGACCGGTGCCGACGTCGACGAGAACGATCCGGCCGTCGACGAACAGCAGGTGGCAGTGCACGTGCAGCAACCAGGGACCGGTGAGCCCCGTGGCCGGGAACGCCGACTCGAGCGGCTCCGGGAAGGTCCCGGAGCCGTCGCACAGCGCTTCGTGCCTGATCCGCTCGCTCACCGGGTGCGACACACCACCTGGTCAGCTCGGCCCGGAGGCGGTCGCCGGCGGAGGGAGTCCAGCCGTCATGGCCGCGAGGCGCACGCCCGACTCGAAGAGCTCGTCGCGCGCCTCGTCGGGCAGCCAGTCGAGATGGCCGTACGCCTCGAGGCAGGTGAACCCGTGCAGAGACGACCAGCACTGCAGGAGCGCCTGGAAGGTCTCCGGCGGGAGCAGCGGCTCGTCCGGATGCATCGCGTCGTGGTCGGCCACGGCACTGGCAGCCAGCGCCTCGCCGACCTCCCGGAGCAGCGGCGGCTTGAGAACGTTCCGCTCGACCGCGTCGAAGAACAGCGACTTGAGCTGCACCATCGCGCGGCGTGCCGCCTCTGTGGTCGGACCCTCCTCCGGAGCGGCATACCCAGGGACGGGCATGCCGAGGATGAGTGCGAAGCGCTGCGGTTCGCGGCGTGCCCAGGATCGGTAGGCCTGCGACACCGCCAGCAGGCGCCCGCTCGGGTCGTCCACCGCGACCTTCTCCTGGGCCTCCGCGACGATGTCCGCGAGGTCGTTGTACGCGTCGGCGATGAGCGCCGTCAGCAGCTCGTCGCGGTCGGCGAAGTACCGGTAGAGCGCCGGCGCCGTCATGCCCATCTCGCGGGCGATGTCGGAGAAGCGCACCTCCGTCGTGCCCTGCTCGCGCATCAGGCGCTGAGCCGTCTCCTTGATCTCGTCGATCGTCGCGGCGCGCGCTCGTTCCCGCCGCGACGCCACATGATGATGGAAGAGGGCCTTACCCACGCGACACGCGCCTCCTTGCAAGGTGAACTTCCGGTTAAGCATCGTCACAGACGTGAAGGCCCTTGACAAGCCTGCCAATCTGGTGTTCGTTACGAAGCATAACTCAACTGATGCCAGATCACTGTTGTCACGATCCGTTCCGTTTCGAGAGGACTCTCGATGACCGACACGACGCTCGCGGTGGGCGACCGACCGACGCAGACGCCGACGCCAGGACCGCTGGGCCGAATCGCCCGGGTGGCCTTCCGCAGGCGCGGGCGGGTGGTGCTGGCCTGGGTCGCGGTACTCGCCGTCGCGATCGGCCTCTCGGCCGCCTTCGCCGGTGACTTCGCCGCCGACTACTCCGCCCCCGGATCGGACTCCAAGCAGGCCCAGGACCGGATGGAGGACCGGTTCCCGGCCCAGGCCGGCGACACCGTCGACGTCGTCGTCCGGGCCGACGCCGCGGCGACGGATCCGGCCGTGCAGGCCGACGTCACCGCGCTGCTCGACGAACTGGCCGGCCTCCCGCACGTGGCCAGCGTCGAGGATCCGTACGCCACTCCGGGCAACATCTCAGCGGACGGGCGCACGCTGGTCGCGCACCTCAAGCTCGACGTGACCAACCCGGTCGACATGCCGATCGAGGACACCGAGCGGCTCCTGGCCGCGGCCGACGCAGGGGAGCGGCCGGGGCTCGAGATCGCGCTCGGTGGGCAGAGCGTCCAGACGGCCGAGCAGGGCGAGATCGGGTCCGAGGGCATCGGCCTCGCCGCTGCAGCCATCATCCTGTTGTTCACGTTCGTCTCCGTGGTCGCGGCCGGCCTGCCGATCCTCGTCGCCGTGGCCGGACTGGCCGTGAGCGGCGCGCTTACCGGTCTGGTGGCCGCGCTCATCGACGTGCCGGACTGGTCGACGGCGCTCGCCACCATGATGGGGATCGGCCTCGGCATCGACTACGTGCTGCTGATGGTCACCCGGTTCCGCGAGTGGCGGGCCGCCGGTCTCGATCCCGAGTCCGCGACCGTCGCCACCCTCGACACCGCGGGGCGGTCGGTATTGGTGGCCGGCAGCACGGTCATGGTGAGCATGCTGGGACTGTTCGCCATGGGTCTGTCGTTCATGCGTGGCGCCTCGGTCGTGACGATCGTCGCCGTTCTGGTCGTGTTGGCCGCCGCGGTCACGCTGTTCCCGGCGCTGTTGGGCTACTTCGGACGCTGGATCGACCGGCTGCGGCTCCCGCTCGGCCGCCGTCGGCCGGTGCAGGTCGCGGCCGGGGGACACGTCGAACCCGCCCGAGGCTGGGTGCGCTGGAGCCGGCTCGTCGACCGGCACAGCATCATCGCGTCGCTGGCCGGCGTCGCGGTGCTGCTCGCGCTGGCCGCCCCCTTCCTCGGGGTCCGGTTCGGCTTCCCCGATGCGGGCAACGACGTCGAGGGCAAGTCGACGCGGCAGGCGTACGACACGCTGGCGGAGGGCTTCGGCGCCGGCGCCAACGGCCCACTGCTGCTGGTGGCCGACCTCTCCCAGGGCGGGGACACGGCGTCGTTGCAGGCGCTGGCGGACGACGTCCGCGCAACGGCAGGCGTCTCCGCGGTCACGCCACCCCAGCTGAATTCGACAGGCGACACCGCTGTGGTCACCGTGATCCCGACGACGGGTCCCCAGGACGGCGCCACCGAGGATCTGGTTCGGACGCTTCGCGACGACGTGATCCCGGCTGCCACGGACGGAACCGGCGCGGACGTCCACGTGGGCGGCGTGACGGCCACGGCGATCGACATTACGTCGAACATCGCGGGCCGCCTGCCGCTCCTGATCGGTGGCGTCGTCGCGTTGTCGATGCTGGTGCTGCTGCTCTCGTTCCGGAGCATCGCGATCCCGGTCACGGCCGCGCTGATGAATCTCCTGTCGGTCGCCGCGGCGTACGGTGTCGTGGCGCTGTTCCTGGAGGGCGGCTGGGCCGGGCAGCTGATCGGCATCGACACCGAGACACCGATGCCGGCGTTCATCCCGGTGCTGATGTTCGCCGTGCTGTTCGGCCTGTCCATGGACTACGAGGTATTCCTCGTCAGCCGGATGCGCGAGTCGTGGATCCGGACGCGGGACAACAGCCGCGCCATCGTCGACGGGCTGGCCGGGACCGGCCGGGTGATCACGGCCGCCGCGGCGATCATGGTGGCGGTGTTCGCGGCGTTCGTGCCGAGCCCCGACGTCTTCCTCAAGGTGATCGGGGTGGGCATGGCGGCAGCGATCTTCGTCGACGCGACCGTCGTACGGATGCTGCTCGTACCCGCGGTCATGCACCTGCTGGACCGCGGCAACTGGTGGCTCCCCGGATGGCTCGACCGGCGGCTCCCGCAGCTGCACGTCGAAGGTCAACCGGAGTTGTTCCTGCCCGCGGGCCGGGTACGTGAGCGGAAGCTGGAGGCCGCGGCCGAGCCCGCGTAGCGGCCGAGCTCAGGTGTCCTGCGCGTGCGGCTCGATCACCAGGCCGCGTTGGGTCCGGGTCAGCTCGCGGAAGCCGGCGCGGTGGAGGAAGGCGATGCACTCGGGCTCGTCGGAGTTGGCGTAGTCGAGCAGACACTCCACTCCGCCGAGCCTGAGCCAGTCGGCGGCCTGTGCGACGAGCCAACTGCCGACGCCCAACCGGCGGTGCGACTCGCGGACCTGCAGGTTGCCGATGTCGGCCCACGACGAGGTGCCGGCCGCCCGGTTGACCTCGCCGAGGTTGGTGTCGACCTCGATGTGGCCCACCGCCTCGTCGTCGAGGACGGCCCAGATCCTGGTGCCGTTGACGCCGAGCGTCCGTTGGGTCCGCAGGCCCGGATTCGGCGCGGGCCAGCGGGGCAGCTCGTCGACCCGTGCGACGAAGACGATCTCGGTCGGGCCGAGGTGGCGGAAGCCCACCTTCTCGTAGATGGCCCGCACGTGCGGCCACTGCTCTGGCACGCCGTACACCCCCGGCACGGGAAGCGTCCCGTCCGCGTAGGCCCGGCTGACACCCCAGCCGTCGAGCTGCTTCAGGCACTCCGTCGCGAGCATGTCGCCCGCGTCGAGCGAGTCCGGCCAGTACGGGACCGCGGGCCAGCAGAGAAGCCAACGGATCTCGCCTGCGTTCCGGTACGTCTCACCCACGCGTTCGTCGGAGCCGTACCGCATGAGGTGCGCCGCGGCGACGATGCGCTGCCGTTGCTCGGCGACGAGCGTCATCCGCTGTTCCACCCACGGGTCGACGATGAACTCGCCCGGGTCGCGCTCCAGATGACTCACGACCGACGTCACCGAGAGCGACACGCCCGGGATGACGGCGGCGAGGTGCGCGTTGACCAGCGCCGTGAGCTGCTGGCGGTCGCTACGGCGGAACGGGCGCACCTCGATCGAGGACACAGGCGGCCTCCGGTCCGAGCCTCAGCGCGCCGAGTCGGGGGTTCCACGCTCGGTGCGGCGTGGACCAGACCGTAGCAAGAGCCTGCCGATGTGGTCGGCATTCGGGGTTTCGGGTGGTCGCGCTCTCACCGCCAGCTCGTCTGTCCGAGGATAGGCGGCGGGTGACGCATGCGCCATCGGTTGGCATCTCCGTCACCTGCCGACGAGCGACAATGGCCCGCGAGCGCGACGCGGCGTGCGGTTGTGCACGGTCGGGTTCCGGGTCCGGTCCGTTCTCCACAGATCGCTGACGCACGGACGCCTCTCACGAGGCGCAAGTCGTGAGGTGACGGCCAGACCCGGGGCGAGAACAAATGTCGTACCCCCGCAGGACGATCGGGACATGATCGCAGCCGAGCCCTCGCAGTGGTCGGAGATCCTCGCTGGCCACACCGGTGAGGTGTCTGCGCTCGCCCGTCGGCTGCGGTCGGCAGCGCTGGCGGCCCTTCCTGATCTCAGCGAGCGGGTCTATCCGGGCTGGCAGGGGCTGGGCCTGCGCCACCCGACGGCGGGCCTGGTCGCGACGATCTTCGCCAGGGAAGCCGATGTGGTCGTTTACCTGGAGCGGGGTGCGTCGCTGCCCGATCCGGACGGGTTGCTGCATGGCGCAGGACACCTGCGGCAGACCCGGACGATCGTGTTCCGGCCCAGCCCTGACACGCCCACGCTGGAGCAGTTCGTCGCCTATCTCGATCTCGCCGTCGAGCAGGCCGGGGGCTGACCGAGGAGGCGTTGTCGACAGCCACCGGCTGCGGCACAGTCGGTGCAGGCCGAACACGCCGTGGCGCGTGTTCCCGAGAATCCGCTTTCCGAGACCTTCCGTCGTGCGGACCGTATCGATGTGCTGCGTGGGAACCTGCGTGGCCGCCTCAGCCGTGGCGATGTGAACGAGATCACCGAGGCCCTGCCGTACCGCGGGTTCCACCGCTTTCTGCTCCTCCAGGCAACCCGGCACCTCGTATGGCACCCACTACGGCCGCTCCCCATGTACCGCTGGTAGCCACAGTGCGGTACGGCACAGGTAACGTTGCAGCCTCCAGCAGTGGACGTGCCGAGGAGGTGGGACCCATTACCGCCAGGTCAGGCCGGGTGCTCCCATCTCACGGCCGCGCGGTCACACCCGGCATAGGTGACCGAGAGAGCGCCCTTCGGCATCCCGAAAGGCTCTCATGTCGGCTTCCCCGTCAGCTCTCCCTCGATCCGTCATCGTCAGCAGGCTTCGGGCCGCAGGCTGTGTCTTCGCCGAGCACGAGGCGCGGTTGCTCATCTCCGCAGCACGGACGCCGGCCGACCTGGCCGCCATGGTGGACCGGCGAGCCGCCGGCCTGCCCCTCGAACAGGTCCTCGGCTGGGCGGAGTTCTGCGGCCTGCGGATTGCCATGGACCCCGGCGTCTTCGTACCCCGCCGCCGCACCGAGTTCCTCGTCCGCCAGGCCATCGCCCTGGCCCACCCGGCCGCTAACCCCGCCGATCGGGACGCCGCCCTCGCCCGGCCACGAAATGTCGTCGTTGACCTGTGCTGCGGCTCGGGCGCGGTGGGCGCCGCGCTGGTCGCCGCCCTGGACCGGGTCGAGTTGTACGCCGTCGACATCGACCCCGCCGCAGTGCGGTGCGCCCGCCGCAACGTCCCTGCAGCCGGTGGGCACGTGTACGAGGGCGACCTCTACGAGCCGCTGCCCGCTACGCTGCGGGGCCGCGTCGATGTCATGGTCGCCAACGCACCCTACGTACCCACCGAGGCGATCGGCCTGCTGCCCCAGGAGGCCCGTCTGCACGAGCCGCGGGTGGCGCTCGACGGTGGCGCGGACGGGCTCGACGTCCTGCGGCGGGTGACCGCCGCGGCGCCACAATGGCTGGCACCGGGCGGCCACCTGCTGGTCGAGACGAGCGGGCGCCAGGCGCCGCAGACCGTCGAGATCGTCGCCCGCAACGGGCTGATCCCGCGGGTGGCCAGTTCCGACGAGCTGAACGCCACCGTCGTCATCGGAACGAGGCCCCGCTAGAAAGGTCGTGAGTTGACGGCCCCCGCAGGCCTGTCGTAGACGCATGCGCGGTGGTTCCCCGAGGCGTGATGCCGCGAGCGGTGTCCGCCGTGATGCTGGGGACGTATCGTCTCGGCCATGACCGGCGCGCTCCCTCCTGGCTAGCCACGCGTGCCGGACACCGGCCGCCTCAACTCGTGCCAGGAAATCTCGCACGATCGGACCGGTGGATCCCCGAACCCCGATGACTTCGGCGAGGACCGCGATGAGAAAGATCATCTTGATGATGTCGGTGTCCCTTGATGGGTTCATCGAGGGACCGAGCCGCCAGATCGATTGGCACATGGTCGATGACGAGCTGCACAGCCACTTCAACGAGCAGCTCAGGGCGATGGGCGCCTTCCTGAACGGACGTGTCACCTATGAGCTCATGGCCGGGTTCTGGCCAACCGCCGACACCGACCCCTCGAGCACCGGGCCCATGGTGGAGTTTGCCGGCATCTGGCGGGACATGCCCAAGATCGTGTACTCCCGCACCCTGAAGCGGGCCGACTGGAACACCACCGTCGTGCCGGACGTCGTCGTCGAGGAGGTCCTGGAGCTCAAGGCGCAGCCCGGCGGAGACCTGGCGCTCGGTGGTGCCGACCTCGCCGCGGCTTTCATGCAACACGACCTGATCGACGAGTACCGTCTCTACATCCATCCGGTCGTCATTGGACGGGGCAAGCCCCTGTTCCGGGCGTCGGACGCCAGGATTTATATGCGGCTTACCGATACCCGGACCTTCGGCAACGGGGTCGTCCTTCTCCGTTACCAGCGCACCTGATGCTCTCTCGCCGAAATGATCTTCGTGACGCGGCGCCGGCTGACCGAGGCGCTGACGGGTAGGTCAGGTCACGCGGCCGGCGAGTACCTCGGCGAGATCGAACCGAACGGGTTGCTCGAGCTGGGTGTAGCCACATGACATGGGGTCGCGGTCCGGGCGCCAGCGCACGAACTGCGGCGGGTGCCGGAACCTGAATCCCTCCAGGTAGTCGTAGCGGACCTCGACCACGCGCTCCGGCCGAAGTGGGACGAAGGAGAGATCCTTGTCGGGGTTCCACCGGCTCGCTTCGCCCTGCCGCGCGCTCGCTACCTCCTCGGCCGCCCAGCGCCACGGATGGTCGGTGAAGCCGGTGACGAGCGGCTGCAACTCCGCATACAGCTCCTTGCGACGCGCCATCGGGAACGCGCCGATCACCCCGACCGAGACCAGCGTCGCTCCCGCGTCGCTCCCGCGGAACATCGGCGGAACGGCCGGGTTCTCGGCGTCGTCGTAGAGCCCGAGCAGCAGCGACCCGATAGCGTCCTCGCCGGACTTGTGCAGCCGGTAGCCGGCCACCACGCAGTCCGCGGTTCGCTCGTGCTTGATCTTGACCATGACCCGCTTGTTCGGTTGGTAGGTGAGGTCGCCCGCCTTCGCAATGAGGCCGTCCAGACCGGCGCCCTCGAACACGTCGAACCACCGGCCGGCCAGCTTCTGGTCGCGAGTGATAGGGGTGAGATGGATGGGTGGCGCCGCGGATGCCAGCGCACGCTCCAGCGCAGCACGCCGGTCATGGAACGGCCGCTGTGTGTAGTCGAGATCGTCCAGGGCGAGCAGGTCGAAGGCGATGAAGCTGGCCGGAGTCTGGTCGGCGAGCAGGCGGATTCGGCTGGCCGCCGGGTGGATGCGCTGCTGCAGCGTCCAGAAATCCAGTCCCTTCGTCTCCGGGCTGGCGACGACGATCTCGCCGTCGATCACGCACCGCGACGGAAGGAATCTCTTGATCGCCGCTACGACGTCGGGGAAGTACCGGGTCATCGGCCGCTCGTTGCGGCTGCCGATCTCGACCTCGTCGCCGTCCCTGAAGACGATCGACCGGAAGCCGTCCCACTTCGGCTCGTAGAAGTGGTCGGCCGGGATGTCGGCGGCCACCTTGGCCAGCATGGGCGCGACGGGAGGCATCACCGGGAGCCGCACGGGCCCATTGTGACCCACCGTCCGCTACGGCAGGTCGCCGCCGACACCATCCCTGTCGTCCCTGTCGGACATCTCGATCAGCGGTTCGATGGTGTGACCACGCCGGCGGCGTCAGTCGCGGGCGGGACTCTCCTGCACCACCCAGCCGTTGCCGTCGGGATCGTCGAAGAAGACGAATGAGTTCCAGTCTCCACCGCGCCCCTCGACCCGGACAGCACCTTCGTAGTGCTGGACCTCGCTGACGTCCACGCCCCGCTCGACCAGTTCAGCGCGGGCGACCTCGATGTCGGACACGACGAGCTGCATGCCCTGCGCCGAGCCCGGCGGCGTCTTCACGATCCCGGTGCCCACTGCGATCGAACACGCCGAGCCGGGAGGCGTCAGCTGGGCGACGCGCATTTCGTCACTGACCCGGGTGTCGTGGTCGACGACGAAGCCGACCTGCTCGGTGTAGAAGCTCTTCGCCCGGTCGACGTCGGTGACGGGAACCACCATCAGTTCGAGTTTCCAATCCATGGTGCATCGTCCTTCCGTGCCGGTCGATCGTCGATGGCGAGCGCGCCGGGCCTTGCCCGTCCGGCTGTCACGCTTCCGGTCGTAGGTTCAGGGCCTCGAGCACCTCATCCGGTGGTGCGTCCATGGCCTGACGCACCTCGACGGGGGCCTCGATGACCTCGACGATCTGCGAGGCGATCTCGATCGCGCGCGCCTCGCCCTCGACGTCGACGACCCAGAAGCCTGCAAGCGACTCCTTCGACTCGGCAAACGGGCCGTTGGTCGCGACCGGAATGCCGTTGTCGATGCCAACGGTCTTCGCCACGCTGGGATCGGTGAGTCCCTGCTGGAAGACGAGCTCGCCGGACTTCTCGAGATCCTTGTCGATCTTGAACATGAACTCGATCATCGCCTTGATCCACTCCGGCGACTTCGCCTCCATGCCGGACTGGTCCCCGAACATCGCGATCAGGTACTTCATGTCACTCCCTCGGTTGGGCACCCGGAGCGGGCGCCCTCACAACTGGGTCGGAGCGGCTGCGCCATTCTCGACATCCGGCTGAGAACCGTACGCGAGGCGCTCCAAGGGCGGCGGCTGCTTGCGGTGGGAGCATCGGTGTTGATCTGGATGAGGAAGCGTCGATGCTGGGGTCGACCACACCGCAGGCAGGCGTAGAGACGGAAGGGAGCACAACGATGACCAAGGTCTACACCGGGGCGAGCATGTCGCTGGACGGCTACATCTCCGGCCCGGCCGAGACGGGGTTCGAGCACCTTTTCAAGTGGTACGGCAATGGCGATGTCGTCGTGCCAACCACGCATCCGGAGATGACACTCCATATGTCCGCGGTGAGCGCGGAACACTTCCGCAACCTCGTCGACAAGACCGGCGCGTTGGTCGTCGGTCGCCGGCTGTTCGATTCCACGGGCGCCTGGGATGGTAATCATCCGATGGGACGACCCGTGGTCGTGGTCACCCACAGCGTGCCGGAGGGCTGGCCGCGCGAGGACGCACCCTTCACGTTCGTCACCGACGGTATCGAGAGCGCGATCGAGCAGGCCAAGGCGCTCGCGGGTGACAAGGTGGTCGGGGTCAACGGCGGCACCATCGCCTCGCAGTGCCTCGATGCGGGCCTGCTCGACGAGATCTGGGTTGATCTCGTCCCCGTCCTGCTCGGCGGCGGGACCCCCTTCTTCGACCAGCTGAAGGGCGCTCCGGTCGAGCTGGACGGACCGACGTCCGTCGTCGAGGACACCGATGTCACACACCTGCGCTACCGCGTCCGCTATCCGTCGCGCTGACCTCTTCCGCCGCCCGCCGGCCATGACGTGCCGCTCGCCGGCGGCCGCTGGTCAGGGAGTCTGCAGCCCAGCGTGAATCGCGTGGGTGAGAGTCGAGTCAACGTCGTCGCCGTCCAGCGACCAGACCATCGCCCCACCCAGTCCTTCGTCCCGCACGTAGCTCGTCTTCTGCTGAATGACCTCGAGGTCGTCGTACGTCCAGAAGGTCGTGCCGTCGAACAGCCAGGCGTGCCCGGCGTCGGGGTCGCGGTACACGGCGAAGCCGTCGTCGGCCAGCGACCGCAGAACCTTGAAGTCCTCGTACCCGGCCTCCCAGGTCGCGGGTGCCGGTCCGGCGGCCGGCTGGAACAGGCCGTCTCCGCCGCCCTCGACACCGGTCCAGCCGCGGCCGAAGTACGGGATGCCGATGACGATCTTGTTGCGCGTCGCGCCGCGGTCCAGCCAGGACTGCACCGTGCGGTCAAGGGTGAAGTCGGGTGTGAACGGCGCGTCTGCCGGCTCGTAGATCGCTGACTGGTGGTTGGTGGTCGTCTCCCAAGTACCGTGGAAGTCGTACCCCTGCACGGTGGCGAAGTCGAGATACTTGAAGATCTTCTTGCCCTCGAAGCCGGCGTCCATAGCGGCCGGGTTGGCCGGCAGGAACGCTGTGAGCCCGTAGTGCTCGCCGGTCTCCTTGCCGTAGTCGTCGAGCTGCTTGCGGAACTCGGCGAGCAGGGCGGTGAAGTTCTTCTTGTCCTCGGGCCGGATGACGTTGCCCTCCTCGCCGGGCCAGTTCGGCCACTCCCAGTCCAGGTCGATGCCGTCGAAGACGCCGGCTGCCGCCCCTGTGCCACCGCTGCCACCGTCCAGGATCGGCAGGTTGCCCTTGATGAACAGGTCGATGCAGGACTCGACGAAAGCCTCGCGGGACTGCGGGGTCAGGGCGGCGTTGGAGAAGTACGTCGACCAGGACCAGCCGCCGACGGCGACGTTGACCTCGAGGTGCGGGTACTTCTCCTTGAGCTTCATCAGCTGGCCGAAGTTGCCGTTGAGCGGCTCCCCCCACTCGTCCGCGACGCCGTCGACGCTCAAATCCGCGGGCACTGGCCACTGGTAGTCGGCCCAGGCGTCGCCCTGACCGGGGATGTTGTCCTCGAAGCAGAGTCCGTCCTCATTGACGTTGGCGAACGCGTAGTTGATGTGGGTCAGGTTCGACGCCGCTCCGCTGGTGTCGAGGTTCTTCACGTAGAAGGCGCGCCCGTAGATGCCCCATTGGGTGAAGTACCCAACCGTCACGGGTCCTTGTGCGCTCGGTTGCGGGCCGAACGCGACGCCCGCGGTCGGCGTCCCCTCCGCGAAGGCCAACGCCGGAAGGGCGGTGACAATCAGGGCGAGCGCTGCAACGAGTCCGGCGAAACGCCGAGGAGATCGTCGAGTCATCTGCACTCCTACGCGGCAGGCGCAAAAGAAAAGGTAACTTTCCTAATGGAAAGCAAGCTAGCCTTGCTGATCGGTCCGGTCAAGCGTTCGGCCTGGCAATGCCGACGGTCGCTTCCGTGCGCCTCGCCTACGAGCCGTTTCCAGGTTGGGCGCGTCTCGACGCGATTCCGGCTGCGTGACGTTGACCTCGGGCTGTGATGTGGGGAAGGTGATCCGATGAGCGGTGATGAGGTGCGGGACGGAGTGTCGCTGACCAACCTCGACCAACCGCTGTTCGACGGGGCGGACGCGACCAAGCGGGATCTGGTGGATTATCTGGACGCCGTTCGTGACCGGATCATCCCGGAACTGCGGGACCGGCCGCTGTCGGTGGTCCGGGTACTTCGTGGCCAGGCGCCTTTCATGCAGAAGAACGTCCCCAAGTACACCCCGAAGTGGGTGCGGACCTTGCCGCTGTGGGCGGAGTCCTCGAAACGTGAGGTTTCCTACGCGCTGTGCAACGACCGCCGCACGTTGCTGTGGTTCGGCAACCAACGTGCGGTGGAGTACCACCCGACCCTGCTTCGCGCTGATCGCTGGGACCACCCCACCTACCTCGTGCTCGACCTCGACCCGCCGTCCGCGGACGCGTTCGGCTCCGCCGTTGGCGCCGCCTTTCTGGTCCGCAGGGCCCTGGCCGATGCCGGCTTGGTAGGTGCGGTCAAGACAAGCGGTGCTAAGGGTGTGCACGTGTTCGTGCCGATGTGGTCAGAGGCGACGATCGACGACGTGGCCGCGGCGACCCGCGCGATCGCTGCGCGCGCCGAGCGCCTTGATCCCGGACTCGCGACAACGGCGTATGTCCGGGAAGACCGGGAAGGCAAGGTGTTCCTCGACTCGACTCGTGCCGGAGGGGCGACGGTGGTGGCGGCGTACAGCCCGCGCATCCGGCCGGGCGCACCGGTGTCATTCCCGGTGGCATGGGATGAGCTCGATCGCGTAGCGCCGGCCGACTTCACCGTCCACACCGCGGCCCGGTTGCTCGCCGAGGGCGATCCGTGGGCCGACCGGATGCCCGAGCCGCAGCAGTTGAACTCCGACCTGATCGAGGAGGGCCGTGCGATCCCGGTCGCCAGGGTGCAGGCGATGCATGCGGGCAAGCGGCGCGCTCGCGCTCGCCGCGGCTGACTACCTGGCACGGGTACAGGGCACGGGGATCGTACGAGAACAGCCTCGACCTGCGGATTACCAGGAATGCTGTGTCAGCTCGGCAGTTTGGCGGCTAACACGTCGATCGGCTTGATGTCCGGCGGCGAACTCAGCAGGTCGTCGGCCTTGTCCATCAGTGCGGCAGCGATCGGGCCATCGAGGTGAGCCTGGCGGCCCTCGGGTCCGGGGAAGACATCGAAGATGCCGTAGGTGGCGCTGTCGATCTTGATGGCAAACCAGGCGACCGTGTCGTCCTCTTCCTGGGCGAGCGGCAAGGCGCTCTGCAGGAACGACGCAAGTGCGTCCTCTTTGCCCGACTTCGCGTTGAGTGTCGCAAGCAGACCTACGGTGACCATGGGTCGTCTCCTCGTCGATCGACTGCCGCAGGGTGAACTCCGATGCGGCTGCTCCTGAGACCGGAGTCGACTCGACATTAGACCTGGCTCTGTGGAGCGGTCCCAGCCCCGGCCACCGCCCGGCGCTCCTGACGGCGGCGAAGAGCTCACTGGTCGTCTGTGAGGCGGGCGGCTCGGGCGTGGAGGTAGCGCTGTTGCGGGAAGCTGGCTGTGCGTTGGGCCGCCGCCTGGTAGGAGTCCCGCGCCGCCTGGCGATCGCCGGCCATCTCCAGCAGGTGCGCGCGGACCGCGTGGAGCCGGTGATTCTCGGCGATCCGCTCGTCGGCTGCGAGCTCTTCGAGCAGGTCAAGCCCGGCTCGCGCACCTCGGACCATTGCCACCGCCACAGCGTGGTTCAGCGCCACGACGGGGTTGTCGGAGATCTGCATCAGCAGCTCATAGAGCGCCATGATCTGTGGCCAGTCGGTCGCCTCGGCATTTGGCGCTTCGTCGTGGATCGCCGCGATCGCCGCCTGGAGCTGGTACGGGCCGGTTGCCCCCCGCGGGAGCGCGTCGGTGATGAGTGCCACGCCCTCAGCGACGTAGCCGGCGTTCCAGAGGCTTCGATCCTGCTCGGCCATCGGTATCAACGCGCCATCCGGCCCGGTACGCGCCGGGCGGCGCGCGTCGGTGAGCAACATGAGCGCAAGTAGTCCCGTCACCTCGGCATCATCGGGCAGCAGTCGGTGGACCATGCGGGCCAGCCGGATCGCTTCGGCCGACATCTCAATGCGATGCAGGCTCGGCCCTGATGTACTCGCGTAACCCTCGTTGAAGATCAGGTACAGCACGTGGAGAGCGGCGCCGAGCCGTTCGGTGCGCTCCGACCCCGCGGGTATGCCGAATGGAACACCGCTGTCCTTGATGCGCTGCTTGGCCCGGCTGATGCGTCGGGTCATGGTCGCCTCCGGCACGAGGAATGCACGGGCGATCTCGGCGGTGGTCAAGCCGCCGACCGCGCGCAAAGTAAGCGCAATCTGCGCTGCCGGCGACAACGAGGGGTGACAGCACATGAACAGGAGGATGAGCGTGTCGTCGGATTCCGATGCCGGCCTGTCGGCGGCGGGCGCCAGCCATTGGTCGGGAAGTATCCACCGGGCGACGGTGTCTTCACGACGTTGCCGAGCCTGCTCGCTGCGCAGCAGGTCGGTCAGTCTGCGCGAGGCGACCGTGATCAGCCAACCTCGCGGATTCTCCGGGATGCCATCCTTCGGCCACTGCACGGCGGCTGCGATCAGAGCCTCTTGCACGGCGTCTTCCGCGGTGTCGAAGTGCCCGAAGCGCCGCACCACGGCGCCGAGGACATGCGGCGCCAACGGGCGTAACAGGTCCTCGACGTTGTTACCGGTCACCGCGGTGGTTATGCCTCCAGCTCGTCCATGCCATCGACGATAGGCCGCACGTCCACATAAGCCCCACTCACATCCCCTGGGCTGGGGCTCTTCGTGATGCGCGCGGCGATCTCGGTCGCCCGGTCGAAACTCTCGCACTCGACGATCGTGTAGCCGGCGAGAACCTCTTGGGTCTCGGGGTAGGGACCGTCGGTCACGACCGGAACCCCGTTCTGCAGCCCATGGATTCGCCTCGTGTGTACGGGGGCGGCCAGGCCACGGGCGTCGACGAACTCCCCGGACTCGATCAGCTCATTGTTCCACGACTCCATGAACGCGTGCATCGCTGCGACGTCCTCCGGGGCCCAGGCCGGCTCGTCGGTGGGCTTCCCGGCCATGAGGTCGTAGTCCTGTTGGGAGGCGTACAGCAAGATCATGTACTTCACGATGCTCTCCTCTCGGCTGGCACCTCTGCGTGCCTCGTCAGAGACGTCGGGTCCACCGGGCCAGCTCGGACATCCACCCGCCAGGTGCCTCATCTTCGCGGAGCCTTCCGGAATTTACGCGGCGCCCGCCTCGACGGCATCTGCTGGCCTGCGGGGCTGCCAACGGGTCGACCCACTTGCGCCGAGGCCATGGTAAGTCGTAACTTACCGTTCGTGGACACTTACGGAGATGCCGGGCTGGGTCTGCTCGGTGACCCGACCCGACGCGCCATCTTCGAGCTGCTGGCCCGGCGCCCGTGCTCAGTGGGTGAACTGGCCCAGCAACTGCCGATCAGCCGGCCGGCTGTGTCCCAACATCTGCGCGCGCTCAAGGACGGCGGACTGGTCGTCGACCGAGCCGATGGCACGCGCCGCGTCTACCGGCTCAACCCCGATGGGGTGACCGCCATGCGGGCCTACCTGGACCGCATCTGGAACGAGGCACTCACCGCTTTTCACAAGGCCGCCGAGGCGGCCCCCGTCGACCCCGAACAGGAGCAGAGATGAGCACCGCATCCACGATCCCCGCGATCCGCGGAGCGCGCACGGTCGGCGTGCCTGTCGAACAGGCGTTCCGCGTCTTCACCGACTCGTTCAACATCTGGTGGCCGGCCGAGTACCACATCGGCCGCGCCGACGTGGCCGAAGTCATCCTGGAACCGCGTGAAGGCGGACGGTGGTACGAACGCGGCATCGACGACAGCGAATGCGACTGGGGTCGGGTGCTGGCCTGGGAGCCACCGCACCGGCTGGTTGTCACCTGGCAGATCAATGGCGAATGGCAGTATGACCCCGATCCCGAGCACGCCAGCGAGATCGAGGTTCGGTTCACCTCGGACGGACCCGGGCAGACCATGGTGGAGCTGGAACACCGACTCCTCCACCGGCTCGTTGGCGGCCAGGCGATACGCGACGCGATCAGCGGGGGCGGTGGCTGGAGCAGCATCCTGGACCGCTTCGCCAAGGCCGCCGCGGGCGAGGAGTGATCCGTCCGGCCACCTTGTTGTCCACAGCCGAAACCGTGCTCACGCCAGGGCATTACGTCGTTGTTCCGGTCGCAAGGTCAAGCACGGGCGTGTCGCTCGATCTCGCCTCGCAACCCCGAAAGTGTGCGTCACGTCACAATAGTTGACACTGACTAGCCAATCCTGGATAGTTGACCGTGACGTCAGCCACGTAGACGGAGGAGCAGATGGCGAAGCGGCGGAAGGTTGGCAACCTGCTGGCGATGGCCGTGTTGTCCTACCTGACCCAGGGACCCATGCACCCGTACGGCCTGAGCCGGATGCTGCGCGACAACGACGACGCGCGCAGCATCAAGTACAACCACGGCTCGCTCTACATGGTGGTCCGGCAGCTCGCCAGGGCCGGCTTCATCGTCGAGCAGGAAACCACCCGCGAGGGCCAGCGCCCGGAACGCACCGTGTACGCGCTCACCGACGCCGGCCGGCACGAGCTGCGCGATTGGATGCGGGAGCTGGTCGAGGAGCCGCAGCACGAGTACCCGCACTTCGTCGCGGCGCTGTCGCTGATCGCGGCGCTGCCACCGGACGACGTGGTCGAGCTGCTCAGCCGCCGGCTGCGCCGGCTTGCCGAGCAGCGCGCCGAGATCCGCGGCCTGATCGACGCCACGCTCGCCGCGGGCGTGCACCCGATGTTCCTGGTCGAGGAGGAGTACCGGCTCGCTGTACTGGACGCCGATTCCTCGTTCGTGCAGCGGTTCATCGAACGAATCAACCACCCGGAGACCGGATGGGGCCGACCGTGGGCCGAGTTCCACGGCGAGCCCTTCCACATCGACGAAAGGCAGCAGGCATGACTCGCACACGCACCGCCCTGATCATCGGCGGCGGCATCGCCGGCCCGGCCGCGGCTATGGCCCTGCAGAAGGCCGGGATCGACCCGGTGGTCTTCGAGGCCCACCCCACCGGCGCCGACGGCATCGGAGTGTTCCTCACCCTGGCGTCCAACGGCGTCGACGCGCTCCGCGTCCTCGGCGCGGACAAGCCCGCCCTCGCCGTGGGGTTCCCCACCCCGGGGATCACCCTGCGCAGCGGCACCGGCAAGCGGCTCGGCGAGAGCCGCACCGGCCAGTCGCTGCCTGACGGCACGACCAGCCAGACCATCAAGCGCCCCGACCTCTACCGCGTGCTGCACGACGAGGCCACCAGCCGCGGGGTGCACATCGAACACGGCAAGCGCCTGGTCGGAGCCGAGGAGACCGGCGATCGGGTACGGGCGGTGTTCGCCGATGGCAGCGAGGCCGTCGGTGACGTTCTGATCGGCTGCGACGGTGTCCACTCGACGGTGCGGCGGATCATCGACCCCGCCGCGCCCAACCCGACCTACGCCGGGCTGATCAACACCGGCGGCTACGCGCGCGGCGTACGGGTGGACTCCGAGCCGGGCAGCTACGAGATGATCTTCGGCAAGCGTGCGTTCTTCGGCTACGCCCTGGCGCCCGACGGGGAGGTGTGGTGGTTCGCCAACGTGCCCCGGCGCGACGACCCCGTCCGCGGCGCGCTCGAAGCCGTCGGCGGCGACGAATGGCGGCGCCGGCTGCTCGCGCTCTACGCCGGGGACGCCGGGCCCGCCGTGCCGCTCATCGAGGCCACGCCGGAGATCATGTCGATGAGCCCGATCCACGCCATCCCGCACCTGCCGGCCTGGCGTAGCGGGCGGATGATCGTCATCGGGGACGCCGCGCACGCACCTTCCCCCACGTCCGGACAGGGTGCCTCGCTGTCCATCGAGGACGCCGTCGTGCTCGCCAAGTGCCTTCGCGACCTGCCCAGCCCATCGGCGGCGTTCGCCGCCTTCGAGGCGGCGCGCCGGCCCCGCGTCGAGAGCATCATCAAGTGGGCCGCACGC
Organism: uncultured Actinomycetota bacterium; assembly: GCA_963801065.1. Lineage (GTDB taxonomy): Bacteria > Actinomycetota > Actinomycetes > Jiangellales > Jiangellaceae > CAWDDG01. The sequence goes on along the minus strand of CAWDDG010000005.1, from coordinate 1,891 downwards.
ATCAACAACAGCAAGGCCGCCGGCCCGGTCGCCAGGGTTCTCCGCGACGCCATGCTACCGAGACTGCTGAAGATGACCGCGAACAGCAAGGCGTTCAAGCAGACCCACGACTACCACATCGACTGGGACACCCCAGTCACCAGTACCGAGCGCTCGATCACTACGCGTGCATAGGTCAGTTCGGCCGGACGATCATCAGGCCAGAGCGGAGAACGCCTCGTAGACCAAGAATGCCGGCCACACGAAGCCCTGGAGCACCGCGAACAAGTACTCCCAGAACGCGTCGGCCTGTTGCCAGAAGTACACCCACGCACCGAAGATGCCGAGGCCGTAGATCGCGCCGCTACTCGCAGTCGCACCGCCATTGTTGCTGCTCACGTTCGTCCCACCCTCTCGTCGTCGACCTGAGTATTCTTGCTGACGACTGCTCGCAACGGGCTGTTGTCCGGGCGATCAAATCACCCTCACGCCGCCAACTTGGCACCCGCGTCCGGCGGCGGCACAGCGGATAGCTGCAGGTCCGGTACTAGGAGCTCGGCCCGCCGCGCCAAGACCGCACACCCCACGGGCACGGCGGCATGACAGTGCGGAGTACCGAACGCGACTTGTCGAACCATGGGTTGGCGGGGTGCCTATGCAGACCGTCGCCGAGGCGGGAACTCATCGCGTGATGATCAGGACGCGCGGAGTCGCTGCCGGAGTCGACGACCACCCCTCGGCACGCGACCACCATCTCGGCGCCGTAGGGCGTCGGCCTCCAGTGCCCAGTCAGACGACGCAGACGTCGGTGAATCCGTTCTGCGCGGCGCCTCAGTCACGGGTGCTGCAGTTCCAGGAGCGGATCACTGGGTGGCTGTGCTCGGTTCCAAGGAGCGACACAGTCCCGGTGTCCAGCCTGAAGAGCCGACCGGCGGCGGGCTCGAGGCCGAGCCACCGCGCGGTGAGCACGCGCAGCACGTGCCCGTGCGCGACGACCGCAACGTCGCCGTCGTCCTGCATGGGTCGCACCCGGTCCAGCACGGCATCAACCCGAGCACCCACCTCCTCCACCGACTCGCCGGGATGCTCGGCGTCTCCGGGGATCACCCCGTCGGTCCACAGGTACCAACCAGGCCGCTCCAGCCTGATCTCCGCCGTCGTACGGCCCTCGTAACCGCCGTAATCCCACTCCCACAGGTTCGGGTCGGTCGCAGTGCCGGCCAGCCCAGCCAGCTGCGCAGTTCGCCATGCCCGGATCGCCGGGCTCACCAGTGTGTGTGCCACCAGACGGCGGCCCAGCAGCGGCCCGAGCAGCCGGGCCTGCGCCTCGCCGCGCGCGGTCAGCAGTACGTCGGTCCGGCCGGTATGCCGCCCGGTACGGCTCCACTCGGTCTCCCCATGCCGTACGACGATCAACTCACTCACGCCGAGCCTCCTTCCGTGGCCCCGGACACTGCAGATAGGCGGGCTGGCGCCCCCGGCAGCGCCCCCGGCAGCATTCGAACCTGCGACACGCGGTTTAGGAAGGGTGCGTTCTCCGGCGTGATGGCCATCACCAGCGCACTACGGCCACGCCGTGCACCCCTCTGGTCGCCTTGAGTCCCACGGTTCGACGGGATCTCATTCCCAAAGACATTCCCACGGTTCGGCTGAGTCAGGGCTGGATCACGCCTTGGGCTGGAAACAGCGTCAGGGCAGTCACGTGTGCGGGCTTGATCGCGTGGAGGTCGCGAGGTCGCTGTGCCCTGCGGCGCCCACTCGGTCGCGTGCCCAGTCCGCACCGTCCGGTCGACGACCTCATCGGACAATCCGGCATCGCCGCCTAACCCAAGGCCAATCACCCGCGGACATGACCACAGATCAACAGACTTGACTCAATCTTCGAGGCCTTACCCGCCCAAGCTCCCTAGGC